>JAIOYI010000015.1 GCA_021741205.1 Emcibacter sp.
TGGAAACCATCGTAACCAAGAGAAGAGATAAAAAATCTGCCCTCAACCTATTGAAAAAACTCCTAAAACGTTATGGTAGGCCAACATCTATTGTGACTGATAGATTAAGGTCATATCGCGCCGCCATGAATGAACTTGGGTGCGCTGACAAACAAGATGTGCGCCAATGGCTGAACAATAGGGCAGGAACCGAAGGTGACGGAACGTCAAAATAGCCACCTGCCTTTCCGACACTGAGGAGTTTGTCGGCTTAGCTTTCGGATGACCGTGGTGCCAGTGGCACCGCGTAAGCTGAGTGAAGCCTAGCCAAGAACCCGCAAGCCGACGACGGGAATATGCCATGCAGGGCTTTAGAAAAGAAGAAACCCTTCAAAAATTCACCTCAACTCATGCGCAAATATAGCGCGTAGCCTGCCCTTGGGGTGCAACCATTTTAACGGAGAACGGCACCTCGTAAACAGACAGACATTTAAGAAATTTCGTTCAGAATCTATGACTGAATGGCGTACATTCGTGGCATAAGACATTTGCTTCTAAATACCTCTGTGACCAATTTCAGTTTCCTTTGACAAAGCCCTATCAAAGCATTGCACCAGAAAACAAGTAATAGAAAACGGATCATAAGGTTTTTTGTCTCTATTCTAGGGCCAGAATTCTAAAATCAGGCCCACTTAATCTAATCATTGTCCCATGCTACCACATTTTGGTTTTACGCACTAAGTCCTTCTATAGCTGATCGAATTAATCGCCTGCCTTAAGAAAGATAGGTGGGGGATAGGTGCCCAGTCAAAGTATCGAGCGCCAAGTTCGGACAATACCCTCTTTACATTAAATCAGTTTATTTTACCTATTGTTTAGTTGACCAACCGCATAGTAGATTGTATATTTGTTTAAAATTCTCCGAACATTCCTTAAGCCATGTTTGTTTCGGTGAAAAGTTATTAATTGGAAAAAAAATGAATGAAATTGTACGTTACAAAAAGATCAATGAAATAGCATTAATTACGTTAAATTCTCCACCTGTTAATGGTCTAAATATTGCGGTTCGTCGTAAAATATTGTCAGGGTTTGAACAGGCCATAAATGATAATACTGTTAAGGCAATAATAATCACATCTGGCTGTGAAATTTTTTGTGCTGGTGCTGATATCAATGAATTCGATGATGCTGATAAAATGTTTGCCAAGCCCTCCCTGCCCGAAATATGCTTGATACTTGAAGAATCAAAAAAAACCATCATTGCAGCAATTAATGGGACTGCTTTCGGAGGTGGATTAGAACTTGCGATGGCCTGTGATTACCGTATGGCGGCTCCCAAAGCAAAAATGGCTCTGCCAGAGGTTAATCTGGGCATCATTCCCGGTGCTGGTGGCACGCAACGCCTGCCGCGTCTGGGCGGCGTAAGGCTAGCCCTAGAAATGATAACATCTGGCAAACCTATTGATGCTACACAAGCTCTGTCAACGGGATTGGTCGACCATATTCACGAAGGTGAAGAAGACTTTATTACCGCAGCCGTCAATTATGCCAATGAACTTATTTTCCAAGACGTCCCCTTAAAGTCTTGCGCACAAATCAAAGTAAATACAGACGAAATTCCAGAAAATTATTTTGCAGACTTTCGGGCGTCTATTGCCCGACGAACCCGAGGTTTCTATGCCCCGGAGCGCTGTATTCAGGCTATTGAAGCTGCCTGCAGTCTTCCCCTTGAAGAAGGGTTAAAAAAGGAATTAGAACTGGCTATTGACTGCCTTGATACGTCGCAAGCCCGCGCCCAGCAACATCTATTCTTTGCTGAACGGGCATCTGGAAAGATTCCTGGGATTGACCCTAAGACGCGCCTCCGACAAATCGAAAAAGTCGCCATTATAGGCTCTGGGACTATGGGTGGTGGCATTGCCATGAATTATCTGAATGCTGGTATAGAAACCATTATACTTGATTTAAATAGTGAAGCATTGGAACGGGGCATAGGATTCATTGAAAAGAACTATGCTATTAGCGCCAAGAAAGGCCGTATGACTCCCGAACAGGTCACTCAGCGCATGGCGCTTTTACAGTCAACAACCAACTATGACGACTTGCGGGAAGTTGACCTTGTGGTTGAAGCTGTTTTTGAAAATATGGACATCAAAAAGAAAGTTTTTCAGGCATTAGACAAGATTTGCAAGCCGGGTGCCATACTCGCCACCAATACATCCACATTGGATGTAAATGAAATTGCTCACGCCACCAGTCGGCCAGAGGATGTAATCGGCCTGCATTTTTTCAGCCCCGCCAATGTGATGCGATTGTTGGAGGTGGTACGCGGGAAAAAAACAGCGGATGATGTTATTCTAACCACTCTCAAGATGGCAAAAATGATCCATAAAGTACCAGTTGTGGTCGGTGTCTGTTTTGGTTTTGTCGGCAACCGTATGATAGAGCCCTATATCCGCGAAACTTTTCGGTTAATGCTTGAGGGGGCGAGCCCAGAACAAATAGATACGGCTATAACCGACTTTGGTTTTGCCATGGGGCCATGCTCCATGAGTGATATGGCTGGAATTGATGTGGGGTATCTGGTGCGAGAGGCACAGCGGGAAAGAATATCCCGTGACCCCAGCTATCAAATCATCGGCGACAAGCTTTACGAACTGGGGCGATACGGTCAAAAAACTAGCCGTGGATTTTATATTTATGAAGACCGAGAAAAACACAATGATCCCGAGATAATCAAAATCTGCGAAAATCTTGCTGAAGAACTGGGGATTGAGAGGCGGGAAATAACCGACAAGGAAATTATCGAGCGCTGTGTTTACATGTTGATTAACGAAGGGGCTCATATTTTGGAAGAAGGAATCGCCTATCGGTCTGGTGATTGTGACCTGATCTATACCAACGGTTATGGCTTTCCCATTTGGCGTGGTGGTCCCATGCAATATGCCGATGAAATCGGTCCAGAAAAAATAGTATCGGCAATCAATCACTATCACAAATCCCTTGGAACTTACGGTGAAATGTGGTTTAGCCCAGCGCCTTTATTGCAAAGATTAGCCAATGAAGGCAAAAAACTAAAAGATTTAAGGAATATAAAATGAATGATGCAGTGATTGTTTCAACGGCACGCACCCCTATTGGCAAGGCCTTTCGTGGGGCATTGAATAACATCAAATCCCCCACCATGATGGGACATGCTATTTCCCATGCTGTGGCCCGCGCTAGCATAGAGGGTGAAGAAATTGAGGATGTTGTCATTGGTACGGCTCTTACAACGGGAACAGCCGGTATGAATGTTGCGCGACTTTCTGCCCTTGCAGCTGGACTACCCTATAGCGCCTCAGGCCAAACAATTGATCGGGCCTGCTCTTCAGGCTTGATGGCAATTTCCGCTGCTGCTAAACAAATTATTGTGGACGGCATGCAAGTCACTGTGGCGGGTGGACAGGACAATATTTCTGCTATTCAAGAACAATATTTCAAATATGTTGGTGAAACCATTGATCCAAATGTAATCAAACATGCCGAAAACGCTTATATGCCTATGCTGGAAACAGCCGAATTTGTAGCCAAAAAATATGGCGTGACACGGGATGAAATGGATGAATATGCTCTGCTATCCCAACGGCGCACTGCAATAGCCCAAGAAAACGGTAAGTTTGATGATGAAATTGCTCCAATCACAACCACCAAAGCTATTATAGACCGGGAAACAAAAGTCGTAAGCTATGAAGAAATCACCTTAAGCAAAGACGAATGTAATCGTCCCTCAACCACGTATGAAAGTTTGCAGGGATTAAATCCAGTCATTGAAGGGGGCAGCATCACGGCGGGTAATGCCAGTCAATTGTCGGACGGCGCCTCCGCTTGTCTATTAATGGATGCAAAATTAGCAGAGCGGCGCGGCATCGAGCCATTGGGTATCTATCGCGGTATGATGGTTGCAGGCAACCCACCAGAGGAAATGGGTATTGGACCAATATACGCCATTCCCAAACTATTAAAACAACATGGCTTAAATATTGATGATATTGGCCTGTGGGAATTGAACGAGGCCTTCGCAGTTCAGGCCCTTTATTGCCGTGACAAACTTGAAATTGATCCAGAAAAATTCAACGTCAACGGCGGCGCCATTTCAATCGGACACCCTTACGGCATGAGTGGGGCACGCATGGTTGGTCATGCCTTGATCGAAGGCAAACGTCGCGGCGTTAAATATGTCGTCGTGACCATGTGTGTCGGCGGCGGCATGGGGGCAGCAGGCTTATTTGAAGTCGCCTGATATCAGATGAAATTTTGAGGATCGATAGCCATAGTTGTCTCGGCATTTGCTTTTATCTTCCGAGACAATGTGGCAAAATCTGGCAACATATGATCAAAATAAAATTTTGCCGTTTTAATTTTATTGTCTAAGAAAACAGTGTCCGCCTCAGGTTCCGATAACTTATCACTGGCGGTTACAACCATCTTCATCCAGAAAAACCCTAACAAAACAACAGCAAACATATTGAGATAATAATGGGCACTCGTTCCCAGATTTTCAGGATTTTTCTGGGCAGCCTTCAAAATATCTTTTGTCGCCTCTTGGAGAGATAGAAGAGCCTCTTCAAATGCAGGAATAAATTCAACCAAGGCAAGATGTTCTTTATGTTCAGAAGTGAAGTCTGAAAAAAGACCGAAAATTGTCTGTACAGCAGCCCCATTATTGGCAGGGAGTTTGCGCCCAACCAGATCCATCGCCTGCACGCCATTTGTCCCTTCATAGATGGGCGCAATACAGGCATCACGCATGAATTGTTCTACACCGCTTTCATGAATATAACCATGTCCCCCAAAACATTGCATAGCTCTTCTCGTGGCCTCTACGCCTTGGTCTGTCAAATAGGACTTTATAATTGGGGTCAAGAAAGCCAGCATCTCATCCGCCTGTGCGCGAACTGCAGTATCACTATGCTGTCGGGCCACATCAACTTGCACCCCCGCCCATAGGACGACGGCACGGGCACCTTCAATGAAAGCCCGATTTGTCATTAACATACGTCGCACATCCCCATGATAAATGATGGGGTCTGTCACACCCGCATTGGCCGGGCGCGTTATCGCCTTACCCTGCACACGATCCTTGGTATAGGCAATGGCGTTCTGTTGAGCAATATCGGCTAGCGCAAGCCCTTGGACTCCGCAGCCCAATCGGGCTTCATTCATCATGGTAAACATTGCGCGCATACCTTTATCTTCTGTGCCAAGCAAATAACCCGTTGCCCCGTCATAATTCATCACACAAGTCGCATTACCGTGAATACCCATTTTCTTTTCAAGGGAGGCACAATTGACCTGATTACGCTCCCCAACAGAGCCATCTGGCTCAATATTAAATTTAGGGACAATAAAAAGACTAATGCCGCCCGTACCTGCGGGCGCGCCTTCTATACGTGCCAAAACAAGATGAATGATATTTTTTGTCATATCCTGATCTCCGGCGGATATGAAAATTTTAGTGCCTGAAATTTTATAGGTTCCATCGCCTTGCGCTATTGCTTTGGTGCGAAGCATCCCAAGGTCCGTTCCACAATGTGGCTCAGTCAAATTCATTGTACCTGACCAAATTCCTTCATACATTTTTGGCAGGAATAGTTGCTTTTGTTCTGAGGTACCCCAGGTCAGAATAGTTTCAGATGCTGGACGTGTTAGCCCAGGATACATGGATAATGACCAATTCGCCGCCCCAAAAAATTCGCTCATAATTAAACCGAACACGCGGGGCAAATCTTGGCCCCCATATTCTTCTTCACCAACTATACCGAGCCAACCGCCCTCACAATATTGATTATAGGCATCTTTAAACCCTTTCGGCGTTATAACCTGTCCGTCCTGAAGGCGACACCCTTCTACGTCACCAGTTACATTGAGAGGATGGAACACATTCTCAGCAAGTTTTGCCGCCTCCTCCAGAATAGCATTTACAAGATCCGACGTTACATCTGAAAATACAGGGAGCATATTAAGAGAACTTATATTCAGAAAATCATTGAGTAGGAATTTTATATCTTTTACAGGTGCTTTATACGAAGTCATCACGTTATCTCCTGTCTTTTATTACCAAGTATCAACAGAACCCGGTATGGGCCGTATATCTTTATCCCATCCCGCCGTCGCCTTCAGGCCGGAAATCAACCACTTTCGTGTTTCCATAGGATCAATGACATTGTCAAATTCCATATAAGTGGCCACGCTCAGGGCTTTTCCTTTTTCATATTCTTTCTCGACCAGCGCATTAAATTTTTGCTTTCTTTCTTCCAAATCTTCAATGGCCTCAAGTTCTCGTCGATAGCTCAAGCGAACACCCCCCTCTAAGCCCATGCCCCCAAATTCCCCCGTGGGCCAAGATACGCTCATCATTGGCGCATGGAAGCTGCCAGCCGTCATTGCTAGTGCCCCCAGACCATATGCTTTACGAAGTACGACACAAAAAATAGGCACATTACAATTGGCTGCAGCAACAAACATTCTGGAGAAATGTCTGACCTGCGCCGTTTCTTCCGCGGCTGGTCCAACCATAAAGCCCGGCGTATCACAAAGACTTACCAAAGGAATATTAAACGCCTGACAAAGACGTATAAATCGAGCTGATTTATCCGCACTATCACTATCAATTGCGCCACCTAACGCGCGATTATTGTTGGCAATCACACCAAAGGGACGTCCCTCTATTCTGATAAATGATGTGACAATGCCAATCCCAAATTCCTTACGCAATTCAAGGACTGAGTCTTTATCTGCCATTATGGTAATTACCTCTCTCACATCATAGGTACGCACCCTGTTTTCTGGAATTACGTGACGCAACAGCCGTTGGTCGTTTTCTTCCCAGTCTTTCACTGGCCCTTGAAAATAAGAAATATATTGTTTGGCAGTCTTGACCGCTTCCTCTTCATCATCCACCACAATGTCAATAACACCATTTGGAGATTGAATATGAACCGGCCCCACATCGGTTGGTTTGAACACACCTAAGCCACCACCTTCAATCATGGCTGGGCCAGCCATACCGATACAGGAATTCTTTGTTGCAATAATAACATCACTACACCCCAGAAGGGCCGCATTTCCAGCAAAGCAATAACCAGATACGATACCAACCAGTGGTACTAAACCGCTCAATTTTGCATATCGAAGAAAACTTGGTGTCTCTACGATCATCGTTACATCCGTATCCCCTGGACGGCCACCACCGCCCTCACTAAAGAGGATCACAGGCAATTTCCATTTTCTGGCAAGATCAAACATTCTATCTTTTTTCTTATGCCCCATGGCCCCTTGCGTGCCTGCAAAGACAGAGTAATCATAAGACACAACCATGCAGCGGGACTTTGATTCCTCAAAAATATTTCCATTGATGCTGCCAATGCCCGCGATCAGCCCATCCGCAGGGCTTTTCTCGATAAGATCCTCAACTGTGCGACGAGACCTTTGTGCCGCAAAGACTAGCGAGCCATATTCTGTAAAACTTCCCGCATCCAAAAGGTCATCAATATTTTCCCGGGCCGTACGCTGTCCAGTTTTTCGTCTTTTCTCCACCGCTTTTGGCCGAGCATCATCCCGTGTCGAAGCTTGACGCGATAAGACATCCGCAAGATCAGGCCGGATCATATCAATGTCAAAAATATTTTGTTCATTTTGGTTTGCCTGATCAACCTCAGCTTCTTCTATAACCAACAACAGCTGTCCTGTGCGCACGTTTTCCATGGGACTGACAAGCAGCTGCGAAATATATCCGCTCTTCCCTGCCTTAATTTCATGTTCCATTTTCATAGCCTCAACGAAAGCCACCGTTTGCCCTTTAAAAACCGCCTCCCCAATCTCTACATTAATGCCAACAACAACGGCTTGCATAGGGCATAAAACATTATGATAACCATTTTTTTCAACAATATTAGCTATTGCATCCGAAGAGGCCGCCCCTGTTTCCGTGACATTAACAAAAAGATTTTTATGCTGTTGTGATTGCTCGGAAACAAGATCATTCAAATGTTCTTGGATAAAACCTGTGGTAATATTATTTTCCAAAAAATCTTTGTGACAAAGAATATTCTGCAAAAATGCAATATTCGTCTCAACACCTGAAATCCTGAATTCCCTAATGGCGCGGTAAGCCTTATGCACCACATCTTCAAACTTAGCTGTTCGCGTCGATACTATAACCTTGGCCAGAAGTGAATCAAAATTTGGATTGGTTTCATAGCCCTGATAGCCAAAACTATCTACCCGTACACCCGGACCAGAGGGCAAATCAAATGACTCTAAAACGCCTCCTGATGGCAAGGTTGATCCATCAGACTGAATAACTTCCATATTTACGCGAAGTTGCAAAGAATAGCCCGTTGGCTGTCCAATTTTCTCTTGTGTGAAACCTATATCTTCAAGGCTCAATCCGCTGGCAACAGAAATTTGTGCTTGGACAAGATCAACACCAAAAATTTCTTCTGTAACAGTATGCTCAACCTGAATCCTTGGGTTAACCTCGATGAAATAATAATTTCCCTCTTTTGAATCTTCATCAAGTAAAAATTCAAAAGTACCCAAACCTTCATACTGCACCTCGCGCGCTATCATCACCGCATCTGAAATAATTTTCTCTCGCAATGCATCTTTTAATGAGGGGCTTGGCGCGATTTCAATGACCTTCTGATGGCGACGTTGAATGGTACATTCCCGATCCCAAAGATGCGATACTCCCCCCCGACCGTCACCAATGATCTGCACCTCAATATGACGGGGCCTTTTTATGAGCTGTTCGATATATACATCATCTTTGCCAAATGCGGCTAGTGCCTCAGACTGGCAGCGCACAAAAGACTCCTCAAGATTCGAGATCTTATGTACGGCCCGCATCCCGCGTCCGCCGCCACCGGAAACAGCCTTTATCATAACCCCCGCATTATCACCAAGGGCTTCAAAAAATTCTTTCATTTCTGGTAACGAGGTGGCTTGTTCTGTTCCTTTGATCAAGGCCACACCACAACGTTCTGCGATAACTCTCGCTTTACCTTTATCCCCAAATAAGGCCAGATGGCTCGCCTCCGGCCCAATAAACTTAATACCATTTGCAGCGCAGTTCTTTGCAAAATCCGCATTCTCGCTTAAGAATCCATATCCTGGATGTATGGCATCGCAACCATGCCGCATTGCCACATCAATTATAAATTTTCCGTCAAGATATGCGGCGGCGCCAACCCCATCAATTTCATAAGCATGATCCGTATTTTTAACATGCTGAGACGCCCGATCATCATGAGAATATATGGCGACCGTTTCGATGCCCATATCTGAAGCGGTTCGCGCTATACGGACAGCAATTTCACCGCGGTTTGCTATTAATATTGATTTTATTTTCATTATTTCTTCACACCATTCAAAAGAAACTTCGCCTTAAGCCGTGCTTTATCAATTTTTCCAACTGGCAAAAGGGGTAACGTTTTTTCAATTATTATATGTTTAGGTATTTTATAATTAGCGAGCAAACCCTTACAATGTTCTACGATATCGTTAACCTGAACATTAATTTCGGGACTAGGTTGAACATATGCTATGCCAATCTCGCCATATAATTCATCCGAAACCCCAAAAACAGCGGCCATCTCAACATCGGCACAGGCTTCCAGCGCCTGCTCGATCTCCCGAGGATAAATATTATACCCCCCCGACTTGAACATTTCCCCCATTCGACCCAAAAGTTTCAGATTTCCATCAGATAGCTTCAACGCAAGATCACCAGTGTGAAACCAACCTGCCTTATCAATTGCCTCACTGGTTTCCTTAGGGCGATTCCAATATTCAGTCATGATAAAGTCACCTCTGACCAATATTTCGCCCTGCGCACCATCTTCCACATCATTGCCCGAACTGTCTATTAGACGCACTTCATATTCTGGAACAGGCTTGCCTATTGAATCTTTTAAAACACCCACATCAGCCGTTGGGTCTATAAAAGTGACAGAACCAACCGTTTCCGTTAGACCATAACAGCTGGTCAAGCGAGGGGATATTTTCAACAGCTGACCAATGAGGTCTTCTGAGGCCGCCGCACCGCCCCATCCGATCAATTGTATGGAACTCAAATCATAATCCCTAAAGTTTTCAAGCCCCATACAAAATTGTAAAGTTGTCGGAATTCCGCCCCACATGGTTATCTTTTCTTTTGCAATCTGTGCCAATGACGCTTCTGGATCAAAATTCTCCATAAAGAATATGGTTCCCCCTGCAACTAGGCAAAAACAAGATACATCACCAACACAAGCCACATGATTTATGGGGAAGAAATTTTCCAACCGAACCGGCGAAACATCATAATGCCCAACTTGATTTCGACTGCATCTTACCAAACCACGATGAGGCAATAATGCGCCTTTTGGTTTCCCAGTACTGCCCGATGTATAGACAATTAGTGCAGAGTCCTTGGCCTCTACTTTTTCTCTTGCATCAGCAAGCTGTTCATCGGAAATTTGAACGGCAAGGTCTTTAAAGTCCGGCAGTGTTTCAAAATCAGAATTTTCTCGATTATCATCAAGAAGCACTAGACGGGATATTTCCCTATTCTGCCCTAATATTTCATGTAATTCATGGGAAAATACACGTTCTCCTATGACATCATAAGCAAAAACCACCTTTGGTTTAGCATCAGAAATAACATAAAGATATTCTTCCAGTTTATATTTGGGGTTCAAACCAAGCCAAATAGCACCAATAGATGCAGACGCGAGAAAAAGTGACCAGAAATGGTGATTTGGCGGCGACAGTGTGGCTACTCTATCCCCCTTACCAGTGCCAGAAGCAAGCAGCGCCTTAGCAAGCATATCAACCTCTTGCTGAAGGTCTTTATAGTTCCAACGAATATCACCACACACAACAGCTTCATTTGCTGGGCTCACTTCTGCATAGTAGTCCACATAATCAGTGATTCTATTCAAAAACGGTAAATTATCGACTCTTTCTTGGTTCATAATCCTAGAGTCTTTCTGTTTTAATTTGGGTCAATTTCTCAATTTGTTCTTCAAATCTGGATAGGACGTCTACGCCTTTGCGTTTCATCCAAACAGATACAGCGAAAAAATAAACGACCCCTAACGAAATCAAACCGACTAATAAAAGTACAAGTGATAATTTTTCAATAATTGTTACAATAATGAACGCACTAGAAACTATAATAAGTGCAATTGCTACAAAACGGATAAGCCAAACTGGTATTTTAAATGCAGATTTCTCATATTGTATTGGCATCCTTTGCGGAATGCGCCAAACACAAATGGCCAGAAATATCTGTTGCAACATAATCCCCATCACCGCAACAATGGCTAATTCCTCAACACGATTTCCGGATAAAATAGCTATACAGGACAATAACATCAGTAATAATATTGCTTTCCTTGGCGTGTGCGAGGATCCTGACATCTCGCCGATAGCTTTAGGCAGAAAACCAGATAGAGCAACCACCATGATATCCCTAGAATAAGCCAATATCAGACTGTTAATAGATGTGGCCGCAGCCGCTAATATAGCTAGCACAAATATATTTAAGACCCAACTCGGCATTATTTGTCGAGCAATGGACAAAATAGCGACTTCTCCTTCAGGAATGAATAAAGAAGTGCCTGCAATTGCTAAAGAGACGGCTAGATAGACAGACAAAACAATCAAAAAAGTAACTGCAAGCCCAATTGGTATATTCCTACTAGGTCGCTCTATCTCGCCGCCTAGCTCAAGAAGAAGCACAAAGCCCCCAAAAGAAAAATAGGCCGTTGTCGCCGCAAGCAGCACAGCCCCATAGCCATTTGGCACAAAAGGTTGCATTTTCTGCATATCAAAATGAGGGAGACTGCCCACCAAAAATAACATCAACGCCAGTAAAAAAATAATAACTAATGCAGCTTGCACCCGTACAACAATATTAGGTGAGATTACATTTAAAATACCAAAAAACAACACAACAGTAATAGCCACGAAGGTCTTATCAAATGTAGGTATAAAGTTATAAAAATAATCCGCAAACCCATAGGCCATAAATGCATTGGCAACAACGGCAGCAATCAACAAAACCCAGATGATCAAAAAACCAAAGAAGGGGGAAACCAATTTTGAAATTGCAACAAATGAGCCACCATCAGACGGCAACACAACACCTATCTGTGCCGTAACTACACAACTGAGCAGCGCCACAAGCCCCGCAATGAGGTAAGATACCGTAACCGCAGGTCCAGCCATTTCAACGAGCTGGCCCGGCAGAATAAACGCGGATACTCCGATAATAAATCCTGTGATCGTGAAGATAACACCCCACAACCCAATCCCTTGCTTACCATTCAATCCTGTTGACATTTCTTTCCTCTGGCCCAACAAACATAGCCAATTGGGTATATTTAAAACATACGCAGATTATAAACCAACCATATGGTTAGTCAACAATCTATATAGATAATATTATGACCATCTGTTAATATAAACAAACAATTTGCCAAGTCTTGATAACATGCGTTATGAAAGCTTCATGTATTAGATAAGGAATGTGGAAAATGAAAAATACTGGGCCGGACCTCACAATTTTTGACCGAAGCGCCATCCATGATGCCCGCAAAGGTGTCTTGCTACAAGTTGCTGGCCATCAATTCACGGAAAAAGGATTTCATAATACGTCACTGGAATCTATTGCGAAGCTGCTTAAACTCACCAAAGCGGGCCTATACCATTATGTCCAAAACAAGGAGGAACTTCTTTATCTATGTTACAAGGATGCCATTGAATCAGCTGAACAATGTATGGAGCAAGCCGAACAGCTGGATTGCAAGGCGCCAGAAAAGATAGCGGCTTATATAAAAAATCATATAACAAAATTTAACCAGCCTACTGGATATTTTATTATCTTGTCCGAGTTTTATTCCTTAAGCCCTGAGCATCAAGAAGAACTTAAAGAACGGGCAAAACTAGTTGACCATCACATGAATAAGCTGGTGGAAGAAGGCATCAAAGAAGGTAGTATAAACGCCTGTGATGCCTCATTAGTTGTCCTTGCTATTCAGGGGGCCTTGAACTGGATTCCCAAATGGTATTCTTCCGATGGCAAATATGACATTGATAAAATAGCGGATAGCTTCATTGAATTTTTCAATAAGGGCCTACTAACTCGTTAAGGTCAATAATCCTAAATAATATTCAGCCTTTTGGCGATATTATTACGCATCATATTTGATGAACCGCCCAAAATGGGCATCAGTAAAATATCACGCACGTAACGTTCCATATCATATTCATCTGCACAGCCATAGGCTCCCATAACTTTCTGACATTCAAGAACAATTTCGACGGCCGTTTCGGTCACAAATAATTTTGCCATAGATGTCTCCGCTGAACAGGGGCGGTCATTATCGGCAAACCACGCCGCATAATAAAGCATATGTCGACAGGCAGCCAATTTTGTTTCCGCATCGGCCAAAACATGATTAATGGCCTGATATTGCGAAATAGGCTTGCCAAATTGTTCTCTTTCTTTCGCATAGGCACGTGCATCCTCAAGCGCGGCTCCTGCAATCCCCAACGCCATTGCGGTTAATTCCAACTTCTCCACATCAAGTGCTGGCCCCGCCAACATGGGCCAACCCATATTCCACCCCGCCTCACCACCAATTACATTCTCAAAAGGAATAACAACATCTTCAAAGGTCACGTCGGTCGTATGGGCATAACCTAGCCCCATATGGCCGATGGTCTCAATGGTGATCCCCTCGGCATCAGTGGGTATGAGCACAAATGATAGGTTTTTATATCTTGGGGCGTCTGCATCAGATCTCACTAGACAATAAATATAATCAGAAATATCTGCCGCCGTACACCAACGCTTTGTCCCATTTATGGTCACCGACTTGCCATCATCAGAACGGGTCGCTTTGGTGGTAACGCTGGGTAAGTCTCCGCCAACATTAGGCTCTGACAAGCCGTAAGCAAACAGCATTTCACCATTGGCTAGTTTTGGCAGAAATTTCTTTTTTTGCTCATCCGTGCCGCTTTCCGATATATTAATTCCATCATAAAAAGCACAGTGGATGTAAGGCCCGCCCAAAGATGTGCCACGACGGCATAGCTCCTCAATAACGGTAATAGCGGCAACCAGATCGCGACCAAGACCCCCTATTCTTCAGCTACCGTTAACCCACAAACGCCCAGCTCCGATAATTTTTGAAAAACTTTCTTAGGAAAATATCTTGCCTTATCCCAACGGCGAACCTTATCGCGCGGCATTTCTTTTTCAATGAATTTCCGCAAAGTCTCTCGCATCATTGTTATATGTTCGGGTTCGTCAGTGTAATAAATATTACTATCCCTTTCTATATATAAAATTCAGTTTGAAACCTTAGAAATAACAGGAAGCGATAGAGATGATGAATATTCAGCATTTCTTTGCACTGACCAAACAGGATCACCCCTTTCTGGTATTCTCAAGAAACTATCCTTATCATGTCCCGCTAAGGCCAACCTTATGGAATAGCCCTTTGGTATCAAAATGGAGGTGGGTAACAATGAAAAAGATATTTTTTCCACATCTCCCACGGGCATCAATGCCGCATCTTTTCGCTCAAATGTATGATATGGTCCAGACATAACATAGGGAGGGGCTTCATCTGAAATCTTCCTGTGGATAAACCTTAATTCACCCTCAGTTATCATGGTAACAATTCCCTCAGGTGAGATCATTTCCAAATAAGCGATAATACCGCCATCCCCATGACTTGATGATAAATATATATCCACAACAGGCGTTCCAGTAATCTCCATAGCACTTTCCAATGGTTCCGAATCGTAGACAAGCAAATCCCGATCCACCTCGGCCCTATTACCGTAAAAAACATCGGAGCCACCAAGTTGAGTTGACCAGCGGGTAGAGGAGCCTGTTCCAACTTCAAAATTCACTTTATAACCATCAGACCCCGACTTTTGTAATGTCTTGTCCTCTGATAACCTATTGTCTTCTGCTAAATATAAGGTTTGATTATGTGTATCTTGCGGGGGCCAGACTTTTGTTGTTTTCCAGATATCTTCCCCCATGGTAAAATACCTAAGTTCCCGTAGATTTTCTTGTGCCTTACTCCCTGTCCTCATATAAGGGTCAAGAAATGCCAATATCTGCTTATATTGATCTTCTTGGCTCGGCTGGACCGGCGCATCTTTTACCTTGAAAGGATTAACATCCTGCCTTGCGCCATGGTTCCAAGGCCCAATAACATAAAGACCTGTCGCATTATATGATGAATATCGGGCCAAGATGCCCGCCGCAGTTCCTGAATCGCCCCAGCCACCCCAATGAAAAGCCGGAACAGCGGCTTCTTCTGCTTCCTTCATAAAGCGAAAAGGTGTTACAAAAGATGTAATGTCATCATCTAAGCTCCGTGCTGATTTCTTATCGTCCCTATATTCAACAGACCGAAGAGATGTCGCGACATTAATATTATTTTTATGTTGTTCTACAGCTTCTGCCAATTGTGTTTTATCCCCGTCATTATCGACGGGGCGCACACCAAGGATTACTGGTTTCTCGAGCGTTCCCATCCCTTCTCCCACACCGAATTTATTAAGATCCATAGCCCAAACCATATCGCCCCAATTGCTTGCTATAATCTTATTTCTAAATCCACCGGGAAAGACAAGCGATCTATACCAGTCAAAATCCGTAAAACGGGGCACTATCGCTTTCAACGCAGGATGTTTAATAAAACTTGAATGCTCCGCCGTATTACCCGCATAAGAAATGCCAAAAGTCGCCAGATTCCCATTAGACCAAGATTGCTTAATCACCCAATCAAAAACAGCACCAAAATCTTTGGTTTCCTGTAATGTAAATTCTCCTGCACGACTTCCATAAGACGCCCCCGTCCCGCGAACATCTACAATAATGACTGCATATCCAGCTTCATTAAAAAAATTCACAACCGAATTTCTTTGAATTTTCTGAGGGCTAAATTCTTTACTTCGCCAATATCGCGTAAAATACACCATGGTCGGCAAGAGCGTATCTTGAGATATATTTTCCGGAAGCCAAATATCCGCTGCAAGAGGCGTTCCATCAGCAGTCTGAATATATTGCGCCCAGCTTTTATCATTCTGCGCGTTGGCAACGGCCAAAAATACCGTCAATACTGCACATGAAACAATTATTATATATTTATAAATTTTAGACATTATTTGTCCCTTATCACGCAATAAACCAACAACAATAGCAATAAAATCTTGACTAAGCTTCACATTTAAACCTACCATATGGTTGGTATTTTAATCAACTAGTTTATTGTCAATCCTAATGTTAAATAAACATCATAAAAATTGAGTAGAAAAAATGACATTTCATACAAAAATAGAAAACAACATAGCCGAAATTATTATCAATGCACCGCCCGTTAATGCCTTAAACGGCAAGAAAATGTCCGAACTTTCCCTAGAGGTTACCCGCCTTGGCAATCTTCAAGAAGTAAAAGTTATCTTGATATATGCAGAAGGCCGTGGATTTTGCGCAGGTATCGACATTAAAGAATTGGGAGAAGGTGGAAACGCAATTCTTGAAGGCAACAAAGGTGCATTTGAGCTATTCGAGGCCATCCATCACTGTGCGATACCTGTCATTTCCGCAATTCATGGATATGCTTTGGGGGCTGGTGCTGCCATCGCTGGTGCAAGCGATATTGTATTTGCTGCTGAGGGCACCAAATTAGGTGTCCCAGAAATTAATGTGGGTATGCTTGGCGGCGGCTCTCATATGCTTCGGATGCTGCCCTTGCAAAAGGTCAGAAGCATGTATTTCACAGGCGAACCTATTCTGGCGGAAGAGGCCATAAAATATGGCGCTTTTGAAAAAGTCCTTCCTATGGATAAGTTGGTTCCTGTAGCCCGTGCTATGGCACAAAAAATTGCAACAAAAAGCCCTACGGCTTTACGTTATGCAAAATTGGCCCTCAATGGTATTGAGCCCGTTGACCTAGAAAAGAATTATCGTTTTGAACAGGGCTTCACATACGCGATGTCACATTTGGACGAAGCGCAGGAAGCACGACAAGCTACCCTCAGAGAACGTAAAGACAAGTAATAAGGACAGACCATGATAAATTCTGATTTGATTAATTTTAGTCACAAAAAAATACTTGTCACCGGTGGCGTAAACGGCATTGGTCTTGCTACGGCTAAAACATTTATATCTCTTGGTGCAGAAGTCATTATATGTGATCTAAATGAACAAAATTGTCAGGATACCGCATCATCCATCGGGGCGATCACTGGTTATGCGTGCGATATATCAGACGAGGCATCGGTAATAGATGTTTTTAGCAAAACAATAGACCGATTAGGCGATCTGGACGTTGTTGTAAATTGTGCTGGCATCTCTGAAAAAATAGCTGGCACAAAACATCAAGAGCTGAGCGAATGGCAAAAAGTTATAGATGTCAACCTTAAGGGTAGTTTTCTCGTGGGGCGAGAGGCCGCAAAACACATGAAGAATGGCGGCTCTATAATCTTTCTATCCTCAGCGGCGGGAATCGATGCCATGGTGGCCTCAAACGGCTATGGCGTTGGCAAGGCAGGAATAATTATGATGACAAAGACCATGGCCTGTGATCTGGCCCGTTATAATATTCGTGTCAATGCGGTTGCCCCTGGTTATACAGATACGCCCATGGCACAGAGTTTGTTCGATACCCTGCCCTTCGATAATAGTGTGTTTGAGAAACGAGCCCCCATGGGACGGCTCGCAACCCCAGAAGAAATTGCCAAACCCATTGCCTTTCTGGCCTCTCCCATGGCCGCTTACATAACGGGTATTGTTCTCCCCGTCGATGGGGGCTGGACAGCATTTGGGGGCTTGGGTAATGCGGCCAGATAGCAAGGCCAATATCATTAATATAAATCAAGCGAGTCCAAAAATGGGTTTAAGGTCTGTATGATTTCATGGGTCAATTGCCCCTCTGGAACCGTCAGTATAAAGCCATATTTCTGATTTTGGGTACGACAGTAAAGAAAGATTCTCTTCTTTTCTGCCTGATCATCTGTGACGATGGCACCTTGATAAATATAACCGTTTCTCAACTCACTAATCTCTTCGGTATCATTAGGCAAGCCCGCTTGAGCCAACCAATCCTCAAACTCCAGAGACACTATCTGTCCCGTCAACTGTAGATCTGATGCGCCAGAAACCGATGCGTTAAATACCGTATCATCCCACACAACATTCCAACGGGGCGGCAAGGCAAATGAAATATCTTCTTTATCGGACTGATAGCTTGTATATTTTTGGTTATCTCTATTTTGTTTCTTGCTGAATGTCTCCCCACCCCAAACAAGCGAAGCAACTGTTCCATCTTCATTATAAGTGAAATGCCCCTGAATTCTCTGGGCTATATTCCGCATAACGAAAGAGGTATCATTGATAAAATCCACATCTAAATCAGAGGGGTAAATGGTATCCTGCAAAAACATTTGTAGGCCCTCTGATCCACCTGCCTGTATTCGCATGCGTTTTCCTGAGCCCGACAAATATACCCCATGATAATGATCTAAATTATCTTTAGCTGGCAAAAAATAGTTCAAAAGCGGGTCGGCCTCAACAGGTATTGCAAATTGCGATAGGGGCATATCTTTAAGAATACGCAATATATTATGGGACACATAAAGATTACTCTCATTTGAATAGGATTCCAAATTGCCCGTATTATATAAAATCACAACAGCGGAATTATGAATGGGGTCTATCATGGCTTGACTGGATGAGGTTCTGGCCTCCCCCCCATGACTGATATAACGTTCCCCATCTATATCAAATACAAACCACCCCATAGCATAATGGGCTGGTTTCCCATCACCGCCCATCTCCTTGGACAAACCTGTCACCGCAACTGTTGGTTTCCACAGATCTTTTAAACTTTTTTCATTTAACAATGTCTGGCCATTAAATTTCCCCCCTTTAACCAGAGCTGTCAAATAATGTGACAGGTCAATAACATTTGAGAAAAAGCCTGACCCCGCTGGCAGACTGCCCTGTATATGAATAAGATCCGCCGCTACTGGCGTGATGCCAGAATAATGGCCTTTTGCCACATCCCATTGCTCAATCACTTTACGTTCTGCAGAGCTTTTTGACATATTAAGTGGTTGCAGGATATTTTGTTCAATATATTCTTCCCAAGTCAATCCGCTGATCTTTTCTATAATCAAGCCAAGCGTATTCCATCCCTCATTAAGATATTCAAAGGATTCCCCAGGTTTTCGCTTAATTTCATAGGAGCTCATCGCCCGAACCCCTTTTTCAAGCGCATCTGGCCGACGTGACGTATTATTGGATAGTATAGAAAATCGCGGAGATAACCCAGAGGCATTATTAAGCATCATACGTAATGTGATTGTATCGCTAAGGGCTTTGTCACTGCTTCTAAACCACGGTAAATATTTAACCACAGGGTCATCAATATTCAATGCCCCCTTTTCTTGTAATTGCAGGATAGCCATAGCCGTAAAGGATTTGGTCAATGAACCAATACTCAATATGGTATTCTCATCCATTGGCTGATTCTGGTTTATTACCTTCTTACCATATCCTTTGGCCAAAATGACCTTGCCGTTTTTTATAACCGCTACCGAAAAGCCAGGTGCCTGAATTTGGGTTAAATGATCTTTAAATATTCTTTCCATTTGATAGACATAATCAGATTCAGAAGTCGCTAAAGACATTTGGCTCATTAAAGAAAATGAAAGAACAACTGATATAATCAATTTTATTAAGGGTCTAATCATTCTACGATCAACTCTCTTGGTTTAATTTTTGTAATACGTCTTGACGGCAACCACACACTGAAAATATTCGATATCAAAATCACAGGCACAACAAGTAAAGAGCCAAAAACATCAAAAATCATTGGATATTCAGGCATTCCGATCTGTTGCCCAAGGTAACTCATTGTGGGCTGGGCCAATAAAGCATAAAGCCCAAGGCCAATAATGATGGCAAGAATGCCTAATATAACACTTTTAGACACCATGATTAGTCGAATTTGAGATTGAACAAACCCTATTGCCTTATATATCCCAAATTGTTTTTTTGATTCATTGATCCCCATAACCGTGGAATTGAAAATATTCACAATTGAAACAAGTAAAAATACCAATGATAAAAATGCCAGAACCATACCAATGCTTAACGTTATGGACTGTAATTGAGACTGGATGAATTTCTCCCTCGGCTCCACATCCACTGCTGAGCCGAGACTACTCTCTAACCTATCCATTAAGGTGCTTCTATCAACTCCCTTTTCAAGAGTTAAGATCACTTCATTTGGTTCATAGTTTGGGTCAATTTCATAAATACTTTCGATCCTTGTCCGATACCAAAAGCCAGAATTACTAGATGTCTGAAAAATACCACTTACCTGAAAAACTTTCTTCTGACCCTTGATGATCAAAGCAAAGTCACTGCCAAGATCAAGGTTGTATTTGTTGGCCAAGGCATAACCAACACTTATTTCACCCTTCTCGACGGGATTTCTTCCCTCCAAATTGATATAACCAAAATCATCAAGATTACCATCAACTATATTACCCGATAGCTTGCGAGTAACGCCATATGGACCAGATGGTATTGTGGCACTAAGGCTAGAATTTCCACCAGCCGCCAGTACCCCTGGCTGATCGATCAAATATTCTTTAAGTGTTTTGTAGCGGATACCAAATAATTCACCACCGCTACGTTTTACATTGACTGCCGCACCGTCCAAGCCCCAAAAGGGAAGATTTTCACTGGTCTTCAACGTAGAATTAAAGACATTCACACTAAAAAGAAATACAAAAGCCGTAATTGAAATACCAATCAAATCATATAAATCGCGGCGCTTGCCAACCAAGAGGTTTTTAAGCCCCAAAACAATAGGAAGTGCAATATAACGCGCTGTGCGGATATGTAACCCGCCATATTTCGACCTTTTCGGTTCAGGTGCCCCAAAACGGATTGAGATGGCTGGTTTAATAATACTTGCCTTTTTTCCTGATCTGCCTGAAACAAAAGCAACCAAAGTCATTAATACAATGAATGAAATCACAACTGGTTGTATAACAGCCAATTCAGCAGAGGCCGTACCAATTGTTCGTAACATCATCCCCAACAACGCTTGGCTCACAAAATAGCTGCCAATAGCCCCCAATGGCAAAGCCAATATGGCCAAGAAGATAAACTGAACCTGAAAAAGAGAAACCACATTACGCGGTGTATAACCAATGGATTTAATAACACCGAATGTCCTGTAATTGGCCATAATCTCACCGGAAATAGTAGAAGAAATAATAAAAAGAGCCACAAATAATGAAATTACCCCAAACACCAAAATCATGATGCCCAGCATATCAACCAAAAAAGAATATGAATTTATGGTCGCTTCATATGATGTATAGCCCCCGCTGAACCCCCCGCCGAGGGAGCTATTAAATTCGCCCCACATATCCTGAATTTTGGTTGTATCTTTCGTCAAAATTCCCAAGGTATAATTATTCAATGCGCCAAAAGTAACCAATTTAGTCAATTCATCAGGACCCAACCAAGCCCGTTCTGGGGTCGTGAATCCACTAGAATAATGCGGGTCAACAACAATGGCAGAAATCCTGTATTTTCTGGCCCCGCTTGCTGTGGCAAGCTCCAGATAGTCATCAATATGAAGCCCCGCAGATTGTGCCGTTGAACTAGCCAACCATATTTCACCAGAGGCGGGATAGGGCTTCGGCTCGCCTTCCATAAAAGCAAGATAATCCTGTTTCATCTCCTCCTTTGGTCTTTCGGTAAGAATAAGATGAGACCCTATTGCTTTTCCATCATGAACAGGGCGGCTAGTTGTGACCATCGTCGGTAACAGCGGTGCCAAACTTTCTGTATTTTTATGAGATCTCCACCAGTCAGATATGTCATCCACATCATATATTCGAGCATCAAAATTTAGCAAAATATGCGATGCCTTGGATTTATCCAACATATCAACAATGGGTCGACTGAACCCCTGCAGGGATACCAAAGCCGTCATAAACATCATCGTGGACAGCGCAATCGTCAAGAAGACTAAACTACTTCGCATCTTATCACGTTTGATATTTCTGGTTGCAATAAGGAATAGGCCGCTTAACACACTGGCCTTTGTGGTTTTGTTTACATTCCCGGCCATTACCACCCCTGCTCCACAAGCCATGAAAATAACGTTTTCTCACGATCCTCAAGGGATAAAGACGGATCATCAAAGCGGTATTCGCCATGAATTTGACCATCCTTCAGATAAAGTACCCGATTGCCACGACAGGCTCCTTTCAAATCATGGGTAACCATGAATATGGTTTGACCTTCGTCTGCCAGACTTGAGAAATAATCCAAAACTTTTTTTCCAGAAGCGCTATTCAAAGCCCCCGTCGGTTCATCGGCAAACAAAATTTTCGGTGAATTAATTAAAGACCGCGCCGTTGCCGCCCGTTGTTGTTCCCCCCCAGATACTTGAGAGGGAAGTCGCTTTGCCAAATCACCGAGTCCCAGACTTTCCAAAAGCGCCAAAGCTCTGCTTTCCAGTTGTTCTTTCGGCGTATCGCCAAGGAAACCCGCCGCCATAATATTTTCAAGTAGCGTAAGATTTGGAATTAAATTAAAAGCCTGAAAAACAAAGCCCATTTCACGGCGACGTAAAAGAGCCAGTTCCTTTTCCTTCATACTAGAAATTTCATGCCCATTGCATATAACCGTACCGCCAGACACATCTTCCAATCCGCTCATCAAATACAACAACGTAGATTTTCCAGATCCAGATGAGCCCATGAGTACGGTAAAGTCACCTTCCGAAACCTCTAAATCCACACCACGAACCACGTCCACTTCATTGCCATCACTTTGAAATGATTTGCGAAGATTATTGCATTTTAATAATGGCGCATTCATTAGCTTGTTCCTTCTTGAAATTTGGCAGTTTTCTCTTTTATTTCATTGGTCCCAAGTATATTTCTCATGGCTTCTCTGCATTTTTCAGCTTCATAGACCAAAGCAATTTCTATTTCATTTTTAATTGATTTCAGTGCCCCATATTTTATATCTCGCAACATATTCGCTGGTATTTTTTTTAATTCAAAGGCTATTTTTTCGGCTGTCTCCATAAGTTTTTCAGCCTCTACCACCTCTCCTGCCAATCCCATATCTTTTAATCTAGAAGCTGTATATTCATTCCCTAACAGCATCATTTCCATAGCACTCGCATTACCAATTCTATGGGATAGCAGGAATGTTGCCGCGCCTGTTGCGTGCATTCCATAATGAGCCTCTGGCAAAAAAGCCTTTGTATCCGACGCCCAAATGCTCATATCAGCATTCAAGACCCAAGAGAAACCAGCGCCTATTGCCCAACCCTGTACAGCACATATAACAGGTTTGTCATTAAACATGATTTCTCTGGTAATATCTTGTATAACAGCAATGGTTTCATCTGCGAGATCAAAATTTATAACGCCTTGCCCGAGTTCCTTTAAATCATCCCCAGCACAAAATGAAGCCCCTTCGCCGCAGAGCAGGATTATCTTGCAGTCGGCATTTGCATTTGCATTCTGTAATGCGCTTAGCAAGCCTATCGCTAATGCTTGATTAATTGCGTTCAGCTTTGCTGGCCGATTTAATATGATCTTTCCGATAGTGTCATTAAACTCTACCTTGACAATATCCTTCATTAATATCTCCACCATTCAATTGCACATTTTATCTATTCAAATAACACCACGTCAGATAAATATCCTCAGATGTTTTAGGCTACAAACACAATAATGACATCATATTCATTTTTTGCAAGGATATTCGATGGTTTTATTTTATGCTTTAAATTACAAACCTATCTTCATAAATCTTTTAGCTAAGTCAGTTTTAACATTCGTTGGTAATTTACCATAAAGAGTACGATACCAAATCACAGAAAGACACTCACAATAGCCTTCATCATCGACACCTTTTGCTCCAAAAATGTCCCCCATATAAGATGTGTCATTAAAGGCAATTCGCCCTGCAACTTCATCCATCATTGATCCCATAGCATGAACAGCGATATAAGCAACCTCATAATCGGTGCCAGAGACATGTTTTGTTACATTTTTCGCAATTCTACTATAAAGTTTCGAATTGGCTTCCTGATGAAGTTTAGAAAATTCTGGATGCTCGATCCTCATCCCGAAAACACATCGTGTCAGGCCCGGATTAGTACGCGCATTTTCAAGATAAGCCATATTTGCCAAATGTATTGATTCAAAAAGATCATCACGATGAATTTGTGAAATAATCTCAAAATACATATCAATAAATTCTGATAAGACCTGCTCTACAACGATTGAGCTATTCTCAAAATAAATATAAAATGTTCCAGGGGCGATCTTTGCCTCATTACAGATATCCACAACACGAAGATCATTATAACTAATCACGTTGAGCAGTTTCGCAACAGATATCTTAATTCTATTACGTGTGCGCTCACCCTTTTTAATTTTGCCCTGCCCGGCTTCCTTATGTTTTAAAAAATCGTCATACTTCATATTCATCGCCATATATTAACTCCCGTTATTAGCAATATGGCCCTCTAATTTTAGAAATAATTATACTATAAAAATCTGAAATTTAATCACATTGACAATAATAGTATTCTACTACCAAACATCAAATGATAGTATCTTTTTTTAGCTATTTAACTTTATAGCAAATATTCTAATATTTTCTCTGCTAACCTATGTTCAAGATCAAGAATTTTTACCGATCCACTATTGGTTAAAATTGATATGGTTATTTCATCTTCTGGATAATAAGAAAGAATAGAACTATAACCAAAAATTTGACCCATATGATAATATTTAACCCGACCATGGGTGGCCTCGCTGAACAAACAACCATTTGTGTAGTTAATATTTTGGCCGTCCTCAAGCTGTCCTACTTCAAATACCCCCCCTATTAAAGATTTGCTATGGGCATAGTCATGATAGAGCTTTGTCATATAAGTCGCTATATCCGCCGAAGTTGATAATAAATCACCCGACGCAAATGCTATTGTTGAACTATATCGTCGGGCATTATTCACGACGCCGTTTACCACGGAATAGCCTTTGGAGCGCCCTTTTATTATTCTACTATCTTCACCTGAATAAGTATTTTCCAGCCCAAATGGGATCAAAATATGATTTTTAATATAGTCCTGATATTTTTCTCCTGATGCCTTCTCTATGATTAGCCCTAAAAGATATGTCCCCGAATTGGAATAACGCCATTGCGACCCAGGTTCAAAATCAAGCGGCAGCTCCTGAAACCATGCCAACATATCATCGTGAGAATGAAATTTCTCTGCATTTCTTCGTATCTCTGGTAAATGAATATAATTTTTGATACCTGAGGTATGATGTAATAAATGCCGCACCTTTATGTCTTTGGCTCTGGTCGGATAATCTGGCAAAAATTTATCCAATGTATCTTCAAAGCTAATCCGACCATGAGAGGTGAGCTGGTTAATGGCCAGACAAGTAAAGCTTTTGGTGAGTGATCCTATGGCATAAACACTATTTAACGTAGCAGGCACGTCAAGTTCAACATCAGCCAGACCAAATGCCTTTGCATATAATGGCCGTCCTTTTTTCAAAATATTAATGGATATACTGGGGATATGCTCCTTATCTAAGACCTCCCCTATTATATTATCAAGTTCCTGCTCAATTTTAATTTTTATATCATTTTCTTCTGCCTGAACAGGATTCATATATATATGAGCCGCTAGAACGACGAAGAAAATACCACGACAAACACTCATTTTGCATTCTTTCTTGAACCATATATTGACAAAATCATAGGCAGAAAATAGTATGAATATGAATTCACTTTTATATAATATGCTTTTTTCCCTACAGGTCAACTATTTCATGAAACATGAACGCACAGTAAAACGAGTTTTCATCGCGGCCTTCGGCGCGGAAACAAATAGCTTTTCCGTACTACCTACAACTATGAAAGATTTTCAGGCAAGCTGCTTAATTCGGCCCGAACAAAAAAAATGGCCTGCCATAGCCAATGATGGCCATAGTGAATTTCTTAAAATGACTGAAAAAATGGGGCATAGAGCCATTAGAGGAACCTTAGCTTATACAACACCAGCGGGACCGTTGACGCAACTGACCTATGAGACCCTTCGTGATGAAATCATCAAACAACTACATGATGCTCTTCCCGTCGATTGTGTATTATTAAATTTACACGGTGCCATGATGGCTGATGGCTATGACGATTGTGAAGGTGACTTTCTAGAGAAAATACGGCAAATTGTTGGCTCTCAAGTCCCCATCGGCGGCCTTCTTGACCCCCACGCACATTTGTCACAAAAGATGATTGATTCCGCAACAATACTTCTGGCTTACAAGGAATACCCCCATACAGACTTTGCCATTAGTGCCAGAAAATTATTCAAACTCATAGACCAGACAACCGATGGAAAACTTATTCCAGTGATGAGGCATTATGACTGTCATACTATGGGGGCTTTTCCAACCATCACAACCCCAATGCGAGAATTTGTTGATCAGCATTTAATGCAATATCCATCTCCTAAAATACTCGACTGCAGTCTTATTCACAGCTTTCCTTGGGCGGACACGGCAGATGCCGGCGTTAAAAGCCTTGTCGTTACAGATAATGACGAACAACTAGCAGAAAGTTATGCAAAAGCGGTTGCTGATGAATTTATCAAAATACGCTCACAACTCATACAGAATTACGATACCATAGACACGGCCTTCTCAGCCATAAATCAAATTAAGGACTTTCCCGCAATCATTGCCGATGTAGCGGATAACCCAGGTGGCGGCGCGGCATCAGATGCCACATTTATTTTAGAACAGGCGCGCAAATCCCGCCTTGAGAAAATCGCTTTCGGTATTTTCTGGGACCCTTTCATCGTCGATCTCGCTTATGCCGCAGGGAAGGGTGCCAACTTAAAAATAAGACTTGGCGGCAAGGCATCTTGGTTCTCAGGGGTGCCACAAGATATGGACGTTGAAATATTAGAACTTCGGGATGATGCTAAACAATATTTTGGCGACGATGGGGATCAACGGTCACTCCCACTTGGTAAAGCAGTGGCCATGCGTCACGGAAATATAGACATCATAGTCAGCAACCTAAGGATACAGTCTCTATCACCAGATTGTTTTACGGAATTTGGGCTTAATTTATCGGACTATACGGCCCTTGTCGTCAAATCAACCAATCATTTTCAGGCTGCCTTTTCGCGCATAAGTAAAAATATATATTATGTTATGACCCCTGGTGCATTGACAATGGATTTTACATCTTTTCCTTACCAGAAAATTACCCACCCCATGTGGCCTATTGACCAGTAAATATCACGGCCCTAAAATTCTTCTATGGTTTGATGGGGTTCTTCTTTCTCCATAGCTATCAGGCGCACCATCCCATGAAAGAATACAACGGCGGCAAATATGGGAATGATTGCCACTATATGGCCCGTATCTACCCCAAGCGTTTCCGTTAATCTTCCGCTTTGACGTTCAATGAAAGATGGACCGAAATAAACAAGAGGAATAACAAAAGCCGATACGGCCATAAACTCAATTATTCGAATAAGAATATTCCATTTTGCCATAAATTCTTTACTGGGCGAG
Organism: Emcibacter sp.; assembly: GCA_021741205.1. Lineage (GTDB taxonomy): Bacteria > Pseudomonadota > Alphaproteobacteria > Sphingomonadales > Emcibacteraceae > Paremcibacter. The sequence goes on from JAIOYI010000015.1 coordinate 27,700, forward strand.
AATATGATAGGATCCTCTTTTCTATAATATGAAACCGTTGCCCCCAATAATCCCATCCATATCATGCAATATCTTGCCCCTTCCTCTGTCCATTCGGGCGGCATATTAAACCCATATCGCGCCACCACCTGTAAAGATACCATCACAAGCATTAAGACAAGGAAAAAAATAGCCCCAATCTCACAAAGATGATTTAAACGCTTACTCATTGATATAAGAAAAATGCGTATTTTCATTTCTCTGTCCCCCTAGATTTTGCCTGGTTGATCCATGATTGAACTTCTTTGCTGACGAGAGATATTCCTTTATTATCAAAGTGTTTTATTGTTTTTTGAACAATTTTTTCTCGTTCTTCAGACGTCAACCCCACAATATCCACACCAGCATCATGCAAAATTTCGAATTCTTTCTTATACATCATTTTTGCCCAAGCCATATTTTCTTCCTGTGCAAATATTACGGACTTATCAACAGCCAACCTATGAGGTGGAGAAAGACCATCATACCAGTCTTTCGCCACCACAACTATTCTCATAGAAATATGGGATCCAATATCGGTAAAATATTTGATTTGATTTGTATGGCCAAACATAACCGGAACCAATGGTGGATTTAAATAGCCCTCAACTACGCCTGTTTCCATGGCTTGGGGGACTTCTTCCCATGCAACTTGTGCCCCGTGCAACCCCCAACTGTTAATCATTGATAATTCTAGGGATGACATGCCCCTTATTCTTAAGCCAGTCATATCCTCTAGGCTTTCTACCCTTTGATCCGTTGTGAATAAACCAGACATACCCCCCAAAGAGGCATAACCCAATATAAACATATTCCGCGACGCTATGTCTTGGTTCACGGATTCAACAAATTTGCTCTTCGTCCAGAAATTGCTAAAATGTTCTGCATCTTCAAAAAGAAATGGTCTTTTCAATTGCCTATAATAGGGGCTATAGGGATAAATTTCAGGCGTTCCCGTAATATTCATCTGCAAGACACCCAACTGTATCATATCGGTTCTTGCATCATCTTTACCCAGAACACTACTGGGGAAAAATCCTACCTCCAACCCAAATTTTTTTAGATTATCCATAAAGGCCTTGACCCAAACATATTCCCCATTCTTCGTTATATCAGTCGTCCCAGATGTGGCAATCAACATCCTATTTTTATTATCCGCCTTTACGGTCAAAGACAAGGAAAGAAATGTGGTTAAAATAGTCAAAAATAAGAAAAATCTCATAAGCTATTCCCTATTAAATTAAATCCAACGCCCGAGGTAAGAAAAGGGTAAGTTCTGGGAATAATATCAAAATGGCCAGCAAGCCAACCTCCAGTAAAAAGAATGGCAATACAGTGCGCACCAATGCCCAATAATTTATTTTTGCCACCGTAGAGGTCACTAATAATACACCACCTAATGGAGGAGAAATAAGTCCCATTGACAAATTCAGGCAAACAACTATTCCCATATGCACAGGGTCGGCCCCTTGCATGATAGCGATAGGAACCAATAAAGGGGCCACAAGAATAAGAGCTATTTGCGTTTCAGCCACCATCCCCATGATGAGAAAAAGCACCATCAAAACAATTAGAAACATATCGCCACTCACCCCAATGGATATGACAAAATCAGACAGCATTTGAGGAACCATTGTCAATGTGGCAATAAAACTAATACAGGATGCTGCCCCAATCATGAGAAAAATCGTCCCCGATATGGAAATCGTTTTTTTCAAACTTTGGTAAACCATTGTGGTGTTTGCCTGACCATAAAGATAGCCAATCAACAATGCGGCAAACACCGCAACCGCCGCGGCTTCCGTTGGGGTCATCCAACCAAACATAATGCCCGCCATGATAATGACCGGCAACATTAACGAAGGAAGTGATCGGCGAACTGTAGGTAACAAGGGTGGAATATCTTCCTTCTTTCCCCCAGGGTGATCATAACGCATTGCTGCGACCGCATTTACCCCCATCAGAAATACCGCCAACATAAGCCCAGGGACGATACCCGCAACAAACAGGGCGGCGACATCCACCCCCATAACAGCTCCATAAAAGATCAATATAATACTTGGTGGAATAATTGGCCCAATAATCGCCGAAGCCGCCGTAATCGCCGCCGCATATCGGGCCGTATAGCCCTGTTTCTTCATGGCAGGAACAAGGGTATTGCTTAAGGCCGCCGCATCCGCCATAGCCGCCCCCGAAATACCCGCAAAAAAAACAGATGTCATAATATTGGTATGGCCCAGTCCGCCCCTGAACCGCCCCACCAAAAGCTGTGAAAAGCGAATGAGAGCATCCGTCACCCCGCCTCTATTCATCAACTCACCCACAAGAATGAATAATGGCATTGCCATCAAAGCAAAAATATCAAGCTGTGAAAATATGCGTTTTGGCAATGTTTCTATAAAATTTTCATATCCAGCAAACAAAAATAAAGCCGTTGCAATAGAACCTGTGGCGTAGGGAATAGAAACGCCTGCAAAAATAATGACCAGCAAGAGGCCTAAAATTATTACTGTACGTATGATAACACCCACTCCATTTTCATGACCATAAAACCATTATGTTTTTCGCCTATAAACTTTGCGGGCGATGAACCAGCCAATAGCAAAGATACAAATCGAAATAATTCCAGCCGCCCATTTCAATACAAAGAATATGGCATCAAATAACACCCGATTATCATCCTGTATGAATTTATAATTTCCCACATTAAGCTTTTCGGGAACCTCACCTAGCGAGTCTTGAAATACCTGTATAGCCTGTTGAATTTCTTTAACTTTTTCCGGATTGTTATGAGCAAGGTTATATTTTTCTTGCTTATCTTGCCGCATGTTGAACAAAAGAAGTTCATGGGGTTGAAAAGTTTCCTGACCACGCAGAACACGTAAACTTAACCAATTTATCCAAGCAGGATAGTTTTTTGCATGTTTCGGCTGGGCGAGTTTTAGCTTCCAGTCCCCTAAGCGATAAGCTTGTAATTTTCCGCCATAATAATAAGCAAATTCACGGTCTTTTATAAGATAGGTACCATCTTTACCCCCCCCCTGCATGATGGACGAAATATCAGCCCCATCAAGAACCAAATTATCAGGAAGCGATACTCCAGCTAGATTGGCGAATGTGGGAAGCCAATCCATCATAGTCAAAGGTGTTTGGATCACCTGTCCGGGGTTAACCTCATCGGGCCACATGGCGACTGTTGGCACCCTCATCCCCCCTTCGAATGTGGATTGCTTGCCCCCGCGAAGAGGCACTGCGTCACCACCCGCATTCCCCATGGTTAACCACGGCCCGTTATCGCTGCTGAATATGATGAGTGTATTATTTAAAATCTCTTTTTCTTTAAGAGCTTTTATTATTTCCCCTACACTCCAATCAAGTTCTTGCACCACATCGCCGTACAACCCCCGTTTACTTGTTCCTTGAAACTCAGGAGACGCGAACAGGGGAACGTGAGGCATAGGATGGGGGATATATAAGAAAAACGGCTGGTCATGGTGCCGGTCTATGAAATCAACAGCCTTATGGGTCAAAGTTTGTGTTAAAAATTGCTGATCTACAGTCCATTGGACCACATCGTTACCCTCAATATAAACATATGAATTCATATCATTGCTATAGGGGGTTCCAAAAAATTCATCGAATCCCTGTTGTAGGGGCAAGAATTTTTCTCTATGGCCTAAATGCCATTTCCCAAAGATACCCGAAATATAACCCGCCTTGTTCAATATTTCTGGGATTGTGATTTCTGATTCAGGAAGTCCCGTAAAACTGCGCGGAAAAAAGACAGAATGAATTCCATAACGTATAGGATAACGACCTGTGAGCAGTGCTGCGCGGGAAGGTGTACAAACCGGCGAGACCGCATAAAAATCAGTAAATTTGATACCCTGTTGCCCCAAAGCATCAATATTTGGTGTTTCTATTCCTATTCCACCGAAAAGCCCTATATCCCCATAACCTAGGTCATCAGCAAAAATGAAAACAATATTTGGTTGTTTCTTTTTATTAGTTTTTATTTCTGTATCTGCCGCATCTGAAGAAACGCTCGATAGAATAAAAACACTAAAAGTTACAAAGAAAAAAAAACTTAAGAACTGCGCCCTTACCATTATGATCTCACCAAAAAAAAGAAGAAGGAAGGCAATATCCTCTTTGTAAAGTTAGGACAAAATTATCCCCTCTCCACACATATAGTGAAGAGGGGCATATTCATAACTCACCTAGAAAGAAAATCGTGCTTCAAGACCGATTGTCCGTGGTCTGTTTTGATGCATACGCGGACGACCAGGCGTCTCAACGGACAAGGAACGACTGTCACCAAAAGAAGTTATTTCATTCAGTAAATTATCCGCAAAGAGTGATAGCTCCCAATTTTCAAGCACTGCCGTTGCACGAAGGTTAAGAAGATTAACCGCCGGACGTTGCGCAGAAACAGCTTGGGATTCTGGATTTGGAATATTAATATAGCTCATGCTGTCACTGATATAGCTATAATCTGCACGTAGTCTGCCATCCATATTATCGCTAAGGGCAAATTCATACTCAGCCGATGTTGAGAATGTCCATTTTGGAATATGCTGTACCCGTGTACCTGGAACCGATATCAGAGACTGACTTAAGCCAGATTCAGTGACTTTTGCATCGGTATAGCCCACTGATGCGTCAACAATAAAGCCTTCTGCCACCGCAATAGATGTCTCAACCTCAAAGCCTTTACTTACAGCTTTACCGCTATTCACGGTAAGGCCGAAACCACATGCAAGAGTAATATTTTGTTGCATGTCACTCCAATCAATCCAATAGGCCGCTCCATTCAACTTAACCCGATTGTCTGCCAAGGTTGTCTTGGCACCGATTTCGTAGCTCCAAATAGTATCTGACTTATATGATTTAGCCTCTGTCGTATCGGTAAATCCAACATCTTCCAAAGCATCACCACAGAAACCCAGCGGTGCCGCATTCACACCCCCGCGGCGGAACCCTTTAGCAGCCGTTGCATAAACCAACCCATCGTCTGAGTAGCTATATTCAACAGAAAATTTTGGATTAAAGCCATTCTCTTTAGCAAAACTTGGCTCAACCGCCGATGTGGGGTCTAATCCTACAAAACCACCTATCTCGCCATCAGAATTGATTTTGGTTTCAAACCAACGTACGCCTGCGGTCACCTTCAATTTTTCAGTAAGTTCATATGACGCCTCGCCAAACATGGCAACTTCTTTGATCTGACCTCTGAATATTTGCGAAAATCCTGTGTCATTAATACCTAAAATATCAAAACCTGACCCTGCAGGCACACCAAATAACAATGTATCAACCGCATCACTCAGTCCTTCGCCTGTTTGCAACATGTCATTCTTAAATTTGGTGTTGGAATAGAACCCGCCAACAACAACCTGAAATGGGCTATCAAAATCTGATACAAATCTGATTTCTGCCACATCACCTTTAACCTCACCTACTCGGTCATTTACAGCTGCAACGGGCGGCATAAAGGCTGGAACACCTGCAAAGAAACCAAACCATGACATTAACTCAGACACATCTTCCGCATCATGGGTATCCCTGTCCCAATGGCTAAAGTTACCAACAAGGGATCCAGACCCAAGATCAGCGTTAAAACCAATGGACGCATGATACCATTCGTCCTCTGAGAACTCATTAACATTAAAAGCCCTCACATTAGTATAATTTCCCGGCTCATGATCCGCAAAAGGCAAGCTATCAACGCCCGCTTTCTGGTAATTTATCCGACCATTGATGGTCAAACTATCAGTGGCCTGAAACTTAACCGCCGCTTGAACACCGCGAACATCATAATCATCAATATTCTCTGTGGAGGCAAAATCTGCTGTTGGGAAAACTACAGGCACGCCAGGAATCGGCGTATAATCAGCATGTTCACGATCAAAAATACCTTCTTGATACTGGTAGTAACCAACAAGCCTTACAGCCATTTTATCTTTAACAACAGGTAAATTCACCGCCGCATCAATTTGATAGTTCCAGCCGCCTTCTTTGGTATTGGATGCACCCATATGGCCTTTAACTTCCATCTCATTTAAATTCGGCTGTTTGGTAATAAAACGAACCGTACCGCCCATGGAGCGCGCGCCATATAATGTGCCTTGCGGCCCACGTAAGACTTCAACCCGTTCAAGGTCAAGAACAACCGGAGCCATACTTTCCTGCATGGGTGTATCATCAATATAAAAACCCGTGGTGCCACCGCCAAAAATACCGCGAACTGCAATGCTTCTTGACTGCAACCCGCCATCACCGGAATACGCAAATGTTAAGTTTGGCACCCTCACTGCGAAATCCTCAAACGTCACGTCACCTGCACGTTCCATTTCCACACCAGAAAATGCGGTAATACCCATCGCCACATCCTGTAGGTTTTGCGAACGCTTTTTCGCTGTAACAATGATCTCTTCTAATTCAAACGATTTTTTTACCGCAGCATCTTCTGCTTGAGCGACACTGAAAGTTGACTGTAATGCGACAACTGAAACTGTCCCAATTAATCCTCTAATAAAACTCATTTTTATACTCCTCATTAATTTTTCCTCCCATTAATCACACAATGATATAGGCTTTAACAAATATGAATTCAGTTTCATTTTTTGTCAAGTAAAATTAGACTATACATCCTCCGTTAAATATGGAAATTAACTCCCTCTATTTATTATATTTAATAATATATATTATATTTCAATAAGTTACCATACATTATTAAATATATCATTGACTAGAATATAATAGTATATAATATGAATATGATCTCATTTTCTTATAATAATAAAGGCTAAAACTCATGTCCCTCCCCTCAAATTCTCTCGTTGGTCGTACGGCCATTATCACAGGAGGCGCCAGTGGTATTGGCAAAGCCGCCGCACAAATTTTTGCAAAGGCGGGGGCCAATATCGCCTTATTTGACCTGTCTGATGGTGCCAAGTCGGTTGCAGACGAACTATGTAAATCAGGCACAGCAGCCATATACCACAAAATCGACATTACCTCCGAAGATGACATTAATAAAGCCGTTAATGACACTTATGCTCAATTCAAAAAAATTGATATTTTGGTTCATTGCGCTGGTATTGGCATTGAAAAAACATTCCTAGATACAACGAAAGAAGACTGGGATCGGATTATTAATATTGACCTGACAGGAACCTTCTTATGCTGTCAGGCCGTAGCAAAAAAAATGATGCTGAATAAATATGGGCGCATCATTACAGTAGCCTCAACAGCAGGCATAAGGGGCGGATATGGTCGTGCCGCATATGGTGCCGCAAAGGGCGGTGTATTGACCTTAACAAAGGTTATGGCGGTGGAGCTCGCCCAATACGGCATAACCGTTAATACACTTGCCCCAGGTGCCATCGACACCGAATTAGTAGCAAAAATGCATTCTGCCGAGACCCGTAAAGTCTATACCAAGGCCATTCCCATGAAACGTTACGGCACCCCAGAAGAAACCGCAGAAGCCGCATTGTTCCTGGCGGGTGAAGGGGCCTCGTATGTGAATGGACATATTCTTTCCGTTGACGGTGGGTTCTTAGCGGCAGGCCTTATGCCAGAAGATTAAGCGTTTCCCCCATTAAACTTTAATGAAAATGCCTTTTCGATACATAACCCATATGGGAACAAAGCACAGACTAGTGAATCCAAAAGCCCATAATGCAGAAGCTAATTTTGGGTCCATCCCTGTTGATAAGGCGCTTTCCATAATAAAAGACTTTACCGAATATGACGTCTCACCCACAGCAAATTTGAGCATATATAACGGATATTTCAAAACCCCATGAAGCATATAGGCCACTATGGAATTTGCCCCAAAGATAATCCCTAATTTAAGTCCCTTGGAAAATTTCATAACATCCACAAACCATATTGAGGACGCAAGCGTCATGGCCGCAATGCCCGAGGTATAAAGCACATAGGAACTTGTCCAGATACTTTTGTTCATAGGAAAAAACCACCCCCAAATGCTGCCAAAACAAAAGGCCAGAAATCCGGCAAGGAAAATCCAAATTATTTGCGTCTTCTGATCTTGATTTGATTTTATGATATGCCCCACTAGCATCCCTGAAATAGCGGTTGCCAAAGCCGGTAATGTGCTCAGTAGTCCCTCTGGGTCCCAAGTTCCCTTATACATTTTAAATGGGATTAATTGGCTGTCTATCCATGAAGCAAGATTTTTCCCAGGCTCCAAGACACCTACGCCGATACCCGGCACTGGAATCCATACCATAGCCATCCAATAACCAATTAATAACATAAGACCTACCTTAAGTTGCCCCTTCCAGTCTGTCTTAAGAAACAATAATCCACAAATAAGAAACACAATGGCGATGCGTTGTAAAACGCCGGGAATTCTTAAACTTGTAAAGCCTGAAAAAAACAAATTAAGTAATATTCCAAGGGCAAAAATAATGGCCGCGCGCTTTATTATTTTTATCACCATTGTCTTTTCTGACAAACCAGACGTAACTTGTTTACCAAGACCAAGAACTGCCGAAACACCAACGATAAAAAGAAAAAATGGGAAAACCAAATCTGTCGTCGTCACACCATTCCAATCGGAATGAGCAAGTGGTGAATAAATTTGGTCATGCAATCCTGGGCTATTGACCACTATCATCAAACAGATCGTAAATCCTCTGAACACATCCAAAGATATTAGCCGTTCTTGCGTTATTTTATTTATAGCACTGCCCACTAGCACCCTCCTCTTTATTACTTCACATTACAGGCCGCTGAAACCAAATTTTCTATTGCAGGAACAATAGCAATCTGTACAGCAGCTAATGGGGCAAAACCTCTTTCCAACAAGGATTCCCCTTTCGATGAACAATAATGACGTCCTGCATGCATATGTTTCAAGGCCGCAAGAGCCATTGCCGAAAGGTCAACAAGCGTTATCGCCAAAGGACGCACCTCTCTTAATTCCATCAAGGATTCAAATATCGGTTCTAATTGAGAATAACTAAGTTGCCATTCCTTTAGCTGTTTTTGAATCATTAAAAAATCTTTTTTGGTTGGATTTACAATATATCTGTCTACGGCCTGATTAAAATGTCGTACAGCCCGTCCATCGGGCACCGCCGCATCCGCGATCATTTCCAAAGGTGTCAGCATATTTGTTGTCCGCATCTTCTTCAAACTACTATAATATTTTACGGGCTCTAATGCAGATATAAATTTTTCAAGTGACAGTGCATGGCCAGATCCCGCTAATTTATTGATCAATTCCAAAGGGTATGATCGATGCTGAAGTCCCATACCCTCTAGCCTTCGGTCAATAAAATTCAACCGACGATACATATCTTCCGTATTTAAAGTTGCCTCTGGCTCTGACCAAGCCTTCTCAGCGATCGCTGCCAATCGTGGCCATAATCTTGAGTCAAGTGTACCAGCAGATACCCATTCCGTCCATAAGACTGCCTCCAGACCCAACATATTTGAAAGGCTCTCACTGGGCAGGCGATCCCGTACGGGGGAAATGCCATTATCCTTTTCTGATCCTGCTATTAGACGACCTTTAACAGTGGCTTCTATACCGGGTATTATTGCCCTACCTGTGAGGCTATTATTATTAATTTTAAGTGAAAACTGTAGTCCTAGAGGAATTTCGGTAACATTTTTTATTTCTAATATACCATTTTTTATAAGAGCATTTTTGAAACGTATTTTCTTTGTTCCCACTGTGATATACCCATGATATAAAGCCTCACTTTCATACAAAAGCATCTCACCATTAATTTCTCGTCCGTCCCGAAATATATCAAGTTTCCATTTTCGCCACTTGAGAGTCTGCTTTAATTCAAATGCCCTTTGCCCATAAACAGGATCAACGGAATAATGGGCCCCCACAGAAACCAGATGATCCAAATAATATCCATAAGATTGAATTAACTTATGTCCGGATTTCAAACCCTTATCTACTGCTCCTTCATTCTCCCATAACTGTATGACAACTTGCTTGGAAAGATTTGGTGTTAATATTTCATTCCAACCAATGGGTCTCCTATTATATTTTTGTAGTAAAGCTACTATCTTTTGATTAAATAAGGCCTGAAGTTCCCATGCTGTATTAAGTTTATTTTCTGCCATAAACTGACGAATATGTGGTGTCTCTAACCATTTATCGGCAAGAACTTCATCACCGCCAATATGAAAATGGTCATCAGGAAAGAGAGTTATCATCTCTTTGAACAGGCGATCTAGAAAAATATAGGTTTCTGCCTTTGTTGGGTCCATTACAGGTTTAAATATTCCCCAGTCTCGTTCTATTGATATTGGTGCTGATCCACTGGCCAGTTCAGGATAGGCAAAGAGCCATGCTGTTGCATGACCTGGCACATCAAATTCTGGCACAACACGAATACCAAATGATGCCGCATATTCAACGATCTCAGAGATGTCTTCTTGGGTATAATAATTCCCTTCGCCTGCCACTTCGTGCAATTTGGGAAAGATTTTACTTTCAACACGAAATCCCTGATCATCCGACAAGTGAAGATGCAGAACATTCATTTTTACCTCGGCCATCGCCCTGATATTTCGTAAAATTGCCTCTTTAGGAATCCAATGCCGAACCACGTCAATCAATAGACCCCGCCACGGGAAACGAGGGGCATCATTTATCTCAATGATAGGTAAAGAGCGGGGGTCATTTCGGTCAATAAATAATTGCCCTAATGTTGTCAGCGCCCTAATACATCCCATTGACGTTGGGGCATCAATAGCAACCAGTTCTTTATCAATACGAAGGCTGTATGATTCATCGTCATAAAGTGCGGGATATTTGGGCGACTTAGTCCCGCAACGTACATTAAATTCTGCAGAAATTTTATTCCTATCTTCAATTTTCTGAAAGATAAGAGAGCTACCTGTAGCAAATCTTGCAATCGCCTTCTCGACCCTATTGTCGCCGGCGTTAGCCACATAAGTCTTAATTTTACCCTCAAAATGTCTGATGCCCTCTTTTCTGATTACGTCTTTGGGCCAGGGCATAAGATAAAGATTTTTTCGGGTTTCTAGCTCAGTGGCACTATCTGCAGTGAAAGAATAAGAGAGAACAAAAATTACCCATAATGCCAAACCAATCAAAAATGGCTTTATATCATCTTGTCCGTAACACAGCATTCCATCTTTCCTCAATAAATTTCATAATTACCCACAATAACAATATTGCATTTTGTCTTCTAATAATTTATAAATATGAATTCATATTCGGTTTTAGTCAATGATTTTTTGCATATATCAAACCTGATCTCGCTTCATAAAGGATATCTCAATAAAAGAAATAGATCATATGAAAAAATTACAAAGAAATTTATATTTCCTCGGCATTGATGGTGGGGGAAGCACATGCCGCGCCAGACTTATTTCCTCAGAAGGATCAGAAGAAATAGTTTTAGGCACGGGCAAAGCAGGCCCCGCCAACCCGCGAGAAGGCGTTGAAAGTTCCATCAAGGCTATTATGTCATCTGTAAATAAAGCCCTTGTGACTGCTGATATGGATAGTTCTATATTAAAAAATACTATAGCAGGAATTGGACTTGCTGGCATTGCTTTACCTGATAGATATCATGCCCTAACCCAGTGGGAACATCCTTTCCGTAAAATTTTTATTACCAGTGACCAGCATATAGCCTGTCTTGGTGCCCATAATGGCTCAGACGGGGCCATAATTATTACTGGTACTGGATCATGTGGCATTTGTATTACGGACAGTAAAACCACAGAATATGGTGGTCATGGGTTCCCCCTTGGGGATAAGGGTGGTGGTGCATGGATGGGACTTAAAGCTCTTCAATATGGCCTGCAAGCAGAAAATAATCTGGGGCCAAAAACCATGTTACGTGATCTAATTCATGACAGGTTTAAGACAACTGATAATACCATAATAATAAATAAAATGGTCTATAATACACCAGCCGAATATGCCAAATTAGCGCATCTTGTCTTTACCGCGGCGGAAATGGGGGATGATGTTGCAACGGATATCATAAAAGATGGGGCTGCTTATATAAGTCAGATGGCTAGAGCAATGCTGAAACTTAACCCGCCCCGATTGTCTATTCTGGGCGGGTTAAGTCGAGCCTTAATCCCTTGGTTGGATAAGGATATCGCTTCACACTTAAAACAACCACTAGATAATGCTGAGGCTGGGGCAATTTTATATGCTTGGCAGTGCCTAGCCCGAGAAAGACAAAAAACATGACCACTATTATGGAACGGGAAGCACGGGAGGCTCCCGCCCGTATTCAACAACAACTTTTTGAAAACCGATATACCGTCAAAGCATTAGGTGAAAAGATCAGATTATTTGATCCAAAACTTGTTATGACCGTGGGTCGTGGCACCTCAGACCATGCTGGTGTTTTTGCCAAATATCTCATTGAAGTTGAGCTGGGCATTCCCGTAACCTCATCGGCCCCCTCCGTATCAAGTGTTTATAACAAACAGATGAAACTTGAGAATGTGTTAGTTATATTCATTTCCCAATCTGGGCGTAGTCCAGATATTCTAGCACAAGCCGAAATGGCCAAAAAATCTGGGGCATTCTGCATAGCTTTAATCAATGATGAGGCGGCCCCAATTAAAGATATTGCAGATGCCGTCATTCCGCTAAAGGCTGGCGCGGAAAATGCCGTTGCCGCCACCAAAAGCTATCTTACGACCCTATCCGCGCTGTTACAGCTTGTGGCATATTGGTCAGAAAATAACAGCATACTGAAGGCATTGGATTCATTGCCAGACCAATTAACGGATATGACTTCTCGCCCTGCCCAGATCCTTCCCGTTAATTTTAAAAATATATTAAATTGCTTCGTCCTTGGGCGCGGGTTTGGCTATGCCATTTCCCTTGAGATCGCATTAAAACTTAAGGAAGTTTGTTGTTTGCACGCAGAAGCTTTTAGCAGCGCAGAATTTTTTCATGGCCCCGTAACGCTTGTTGAAAAAGAGATCACCATTTTAAATATTAACATAAACGATGAAGCCGCCCCATTGCATCAAAAAATGCTGGATGAAATAAAAGCCAGAGGTGCCAGAATATTGCCAATGTCCCTGCCCATGCAAAATGTGCATCCAAGGCTAGCACCTCTTCTTATCCTGGAAAGATTTTATCTGGATGTGGAACTGATAGCGAGAAGCCTGAATATCAATCCGGATGCGCCAACGGGCCTTCGCAAAGTTACAATGACAGTTTGAGATGGACATGAGACACACCTATATGGCAGACAGTCTATTTGATGGGGAACGCTTATTAAATAATATGCCCTTAACGATAGAGGGTGGCCGTATTTTATGTCTTGATGAGGTGCCCGGCACACGGATAAGCCGGCTAAAGGGACTCATAGCACCAGGGTTCATTGATGTTCAGTTGAACGGCGGTGGAGGCGTTTTATTTAATTCAACCCCTACGGTTGAGACAATAAATTTGATTTCCACTGCCCATAATCAATATGGCACAACAGGGTTCCTTGCAACCTTGATTAGTGATGATCTGACGATAATGAAAAAAGCAGCAGACGCAGTGTCAAGCGCGTTGAAAAATAATATGTCCACCCTATTAGGCATCCATTTTGAAGGGCCCCATATTTCCACTCCCAAAAGAGGCGTGCATTCCGAAGACTATATCCGTGAATTATCAGAAGAAGAACTTGCAATTTATGCCCGAAAAGATATTGGCATTTGTCATGTAACAGTTGCGCCTGAGAAGGTTTCTCCTGATGTCATAAAATTAATGACAGCCATGGGTATTATTGTATCGCTGGGTCATTCCAATGCTGACTTTGAAACAGTACAACGGGCATTGGATGCAGGCGCTAAAGGATTCACACATCTTTTTAATGCCATGTCGCCCCTACAGGGCCGTGAGCCTGGAATGGTAGGCGCGGCCTTATTATCTCAAAATACTTGGTGTGGGTTGATTGTGGACGGTCATCATGTTCATAACGCCTCAGCCAAAATAGCGATCACAACAAAACCACAGGGTAAAATCATTCTGGTAACCGATGCCATGCCGCCAGTTGGAACCAAGGACACAAGTTTTGATCTACTTGGTACAAAAGCAACCCTCAGCAAAGGCAAACTAACTTTGAATGAAGGACAATTGGCTGGGTCTGCTCTTGATATGGCCAAAGCCGTTAAAAATACTATAGAAATGCTAGACGTTCCCTTCCACGAGGCCCTGCGAATGGCTTCAGTATATCCCGCAGAATTTATGGGGCTTGATTCAGAAATAGGGCGGCTAAAAGAGGGCATGAGGGCAAATTTTATCTTACTGGATAATAATGTCAATGTCATGGCCTCTTGGGTGGCTGGCAAACAACAATATAAATATACAAGGAGGCAATTATGATATTATCCATACTAGACTGGGCCATCATTGCTGGTTTTATGGCGCTGACAATTTTTATTGGATTCTGGGTCAGCCGACAAGCCTCTAAAAATAGCAGCAATTATTTCCTTGGTGGGCGAAATATGCCCTGGTGGCTGCTTGGCGGTTCCATGGTGGCAACGACCTTTGCCGCCGACACCCCTAATCTCGTGACTAATATTGTCCGCACCAATGGCATAGCTGGAAACTGGATTTGGTGGGCTTTCCTTATCACTGGTATGTTAACCACATTTGTCTATGCACGACTTTGGCGGCGGCTGGCTGTTGCTACGGATATTGAATTTTATGAAAGACGCTATAGTGGACGACCTGCTGAATTCCTACGGGGGTTTCGAGCTCTTTATCTCGGCCTATTCTTTAATGTGATGATAATGGGGAATGTGACATTAGCAGCGGTTAAAATTGGTAGTGTTCTTTTCTCTGTTGACCCCATAATGATGGTGCTGTTAGCGGGGACAATAACTGTAATTTTTAGTGTTATGGGCGGATTTATAGGCGTTTTAATTACAGATATGATCCTATTTCTATTATCAATGGCAGGATCAATATTAGCCGCTTATTATGCCATAAACCATCCAGCCGTTGGCGGGTTGGACGCCTTAATAAGTAATCCCGCCATTGCAGATAAAATTTCGATTTTACCAGATATGTCAGACCCTAATCAATGGGTGCCGTTACTCTTAATTCCTCTCGCCGTACAATGGTGGAGTTCATGGTATCCAGGTGCAGAGCCAGGCGGCGGCGGCTATATTGCCCAAAGAATGCTCGCGGCTAAAAATGAAAATCATGCGATCGGTGCCTCTGCTTTCTTCAATATCGCCCATTATACCATCCGCCCATGGCCTTGGATTTTAGTAGCATTGGCCTCCCTCATCGTATTCCCTGACCTCGACAGTATCCGCCATGCCATGCCCCATGTTCCCGAAAATATTATCGGGGATGATATGGCTTACCCTGCCATGCTGACTTTCCTACCCGTTGGTATTTTGGGGCTTGTTGTTGCCTCTTTGACGTCAGCTTATATCTCTACTATTTCCACTCACCTGAATTGGGGAGCCTCATATTTCGTCAATGACTTTTATGGCCGCTTCATTGACAAGAAGGCGTCAGAGAAAAAACTGGTCTGGGTTGGGCGACTGATAACCGTTGCCTTAATGGTTATGGCTTCCGTCCTGGCCCTTATTTTAGAAGATGCTTTTCAAGCCTTCCGCCTGTTGTTAACCATTGGTGCGGGTACGGGGCTTTTGTTCCTACTACGCTGGTTCTGGGTACGGATCAATGTCTGGACAGAAATATCAGCCATGATTTTATCCTTCCTGTTTAGCCTATTTTTTGAGTTCGGCCCATATAGTGGATTTGAAGATTGGCAAAAATTTATCCTAAGCGTGGCCTGCACGACCATTGGCTGGCTTACCATAACATTTCTGACAAGTCCCACACCCAAAGAAAAAATAGACTCCTTCCATAAGGAAATTTCCGTTCAAAAGGGAGAAGTCAGAAACGGCCTATATGCAACGCTACTGTCTACATTTGCCATTTACGCAATTCTTTTTGCCACAGGGTCTCTTATATTTGCGAACTATATTATGGCTTTCTTCCTCACAACTTTGGCTTTGGTTCTTGGCTATGGTGTGATCCATATTTTCCGAAAAAATTGAAAATTCTAAATATTTTTATAAAAGAAAAAACAGAAAATGATAAAAATTAATTATATGACAAGCCAATTCACGGGAGTGCGGCACTATTGAACTTTCCATTACACGGCCCTATCCCCATAGTCGGTTCTGTCAAAGTAAAATATTGCCAAACTTTGAACAAGACCTTAACTTCATCCGATGAGCAAACCATACCGTTATTTTAAGACTTCGCCTGAGATCATCCACCTGGCAGTCCTGATATATATTAAGTATCCCCTTTCATTGCGACAAGTAGAGGATTTACTATTTGAACGCGGTATCGCTCGCGGAGCAGCAAGACGGTCCGTCGATGGGTTCTTAAGTTTGGCGTAGAATATGCCCGATGCATCAAAAAAGACGGCCTCACCCCCATACCGAATGGTTTCTGGATGAAGTATTCGTCAAAATCGGAGGTGAACTTCATTATTTATGACGTGCTGTTGATCACGAAGGTGAGGTTCTGGAAACCATCGTAACCAAGAGAAGAGATAAAAAATCTGCCCTCAACCTATTGAAAAAACTCCTAAAACGTTATGGTAGGCCAACATCTATTGTGACTGATAGATTAAGGTCATATC
>JAIOYI010000006.1 GCA_021741205.1 Emcibacter sp.
AATCAGTCGCCTTATTCATGTTAATCTGTTCGCCAGACGCGACTTGCGCGATCTTCTCAAACCGCCGAAAGAACCGGATAGGCCAACCGAACAATGGAGGCTATTATGAAAGCGAAAAATAACTGGGACAGCAATGGGTCAGAGTCGATTGATTTTGTTTTTGTGATAGCGGGTTACGTTTTTGCAATGATATGTCCCCTTATTCTTTGTCTTTAATGATGGTAACAGACGATAACGATCAGTGCAAACACCCTTTTTACGGGCATTTGAAAATCAAATGACTCTGACCTCATTTATCTTTGACTCTTGAAATAGATAGAGACCCCGACGCGATTACCAGACATCGCTATGCTCGTCTGTTGACCTTCGCTTTGCTTGGTCCCGAAAGCCTTCGTTCCCGATGAAGATATCCATTAAAAAAAGCCGACCTAAAGGCCGACTTGTTTTAATGGTGATCCCGACGCGATTCGAACGCGTGGCCCCCAGATTAGGAATCTGGTGCTCTATCCTGCTGAGCTACGGGATCACAATGGTCGATTGTTTATCACAGGAGTTTGCCTCCTGCAACCAAGCTCTTATGAAATTTTGGGAAAAAAAATGGTGCGGTCGAGAAGACTCGAACTTCCACGGGATATTATCCCACAGCGACCTCAACGCTGCGCGTCTACCAATTCCGCCACGACCGCACACTTAAAACATTTGGTAGCATCAAAACTTTAGTTTAAGAGTTGACTGAGGGTGAAGTAACAAAGTGCAACGGATTTAGCAAGAGCAAATCTTTGCAAAGATCAAATATTTTCGCCAATATGGATACCACATTCTGTTTTATCCTGTCCCGCCCAACGTCCCATGCGTCTGTCCTGTCCAATCTCGACCCTTGCCGTACAGGGCATGCAGCCAATAGAGGGGTATCCCTGATCAATAAGTGGGTGTCTTGGCAGGTTTTTATCCGCAATGATTTTATCCAATTCCGTCTGATTCCAATCGGCCAAAGGATTAATCTTAAATTTTGAACCGTCCTGTTCAATATGAGGGATATTGCCCCTCTCCTTAGTTTGAAATCTTTTGCGGCCCGTAATCCACGCCCCATATCCATTCATGGCACGGGCCAGTGGACGTACCTTACGCAGGTCACAGCAAGCATCCGTATCTCTTGTCCAAAGCAGCCCGTTTTTATCTTCATTTGCAATTTCTAAAGGGTCTGGCTTTACAGTAATTATATTGGAGAGTCCCAAGGCTTTTGCCACATCATTTTGATATCTTACAGTTTCGCCAAATAATTTTTGAGTATTGATAAATATAATCGGTGTGGCGGGATTTACTTGTGCCACCATATCAAGCAATACGATTGACTCCGCCCCAAAGGAAGACACGAGAGAAATGTTGCCCTTAAATTCCTTGTTTATCATGGCATCAAGCAGATCAAGGCTATTCAAATGGCCATAGTGAGACATTAGAAAATTAATATCTCTTGTCGTTTGATCCGATTTCATTTTTGTGTTTGTGGCGATCATCATAAAACTCAGCAAATTATTTAACTGTAATTTAGTGATAAAATATCGATAAATCAAGATTTCAATGTATATATTTATATTATACACTATTTATAATGTTTAATATGCTCGAATAATAGGGTAAGTGAACTTAAAGTTATAAATCCACAAACATCTATATCCTATTAATTTTAAAGGGGTATATTAATTTCTCTGATAGTTCTTAACACTTTGAAGTATATTGACCGCTACATTTTCACCAACGACCATAATCTCACCTTTGGCGATCAATTCGCCATTTGCGTATATTTTAACGGGTTGATCTTGTCTTCCCTCAAGTTCGATAACCGCACCGCGACCCAATTTCAACAATTGTTTAATGGGCAACATAGTTTGACCAAGTACAACGGTTAATTCCACATTTACATCGTCAATGGCCTGTGACATTTATCATTTTATCCTTAAGTAATATGGTAATATTGGCTATAAGTCATAGTATGAAATAGCATAGTTACGATTCAATTAACAGGTCAATTAACAGGAAAAGCATGCAAAAGACCAAAAATAAAAAATTTCCCATAGAATGGAAAATAAGTGACGGTTTGACGCCATACGAGGACGCTCTAGCCATTATGGAACATCGGGTTTGTGCCATTCATGAAGGCCATGCCCCTGAGCTTATCTGGTTTTTAGAGCACCCGCCCCTCTATACGGCGGGAACATCGGCAAAGGGTGAAGATCTTTTGTGGCCTGATCAATTTCCTGTTTATGATGTTGGCCGTGGCGGACAATATACCTATCATGGCCCAGGCCAACGGGTCGTTTACGTTATGCTTGATTTGACAAAACGGGGACGAGATGTCCGAAAATATGTACAAAATCTGGAGCAATGGATTATTGACAGCCTTGCGGTATTCAACGTCATTGCCGAAAGACGTGAGGGGCGCATTGGTGTTTGGGTCACACATGATAATGGGGTTGAGGAAAAGATCGCCGCTATTGGGGTTCGGGTTCGAAAATGGGTGAGCTTTCATGGAATTTGTATCAATGTTGACCCCGATCTTGAGCATTACAAGGGTATTGTCCCTTGCGGTATTGCCGAACATGGGGTGACGTCTCTCAGAGATCTTGGGCTATCTGTTACCATGAAGGAGCTTGACCATATCCTCAAACTAAAATGGGATGAAATTTTCCAATCATAAAACTTTAGTTTCTTCTGGCGTCCACATCAACGGTAGGTTTTTGAACAAAGCCTTTTGGTGTGATCCCTATCGCTTCAAAAATTTCAATATTGCTCACAATTGCCCTTTCCGGCCCCTTTGAACAAAGCTCAACCATCTGATCTACAAGATTTTCTGGTCCAACAATCAAGGTTTCAACCGTACCATCAGCACGATTTCTGACCCAGCCATCAAGATCAAGTTTCTGTGCATTTTCCACCGTCCATGCCCTGAAAAATACACCCTGAACACGTCCTGAAATGATGAGCCGAGCGGCTTTGTAACCGTCTTCTAACATCATTCAAATTCTATGATAACCTGATCAACCGCAAGACTGTCCCCTGCTTTGGCTGATACTTTCTTTACGACGGCATCTTTTTCCGCCCGCAGAATATTTTCCATTTTCATGGCTTCCACCACACATAAAATTTGCCCAGCCTTTATCTCATCTCCTTCATTCACATTAATGGCAATAATAAGTCCAGGCATGGGACAAAGCAGAAAATTAGACATATCAGGTGGCATTTTAACAGGCATAAGAGCCGCAAGCTCCGCCTCCCGAGTTGTTCGAACATGGACTTTTTCCGTGGCACCATTATAGGATAATAGATATCCATCAAGAAGTTTATCAACTTCGACACATACTGGAATGTCATTAACTGTACCTTCGAACATAGGCATGCCAGGCAACCATTCACTTTGAATATCTAAGGTCTTGTCCATACATTGAACCGCACAGCCATCATCCGTTATAAAGAAAGAGGCGGGAATATTTCCGCCACCGATGGATATCATCCAATTATCAGAAAAATTTGGGGCATCTTCGTTTGTTTTTCCTGAAATTTGGGACTGGCGACCAATTTCAAAGGAATGAACGGTTTGGGCGACGGCAATCATGGCAAGCTTTGTTTCGCTTGTTAATGTACCGCCCGAAAAGCCATCTGGATATTCTTCTGCAATGTAATTTGTTGTGATGTTGCCTGATTGAAAACGCTTACTGTTTAGAACATCGGCAAGAAAAGCAATATTATGACCAACTCCCCGAATATAATAACGGTCCAACGCCGTTTTCATGTGAGCAATGGCCTGATCCCTATTTTCACCATAAGTGACAAGTTTGGCAATCATGGGGTCATAATACATGCTGATTTCAGAGCCTTCGTAGATGCCTGTATCCACACGAACATTTTCTGTCTCATCGGGCGGTGAGTATTTGACCACCCGTCCAATGGAGGGCAGAAAGCCACGAATAGGATCTTCGGCATAAATTCGGCTTTCCATTGCCCAGCCCGTCAGAGTAACGTCATCTTGGCAAAAGGATAATTTTTCTCCATTGGCCACACGGATCATCTGTTCGACCAGATCAATACCCGTAATGAGCTCGGTTACGGGATGTTCGACCTGAAGTCTTGTATTCATTTCCAGGAAATAAAAATTACGGTTTTTGTCAACTATAAATTCAACTGTTCCTGCGGATTGATATTCAACTTCCTTCGACAGCGCAACGGCCTGTTCGCCCATGCTTTTTCTGGTGGCCGCATCAATAAAGGGGCTTGGTGCTTCCTCAATGACCTTTTGGTGGCGGCGCTGAATAGAGCACTCCCGTTCCCCCAGATAGACCACATTGCCATGGCCATCCCCCAAGACTTGAATTTCAATATGACGAGGTTCTTCGATATATTTCTCGATAAAGACACGATCATCACCAAAGCTTGAAATGGCTTCACCAGTGGCCGATGTAAAGCCTTCTGCGGCTTGCTTGTCATTATAAGCAACCCGCATTCCCTTGCCTCCGCCCCCTGCAGATGCTTTTATCATGACGGGATAGCCAATATCGCTTGCAATTTTTACGGCATGAGCCGTATCTTTGATAATATCCGTACTGCCCGGAACTGTATTGACCCCAGCCTTTGCAGCAAATTTTTTGGATTCAATTTTATCGCCCATAACACCGATGGCTTTTACCTCTGGCCCGATAAAAACAATATTATTTTCTTTGAGTTTTTTGCAAAATTCCGCATTTTCTGAAAGAAATCCGTAACCGGGATGAATGGCCTCGGCACCAGTTTTCTGAGCAGCGGCTATAATTTTATCCGCAATAAGATAGCTTTCAGAAGCAGGAGACGCACCAATATAAACCTTTTCATCGGCCATCAAAACATGTAATGCCTCCGCATCGGCATCGGAATAAACCGCAACCGTTTTAATACCCATTTTGCGGGCTGTCTTAATGACACGGCAGGCGATTTCACCGCGGTTTGCAATTAGTATTTTTGAAAACATAGTTTTTACTCACTTCAATGCTTAGAGCGGAATATTATCGTGTTTTTTCCACGGATTACTGAGTTCTTTATTCTTCAGCATACGCAGCCCCCGTGCAATCCTGCGCCGTGAGGCATGGGGCATAATAATATCATCGACATATCCCCTCCCCGCTGCAACAAAAGGATTTGCAAATTTATCTGAATATTCCTTGGTTCTGGCCTCGATCTTTGCCGCATCACCTATGTCCGCTCTAAATATGATTTCCACGGCGCCCTTGGCACCCATCACGGCAATCTCAGCCGTGGGCCAAGTAAAATTCAAATCCCCCCGAAGATGTTTTGAGGCCATAACATCATAGGCCCCGCCGTATGCCTTACGGGTGATAATGGTAATTTTTGGCACCGTTGCCTCCCCGTAAGCAAAGAGCAATTTAGCACCTTGTTTAATAATACCATTAAATTCCTGCTGCGTACCTGGCAAAAAGCCCGGCACGTCAACAAATGTTACGATGGGAATGTTAAAACAATCACAAAAACGGACAAAACGTGCTGCCTTTCGAGAGGCATTAATATCCAGACATCCTGCAAGAACCATGGGTTGATTGGCAACAAAGCCTACTGTCTGTCCTTCTATACGTCCAAATCCTGTTATAATATTTTTGGCATAATCTGGTTGTATTTCAAAAAAATCGCCCTCATCAATCACTTTTTTGATCAATTCATGCATATCATAGGGTTTATTAGGATTATCAGGAATAAGCGTATCTAATGATTTTTCTTCCCGATTTGGAAGATCAAAAGTAGTGAATTTAGGTGATTTTTCACGGTTATTAGCTGGCAAGAAATCCACGAGACGCCTCACCTGTTTTAAGGTTACTACATCATTGTCAAAGGCTGCATCTGCGACACTTGATTTGGTGGTGTGGGTTATTGCTCCGCCAAGTTCTTCTTGGGTTACGGTTTCATTGGTTACGGTTTTGACCACATCGGGGCCTGTAACAAACATATAGGAGCTGTCCTTGACCATAAAAATGAAATCAGTCATGGCAGGAGAATATACCGCACCACCAGCACATGGCCCCATAATCACTGATATTTGCGGAACAACGCCTGATGCCATAATATTTTTCTGAAAAACCTCCGCATATCCGGCTAAGGCTGCAACGCCCTCTTGAATGCGGGCACCGCCAGAATCATTTAAGCCTATAACGGGGGCGCCAACCGTCATGGCCATATCCATTATTTTGCAAATTTTTTCCGCATGGGTCTCGGAAAGTGATCCACCAAAAACAGTAAAATCCTGACTGAATATAAAAACAAGGCGGCCATTAACGGTACCAGACCCAATGACAACACCGTCACCAGAGATTTTTTGTTTATCCATACCAAAATCTACGGAACGATGTTCCATAAACATATCATATTCTTCAAAACTGTTTGGATCGACTAATATTTCAATGCGTTCTCGCGCCGTGAGCTTGCCTTTTTTATGTTGAGCCTCAATACGGGCATCACCGCCACCCAATCGGGCTTGATTACGTTTTTCTTCTAATTTTGCTAGGATTTCCTGCATGTCATCCTCTAATATTTAACAGTTTATAATTACAGAAATGATATTTCTTTACTCATGAGTAACATTATTTATTTTAGAAAGTCAATTCAATATTATGGTGTAAATTTCATGGTATTGTAACAATAACTTTTCCTAATGACGTACGATTACGCAAGGCTCGGATGGCATCAGCTGTTTTTTCTAGGGGAAATGTCTCACCGATATGAGGGCAAATTTTCCCTTCCTCATACCATTGAAATAATTTATGGGCTGAGTTTTTTAGAATTTCGGGTTTAAATTGTTTATAGGCCCCCCAATAAAATCCAATTAGTTCTATATTTTTCACCAAAAGATGATTGGCTGGAATTTGCGGAACTTCACCACTCGCAAAACCAATAATAATCATACGTCCTTCGGGTGCCATAGCCCGAAAGGATTGTTTAAAAACATCACCACCCACAGGATCATATACGACATTTGCGCCTTTGCCGTTTGTAAATTCCTTAATTTTATCCCTCACATTTTCATGGGTGTAATTGATGGTGAATTCGGCACCTTTTTCTCGTGCAAGAGCAAGCTTTTCCTCAGAACCCGCTGTTGCAATGACGCGTGCGCCCATAAGAGCGCCAATTTCCACAGCCGTAAGACCCACCCCGCCTCCTGCTCCGTTAACCACAAGCCATTCACCTTTTTTAAGGTGCGCCCGATAATCGAGCGCTACATGACTGGTTCCGTAAGCGACAACAAAAGCTGCTGCATCTGCGAAAGATATTTTATCGGACAAGGCGATAAGAGCGCTTTCTGCGACGGCTACTTTTTCTGCAAAACCCCCCCAATTTGTTATGGCTTGTACCCGATCTCCAACTTTCCATTCGGTCACTTTTTCACCTACTTCGGAAATGATTCCCGCAACTTCTAGGCCCGGACTAAAGGGTAAGGGCGGTTTTACCTGATAGGTTCCTTCGATCATTAGAATATCGCCAAAATTAACGGCACAGGCCTTAATATCTATCACTACACTATGTTCATTTGCCTTAGGGTCTTGAACTGTCTCGAGTTTTAAGTTCTCTAACGGGCCGTATTCTTGTACGATCATTGCCTTCATTTTTATATCCTCATGATTTAATTCCGTGGAATTATTCTAAATATTAATTACACATAGACATTATATTCAATCCCAGTATACTGCGCCGAATTTTCATCCTGATGATAGAATATTTTGCATTGCGTCATAAATAGTTTTTTGCATCAGGTTAATCAACTATTTTAGGTAAAACAAATGTCTCTACGTAATATTGCTATTATCGCCCACGTTGACCACGGAAAAACAACATTGGTTGACACCATGTTCCGTCAAGCAGGTACTTTTCGTGAAAATCAACGCGTTGATGAACGTGCTATGGATAGCGGTGATCTTGAAAAAGAACGTGGCATCACCATTCTAGCAAAATGTACTTCCATCGAATGGAGAGAACATCGCATTAATATCGTCGACACACCGGGCCATGCGGATTTTGGCGGAGAAGTGGAACGTATATTAAGTATGGTTGACGGGGTTGTTTTGCTTGTTGATGCCGCAGAAGGCCCAATGCCTCAAACAAAATTTGTGACCTCAAAGGCTTTGGCACTTGGTCTGCGTCCGATTGTGGTTATCAATAAGGTGGATAAGGCAGACAGTCGATCAGATGCGGTACATGACGAAGTATTTGACTTGTTCGCGAGCCTTGATGCCAGTGAAGAACAATTGGATTTTCCAACTCTTTTTGCCTCTGGCCGTGATGGCTGGGCGGACCGTGAACTTGACGGCCCCCGTGAGAATCTTGATCCTCTTTTGGAAACAATTTTAAGCTATTATGACAAGCCCTCTGTCATGACGAAGGAAAATATTGATAAGCCGTTCACGATGCTAGCCACTCTACTTGACCGAGATAATTTCTTGGGTCGTGTGGTTACGGGCCGTGTTCAGAGCGGTAAAATCACCGTTAATGACCCTATAAAGGTTTTGAATCGACAAGGAAAAGTTGTTGAATCGGGTCGTGCAAGTAAGCTGATGTCTTTCCGTGGCCTTGACCGTGTTCCCGTTAATGAGGCTATTGCAGGTGATATTATTTCTATTGCGGGACTTGCGGTTGGTACGGTTGCTAATACATTCTGTGCCCCAGAAGTCACAGAACCTCTTCAGGCACAACCCATTGATCCACCAACTTTGTCCATGCGTTTCTCTGTTAACGACAGCCCCTTTGCGGGCCGTGAAGGTACAAAAGTAACAAGCCGTATGATCCGTGATAGACTAGAGCGTGAATCTGAAGGTAATGTGGCAATTCGTATTACGGAAAGTGACTCTAAGGATGGTTTTGAAGTGGCTGGTCGTGGAGAGCTGCAACTTGGTGTTCTCATTGAGACTATGCGACGTGAGGGTTATGAACTTTCTATTTCGCGCCCTCGGGTTCTTTATAAGAATGACCCCGTAACCAATGAGCGTTTAGAACCTTATGAAGATACCGTTATTGATGTTGATGAAGAATATTCCGGCGTTGTGGTGGAAAAAATGAGTTTGCGCAAAGCAGAACTCACCGATATGCGTTCCAGTGGTGCAGGAAAAACCCGTATTACATTCCTTGCCCCATCACGGGGATTGATCGGTTATCATGGTGAATTTTTAACAGACACCAAAGGAACTGGCGTTATGAACCGTGTTTATAATAGCTATGGCCCCTATAAAGGACCAATTACTGGACGTAGACTTGGTGTTTTAATAGCCATGGGTACTGGTAAGGCGGTTGCCTATGCGCTGTGGAATTTGGAAGACCGCGGGGTAATCATGATAAATCCTGGTGAAGACGTGTACGAAGGGATGATTATTGGTGAACATAGCCGTGACAATGATCTGGATGTGAATGTCCTTAAAGGAAAACAGCTGACCAATATGCGGGCATCTGGTAAAGATGAAGCTGTTAAGCTTGTTACACCACGAAAATTAACATTGGAACAGGCCATTGCCTATATCAATGATGATGAACTGGTAGAGGTAACACCGACAAGCATTCGGTTGCGTAAACGCTTTCTTATTCCGCATGAACGTAAAAAAGCGGCAAAATCAGTACAATAAAATTTGAATTTTTTACCTATCTTTAATCTGTCCTATTTTATAGTGTAATAATAACTATAACGACAAGAAGGTATAAAATGACACATTTCTTAGTTACTGATGATAAACCCGATGGTTATAGGCTTGAAGATATCTTAAAAATTATTCGCAAAGATATCTTCCTGCGCACCACAAAAATCATGGAAGATGACCGCCCAGAGGCTCAGGTTGTTATGGACAATAACGTGAAAATACTTGGTTTATTAAGTGAATCCATTGCCTTAGCAGAAAATAGTACAACCGTTTTACAAAAAAGTTTTGGGCCATCACGGGACGGCAAACCACGTATAGGGAAATGATTTTATATATCATTTGATTATCCTTTGTTCCTTGACAAATGTTCTGTACTATTTGAAATAGATGTACCATTTGATTAAAGGAATATTAAGTTATGGGCATGTTGCTCACCCCTCAACTCAAAGAATATGCAGACTTTCTTGATAAGCTGGCGGAGGCTGCTGCCCAGATTACTTTATCTATGTTTAAAAAACCCCTTAATGCCATCAACAAAGGTAAAAAGCTGCAACTTGATTTTGACCCCGTTACAAAAGCAGATCAACAGACTGAGAGTGTAATACGCACTCTCATTAATCAAACCTATCCTTCTCATAATATATTAGGGGAAGAACATGGGAAAGAACATAATCATAAAAACGATACTGACACGTCATGGACTTGGGTTATTGATCCTATTGATGGTACCCGTGCTTATATTTGTGGTATTCCCACATGGGGAACTTTAATTGCCTTAAATGATGGTATATATCCTATCATTGGCATGATGGATCAGCCCTATCTTAAGGAACGTTATTTGGGAACGACCACAGGTTCATATCTCAATGGTGTTAAAATAAATTGCCGTCCCTGTTATAAATTAACAGATGCAACGGTTTCCACAACTGACCCCACCCAATTTTTTGCAACAGATGACGATCTTCGTGCCTATAATCGGGTGGCATCAAAGGCTCGTCTTGTCCGCAATGGTTTAGATTGTTATGGCTATGCCATGATTGCCGCAGGATTTGTTGACGTTGTCATAGAAAGCGGACTTGAAGCCTATGATATTCAGGCTCTCATTCCTATTATTGAAGGGGCTGGTGGTGTTGTGACAAGCTGGACAGGAAAGTCAGCCGCACAAGGTGGTCAGGTCGTGGCCTGTGCTTCGGCGGAATTACATAAAGAAGTTCTAACTTTGCTCAACGGTTAAAAAATCATCAATTTCACGCCAAAGCTCATCACGATAGAGGTTGCTTTCTCGGTATATTTCATGACGTGCCCCCTTAATGGTGACAAGCTTTATAGAATCGTGTTTTGAAAATAACTTTTGAATGGCATCATTGCTAATCACTTGATCGTCGCCAGCCATGACGACAAGAATTGGCGTGGAAATTTTATCCAAATAATGAGGCGTATTTATTTTATGAATACTATGTAAGGCAGATTTAAGCCAACCGAATGTTGCACCCCCCACATATAATTCAGGGTTGGATTTAATAATGTTCTCTTCTGCAGCATATCTTTTATCATCATGGGTAAGCAGTTTTTGTTTGATGAGACGTTTTTCTTTGGAAAGATAATTTGTCTGACCAAATGCAAAGGACTTTTTAAAACCAAGCCAATTTGCACAATAAATGACGGATTTAATAATAATATCCGTCAATCCTTTGCCAAAATTGAAACCAATGAGAGGTGCCATTAAAATAACCTTATCAATCTTTTCTGAGCAATCATGAAGATAGCGCAAACAAATATGTCCCCCCATAGAATGACCGATCAGATAAATTGGTAATTCATTGGCCCGTGGGTCCGTCATAACCAAATTTGACATAATTTCCTTGAGATCATTTGAAAAAAAATCAAAATTTTCCGCATAACTTTTTGATCTATCTTCCAATATTCTATCCGACAATCCCTGCCCCCGATTATCAAATGCATAAAGGGCATAGCCTTTTTCCAAAAAATCAGAAATAAATTCTGACTGTTTTTCCATATATTCTCTATGCCCATTAACAAGAACAACAATGGCATGGCTATGGCTGTTTGATACCCAACTTGAGGTTCGTAATTTGGTGCCATCTTGCATTGTCAGGTATTTGATTTGTCCTGTGCGATTTAGATTGGGGAAATTATTCCACATCATTTTATTTCAAACCTTTTGATTTATATCCTAACTCTAAGCAAAAAATAGATTTTCTCAAATAAAATATTTATATCAAAGTTATGTTGCTTGTTTTCTGAACAAACTTTCCTTATGTCTTAGAATATAAAATCTCTAAAAATGGAAATAAGTCATGACAAAAACCCATCATACAAAAGTTTTGATTATTGGTTCTGGGCCAGCGGGCTATACGGCCGCCATATATGCCGCACGAGCAAACCTTAACCCTATTGTTGTCCAGGGAATGCAACCAGGTGGGCAGTTAACCATTACGACTGAGGTTGAGAACTATCCAGGCTTTGCAGAGCCCATACAGGGACCATGGCTTATGGAACAGATGGAGGCACAAGCCCGCAATGTTAATGCGGAGATCATAACCGATATGATCACCGATGTTAATTTTGATGAACGCCCCTTTGTTTGCACAGGCGAATCTGGTGATATTTATACTGGGGATACGGTTATTATCTCAACGGGTGCTCAGGCCATGTGGCTTGGGATTCCCTCAGAACAGAAATTTCAGGGATTTGGTGTATCCGCCTGTGCTACCTGTGACGGTTTTTTTTACCGCAATAAAGAAGTCGTTGTGGTCGGTGGCGGCAATACAGCCGTTGAAGAAGCTCTTTTCCTGACTAATTTTGCTTCAAAGGTAACCCTCATTCATAGAAGAGATAAGCTCAGATCGGAAAAAATTCTGCAAGATCGTCTTTTTGCTAATGATAAAATACATGTTATCTGGGATAGTGTGATAGAAGAAATAGTTGGGGATGAACCCCCTATGGGCGGTGTTACAGGCGTTAAAGTGAAAAATGTAAAAACAAACGCCATTGATACGATCTCAACTTACGGCGTCTTTATCGCCATTGGACATAAACCCTCAACGTCAATATTTACGGGAAAAGTGAATATGGATCCAGAAGGTTACATTCTTAAGGCACCCGACAGCACAGCAACAAATATAGCGGGTGTTTTTGCGGCAGGTGATGTGACTGATAAAATATACAGACAAGCCGTAACCGCGGCTGGTATGGGCTGTATGGCGGCTCTGGAGGCAGAGGCTTTCCTTGCAGAACATCTTTAAATTTAAGCATTGTTCTTTTTTTCTAAAAAGATATCAATAATAGATATATAAGAAATACTGACATCATATATTAATTTTTGAGGTTATAATATTATGGATTGGGATAAGTTAAGAATTTTTCATGTGGTTGCCTCTTCTGGCAGCTTTACCCGTGCGGGTGAAAAATTATTTCTTAGCCAATCTGCGGTAAGCCGTCAGATTAAAACTTTGGAAGAAAGCCTCAATACAACTCTTTTTAATCGCCATGCACGGGGTTTAAGTTTAACCGAAGAGGGCGAAACGCTTTTTAAAACAGCGGAAGAAGTTATTTCAAAAATTCATATCACTGAACAGCTTCTTATAGAAGGTACGGATATTCCTCGCGGTGAATTAAAAATTTCTACCACGCTAAGCTTTGGTTCTACTTGGATGATCAATAATATCCGAGGCTTTATTGAACGATATCCGGAAATCAATGTTCAGTTATTAGTTGCAGACAGTGATCTTGATTTAAATACCCGTGAGGCGGATGTGGCTATTCGGTTTCATCCAGCACATCAACTTGATCTTATTCAAAGGCAGGTGGCCGTATTCCATCATCATCTTTACGCCTCTCCTGAATATCTAAGCCGTAAAGGCCGCCCTGAAACATTGGAAGATTTGGATAATCATAATCTTATAACTTACGGCGATGGTGTCCAGTCGCCCACCAGAAATATTGATTGGATATTAGACCGAGAAAATGGCGAAAAAAGAACATCATTGCTTCGCATCAATAGTGTGGTTGGTGTTCTTCAGGCTATTAAATCAGGTTTAGGAATTGCTGCCATTCCTGACTATCTGGTACATGGTTCCGCTAATGTCGTCAGGATTTTAAATGATCTCGAGGGCCCAGCATTTCCCGCTTATTTGATTTATACGCAAGAAGGTCGTAAATCGCGCCGAATTATGGCCTTTAAAGATTTTATCATTGAACAATTCAAAAATGCGCGTTTCTAATATTTAAACAATCTAATTTTTATTAGACATGCATAAAATGCAATGCTGCATTGCAATAAGATACATTGAAATTCTAAATAAAATCTCTATATTAAACTACAGATGTTGCGATGCAATATCACACTGAGATTTCTTCCCTAAATTATTTCAGTGATGCTATACTTATCTTTCTCCCTAAAAATAAGTATGGCTGTTTCATAGTCTCCCTAGACATGAAATCCTCCCTATATTTTGACTTGCCGGGTTTTTTAACCCGGCATTTTTTTTGTTTTCCATTGTATTATAATGCACTGCAAAATTCTATGTATTTGTGGACTTTATCATACAAAGGATGCATAGCTGTGGGTTAATCGGTATGATCCAGAATATCTTTCATATTCGAAAAAACTATCCCCCCAGCGATTGCAAGCTTTTTACCCTGTCCTCTCGTTGCATAGGCTAAAACCTCCATACCTGCGGCAACGGCACCTTGTACACCAGGAAGGCTATCTTCGATAACAAGACATTGGGAAGGATCAACATTCATTTGATTAGCGACATATAAAAATAAATCGGGATAGGGTTTACCTCGCTTAACTTGGCTCGCGCTAAAAATATTGCCGTTAAAATAATGCTTAAGATGAGTCAGGCCAAGGGTGAAATCCATTTTTTCAGGAGAACCGCTTGAGGCCACACATATTTTTCTCTGCTGCCTAGACAATGCATCCAAAACATCTGTAACACCTTGCACAGGTCTTAAAGTATGTTCAAAGGCCGCAAAAGTTTTAACCTGCAATTTCTCTAGAAAATCGTAAGGCAGTTTATGACCTAGCATGTCTTCTGCAATTTTAACAACAGAGGACATGGAAAGACCAACAAATTTTTCAACCACTTGGTTAATCGTGAGATTAAGGCCGCATTCGACAAGCGCTTGTCGTAATTCTTCATTAGCGATGGATTCGCTGTCAACCAGCACACCATCACAATCAAAAATAATTAATTCAATGGTCATCAGCTGCCCAAATATACATTAACCCAAAGCTTCGCATGCGCGCTTAATGCGCTTGCAGGCCTCAACAAGTGCCTCATCAGAGGTTGCATAGGAAACCCTAAAATGTGGAGAAAGACCAAAAGCCTCTCCATGCACAGCGGCAACACCTTCTGCTTCTAAGATATAGGTGCAGAAATCAAGATCATTTTCAATAACCTTCCCATTCGGTGTTTTTTTGCCAATCAGCCCCGCAATAGAGGGATAAACATAAAAAGCACCCTCTGGGGTCGGGCAATCAATACCGTCAATGTCATTAAGCATTTTAACAACCAAATCACGACGTCTTTGAAACGCAGAGGCTCTTTCCGTCAGAAAATGTTGCGTTCCAGTCAAGGCCTCAACCGTTGCCGCTTGCGATATGGAACAGGGATTTGACGTACTTTGGGATTGAACCTTGCAGATTGCCTTAATGAGGTTCACAGGGCCACCAGCATAGCCAATACGCCAACCGGTCATGGCATAGGCCTTAGCAACACCGTTAATGGTCAAGGTGCGGTCATAAAGCTTTGGTTCCACCTGTGCGGGTGTAACGAACTCAAAGCCATCATAAATAATATGTTCATACATATCATCCGCCATAACCCACACATGAGGGTATTTCAGAAGAACATCTGTTAAGGCCTTCATTTCTTTTGCACTGTATGTGGCACCTGAAGGATTGCTGGGTGAATTGATAATAACCCATTTTGTTTTATCCGTGATAGCCGCTTCCAAGGCTTCTGGTTGAAGTTTGAAATTATTTTCGATGGTTGATTCTGCAAAAACGGGCGTTCCCCCTGCGAGCAGAGTCATGTCAGGATAGGATACCCAATAAGGTGTTGGAATGATCACTTCGTCACCAGGGTTTAAAGTGGCCACAAGAGCGTTATAAATCGTGTGTTTTCCACCATTGTTCACAGTAATTTGATTAGGCTCATAATCCAGACCATTGTCACGTTTGAATTTCAAGCAAACGGCCTTTTTTACCTCTGGTGTGCCATCTGCGGGTGTATATTTTGTTTTGCCGTCCCATATGGCTTTGATGGCGGCTTCTTTAATATTGTCTGGTGTGTCAAAGTCTGGCTCACCTGCACCAAGCCCAATAACATCCCGTCCTGCGGCTTTTAATTCAGCAGCCTTGGTCGTAACCGCTATGGTGGGTGATGGTTTAACCCGATTTAGTGAATCAGCAATAAAAGCCATGGTTTTTTCCTTATAAATGAAAAATAAATTATACAAATACCGTGGCAAAATACGCAAAAACAAATCACACTTCAAGCAAAGACTTTCAAGAGTTATACTTTCTTGCAGATCACATAAATTTGTTTATATTACTAAGATTATGCAATGTAATGGGTCGAGATTATTACCATGGGGCAAAATATTGAAATAAAGCATTTTACCGAGAGTGACTATAAAAAGTTTTCTAAAAAATTATATGATAATTTAAATGCGTTGGAACAATGTCTTTCAAGACCTGAATTTGGTGAAGGATCTATCACCCTTGGTGCCGAACTTGAAACGTATATTGTTAATAAAAATCACAAAATTTCCCCTATCAATGATGCTATTTTAAATGATCTCAAAGACCCCCTATTTCAGCATGAGCTCAATAAATTTAATCTTGAATATAATCTGTTACCTGTTCCCGCTAAGGGAAAACCATTTTCTAAAATGAAAGCGGATATTGATAATGCCATGCTTAAGGCATCGCATGTGGCACATAAACATAACTCTGCCATCGTTCCTATAGGAATTTTACCAACATTGGATATTGATAATTTTAACGCAGATTATATGACTGATATTGGCCGCTACCACATGCTTAGTGATGGGCTACATAAAATGCGGGGTGAGGCCTTTAAGATTAACATCAATGGTGATGACCCAATACAATTGGAATGCGATCATGTAACCTTAGAGGGGGCGAATACATCATTGCAGATTCATTTGCGCATTGAACCCCATAAATTCGCTGATAGCTATAATACAACCCAAGTTGTAACATCCCTTGCTGTTGCTTTATCTGGCAACTCACCAACCCTTATGGGTCATAAGTTATGGCACGAAACTAGAATTGCGCTTTTCAAGCAATCCATTGATAGCCGACTAAGAAATGAGGTAAATTGGCGTCAACCCTCTAGAGTTTCTTTTGGGCATGGCTGGGTACGTAAAAATGCTCTGGAGCTATTCAAAGAAACTGTTGCTCTATATCCACCGATTATACCCTATCTATTTGAGAAAAATAACCAAAATGAGAATGAATTACCAAAATTAGCGGAATTAAATTTACATATGGGAACAATATGGCCATGGAACCGTGCGGTATATTCTTCTCAAGATGAGGGACATCTTCGCATTGAGATGAGAGCATTACCCTCTGGTCCAACCAGTATAGATATGATGGCAGGGGCTGCGTTTTTTATCGGCCTTGTCATCGGACTTCGGGATAAGATCAATGATATATTACCTGCACTTCCTTTTAGATTTGCGGAATATAATTTTTATCGTGCCGCACAAATGGGTCTTGAGGCAAATATATTATGGCCTATGAAAAATCAGAACTGTCCTACAGGACAGCCAATATGCGAGGTCATAAAGTCACTTTTACCCTATATGGAAAAAGGATTATCCATACTCGAGGTTGATCCACAAGAAATTCAAATATTTAAAAACAATATTAATGACCGTCTATTGGCCAAGCGCACGGGCTCAATTTGGCAATTAGGCATGATTGATCGATATGAAACGGCAGGGTTTAATCGTAATGAGGCCTGTCATGCTATGATCAAAAAATATATTGAATTACAAAAAACTTTTAAGCCCGTGGTGGAGTGGGACTTAAATTTATGACCCGTAATTTTTTTAAAATCTGGCAAGACCCCTCGCCCGAAAAAATTGGTCATAGCGTAAAAGAATTTCTTCTAAATATGAATGAACCTACATGGATTAATATGTCAGGAAAAGATAAGAGCCGACGACGTATCCTAGTTACTCTTCTCCATGGCAATGAACCGTCTGGCTTAAAGGCTGTTTTTAATTGGCTCTCAAGGCCAAATCGACCTGTCCCAGTAACGGATATTTCCTTTTTTATATGCTCTGTAAAGGCGGCCTTGTTGGAACCTGCCTTT
Source organism: Emcibacter sp. (assembly GCA_021741205.1). Taxonomy (GTDB): domain Bacteria; phylum Pseudomonadota; class Alphaproteobacteria; order Sphingomonadales; family Emcibacteraceae; genus Paremcibacter. The sequence continues at coordinate 18,035 of JAIOYI010000006.1, forward strand.
ACCCACCGTTATATGCCGAACATGCCTGATATGAATCGCTGTTTTTATCCCCCTTTCTTGGGCCATAGTGGGCTTTTGGCTGAAAAAATACTAAACCATATCAATGTATTAAAGCCAGAAGCCGTGATTGATATGCATAATACTTCGGGTTCTGGGCCAAATTTTTGTGTAACGACGTCACTAGAAGATAAATATATCCAATTATCCAATAATTTTTCCGACCATTTAATTTTGACGGAGTTATCTTTAGGTGCCTTGATGGAGGCCGATATAGAATGTCCTATCATAACGTTGGAATGCGGGGGAAGCATTGATTTTTCCGCCGATAAAGTTGCCATGGATAGTTTAGCTATTTTAACCTCCTATCAGGATATTTTCCAAAATACGCCTCATGCATTACCCCGTAAAATTTATAAACATCCCCTAAGATTTGAACTTAAGGAAGACACAACCCTATGTTATGGCAACGCCCCTGTTCAGAATATGAATGTTACTCTAATCGCAGATATTGAGCGGCATAATTTTGGTGTAACAGCCAAAAATGAATTTCTAGGTTGGGTTGGAGAAAGAGGTTTGGATTATTTCACAGCCATTAATGATAAGGGCATTGATATTAAAGATAAACTTTTTCACATTGATGATAATAAAATTTATACCGCCCTTCCCTTACAGCTTTTTATGATTACGCCAAGGCCCGAAATAGCGAAAAAGGATTGTCTGTTTTATTTGGTGAAGGCCGATTAAATAGCCTTAAATGTTAATCAAAAGAAATGTGTTTTTGTCGTTGTTCTTTTTGAATGCCCCGCTTTTTCTTTGTTTCAATTCTTCTGATTTGAGAATTTTTAGTGGGTTTGGTGGCGCGACGTCTGTGCGGCGCTATGGCCGCATCCCGAATTAAGGTCATTAAGCGATTTTGAGCATCTTCACGGTTTTTAAGCTGGCTACGAAACCGTCTAGCCGTGATCACAATCACTCCCGATGAGGTCATTCTATAGCCACTAATTTTTTTTAATCGCAAAAATACTTCTTCTGTAAGGGCAGGCGAATTCTTGGCATCAAAACGAATTTGCACCGCCGTTTCGACCTTATTGACATTCTGACCACCAGGACCAGAAGAGCGGATGAAGCTTTCTTCTATTTCATTTTCATCAATTGATATGGTGTTGGTAATTTCTAACATGGCTCAGTTTCAATAAAAAACCCCAATTTACAATGTATCATAACATAGCAAGATTGGGGTATTATTATATTAAGTTATAGGGTTTCTTAGAACGGAATATCATCATCAAGATCAGCAGAAGATCCGCCGAAAGACCCGCCAGAGGAATTATTATCGGATGTATCACCGTAAGTGTCACCAGAATACCCACTACCTTCATTTTTGCCACCAAGCATTGTCAATTCCCCGCGGAATCTTTGTAACACAACCTCGGTCGTGTATTTTTCAACACCCGCTTGATCGGTCCATTTGCGGGTTTGTAAAGCCCCTTCCACATAAATAGTTGATCCTTTGCGGAGATATTTTTCCGCAACGCTACAAAGATTTTCATTAAAAATAACCACACGGTGCCATTCCGTACGCTCTTTTCTTTCCCCTGAATTACGGTCTTTCCAATTTTCAGAAGTCGCAAGATTAAGTGTCACCACAGGTTTACCGTCCGCCGTGTGGCGCACCTCTGGATCACGACCTAAATTCCCGACTAATATTACTTTATTGACACTTCCCGCCATATTTTTTTCCTTATAGAGTAAATGAATGATTTGTCCCAACCATAGCCTTTGTAATATGATCTGCAAAGTAAAATATCACAAATTTAATGAGAACAAAATAAGAACTTGACTTATTGCCAAAAAACTTCAAATTGTTCGTATTATTTTTAAATTAAGAGCCATAAATTATCATGCTGACCAAAATTTCTGTGCAGAGGGCACGCGAGCATAACTTAAAAAATATCAACGTGGATATTCCCCGTGATAAACTTGTTGTTATTACAGGACTTAGCGGGTCTGGGAAATCTTCCCTTGCCTTTGATACAATCTATGCCGAAGGTCAGCGGCGCTACGTTGAAAGCCTGTCCGCCTATGCCAGACAATTTTTGGAAATGATGCAAAAACCAGACTGCGACCATATTGATGGCCTGTCCCCCGCTATTTCCATTGAACAAAAAACCACCTCCCGCAATCCCCGTTCAACGGTTGGAACTGTAACAGAAATATATGACTATATGCGTCTGCTTTATGCCCGCATTGGCATACCCTACTCGCCTGCTACGGGACTTCCGATTGAAAGCCAAACCATAAGCCAGATGGTTGATAAAATTATGATGCTTGAGGACGGCGCTAGGCTATATCTTTTGGCGCCCATTATACGGGGACGAAAGGGCGAATATCGCAAAGAATTCTCAGAATTACAAAGACAGGGTTTTCAACGAGTTAAGGTTGATGGCGCCTTTTATGAGATTGGTGATGTTCCAGCTCTTGATAAAAAGATCAAGCATGATATTGAGGTTGTTGTGGATCGACTTGTCATAAGACCTGATCTTGAAACCCGCCTTGCTGATAGTCTTGAAACGTCGCTTAATCTGGCCGATGGTTTGGCCGTTGTGGAATATGCGGGTGGGGAGCATGAGGGCGAGAGAATTCTTTTTTCATCGAAATTTGCCTGCCCTGTTTCGGGTTTTACCATTGAGGAAATTGAACCAAGATTATTTTCCTTTAACAATCCCTTTGGGGCCTGCCCTGCCTGTGATGGTCTTGGTTTAAAGCTATATTTTAATCCTGATCTTGTGGTGCCTGATTGCAAATTGAGCCTTGATGAGGGCGCCCTCGCCCCTTGGTCGAAATCCAATGCACCCTATTATGCTCAGACCCTTGCGAGCCTTGCAAAACATTATAAATTTAAAACCAATTACCCTTGGGAAAAACTGGATAGGGAAATTCAACAGATTATTCTGCATGGCAGTGGCGATGATATTATTCAGATGATCTATCGGGATGATCGCAAGGAATATAAGGTTGATAAGCCCTTTGAAGGTGTGATCGGTAATATAGAAAGACGTTGGCGGGAAACCGACAGCAATATGATAAGAGAAGATCTTGGAAAATACCAAAGTTCTTCTGACTGTGAGGTATGTGCGGGGTACCGTCTTCGCCCCGAAGCCCTATGCATTAAAATCAATGATAAGCATATTGGACAAATCACCGAATTTTCAGTTGCTGAATCCTATAAATGGTTTTTGGACCTACCCAAAATGTTGAACGATAAACATCAGGAAATAGCGGGACGTGTGTTAAAGGAAATCACAGAACGTCTTGGTTTTTTAAATAATGTTGGTCTGAATTATCTTAATCTTTCCCGAAAATCAGGCAGCCTTTCTGGTGGTGAGTCTCAAAGAATTCGCCTTGCTTCTCAAATTGGTTCTGGCCTTACGGGGGTTTTGTATGTTCTTGACGAACCGTCAATCGGGCTGCATCAACGGGACAATGATCGCCTTATGGAAACGTTGTTTAACTTACGCAATATGGGCAATACGGTTTTGGTGGTGGAACATGATGAAGATGCCATTCGTCATGCGGATCATATTATTGATATGGGGCCTGGGGCCGGGGAACATGGCGGCGAAATCGTTGCAGAGGGTACATTACAAGATATTTTAAACAATGAAAAAAGCCTAACGGGTCAATATTTATCGGGCAAAAAATCCATACCACTTCCTGCAGAACGGCGTAAAGGCCACATGGCGGGAAAAAAACGCAAGGAAATCATTATTCAAGGCGCAACTGGCAATAATCTCAATAATATTGATGCGGCCATTCCCCTTGGCACCATGACCTGTATCACGGGCGTGTCAGGCAGTGGAAAATCCACATTAACCGTTGATACGCTTTACCGTGGTGTTGCCCGAAAGCTTAATAATAATCGCAATATTCCAGCCCCTCATACTGCAATTTTGGGGTTAGAATATATTGATAAAATCGTTGATATTGATCAGTCCCCCATTGGTCGCACCCCACGGTCAAACCCTGCCACCTATACAGGTGCCTTCACCCCCATTCGGGATTGGTATGCAGCCTTGCCCGAATCCAAAGCCCGAGGATATAAGGCGGGGCGTTTTTCCTTTAATGTGAAGGGTGGACGATGTGAAGCCTGCCAAGGTGATGGTTTGATCAAAATTGAAATGCATTTTCTTCCCGATATCTATGTTCAATGTGATGTGTGCAAGGGCAAAAGATATAATCGTGAAACGCTTGACATTAAGTATAAGGGAAAATCCATAACAGACATCCTTGATATGACCGTGGAAGATGCATCAAATTTTTTTACAGCCGTTCCAAGTATTCGTGATAAAATGATAACACTGCAACAGGTGGGATTAAGCTATATAAAGGTTGGACAGGCCGCGACAACCTTATCGGGCGGCGAGGCCCAACGGGTGAAGCTCAGCAAAGAATTATCTAAAAGATCAACGGGGCGCACGCTTTATATTTTGGATGAACCCACAACGGGGCTACATTTTGAGGATATTAAAAAATTATTGGAAGTTCTGCATGCGCTTGTGGAACAGGGTAATACGGTCATCATTATCGAACATAATTTGGAGGTTATCAAAACCTGCGACTGGATTATTGACCTTGGACCTGAGGGCGGCGACGGTGGTGGTCATATTGTGGCATCTGGAACGCCCGAGGACATTGCTCAGTGCAAAGAAAGCTATACAGGACATTATCTCAAGAAATATTTATAAAATAAGGACAGTTTGATTGTATAAATATGCTTGTTTTTTGCATTCAAGTCAGAATTTTTATAGCTCCCCCATGCCTAAAATGATATGACCCACCTCTTAAAGGAAAAATCATTATGATTACAAAAGAAATTCATATCATCGGTGGCGGCATGGCGGGAACAGAGGCCGCTTGGCAAATATTACAACAAAATATCCCTGTTATTCTCCATGAAATGCGCCCCGTTCGTAAAACCGATGTTCACCAAACGGACGGCCTTGCCGAAATGGTATGTTCGAACAGTTTTAGGTCAGATGATTATGAAAATAATGCAGTAGGTTTATTGCATGAGGAAATGCGCCGTTGTAATTCCTTGATTATGGAGGCGGCTCATGAAAATAGCGTACCAGCGGGAAGTGCGCTTGCCGTTGATCGTATTGCCTTTAGCCAATATATTCAGAATAAGTTAGAGGCTCACCCGCTTTTCACCATGATTCGCGAGGAAATCACCCATATTCCCGAAAAAGACTGGAACAATGTTATTATTGCGACAGGCCCCTTGACATCAGATGCCCTAGCACGGTCCATTTTAAACCATACTGGGGAAGACGAGCTTGCCTTTTTTGACGCCATAGCGCCAATTGTTTATAAGGATTCTATTGATTTTTCAAAGGCTTGGTATCAATCCCGTTATGATAAAGGCGATACGGCGGATTATATCAATCTGCCGCTTAATGAGGCTCAATATAATATCCTTATAGATGATCTGATTGATACGGAGAAATATGATTATAAAGATTGGGAGAAAAATACCCCCTATTTTGATGGTTGTATGCCTATAGAGGTGATGGCGGAAAGAGGTCATGAAACGCTCCGATATGGCCCCATGAAACCTGTTGGTCTCACCAATCCCCATACCAATGAAGATTGTTATGCCATTGTACAGCTTAGACAAGATAACAAACTTGATACACTTTATAATATGGTTGGCTTTCAGACAAAAATGAAATATGCAGCGCAAGTGGAAGCCTTCAAAAAAATTCCGGGTCTTGAAAATGCCCGCTTTGCAAGGCTTGGTGGCTTGCACCGCAATACCTTTATCAATAGTCCAAATCTTTTAGACAGCAATTTGCGCTTTAAAGCTATGCCTCATGTGCGATTTGCGGGACAAATAAGTGGGGTAGAAGGCTATGTGGAAAGTGCCGCCATGGGACTTATGGCAGGACGTTTTGCCGCCGCAGAGCACAAGGGAAGCCCTATTTCAGCACCACCCATGACAACGGCTTTTGGCGCTCTCATTCATTATATCACGGGGGGACAAATCCCCGGTGTTGGAGATAGGAAGACCTTTCAACCCATGAATATCAATTTTGGTATTATGCCACCCCTTGAGGGTAAGAAATTAAAAAGAAAAGATCGCAAACCTGAAAAATCCATGCGGGCTTTAAAGGACCTTACAGAGTGGCTTCTGGCCATTAAAAACGATTAAAGAGTGCCGCCATCAATACAGCCCATTGCTTGGAAAGAAGATATTTTTTTTCATTCATACAAAAGATGTTGAAATCCGTTCTTTTAATGATTCTCATATAATGGCGTGTTAAGGCACAAAGAAGAAAAGCCGACCGTGTCTCAGGCGTTATAGTATCTTTATGTTTTCGAATATAATTCAGATGTTCCTCGGCCTTTTGATAGAGTTTTAAAATAATTGGCTTTAAGGTTTCAGAATTCTCTGAGGATAAATCAATATTGGGATAAATATTATTTCTTATCATTAATTCTAATGGGATATATTTCTTTCCTAATGTAAAATTATAAGATATAGAGCGCATAATACCCACATATCCCCAAGCAAGACCAAGCTTATTTGCCAAAACATCCAAATCATCATTTCCTAAAATTCGCATCATGAGACAATATAAATTACCAGCCGTGAGTGATAAATAATCTTCTAATATCACTATATTATCAGGGTTTTCAGGATAAAGTTCCTGTGATCTGCCGTCGATCATGGCCATAATTAAATCTTTCGGCAATGCATAACGCTCTATGGTTTCTGCTAATGATGGTACAATATCATGTTGCCGTAATTTATCCTGATATATATCATTAATGACTTCTCGCCACCATTGCAGGCGAATTTCACCAAGCATGGGTTGTGAAACCGTATAGGATATTTTGGAAACTTCATAATTAAAGGCAAATAGAGCATAAAGTGCATTGCGTTTGTCTTGTGGTGCATAAAGACTAATTAAATAATGATCCGGATCAACATTTTGGATTAAGTCTCGGCAATATTTGTGCTTTTCCATTTTATTCCTAATATTTTTTCATCTATTTGTGCCTTAAAAACAATAATAATCCTTTTAAACCATATTCTTTCTAATAATGAGTAGCATTATTTTGACGCATGGTGAAGAAACTGTTAATATTAAAACTGTCTGAGGGACAGAGTTGTTTTTAAATGAATTTATGAATTTAAAAGGCAACTTCTTAATAGGGTATTCATTAAAATAGGAAAGAACAATGAGCAAAATTCTCCAATCATTACCGCTGACAATTGTTGCCGGTATAGTGTTGACTATCATTATGGTGATCGCAACACATCAATTAGAAAATATGAACCAATCAGGTGTTGAAAAAACAATGTCCGATTTACAGAAAAAAATGAATTAAGGGTGGAGATATAAAATGGAAGATTTCTTATTATTTTTTGTGCGTTACTTACATGTTCTGTGTGGTGTTATGTGGATTGGAATATTATGGTATTTTAACTTTGTCCAAATTCCAAGTATGTCAAAAATTCCAGACGATCAAAAGCCCGCTATAAGCAAGGTCATCGCTCCAGAAGCCTTATTCTGGTTCCGTTGGGGTGCAGCGGGAACGGTGTTGTTTGGCTTAATCCTCGCCTATATGAATGGATATATTCATGAGGCATTTACACTGCAAAGACCCGACATTGGTTTTGGTATGTGGATGGGTTTGATTATGGCCTTTAATGTATGGTTTATTATCTGGCCTGCTCAGAAAATTGCCTTGGGACTTGTTGAGGCTGATGCGAGTGCAAAACCCGCTGCAGGACGTCGGGCAATGCTCTTCTCTCGCACCAATACACTGCTTTCGATTCCAATGCTTTTCTCAATGATCTCAGCACAAAATGCGACAGGGTTTTAAAGATCATCAAATAAATTTTAAGGCCGGATTTATCCGGCCTTTTTTATGCTATTGCAATGATGGCAGCAGCGACTTTTCGACCCTCTGCAAGCAGAACATTATAAGTCCTTGCCGCAGCACCCGTCCCCATTACATCAACAGAAATATGAGCAGATAGCAGTGCACTGCGAAGTTCTTTACTCAAAAACACCATTTTTTCACCGGTACCAACCAAAAGAATATCAATATTCTCAGCCTGATTTGTGATGTTTCCAAGGCTTTCCAATGTAATAGAGGATACATCCGTGACGTCCCATGGATAATAGCCCTTGGGCGTAATAAGAATAGAACCTAAACAGCGTATTTCCCCAAGCCGAAAACCGCCATCACCATAAGAGGTTATGGCTGTGCCAGATTGTGACGTTACTTCTTTAAAATCCAAATGCTTTAGCTCTTTTTGGGTGGCAATATTTCAACACCCTGCTCTACTGTCGAATCCTGCTCTCGTCTCAGTTCAACCAAAAGTAAAATGGGGGATGCGATAAAAATCGAAGAATAAGTTCCCACAAAAATACCCCATATCATGGCCGCGGAAAATCCATGTATTGCCTCTCCTCCAAGGAAGAATAAGGCGAACAAAGCGATCATCGTTGTGAAGGATGTCATGGTTGTACGAGAAAGGGTATCATTGATACTAAGATCCAATAATTCCGCCAAGGGCATTTTGCGGAATTTACGCAGATTTTCCCTTATTCTGTCATATACAACTACCGTATCATTCAAGGAATAGCCCACAATTGTCAAAATGGCCGCAATCGTTGATAAATTAAATTCCATTTCCGTAAAGGAAAACATGCCAATTGTCAGAATAACATCATGGAAAAGGGCCGCCACGGCGCCAATACCAAATTGCCATTCAAACCGGAACCAAATATAAATAAGAACGGCGCCAATAGCGAGAAATACAGACATAATGCCATTCGCAATGAGTTCCTTAGAAACCGTGGAGCCCACAGTTTCCGTTCGCCTGTAACTAATGTCTCCCTCAATAACAGTTGGTAGTATGGCGCGGACTTTTTCAACAACCTGATCTACGGTTAATCCATTCTGTTGTTCCAAACGGATAAGAACGTCATTATGGGCGCCGAATTCCTGTACCTTAACATCCCCCATATTAAGGTTATTCATAGCAGAACGAATAGCGCTAATATCTGCGGCATTTTCCGTTCCAATTTCGATCATAATTCCGCCTTCAAAATCAATGCCGTAATTTAAACCTTTATTAAAATACAATCCAAAGGAAAAAACAATCATCGCCAACGAGAAAATATAAGCAATTTTACGAAAATGAATAAATTTAATATGGGTATTATCGGGAATAAGTTTTAACAACATCCTTCTAACTTTCTTTATATTTTCAATGTTGTTGGGCGGCGTTTGCGAGCCCAAGTGGCAATTATCATGCGGGATAAACTGACGGCTGTAAACATAGATGTGGCAACCCCAATGGACAGTGTCACAGCAAATCCCTTAATTGGGCCAGAACCAAATTGAAACAAAATAAGGGTTGCAATAAAGGTCGTAACATTGGCATCAATAATGGTGCCAAATGCTTTGTCATATCCTGTTTCAAGTGCTGATAATACGGTCTTTCCCGATTTAAATTCTTCTCGAATTCGTTCAAATATCAACACATTGGCATCAACCGCCATCCCGACGGTAAGAACAATCCCTGCAACACCCGGCATGGTTAATGTTGCACCAAGGGCGGATAATAATCCTAAAATCAAACCAATATTAACAATCAAGGCAAAATTTGCCACAAGCCCAAAAGCACCGTAAGTCAGGACAATAAAAACCATAACAGCAAAAAGACCAATGATGGCGGCAATTTTCCCTGCCTCAATATTATCAGAACCAAGATCTGGTCCTACGGTTCTTTCTTCTACGACCGTTAAGCGAGCAGGAAGCGCCCCTGCTTTCAGAAGTAATCCAAGTTCACTGGCACTTTCAACCGTAAAGTTTCCCATTATTATGCCGGATCCGCCCAAAATAGCAGACTGAATATTTGGCGCACTTATGATGGTACCGTCCAATATAATAGCAAATTTATGATTTACATTTTTGCGGGTTACATCTGCAAATTTTTTGCCGCCAATACGATCAAAACGAAAACTAACAACAGGGTTATTATCTTGGCCATAACTTAAGCCCGCATCGACAAGATTTTCACCCGTAAGAATTTTACGTTTGCTAACCACAAGAGTTGCTGGCAAACCAGAACTGCGTTCACTTTCTGCCATGGGAAAGCGTTCATAACCTGGTGGCACCCTATCTTGTTCCCCTATGCCTTCATTCACCAACTGAAAAGATAATTTAGCCGTTTTACCGATAATTTCTTTTAATTTTTGTGGATCATCGAAGCCTGGTACTTGAATTAAAATACGTCCAACACCTTGTTTTTGGATATTCGGTTCTGTTGTCCCCATTCCATCAATTCGGCGTCTGATAACCTCTATGGATTGCGTGATTACGTCATCACTGCGCATGACAAGACCTTTATTTGTCATTTTAACTACTATAATGCCGTCTTCAGTAACGCTATATTCGATGTCAGCCACTCTGGAGCCACTTAATGCAGATCCAAGTAATTCAATATTATCCTCGATGATGGATAAGGCTTTTTCAGTTTGGGACTTATCGGTCAGGTTTATATAAATGGCATCGTTGTTAATTGAACTGCGCAAAACAATTTTTTCTTTACGAAGCGCATCACGAATATCGCCCCTTTTACTTTCCAATTTTTCTTTTTTAACTTCTGTGAGGTCAACTTCCATTAAAAGATGAACGCCACCCTGAAGATCAAGTCCAAGTGTTATCTGGTTCCTTGGTAAAAAATCAGGATAATTCACTAATTGATCATTGGATAAAAAATTTGGAACAGCAGTAAAAATACCTATCAAGGAAAGCAGGCAGATTAAAGTGACTTTCCAGCGGGGATAATGAAGCATATTATTTTCCGGTTATTTTTTTTCAACAGTATCATTAGCAGGCGCCGGTTTTCCCATTACCGTTGAAATGGTTGATCGAATAACTTTGATTTTAACACCAGTTGCTATTTCAAGTTCGATTTCATTATCATCAATAATTTTTGATACCTTGGCCACAATGCCGCCCGATGTAATAACATTATCACCACGACGCAATGCATTGATCATAGCTTTATGTTCTTTAACACGTTTTTGTTGGGGTCTAATCATAAGAAAATAAAAAACCCCGATAATAAGAATAAACGGGAGAAATTGCATAATTACATTTTCTGAACCCGCTGTCCCTGCTGCTTGTGCGTATGCGTCTGTTATAAACATTTAATTTTTCCTTTTATCTGTTTGAAAGCCACTATACAGGGCGCATTTTTTTTTTCAACTTCAATGGCATATAGGAGTGAAATAACATGAAAACAAGACATAAAACAAAATATTACCTGTTTATTATCTGTTGTTCATCTGCTAATGAATTATGAATGATGAGAAATAACCAAGACCTTATATTAATCCGCATAGCAGAAGCCCTTGAAAGATTGGCCCCTGCCCAACAAATGTCTCTTAATCTTACAGAGGCAAGCGCCTTTGTATGGAATGTGAATCCAGATCGATTAAACCCAATTCATCGGGTTAACTTTCTCAATCTTGATTTGCTCAAAGGCATTGATCATGTCCTTAATATTTTAGACAATAACACACGACAATTTGCCAATGGATTTCCTGCAAATAATGCTTTGCTGTGGGGTGCACGCGGCATGGGAAAAAGCTCGTTGATCAAGGCTCTGCATGCAAAAATAAGCTCAGAACAAAAAGAAAAATCTGAAATATCTGCTTTAATTCTCATTGAAATTCATCGGGAAGATATTTCTACATTGCCACGACTACTGAACCTCATTAGGGAAACAAACCATAAAATAATCATTTTCTGTGATGATTTATCCTTTGACAACGATGATAATAATTATAAATCATTAAAAGCCGTGCTAGAAGGCGGTATCGAAGGACGGCCGGATAATGTTATTTTTTATGCGACCTCTAACCGTCGTCACCTTATGCCCCGTGAAATGATTGAAAATGAGCAGTCTACGGCCATTAATCCCAGAGAATCTGTTGATGAGAAAGTCTCTCTTTCTGATAGATTTGGTCTCTGGCTTGGATTTCACGCCTGTAATCAGGAGGATTATTTATCGATGATTTACGCCTATATGGATCATTATAAAATAACAATACCAAAAGATGATGTGCGTCCACAGGCATTGGAATGGTCACGCACGCGCGGCGCAAGATCAGGGCGGGTCGCCTGGCAATTTATGCAAGATTTAGCAGGACGCCATAAATTCAAACTATAATATTTGATTTATCCTTTGAGAAATAATTTAGGATCAACGGCGCGGGATGCTTTACGCATTTCAAAATGCAACTGAGGCCGGTTCACATCACCGCTTTGACCCACTCTTGCTATCACCTGCCCCCGTTTTACGGTTTGCCCCTTATTCACAAGAATGTCAGCATTATGGGCGTAAGCCGTGATCCAACCATTAGAATGCTTGATCAGAATAAGATTGCCAAAACCCTTAATCTTGTTGCCTGTATGTACAACAATTCCACTCTCAGAGGCCATAACATAACTTCCCAATTTTGCCGCAATGTTAATGCCATCATTGTGGTATCCCTTATCCTTTGGTCCAAATGAGGATAGTAATGGCCCCTTTATAGGCCACATAAAGCCCAGACCGCTTTGTGGTGGTGGTGGCGAAATAAAAGCTTTCTTTGGTGATGTTATTTTATTTTTCTGATCCGTTCTTGGTACTTTTAACGTCTGACCAATGGTTAAGACATAGGGGTGTTTTATATTGTTAAGGCGGGTGAAATTCGTCATATCAATATTATATATTCGGGACAAACTATAAACAGTATCTCCTTTTTTGACGACATAAACAGCGGCACTTGGGTAGTGTAATTTTTGTCCAGGATATAAAAGATAGGGTGGTTTTAAATTATTATGTTCAATGATCGCACGGACGGAAACATCATGACGTCTTGATAAAGAATAGAGCGTGTCCCCCTTAACCACGACTATATTTCCCTCCGTCTTATGTGATTGCTTTGGCATTTTTTTTGGTTTGATATTGTTATTTTTTGCATACTTTGAAGCGGGTATGCCATTTTGATAACGGGTGCTATAGGAATGGCCTTCCTGACAAGCCGATAAGACCTGAGAAATACACATCACCAAAATAAGCGTAAAATACAACCTGAATCTATTCATGGTTATAGTGTAAATAACTAATTTTTAAGATCAACTCAAATTATGATTCATGAACAATACCCGATAAAAGCGGTACAAATTTTACGGGCAGCAGGATTTCTTTATGATAATCATTTCCTTGTCGTCTAATGCGCAGAATATGTTGAGTTTCACCCTGAGCACCAACAGGAATGACCATAATGCCACCATCTTTTAATTGTTCTAATAATTTTTCTGGAATTTCTTCTGTAGCAGCAGTTACCATAATGCGGTCAAAAGGTGCCTGCTCGGGCCATCCCTTCATACCATTACCAAATAAGGTGGTAATGTTAAAAATACCCATTTTTTTAAATATTTTTTCCGCCGCATTTAACAAGGGTAAATGTCGTTCGATTGTAAAGAGCCGACGGCATAATTTTGCCAGAACAACCGCCTGATAACCTGACCCTGTACCAACTTCTAGAATTTTATGTTGTTTTGTTATTTCCAAGGCCTGAGTCATATAAGCAACGATATAGGGTTGGCTTATTGTTTGACCGCTGCTGATAGGAAGTGCTGCATTTTTATAAGCCTGACTACGAAGTGCTTTTGGAATAAAATCTTCCCGAGGAATATCCAAGAGAACCTTTAGAATATTTTCATCATGAATTCCTTCACGGTGCAATTCTTCAATAAGTAAGGCTTTTTTATCGGATAAATTTTGTTTCATATAAAATCTTTATTTATTTCTTTTTCAATAGTTAGAAGGGATTCTTTATGTGTCATATCAAGATGTAAAGGCGTAACCGAGATAAAACCATTTTCTATAGCGGCAAGGTCAGTATCTTGGCTTGGTTTACCATATTGACGCCTAAACCCTAGCCAACAATATTTAATACCTCTTAAATCCATACGTTCTTCAATATATAATTCTTCCTCATCTCGAAACCCCTGACAAGTTGTTTTGATTCCCTTCACCCGCTCTGGATCAAGGGGGAAGTTTACATTCATAAACACACCCTCTTTCCAAGGAATAGAAACTAGTTTTTTAAGAATCGAAATGCCGTGATCTCGAGAAACCTGAAATAAATCATAAGTGTAATTTTTCACGACTTCCTGACTAAAAGCTATGGAGGGTATACCGCAGATTGTCCCCTCCATAGCGGCGGAAATTGTACCAGAATAGGTCATATCCTCGGCTAGATTACAGCCCCTATTGATACCAGAAAGAAGCAAAGTCGGGCGATATGGCATGATTTTATGAATAGCAATCATCACGCAATCCGTCGGTGTGCCTCTTACGGCAAAATATTTTTCATCAATTTGACGGTAACGTACAGGATCATGCAAACTTAGGGCATGTCCCTTACCGCTTTGCTCCTCTTCTGGCGCTACGATCCATACGTCATGGCTTAGTGATTTTGCCATGGCTTCTAAAACCTTAAGACCTGGCGCATTATAACCATCGTCATTTGTAATAAGTATACGAAATTCTTGAGAAATACTATTTTCCGTCATGATCGTTTAATAATATTAAGGCCGCCCATATAAGGCTGTAAAACGTTTGGAATATTGATCGATCCATCTTCATTTTGATAATTTTCTAAAATGGCGACTAACGTCCGCCCCACAGCAAGTCCAGAACCATTGAGGGTATGAACAAAACGGGTATTCTTATCATTTAGGGGTCTATAACGGCTATTCATCCGTCTTGATTGAAAGTCACCCGTGTTGGAACAGCTTGAAATTTCCCTATAAGCACCCTGTCCTGGAAGCCATACTTCAAGATCATAAGTTTTCCGAGCAGAAGCACCCATATCCCCTGTGCATAGCATCATAACACGATACGCAAGATCAAGACGCTTTAAAATTTCCTCAGCGGCACCTGTCATGCGTTCATGTTCAATAGCACTTTGCTCTGGTGTTGTAATGCTGACCAGTTCCACTTTATTAAATTGATGCAAACGGATCATGCCTCTGGTATCTCGTCCTGCTGATCCCGCTTCTGATCTAAAACATTGGCTTAAGGTGGTAAAACGTAAAGGTAATTTATCTTCCTCTATAATCTGTTCACGAACGATATTGGTGAGCGGTACCTCACCCGTTGGAATGAGATAATGACCTGTTGTCGTTTTAAAAAGGTCATCTTCAAATTTTGGTAATTGGCTTGTTCCGAAAAGTGCATTATCCCGAACCAATAAGGGCACACTCGCCTCTTCATAGCCAAATTCATTTGTATGAATATCAATCATAAAAGCTGCTAGCGCCCGTTCTAATTTTGCTAATGCACCTCTCAACAGGACAAAACGTGCTCCCGATATTCGTGCAGCGCCTTCAAAATCCATTAAATTCAAATCTTCTCCCAAATCAAAATGTTGCTTTGGTGAAAAATGGAAAGCAGGGATATTACCCCATTTTCTGATCTCTATATTACCTTCTTCATTGTCGCCGTCTGGGACATCATCAAAGGGGATATTATCTAGGCGGCATAATTTATAGTTTAAAGTTTCGGAAAGTACCTTTACATTCTCATCCAAAAAAATCATATGTTCTTTAAGGGTTGCCACCTCATTCATGAGGTCCGTCGCATCAAGACCAGAGGCCTTTGCTTGCCCGATGGTTTTAGAGGCAATATTTCTGCGAGACTGACACTCTTGTAATTCAGTTTTTTTCTCCCGCAAGCGGCTATCAATATCTATTAATTCAGCTGACTGTGGCTCTAACCCACGCCGTTTCCAGCCAGAATCAAAGAGTTCCGGGTTTTCCCGAATAGCTTTGATATCAAACATCAATTTTGTCCTTAATCGTTAATCGTATGAGTATTATTGAAATTTCATAAAGAATAAGTATAGGGATGCCAAGCCCAATCTGACTTATGGGATCAGGAGGCGTCATGACGGCGGCAAAGGCAAAGGCCGCAACGATCATGAATTTTCTTTTTTCGGCAAGTCCTTTCGCCGTAACAAATCCCACCCTAGCTAACAGTAAAAGCAAAATTGGTAATTGAAAAGTTATACCAAAAGCTAAGATAAGCAACATGACAAGGGACCAATATTCTTTTACCGTTGGCAGTAATTCAATTGACAAGACCCCAGCAAGGTCTTCTTTGTTTATTCCAGCAATATGGGTGTTTGTATTTTGCAGTCCAACTTGAAAGGACATAAAGAAATTCCAAGCATTGGGAATAACAATATAATAAGCCAATGCCGCCCCTAAAATAAAAAGCAATGGTGTTCCAATTAAAAAGGGCAGAAACGCACGTTTTTCATTGCCATAAAGCCCAGGTGCCACAAATTTCCATATTTGAATAGCTATAAGTGGAAAAGATACACAGAATGCCGCAAAAAAAGATATCTTCAAATAAACAAAGAAAGCTTCATGCATGCCTGTATAGATCATTTTGGGATCTTGACCATATTTATGAGACACATCGACAAAGGGTTGTGCCAAGAAACGATAAATTTCTTCATTAAAGTAAAAACATATAACAAAAGCCACCGTGATATAGATTGATACCCAAATGAGCCGTTGTCTTAGTTCGATCAAATGATCCATGAGCGGTGCTGAGCTTTGCTCTATTGTGTCTTCTTCTTCTTCTTTACTCATGCTTATCCGGCTCATTTTTATCAATTTGGTCGGAGGATGGTCTAATATCAGGAGCGACATCCAAATCATCCAAAGGAATATTACCAGCCTTATTGAGCTTCTGAGTAACTTCCTCTAATTCAACCTCATCAGCGATTTTCTTGATGCTGCTTTGAAATTCATGCCCCATGGAGCGAATTTTGGAAATAATTTGTCCAATACTACGCAGTAACTTGGGCAAATCTTTTGGCCCAACGACAATGATTGCCAAAACGACAATCACAAACATTTCCATCATGCCTATATCGAACATGTTATTTCCCGAATGTGAAATTAACTCTTGGTTTTCTTGGTTTTTTTCTTTTTCACTGCAGTTTCTGATTTCTGCTCAATAACCTTAGGTTCTGTTGGTTTTTCAACCTCAATATTTTCATCGGCCATTCCTTTTTTGAAGCTTTTGATACCCTTGGCCACATCCCCCATAAGATCAGAAATTTTTCCACGTCCAAACAAAAGGACAAACAATATGACAACGATAGCAATTTGCCAAAAACTTAAACCCATTATAATCTCCTAATGCAGCATATCTGTTTGTTAAAAATGAATTGCATCATATGCATAAATGGTGCGAATTATATGACGAAAATCAACGAAATTGATTGTTAAATCAACATAAATATATTTTATTATAATAGTTGGCTTTTATTTTTCTTGAGAAATTGGCAACTCATGTTGTTCTTCTGTTGGTATTACATCATCCAACAGATTTAATCGTGACATATTTACATTATCAAGAAATCCTGCCGCCTTTAATTCTGAAAGTCCTGGCAAATCCTTAATACTGTTTAAACCAAAATGAATTAAAAAATGATCCGACGTCCCATATGTCATTGGTCTTCCTGGTGTTCTTCGACGCCCAACCGGCCTCACCCACTCTGCTTCCATCAAGACATCAAGAATACCCCTGCTTAAGGATACTCCTCTAATTTCCTCTATTTCTGCCCGTGTTACAGGCTGATGATAGGCAATGATAGTCAATGTTTCTACGGCAGCACGGGATAGTCTTCTTTCTTCATCCATCTCTTTACGTAATAAGAAGGCAAGGTCTGGAGCGGTTTGAAACATCCATTTTCCAGCAACCTTTATAAGGTTTACGCCCCTATGCTGGTAGTGATTTTGTAAATCATTCAACAATTGATCAATGGGGGCACCTTCTGGTAAACAATCAGCAAGGGCAACAGATGACAAGGGTTTGTCACTGGCAAATAATAATGCCTCTATAATACGGGTTTGTTCAATGATTTCCATCAATCTGACCTATCTCTTTTGCGAATATACAAAGGTCCAAAAATTTGTTTTTGGATAATTTCCGCTTTTCCCTGTCTTGCCATTTCAAGTGATGCGGTAAACATACTGGCTTTAACGGAACGTGTCATTTCCTCATTCATGATAGAATCAGGCAAAAATTGGAATAGGTCTGTCCAATCCAAAGCCATGCCAATGAGACCTTGAAGTCTTTCTAAGGCCTGATCAAGGGTATAAATTTCACGCTTATGAATACGAATATCGGCTATGGATTTTCGGCATTTATGGTCAGCATAGGCACGAATCAATTCATAGTAACTTAATTCAAAAGTTGCATTGCGTGAAATAATAACAGACTCTGGTCTACCTCTGGCGAAAACATCCCGTTTTAATTGATTGCGAGACATAAGCGTCGCAGCACTATCTCGAATTGCGCTTAACCGTTGGAGTTGTAATGTAAGGCGTGCGGCCATTTCTTCGGCGGATAATTCTTCTTCTGAGTTTTCATCAGGCAAAAGCAATCTGGATTTAAGGTAAGCAAGCCAAGCCGCCATAACAAGATAATCGGCGGCTTTTTCTAATTTTTGTATTTTGATCTCTTCAACAAATTTCAAAAATTGCTGTACAAGTTCCAAAATAGAAATTTGTTTTAAATCCACCTTTTGCGTGCGTGCTAAACTTAGCAAAACATCGAGAGGGCCTTCAAAACCTTGAATATCTAGAATGAATTTCTCGTCGTTATGGGGTGAAGGTATAACAGACGAAAAATCATAAAAACTATTATATTGATCTTGTTTGTTATTTGTCATCTTGCACTTATTCTCATAAATTTGGCGCAATTAATACGGCTAATTTTTCAATAACATCAATGATTGGGCCAAGGACTGCCCAAAGAATATTCAGGTCAAGACCTATTTCTCTGCCAAGAATTGGCAATAGAAAAAGACCAATGATAATCATCATACCATAAGGTTCAAGTCTTGATAAGGGTTTAGCAATGATATCTGGCAAAAGCCCAACGGCAACACGACCGCCATCAAGCGGCGGAATGGGCAGCATATTAAAGGCCGCAAGTATGGCATTGATTTTAATGGCAAAAATAATATTTCCCACAAGCCATTGTCCCGCCATATCGGGTAAAAAAGACACCAGATGAAGCAAAGTAGCGGCAAAAATCACCAAAATAATATTGGCAGCAGGCCCCGCTAGCGCTACAAGAACCATGTCTCTACGGGGGTTATTCAGATTATTGAAATTAATCGGTACGGGCTTGGCATATCCAAATAAAAAGGGTGTCCCACTGGCCAGCAACATAAGAGGCAGCAGAACAGTACCAAACATATCAATATGGACAAAGGGATTAAAGTTCACCCGTCCAAGTAATTTTGCGGTATTATCCCCGAGTTTATGAGCGACCCAAGCATGAGCGGCTTCATGTAATGTAATTGCTAAAAGAAGTGGTATCACAATAACAGGCAGGATTTGTAAATAATCCATATTTTAAAAAATCCTTTAACTTTAAATTGTCAATGCCTCGTTCAACCATTTAGTCATTTCAAGTTTATTAATATCATTAATTTTTTGACGTCTTGAAAACATTGTTTCCGTCCATTTTTCACTGACTTTATTAATGTCATATAGAGCTTCCAGAACTTCTCTGCGTTCTTTTAATGACCCATTACAATGAAGCACAAGATCACAACCCGCCCGAAGAGCTCGTTTCACATTTTCAGACACTTTGCCGCTCAATGCTTTCATGTTCATATCATCTGATATCAAAACCCCTTTAAAGCCAATCTGCTCTCTTATAACCTGTCTGATGACGGTTTCTGATAAGGTGGCGGGATTATGAGGGTCTACGGCGGAATAAATAATATGTGCCGTCATGGCAAGGGGCATATTATTTAAAGCTTTAAAGGGGGCAAAGTCGGTTTCCTGTAATATATCTAACGAAGTATCCACAACAGGTAATGCCTTATGACTATCCGCAGTGGCTCTGCCGTGACCTGGAATATGTTTAATGACGGGCAAAACACCCCCTGAAAACAAACCTTCACAGGCCGCCTCGGCAAGAAGAGTAATATCTTTGACATCATCCCCAAAGGAACGGTCGCCAATCACCTGATCGGCACCAGAAATTCTAAGATCAAGCAACGGATAACAATTAACCGATATGCCTAAGTGCCGCAAATCTTCGGCAATAAGGCGCGCATTAATTTTTGTCGCAATCAGACCTTTTTCATGATCATGCTTGTAAAGATTTGATAAGGCTTGACTGGTTGGAGGTGTGCGCCAATATTCAGCATTAAGACGACATACACGGCCCCCTTCTTGATCTATTAAAATCGGGATATCTTCTCGATCAACCGTTTCCTTCATTTCATCGGTAAGTTTTTTGATTTGGTCTGGAGATTGGCAATTGCGGGCAAATAATATAAAACCAAAAGGTTTGAGTTCCTTGAACATAGCCTTTTCTTCAGCATTTAGAGATAGACCATCACAATCTTGGATAACAGGTTTTGCCATTTATTTCGCCACCACAATACAGGCCTGTTTTTTAGCCTTTAAATCATTACATATTTTATCTGCCGATGAGCGATCCTCTAATATACCAGCTCTTAAGCGATAAACGGTACCCTTCTTACCAAGATCAATCATCATAATATCAGGCGTCAACTGACGAAGAAGCATATTATTCTCTGTCTGAAGTTTAGCCCAAAGACTATCCGCAGTATCTTTTTTTCCAAAAGCCCCTAGTTGTATAAGAAAATTTCCCTGCGTTTTTGCCACAGCAAGTACCTCTGGCTCTGTTTGATCAATTTTTTCTACTTCCTGAGCATTATTATTAACGTCTGAACTTATAGTCTCTTCTGTCTGAGGTTCCACCGTAACGGAGGGTTCATCCAATGTAAGAGGAATTTCTTCGCTAGGTGCCAATTTATCACCCGTTTCAACATTCTCTGAATTCATGCGATTAAAAACAGCCTTATCCTGATCTGGCACTTCCAATCCACCGGGAGACTCTGGTTTCTCTTTTACAACCGCATTATCAGCACGGATCAAAGGAACTGGTCCATTGCTATCACGACCCTCAAGATAGCTATACCAAATTAATCCGCCAAAAATCGTCAATAAAACAACTGTAAAGGCCGCAATTAAAAGTCTGCGTGTTGTCATATCCCCAGCTGTGACAAATTCCTCTGGCAATGGTTCGAGCCATGATGATTTATTTTTTTCATCTGACATAAATTTCTCCCCTACTCTAAAAATGCTACATTTCCGTAACGGGTTCCACACCTAATATATCCAAGCCCGTAGCAATGATATTAGCAACCGCCCTAATTAATGCCAACCGAGATATGGTTTTTTCTTTATCATTATCTATAATGAAGCGAAGATCAAGATTATCATTGCCCTTATTCCATAAAGCATGAAATTCGGATGCTAATTCATAAAGATAATAAGCAATCCGATGAGGTTCACGGGCAAAAGCGGCACTTTCTGTAAAGCGGGGCCAATTCATCATATTTTTGATTAGGGACAATTCACTGCTGTCTGTGAAGTAACTCATATCGGCATTTGCAAGAGATGATAAGGATATATCAATATCTGGAAACGTATTTTGAGCCTTGCGTAATACCGAAAAAACACGGGCATGAGCATATTGTACATAAAAAACAGGATTATCTTTTGACTGTTCGGTCACACGCGCAAAATCAAAATCAAGGGAGGCATCATTCTTGCGGGTTAACATAATAAAACGCACCACATCCTTGCCCACCTCTTCCACGATATCCCGCATAGTGATAAAGCTTCCGGATCTTTTTGACATGATCACAGGCGCACCGTCCCGAAGCAATTTGACCATTTGACAAAGTTTTATATCAATATTGACTTCTCCGTCTGATAAGGCCTTTACCACCGATTCAATGCGCTTAACATAACCGCCGTGATCGGCACCCCATACATCAATAAGATCGGTAAAACCCCTCCCTATCTTGTCATAATGATAGGCAACGTCAGCAGCAAAATAAGTCCAACTGCCATCGGATTTCTTAAAGGCACGATCCACATCATCTCCAAAATCAGTAGATTTGAACAGTGTCTGGGGACGGCTTTCCCAATCATCTGCTTTTGTGCCTTTTGGCGCTTCTAATACACCTGTATAAATAAGACCCTTGGCATCAAGTTTATTTAACGTCGCCTCAATTTGTCCATTATGATGAAGGGTAAGTTCAGAGAAAAATACATCATGTTTAATAGATAATGTCGACAGGTCTTCTCTTATCATATCCATCATGGCATCAGTGGCAAAGGGTCTAATGCTCTCAATCCATTCGCTTTCATCGGCATTAAGCCAACGATCACCATATTTTTTGGCGAGATTTTGACCTACTGGAATTAAATAGTCACCAGGATAAAGCCCTTCGGAAATTTCGCCAATATCTTCGCCCAAGGCCTCCTTGTAACGCAAATATGCGGAACGGGCCAGCGTATCAATCTGACCACCTGCATCATTGATATAATATTCACGGGTCACATCATAGCCACAGAAAGAAAGCAATGACGCCAAAGCATCCCCAAATATAGCCCCCCTGCAATGCCCCACATGAAGAGGACCTGTGGGATTAACCGAAACATATTCAATGTTAACTTTACTATTTTGACCAATATCAGACCGCCCATAATTTTTCCCTGATTTTAAAATTTTGGAAACTTCGGACTGGATGATATTCTGCTGTAATGTGATATTAATGAACCCAGGTCCTGCCACATCGACCTTTTTTACATCAGTCATTGACCTAATCTCTGTCGCCACCATTTCGGCTATATCCCGCGGTTTCAGACGAGCCTGTTTGGTCAAAACCATAGCAATATTGGTCGAGATATCTCCATGGGTATTATCCCTTGGGGGCTCAATGGTGACATTTTTAAGGTCAAGCCCTTTTGGTAGTTGGTCTCGCTCGCCAAGATTAGCAATGATGGTCTCTAAAATCTTATAATAAGTATTAAATATATTCATAATTCAAACAACGATGTATCAAATAATCTTTTATGTTCTAGTATGGCATATCGGTCTGTCATACCTGCGATAAAGTCTGCAACATGTCTTGCTCTTTTCTGTTTATCTTCCATAATTTCTGGACTTTGCCATTCCGTGGGAAGACATTCAGGTTCATTTTGAAAAAGCTCAAACATATCTGTTATCACTCTTTTTGCTTTACTTGACATGCGGTTTACTTTGTAATGACGATACATATTCTGCATCAGGAAAGATTTCAATCTTTTATCGAATTCTTTCATCTCATCCGAAAATGCAATCACGCTGCGATCGGCCGCCCGAATATCATCAACAGTCTCTGGCTTAAGGGCTAATATCCGTTTTTTGCTTTCCATCAATATATCATTGACCATAATATTAATGAGGCGACGGACAACCTCATGAATTTCTCGTCCACTTTCCAAGGCATCATAAGTCTTTCTGACATCTTTAATAATATCATTTAATAGAGGCAGTTTCTCCAACTGTTCCATGGTTAAGATACCAGCTCTGATCCCATCTGCTATATCATGATTATTATAGGCAATATCATCAGACACGGCTGCCACTTGTGCTTCTGCACTGGAAAATGTGTGAAGTTCCAGATCATGAAGATCATTATAGCTTCGCAAATTAATATTTAAATCAGCAAATTGTCCCTTTTTGCATAAGGGGCCATTATGTTTGGCAAGTCCCTCTAGGGTTTCCCATGTGAGATTTAATCCATTAAAACCTGCATAACGCTGTTCCAGTTTTGTGACCACACGCAAGGACTGTGCATTATGATCAAACCCATTAAAAGGCGCCATGACGTCGCGCATCGCCTCTTCGCCCGCATGGCCAAAGGGGGTATGACCAAAATCATGAACAAGTGCTAGAGATTCCGCAATATCACAATTAAGCCCAAGTACCGTTGAAATGCTTCGGGCAATTTGAGCAACCTCAATAGAATGGGTGAGACGGGTGCGGTAATAATCACCTTCATGATAGACAAAAACCTGTGTTTTGTGGATTAAACGACGAAAAGCTCCGGAATGAATTATACGGTCTCTATCTCTTTGAAAAGGAGAACGGGTTTTTGTTTCACTTTCTGGATAAAGTCGCCCTCTGCTTTTTTCCGTAAGGCAGGCATAGGGAGCATATACGGGGCAAGGTTCAAATATTTTAAAGGCTGAAACCATGAAGTATTTATTCCTTATTGATCGATTCATTGACAATATTTATATAGTACCTACATATATTGTGTAATATATAAATAAAAATTCAGGGTATATAATTTAAAGGTAAACAATATTATGACCGAAATGGCATCACCAGTAACCTTATCACAGAGTGCAGCAAAGCGCATAGCGGCTCTTTGCACGAAAGAAAATGACCCAAATCTTAAATTTCGAGTATCGGTTAATGGTGGCGGCTGTTCTGGCTTTCAATATGACTTTAACCTTGTTAAGGATCAAAAAGAAGATGATCTTGTTATCAAAAGAGACGGGGCAACCTTACTTGTTGATGGTCTGTCGTTGCTTTACTTAACAGGATCAGAAGTGGATTTTGTTGAAGAATTAGCAGGTTCCATGTTTGTGGTCAAAAACCCCAATGCGACCGCATCCTGCGGCTGTGGTTCATCATTCGCCGTTTAAATATTAAAGGTCATTCTTATGAAGATTGTGTCTTGGAACGTTAATTCAATCAAAGCACGGCTTCCAAGGGTGGTTGATTGGCTAAAAAGCTTTTCTCCAGATGTTGTGATGTTACAAGAACTGAAATGTACCGATGAAAATTTTCCTTTTATGGAAATAGAAGATCTCGGCTTTAATATTGCTGTTCACGGCCAAAAAACCTATAATGGCGTTGCGATTTTATCTAAATATCCCATAGAGGATGTGATGATTGGATTGCCTGGTGACCCATCCGACGAACAAGCTCGCTATATTGAAGCAACGGTCAATACTGTTCGTGTTGGTGGATTATATCTTCCCAATGGAAACCCATGTCCAGGTCCAAAATTTGATTACAAACTCCAATGGATGGATAGATTAATTCATCGCACAAAAACATTGTTAAAGCAGGAAGAATTATTCATTCTTGGAGGTGATTATAATTGCTGCCCAAAGAATGAGGATTGCTATGACCCCATCAGAATGTCTGGCGATGCCCTCACCCAGCCTGAAACAAGGGATCGTTATTTTAGCCTTCTAAACCTTGGTTTGGTTGATGCTCTTAGACATTATTACCCGTCAGGTCATAACTATACCTATTGGGATTATCAGGCAGGGGCATGGCCAAAAGATAATGGTTTACGGATTGACCATCTTTTATTATCACCGCAAGCGGCTGATAAACTGGTGAAATGTGACATTGACAGGGTGCCAAGAGGCAAAGAAAAAGCCTCTGATCACACACCAATCTGGTGTGAACTCACTGTTTAAATTTGGCGATTATATATTTTTTAAATTCTTTTTGACTATGACAAGTCTGTCTCGAATTTTTCTCAGATCCTCTATAGATTGGATATTACCATCAAGATGTGAGGATTTTAAGGGTGCCGTTACCTTTAATATCTGAGCTTCATATTGATCAGGGCTATGGGTATCATTATCCTTTAACACATGATCAACACCAAATTCCTTCAAATATTTTTGCGCCCCTTTGATGGTATAACCATCTTCATGGAGTAATTTTCGGATTACTTCAATGATTTGTACATCTTCGGGGCGGTAATAACGTCGCCCGCCACCCCTTTTCATGGGATTTATTTGACTGAATTTACTTTCCCAAAAACGCAAAACATGTTGTGGGACACCCATTGAATTTGCAACCTCGCTAATGGTGCGAAAGGCTTTTTGTGATTTTTCAACATTGGATGTCATATAATATTCATCATATCTTTACGAAAAAAGTCTCAAATGAACGAAACAACACAATCACTCTTGGAAAATCTACTTCGTCTGTATGGTACAAACTGAGATTTTCTTAAATTGATTATAAAAAAATATTTAAGCCTTGCTTCTGTTGCTTACCTGTTGTTTTAAAACCTGTGAAGGTCTAAAAACAAGAACTTTGCGGGGTTCAATAGGCACTTCTTCCCCTGTTTTAGGATTGCGCCCTATGCGTCCATCTTTTGATCGAACAATAAAGCTTCCAAAGGAAGAAATTTTAACATTCACCCCTTCAACGAGTTTTTTAGAAATCTCATTCAAAATAGATTCCACCAAATCCGCAGACTCGCTTCTGGATAATCCTACTTCTTGGTAAACGGCCTCGCTTAAATCGGCCCTTGTAACAGTTTTTTCACTCATAATATTTATCCTCTGATGTGTCTTCAGTCTACTTCACAGTAGTTTTCCCGTCAATATCAAAGGGATGTCCTTCATTCTTAACAGACTGGGTAATATGTTTTTTACCGAAAATAAGCTTATATAATTTAAAAAAGGTTTATTTTACCAGCGGATTAGGCAAGAACCCCACGTAAATCCCCCGCCCATAGCTTCAAGTAGAACAATATCACCTCGAGCGATTCGGTTTTCTTTGACCATTTCATCCAAGGCAAGAGGAATAGAGGCTGCTGATGTATTGGCATGCTTTTGAACGGTGACAGCCACCTTTGAGGGGTCAATCTTAAGCTTACGGATTGTCGCATCCAATATACGTTTATTGGCCTGATGCGGGATGACCATATCAATGTCTTCTACATTCATTTGATTAAAGCTCAAAGCCTCTTCCACGACATCGGCCAAATTAACAACCGCATGGCGAAAAACTTCTTTCCCTTTCATGCGGATAAATCCTGTTGATTTTGTGGATGATACACCACCATCAACATAAAGAAGATCATTATATCTTCCATCGGAATGAAGATGAGAAGACAATATTCCCTGATCCTTGTTTGTGCCTTCACATTCATGGGCGCTAAGGACAACAGCACCAGCACCATCTCCAAACAAAACGCATGTTGTGCGATCTTCCCAATCTAATATGCGAGAAAATGTTTCTGCTCCAATAACCAAGACATGCTTTGCCTGTCCTGCCCGTACAAAATTATCCGCCGTTGCAAGGGCATATATAAAACCTGAACATACAGCCTGTACATCAAAGGCCGCCCCCTTTGTCATGCCAAGTGCCGCCTGAACACGGGTTGCCGTAGCAGGAAATGTTTGATCAGGTGTAGAGGTTGCAAGAATAATAAGATCAATATCATCAGCGGTTAGCGAGGCATCCTTTAAGGCTCTTTCGGCTGCCTTTATGGCTAAATCGGATGTTAATTCGTTATCTGCGGCAATATGACGCTGAATAATGCCTGTACGTTCGATGATCCACTCATCGGTCGTATCAACCAATTCTTCCATTTTTTTATTGGTTATTATTTTCTCAGGTAGATATGAACCACAGCCAGAAACAATAGAACGAAATGTGGTCATATAACTTTATCCTCGATGTCAACATCACTATTGTTTTCAAAACATTTAAGGTCAATGGCAATTTTTCCAGCGAGATCATTAGAGGCCATATCCGCTGCCACACAAATTGCACTTGCAAAACCAGATGCGGATGCACTGCCATGACTTTTAATAACCAGCCCATTCAATCCCATAAATACGGCACCATTATGGTTATTTGGATCTAAATGATTCTTAAGACCAAGCAAGGCCGATTTCGCAAACAAATAACCAATTTTTGACATTAACGAACTTTCAAGTGCTGCCTTTAACATGCCCGCAACCATACGGGCTGTTCCTTCAGCCGTTTTAAGAGCAATATTTCCTGAAAAACCATCCGTTACCACCACATCGACATCACCATTAGCCAGACCGTGACCTTCTGTAAAGCCAACATAATTCATTGGTAAAGAGGCATCTCTAAGCATGCGATCTGCATTTTTAATGACTTCATTACCCTTTAATTCCTCTACCCCAACATTAAGTAAGGCCACCGTAGGATTAGACAGTCCTAAAACTGTGCGTGCAAAGACCGCACCCATTATAGCAAATTGAACCAAGTTATTTTCATTGCATTCCACATTCGCCCCAAGATCAAGCATAATGCTTTCGCCACGTGATGTGGGCAACAAAGAAGCCAGAGCTGGTCTGTCTATACCTGGCATCGTTTTAAGCATAAATTTAGACATCGCCATCAATGCCCCTGTATTGCCCGCAGAAACCGCAGAACGCGCTTTGCCGTCTTTTACAGCCTGAATAGCAAGTCCCATGCTGGAATCTCGCCCACGTCGCAGAGCTTGGCCTGGCTTTTCTTCTGCTGAAACGACTTTATCTGTATGATGAATTTCGCAGGATTCTTTGAGAAGCGGATATTTTGTTACCAAAGGTGCAATAAGCGTTTCATCACCGAATATCAAAAATTTGACATCTGGTAACCGTTCACGAGCGATGCTTGCCCCCTCTATTACGATTTGAGGCGAATAATCACCGCCCATAGCATCCAAAGAAATTATATTTTTACACGTCAATGTCGTTCAACATTCTGATTTAAAGCTTATAGAGTAGCTGTTTTAAGGCATAATATAATAAATTCAATAATATTCACGACAATACTGAATAAATCGTTATCTTCAAGTCTTATGTTTTAAACTTTTTAAAACATGAAAGGGGTTTTGCTTTTCTGATTTAATCATCACCTCATCCTCGGTCAAAATTTCTTTCCCAAGTTCTTTTCCTGTGGCATCCGGCTTTCTAGGGTAGGGATTAATTTCCAAGGATAAATTTTGGGCGATCAATTCTCCTATATCAATAAGATTAGAGGACAGATATTCAATATCATCTTCATCGTGGTCAAAATCTATTTCACTGTTTTCACGGCGGGTTTTATTCGGCTCTTGAATGAGAATGGCGGTAAAATTACCCGCAATATTTTCTTCAACCAGTTCTAATGAAATAACACAAGATTGTATAATTTCCGCATTAAATGTCACAGCTAAATTATATTTTCCCTTTTTTATGGGGATCAGGTTACATTCTGCGGATAATGCCTTTACGGCAACAATATTATAGCGTTCTGCTAGTGATTTATTTTCTTCACCTGTTGTTTGATAATGATAATATTTTCCTTTACTGCCCACATGTAAAACATCAACAATACGAGAAAATTCTACATTGATTCCTGTGATTCCTGTGATTTCTGTTGTGGTATTATTGCTAGTACTACTCTCAATACTCTCAGATTTCTCTATATTTTTAGGCATTTATAACATCTCTTTAAAAAAAATTTCTGCCGTCATGATGTCATTCTCTGACTGACTTTCTAAATATTTCGCCTGATCCTTAATATAGGCTGCAAACTGATTTAAAATAATATCATCTGGAGTGTTTTCTCGGTATATATTTCGCACAAGAATTGGTTTTATATTTAACGCAAAATTTTTATCTTCACTTAAAAAGGCTTTTGTATAGCTCATTTTTCGTCCATAAAAAGCCTCTGCCATTGCTTTAACTTTCTTACCAACACTCATATCACCCACCCCCATTTCTCTTAATGACATATCCATATTATCAAAAAGTGCCTCTTGAATATATCTGATGAGTAATGCAATTTTCTTATCTTTATCATGGGCTTCTAGTCTATTAATCAGAAGGGATAAATGAAGGATAATAAGGTCAAAACGACCATCAACATTGTCTGAGACCATCCAATCTGTATAAAAAAATGGCTTGCGTGCTTGATCAACTATTTTTGTAAATAAAAGATAAGCTATATTTTTAATTTTTTTATTTTGACTAAAAAAAAACATATAAAAACCATATTCCTGTTATAGATATTGACTAGCGTAATAACTGATGCCATCTTGTGCTGTATCTTAAGTCTGGTATCATGATGCCAGATAAACTGCAATAAAAAGCAACCATATTTTGTAAAGACGAGCATAAATAATTTCTATGAAAAATTCGATAAAAGCCATTATTATAGTATCCATAGCAGCTTTAGTCCTCACAGGCTGTACATCTCGGAAATTTGTAAGGGGATATATGGCCGATGAAGAAGTCATCAGTTCCATCAGACCACAGGTTGACACCCATGATTCTGTTAAAGAAATGTTGGGAAGTCCATCGTCCGTTGCAACATTTGATAATGATAGCTGGTATTATTATTCCAAAAAATCAGAAAATCTGGCTTTTTTCAAGGAAACCATTACAGAATTAAAAATTGTTGCGGTTCGTTTTGATGCTGAAGGTTATGTTACAGCCATTGATAATTATACACTGGATGATCTTAATAATGTTGACCCTGAAGGAAAAACCACAAAGACACATGGTCGCGAACTAAGCTTCATTCAAGAGCTATTTGGCAATATCGGCCGATTTGGGGCTGGTGGTCCATCTAATGTTCAACCGGGTAATTAACCTTTAAAATTGTCTGATTTGAACAACCATAACTTTTAGAACAATGGGTTCGTGAAGCACATCATTACTGATATCTAGTAAGGTCTGTTTGAGCTTGTCATAATCTATACTTTTTGGATGATTATCTTTACCAACTGCTGTTACGCTGAAATGACGGAGCATATTATCCCTTATTTCAGGCAAATTACGGATTACAATCATTTTATTCTCATCACCGTCCACTTCCATAGAAAAATCGGCTGTGATATTACCAAGCACTCTGTTGTTATGGGTAATAGGAATTGTTAGCCGTTCCACTTTAACAAATTGTGGATTGGTTTTGGGTTCTTCTTTTATGGGTTCTTCGACATGTACAGTTTCATGGTTTTCTGATTTTTTCATCATCATAAAGGCTCCAACACCACCGCCACCGCCAATAAGTAATCCAACCAACAGTCCAATAATTAAAAGCTTTTTTCCACCCGATTTTGGTTTTTCCAAAACCGTTGTATCTTCTTGCGTTGCCATTTAAATCCCTTGTGTTACATTAAAATTGACGAAAGCCCTTTAAAAATGACGAAAGCCTTGGGCATTGCCAATAATATTCATGCCGTTTTTATCTTGTATGACAATGGTTTTATCGTCCGTCATATGGCCAATTTTGGTTAAAGGTAGTGCTAATTTTCTAGACAATCTTTGAATATCATTTTTCTTGCTGGAGGGTGCTGTAAAAAGCAATTCATAATCATCTCCACCCTGCCATATAAGATTTTTATACTGTGGAAATCTTTCCAAAAACTTACCAGCCGCCTCGGATTTAGGAATTAATTCATCCTTTATTTCCGCTCCAAGCCCAGACAAAGCCGCTATATGCCCAATATCACCCAGCAATCCATCTGAAATATCCATCACAGATGAGGCAATGCCCCATAAATTCTGGCCAAGTTTAATGCGGGGAATAGGCAAATAATAGCGATCAATCAAGATGTTATTGCTTGGTGAAATTTTATCTGTAAGAGATTTTAGCCCGAGCGCACTGTCACCCAAATTTCCTGACACATAGATATCGTCCCCAAGTTCTGCACCGAATCGTCTTAACGCCTGCTCTGATTTTACAAGACCAATGGCGGTTATGGAAATGGTCAGTGGTCCCGTTGTTGATACTGTATCACCCCCAAAAAGCGACCATCCAAAAATATCTTGATCCATCTTCAGACCAGAGGCAAAACCCGCAACCCATTCATCAATATTTTTCATGTCTCTTGGTATGGCAAGGGCAACAAGATAGCCCGCAGGTGTAGCCCCCATTGCTGCAAGATCAGAAAGATTTACTCGCATTGCTTTTTGAGCAATTCTATCTGCAGGATCAGATGAAAAAAAATGAACATCCGCCACGAGGGCATCCTTGGTAAATATAAGGTCCATGCCCTTGGGGGGAGAATATACAGCCGCATCATCGGTCAGACCGTATGCGGGTGCATTTTTATTTGCTAAGGGTGCAAAATATTTTGAAATAATATCAAATTCG
This sequence comes from Emcibacter sp., assembly GCA_021741205.1. Taxonomy (GTDB): domain Bacteria; phylum Pseudomonadota; class Alphaproteobacteria; order Sphingomonadales; family Emcibacteraceae; genus Paremcibacter. Next base: position 49,965 of record JAIOYI010000006.1, read on the forward strand.
CCTGAGGTCAGTTTGCAGCTCCTAAAAATTGTACTTACGCACGAATATTTTTGGAAATCTTATCCAAGACACCATTGATAAAACCGGGTTTGCTGTCATCAAAAAATGCCTTGGCCACATCAACATATTCATTAATAATAACGGACGTTGGCACATCTGGTCTTGCCATCAATTCATAAACACCTGCCCGTAATATCCCCCTTGCCACAGGCTCAATCCGATCCAATGTCCAATTTTCCGACAACGACTCCGCCACAAGCGCATCAATATCCTGCATGCGTTCTTCAACACCCATAACAACATCAGAAAAGAAATCTTTATCTGCGTCCGCATAATGGTCATCTTCAATTATTTTGCCAAGACGATGATCTATAAATTCAATAATAATATTGCGGGCCAATTCATCATTTATTTCCATTTGATACAAGGCTTGCACGGCTCCAAGTCTTGAGGCACTTCTGGCACCACCCTGATTTGAAAGCGGTGTTGTATTTTTTTCATTCATCATGAAATAAGTCCGTATTTTTGTTTAAGCTCTATCATTCTAAGAGCCGTATCAGCCACATAGCCACCCTTGTTGCCTCCATCCACAGAGGCTCTGGCCCATGCCTGATCATCATTCTCCACGGTCAATATACCATAGCCAATAGCAAGTCTATCTTTGAATGCTAATTGCTGAAGTCCGCGTGCGCTTTCTTCACAAACATAATCATAATGGCTTGTTTCCCCACGAATAACACAACCAAGGGCGATATAACCATCGTATGAAACACGTCCTTGTTCAGTTGCATCCGCGGCAAAGCGAATGGCCGCAGGAATTTCAAAAGCACCTGGTACGTCAATCTTATCATAAGTTGCACCCGCTTTATCTAATGCCGCAACGGCACCCTTCAGAAGCTCATTCGTAATATCCTCGTAATAAGGAGAAGAAACAATCAATAGATGCTTTGGTTTGGACATATATATTCTCTTAATTTTTAATGCGTTAAGGTTATTTTTTTACACCAATTTTTATGGAATGATCGAATTTACGCTGTTCGACAATATTCAGTCCATAGCCCTCTATACCCACAACATGTTGTTCCGTATCAGAGAGCAGAATGAGATCCGTAACGCCTAAATCCACCAAAATCTGTGCTCCAATGCCGTAATTTCTTAGGAAAGTTTCTTTGGAAAGATTTTTCTTGCCTGTTTTGCGCGCGATGCTGTCTGAAAGTATGGTTTTTGAGGTTTCTCTTAAATAGACGAGAACACCACATTTTTCTTTACCAATTTCTACCATTGCACGATGGAATTGGCTTCGACGATCTCCTTTTACGCTGAGCAAATCATCAAACATATTAAAGGGATGCATCCGCACGAGAACAGGCTCTCCCTTTTTGGGATGACCTTTGACGAGGACAAAATGCTGAGTATTGTTATCTTTTACCTCATAAATGCGGAGTTTAAATTCTCCACCATATTCTGAATCAATGGTCGTTTCCTCAATGCAGCCCACAAGATTATCAACTTTGCGCCTGTAAGCAATTAGGTCGGCAATGGTGGCTAATTTAAGGTTATGTTTTTTGGCAAATATAACAAGGTCTGGTAACCGTGCCATTGAACCATCATCATTCATAATTTCGCAGATAACTCCCGCTGGTGTAAGTCCTGCAAGACGGGCTATATCAACAGCCGCCTCCGTATGCCCTGCACGTACCAAAACGCCACCTTCTTGGGCGACGATGGGAAATACGTGCCCCGGTGATACAATATCATCGGCTCCCTTATCATGATTTATAGCAACCGCAATGGTATGGGCTCTATCTGCGGCTGAAATGCCTGTTGTAATGCCATCTTTTGCCTCAATAGACACCGTAAAGGCCGTATTATTTCGGGCTCTGTTATTGGCACTCATAGGAGGAAGACCAAGATCATCGGCTCTTTTTTTGTCAAGGGTAAGACAAATAAGACCACGACCATTTTTGGCCATAAAGTTTACGGCCTCTGGCGTTGCCATTTGGGCAGGAATAATAAGATCACCTTCATTTTCCCGATCCTCATCATCGACCAAAATAAACATTCGTCCATTTCTAGCATCTTCTAAGACATCTTCTATGGGAGATAGGAAGTTTTGCGGCATAATATAATTCTTCTTAATTAAATTTATTCATTCTGGCAACATATCGGGCCAAAATATCAATTTCGAGATTAACTCTATCTCCAATTTTAAGCTTAGAAAAAGTGGTTTTCTCTTGGGTATGGGGGATAATATTAACACCAAAACTGGTCTGATCTTTATCATCAATGACCTCATTTATAGTCAATGAAACACCATTAACGGTCGCAGACCCCTTTTCCGCGATATATTTTGCCAGATCACGAGGAACAGAGAATTGAAATCTCTTGCTATCACCTTCGGAGGTAATGGATAAAACTTTTCCAACGCCGTCCACATGACCTGTGACAATATGGCCGCCCAACTCATCCCCGATCTTCAAGGCTCTTTCTAAATTAACGCCCATCCCAACAGTCCAGTCACCAATATTAGTGCAGGCTAAGGTCTCTGCCGAGGCATCAACGGCAAACCAGTCATCCCCTTTATCAACCACCGTTAAACAGACACCAGAACAGGCAATGGAGGCCCCTATATCTATTGTCCCTGTTTCAAAGGCAGTATTGAGCTTGATGTGGGTATCCCCTTTGTTGGAAATGCTCTTTACTGAACCTATATCTGTAATAATTCCGGTAAACATTTTAATGCCCTATTTTAAATTCTTGCCATATATCATTTCCCGTTTGGCCGGATCTTAGCACATGGAAATGCGGCATTTCTTCTAACATATTTAACCCTATTGAGGGAATAGCTGAAAGGCCATCCCCACCAATAATTTTGGTTGAACGGAACCAATATAATCGGTCTACCAGACTTGCCTTAATCAGGGAAGCATTAACTTGTGCACCGCCTTCACATAATAGCCGTGTGATGCCATTTGTTCCTAGTAGTTTTAGCATCTCGGCCAAATGAATCTGTTTATTTTCATCGGCAACACAGCCTATAACCTTTACCCCAAAATTTTCCAGAATTTCCCATTTTTGATCATGCGCAACAGTCGTTATCACCCATGTAGGAATTTCTTTTGCTGTTTGAACCACATTGCTATCAATAGAAATTTTTAAGCTGCTGTCTAATATAATACGGATGGGAGAATAAGATTGAAGTCCAGATAGCCTACAATCAAGGGAGGGATTGTCCGCTATCACCGTTCCGATACCTACAAGAATTGCATCATGATTTGCTCTGAGCAAATGACCCCGATTGCGGGACTCTGCACCCGTAATCCATTTGCTCTGTCCCGTTACGGTCGCAATTTTGCCGTCCAGAGATGTAGCAAGTTTCATGGTGACCATAGGACGTTTATATGTGCAAAGCGTAAAAAATCCTTTATTAATATCATCAGCCTGATCTTGACAAATGCCAATACTCACATCAATTCCAGCAGCTTTTAATATGGCAATACCCTTGCCAGAAACCCGTTCATCCGGGTCACCTGTGGCCACTACAACCCGTGAAATTTTAGCTTTTATTAAGGTCTCCGCACAGGGGGGCGTTTGTCCATAATGGGCACAGGGTTCCAGTGTAACATAAGCCGTGCCACCCTCTGCCTCATATCCTGCCTGCAATAAGGCCATAGTCTCAGCATGAGGTCGTCCACCCCTGCCCGTATATCCTCGTCCCACAATTTGAGATTTTTTATTCAGAATAACGCAACCAACAGAAGGATTCGGCGAGCTTTGACCAAGGCCACGGCGGGAAAGCCCAAGGGCAATACTCATATAGTGGCTATCGGTTTTCAAGACATTATCCTGACTTATTCTATGGGGTCTGCAATCTGTTCAACAAATTTTTCAAAATCTTTGGCTTCTCTAAAATCCTTATAGACCGAAGCATACCGCACATAAGCCACGCTATCCAGATTTTCCAAGCCTTTCATAATTAATCGGCCAATTTGCTCGGTTTTAACTTCCGACTCCCCAAGACTTTCTAATTGCCGCACAATACCGTTGATTAATAATTCAATTCTATCTTCATCTATAGGGCGTTTGCGCAGGGCAAGTTTTATGGAACGCTCAAGCTTCTCTCGCTCAAAAGCAACTTTTCTACCGCTTTTCTTCGCAACAATTAATTCACGAATTTGGACACGTTCAAAAGTCGTAAATCTTGCCCCACAACCGCTACAAGACCGTCTGCGTCTGATAGCCGCATTATCTTCAGTGGAGCGGCTGTCCTTAACTTGCGTTTCATCATTTCCGCAAAATGGGCATCGCATTGGGTATTTCCTTTAATCAAAGTCAATAAATTGGAAAATTCTTACATAAGGCAATAACTTTCTTCCGAACGATATCTTCAGTAACGCTGTTATCATTTGGATTATTTTTCAGACCAATAAGAATTTCAATGATCATATCACCAACTTGTTCAAATTCCTTCACACCAAACCCGCGTGTTGTCCCAGCCGGCGTTCCAAGACGAATACCAGATGTCACCATAGGTTTTTCAGGGTCAAAGGGAATGCCATTCTTGTTACAGGTAATATTCGCCCGACCCAAAGAATTATCAGCATCACGCCCCGTTAGTCCTAGTGGGCGAAGATCCACAAGCATCAAATGGGTATCTGTACCGCCTGAAACAATATCACATCCGCCCTTTACAAGACGGGCGGCAAGCGCCTGTGCATTTTCAACTACTCTTGCCGCATAGTTTTTGAATTCAGGTCTAAGTGCTTCCCCAAAAGCAACAGCCTTTGCGGCGATCACATGCATCAAGGGGCCACCTTGCAAACCGGGAAATACCGCTGAATTAATTTTTTTGCTTATTGCCTCATCATTGGTCAGGATCATACCACCTCTTGGGCCACGCAAAGTTTTATGAGTTGTTGTGGTGACCACATGGGCGTGCTCCAATGGATTTGGATGAACGCCACCAGCCACAAGTCCTGCAAAATGAGCCATATCAACCCAGAAATAGGCACCAACCTCATCGGCAATTTGGCGGAAACGCTTAAAATCAATAAAGCGAGGATAAGCAGAACCACCTGCAATAATAATTTTAGGGTTATGTTTTCTTGCCAGTCTTTCCACCTCATCAAAATCCACCATGGCATCTGTTCTGCTCACACCATATTGTACGGCATTAAACCATTTTCCAGATTGCGCAGGTGGAGCGCCGTGGGTCAAATGTCCACCCGCCGCCAGCGACATACCAAGAATCGTATCACCAGGTTGTAATAAGGCAAGATTAACCGCACCATTAGCCTGTGCGCCTGAATGGGGTTGCACATTAACATAGGCGGCATTAAATAATTTCTTAGCTCTCTCAATGGCAAGATTTTCTGCAATATCAACAAATTCACACCCCCCATAATAACGGCGTCCAGGGTAACCCTCGGCGTATTTATTGGTCATAATAGAACCTTGTGCCTCTAATACGGCACGGCTGACAATATTTTCCGAGGCAATAAGTTCTATATGTTCCTGCTGACGTTCTAATTCCAGTGTTATGCTACCATATAATTCTGGATCGCTTTGCTTGAGTTCTGCATTAAAAAAATTATTCATATTTGTAGAAGAAACCATATTAAAAAAATCCTAAATTCTATTTATTAACTTATCAAAAATCACGACATCTTATCTATGCGACGTTGATGTCTTCCCCCCTCAAAATTAGTACTCAAAAAAGCTCTAAGGCAATCCTTAGCAACATCGACGCCAATAAGACGTCCGCCCATAACAATAACATTGGCATCATTATGTTGACGGCTAAGTTCTGCTGATAGTCTGTCGTGAATGAGAGCGGCACGAATATGTTGATGTCTATTTGCGGCTATACTTATTCCGATGCCAGATCCACAAACAAGAATACCTCGTTTAGCACGTCCTTCTTTTATGGCAAGGGCAACAGCGTCAGCAAAATCTGGATAATCCACCGACTCAGTACTGTCGCATCCTAGGTCAAGTACCGCAAAACCATTGTTGGTCAGATAGGATTTTAAAAGGACTTTAAGTTCAAACCCCCCATGATCACTTGCTATTACAATGATTTCTTTAGACATTGTCCATACCTTACCAACTGTTTGCGTCACCTATAATAATATTTTAGCTTGCGGCCATTTAATATCACAAGGTTATCAATTCTTCTACCATATCTATGGCAAAAACATAACTTTTACATATATATAGAGAAAAATAATATTGAAAAGCAGAAAAGGAAAATTCAGGTTTTTTCTTTGGTAAGAACATATTCCATTTTTTTGACAGCTACTCGTATCAAATGCTCTCGAGGTGCCGCAGCAGGACCTACAATGGAGACTTCCCGACCAGAGACGGGATCAATGACTGATACCTTCATATAGGCACCATTTTGAATGAATTCAATAAGATAGTCACCAGTCTTACTACCCATTCTTAAGCTTTCAGATTAGAATGTGTTTTCCATGTATTTCTTATATATTTTTAGGCAGCTTTCAAAAATCTTTTAACATCAAGTCTTGCCCATACGGATTTTAATGAATCCACCAAATGATCAATCATCTCATCCGTGTGCAGAGGACTTGGTGTAAAACGAAGCCTTTCAGTTCCCCTTGGTACAGTAGGATAATTAATGGGTTGAACATAAATATTAAATTCATTCAACAAAATATCAGACGCTTGTTTGCAAACAACGGGATTGCCCACCAAAACAGGAACAATATGGCTGAGTGAAGGCATAACAGGCAAATCGGCCTCCAACATTTTTTTCTTTAATGTTGCCGCTCTTTCCTGATGCATTTTACGCTCATTCTGGCTTTCTTTGAGATGACGTACACTTGCCAAAGCGCCCGCAGCAATAACAGGCGACAATGATGTGGTAAAAATAAAGCCCGGTGCAAAACAACGAATAGCATCAACAATATCATGGGTGGACGTTATATATCCGCCCATAAGTCCAAAGGCTTTACCAAGTGTTCCCTCAATGATAGTGATGCGATCCATGAGGAGTTCCTGTTCAGCAACACCGCCGCCTCTTGGGCCATACATGCCAACGGCATGCACCTCATCAAGATAGGTTAAGGCATTATATTTATCGGCCAAATCACAGAATTCTTTGATTGGCGCAAAATCACCATCCATAGAATATACAGATTCAAAAGCAATTATTTTTGGTAATTTAGGGTCAGTAGCCTTTAAAAGACTTTCCAGATGTTCAACATCATTGTGACGGAAAATATGTTTTTTACAGCCGCTATTACGAATGCCTGCAATCATTGATGCATGATTAAGTGAATCAGAAAATATAACACAGTCTGGTAATAATTTAGCTAAAGTACTCAGTGTAGCCTCATTAGAAATATAACCTGATGTAAACAACAATCCAGCTTCTTTTTGGTGCAAGTCAGCCAATTCCTGTTCCAAAAGCACATGAACATGATTAGTGCCACTGATGTTGCGTGTACCGCCAGCACCAGCCCCGCTTTTATTCAGTGTATTTTTCATGGCATCTATGACTTTTGAATTTTGTCCCATACCAAGGTAATCATTACTACACCAGACAGTAATATTTTTTTCACCTTTCTCGGTATGCCATACGGCCTCTGGGAAATTGCCTCTTTGACGCACTATATCTGTAAATATACGATAACGTCCCTCATCTTTAACTGTTTTCAAAGCATCAGAAAATAAACGATCATAATTCATCGCAAGACCTTATTTAATATTATATTTAACATTTATATTTATATTTATAGCACTCGTAACAAAAATCGAACAATAAAAAGCTACTAATATATTAACATGGCTTTATCATATAAACTGATTAAAACACAATATTAAATACATAAATAACCCATCAATATAAGTCCACTGCCTAATATTTTTTTTGTTTTATGAATATAATATACTTACGGAAAAGAACATTAACTTGATACATGTCAAAGGATTTATTTAATTTCTAAAAAGACATAAATCGTAATTGTTCGGTCCAGAAATTTTCTAATTTACGCAAAGCATTACGGAGTTCAGAGATGTTTTCATCTTCGAAAACATTCTTTTTCTTAATAACCTGAAGATTTGCATCAAATAATTCCCCAACAAGATCACAGACCTCCTTGCCCTTATCACTGAGCCAAATTCTGAGCGCACGCTTATCATGTTCTGCCCGCTCCTGATTAATATATCCCTGTTCCACCAATTTTTTTAGGTTGTAAGATACGTTGGATCCTAAATAATAACCACGGTTACGAAGATCGCCTGCTGTCATTTCATTATTACCAATATTATAAAGTAATAAGGCTTGAACGCTGTTGACATCATTCATGCCGACGCTATCAAGCTTATCTTTTACGATATCCAACATTCGTCTATGAAGCCTTTCAATCAAACGTAAGCATTCAAGAAAATTTAATTTTGACCTTGCCTCTGGTGTTTCATGTCCACCGATTAAATTACTACTATGACCTAATGCTGACATTTCACATATTCCTGTATATAATTATGCTTTGTTTTTTCTGGTTAAATTGTAGTATGCAACTCCTAATAAGGTCTTAATTAAGCTAAAAATTCTTATTTTATCCTTAAAAAACATATTTTTTAAGTAAAGTAATAATAATTTAGAGTAAGCTTTAAATATAATTATTCAAAAAATTTATGAGCGGATTATAAAAAATGACGAACACCATAATATCTGGCCCCCACCCTCTTTCCAGACCAAGAAGAAACCGCAAGAATGATTGGTCACGCAGAATGGTTCGGGAAAATATACTCTCAACCGATGATTTGATCTGGCCAGTTTTTGTTCAGGATGGAGAAAATCAGGAAATAGAAATTCCCTCCATGCCTGGTGTGTTTCGCAGATCAATAGATAAACTTATTCCAGAAATAGAAAAGGCTGCAAAATTAGGAATACCAGCCATAGCCCTATTTCCCCAAACACCCCAAAATTTAAAAACCAATGATGGGCGAGAAGCCATCAACTCTGGCAACATCGTCTGTCGTGCGACAAAGGCTATTAAGAATGCGGTGCCTGAAATTGGCATTATCTGCGATATTGCCCTTGATCCATATACAAGCCATGGACAAGACGGTATCGTTGTTGACGGATATGTGGTCAATGACCAAACTGTAGAAATTCTTGTCAAGCAGGCACTTGTTCTGACAGAGGCAGGATGCGATATCTTGGCACCGTCCGATATGATGGACGGTCGCATCGGGGCAATAAGGATGGCTCTTGAGGATAATAACTTTCACAATACCCAAATAATGGCTTATGCCGCAAAATATGCCTCTGCTTTTTATGGACCATTTCGTGATGCGGTGGGATCAAGCAGCAATATTAAATCTGGTGGCAAGCAAAGCTATCAAATGGACCCCGCAAACACGGACGAAGCCATAAGAGAGGTTATGATGGATATTCAGCAAGGCGCCGACATGATCATTGTCAAACCAGGCATGCCCTATCTTGATATTATTCAGCGCGTAACATCAGAACTTGCCTTTCCCACATATGCCTATCAGGTAAGCGGGGAATATGCAATGCTTCATGCGGCCGCACAAAATGGCTGGCTTGATCTTGATAAGGTCATGATGGAAAGTTTACTGGCCTTTAAACGTGCTGGCGCAAGCGGCATATGGACATATTTTGCGCCAAAAGTAGCAGCCTTACTGTAATAATGATCAATCATTAATTTATTATTTTAAAAGATCCGTTGGCAATTCATTGACCAATTCATCAAGTTCATAAAAACTTGGTTGCAAATGTGTTGGAATTGATTTTCTGCCAATTTCAATTGATATTTGTGGGGCGTTTCCATGAAGATGCGAGACAATAACATCCTTTATAACACTAAAAAAATACCCCTCTTCGTCAATGATTTGTTGTAATTTTACCGCTAGAGGACCTGCCATTGTATATGAAATCAGAATTCCAAGAAAGGTACCAACCAAGGCTCCCCCAATCATTTCACCTAATATTTCAACAGGTTGATCGATGCTTGCCATTGTTTTAACAACACCCAAAACGGCGGCCACAATACCAAGTGCTGGAAAAGCTTCTCCAAGGACGCCTAAAGCATGGGCTCCTTCACTTTCTTCATGATGATGTTTTTCCAAATCCTTTATAAGCACATCCTCTACCTGATAAGGATCATCAAAATTCATTGTTGTCATTCTGAGATAATCACAAATAAAATCAACAACGTGATGATCTGCTACAACTTTGGGAAAATGGCCGAATATTTTACTTTCATGAGGGTTTTCAATATGGGCTTCAAGCGCAATAACCCCCTTGGATTTAATGAGTTTAGTCAGTAAAAACATTAAACAGAGTAAATCTTTGTAATCCTGAGTTTTCCATTTTGGCCCCTTAACGGCATGACCAAAACCTTTAAGCCCCTTTTTTATAATGTTACCACTATTGCTCACCAAAAATGAGCCAATTGCTGCACCACCAATGACCATGCCTTCAATAGGCAGGGCATGTAGAACAACGCCCATACTACCGCCACTAATAATGTATCCACCAAAAACCAACCCTAAGGTGACGATAATTCCAACAATAATAAGCATATATTTAAGCCTCTGTTCCCTTTAGTCCTGTGCCGGATTATAAATTTATAATTAAATTTAATGTGTTTATAGATTACAGGTTATTAAAGAAATCTTATTTTATCATAATATTCCCACAAAAATATTTTTGATATTACTCAACTTTGATCATTTAATCATCTATTTAATGTATAAATATGTTTAATGACAATAGTACAAAATAATTTGGACTTTTTTCCATTTAAACCATATATGTTGCAGTAATTATAACAATATTTATTATATTATTTTGAAAATGAGAAAACAATGACCTGTCAAACAGTCAAATTTGCGGATATTCAAGCGGCAGAAAAGGCCCTCAAAGGCTCTATTATTGAAACGCCATTAAATAAATCTGTCACTCTATCTAAATTAATGGATGCAGAAATTTATCTGAAATTTGAAAATTTACAATTCACGGCATCTTTCAAAGAACGCGGAGCATTGAATAAACTTATTAATATTAGTGACACACAAAAGAAAAATGGTGTTATTGCTGCCTCTGCTGGTAATCATGCTCAAGGTGTTGCTTATCACGGCAATCGTCTTGGTATACCTACGACAATAGTGATGCCGGTTAATACCCCTTTCGTCAAGGTTCGTCAAACCGAAGAGCATGGTGCAAATGTTGTGTTATATGGAGAGCGTTTTGATGAAACAGCCGTCTATGCGGCAAATCTTGCATTAGAACGCAATTTGACATTGGTTCACCCCTTCGATGATTATTCCGTTATTGCAGGACAAGGTACCATTGGCCTTGAAATTATGAAAGCCTGTCCTGATCTTGACATTATTGTTGTCCCTGTGGGGGGGGGAGGATTAATCTCTGGCGTTGCCATTGCCGCCAAACATATCAACCCTAATATTAAAATTATTGGCGTGCAGGCCGAGCGGTTTCCTTCTCTTCATCGAGCTATTCATAACAATGAATATGTTTCAAAGGGTTCTAGCTTGGCCGAAGGCATTGCGGTAAAAAATATTGGTGAGAAGACTTTCGAAATATGTAAAAACTTTGTCGATGATGTTTTGCTGGTGAGCGAAACCGCTCTTGAAGAAGCCCTTTGCATGTTAATGACCATAGAAAAAACAGTACCTGAAGGAGCTGGTGCAGCGCCTCTTGCCGCCATTAAAAGCTATCCAGAAATTTTTAAGGGCAAAAAAGTCGCCCTAATCATTAGCGGCGGTAATATTGATCCACGCCTTTTAGCCTCTTTGTTGATGCGGGGTCTGGTGCGAGAAGGACGCATTACGCGGTTACGCATTGAGTTGCTTGATGTTCCAGGTGCTCTTGCTCAAATTGCAAAAATAATTGGTGATTTAGGCGGCAATATCATTGATGTGTCTCATCACAGATTATTTACAGAACTTCCTGCTAAAGAAACTTATTCCAATGTTACATTGGAAACCCGTGACAAAGAAAATCTTCAGGATATTCTTGATGGATTGCGTAATGCAGGCTTTATTGTTCATACAAATCGTGCTTCAGACTTGTAACTCATTGATAAAATAGGCTAAGATAATCTTGTGTAAGAGGAACTAACATAATTTTAAACTTACTGATGCATTATCATTCAAGTAAGATGTTGATATTTTTTAACTGGCGGAATAATTATGGCAGATGAATCGCCCACTATAATTATAAAGAGAATTAAGAAGGTTTCTGGCGGCCATCATGGTGGCGCATGGAAGGTTGCTTATGCCGACTTTGTAACGGCGATGATGGCATTCTTTTTATTATTATGGCTCTTAAATTCCACATCAAAAGAACAAAAAGAAGGCTTGGCGGAATATTTTACACCGACATCCGCCTCCACCAATACTCAATCTGGCTCGGGTGATATATTAGGGGGAGTATCCCTTAATTCCGACGGTGCACAGGATAGCGCAGTAACCGTTTCTATACCTGCAGCAACCACTGAGGAAAAGGCGGAAGATATCGAAAAAGCAAAACAAAAATCTGATGCAGATTTTGAAGATATGATCGCAAAGAAAGAGCAGGATTATTTTGAAAAAATGGCCGAGGATATGAAAACAGCCATACAAGACAGTCCTGAGCTCTCACAGCTGAAGGATCAGGTATTAATTGATATAACAGAAGAAGGCATGCGCATTCAATTGGTTGACAAAGATAATCGATCTTTATTTAAACCTGGAACCGCCATTTTATACAATTATGCTGAAAAAATGATCCGTAAAATAGCTACGGTAATTGTTAAAATGCCAAACCGTATATCCATTACGGGTCATACAGATGCTTTGCCTTTTAAGGGCAGAGATAACTATTCTAACTGGGAATTAAGTTCAGATCGTGCTAATGCAAGTCGGCGAGTTTTGGATAATTCTGGTGTCACTACCAATAGAATTGCAGAAGTTCTTGGTAAAGCGGCTACAGAGCCTTTACTGCCTGACCGCCCATTACGGGCTGAAAATAGGCGAGTGACAATATTAATGTTAAGAGAATCTCCTACATTGCCTCCTAACTTTATGTAACCTGTTACTGTTTTGATTTTTTCAAAGACAAGATTATTTTACTCTGATATTATGTTAAAAATACTTTAACTACACCTAAATATTGTATTTATTATTAACCTCTCATTTAGGAAAAATATCTATGGAACTTGTGCATTATCCTATCCAGATGTGGTTAACTTTTGGAATAATTATGGGGGCAATCATCTTTTATGCCCTAGATAATATTCCTATGGAAATTACTTCTCTTGGTGCTGTTTCCTTACTACTCATTTTGTTTCATTTTATTCCGATCATTGATGATACTGGTACTAATATTCTGAACTTTAAAAATTTACTCGCAGGCTTTTCTGACCCTGCCCTTATTACTGTTTTGGCTTTGCTTGTTATTGGGCAGGGTATGGTTCAAACAGGTGCCCTTGAAAAACCTGTTCAAATTATTGTTAAACATGGGTTGAATTATCCCAGAAGAGTTATTTTCGCCTGTTTTATATTGGTGATGATCATTAGTGCATTACTCAATAATACGCCCGTGGTTGTAATATTTATCCCAATTTTTATTACGCTTATGGATAAAATGGATAAATCGGCGGGTCTTGTGCTTATGCCACTTAGTTTTGTGTCTATATTAGGGGGTATGACAACATTGATTGGGTCTAGCACAAATCTTCTTGTGGCTGGTGCCTATAAAAGGCAAACGGGTTTGGATATTGGATTTTTTGATATTACTATTCCAGGACTTTTTCTCGCAACGCTTGGACTTCTCTATATTATCATAATAGCGCCGTTGATTCTTCCCAAAAAACTTTCCCAGAGTGATGGCAATACCGTAAATATTACAGGCAAACAATTTATTGTGCAGTTAAATCTGGTTGAGGGTAATTCACTCATCGGAAAAAAATCCATAGCTGGTATGTTCCCAGACTTATCTCGGATGACGGTGCGACTTGTTCAAAGAGGCTATAAAGAATATTTGCCACCTTTTGATGATATTGTATTTCAGGAAGGGGATTGTATAATTCTTGCCACGACAAGAGCCATTCTAACGGATAAAATTTCCAAAGATCCTGATCTTCTTAAGGGTATATTAACCGCATCAAACATGGATGATGATGCGGTTGAACAAATTCAGACCACCACGCGAGGTCAAAAAATTGCGGAGGTTATTATAGCCCCAGCATCCCGTCTTGATGGTCGCACATTGGATCAAATTGGGTATCATATCCAAGGAGGATGTAAAGTTCTTGGTATACAAAGACGATCTCGCATGGTTCGCACCTCACTAGATGACGTACGTTTGGAGGCGGGGGATATTTTGCTTGTTGTTGGGTCTTCCGCTCAAATTAATGCCATAAGAATGAACAAGGATGTATTATTGATGGAATGGGCGACCCGCGAAGTGCCTATTCGGTCTGACAGCTGGAAAGCGCTTGGTATTTTTACTGCCGTTGTAGCATTTGCGGCAAGTAACACAATTCCTATTCCTGTTACGGCGACTTGTGGTGCCTTTTTAATGGTGGCTCTTGGATGCCTTAATATCAGACAGGCAAGCCGTGCCGTAGATCGGCGTATCTTTTTGCTTATTGGTGCCGCACTTGCTATGGGGGTGTCACTCCAATCAACGGGTGGAGCATTTTATCTTGCCGAAAAAATGCTTCATATACTAGATGGCGCAAGCGTCAGTATCATAATGTCTGCATTCTTTCTTTTAATTGCCATTCTAACCAATGTGTTAAGCAACAATGCTACAGCTGTTCTCTTTACCCCTATTGCTATCAATATTGCCCATAATTTAGAAGTAGACCCCATGATTTTTATTATGACAGTAATTTTTGCAGCAAATTGTTCTTTTGCCACACCAATGAGTTACCAAACAAATTTATTGGTCATGGCTCCGGGAAATTATAAATTTAATGATTTTATAAAGGTTGGAATACCATTGATATTGATTTTGTGGTTGGCCTATACATTTTTTGCACCATGGTATTTTGGATTATAGACATTTTAAAATTTAAGATTTGTTTACCTTTAATTAATATAATGAACTTGGATATCATAAACTTATCTACAGAAGGTAGAAAAATTGACTAATCAACCCTCACAATTTCCCCGTTTTTATGTCACTTCTCCGACCATTTGTCCCTATTTAGTCGGTAAAATGGAACGAAAAGTTTTTACAGAACTCAAGGATAAAAACGCTGAAGGACTACATGAATCAATGGCAAAAATTGGTTTTCGCCGTAGTCAGGATATTGCCTATCGACCCAGTTGTGAGGATTGTTCCCAATGTAAATCCGTTAGAGTTCCTGTCAATGATTTTAGACCAAACAAAACACAGAAACGTCTTATCAAGATTAATTCTGATATTATAACGAGAAAAAAAGATAATATTGCAACGGAAGAGCATTACGAACTTTTAAGTGCCTATCTCGCAAATCGTCATAGTGACGGTGGCATGGCAAATATGACATTTGATGAATATGTCAACATGGTTGAAATGAGCACAATTAACACCTGTCTTTTTGAATATAGATTACCTTCCATAAATAATAAAATTGGAAAACTTATAGGATTAACACTCACAGACATTATGACGGATAGCATTTCCATGGTATATAGCTTCTATGATGTAGGTGATGAATGTAAAAAAAGAAGTCTTGGAACCTATATTATTCTTGATCATATTGCATGGGCGCGCCTCAGTGAACTGAACCATGTCTATCTAGGATACTGGGTGGAAAATAGCGCTAAAATGTCCTATAAAAAGAATTTTCACCCTCTGGAAATCCTTGAGCCTGATGGATGGTTCTTAAGAAAAAATTTATAATATTAAAATAACCCCTTTATGAATTTCCCTCTCTATTGCCTTACTTCTCTGACTAGTATATTAATATTTCTATAAATTAGGGATATAAAAGATAGGGAATTTTTATGAAACGGCGTGCTTTTCTAAAATCTACAGCAACAGCAGGTATCGGTGCTGTAGCAGGCGCAAACCTATCTGCACCAGCCTATGCAACGGGTAAAAGAAAATTAAAAATGGTCACTACTTGGCCTAAAAAATTTCCAGGACTTGGCACCCGTGCTGAACAATTTGCCCAAGACATAGAAGATTCAACAGACGGTAGGATTTCCATAAAAGTTTATGCGGGAAATGAATTGGTTCCTGCTCTTGGTGCCTTTGATGCCGTTCGCAGCGGCAAAGCAGACATTTACCATGGCTCTGAATATTATTGGCAAGGATTACATAAGGCATTTTCTTTCTTTACCGCCATTCCCTTTGGTTTGACGGCTATGGAACAAGATCAGTGGATATTCTATGGCGGCGGTCAAGAATTATGGGATGAATTATCTGGTCAATTCAACATAAAATCACTTGTGTGTTGTAACAGTGGTGTTCAAATGGGCGGGTGGTTTAAAAAAGAGATTAACAGCCTAGAAGATTTTAAGGGATTAAGGATTCGTATCCCGGGTCTAGGTGGAGAAGTTCTAAAACGTCTTGGTGCAACCCCCATCACCAAGGCAGGCGGAGAAATATATCTTGCCCTAAGCCAAGGTAATATAGATGCCTCTGAATGGGTTGGACCATGGAATGATCTTGCGTTTGGATTTCATAATATTACAAAATACTATTATACCTCCGCCTTTCAAGAGCCAGGAGCGGCCATTGTTGCGGGCTTTAACAAAGATGTCTGGAACAGTTTTAGTAAATCAGATCAAACAATCATCAAGGCTGTGGCTGGAAGCAATACTCAAAAATCTCTTGCAGAGTTCAATGCCCGCAATGCCGCCTCGCTTAAAGTTTTGGTTGAAAAGCACGACGTTATCCTCAAAAAATTTTCAGATGAAATTTTGGTTGCTCTACAGCGTACCTCTGACGAAGTTTTACAGGAACTTGCCCTTAACGATGATCTGACAAAAAAAATTTATAACAGCTATATGGATACCCGTCGTTCGGCTATGGAATGGAGCAATGTGGCGGATGAACCTTATTTAAGATCACGCCGACTATATAAAGACTTTGGTAAGAAATTGTAAAATCCGTGATTGAAATAATAAAAAAAATTGCAGTAGGTATAGACCAGTTTAGCGAATGGACTGGACGACTGATATCGTGGCTCACATTATGTCTTGTTCTTATGCAGTTTATCATTGTTTTAGGGCATTATATTTTTCGTGTGGGTGAAATATATCTTCAGGAGAGCCTGCTTTATATGCATAGCATGATATTTTTAGGAGCCTCTGCCTATGCTTTGCTACATAACGGACATGTTAGAGTAGATGTTTTTTACAGCAGATTTAGCGAAAAGAACAAGGCATTGGTCAACTTTTTAGGATGTCTATTTTTTCTTTTTCCTGTGATTATCCTTATATTATGGATGGCATGGCCTTATGTATTATCCTCGTGGGAATCACTTGAGGGTTCTATTGAAACCAGCGGGATTCAGGCTGTTTATCTGTTGAAAAGCATGATTTTATTATTTGCCTGTACTATGTTCTTGCAAGCTATTTCTTTATTACTTCATTCGTGGCTTACCTTATTTAATATTGAACATCCGACCGAAGAAAAACCGGAGCTTTTGTGATGGAAATCAATATTATTTTAGACCTATTAATGTTTCTTTCTGTCATAATTTTTTTAATGGCAGGATTTCCAGTTGCCTTTACCCTTGGCGGAATAGCCATTATTTTTGTAGGAATTGGTCTATATTTCGGGGAAATAGATAGTGATTTTATTGGCCTAATTCCTGAACGTATTTATGGCACAATGACCAATGATGTGCTTCTTGCCGTTCCCCTTTTTATTTTTATGGGCGTTATGCTAGAAAGATCAAAAATAGCTGAAGATTTACTGGACAGCATGGCAAAACTTATGGGTCGATTGCCTGGTGGCCTTGGCATTTCGGTGACGATCGTTGGTGCCTTGCTTGCGGCATCAACGGGGATCGTGGGGGCAACTGTTGTTACAATGGGATTATTAAGTTTGCCTACCATGTTAAAGAGGGGATATAATCCAGCCCTAGCATGTGGTTCTATTGCATCCTCAGGAACCTTAGGGCAAATTATCCCACCGTCCATTGTTCTTGTTTTGCTTGGAGACCAGCTTTCATCAGCATGGCAAACCGCACAATTAAATTTAGGCAATTGGGCACCAGAGCCTTTATCGGTTGGCGATTTATTTGCAGGCGCCCTTATCCCTGGGATTTGTCTGGTATTTCTCTATATTATTTATCAAATCATTATTGCCATTTTTATGCCTAAAATGTCGCCTTCTTATATAGCGGAGGATGAGGATGTCTCTATTCCAACAAAACAACTCATCATGATATTTTTACCGCCCATTTTTCTTATCATTGCCGTACTTGGATCAATCATAAGTGGGATTGCAACTCCCACCGAGGCCGCCGCCGTGGGGGCCATTGGAGCCATACTTATGGCGGGATATAAACTGTCTCCTGAAAAGCCTACAATGATCTTTGCCGCAGGTTATTCTATGGCAGGACTTATTGTTCTGACCAATATTTTTGATTTAAGACTGGGCAGGGACGAAATTGCCATAACAGATTATATAGGCATTTTTCTTGCTGTTATTTTAACATTATGTGTTCTTTGGGGAATTGGCGTAGCCGTTTATAGGACTTATATTGAAAAAACATTGCATATTGTCATGCAATCCACCACCCGTATCTCGGCCATGATTTTTATGATATTAATCGGAGCCGCTATGTTCTCTCTGGTCTTTAAGGGGTTCGAAGGCGATATATTCATTCATGAATTTCTAAGTGATTTACCCGGTGGAAAATTAAGTGCCCTCATCCTTGTCATGTTGGTCATGTTTGTTCTGGGCTTTTTTCTGGACTTTATAGAGATTGTTTTTGTGGTTGTCCCCATTGTCGCCCCTGTTCTGCTCATGATGGATATAAATCCCATATGGCTTGGTATTATGATGGCGATGAATTTACAAACTAGCTTTCTCACACCACCTTTTGGGTTTGCGCTTTTCTATCTACGGGGCGTTGCGCCAGAGTCCGTCAGCACAATGCAGATATATAAAGGTGTTCTACCTTTTGTTCTCATACAAATATTCATGCTCTGCATCCTGTGGGAATTCCCTGAACTCACCACATGGCTACCCAGTGTGTTATTTAAATAATCCCGATATTCAAATCTTTTTCATTAAGAAAAACGATTTGTTGTGGGAAAGCCGTGGGGTGGCATACGTCCCACAGAACCACGTCGCCCGATCCAAGTGGTCAAGTCCGTTTCCGTTCTTGTTTTACTGCCCTTCATCGGCCAGCTAAGTCCTGCCTCTGCCGTAAAGGAAATAATATCCCCCATATGAGCCCCCTTATATTTTTGAAGAACGGCTCCCCTACCCTTATTCATTTTGGGCATATCATCAAGGGTAAAGACGAGCATTTTACGGTTCGTTCCGATGATGGCTATATGATCATGGCTATCATCAATGGTTGTACAGACAGCAACTTTATTTTTGCCGTCCTCCACATTCATGATTTGCTTACCATTTTTGGTGCTTGCGATAACATTATCACAATCGAGCATAAAACCTCGTCCAGAGATAGAGGCCAATAATAATTTTTTACCAGGTTGATACACGAAAAGAGCAATGATTTCTTCTTCGTTGGGAAGATCAATCATTAATCGTACTGGTTCACCGTGTCCCCGACCACTGGGCAGCTTATCACAGCCTAGCGTATAAAAACGTCCATTGCTTGCGACCAGAATCAATTTATCAGTGGTAAAGGCCGTAAAGGCAAATTTTGGTTTATCGCCCTCTTTGTATTTTATCTTATCATCAATTGCAACATGGCCCTTAAGCGCCCGAACCCAACCCTTATCAGAACATATAACTGTTATGGCTTCTTTTTCGATCATGGCCTCAACGGGAATGATATCAATAACGGGGGCATCAGAAAACAGAGACCTTCGGGCGCCAATATCTGTATTCGCACCAAATTTTGTTCTTATTTCCTTAATTTCATTGGCAATATTCTGCCATCTTAAATCTTCACTTTTTAACAACTCGAGAAGGGTTGCTTTTTCCTCTTCCAAGGCCGCATATTCTGAGCGAATCTCCATTTCTTCAAGTTTACGTAAAGAACGTAATCGCATATTTAGAATGGCCTCGGCCTGCACATCGGTAAGAGAGAATTTATTTATAAGGAATGGCTTAACCTCGTCCTCTTCACGGATAATGCGAATAACTTCATCCAAATTAAGATAGGCAATGAGGTAACCTGCAAGCACTTCTAAGCGATGTTCAATTTTATCAAGACGATATTGTGATCTTCGTACCAAGACCACTTGTCTGTGATCCAAAAAGGCCTGCAATACTTCCCGTAAATTCATCACACGGGGCAGTTTCCCACCCTCTAATACATTCATATTAAGGGAAATACGTGTTTCAAGCTCACATAAACGAAATAAACTTTCCATCAAAACTTCTGGTGCGACGGTGCGAGATTTAGGCTCCAAAACAATACGGATGTCTTCGCTAGATTCGTCCCTTACATCATCCAATATAGGCAGTTTCTTTTGAAACATCAGATCAGCGATATGCTCAATGAGCTTTGATTTTTGCACCTGATAGGGAATTTCCGTAACCACAATGTGATATGTGCCACGTCCCGTATCTTCAACTTCCCATTTTGCCCGAAGCCGAAAGCTCCCCCGTCCTGTTTCATAGGATTTAATGATGCTTTCCCGAGATTCCACAATCAAACCACCTGTGGGAAAATCAGGACCATTCATGAAGGTAACCAATTTTTCAATAGACGCATTAGGAAATTTAATTAGATGAAGTAAGGCATTACAAATTTCACCCGCATTATGAGGTGGAATATTGGTTGCCATGCCGACCGCAATGCCGCTTGCCCCATTGGCGAGCAAATTAGGAAAATTTGCCGGCATAACAACGGGTTCTTCTTCTTCCCCGTCATAAGTTTCGCGAAAATCAACCGCATCTTCATCAAGCCCGTCCATCAGAGCCATCGCAACAGCCGTCATGCGGGCTTCGGTATAACGCATAGCAGCCGCATTATCACCGTCAATATTACCAAAATTCCCCTGCCCATCCACAAGCGGATAGCGCACGGCAAATTCTTGAGCGAGACGCACCATGGCATCATAAACCGATTGATCACCATGAGGGTGATATTTACCGATAACATCCCCCACAACACGGGCGCATTTTTTGAAACCAGTCTCTGGATTGAGTTTTAACTGCCGCATTGCAAATAAAAGTCGCCTATGCACGGGTTTCAAACCGTCACGAACGTCAGGCAAAGACCGAGACATAATGGTTGACAAGGCATAGGAAAGATAACGATCCCCCAGAGTATCACCGAGGGTTACGTCCAGTATATTTTCAACTGTATCAAGTTTATTATTCATGAACCAACTATAGCAAAAAAAAAATCTTACACCACAAGATATAGAAATTTATGTGTTTTTTTTAATTTCAGGCAATTTCTTTCAGAACCATTTTCCCACGCGAATTTTTGTCCAACATTTCGCCCTGTTTTTTATCCAGCATCAATTCTCTTGCCTTGGCATAGGAGGGATCTTGCCAGAAAATCAAACAGCCATTACAGCCCCTGCCACAACATCCCTCAACACCAATGCGGGGCGTCTTAAATTTCCGTTCCGCATTGGCCTCATCTAAGCTTACCGCCAAAGCATCTCGCTTCTTTTCATAAAGCATCGCGGAGCCATGCCCCTGCTCTATCTTACTGGATTCTTTATCCAGTTTCAGACGATTCCATTGTTCACGGGTCAGCGCACGTTCTTTACGGATTATCGTCATTTCAGGGTAAGAAGTGCGAAGTTCTTCCAAATCTTCCCGATCAAATAATGAAAAAGGCACCCGAATAAATGGCTTTTGCCCTGCATTGACCGCATCGGTGACTTTTTCAGTTCTGTTGTCAATAAATTCATAAATTCGTAGAAAAATAGTATTGCGACTAACCGGCGATACAAATTCAAGGACATCACCTGATTCTATACGATTTTTAACCTCAACAATAAAGGCATCATTCTCTACCTTATTGACAAGTCCCGCAAATTCCCATTCCGCAATGGTTGACGTATTTTCGTAATTATGGGCATGATTTGTAAGCCGCCCTTCATGAAAGGCCAAGGTATAACCCCGACTTTGTACGGTATCCAGTTCCGCCATATATTTCTCAGGAGACCAGTTTTCTCTGTCTTCATACCAGTCATCTATTGCCATGCGGTAGGCTCTTGCCACAAGAGCCACATAATATTGGCTTTTGTTACGGCCTTCTACTTTTAAACTATCAACACCAATGCGCAAATAATCATCAAGTTTTGGCATCAAACATAAGTCTTTGGAATTCAGAATATAAGAGCCCCGTTCATCTTCTTCTATAGGCATCAATTCACCTTCACGTACACCTTCTTCAAGTAAGAACTCAAACAAACCCAAAGTATGTTCATTAAGCTCTAACTCTTTGATTGTGCCGTCTTTTAGACGCATATGCACTTTATAATTCCAACGACAGCTATTGGCGCAATTCCCCTGATTTGCACCCCGTTCCGACATATAATTGCTGAGCAGGCAACGTCCGCTATAGGTCATGCACATGGCACCGTGGACAAATGCTTCTAATTTTATATCTGGGCATTTTTCTCTGATCTCAACAAGTTCCGCATAAGAGACTTCCCGGGCAAGAACCGCAAGACTTGCCCCTTGCTCCTGCCAAAATTTTACACTAAGCCAGCTACAGATATTTGCCTGTGTGGACACGTGAAGTTCCAGATCAGGCGCCATATCTTTCACATACTGAAACACGCCGGGGTCTGCAATGATCACACCATCAGGCTTTACCTTGCGCACTGTTTTCACATATTGCTCAAGTTTTGGAATGTCCTTGTTATGAGAAAAAAGATTAAGCGTAAGGTAAACTCTTTTGCCATATTTATGAGCAAATTCAACACCTTCCACCACATCTTCTAAGGTAAACTCTGATTTCGTTCTTAAGGACATATCAGGGGTGCCAAGATAAATGGCATCAGCCCCATAAAGCACCGCCATTTTTAACTTTTGGAGATCGCCTGCGGGCATTAAAAGTTCCGAGCGTTCGGGACGTTTGGCTAAAACTACCATTATATTTCCTGTATCAGCATGAATTTATTTGTCTGCTATATCTTTTATCATGTAAAAAGTAAATTAAATCAGTTCAAAAAATCCAACAACATTCGCCGTGCTTGCGGAATTTTCTTATTATGGGGATGGAGAACATAGCGTTCGAGAAAAAATTCACTTAAAGCGAGGCCTTCTCTTACATTGTCCTCTGTTACCTTGCCACCTTTAAATAAAAAAGGAGGCAGAGCAAATAATTTCTCATGATAAGGTAGCCCCGCCTCACGGCTTACCGCCCGCCCCGATTTTGGTGAGACATAAATCAAGTCATCCGTAACACCCGTTGCGGCACAACAACTGAGGTCAAGACCAAAACCAAGTTCGGATAAAAGCCCAATTTCCCAACGTACCAATAAGGCACCCCAATTTTCTGCTTGATGATCCACATGCTCCAAGGCATCAAGCAATAATTGAAGCCCAAGGTATAATTTAGGATGTTGTTCTTTTTCCGCCAAACACACGGACAGAATGGCGCAAACACTGTTTAAAACGCCAAGTTTTGAGGGATAATCCAAAAAAGAAGCCGAGCGAGCATTGTGCAGTTCAACACTGTAGGTTCCCAGTTGGCTTTCCAATCGACCCCGCCACTGCAATATAACTTCATTACCAGGCTGAAGCGTCCCCCGTTGGCGTTTACCGATACCGCCCTTGACCAGTCCCGCATGACGCCCATGTTCAGCCGTCATGACATCAATCACTGCATCAAATTCGCCGTATTTTCGAAGAGAAATAATTATGCCCTGATCTTGAAATTCCATTTATTATGTCATCTGTTAAAACTATTTCATAGCCTCAAGACGCGCTATACCCTCCTTGATTTTATCGGCTTTTTGTTCTGCATCAAAGAGATTATTACGATTTTCCATCACAATATTTTCTGGTGCATTGCTCATGAATTTTTCATTATTCAAGCGTCCTGAAATACCATTTATTTCTTTAAGTAATTTATCTAGATTTTTTTGCAATCTATCCTTTTCAGCATCAATATCAATGGCTCCTGCAAGGGGGAGAAAATAGCTGGCCTCACCCACCACAACTTGAAGCGCACCCTTTGGAGCGGCTCCCTCATGCAATGTTATATTCTCAAGTCTTGCAAGACGTTTCAACATATCAACCTGTGAAAGAATAGAAGCTTGTGTGACATTTGCCGCACCCTTGACCAGAAGATCAAGTTTTGCGCCCGCAGGAACATTCATTTCTGATCGGGCCGTACGGATAGCCGAAATAAGTTGAATAAGCCATTCCATCTCTGCAATTGCCGCTTGATCAATCAATTTTTCATCATAAATTGGCCAGTCCGCAATGATAATATCCGTTGTGCGGTCTGCGCGCAAACTTCCCCATATTTCTTCTGTGATAAAGGGCATAAAGGGGTGCAATGTTTTTAAAATCTGATCCATGACCCATGCGGCACAATTACGGGTTTCGAACTTTTCCTGCTCATTTTCACCGAAGAATTGTGGTTTAATCAATTCCACATACCAATCACAGAATTTTCCCCATGTGAAATGGTAAATAGCCGCCGAGGCATCATTATACCGATAGGATTCCAATGATTTTGTTACCTCATCCGTTGCCTTAACCACCTCACCAATAATCCATTTATTGACAGAAAGCGTCACGTGACTTGGATCAAAATTTTGGTCAATATTGTCAAAACAGCCATTCATATCGCAAAAACGGGCAGCATTCCAAAGTTTCGTACCAAAGTTACGGTTACCTTCCACCCGCTTTTCAGACATTTTAATGTCCCGTCCCTGCGCCTCCATCGAGGCCAAGGTAAAGCGCAAAGCATCCGCTCCAAATTGATCGGCAAGTTCCAACGGATCAATGACATTGCCCTTGGATTTTGACATTTTGGCACCATGCTCGTCCCTGACAAGGGCATGAACATAAACTGTATGAAAGGGAACCTCTGGCTTTCCGTCATCATCATTCATGAAATGCAGCCCGTCCATCATCATACGTGCCACCCAAAAGAAAATAATATCAAAGCCCGTAACCAACACATCGGTCTTATAATGTTTTTTCAGTTCAGGCGTCTCATCAGGCCAGCCAAGGGTACCAAAGGGCCAAAGAGCCGATGAAAACCATGTATCCAGAACGTCGGGATCACGGGTCAGTTTCTTTTTCTCACCGTAATGCTGATAAGCTTGATTTTCGGCCTCTTCCTCATTGATTGCCACAAAAATTTCACCATCTGGGCCGTACCATGCGGGAATTTGATGTCCCCACCACAGTTGACGGGATATGCACCATGGTTCAATATTTCGCATCCATTCAAAATAGGTTTTTTCCCAATTTTTCGGAACAAATTTTGTCGCCCCACTTTCAACGGCCTCAATGGGAGTGCGCGCCATAACCTCCGCATTGACATACCATTGATCGGTAAGCCAAGGTTCAATCACCACGCCCGACCTATCGCCGTAGGGTACCATATGAACAGTATCTTCGATTTTATCCAACAGACCCAAAGATTCCATGTCGGAGACAACCATTTTACGCACTTCAAAGCGGTCCAAATAACGGTATTTTTCAGGAACCTGATCGTTGGTTTTGGCCTCATGATCAAAAATATTGATTTCTTCTAGATTATGGCGTTTACCCACCATATTATCATCAAAGTCATGGGCCGGCGTAATTTTCACGGCGCCCGACCCTTTTTCAGGATCAGCATGATCATCCGACACCACAATAAGTGTGCGCCCAACCAAGGGCAGCGTCAGTGTTTTTCCGATTAAATCCTTATAGCGGTCATCCTTTGGGTTAACCGCCACCGCCACATCGCCGAGCATGGTTTCAGGGCGTGTGGTCGCAACGGTAAGAAAACGTCCCTTTTCACCGTCCACAGGATATTTAAAATGCCAATAATGGCCATTGACCTCTTTTTGTTCCACCTCAAGATCGGAAATGGCTGTTTTAAGTTTGGGATCCCAGTTAACCAGCCGTTTATCTTTATAAATTAAGTCCTGCTTGTAAAGTTCCACAAAAACCTTGAGCACCGCATTGGCAAAGCCCTCATCCATGGTAAAACGGCTGCGGCTCCAATCACAGGATTGACCAAGACGGCGCATCTGGTTAAAAATCATGCCACCTGATTTTTCTTTCCATTCC
This sequence comes from Emcibacter sp., assembly GCA_021741205.1. Taxonomy (GTDB): domain Bacteria; phylum Pseudomonadota; class Alphaproteobacteria; order Sphingomonadales; family Emcibacteraceae; genus Paremcibacter. The sequence goes on from JAIOYI010000006.1 coordinate 76,330, forward strand.
CATACCCGTTCAATGAATTTTTCCCGTCCCAAATCATGACGTGATATACCCTCGGCATCAAGTTGACGCTCGACGACCATCTGAGTTGCAATACCCGCATGGTCCATACCTGGCTGCCACAAAACATCCTTGCCCCGCATCCGTTCAAAACGGATTAAGATATCCTGCAATGTATGGTTCAGTGCATGACCAATATGAAGGCTACCCGTGACATTGGGCGGGGGCAAAACAATGGTATAGGGCTCGGCATCCACTCTTCCAGCTTTAAAGGCACCCTTATTATCCCATTTATCATAAATTCGTGTTTCGGCCTCTTGATAATCAAAATTTTTTGACAGTTTTTCTGCTGTTTCCTGATTTTCGGACATTGCAGTTTTTTTCCTATAACTTAAATGTGAATAATATTTAGTGCTTAAATGAGAGAAGAGCCCCAAGGAGGCCCTTCATAATATGATATATGTAAAACTATTTCCCAAATAATAAAGCTATGGCTTTTTGGTTCGAGCAAGTCGGGCAATTTCTTTAGCTATCATTCTCTCTACAATTGGCGGCAAATTTTTGTCTAACCAGTTTTTCAACATGGGTTTTAACATTTCCCTCACCAGATCTTCTAATGTATTACCTGCTCCCTGATATCCTGTTGTGAGCAAATCAGATAAAATACCAAATTGATCCATGGTGAAATTTGATTGTTCCTCGGACATCAATATATCCTTATCGCTAGCGGGATCAACATCATCAATAGGAAAGTCCATATCAATATCAACATCTTCTTCAGGTTCAACTTCAGGTTCTTCTTCGGGTTCTTCTTCGGGTTCTTCTTCGGGTTCTTCTAAAAATTCGACTTCTGGCTCGACTATGGGTTCTGGTTCTGGCTCTGGCTCTACCATTTCCGTTAGCTCAAGCACCTCTTCCTCAACAAGTTCTATTTCAGATTCAGGTTCTGGCTCCGGTTCAACAAAGTCATCAGCAGGTTTATTCTCATCCACATCATCTTCGGAAATAATTTTCCGAATTGATGCAAGAATTTCTTCCATTGTCGGCTCTTCCTGACCTTCCGCTTTGCTCATTATATCATTACCTCGCCCTGTTAAGTGCTATCCCTCTTATTATAAACACTAAAATCAGCGTTAATTATATTAATATCTAACATATATAAAAAAAAAAGACCTTTTAAAACTAAAATATCCCTATTTCTTTTAAAAAGAATAAAAACTTACACTGTATTTACTCAATATCCCATCCAAAAAACTTATTATCCACCTTTTTAGAATTAGCACTAGGATCATAAAGAGTTACATCAAGTTGCATTTCATTAGCCGTAAGCTTACCAGCAACAGATAATAGATTATAAGCTGCAATATATTGATCACCCTGTGCTCTTACTAAACTTACTCTAGAATCAAGTAGTTCCTGTTCGGCATCCAAGACATCCAAAGTTGTTCTTGAGCCAACTTCAGATTCCTGACGAACACCTTCAAGTGCAATGTCATTTGCGATGATCTGATCTTCTGAGGAGGCGATACGGGCCGTTGCCTCACGATATCCTTCCCAAGCATTACGAACCTGTTCGGTAACGTCACGCTCTACGGCGATGGATTCTAAGCGACGTTGGTTTTCAACTTGACGGGCTTGGCGAATATTAGATGATACCGAACCACTTTGATAAAGGGGTATAGTCATTTCAGCAACAATTTCTTTCGCTGTAGACGTGTCTGTTTGGCTAAAATTTTCCCAACTTTTGCTTAACCTTGCCACCACATCCACACTGGGTCCAAGGTTACCAAATTGTCTTTTCACATTATAACCTGCGGCATTTTCAATATATTCCGCCGCCCGTAATTTTGGATTGTTATTGCGTGCCATCTCTAGGGCAGCTTCTTCTGAGGCGGGCATGGCGGGTAAACTTGCCGGTCTTTCAATATCGGCGGGGGCATTACCCACTGTTTTCATATAGGCTGCCCTACTTGCGGTTAATGCTGACTCAGCCTTTATTTTCTCTGATAGTGAACGTGACAATCGCGCTTTTGATTGTGCCACATCTGTCCGAGTTATTTCGCCAACCCTAAATCTATCTTCGCTAGCCTCTAACTGACGTTTTAGGACAGCAACATTGCTTTTGGTTAAATCAAGCACCGCCATATCCCGCAAAACATTGATATAGGCGGTTACAGAATCAAGTAATATTTTCTGCTCGACACCCATCAATTCTTCACGGGCAGCGTTTACCTGACTACGTGCCTCATTGACCGTATTAACCGTCTTCATACTTTTAAAAACAGGTTGTCTGACCTCAAGCGATAAATTTCGAGGGTTTGTATTGCCACTTGATGCAAATGTTGCGACGCTTTCTGAATGTTTATAACCATAGCGACCAGATCCAACCACCGAAGGACGCCACCCTGATTTTGCCTGACTAACGGTTTCATCGATTGCCCGAACTGATGCTCGCTTGGCCTGTAAAGTGGGATTATTCAGATATGCGGCTGCCATTGCCTCTTTTAAGGTTTCAGAATGAGCGGGCGAATATAAAGCTGTTACGGCAAGGCAAGATAAGGTTGCTTGATATAGTTTTTTTTTCATTTATTATTACCCAAAATATTAAAATTCCCGCCTATCTTATACTTTAAAAGTTAAATTTCTTTATCTTTTTAAAAGCAGCCAAAGACGGAATAGATGCATCAAATAATATTCGCTTGCCAATAACGCCATCATTACGGGTGACATAGGTAGCCTTGCCGACCCCATTATCATTTATGATGCAAACCAATCGGCCATCTTCGGCAAGTTGTTTCAAGATAACATCCGGGATATAATCAATCATACCATTGATAAATATGACATTATAAGGCCCCTGACCAGGCAACCCTTCAACTAGGGAACCTGTTACAACCGCAACATTATCACATGATTCTTCCGATAGTATCTCTGTGGCAACCTGAACGAGCTCAGCATTCTCCTCAAGGGCAACAACGGCGCCAGCTAATCTGCCTAAAATTGCACTGGAATATCCAGTACCGCAGGCAATATCTAAAACCAAATCCGTTTTTTTCACAGCAGCTGCTTCTACAAGCCGAGAAAAAACCATTGATCCCATAATAATTCTGTCTTTTGCTATAACAATATTATCGTCAATATAGGCAACGCCGCTCATTCTTTTAGGAACGAATTTTTCACGATTAACAGATTTTATAGCGTTAATAATTTTTTCATTATTAACTTCATTAGGACGCAGTTGATTATCAATCATATGTTGACGTGCAAGTGCCGTATCTGACATTGGGAAACTCCTGAAATATATCGTTTGCTTTGTGTTATTGTATAAAGCTTCACTACAATATTTACAATAAAGTAAATGCTATTGTTGTAAAACTCCATAAAAAACTACCCATAAAGATCAAATAGAACATTGACTTCCCAAACAATTGATTTAAAAGACTTGATACTGGCGCGGTGGCGGAGTGGCTACGCAGCGGATTGCAAATCCGTCTATATCGGTTCGATTCCGATCCGCGCCTCCAATTTCACAAAATATATTCTGCCTAGACAAAACTGATCTAATTATAGTTGGGAAAAAGGATTTCTTTTATTTTTATCCAGTGTTCTTCACTATTTGCCGATAACAATCCTTTATATTGATCATGAATTCCATATTCTTCCTGATCAAGTAATGACCGTACATATCCTCCTGCTTCTGAGAAAAACAAACTGCCCGGTAGATGATCCCAAGGTAATGTTCTATAATAGGCCGAAAAATTTTTCTCACCTCGCCCCAAGGAAATATAATCATATCCTGCACAATAGGCTGGCTTATTTTGTTTAAACTGATGAAGATTATGTTTAGCGTCACTCTTTAAATGAACAGGAAAGCGGCCAATATGAGCGGCTGCTATCATTTCTGATGGGATAAAGTCATGCGGCTTAATTTTTATATTTTGATCATTTAACCAAGCACCAGCCCCTTTTTCTGCCACCGCCATTTTCTGACTTATGGGTAAATATATCCATGCCCTGCTCACCTCGCCCCTGCGAAGTTCCGTTACCATCACAGCAAATTTTTCATCACCCTTGATAAAATTATTGGTTCCATCAACAGGATCAATCAAAAAAGCCCGATCGGCAGCGAATGCAGCATTGATAATTTTTGGCATTAATTCAGCATTTTGTGAAATGCTCTCTTCCCCACAAACAAAAGTCATGGGAAAAATGTCTTTTAAGCCAGATGTTAGATTTTTTTCAGCCTCTATATCGGCGATTGTCACCATTTCACCTTTGGCTTTTTCGGTGATTTCGCTTTGTTTAAGACCATTAAAACGTGGCAAAATATACTGCTCTGCAATCTGAATGATAAGTTGAGAAATCTTGTCTGATGTCATGAAGCAATGATACGCCCGATTAAACGCGGGTCTTTTTCTATGCGACCCAGTAAGGCGCCATTGACATTAACAGTAAGCAATGTTTCTTGTTCCATATTATCCCGTGCAATAACCTCGCCGTGTTTATACATCCATGCCATAAGAGCCCCCTGACTATGGCTGTAGGCAATTTTTAAGGTATGGATATCCTTTGACAATATGTCATTCAAGGTGACTAAAAAAGATTCGCAGCCCTCTCCAGTAATGGCCGAGAGCAGGCTAACATTCTTTTTTGTCGTGGCACTATTTTCATATTTGCTCCGCTGATCGCTATCCAAAAGATCTATTTTGCTCCATACCTCGTGAATAGAGCAATCTGATCCTTCTTCTAGACCTAAAGAACGCAAAATACGCATAACATCTTCTTTTTGCGCCTCGGTATCGGGGTGGGAAATATCCCTGACATGAAGAATGAGGTCTGCCTCTACAACCTCTTCCAATGTTGCCTTGAAGGCCGCAACCAATTGGGTTGGTAATTCAGAGATAAAACCCACGGTATCTGACATAATAGCCTTTTTTCCATTAGCGAGTTCAATTTCACGCATGGTGGGGTCAAGGGTTGCAAAGAGCAAGTCTTCGGCAAAGACTTTTGCGCCCGTCAAATAATTAAACAATGTTGATTTTCCAGCATTGGTATATCCCACCAATGCTATAACGGGATATTGGTTTTTTTTCCGGCCTTCACGGTGGAGTTTGCGAGTTTGGCTCACCTCATCCAGTTGTTTTTCAATCCGGACAATACGATCCCCAATTAACCGGCGGTCGGATTCAATTTGCGATTCTCCTGGACCGCCTAGGAATCCAAAGCCCCCTCGTTGTCTTTCTAAGTGGGTCCATGAACGAACGAGTCGACTTTTCTGATATGTTAGGTGGGCAAGTTCCACCTGAAGCACGCCTTCTTTTGTTTGCGCCCTTTCGCCAAATATTTCAAGAATAAGTCCTGTGCGGTCAATGGCTTTGCACTTAAGAGACCGTTCAATATTTCTTTGCTGCCCAGAGGTCAGTTCACAATCAAATATAACAAGCTCGATATTTTCTAAGGCGATCATATCTGCAAGTTCTTCTAATTTACCCTTCCCAATATAGGTTGCAGGGGTATATTTTGATAGGCTCATTAATATTGAATGGACAACATTAAGGTCCAAGGCCTCGCAAAGGCTGACGGCCTCCTCTAGTCTTGCTTCTGGCGTTCTCGTGAAAGAGGCGTCTTTTGCTTTATTTGAGGTCCGCTTTTTAAGGTATGGATGCAGAACAATAGCCGTTGCCTTGGCAATATGGTTTGGAGAAGAATCGCTGTTATCCTGCGACTGTCCCCAATCCATATCTGTTTTCTTCATACGGAATTTAAGGGATTCGGTATCGGTTTTTTCCGTCATGGCCGTGCGGCATTAATAGGATTATCAATACAAAAATTAATCCTGATTTTCAGCATCATCTGCCTCGAACAGGGAAATAGAACCACCTGGCATAATCGTTGAAATGGCATGCTTATAGACAAGTTGGACACTTGAATCTCTTCGAAGAAGAATACAAAAATTATCAAACCAAGTAACAATACCTTGAAGCTTTACGCCGTTAACAAGAAATACAGTGATGGGAGTTTTATTTTTGCGGATATGGTTTAAGAAAGAGTCTTGTAAATTATGGTTTTTTTCAGACATTTATTTTATCCATTCTCTTATTTATGGTTCATTATTGTTTTTCTAAGAACAAATCACTCGTAAAAGCATTTTATCATAGGCGAACTGTTCTTTAAACTAATAGATTGAACTATTTTATAAAATCTTAATTTTTCCAGAAAGAAGGCATTAAAAGCACTAATAATGCAATGATCTCAAGTCGTCCTAATATCATACAAAATGAGCTTAACCACTTACCTACATAAGGCAAACTATGATAACCAATAAATTCTGGGCTAAATAATGTGATAAGTCCGCCTGCGCTAAATATCCCAGTCATGCCAAGTCCAAAACTAGTTGTCAAATTATATCCCATAGCGCCAAATAAAATAATAACGATCATTAAGGTTGTTATAAATATAAAAAACAGACTCCAGATTGATGTAAGAATAGAAGTTCCAATAACTTGTCCCACAAAAGAAACTGGATTAACCGCACTGGGAAAAATTAGTCTGTTGATTTCCTTATCTGCATGTCTTTTCATCAAGCTAATCCGCAATATTTTAAAACCACCCGCTGTTGAACCTGTGGTGCCTCCTATAAATAGTAATACCACACAAATTATAACAACAGCCAAGGGAAGTGATCTCGCATAATCGGGTAAATACCCCGTTGTCGTCATAGTGGATACAGCGGTAAATATTGAAATCCCAATCTTTTTCATCACACCAATATCTTGCATGTCTGATGAAATAATAAGGGCTAGAAAGATAAAACATATAGCAACAAGCAACAAAAAGAAGAAATTAAAGATTTCAGGATCCTGCCGATATATACTCGCTCTACCTCTTTTGATGAAGGCCCAATGAAACGTCATATTAGTTGCAGCAAAAATCATAAAAGGGATCAAGATAAATTCTGTAATACCATTCATAGTGTTTTCATTAGAAACACCATGGTTAATAAATCCACCGCTTGATAAGGTTGCCATCGCCGTAAGCATGGCATCAAATCCTCCCATGCCAGAAATAAAGAGTAAGACAGCACAAATCACCGTTACAGCCGTGTAGATACGAAAAACTGGTGTAAAAGCATATCTCATACGGGCGAATAAATCATCACCCTCTCCATGCGGTAGAACACTACGGAAAAGCTCTAAGCCCCCGATAGAGGATAAGGGTAAAATAGCAATAGCCATAACAAATACCATAATACCGCCAATCCACTGCAATAAAGACCGCCAAAAAAGGATTGTCGCAGGGATGAGGTCAAGATTAATAGCTAGACTTGCTCCTGTTGTTGTTAATGCGGAAGTTGCCTCAAAATAGGCATCCGTAAATTTAGTCAAAAAACCTGTAATCATAAAGGGTAAAGAGGCAAATAATGGTATTCCAAACCAAACAACCACCATCAACAAGATAATTTCATGTTGTGTCGCCCTATTCTGTGGACTTTGAAACGAAATATATAATGCACCGCCCGCAAAGATCGTAAAAAGAGAACTGATAAAAAAGGGTAATATCAGGCTTGTTTCATTACTTAACAGGGCAACAATAATTGGGATCAATTCACAAAACCCCAAAACCATTAATGCAAAGCCAATAATATTACCAATTCTCGCTACCATTAAAAATATTCCAGCCGAACAGAAAAAAGTTCTTCAACTTTTTTAATCATTTCAAGTCTTGTGAACACTACAACAATATCATCAGGCTTAATGATTGTTCCACCCTTTGGCACAATAACCTCTCCGTCTCGAACGACAGATCCTATGATAATTCCAGCGGGTAGTCTTATGTCTCTTAGAGGCTTGCCAACCAAAGGTGATGTTTCAAGGGCAACAGCCTCGAGAACTTCCGCCGCGCCGCCCGCAAGATTCTGTAGTGACCTAATTCTTCCTCGACGCATATGTTGTAAAATACTTGACACCGTTGTCTGGCGTGGATCCACAAAGGCATCAATTCCAACAGAATAGGTCATCGGTCCAAAACTGTTATTATTAATAAGTGAAATCGCTCTTGAACATCCCGCCTGCTTTGCCAATAACGATGATAAGATATTCACTTTATCATCGTTGGTCACCGCAATAATGGTTTCTGCGGCCTTTACGTTGGCCTCTTTTTGAATGTCAACATCCAAAGCATCCCCATGAAGTACGATAGCCTTTGGAATATCTTTGGCAACGGCTTGGGCCTTTTCATCATCCATTTCAATGATTTTTATCTGAATTTTTGGATCATTTGCAATCAATTTTTCTGCAATAAAAGAGCCTATATTTCCACCGCCCACTATAATAATTCTTCTTGCTTCTTCTTCATCTCGGCCAAAAACACTTAAGGCTCTTGCCACATGACTTTTTGCAGAAACAAAATAAATATTGTCCCCAACCAAAAGCTGATCATCACCAGATGGAATAATAAGTTTTCCGTTTCTCATAATGCTTGTTACAACGATATTTAGATCGGGGAATAATTCCGTTAACTGTCGAAGTGGTGTGTTAACCACAGGACAATCCTCTCTTAATATAACACCTACGGCTCTCACTAGATCATCACAAAATGTTACCATATCAAAGGCACCGGGAACCTCAAGACGTCTGATTACAGCTTCTGCTACCTCGACTTCCGGTGAAATGATAACATCAATAGGCATATGATCCCGACTAAAAAGATCTCGCCATATGGGATTTAGGTAATTTTGTGCTCTGACGCGGGCTATTTTTTTTGGAACATCAAACAGGGAATGCGCCACCTGACAGGCCACCATATTAACCTCATCAAATAAGGTCACTGCAATAATCATATCAGCATCCCGGGCTCCTGCCCGCTCTAATAAATCAGGATGGGATGCATAGCCAATAAGAGCTTGTACATCAAGGGAGTTTTGCACTTTTGCAATCAATTCCGGTGATCGGTCAATGACGGTTACATCATGTTGTTCGCTCGCCAGATGTCTGGCAATGTTAAAGCCGACTTGTCCCGCTCCACAGATAATAACTTTCATCTTTGCCTCACACTCATTGTTTGTATTTTAAGCATTGTTTTTTTCATTTCCTGCAAGTCCTAGACTTTTCAATTTTCTGTGCAATGCTGATCGTTCCATACCAACATATTCAGCCGTACGTGATATATTTCCGTTAAATCGGCTTACCTGTACCTTAAGATATTCTCTTTCAAATTTCTCTCTCGCATCACGGAGCGGTAGTAACATAATATTATTATTCATACTTGGGCGAACAATTGAGGTATCAGATATTATTTCCGACGGCAATATATCAACGTTTATTGTTTCGCTATCAGATGACATAATCATCAAGCGTTCCACCACATTACGGAGCTGACGGACGTTACCTGGCCAATCATGAGACTGCAAAGCCTTTATAGCAGCATCATCAATATTTTTTGGCGCTATTCCCGTTGCAACAGATAATTGATTCATAATTTGATGCACAAGAGCCGGAATATCGTCACGTCTTTGAATAAGCGGCGGCACATTTATAGGCACAACGCTTAAACGATGAAAAAGATCTTCTCTAAAAAGATTGTTGTTAATCTGCTCTCTCAAATCACGGCTTGTGGCGCTGATCACCCGTACATTCACCAATACCTTTTTATTACCGCCCACTCTTTCAAAGGTTTGATCTGTTAATATTCTTAAAATCTTAGCTTGGGTATTTTGTGGCATATCGGCCACCTCATCAATGAATAAAGTCCCTCCGTGAGCCTGTTCAAATACACCTGTTTTTTTAATGTCACCCTCTTCTTCTACGCCGAATAATTCATTTTCCATATTATTGGCGGAAATGCTTGCGGCATTAATGACGATGAAGGCACCTCTTGCCCTTTTGGATTGTTTATGGATAAGACGGGCAACGACCTCTTTTCCAGAGCCCGCTGGTCCAGAAATAAGAACTCTACTGCCACTTTGAGCGACCTTATCAATCATGTGGCGTACCAAATTAATGGCCGATGATGTTCCTGTAAGGCCCACATCAAAACCCATTTTCTCTTTAAGCTCGTTATTTTCTCGGCGTAATTTTTCAACCTCTGTGGCTCTTTCCACAAGAATAAGTAATTTATCTGTCTCAAAGGGTTTGCTGATAAAATCATAGGCACCAAGTTTAATCGCCGACACTGCCGTTTCAATATTGCCATGTCCACTGATAATAACAACAGGAAGATCAGGATGCCTTTTTTTAATGATTTCAAGAATTTCAAGACCATCAAGACGACTGCCGTGCAGCCAGATATCCAAAATGATCAAAGACGGGCGACGGGACTCTATTTCTAACAATGCCTCGTCACTATCCTTTGCAACTCGCGTTTCGTAACCTTCATCGTTTAGAATACCAGAAATCAAGTCACGAATATCGGCCTCATCATCAACAATCAGTATATCAAGAGCCATAATCCATCCTCACAATATTATCAGGGGTATTTTTCAAAAGTTCAACATTCTTATAGAAGATAAGCGTTGCTGACGCACCACCATCTGGATTATTTTCCAATAAAAGATCTCCATCATGATCCGTCATAATTTTTTTCACAATAGCCAAACCAAGTCCCGTACCTTTCGATCTGGTCGTAATATAAGGTTCTGTTAATTTATCCATCAAATGTTCCGGTAATCCCATGCCATTGTCTGACACTTTAACTCTAATTTCACCTTCATTATTCTGGAAAGAAATATTTATTTTTCCTTGGTATCCCGTATTATTTTTTGAGTTTGAATTTTCTACAGCAAAAATGGACTCTGTCGCATTTTTAATGAGATTGATCAGCGCTTGACCAATTTGACCTGCATCACACTCAATATTCAAAGTATCTTGCACATCATTCATTTCAAACTTTATCGTATTATTGGCCACCTCTTGTAAAAAATAGGCTTGTTTTACAATATCCAATAAATTTTCTCTTTGAATTTTTGGCGATGGCATACGGGCAAATGAAGAGAATTCGTCAACCATATGTCGCAGATCACCAACCTGTCTTACAATGGTGTCCGTACATTGAATGAATACCGAAGGATCACTGGTGATTTCCTTTAAATATTTACGTTTTAATCTTTCCGCTGAAAGCTGTATCGGTGTAAGAGGATTCTTAATTTCATGGGCTATTCTTTGCGCAATATCAGACCAAGCAGCATTTCTTTGTGCGGCCACCTGCTCTGTTATATCATCAAAGGCAATCACAAAGCCCTGAATTTCACCTTTTTTGGTTTCTGCGGTAATTCTCACCATAAGATTAAGATTTATATCGTCTCGTCCAATTACTATTTGGCCTTGGATTGAGGGATTTTGTGTTAATTGTATTTTGTTAAACAAAATTTTCACTTCGGGCATGATATCCAAAATATCACTATCCTGCAATTGTCCCATTTCAAGATGCAACATATTTGCAGCCGATTTATTCGGCAGGGTCACTTTTCCATTAGGATCCAACCCCATAATACCCGCCGATACTCCTGATAAAACGGCTTCCATAAAACGGTGCCGTTCTTCTAATTTCAGATTGGCCTGAGAAATATCTTTTTGTTGTTGATCCAATTGTCTGGTCATTTTGTTAAAGGCACGGGTCAAGCCCCCAAGATCATCATAACTTTTTCTGATCGGTGCTCTCGCTGTAAAGTCTCCTCGTCCCACTTTTTCCGAGGCGTCCACCAAATTGGTGATAGGGATCATAAGCTTTCGCGCAAATCCAATGCCAAGCCATATGGCAGCAAAAAGAATGAGAAAGGCAATGATGATATAGGTTAGATTAAACCAAAGTCTGTATCGTGACTGATCATTCAGAGCCGCCATATAATCCGATCTAGCATCCTTTGTATTTTTAACCAGCGCCAATGCCTTAGGGTCAACAAAGCGACTAATATAAAGAAATTGGTCCAAAAAACCATCTAAAGCAACCAGTACGCGGACACGGTTATCATTATCGCCGCCAATAATGGGGACAATATTACCCTTAGCCGCAAGATCAAGTGCCGCAAGAGGAAAAGAATCTCCAAGTAAACTCAATGTCGTTTTGGCACGTGCCCTAACTTGACCATTTCGGTCAAAAACAATGGCTTCAGAAAGAGCCAAAAACTGTGCCTGTACCGATAAAGCTTGCTCCAAAAGCTGCACGTCTTGTGATAAGGGCAATGCCTGAGAATTTAAATCACGTACAATTCCCAAAACATCTGCCTGAATGGCTTTTTTATGTTCTTCAATATAAGCCTCTGCCACGGCCTGCGAGCTATCAAGTGCGGTGCGCACCTTATCACTAAACCAACTTTGCAAACCAAATTCAAAAAACATACCCGACACAATAGCAACAATTATTGTGGGTGTTATGGCAACAATACTAAATAATGTCACAATGCGCCGATGTAACCTGGAACTTCCCGCAGAAGATTTTTGTGATGTCCATATTTGAAGAATTTGTTGTGCAACCAAGGCGCCCAAAAAAAGCATTATGGAAAGATTAATGGTTAAAAGAATAAAAAGTGTCGTAGATGTGGGAAGAAATGGCCCAATATTTGAAAATGTTGCAAATGTCGCAAGTACAGATAAAACGGCTCCTATAGCGAGGCCATAAGATAATTTTTTAGCCAAGTTCACCCTGACAGCCCAAGATTTAAACTTGCGCAGGAATTTTGATTTTCTTTTATGCATATAGATCGCAATCCGCTATGAATAATATCTAATTCTTAGAATATCACATTGTTGCAATTGTGCAACAGTTAATAGAGCTATCCAATTGCAAATTAGATCATCAATTATTTTTTGCGAACATCTATATCGAGTTCATTGATTTTTTTACGTAACGTATTGCGATTTAACCCAAGCAAGTCAGCCGCCTTTATTTGATTGCCACGGGTTGCAGAAAGCGTATTTTCAATCAGTGGTTTTTCAAATTCTCGCAAAAGGCGATTATATAACCCAGGTGGTGGCAAATCATGGGGAAGATGGGCCTCAAAATACCGCTTCAGATGACGATTAATAGAATCTTGCAACGTCTCGTTTGCAATAATACCATTTTCTTCTGACGGGCCACCAATGGAAATAGGCACCATTTCTGATTCCACAATATCAAGGGTAATCGTGTCCTCACTATAAAGGGCTGCGATACGCTGACAAAGATTTTCCAATTCCCTGACATTACCCGGCCAATCATGACTTTTAAGGTAATCTAAGGCCTGATTATCAATGAGTTTTGGTGTTTGATTATTTTCTTGTGCATAGCTATTTAAAAAATGGCGCATAAGATCATGAATATCTTCAACGCGCTCTCTTAAGGAAGGCAATCTTAACGGCACCACATTTAACCGGTAGTATAAATCTTCTCTAAATAATCCCTGACTAATAAGTGACTTAAGGTCACGGTGCGTTGCACATATAATTCTAACATTAGATTTGATCACTCTTTTGCCGCCAACGGCTGTATATTCACCCTCCTGCAAAACCCTAAGAAGACGTGTTTGTGCTTCAAGAGGCATATCACCAATTTCATCTAAAAATAGAGATCCCCCCTGCGCTTGTTCAAAACGTCCTGAACTTCTGCTTTCAGCCCCGGTAAAGGCTCCTTTTTCATGACCAAATAATTCGCTTTCAATCAATTCCCGAGGAATTGCAGCCATATTCAAAGCTACGAAAGGGCTGTTTTTCCGCTTGCCAAAATCATGCAAAGCTTTTGCAACAAGCTCTTTTCCTGTGCCACTTTCTCCAGCGATTGTGACCGTTAAATCCGTTGTCATGAGCCGTGCCATCACCCGATAAACATTCTGCATGGCAGATGATCGACCGATCAGGGGCAATTCTTCCGTTTCATTATCCATATTATTTACAGCAATAGCATTTGGCTTTAAGGTTAACGCCTTGCGCACAATGGATTTTAATTCATTAAGATCAAAAGGTTTTGGAAGATATTCATAAGCCCCACGTTCCGTCGCCTTAACCGCCGTCATCAATGTATTTTGTGCCGACATAATAATCACGGGAAGATCAGGTCGTATCTTTTTGATTTTAGGGAGTAAATCAAGACCATTTTCATCGGGCATTACCACATCAGAAATGACCAGATCACCCTCACCGTGAGAAACCCAATGCCAAAGGGTTGCCGCATTACCCGTAAGTTTTACGGTATAACCTTCTCTTTCAAGTGCTTTTGATAATACGGTTCGAATGGCTTTATCATCATCTGCAATGAGCAGGGTCTTAACCGTCATAATTTTGCTCTCCAAAACTCGGCAGTAATATTCTAAAGATTGTATTTGATTCTGTGCTATCGCATTCAATAATCCCACCGTGATCGGCAACTATTTTTGCCACAAGTGGTAAGCCAAGCCCTGTTCCCGTAAGCTTTGTGGTGACAAAGGGATCAAATAAAAAAGGTTTAAGATCTTCAGAAATTCCTGCGCCGTTATCAATCACACAGATTTCCAAAGGCAAATGTATACGTTCCCGAGAGCCTGGCACAAAAACTCTTACACCATGACGAAAGGCTGTCGTTAACCTCACTTCACCAGTATTTTGAGGCACAGCCTCCACGGCATTTTTGATCAAATTCAGAAATACCTGAATCAACTGCCCTTTATCCCCTCTTGCCGAAGGAATAGAGGGGTCATAATTTTCTTTAAATTTGACATGACTGCCAAAACCATTCTGCGCTAACTTACGGACATGGTCTAACACCTGATGAATATTGATATTTTCAGGTTTAATAGGTTTATTATTTGAAAAAATTTCCATTCGGTCCACAAGGGCGCAAATTCTGTCCGTTTCCTCACAGATAAGCCGAGTGAGCACAAGATCATTCTCATTGGCGTCTTGCTCTAATAATTGTGCAGATCCTCGAATGCCAGACAGCGGATTTTTAATTTCATGCGCCAAAACAGCCGCCATTCCTGCTACTGAACGTGCCGCTCCACGATGACTTAACTGTTGGCTTATTTTTCGGGCGATGCTTCTTTCCTGCAACTGTATAACCATAGAACCATTGCCATCAATAAGAGGCGACACATGAATATCAACCCGTTTATCCGTATGTCTTGGGTTGGGAAGGACAATATCATATTCGGATATAATGGTTTTGGTTTCACGGGATTGATTGACAATGGCCACAAGCGGACTGTCAAAGGGTACGATATCCTCTAATTTATGTCTCAGCAGCAGCTTTTCACCAGAAGAAAATAATTGTTCTGCGGCGTTATTAACATATGTGATCTGATTGTCATGGTTCACGGTTAGTATGCTATCAGACAAAGAATTTAAAATTAAATCTTTACTGTTTTCCACAGGATTGTTGGAAATTTTCGCCTTCAAGCGGCTATCTCCTGAATGAGGGGGTCAAAAAAAGCATCAATCATGCGGCGAACCTGTGTGGCATCGCTCATGCGATTAACCTCTTGTCGGAACATTGAGCTATCCCGCAGTCCCTTTGTGTACCAAGAAATATGTTTACGAGCGATTTTCTTACCCGCATCTTCGCCGTAATGATCCAGCATGGCCTGATAGTGATCTTGCATAATTTGTTTTAATTCGATCAAATCAGGATCAGGGAGCTTCTCACCCGTTTTTAAGTAATGAATAACCTGAGCGATAAACCACGGCCTGCCGTATATGCCGCGTCCAATCATAACGCCGTCAGCACCAGATTGTCTCAAAGCCTCAACCGCATCTTCACATGTAACGATATCACCATTGGCAATAACGGGAATAGACACGGAATTTTTGACCTGTCTGATAAATGTCCAGTCTGATTTTCCCTTATACATCTGATTGCGGGTGCGGCCATGAACGGTAACCATCTTGATCCCCTCACCCTCGGCTATTTTTGCCAATTCTGGCGCATTACGGTTTACAATATCCCAACCCGTTCTCATCTTTAAGGTCACAGGAACGCTAACGGCGCCCACAACCGCCTTGATAATCTTTTGCGCCTCATCAAGATTTTGCATCAAAGCAGAACCCGCATAGCCATTGACAATTTTTTTTGCAGGACAACCCATATTAATATCAATAATCTGTGCGCCCTTGTCCTCGTTCATCTTCGCTGCCAAGGCCATCATATCAGGGTCACAGCCCGCAAGTTGCACCGACATCAGATATTCATCGCTTTCCGCATAGGCCATTTTATGGGTGCGGTCATGGTCACGGATCATGGCCTGACTTGCAATCATTTCAGAGGTGACAAGCCCCGCACCAAAGCGTTTGACGAGCCGACGAAAGGGCAAATCCGTTACCCCCGCCATGGGGCTGAGCAATACGGGGTCTTCAATTTCTATGGAACCAATTTTTATTGTCATATCGTGTCGCAAATGTCAAAAATTTAAGCAATAATTGCAAATGATTAAATATTAATCAAAATCCGCCGCAATATACAAGAAAACATCCTTTTGGTCAAAGAAGATTTTCATTAAAAAAAGTCGTAAATTATATTGATTTCCTGTAATTTAAAGATCAATCACTTTATAAAATATAAAATGTTTCAAAATCGGGAAAATAGATGAAGATTGCCGCATTAATTGTTGCCGCAGGCCGAGGCCACAGAGCAGGTGGCGATTTGCCAAAACAATATATCTCGCTTTGCGGGAAGGCTATAGTTCGTCACACTATCGAGGCTTTCTTAAATGTTCCCTATGTTGATTTTATTCAAACGGTTATTCATCCTGATGATCTTGATCTTTTTGATAAGGCCACGGAGGGACTTGACCTGTTGCCACCCATAAATGGTGGTGATAGCCGTCAACAATCGGTTATGAAAGGATTGCAAAGTCTTGCTCTCCATGAGCCGGACCTTGTATTAATTCATGATGCCGCCCGCCCCTTTATCACCGCCGATCTCATTGAGGACATTATTATCAGAGCCGCGGAATATGGTGCGGTTATCCCTGTTTTGCCCTTAAATGATACGATTAAACATATGGAGGGCGATAAGATCCAGCATACCGTTGACCGCACAAAGCTTGTTCGGGCGCAAACGCCACAAGCCTTTCGCTATAAATTGATTTATATGGCCCACAAAAGAATGGAGGGCAAGGAAATGACTGATGATTCCGCTATTGCAGAGGGTTGCGGTATTCATGTGCTTAGCATTATGGGCGATGAAAGTAATTTTAAAATCACCACAAGTGACGATCTCAAAAAGGCAGAACAGATGATACAACAAAATTGCACGGATATCCGAACGGGAATGGGTTTTGATGTGCATGCCTTTGAGCAGGGTGACAATGTTATTTTGGGCGGCATCACCATTCCCCATGATAAAAAATTAAAGGGTCATTCCGATGCGGATGTGGCACTTCATGCACTGACGGACGCCATACTTGGGTCAATTGGGGCGGGCGATATTGGCACCCATTTCCCGCCAAGTGATCAGCAGTGGAAAGATAAAAGTTCAAGTATATTCTTAAAACATGCGAATAACCTATTAAAAAACAAGGGTGGATTTATTTCAAATATAGATTTAACCCTTATTTGCGAAGCACCAAAAATCATGCCCCATACCCATGCCATGCGTGACAATATCGCAAAGATAATTGATCTTGCCCCCACACGGATCAGCATCAAAGCCACCACCACAGAAAAGCTTGGTTTCACTGGTCGTGGTGAGGGCATCGCCGCACAGGCCATCGTTACGGTTCGTTTACCAGAAGTGAAAGAATAATCATGTTTGTTGAAAAATGGACAAAGTCTCCCCTTCATCCCGCCTTGCTTCTGGTCACATGGTTTTATTCGGGACTTTTTCCCAAAGCCCCCGGCACTATGGGGTCACTGGCAGCATTGCCCTTTGCTTGGGTTATTATTTTACGCTTTGGGGCTGTGGGGTTATGTCTTTCCATTGTACTTGTGTTTTTTTTGGGTCTTTGGGCCTCAAAAATCTATATGACAGAAACGGGTAAGACTGATCCCGGTGAAATTGTTATTGATGAGGTGGCGGGACAATGGATAGCCTGCCTGCCCATTGCCGCCATGACGCCAATGCTCCCTTTGTCCCCTGGCCCCTTTATACTGGCCTTTGCGGCATTTCGTGTTTTTGATATCTATAAACCTTGGCCGATTCGAATTTTTGATGAACGCCATGATGCCTATGGGGTGATGATGGATGATGTGATTGCGGGATTTTTTGCCTCAATCATTCTAATAGGATTTTATCTTTATGTTCTCTGATGAAATAGTAACGCTTGCCACACAAACACTGCAAATGGCACGGGATAAGGGGTTACACCTTGCGACTGCCGAATCCTGCACAGGCGGGCTTATTATGGGGGCATTAACAGAAATTGCGGGGTCGTCTGATGTGGTGGATCGGGGCTTTATCACCTATACCAACCGCGCTAAAATGGACATGTTGGGCGTTACGGCGGAAACCTTGCGCTTGGGCGGTGCCGTCACCCGTGAAACCGCTATTGCCATGGCGGTCGGCGCCTTAAAAAATTCATCGTCCAACATTGCCGTCTCCGTCACAGGCATCGCAGGCCCCACAGGCGGCAGCGAGGAAAAACCCGTCGGCCTTGTCCATATGGCGGCAGCTATGCGGGACGGCAAGATATTGCATGAAAAACACCTGTTTGGAGATGTGGGACGCTCCGAAGTCAGAGAAGCCACCGTCATTGCGGCCTTAAAGTTATTTATGCGGGCAATGAGCTGACCGTCCCTGTCATGACTTGTCCAAATAACAAAATCCATCAACCCATTAATTTATAATAATAAAAAAACTATTGGCAGTAATGTTCTTCTGTGTTTATCTTAAAACAGAATGTCGTTGATTTAATATTATATTTATGAAAATAACACTGCACAAAACTTGGCAAAAGTTAATGTGTCAAGCCTATTATGAGCATTATTTGGAAAGTGACAAAACGGCACTGGAATTATGATTTATTAAATATATGGTAATAAATATTGTATATTTTTAACATAGGTTTTTTTGAAATGGACTGTGCGCATGAGTAAAATAATCGATATAATTACAAGGGTTGCTTTTGGAGAGCAAAAGCAACCCTCTGTAAAAACCAATCAACTGCGCAGAAAAAAACATTTTCAGAAAAACAGAATAAATCTTTCCTAAGTGGTGATACTGCGGCTAAGCTTGAGAAAATTCTATCCAGCGATAATCTCGTAGATACTGGGCGGATCAAGCTGTTGGGGTTGGAGATCATCAAGAAGAAACTTGACAAAAATTGGCCCATATTACTTGAAAATATCCATGAATCTATGATCTTAATTACGGAAAGTCTCATTAGTGATAAAGATATTTTTTTTAAAAAATCCGATGATGAATTTATTATTGTTTTTGCCTCAACTACGGATGAGAGAGCCAAGTTAATTTCCGCAAAAATTTTGCAAAAATTGACGGAAAAATTTATTGGATCAGTGGAAACTAAGGATATTATTGTCAAAACTGCCGTAAATAAAGTTGATGGCGCGATAATGTTTCAATCAGAAGATCTCCAATGTATACTTAATCATAGCCAAAATGAGATTGTAAATCGGCATCTACATGATTTTCAAAATATTAACAGCCCTGTGGATACTTTAAAAGAAGAACCTTTTCTATTTGGATACCGTCCGGTATGGGATTCTATTCATGAGGTTATTACAACTTTCATCGTAAAGCCCTGTGTATATACCTCAAGAAATATTAATAACAATTCAAGACCGAAGAAAATTGGCTATGACGTATTGGAAGATCCGGATTCCAAGCAAGCCAGAATCGATCTTGATTTGTTGACATTAACTTCCAGTATCGAAACACTTGAAGAACTCTATCAAAATAATTTCCGATCAATTTTTAATATATCTATTTGTTATGAGACCGTCTTTAATATAGAATTGCTTATGGAGTATATATCGCATTGCAAGAATATTTCGCCTTCTCTTAAAAAATATATTGTTTTTCATTTAGTCGATTTTCCAGAAGGCATTCCAACTCCAAAATTACATTTCATCGTATCGACGCTTAAAAAATACAGCAGTGCTGTGATGCTACTCACATCGACAAGTAGCTTGCATCTAGAAAAATATTTTGACTGTGGCATAAAAGTTATTGGGACTAATATTTTAGATCACGGTCCTTCAACAGAAAAAACATGGCAAAAAATAGCTCTCTTTATTGAAAATTGTCATAAATACAAAATTAAGGTTGCACTCCTTGACGTCAATACCTTAGAAGATCTGATTATAGCCCAGACAAAAGGTGTTGATTACATATCTGGTTTAACCATAGGAGATTATAAGGACACTTCTTGGCATATGAAGAGAAAGCCATGGAAAAATTTCCTGAAATAATTTGTTAACAACTGTATCTTTAAATTATTTTCCATTACGGCCATATAGTTATTTATGCGGGCAGTGGGCTGAACGCCCCTGTCATGACTTGTCCAAATAACAAAATCTATCAACCCATTAATTTCTATGTCATTATATTAATCTTAGTAATCTTCACCTAATATGTTATTGTATTTTGTAAATTTTATAGTTAGGAAATGCACTATTGTGGGAGATATATCTGATACTCTAGCCCCCCTATCCGTTGCATCTGAGCGGGCAAAACAAAAATCGAAAGAAGAGTTGGTAGCCGAAATTTTTCGATTGCATAAACTTATCGAAAGCACGCAATATCAAACGAAAACGGCTTACTGGGAATATGTTATAGAAACCCAAGACATAACCTTTTCCGAATATGCCTATAAACTTGTTGGCTTAGAGCCATATTCCATTAAATTGACAAACGAAATTTTTGATGAACTTATTCATCCAGATGATCGTGATATGTTTGTGGCAATGCGCAACAAACTTGCTTCGGAGGGCATACCAGACGGCTTTGAATATCGCCTTCTTGTCAATGGTAAAACGAAACATATCAAGTTGACTTCCGTACTTGAGAAAAACGAAAATGGCGTCGGCATCAGAGTAATGGGTGCAACACAAGATATCACCGACCTTAAATATAATGAAGGCCGGTTACGTAAAATAAATTTATTTGCTCAAGATCTCATGACCCTACATTCGGAACAGGATCTCATATGGTATGTTGTAAAGCAAGTTGTCAGTGAACTTGACCTTGAGGATTGTGTCATCTATCTGCTCGACAAAAATACCAATGAATTGGTTCAATCTGCGACCTATGGATTAAAATCTGGTGGTGACAGAGTGATCAATAATAAACTCCGCATAAAAGTTGGAGAAGGCATTACTGGGCATGTTGCGATGACAAAAACTCCACTTATTATAGATGATATTACAAAGGATGATCGCTATATCGCCGATATTCCCGGTATGGGATCCGAAATTTGTGTGCCCATCATACATGAGGGGCAGCTTTTCGGCGTAATTGACAGTGAACATTCTGAAATAAATTATTTTACGGAAAATGACCAAAATCTTCTCAATACCATTGCCACACTTCTCGCGGCTAAACTTGGTCAATGGGATAATCTAGAAAAAATTAAGACCAGTGAGGCCCAATATCGTGAAGCACAAAGAATTGCTCACTTTGGCAGTTGGGATTGGGATCTGAAAAATAATATTATAAAACTCTCGAATGAGACATATCTCATCATGGGGCTAATACCTCAGGAGAAAGCTATTGATTTTAAGCAGTTTAGAAAATGCCTTCACCCCGATGATGTGGAGGCATTGACTACGACAGTAGAGCAAATGACACATATCCATAATGATTTTGATGCGAATTTTCGTATTGTCCGGCCCGATGGTGAAATACGTCACATACAATCCACTGGAGAAGCTTTTTTTGACGACAATAATTCCGCCTTCAGAATGAGCGGAAGCATGTTGGATATCACAAAAATTAAAATAGCAGAAGATGCCTTAATGCGACATAAAGAAAATCTTGAAATGTTGGTAGAAGAGCGTACCGCCAGCATGAAATCCGCCCGTGATGAGGCGGAACAAGCCAATAAAGCAAAATCAGAATTTCTGTCACAGATGAGCCATGAATTAAGAACACCCTTAAATGCTATTCTCGGATTTGGGCAACTTCTTAAGTTGGATTCTGATCTATTAAACGAAATACAGCAAGATAACGTGGAGGAAATTTTATCCGCAGGAAGTCATCTATTAGAATTAATCAATGACATTTTGGATTTGACAAAAATTGAAACAAGAAAACTGAAAATCTCAATAAGTAAAATTCACATTGATGAGATCATTCCGCAATGCCTTACTTTAATAGCGGCACCGGCAAACGAACGGCATCTCAATATTACAACGAATATTAAAAACACAGGGCATGTTATCATGTCCGATGGCACAAGATTTAGGCAAGTTATGCTTAATCTTCTGTCTAATGCGGTTAAATACAACCGAGACTATGGCGACATCACACTAGATTATAAGATTATGGATGAAAACCATCTTCGAATATATGTAACAGACACGGGGATGGGACTATCAGAAAATGAAATCGCTAATTTATACACCCCATTCGAGCGTTTTAATAAAACCATTAATGTTGAAGGCACAGGCATTGGCTTGGTGATCACCAAAACGTTGGTTGAGTTAATGGGCGGAACGATGGGTGTCGAGAGTATTGTGGGCAAAGGCTGTTCATTTTGGGTGGAGTTTTTACGCTCTGATCCTGCATCGATGACATAACCATTAATAAAATACATGACAATGGACAGACCGCCCCTGTCATGCCCATCCCTTTTCGTCACTCCTGCGAAGGCAGGAGTCTAGCCCCTAGAAGATAATGACATCGAAGATGACGTTATTTGTCGAAATTGGATTCCTGTCCTTTTAAAGTTTGGCTAAGGAGGGACGACAGAAATGTTTACTGCTGGCGTTTTTGTTTTTTTCGCGTATTGCGGGTTTTTGCCACGTCGATTTTTAACGCCGTCAATGTTTTGATTTCATCCGCTATATGCGCCAATTTTTCCGTTATAATTTCCGAAAAATTGCCCTTCTCTGCCAAAGCCATAATCTCCGTCAAGAGGTCTTTTCTTATGGTTAGATGAAGGATAGTGTCTTTCAAGCTCGGTTTATGTTTATTGTGATCCATGATGCATACATTCTATGATGATATTATTTCAGTGGATCACTGTATCACACACACTGGGCAGCATTAGCAATCATTTTTCCAACAAAAAGGTTGCCTTGGTATGGGGTTTAATATTGCCGTGATGAAGAATGACGGATTTTTCGCTCAGGCCTTTCTCCGCAAAATATTTTTGCCAGCCCTTAAAGCTTCGAAAGGTAAAGGGAAGCGGCATGCCCCAGATACCCTTGCCCTCTAAGCCCTTGACGATTTTCACGGTTCCGACCGCCATATTGGAATAAAAATCATTCCACACCGTAAAGGCCCATTGCCACGGCGAGAAATAAGTATCCTCATAAACGATAATGCCTCTGCGGGAACAACGAATGGCCTCAGAAAAGATTTTATCCTGATGTTTCACATGATGCAGCATAAAAGCCATAACAATCACATCAAAGCTATTGTCCTCAAAGGGCAAAACATACCCATCATAAAAATCAATGGGAATGGTTGCGTTGGCATAATTCACCACATCAACGCCCCGCACGTCCCCATTGTATTTTTTGGCAATAGCCTCCCCAAAGCGACCATTGCCGCAACCAACGTCCAGAACCCTGTCCCCATTCTGAATAAAATCACCAATATCCGACAGTCGCCATGCCCGCTCATTTTCCGCAGATTTTGTCTGAATTTCAATATATTTACCTTTTGGAATCAAGAGGTTAATTATAAAAAGCGGAAAAGATAATAAAAAATAAAATATCCCCAAGGGAAGATATAAAATATTACGAATTGGTGTTATAGACATCGGCACTTCCATAAAGTTTATTCGCCCGTCCCTCAAAGGCATAGATCATGCGGCTTACGGCTTCGGTAAAAAATCCGCCAATCATTTTTTCAAATAGCTTATTTTTAAACTCAAAATCCACCAAAAAATCAACCGTGCAACCGCCCGCCTTATTTTCGGTAAATTGCCAATGATTATGAAGATATTTAAGCGGCCCCTTGATATAGTCAACCTCGATACGATTGTCCATTAATTTTACCGACGAGGTAAAGCGTTCCCGAAACATTTTAAAGCCAATAATAAGATCCGCATGAAGGGTTTTCTCTGTACGATTATAAACACGCGCCCCAATGCACCACGGCAAAAACTCTGGATAGGATTCTATATCGCCGACCATCTCATACATTTGGGCGGCGGAATAGGGAAAATTCTTGACGTCTGTAAATTTCGGCATAGAGCGTTATTAATCCTCGTTTAGGGGATTTAACTTTACCATTTCCTCTATGTCAATGGGGGCATCCATTTTTGTTTGGCTTTTGGCGATTTTACCTGCTCTGGCCGCTTTTAGGGCATCGAAATCTTCGCCCGCATGATGCGATGAACGGGTGAGCGGCGATGAAGCCACATGAAGAAAACCCTTGGATTTTGCCCGCTTTGCATATTTATCAAACTGTTCTGGGGTTATAAAATCCACAAGCGCCACATGTTTCTTTGTGGGTTGAAGATATTGACCAATGGTCATAAAATCAATATCCGCAGAGCGCATATCATCCATGACCTGTAATACTTCGGCCTCGGTTTCGCCAAGACCCACCATGATTCCTGATTTTGTGAAAATGGTGGGGTCAATTTCTTTTACCCTGTCAAGCAGACGCAGCGAATGAAAATATCTGGCGCCCGGGCGAATGTTATTATAAAGCCTCGGCACAGTTTCCAAATTATGATTAAAGACATCGGGCTTTGCCGCAACTACTTTTTCTAACGCCCCTGGTTTATTGCGAAAATCAGGGGTTAAAATTTCAATGGTAGTGTTTGGGGCATGCAGCCTAAGCTTCTCAATAACCTTAACAAATTGATCCGCCCCGCCGTCCTTTAAATCGTCCCGATCCACGGAGGTTATCACAATATGGTTAAGCCCCATCTTACCCGCCGCAATAGCCACATTATCAGGCTCCATCGGGTCAACGGGGTTGCCCTTGCCCGTCTTTATATTGCAAAAACGACAGGCACGGGTGCAGGTGTCGCCCAAAATCATAACGGTGGCATGTTTTTTTTGCCAACATTCGCCGATATTGGGGCAAGCCGCCTCCTCACATACGGTATTGAGATTGAGTTCCCGCATCATCCGGAATGTTTCTTGATAGCCTTTTGACACGGGGGCCTTTACTCGGATCCAGTCGGGCTTGCGTCGGTATTTTTCAGTCTCTGTCGTCATTAAAGTACCTTGCTAAAAATGTATTACCTTGCCAAAGGCATCCAAAACACTTTCATGCATCATTTCAGAAAGTGTCGGATGAGGAAATACCGTATGCATCAATTCCGTCTCTGTGGTTTCAAGGGTGCGGGCAATGGTATAGCCTTGTATCATTTCTGTTACTTCAGCCCCCACCATATGGGCGCCCAGCAACTCACCTGTTTTAGCATCAAATACAGTCTTTACAAGTCCTTCTGCTTCGCCAAGGGCAATGGCCTTACCATTTCCCATGAAGGGGAAACGACCAACCTTGATATCTATATTCTTATCACGGGCGGCCTGTTCGGTCATACCCACGCTTGCCACTTGCGGTCTGCAATAGGTGCAACCCGGAATATTTCCCTTATCAATGGGGTGTAAGTCTTTGATTTCCTTGTTTCCCTTGTCACGGGCGATTTTTTCAATAACGATAACGCCTTCATGGCTCGCCTTATGGGCAAGCCACGGTGGCCCCGTCAAATCACCAATGGCATGAACACCCTTGACCCCTGTATGACCCCATTCGTCCGCCACAATATGGCCACGGTCAACTTTAATACCATTTTCTTCAAGACCAATACTTTCCACATTGCCTGTGATGCCAATGGCGACAATAACTCGGTCAACCTCGATGGTATCCGTCTTACCTTTGTTATCTTCAATGGTGCAAATAACCGAATCTTTTTTCTTGTCGAGCTTTGTAACCGAAGCGGAAGTGATCACTTTTAAGCCTTGTGCCTTAAAAGATTTAAGGGCAAAGGCGGAAATTTCTGCATCTTCCACGGGCAGTACCCGAGACAGGGTTTCAACAACTGTCACATCCGCCCCAAGTTCATTATAGAAGCTCGCAAATTCAATACCAATGGCCCCAGAGCCAATGACCAGTAATTTTTTAGGCATCACATTGGGTACAAGGGCATGGCGGTAAGTCCATATAAGATTTCCGTCTGCCTTAAGGTGAGGCAATTCCCGTGCCCTCGCCCCCGTGGCAAGAATAATATCCGTGGCCTCCACATCGGCAACCTTCTTACCGTTCTTTGTAACACTCAACAGATTATTTTTAACAAGCTTGCCCTCGCCTTCGATGACTGTGATTTTGTTTTTCTTCATCAAATGGGCAATGCCGCCACTGAGCTGTGCGGCGATGCCACGACTGCGGCTAACGACCTTATCCAGATCAAAACCCAATTCCTTGGCCACAAGGCCATAATCGGCAGCATGTTTCATATTGTGATAAACTTCGGCCGAACGAAGCAACGCCTTGGTCGGGATACAGCCCCAATTAAGACAGATACCGCCAAGATTTTCCCGCTCAATCACTGCCGTCTTAAAACCAAGCTGTGCCGCCCGAATGGCGGCCACATAGCCACCCGGCCCGCCGCCTAAAACTACAATATCAAATTTTTGCAATGTCATGTCTTAAATCCTCACAGAAGCATTGTTGATGGATACTCAAGGTAAGTCTTTATAGCAGAAAGAAATTCTGCACCAACTGCCCCATCAATAGCCCGATGATCACAGGCAAGATTTATGGACATAACGGTCGCAACCATCATGTTTCCGTCCTTTACAATGACCCGCTGTTCCCCACTTCCAACGGCAAGGATGGCCGCTTGGGGTGGATTAATGACCGCTTGAAATTGCTTGATCCCCATCATGCCAAGGTTCGATATGGAAAAAGTGCCGCCCTGATATTCTTCTGGGGCAAGTTTTCCTTCCCGTGCCTTTTTGGCAAGTGCCTTTGCCTCTTCTGAAATCTGACGCAAACCTTTATGTTCAGCCCCTTTGATCACGGGCGTAATAAGTCCCCCCTCAATAGCAACCGCCATAGAAATATCAGAACGGCTATAGTGGCGCATCACGTCGCCGCCAAATTGTACATTAGCCGCTGGCACCTTTTTTAAGGCCAAAGCGCAAGCCCGAATGATAAAGTCATTAACCGATATTTTATAATCGTCCGACATATTATTCAGTTCTTTGCGGGCGGCGAGCAGATTATCCAGATTAATATCAACCCCAAGATAGAAATGCGGCACGGTTTGCTTTGATTCTGTTAGTCTTTTTGCAATGGTTTTACGCATATTGCTGAGCTTGATTTCTTCATAAGGGGCATCCCCCTCCGCTGAGATAACAACGGTTTGAGTAGAAGCCTTCCCAGTAACAGGGATAAAGTTCTCCACATCGCTTTTCACCACCCGTCCCTTTGGACCAGTTCCCATTATGTCCGCCACATTAACACCCTTTTGTTCCGCCAAACGCCGCGCCAAAGGCGATGAAAAAACACGCCCCCCTGCCACAGATTTGGTCAAAGGCGGAGCAGATAGCGGGGCAGAAGATGGTGCAGGAGAAGATGGGGTGGAAATGGCTTTCTTTTCCGCCTTAACGGGCGCTATAGTAGCGGCTTTGGTAACCGTTGCGGATGTCATCTTATCAAGGGCTGATTTATCTTCGCCGTCCTCTAGCAAAATGGCAATAAGTGTTCCCACGGCCACATCTTCGCTACCTTCGGCCACTAAAATTTTGCCAACAACACCCTCATCAATGCTTTCATATTCCATGGTTGCCTTATCGGTTTCAATTTCGGCAATTATCGTGCCGCTTTCAACGCTATCGCCTTCTTTGACTTTCCATTTTGCCAAAGTTCCCTTTTCCATGGTGGGTGATAAGGCCGGCATAAATAATTCTATACTCATCTTGATGCTCCCTCTTTATAGCAAACCTTTTTAGCAGCCTCGACCACCTGATCGCTATTTACCACAGCAAGTTTTTCAAGGTTCGCCGCATAAGGCATCGGAACGTCTGCATTGGTGACACGGAGAACAGGGGCATCCAAATAATCAAAGGCATCCTCCATAAGCCGTGCAGAAATTTCAGAACTAATGGAACAACTTACCCAACCTTCTTCTACGCAAACAACACGGTTGGTTTTTTGCACAGATTTTATCACCGTATCCATATCAAGAGGCCGCAAAGTTCTGAGGTCGATGACCTCGGCACTAATACCCTCTGTGCTAAGCTTTTCCGCAGCCTCTAGGGCAAATTTCACCCCAATGGAATAGGATATCAGGGTAACATCACTACCTTCTCTGACAATTTTGGCCTTACCTAAGGGAACCGTATAATCCTCGATATTGGGAACCTCAAAGCTTTGACCATAGATCATTTCATTTTCAAGAAAGATAACGGGATTTGGGTTTTTAATGGCGGATTTCAATAACCCCTTGGCATCGGCTGCACTATAAGGTGATACGACAATCAATCCCGGTACATGGGCATACCAAGAAGCATAATTCTGGCTATGCTGTGCGCCAACCCGACTTGCCGCCCCATTAGGTCCCCGAAAAACGATAGGACATCTGATCTGACCACCAGACATATAATTTGTCTTAGCCGCAGAATTTATAATATGATCAATAGCCTGCATGGCAAAGTTAAAGGTCATAAATTCAACAATGGGTCGAAGCCCCGCCATGGAAGCACCAACGCCAAGACCCGCAAAACCATGTTCTGTAATAGGGGTGTCAATGACCCGTCTGTTGCCAAACTCCTCATGCAAACCTTGGGTTACTTTATAAGCTCCCTGATATTCTGCCACTTCCTCACCCATAATGAAAACATTATCATCAAGGCGCATTTCTTCGGCCATGGCATCCCGAAGAGCTTCCCGTACCGTCATTGTAGTAAATGTCGTGCCCTCGGGTAAGTTTTCTTCAATAACTGCTTTTGCTGTTGGTTCTTCGATGGTCATAACATCAATAATTTTATCTTTTATTGGGGCGGATGAGACAGGAGTATTTGCAATATTTGAAGTGTCCTCACCGTCTTCCAGAATAATCGCAATAACGGTTCCCACGGTGATACCCTCACTACCTGCGGGGATGATTATTTTTCCAATCACGCCCTCTTCATCGGTCTCAAGTTCCATGGTTGCTTTATCGGTTTCAATCTCAGCAACAATAGTGCCAGCAGTTACTTTATCACCTTCTTTTACATTCCATTTGGCAATATTGCCTTCTGTCATGGTTGGTGACATGGCGGGCAGCAGAATTTCTATGGTCATTTTTTTTTCCTTTATTCTGCAACTAAAACATCAGTAAAAAGCTCAGAAGCATCTGGCTCGGGGCTTTCCTGCGCAAAGCGTGCGGCATCTGCTACGATGGCTTTGATTTCTTTGTCAATGGTCTTGGCATCTTCTTCGCTCATAATATTGTTATCCAAAAGACGTTTTTTGACCTGATCTATAGGATCATGTTCTGCGCGCATTTTTTGCACTTCTTCCTTGGATCGGTATTTGGCGGGATCGGACATAGAATGTCCTCGGTAACGATAGGTATTCATTTCAAGCAATATGGGGCCGTTACCTGATCTGCACCATTCAACGGCTCGCAATGCGGCTTCCCGTACGGCCACAACATCCATTCCATCAACGGCCTCCCCGATAATACGAAAACTTTCACCGCGTCTGTGAAGCTCCACCTCTGAAGAGGCTCTCTTTACAGCCGTTCCCATGGCATACTGGTTGTTTTCAATAACAAAAATAACCGGAAGACACCATAACTCCGCCATATTAAATGTTTCATAAATTTGTCCCTGGTTAGAGGCTCCGTCTCCAAAATAGACGACTGAAACATTATCCGTTCCCCGATATTTATGGGCAAATCCTAGCCCTGCCCCGATGGGTACCTGTGCGGCTACAATACCATGGCCGCCGTAAAAGCCATGCTTTACACTAAACATGTGCATAGACCCGCCCTTGCCCTTGGAAATACCCGTCGCACGACCCGTAAGTTCCGCCATAATAACCTTTGGATCAATTTTACACGCCAACATATGGGCATGGTCACGGTAGCTGGTTAAAATAGTGTCTCCGTCCTTTAGTGCCGATTGAATACCCGTCACCACGGCCTCTTGTCCAATGTATAAATGGCAGAAACCGCCAATAAGACCCATACCATACATCTGTCCCGCTTTTTCTTCAAAACGGCGCATCAATAACATTTCTCGATAAAATTCGGTCAATTCTTGTGGCGTTATTTGCAATTCTTTAGGTTTAACCGTTTTGCGACGTGCAACAGGTTTACCGCTTTTCGTCATTTTCGGATCAATTATTTTTTTTACCATATTTATCAGCCCATCTTGCAAATTTAGAAAGCAACCAATTATGTATACCCTATAAATATCACTTAAATATTAAGTAATAATGACCAAAAGTCATTGAAATACAAGAGAAATTTTAAATTAACTTATTTTTGGTTAATTCAAACTATTAACCCATTGAGAATTAACATTATGGATAATTATAATAAAATGAGGAAAATTGAGAAAAAAGGAAAATACATTATTTATGTAATATGATGATATCGTCTTTATGCATTAACCCAAGCATTTCTCTTGATTTTTCATCCAAAAAATCAGAATTGATATGATCTGGCTTCAATAATTCCACATGGCTTTCAATTTCCATCCTACGTTCATGCATGAGGCTATATTCCTGATTTAATACTGAAATTTCATCAAGAAGATTAGCCTTAGTCTGCATACTACGCATGCCATATACAAAGAAATATACAATGAGCATCGAACAGATCATTGGGATGATCATTTTTTGAAGTCTATTTTGAATGTCTAATAAATATGTCATAAGGATAGAGAATCATAACTGATTCGCCAGGTCAAGAACTTTTTAATTTTCTTTGAATTAATCTAATGACGATGAAACCAAAAAGGCTGACTGTTGCGAATACGGCTCCTCCCTAGAACTTGTCAAACCTGTTTTGGGATCGGGTCCATTAACCACGCAAAATGCTCTTCCCTGCATATTGGGCGGCAACACCCAGTGCTTCCTCAATACGAATAAGCTGGTTATATTTTGCGAGCCTGTCCGAGCGGGCCAGTGAGCCTGTTTTGATTTGCCCGCAATTTGTCGCAACAGCAAGGTCAGCAATTGTTGAATCCTCTGTTTCACCAGAACGATGGGACATCACAGAAGTATAGCGTGCCCGATGCGCCATATTGACCGCATCAAATGTCTCACTCAAGGTTCCAATCTGATTAACTTTAATCAAAATGGAGTTTGCAATATTCTCCTTGATCCCTCTAGCCAGTCTTTCAGGGTTTGTTACAAATAAATCATCCCCAACAAGCTGCACCTTATCCCCGATAAGATCCGTCAAGGCCTTCCAACCTTGCCAGTCATCTTCGTCCATACCGTCCTCAATGGAAAAAATCGGATAACGACCACAAAGATCTGCATAATAAGCCGCCATTTCACCACTATCCAATGTCTTGCCTTCTCCAGCCAAGACATATTTACCGTCCTTGTAAAATTCAGAAGAGGCCGCATCAAGGGCAAGCATGACGTCTTCACCGGGTCTATAGCCCGCGGTTTCTATGGATTTCATGATAAAATCAAGGGCGTCCACCGTGCCATTTAAATTTGGGGCAAAGCCGCCCTCGTCTCCAACACCTGTATTATGTCCCGCATCGGATAATTTCTTTTTCAGCGTATGAAAAATCTCGGCCCCCATACGCACCGCATCACGGATATTACCCGCTGAAATCGGCATGATCATAAATTCTTGAATATCAATGGGATTGTCCGCATGTTCACCGCCATTAATAATATTCATCATAGGAACAGGCAGCACCCTTGCGGATGGACCACCAAGATAATTGTAAAGCGGCAAAGCGGCCTCATCAGCAGCTGCCTTGGCAATGGCAAGACTTACCCCTAAAATTGCATTGGCCCCCAAACGGGATTTATTCTTTGTACCGTCAATATCACGCATGACATTATCCAGAATAATTTGATCTTCTGCATCCAATCCTGTTAAGGCGTCATATATTTCACCATTAACCGATTCAACAGCCTTTAGAACACCCTTACCCAAATAGCGTTTTCCCCCGTCCCTAAGCTCTACGGCCTCATGAGCACCCGTTGATGCCCCACTAGGCACCGCCGCCCGTCCAAAAGCACCCGTTTCAAGGGTTACATCAACTTCAACGGTGGGATTACCACGACTGTCCAATATTTCACGGCCAGTAATGTCTATAATTGCAGTCATATTTTTAAACCTCTAATATATAATATTAAACAAATCTGGATTGTTTTACCGCCGCCTCAATAAATGATGCAAATAAAGGGTGAGGCGCAAAGGGTTTGGATTTTAGTTCAGGATGAAACTGAACCCCTATATACCACGGATGATCTTTAATTTCGACAATTTCAGGGAGTTCACCATCAGGTGACAAACCAGAAAAGAACAATCCCGCATCCTCTAATTGTTTACGATAATTGATATTCACTTCATAACGATGACGATGACGTTCTGAAATAGCTTCGCTGCCATAAATTTCGCAAACTTTGCTACCGGCTATTAATTTTGCCTTATAGGTACCAAGACGCATCGTGCCGCCCTTGTCCCCGTCTTCTGTACGTTTTTGCACCGCACCATCATGTTTCCATTCCGTCATAAGACCAACAATAGGATCAGCACAATCGCCAAATTCAGTGGAGCTTGCCCCTTTAATGCCTGCCATATTACGGGCAGCCTCAACGCACGCCATCTGCATACCAAAACAAATACCAAAATAAGGAATTTTATGTTCTCGAGCAAACTGAGCCGCGGCAATCTTACCTTCTGCGCCTCTCTCTCCAAAACCACCTGGAACCAAAATGCCATTCACATGTTCAAAACGTGCGGCGATGTCTGCGCCCTCTTCAAATATTTTAGCATTGAACCATTCTATATTAACTTTGACATTATTCGCAAACCCGCCATGAATTAATGCCTCAATCAGAGATTTATAAGCATCCTTTAATTCAGTATATTTACCGACAACCGCAATCGTCACTTCCCCTTCAGGACTACTTACATGCTCCATAATTTTATGCCAACGGGTAAGGTCAGCATTGGTCAGGTTTGGATCAATTCCAAAGGATAACAAAACTTCGGCATCCAATCCCTCTGCATGATAATTCAGGGGAACCTCGTAAATACTGCTGGCATCAAGAGCCTGAATGACCGCTGTTTCGCGAACATTACAGAAAAGTGCTATTTTTCTGCGGTCTGAATCCTCAATATCATGTTCTGAACGACAAACCAGCACATTAGGTTGAATTCCAATACTGCGCAGTTCCTTAACCGAATGCTGGGTTGGTTTTGTTTTAAGCTCCCCTGCGGCACTCAAATAGGGAACAAGCGTTAAATGGATATAACAGACATTCGTTCGTCCAAGATCATTCCCAAGCTGCCGAATAGCCTCCATAAAGGGGAGACTTTCAATATCACCAATTGTTCCGCCAATCTCGCACAAAACAAAATCCGTATCGCTATCCACATCAGAGGTCGCAAAAGTTTTTATGGCATTGGTCACATGAGGAATCACTTGAACCGTAGCCCCCAGATAATCTCCCCGACGTTCTCGTGCCAGAATGTCGCTGTAAATACGTCCAGAAGAAACGCTATCGCTTTTACGGGATGGCACGCCCGTAAAACGTTCATAATGCCCCAAATCCAGATCAGTTTCCGCCCCATCATCGGTAACGAATACTTCGCCGTGCTGGTATGGAGACATAGTCCCTGGATCAACATTCAAATAAGGATCAAGCTTTCTAAGGCGAACGGTGTAACCACGAGATTGAAGTAATGCTCCAAGAGCTGCGGACAGTATGCCCTTCCCCAAAGAAGAAACAACACCGCCAGTAATAAAAATATATCGTGTCATGGGCAGAAATTATCCCGAACATACATTACCGTCCAATTCCATATGAATCGGACTGCCATTTATAGTATCATATCCGAAACAGACAAAAAATCGTTTCAGAATAAATATTACATTATTCAGAATCCGGAATAACAGGTGCTTTATCTTCTGTTACTGTCGGAATATTCTGTTCGATAACCTTCTTGTCAACGTCAAAAACGGAGATGTCTTCGGATTGTTGTTTGGCAATCACGGCAAGCCCAAGACTTGTCACAAAAAAACCAACCGCCAGAAAGGTTGTAATTCTTGTCAGTAACGTAGCGGCGCTACGACCCGACATCATTCCTCCCTGACCACCGCCAATACCCAATGCACCACCTGTAGAGCGCTGAAGGAGAACCATCACCACAAGGCTTATCGTCAAAATCAAATGAATAACAAGAATGACCTCTTGCATAACTAAAACTCTTCTATTATCTGCGAAATATAATGATCAAGTTGGCTTTTACTCTAATCTTGTTCATATGGCTAGTCTAAAATGATCATATAACCAAATTGATTTGTCTATGATTGATAAGCCGTTATTATCCCATAAAAATCCTCTGCTTTTAAACTTGCCCCTCCAACCAAGGCACCGTTCACATTTGGAACAGCCATCAATTCCTTAGCATTAGAGGCCTTAACAGACCCTCCATACTGAATTCGCACCATATTACCGTCTGTACCAAATTTATTTAAGAGCAATGCGCGGATTACAGCATGAACCTCGGCCACATCTTCTGTGGTTGGGGTTTTTCCAGTTCCAATGGCCCATACAGGCTCATAGGCAATGACCGTACCCGCTACCGCTGCATCTTCAGGAATAGATCCCATAATTTGAGAGGTCACCACGTCCAGTGTTTCACCATTCTCTCTTTGCGTATTGGTTTCTCCCACACAAATAATGGCGGTTAATCCCTGCATTTGGGCTGCATGGGCCTTTGCCTTGACCATATCATTGGTTTCAAAATGATCAGCACGGCGTTCAGAATGGCCAACAATAACGTAACGGCACCCTAAATCCTTGAGCATTACCGCCGATATATCGCCCGTATGGGCGCCGTTCTGCATCATGTGACAATCCTGTGCCCCTATGTCGATTCCTTTTCCCGATAATGCATGAATTAATGTAGCGGGTGGACAGATCAAAACCTCACATCCCGCACCATTTTTTTCTATCATATTACTTAATGCGTTGATTTCTCTTACGCTTGTCATTAAGCCATTCATTTTCCAATTGCCTGCGACAAGGGCTTTAGGAGTTGTCATTTCTCTTTCCTCTCATTAAAAATCATTCTGTTGCTAACAGAAAAGCCTCTACTTTTCCAGATTAACAATGAAAAAAATTTAATCCGATGCCCACTTCAATTTTTAGCATTATTTTTTTCGGTTGCGATGCATCCAACTGAGCACTATTATGCCACAAAATTTTATAGATTCTAAAACGGATACCAAAATTAATGCTACAATTATTCAGAAGCGGCCTTACCTCTTATTTTGCCACTGCATTACTCGGATTACTTATCGCAAGTTTTGCCCTTTGGGGAATTGGTGGCGACATCTTGGGTGGTGCTTCAAATAATATTGCCCAAATTGGGGATAGTAAATTATCCCGAAATGACTACGCCCGTGAATTTCAAAATAAATATGCAGAAATTCAGCAGCAATCCGAAGGTGAAATCACCAAGGAAATGGTAGTTGATCAAGGTTATACAAAAAGATGGGTTGCCGATCTTATTCAACGCAAAACCTTTGCTTATACCGCCCATAAACTAAATATTAGAATTACGGATGCAGAACTGCGTAAATTCATTATGAGCATAGAGGTATTTCAAGACACCTTTGGTCAATTTAGTAAAGCCAAATTTGAAAGCATTGCCCGTTACCAAGGCTATAGTGCAACCGAATTTGAAGAAATTTTACGCCGTGATCTTGAACGTCAGTATTTAATGAGTTCAATCGCAAGCAGCATATCAGTCCCAAATATTTTACAAGATACGCTCGTCAAATTTCTCCTTGAGGAGAGAACCGCTGAAATCATCACCGTAAAAGCTTCCACTGTTAAAAATATCCCTACACCAACAGAGGAAGAGCTTATAAAATATTATCAGGATAGTACAGAAAACTACATGGCACCAGAATATCGTGATATCCGGTTTATGACATTGTCCTCTTCCGACTTTGCAAAAGATATTACTGTAACCGCAGAAGAAGTTGATCAAGCAATAACGGATCAAGCCAATACCAAAGCCGAAAATGAAAAGAGGGATTTTCAACAAATATTATTTGATAATAAAGAAGCCGCCGATAAAGCCTTTGCTGACCTTGAGAAAGGGCGTTCTTTTAAGGATATTATTCTGGCTTCTGGCGCCTTAGAAGATGAAGCACTTGTGCGTGACAACACGATGCAGGATTCAACCGACACCTATGGTATTAATGCCGCCGAATTAATTTTTACAACACAAGAGGGACAATATACGCACCCCGTAGAAACCGATTTTGGATGGCGTATATTCAATATAACAAAAATTTCCGCAACAACTGTAGATAAAAACACCCTAAGGGTGGAAACAGAAGAAAAATTAAAGAAAGAAAAAGCTCTCGATCTTTTGTATAATAAAACGGAACTTATTAATGACGAGCTTGCTGCGGGGGCGAGTTTATCTGATATAGCAGAAAACCTTAATATCAAAATGCACACAGCCCTTGATATGGATGCAACAGGTTACAATTCCAAGGGCGACCTTGTCAAAGAGATACCAACAGATACAGTCTTTTTAACCAAGGCCTTTAGCAGTATGGAGGGCGATGAACCAGCCCTAGAGGAACTGAGTAATGGGGACTATTTCCTACTTGCTGTGGACAATATAAAAGGAAGTAGCTTGCGCCCATTTGAGGATGTCAAATCAAGTGTTTTGGATCTGTGGCTTGCCCGTGCCCGTGAAAATACCGCACGCGAAAAAGCCAATGAATTATTGATCCTTGCTCAGGAAGGCAAAACACTGGCTGATCTTGCTGCTAAACAAACTGAACTTGCTTTCACCTCTGTCACCTTGGCCAGAAACGATCAAACTGGACAGGTAACGCGAACAATTCAAAATAGTATTTTTGATCTTGACGTTAATAGTGCGAAAATTTTGCCGGCTGCCGATGGAAATGGTTTTGTGGTTGTTAAACTTCTTTCCAAAAAGATATCGGACAAGGCTCTACCCTCCGAGCAAAATGAACAATTAAAGAAAATTCTTGTTCAGGAATATGAACAACGTATTTTGTCCAATTACTGGATTCATTTAGAGAATGCATTACCTGTTGTCATCAATGAACGGGCTATTAATGCCGTTCACGATCAATTGGTCTCTCGGGAATAATAATGTCTGACACACAAGATTTTCAGACTTTTAAAGAGAAATATGACCAAAACATCCCCCAGATCGTCTGGACGACCCTTGTTGCTGATTTGGAAACGTCAATTTCAGCCTATCTTAAAATCTGTTCAGATCATGACGAATACTGTTGTTTACTCGAATCCGTAGAGGGCGGAGCCATTCGTGGACGTTATACCTTCATTGGACTAAAGCCCGATATAATATGGCGGTGTCATGGCCATAAGGCCGAAATCAATCGAGAAGCCTTAAATCGTGCCAAAGATGAAAACGCTTTTCAGCCTCAGAAAAAAAAATCACTGGATAGCCTTAGAGATTTATTGACAGAATCCCTGATTGATTTACCAGAAAATATGCCCCCGTCCTCTGCTGGGCTCATTGGTTATATGGGCTATGATACGATCCGTTTAATGGAAAAATTAAACCCCGCAAAAGAAGACAAATTTTCAATTCCAGATGGTATCTTTATGCGACCAACGATTATGGTCGTTTTTGACTCCGTCACAGATCATTTAACGATTGTAACTCCCGTAAGACCAAATCCCAATATTAACGCCGAAACCGCCTATCTCAGAGCAAAGGAAAGGCTTTTTGAAATTGAATCGGCTTTGTCAAAGCCTCTTGATGGATCACAGAAAATATCCGATCATATATTCGATCTTTCAGAGGCAGTATCTAATACCTCAAAAGAAAAATATATTGAGATGGTGGAACGGGCAAAGGAATATATCACCGCAGGCGATATTTTTCAGGTCGTTCTATCACAACGTTTTACCACGAAATTTCCCTTGCCGCCCTTTTCTCTTTACCGGGCCTTAAGACGCACCAATCCCTCTCCTTTTCTGTATTATTTAAAATTTGGAGAATGGTCAGTTATTGGATCTAGCCCTGAAATTTTGGTGCGGTTGCGGGATGGAAAAATAACCGTCCGCCCCATAGCAGGCACCCGTCCTCGAGGTGCAACTTCAGAAGAAGATATGCTTTTAGCCGATAGCCTTCTGAATGATCCCAAAGAGCTCGCCGAGCATCTCATGTTACTGGATCTTGGACGCAATGATGTTGGTAAGGTTTCCAAAACAGGAACCGTAAAGCCAACGCAAAAAATGATGATCGAATATTATTCCCATGTCATGCACATTGTATCAGAGGTTGAAGGAGAAATTGACCCGAAATATGATGCCTTAGAGGCCTTTGCCGCAGGTTTTCCCGCAGGAACCGTAAGCGGCGCACCCAAAGTCCGCGCCATGGAAATTATTGATGAATTGGAATTAGACAAACGGGGCATTTATGCAGGCGCCGTTGGTTATTTCTCGGCTAACGGCAGTATGGATACCTGTATCGTCCTTAGAACGGCCATTGTAAAGGATGGCTTGATGCATGTTCAGGCGGGGGCTGGGATCGTAGCAGACAGCGACCCACACTCAGAATATGCAGAATGTAAGGCCAAGGCACGGGCGCTTTTCCGTGCAGCAGAAGAGGCTATAAGCTTTGCAGGTCAACCCAAATAATCATCCCTAGTTAATGGGTTGCAAAATTTTCATCGTTCTTTTTTACCACAAGTATATGATTATACTTTCTTTTAACCAGATGGGACAAAGGAACGACGGCAATGCCCTTTTTCTGTAAGGTTGGCAACCAATAGGACAAGGCTTCAATGGTTTCTTTATAAGGATGGCCAATAGCAATGGCATGGCCGTTTTTATAGGCCATATTTTCAAGTTTTTCCAACTGACCCAAAATATAGGGCAGATTTTGTTCATTATCCAAAAAAAAGTCCCGTGAGATATTAGGTATATTTTTCTCGGTCGCCATATCAGCCAAAAGCGATTTTCGGGATGTTTTAGAATCAAGCACCAATAATCCTCTATGATGAATTTCTTCTAAGATAACATCTAGGCCTTGACGATATTCTGTAAAAGAGCTTCCCATATGATTGTTAAGCCCCACATAGCCTTCAAACTGGGACAGATTAAAGGTCAAATCTTTCATGAGTTGTTTTTCTGTAATATTCTTTCGCATGGCATGGGGGCCTGGGTTCATATTGCCTTTTGGTTCCATAGGAAGATGAATCATCAGTTCATGCCCCCGATCTTTTGCCA
This sequence comes from Emcibacter sp., assembly GCA_021741205.1. Classification (GTDB taxonomy): domain Bacteria; phylum Pseudomonadota; class Alphaproteobacteria; order Sphingomonadales; family Emcibacteraceae; genus Paremcibacter. The sequence goes on from JAIOYI010000006.1 coordinate 115,810, forward strand.
TTTGTGTCATATTCGGCAAATTATTGGCGTAAGGGAGGAATGACAGTGTTAAAGGAGCCTTTAAATTTATAATGGAAAGAGTTTTGTTTTGTAAAAGTCCTAAATCATCAATAACAATAGATATTTGAGGCAGAGTATCAACATAATCTGCAACCTGAACTGCATTAGCTTTCCAAGCATCCAATACGAGTTTTGCGTTTGTCTGTAAGGGTTCAGTTTCAGGTTCAGGTTCAGGCTCATGATAAGCAATGACCACATCAATAATTTTATGGTCTTCCTCAAAGGCTAAGGGCGCCATTTTATTTTTATGTGACTCAGAATGATCCTTATAAAATTGCCAAATTGCCCCAAAAGCCACAGCGATCAAAATCAGGTAAATTGTTGAAATCACTTCTTTTCTATAATGCCAAAGAGTTATAACGCCGCTATGGTCTTTTTTATTTAATCCCAATTTTTTATTCCCAAAATTTGTTTCAAACCTTTTTAATATAAAAAATAAATCTAAGGCAACATGTCTATATTGTTATTTTAAGAAATTCCCTATAGTGTAACGAAAAAACAGTAACCATATTATTAAATTCTGAAGAGATTCCAATAATTCGTATGACAGATCTATTTGATACCCCCGCAACCACCACAGAATATTCAGCCAAGGATATAGAAGTATTAGAAGGATTAGAACCCGTTCGTCTACGTCCGGGCATGTATGTGGGCGGAACCGATGAAAGAGCACTCCACCATCTGGTATCCGAAGTTCTGGACAATTCCATGGATGAGGCCGTTGCAGGCCACGCCAACAGAATCGAAATTCAAATGCTTGAAAATGGCTCCATCAGCATTTCAGATAATGGACGAGGCATTCCCGTTGATCCCCATCCAAAGTTCAAGGATAAGTCAGCACTTGAAATTATCTTAACCACCCTTCATTCTGGTGGTAAATTTAACAGCAAGGCCTACGAAACATCGGGCGGACTTCATGGCGTTGGGGTTTCTGTGGTTAATGCTCTGTCTGAATGGCTTGTGGTCGAGGTTGCACGGGATAAAAATGTTTGGCAACAAAGTTTCTCTCGGGGAAAGCCCACCTCAAAACTTGAAAACATCGGCATAACCAACAACAGACGGGGAACCAAGGTTACCTTTTTTCCCGATCATGAAATTTTTGGCAAGGATGCTAAGTTCAAGCCCGCAAAACTTTATCAGCTTGCAAAATCAAAGGCTTATTTGTTTAGGGGTGTTGAAATACGTTGGCAATGCGCTCCCGAATTAATAAAATCTACTGATGAAGTTCTTGAAAAGGACTGTTTCCATTTTCCGGGAGGGTTAAATGATTATCTGACCACGGCTATGGAAAAGAGAAGCTGTGTTACGGAAGAAAATTTTCACGGTATCTCGCCACTAGCCGATAATATGGGGCGAGTCGAATGGGCCGTTAGCTGGCCTGAATATGGGGACGGCAACATTCGCTCCTATTGCAACACGGTTCCAACTCCCATCGGTGGCACCCATGAAACGGGCATTCGTACAGCACTGCTGAAAGGCATCAAGGCTTACGGCGAATTGATCGGCAATAAAAAGGCCGCAAACATCACTGGTGAAGATTTTTTCGTCAACAGTTGCAGCCTAATTTCTGTCTTTATTAAAAACCCACAATTTCAGGGCCAAACAAAGGACAAACTCACCAACCCAGAGGCCGCAAGATTGGTAGAAAATGCCATACGAGATCATTTTGACCATTGGTTAAGTGGCTCTCCTGCCATGGCCAATGATCTACTTGCTTGGGCACTTGAACGTGCGGAAGAACGCATGCGGCGACGGGAAGAAAAGGACGTTAAACGCCAAACCGCCACCAACAAACGAAAACTGAGACTTCCAGGGAAACTTGCCGATTGTAGTCAAGATGCCGCCGAAGGTACTGAAATTTATATTGTCGAGGGCGATAGTGCTGGCGGATCTGCAAAACAGGCCAGAGACCGTAAAACACAGGCTATTTTGCCTATTCGGGGTAAAATCCTTAATGTGGCAAGTGCAACACGGGATAAAATTCGTGGTAATCAGGAAATAGCTGATATCACCCTTGCCCTTGGTTGCGGAACTGGTGATAAATATGACGAGGATGCACTTCGCTATGAAAAGGTCGTCATTATGACCGATGCGGACGTGGACGGCGCCCATATTGCAACCCTTCTTATCACTTTATTTTATCAGGAAATGCCAGAACTTATTAAAAATGGTCATCTTTATCTCGCACAACCACCCCTATATCGCATCGCCCAAGGCGGAACGGTATTTTATGCCCGTGATGATCAACATAAGGACGAACTTATGGCGCGGGAATTTAAGGGACGCGGCAAGATCGAAATAAGCCGTTTTAAAGGCCTTGGCGAGATGCCCGCAGCCCAACTCAAAGAAACCACCATGAAGAAAGATAAACGCACCCTGCTTCGGGTTATTATTGCAGAAGGCACCAGACTTGAAACTGCAGAACGGGTGAACCAGCTCATGGGAAAAAAACCGGAACTGCGCTTTCAATTCATTCAGGAAAATGCTGATAAGGTGAGTGAACTGGACATTTAAGGAAATGGTCTATTCAGATTTATCGCATAATACGTTGCTTAGGCCTTGAAACGATCAGCAATTTTGTCATAATCTTCAAGGTGTGATAACGGCCCAACCGCGGCAAGCGACAATCTATTATTGTTCAGCATTCTATCCATATAACGCATGATGGCAACATCATCCACCTTATCAATATTATCAATTATTTCAGAATGCGGAACAACACGGCCAAAAATCATCATTTGACGGCCCAGTTGCTCCATACGGCTAGTGGTGCTTTCCATGGACATCATAAGACCCGCCTTCATTTGGGTACGGGCTCGGTTCAACTCTTGTGCTGTAATGCTATGTGATAATTTATACATTTCATCGGCTATAACGGGGATAAGTTCCCTCACCTGTGTCTCACCCGTTCCTGCATGAATGGCAAAACTTCCCCCATCCACATAGGACTGCATGAAACTATAAATAGAATAAACCAATCCCCGATTTTCGCGCACCTCTTGAAATAGACGAGATGACATGCCGCCGCCCAAAATAGATGACATAACTTGCGCCGCATAAAAGTCAGGATCATCATAGGAAATACCGTCAAATCCTATGAGAAGATTGACCTGATCTAGGTCACGCTCTTCCAACTCTATGCCGCCGCTATAGACTGCCGTTTCATTTTTTATACTTCGGGCATGGCCAAGGGTGGAAAATTTTTGCTCTACCTCAGCAATAAAATGCTCCGCATCAAAATTACCACTGGCCACAACAACCATTTGCTCAGCTCTATAATGATCAGCCATATATCCCGAAAGCTCTGTTTGGCTGAAACTATTCACAAGATCCACAGTACCAAGAATAGGACGACCTACGGATTGTTTTGGGAATGCAGCTTCTTGAAAATAATCAAAAACAATGTCATCGGGCGTATCATTGGCCTGACCGATTTCCTGAATGATAACACCGCGCTCTCTCTCAAGCTCATTTTTATCAAAAGTCGAATTCTGCAAAATATCCGCAAGCACATCAAGGCCAAGGGATACATCATCCCGCAAAAGACGCGCATAATAGGTGGTATGTTCACGGGAGGTATAGGCATTAAGATAGCCGCCCACGTCTTCAATAACCTCTGCTATATCTCGGGCGGAACGGCGTTTTGTACCCTTAAAGGCCATATGCTCCAACATATGAGACAGGCCATTTTGCGCTGCTGTCTCATGGCGACTACCCACATCCGTCCAGACACCAACGGTTGCGGTTTCAATATGGGACATCACATCGGTTACAATCCGAAGGCCATTCCTCAAAGTTGTGACCTTTGCCCTCATCTATTTAACCGAATATAAGACTTTAAAGCATCCAGATCATGGTCAAGAAAATCATATTTTTCTTCACGGTCAAACAAATCCGCCATATGAGGCGGTAAGGCTGGATGCTGTCCTGTTACCTTTTTCACAGCATCAGGAAATTTAGCGGGATGGGCCGTGCTTAACGTCACCATTGGGGTATTTATGTCAGAATTCTTAATGCGAGCTGCCTTTATACCTACCGCCGTATGCGGATCAATCAACATACAGTTATCCTCGAAAATAGTCTTTATTGTGGCTTCGGTATCATTCTCGCTGACTTGAAAGGCATCAAAAATGCTCTGCGCCCTATCAAGCTGTGGCCCGTCAATGGTAAAGTTTTTGGATTGGTTTAAATTATCCATGAGACGACGTATCTCGCTACCCTCACCATCATAAAGATCAAAAAGAAGCCGTTCAAAATTGCTCGACACCTGAATATCCATGCTTGGGCTGATAGTTGGGCTGACGCTGCCGATGGTATAATCACCAGTGGTGAGAACCCGGGTTAAAATATCATTGCGATTTGTTGCCACTACAAGCTGGCGAATAGGAAGTCCCATTTGGCGCGCCACATAGCCTGCATAGATATCCCCAAAGTTGCCCGTGGGAACCGTATAGGATATTTCCCGATCTGGGGCACCCAAAGCCACGGCAGAGGTAAAATAATATACGATCTGTGCCATAACACGAGCCCAGTTGATGCTATTTACCGCAGAAAGCGTAATCTCATCCCGAAAGGAAAGGTCATTAAACAAGGCCTTCACCATGGCCTGACAATCATCAAAATTACCCTCAACGGCCAAATTGTGCACATTGGGGGACATAACGGTTGTCATTTGCTTGCGTTGCACATCGGACACTCTACCCTTTGGATGCAACATGAATATTTCGGCACAGGCTCTGTCCCGAACACATTCAATCGCCGCCGAGCCCGTATCACCAGACGTTGCCCCAACGATGGTGACTTTACGTCCCCGCTTCGTCAAAACATGGTCAAATAAATGTCCAAGTAATTGTAAAGCAACATCCTTAAAGGCAAGTGTTGGTCCATGGAACAGTTCCAAAATCCATTCATTGCTGTCAAGTTGCGCCAATGGGGTCACGGCCTTATGACGAAATGTACTATATGCTTTCTCAATGATATCTTTAAAATCCGTTTCAGAAATTTCAGGACAAACAAAGGGTTTCATCACACGGAAGGCCACATCCTGATAGGACATACCCCGAAAAGATTTAATATCATTTTTACTAAAAGTCGGAAAGAATGAAGGGACATAAAGTCCACCGTCCCGTGCAAGCCCCGTAAGCAGAACATCTTCAAAACCAAGCGATGGTGCTTGCCCTCTGGTACTGATGTATTTCACACATAATCCTTATTTTCGTACATTTAATTCACACCGAATCATTCGATTTCGGCTGCAAATCCTATCATTTTTCACTATTGTTGCAAGTTAGAAGTTATTCGGTCGTCAATCAACTTTTCTAATATTAAAAATAAGATAAATAACAAACAAAACAAGAGCAAGGCCATACCAAGTCATCGCATAATCAAGGTGATTATTAACAAGGTTAAGTCGTGTCCGTCCCCCAATTGGATAATCCCCCTCGTTGCTGGATTTGTCCACATATAAAAACATAGGATACACATCATCCAAATTTTTGGCCTTTGCCATAGCCTCTAAATCACCAAAATACCATAAATTTCGAGCAATATCATTTTCAGGGGCAAATTTTTCTCTTATCCAGTCCTTACGCAAAACGCCCGTAAGTGTAATCTCTTGTGATTTTATGGTATCTGGTCGTGAAATTTGATCTTTTAAATCTTCTGGTACCCAACCTCGATTAACAATCAAGGACACACCATTATTGGTTAAAAAGGGCGTAAAGAGATCATAACCAGGCTTTCCTGTGGGACCTACGCTGTAAAGAGGCATCTCACTGACATAGAAAAAACGTCCCGAAACCGTTACATGACGATATTCCCAGTTATCAATATTTTGAAGAGCTACAGGAAGGTTAACCGCTGGCATTCCGTAACGGTCTTCTAATTTCTGAATAATATCCAATTTCCAGTGAAGCCGTTCAACCTGCCAATTTCCAAGCCAGCATAAAATAACAATCATGGGAACAGTCATGATTGTGGGCCATAGTCTTGGGCGAAAATAATACTTACTGATCAAGTTTACCTTCCTCGGCATTAAAATGATATTGTATCGCCACCATAAGAGCCTTAGCAGGCCGTAGCAGCAATAATGAACCACCCATAATAGTCGGTATCCAAAGCAGTAAATGAACCCATAAAGGGGGACTGAATTTTACCTCTATGATAAGAGCAAGTCCTACGACAAAAAAACCAAGGAATAAAATGATAAAAACGGCAGGACCGTCACCAGAATCAAATCGGCTATAATCAAGCCCACAATGCGAGCATTTATCCGAAAATTGAAGAAACCCCTTATAAAGTTTCCCCACGCCACATTTCGGGCATTTACACGACAGCCCCGCCCGAAGGGGCGAGACTGTAATTTTTGAAGAATTGTTATTCATACTCATCAAGTTAATGAGTAGCGATGGTTCCAGCACCACCAATATAGATGCTCACAAAAAGAATCAACCAAACCACATCAACAAAATGCCAATACCAAGCGGCGGCTTCAAAACCAAAATGATGATCTGGCTTAAAATGACCTTTTAATCCCCGTATCAAACATATGGTGAGAAAAATTGTTCCAATCAAAACATGGGCACCATGGAAACCTGTCGCCATATAGAATGTGGAACTATAGATATTCTGATCAAAAGAAAATGTTGCATGAACATATTCATAGGCCTGAATACCAGTGAATGATGCACCAAGCAGGATCGTAAACAACAACATATTAATAAATGTTTTGCGGTCGCCATGTTGTAACGCATGGTGCGCCCATGTAACCGTTGTTCCAGATGTGAGCAATATCAAAGTGTTGATAAAGGGCAGATGCCATGGATCAAGAGTTTGAATATCTTGTGGTGGCCATACATGACCGATGGCTTCTGTTGGAAATATGCTGGCATTAAAGTAAGCCCAGAACCACGCCACGAAAAACATGACTTCTGAAACAATAAACAAGAACATTCCGTACCGTAGGCCAAGCTGTACGATTGCCGTATGATGGCCCTCATGTTCGCCTTCCTTAACCACATCACTCCACCAGCTGTAGGCACCATAAAGAACAATAATAACACCCACATAAAATAGGGCGCTATATGATCCTGGCATACTAGAAATGAGGGGAATTTCGTGCATATACATCATGGCACCAACGGCCAAAATAAATGCACCTAATGAGCAGACAATCGGCCATGGGCTTGGGTCTACGAGGTGGTAATCATGTTTTTTTGCATGTGAATCTGACATTTTGATCCCTTATAGCTTGTTATAAATATTATACTTGAACCGATTATTTCTTCTTAAAGAATAATAATCAATTCCCTACTCCTCTTTTTCGGCCCTGAAAAAAGTATAGGAAAGCGTTATTTCCTTGACCTCTTCCAGACGTTTATCCTTAGCCAATTCAGGATCAATGAAGAAGGTAACAGGCATGTCAACCTCTTCGCCTGGGGCTAAGGTTTGTTCTATAAAACAAAAACATTCGATCTTATTAAAATATTGTGCCGCCTTAAATGGTGTCACGTTAAAAGTCGCCGTGCCCGTTATGGTTTCACGGCTGTTATTCACGGCCCGATAGAAAATCAAAGCCTCTTCCCCAATTTTTACCTTAACAGAACGTTGAACAGGCTTAAAAATCCACGGTAAACTACTATTAACATCCGAATTAAACCTTATGGTCATTTCACGTGTTAAGATAGTTCCATCTGTGCTTTCTGCTTTTTGTGTTGTCCCACCATAACCTGTTACTTGACAAAAAAGTCTATAAAGCGGGACTGAGGCCACAACTAGTCCAACCATAACCGAAAGCAGCAACAACAACCAGATTAAGGTTTTGATATTGTTCTTTTTATGAGACAGCGCATAGGTGTTCATGAATTTAAATCACGTTCAGCTTTACAAGCGTTACAACAAAAAACAGCACAATTAATGTAACCAATATACCTGCTAATGCATAATTCCGGCCAGCCCGCTTTTTATGTTCTTCGTGTAATGGCATCAGATCAATCTCCCTATCATCACTTCACCACCCATGACTGCAAACAAAATAAACAGATAAAATATGGAGTAGAAAAAATTTTTCTTGGCGGTTTTTACATCTTTCTTTCTAAATAAAGAGAAAGAAAGTCCTATAAAAACAATACCTAAAATAGCTGAGGTAAAGCCGTAATAAGGCCCTGCAAAACCCATGAGAAAGGGCAGAATAGTGACAGGAACCATAATTAAAGTATAAAGCAAGATTTGTTTTCTGGTTTCATCCTCGCCCGATACCACAGGCAACATAGGAATACCTGCTGCCTTATAATCCTTACAAGAAAATAAAGCTAAAGACCAGAAATGCGGCGGTGTCCACATAAAAATTATGCCAAATAATACGATAGATTCAAGGCTTACATTTCCCGTAACGGATGCCCAAGCGATCATTGGAGGAAACGCACCCGCAGCGCCTCCAATCACGATATTCATTGAGGTACGGCGTTTTAACCACACTGTATAAATCAAGACATAAAACAAGATTGTCATTAAGAGCAAGGCGCCTGCCACATAATTAACCATAAGTCCCATTACGAGAACAGAGGCCACAGAAAGAGCCACACCAAAATGAAGTGCCGTCTGGCGATCAATTCGGCCAGAAGGAATAGGACGACCCGATGTTCTCTTCATACAAGAATCCAGATCGACCTCATACCACATATTAAGACAACCAGACGCCCCTGCCCCAACAGCTATACATAATATGGCAACAAAGCCGATCACAGGGTGAATATGCCCCGGCGCCATCATCATGCCAATAAAAGCTGTAAAAATCACCAAGGACATAACACGTGGTTTCAAAAGTGCAAAAAAATCACCAACCCCTGGAAGATAATCTTCACGGATTCTCTGATCTGCTATTGAAACAACTGGTTGCATATTTGACCTTTTAGAAATGTGGTTCGTTGATAATTTAAATTAAGGACCAGATGTCTAAGACAAAACTCTGGTCCTTAAATATTATTTTATTTTTGGCAGTTCATTGAACTGATGAAATGGTGGAGGAGAAGACAATGTCCATTCCAAAGTTGTCGCACCTTCACCCCACTGATTATCACCAACACGCTCTTTTGAACGCAATGTCATAACAACACCAATGAGGAAGAAAATAGTTCCAACACCTGTGATCATATAACCTACTGTGGAAACGTAGTTCCAATAAGCATAGGCATCTGGATAATCTGGAATACGGCGAGGCATTCCAGCAAGTCCTAGGAAATGCTGTGGGAAGAAAATCACGTTCACACCAATAAATGTAAGCCAAAAATGTATCTTGCTCACCAATTGTGGGTAAGGTTTACCACTGATTTTGCCAATCCAATAGTACCAGCCTGCAAACATGGAGAAAAGCGCCCCCATAGACATGGTATAATGGAAATGAGCCACAACATAATAAGTATCATGCATTGCCGTATCAACGCCCGCATTAGCAAGCACAACACCAGTAACACCACCGATTGTAAAGAGGAAAATCATTCCAAGCGCAAACAACATAGGTGTCTCAAATTTTATTGATCCCCCCCACATCGTAGCAAGCCATGAGAAAATCTTGATTCCTGTTGGTACGGCAATAACCATAGTTGCCGCGGTAAAATAAGCCTTTGTATCAACGTCCATTCCAACCGTATACATATGATGTGCCCAGACCACAAAGCCAACAACGCCGATAGCAACCATCGCATAAGCCATTCCAAGATAACCAAAAATTGGCTTACGAGAAAAAGTTGAAATAATGTGACTGACCAAGCCAAAACCTGGCAAAATCAGAATATAAACTTCAGGATGACCAAAGAACCAGAAAAGATGTTGATACAGAATTGGGTCACCGCCACCTGCCGCATCAAAGAAATGAGTGCCAAAATTACGATCCGTTAGCAACATCGTAATTGCCCCTGCAAGAACAGGCAAAGACAACAACAGCAAGAACACTGTTACAAGCACAGACCATACAAACAATGGCATTTTGTGCAATGTCATACCAGGAGCACGCATGTTAAAAATCGTACAAATGAAGTTAATAGCACCCATGATCGACGATGCCCCCGCTAAATGAAGCGAGAAAATTGCCAAGTCCACAGCAGGACCCGTGTGACCAGACGTAGCTAGCGGTGCATAGACCGTCCAACCCGCTCCCACACCGGGATATGTTGCCCCCTCCATCATCGTGGAAAGCACCAACAGCGCAATCGCCGCTGGCAACAACCAGAAACTGATGTTATTCATGCGGGGAAAGGCCATATCCGGCGCACCAATCATGATGGGTACAAACCAGTTACCAAATCCACCGATAAGAGCCGGCATAACCATGAAGAAAACCATGATTAAACCATGACCCGTAATCAATACATTAAAGAAATGCTTGGCGGCTTCTATATCGCCATTGGTAAACATCGTCAGAAAATGTATACCAGGTTCCATCAATTCGCCACGCATAAGGCCAGAAAAAGCCCCGCCGATTATACCCGCAAAAATAGCGAAAATAAGGTACATGGTACCAATATCTTTGTGATTAGTTGAAAGTACCCAACGGCGCCAACCTGTTGGAATACCATGTGCTTCGTTACTCATTTAGCGATCCCTTCCTTGACTTGATGTGCTGGTAGCGCATCATTTAAGGCTACGCGCGTCAAGTTATCTGTTTTATTGCTAGCATATTCTTCACGAGCCATTTCGATCCAAGCGTTATATTTCTCTTCAGAAACCACCTCGACCATTATGGGCATAAAGCCATGATCCTTACCGCATAGTTCAGAACATTGACCGTAATAAATACCTTCACGTTCCGCATTAAACCATGTTTCATTCAATTTACCGGGAACACCATCAATTTTCACACCGAAAGCGGGTACTGCCCAAGAATGGATAACATCATTTGCAGTAACAATCATACGAATAGTTTTGTTCACAGGCACAACAATATGGTTATCGGTACCGAGTAAGCGAGGATAGCCCGCTGCTGCGGCATCCTCTTCATTTAACATAACAGAGTCAAAAGAAAAATCGTCATAATCAGGGTATTCATAAGTCCAATACCATTGATTTCCGATAACCTTCACCGTGATGTCTGATTCTGGAATAACATCTTCCTTGTATAAAAGCTTGAAAGATGGAATAGCAATGACAAGCAAAATGATAATTGGCAATGTTGTCCAGACAACTTCCAATCCCGTATGATGGGTTGTTGTCGATGGTGTTGGATTTGCCTTGGCATTAAATTTGATGAAAATATAAATCATCAAACTCAACACAAACAAGCTCACCAAAATACACATGATCAACAAGCCATGGTGAAATTCAACAATATCACGCATAACCTCGGTTGCAGGCTCCATAAAACCTATCTGTTCTGGTTCTGCGCTATAGATTCCATTGGCAAAAGCTATGGTTCCGCTGAAAAGAAATGTAACTAGAAATGTAGTCACCACACTTACTATTTTATTGAGAGACATAATCCGTCCTACCCCTTAAATCCACAAATGAATTAAGAAAAAGCCGTATCAGTGGGATGATATTATATTTTCTTGGTCCACCCCGAAAATACGACAATTTCGAATCTTATAACTATAAATTTGATCTATCTCAAGAAACTATTATAAAATTCATCTATACAACAGAGTGGACACCTTCTTAATCCCTTAATTTATAAAGCTTTTATGGATTAAATTTTTTTTCTGAACTATCAAAAAAACCGCGCCCTTGCAAATGTTATGGTCTCTCGCCTATAAGTTTGGCATAATAATAACATTGATTTTTTTAGGTATTTCATAAATATGGCCAGCACTGAAAATTATAATTCACCTTTTTTCCAAGAATATGATCTTGACTCAATCCGCACCCAGCGGCTTGTGGATGAGGCATTGTCTGGCATGGATGATGGTGAGCTTTATCTTCAATATGCCCAAAGCGAGAGCTTTTCTTTTGATGATGGTCGTCTTAAATCCGCCGCCTTTGACACCTCAAAGGGATTCGGGCTTAGGGCGGTACAGGGCGAGGTTAGCGGCTATGCCCATTCTTCCGAGCTTTCATCTGACGCTCTGCTTCGGGCAAAGGAAACCGTACAATCCATTAAATATGGCAAGGGCGGCACGCTTGCCATTCATCCCAAGGGCACCAATGAAAAACTTTATGGCGCAGAAAATCCTCTGCTTGGTATGGCCTTCAAGGAAAAGATTGCCCTACTTGAACATATCAACGCTTACGCCAGAGGCCTAGACCCCAAAGTTCATCAAGTGAGCTGTTCCATCACCGGCGAATGGCAAACGATTGAAATTATTCGCCCAGGCGGTCATCGGGTACAGGATATTCGTCCGCTCGTACGTCTTAATGTCAATGTGGTTGTCCAAGACGGCGACCGTATGGAAAGCGGTTATCAGGGGGCTGGTGGCCGTTATGATTACAGCAAACTACTCACCGAAGAAAATTGGAAGAGCCAAGTGGATGAAGCCCTGCGACAGGCGCTTGTGAATTTGGACAGTATTGCAGCACCTGCGGGTGTTATGGATGTGGTGCTTGGCCCTGGTTGGCCTGGTGTTTTATTGCATGAGGCCATCGGTCACGGCTTGGAAGGCGATTTTAACCGCAAAAAAACCTCGGCCTTTTCAGGGCTTATGGGACAACGCATTGCCGCAAAGGGTGTTACCGTTGTTGATGATGGTACAATCCCCAACCGTCGTGGCTCTCTCACCTTTGATGATGAGGGAACCCCCACCAACTGCACCACCCTGATCGAGGACGGCATATTGGTCGGCTATATGCAAGACCGTATGAATGCCCGCCTTATGGGAGTCCCCGCCACAGGCAATGGTCGCCGTCAAAGCTATGCCCATCAACCCATGCCCCGAATGACCAATACCTATATGTTGGCAGGCACCCAAGAACCAAAAGAAATTATTGAAGGCGTGAAAGACGGCCTTTATGCGGTAAATTTTGGCGGTGGACAGGTGGATATCACCAACGGCAAATTTGTCTTTAGCTGTACCGAGGCCTATCAAATCAAAAACGGCAAAATCGGCGCACCGGTCAAGGGAGCAACCCTGATCGGAAACGGTGCTGATGTGCTGACCAAGGTTTCAGCCATCGGTAATGATCTAAAACTCGACAGCGGTGTTGGTATTTGTGGCAAGGCAGGTCAAAGCGTACCCGTGGGGGTTGGACAACCAACGCTCAGAGTCAATGGCCTCACCATTGGTGGGACAGAAGGATAAGATCATGGCAGATTTTTTTGATGCTTTAAACCAAAAACATATTGATTTTATTATGGCGCAAAAAATGTTTTTTGTGGCAACTAGCCCCAAATCTGGGCGCATTAGCCTTTCGCCAAAGGGGCTTGATTGCTTTCGTATCATTTCTCCGACCGAAATATGCTATCTGGATTATATCGGCAGCGGTAATGAAACCGCCGCCCATCTGATTGATGATGGTCGCATCACCCTCATGTTCACAAGTTTTGACCGCAATGCGCTTATTATGCGACTTTATGGTAAAGGAAAATCACACGCCCCAAATACGGCACGCTTTGATGCGCTTATGAAATTTTTTGATGAGACAATCGGCATTCGGCAAATCTTCACCGTGAAAATTGACAATCTCCAAACATCTTGTGGTTATGGTGTGCCGATCTATGATTTTGTGGAGGAACGTAAAACGCTGAGCAAATGGTGCGAGAAAAAAGGCGAACAGGGCTTAAAAGATTATTTTGAAGAACGTAATCGCATCAGCATCGATGGCTTACCGACGGGGGAGTGAGCGTAATCAATGGGATCAGAGATAATGAAAAATGGATTCTGATCTTAATATAAAAAAGGCTCCAACGATGGAGCCTTTTCATTTAGTGTATAAATATTTTACAGCGCATCGTTGGAGGCCTTATTGGCGTCCACCGTTTGATATAGTTCGCTGCCCTCATTTTTGAATTTTTCCGCCATTTCCGCCATGCCGTTGTCGGCAAATTGACGCACCTCTTGTGAAATTTTCATAGAACAGAATTTAGGCCCACACATAGAGCAAAAATGTGCCACCTTATGCGCCTCTTTCGGCATGGTCTGATCGTGATATTCCCGTGCCTTTTCAGGATCAAGGGACAGGTTAAACTGATCCTCCCAACGGAAATCAAATCTTGCCCGACTGAGCGCATCATCACGCAATTGCGCACCCGGATGCCCCTTTGCAAGGTCGGCCGCATGGGCGGCAATCTTATAGGTAATCACCCCAACCTTTACATCATCACGGTCTGGAAGCCCAAGATGTTCTTTCGGCGTCACATAGCAAAGCATGGCACAACCGAACCAGCCAATCATAGCCGCCCCAATACCGCTTGTGATATGATCATAGCCCGGAGCAATATCGGTCGTAAGAGGGCCAAGCGTATAGAAAGGTGCCTCATGGCATTCTTTTAGTTGCTTATCCATATTGATCTTGATCTTATTCATGGACACATGACCGGGGCCTTCAATCATGACTTGGACGTTATGTTTCCACGCAATTTTAGTGAGCTCGCCCAAGGTTTCAAGCTCGCCAAACTGGGCATCATCATTAGCATCCGCAATGGAACCCGGACGCAAACCATCGCCCAAAGAAAAGGCCACATCATAGGCCTTCATAATTTCGCAGATTTCCTCGAAATGGGTATAAAGAAAACTTTCCTTGTGATGAAACAAACACCATTTCGCCATGATAGAACCGCCGCGGCTCACAATTCCCGTGACCCTTTTTGCAGTCATGGGAATATAGCGCAGCAACACGCCCGCATGAATGGTGAAATAATCGACACCCTGTTCCGCTTGTTCAATTAGCGTATCACGGAATACTTCCCAGTTGAGATCCTCGGCAACGCCGTTCACCTTTTCTAGGGCTTGATAAATGGGCACCGTGCCAATGGGAACGGCTGAATTTCGGATTATCCATTCCCGCGTATTATGAATATTACGGCCTGTGGATAAATCCATCACGGTATCGGCTCCCCAACGGGTTGACCAAACCATTTTTTCCACTTCTTCGGCAACCGAGGATGCAAGGGCGCTATTGCCGATATTGGCGTTGATTTTCACCAAAAAATTGCGGCCAATGATCATGGGTTCCGCCTCAGGATGGTTTATATTGGACGGAATGATCGCCCTGCCCTCGGCAATTTCCTTTCGGACAAATTCTGGCGTAATGCTGTCTGGAATATTGGCACCAAAATTTTCCGCATACGCATCACGTTTAAAATCATCCCCCGCCTCAACACGAGCCATATTTTCCCGTATGGCAATAAATTCCATTTCTGGTGTTATAATGCCCCGTCTCGCATATTCCATTTGGGTAACATTTTGACCAGCTTTTGCCCTAAGTGGTTTATGTTTTACGGGAAAGGCTTCGGCGAGATATTTGCCTGAAGCATTGCCGTTATCCTCGGCCTTGATGCTGCGGCCTTCGTATTCTTCCACATCACCACGGGCTTTGATCCATTCTTCACGAACACGGGGCAAGCCCTTATAAATATCAATCTGAGCATCAGGGTCCGTATAGGGTCCAGAGGTATCATAAACCCGCACTGGCTTTTCCTGAGCAGATGGATGAAGCGTAATTTCCCGCATTGGAACCTTTATATTGGGGGCAACCGTACCATCCACATAAATTTTACGAGAGGCGGGAAGTGCTCCTGTGCTCACTTCAAATTTTTCTGGTTTGCTTTCGATGTTCATAATATTGGCTATTCCGTTAATTTTTAAAAAAACCGAAATAACGAAGGAAATACGAGGATGTTATATGAATATTCCATCCCTCCGCCGTCATTATCCGGATCAGGTTCAAAGGGTCTCTGCTATTGTTATTAACGAACATTGGCAGGATCTCAGCTTCATCAAAGCTCCCCTTGGAATTATGACTATGCTGGGCCTTTTTTATTCAAAACTCAAGCAAAAATTTAAAAAACCGTTTTTTATGGGATTTTCAATTTGATTTGGGTATAAGTTTTCCATGATAACAGAAATAGAAGAACTCAAAAAACATTTAAAAATGGGGCAACGACTGCTTGGACTTGATCTGGGCAGTAAAACCATTGGTATTGCCCTGTCTGACGTGATGTGCCAAATTGCAACGCCCATGGAAACCATTAAACGCACCAAATTTACGCATGATATCAAAAGACTTTTTACTATTATAGCGGAGCAAAATGTGGGTGGGTTTATTCTTGGCTTCCCATTAAATATGGACGGCACCGAAGGCCCCCGCTGTCAATCCACCCGTCAATTTGCCCAAAATATTTCTGAACGGCTAGAAATTCCTATTGTTTTATGGGATGAGAGATTATCAACCGTTGCCGTAACCCGCACCCTGCTCGAGGCCGATGCCTCCCGAAAACGCCGAGGTGAAGTTATCGACAAACTTGCCGCAGCTTATATCCTGCAAGGGGCCTTGAATAAAATGTCCCATCTGTAATTTGGCTTGCTAATTGAAACATTTACTCCTATAAAATATTTCTTCAGGAATGGATTTAATAATATCAAGGACTGAAGCATGTCAAAAGCCGAAAATACGGCAAATTTAATTTTTCCCCATCAACATCTCCTTGGCATTGAGGGATTAAAGGAACAGGATATAAACTGTATTCTTGATCTTGCCGATAAATATGCAGAACAGAATAAAAAGACCAATAAAAAATCTGATATTCTGACGGGAATGACCCAGATTAATCTTTTTTATGAAAACTCCACCAGAACCCGCATGTCCTTTGAACTTGCGGGCAAAAGACTGGGAGCCGATGTCATCAATATGACCAGTAGCGGATCATCCATAAAAAAGGGGGAAACGCTTTTGGATACGGCATCAACCTTAAATGCCATGCGACCTGATTTGCTTGTTGTGCGCCATGATTGTTCTGGTGCTGTGAAATTACTTTCCAGAAAGGTGAATTGTGCTGTTCTCAATGCGGGTGACGGCACCCATGAACACCCCACCCAAGCCCTGCTTGATGCGCTTACCATTAGACGCCGAAAAGGCAAAATCGCCCGCCTTACAGTCGCCATTTGTGGCGATATCCTCCACAGCCGAGTGGCAAGATCCAATATTCATCTGCTCAATATTATGGGGGCTAGGGTGCGGGTTATTGGCCCATCTACCCTTGTTCCTGCTAATGTTAAAGAGCTTGGGGTAGAGGTGTTTTACGACATGAAAGAAGGCCTGAAGGACTGTGATGTTGTCATGATGCTCAGGTTGCAAACAGAACGTATGCACGGCGGCTATTTCCCCACCATCAGCGAATATTTCACCCTTTATGGCTTGGATTATGAAAAATTATCCGTGGCAAAGGATGACGCCATGATAATGCACCCAGGCCCCATGAACCGTGGTGTGGAAATTGATGCGGCGGTTGCCGATGATTTAATCCGCAGCGCCATTCAGGAACAGGTGGAAATGGGTGTTGCGGTTCGCATGGCCTGTCTTGACTTACTGACCCGAGAAAAAAGGGATTCTGGAAAATGAGCCAATATATTCTCTATAAAAATGCCCGTCTTTTAGACCCCGATTCCCGTCTTGATATGATGGGGGAATTATTAACCCATAAGGGATTAATACAGGAAATCGGGGCAAATATCACACCACCTTCTGGGGCGGAAATTATTGATTGTATGGGACATTGTCTTTGTCCGGGCCTTATAGATATGCGGGTTTTTGTTGGCATACCGGGGGCTGACTATAAAGATACCATTGAAAATACTGGTGAAGCGGCGGTCATGGGTGGGGTAACAACCGTATGCGTGCAACCCGTAACAGATCCCATCATTGATGACATGGCACGGGTAGAGTTTTTGGAAAATCGTGCCAAAAAAGCCAAAATAACCTTTATCCCATTTCCCGCCATCACCAAACAACTTGAAGGTATGGAAATGACGGAGATTGGCCTTATGAGCCGTTCTGGTGTCAAGGCCTTTACAGACGGCAATAAAAGCGTTGCAAATCCCGCTCTTATGTTACGGGTATTGAAATATGCCTCCATGTTTGATGCCCTGATTGTTCAACATTTGGCCGTTCCAGAATTATCGGACAATGGCTGTATGAATGCAGGGGCATTGGCAACACGTCTTGGTCTGAGCGGTGTTCCGACGGCCGCAGAAACCATTATGTTGGAAAGAGATATCAGACTTCTTAAAAATTCGCCTTCTCGGTATCATGCGGCTCAGATCACTTGTCAGGACAGCATTGATGTTCTTGTGGCAGCCAAACGTGATAAGGTCAACATTACGGCGGGCGTTGCGGTTCCTCATTTTTCTCTTAATGAATACGCCATTGAGGATTATCGTACCTTCGCAAGACTATCACCACCCTTACGATCAGAAAACGACAGGTTAGCCGTCATCGAAGGCCTTAAAAATGGTGCTATTGATGTTATTGTCAGCGGTCATGACCCCGAAGATCCTGAAAATAAGCGAGTCCCCTATCAGCTTGCCGAAACAGGTGTTATCGGTCTTGAAACCATGTTATCTGTTTCTCTGGAACTGTATCATAATGACCATATTCCACTACTTGATATTCTGGCTAAAATGACCTGTAACCCCGCCCGAATACTTGGACTAGAGAGTGGTGTCCTAAAGGTTGGCGCCCCTGCTGATCTCTGTATCTTTGATCTTAATGTTCCTTATCAGATTAACCCTGATAATATGGCTTCATTGACAAAGAATACCCCCTTTGATGGTCGTCCAACACAGGGACGGGTTATCAGAACTGTCGTCGGCGATACAACTGTTTTTGAGTATTCAAAATGATAATATTTGGTGATGAAATTACATTAAGTCATTTTCTTATCTCTTTGATAGGTGGTTATTTATTGGGCTCCCTGCCCTTTGGACTTATTCTGTCTAAATTGGCGGGTCACGGGGATATCAGAAAAATTGGTTCTGGCAATATTGGTGCTACCAATGTTCTGCGCACAGGCAACAAATGGCTCGCTTTGGCTACTTTATTACTTGATGGAGGCAAGGGCGCCATTGCGGTAATGCTTGCTTCTTTCATTTTCATGGAACAAGGCTTGCTTTATGTTGCAGGATTTTCGGCATTTATGGGGCATTTATATCCCCTCTACTTAAAATTTAAGGGTGGCAAGGGCCTTGCCACTTTCTTAGGAATTATGCTGGCTCTATATTGGCCCCTTGGTGTTGCCTGTTGTCTAACGTGGTTGATAACAACATTATTGTTCCGCATGTCTTCTCTATCGGGATTGGTGGCATCCCTGTTTTCACCATTTTATAGTTATTTTATTTTTGGGGATTATGGACTTGCAATTTTTTCCGCTATATTGTGTATTATGATATTTATGCGTCATAAAGATAATATCAAGAGGATATTTTCTGGTACTGAACCCAAAATAGGGAAGAGTTAAGGCAAAAAATACTGGGGAATAACATTTTAAATTCAGCACAAAAAATAGAATTAAGCCAAGACGAAAAAATAGCCCGTCTGCAATTAATCAGAACTGAAAATGTGGGACCTGTTACCTTTCGCCATTTAATTTACCGATATAAAACGGCGTTGAATGCCCTTAATGCTCTACCTGAACTTGCTAAGCGAGGAGGTCGCAAAAAAACCCTTATTGCGGCCAAAAAATCTGATGCCTTAAAAGAAATTGACGCCTTGGAAAAATTAAAGGGCACCTTAATTGTGTACGGCGATCATTTATATCCAGACTCCCTAATGGCGACCGAAGATGCCCCTCCGGTGTTGATGTCTATCGGTCATGCTCATTTATTGGAGAAACAAAATTTTGCCATCGTTGGTGCCAGAAATTGTTCCGTCGTTGGGTCAAAGCTTGCCACGTCCCTTGCCAGAAAAATGGGACAAGAAGGCTACGCCATTTCTTCGGGTATGGCACGGGGAATTGATACCGCTGTTCATCAAGGTGCCATGGAAACAGGCACCATAGCCGTCCTTGCTGGTGGTGCTGATGTCATCTATCCAAGGGAAAATAATAGATTATATGATACCATTATAAATACTGGCCTAGTTTTGTCAGAAATGCCTCTTGGAACACAACCACAGGCTAGCCACTTTCCCCGTAGGAATCGTATTATTTCTGGCCTGAGTATAGGTTTGCTTGTGGTAGAGGCAACACACAAATCTGGATCATTAATTACCGCCCGTCTTGCTTTAGAACAAGGAAGGGAAGTTTTTGCTATTCCGGGCTCTCCTATGGATCCCCGGGCAAAGGGTCCAAATGACCTTATTCGCCAAGGGGCAACGCTTGTGGAAAATGAAGAACATATTCTCGAAGTCCTTCGCATATTAGAATCTAGACGTATATCTGAACCTCAATATGATCTTTTTGATAACGACTTTCCAACAGAAATATTGGATATTGATCAGGATTTCGATGTCGCTCGCACTGAAATAAAAAGCAAATTATCCTATACAGCAACACCAATAGATGATCTCATCAGAATGACGGAATTAAGCCCAGCTCTGGTCCAATCTATATTGCTTGAATTGGAATTGGCAGGGGAAATTAACCGCTACCCTGGAAATAGGGTAGCTTTTTGTTAAACAAAAGAGTACAAGCCCTTAAATTTATATATTTAATTATTGTAGAAATAGGCATATGAAAACGGTTGTAGTAGAATCTCCGGCAAAGGCCAAAACCATTAATAAATATCTTGGTAAGGACTATACAGTCCTTGCAAGTTATGGACATGTGCGTGACCTTCCCTCAAAAAATGGTTCTGTAGATCCAGACCATGACTTTGAAATGATTTGGGAAGTTGATAGTGACAGCAAGAAACGTATCAAGGATATAGCGGATTCAACCAAATTGTCCGATGAACTTATTCTTGCAACCGACCCTGACCGTGAGGGTGAGGCTATTTCTTGGCATGTTCTGGAACTCTTAAAAGCAAAGCGTGGCCTATTAAAGGACGTGAAAGTTAAACGTGTTGTCTTTAATGAAATCACCAAGACCGCCATTTTAAAGGCCATGGATACTCCTCGCGATATTGATGTGCCACTGGTTGATGCCTATCTTGCCAGACGTGCCCTTGATTATCTTGTGGGCTTTAACCTGTCACCAGTTTTATGGCGTAAATTGCCTGGTTCCCGCTCGGCTGGTCGGGTACAATCCGTTTCGCTCCGCCTCATATGTGACCGAGAACTAGAGATTGAACAATTTAAATCCGAAGAATATTGGACGGTTGATGTTGTTTTTCTCAATGAAAATAAAGAGAATTTTACAGCCCGTTTATCACTTCTGAATGATGCTAAGGTTCAAAAATTTACCTTAACCCAAGAATCAGAAGCTCTCATGGTTCAAACAGCTATTAAAGAGTCGAATTTTACCGTTGCAGACGTTGAAAGCAAACCCGCTAGACGGTTTCCTTCTCCGCCCTTTACAACATCAACCCTGCAACAGGAAGCCGCCCGTAAGCTCGGCTTTAATGCCCAACGGACCATGCAATGTGCTCAAAAACTTTATGAAGGCATTGATATCGGCGGCGAGACCGTGGGTCTTATCACCTATATGCGTACCGATGGCGTAACTATCGCAGAGGAAGCCCTTCAAAGTTGCCGCAAACTTATTGCTTCTGAATACGGTGATAGCTATGTGCCGCCAAAACCGCGTATCTATAAAATAAAAGCAAAAAATGCGCAGGAAGCCCATGAAGCTGTCCGCCCTACTGATATGAAAAGGCTGCCGAATTTAATAGCCAACAGACTTAATGATGATCAACGCAGATTATATGAGTTGATTTGGAAAAGAACCGTAGCCAGTCAAATGTCAGAAGCAAGATTTGACAGAACAACGGTCGATATTTTGTCCGACAATAAGAAAATAGGTCTTCGTGCCTCAGGTTCCGTTCAGGTCTTTGACGGCTTTCTCAAGCTTTATCAGGAAGGTCAGGATGATGTGGACACGACCGATGATAACGACAAACGTCTGCCTAATTTAACGAAAAATGAAAAACTCAAGCAGGATAAAATACTCCCAAGTCAACATTTTACAGAACCTCTGCCCCGCTATACTGAGGCATCATTGGTCAAAAAAATGGAAGAATTAGGTATTGGCCGTCCGTCAACCTATGCGTCTGTTCTTACCGTACTTCGGGATAGAAATTACGTGGTAATGGATAAAGGACGGTTCGTTCCAGAAGATAAAGGCCGATTGGTTATTGCTTTTCTGGAGAATTACTTTGCAAAATATGTAGAATTTGATTTCACCGCCAATATGGAGGAATTACTCGACAAGGTATCCAACGGTGATATTCTGTGGAAAAAAGTTCTTGCTGATTTTTGGCGTGAATTTCACGAGGCCATTGAAGGAACAAAAGAGCTTCGTGTGTCAGAGGTTTTAGAATGTCTTAATCAGGTTTTATCCCCCTTTATCTTTCCCACAACAGAAGACGGCAGCGATGCGAGAGCATGCCCCAAATGTAAGGATGGTGTTCTCAGTCTCAAGACCAGCCGATACGGTGCCTTTATTGGATGTTCCCATTATCCAGAATGCAGTTATACCCGTAAAATGAATAATGGAGGCGGCGAAGACGGCGAAGATGATGATATCAAAATACTGGGAACCGATCCCGAAACATCACTGGAAGTTACTCTCCGCAAGGGTCGTTTTGGGCCATATGTCCAATTAGGCGAACCTGCAAGTAAGGAAGAAAAACCAAAACGTGGATCTTTGCCCAAAGGAATGGATGCACAAACATTAAGTCTTGAAAAAGCATTACAATTATTATCCCTTCCGCGCATAGTTGGCGATCACCCCGAAGACGGCAAGGTCATTAAAACGGCCATTGGTCGCTTTGGCCCCTATGTTTCCCATTCAGGCCTGTTTGCAAGCTTGAAAGATCCAGAAGAAGTTTTTACTCTTGGTATCAATCGTGCTGTGGATATCCTTGCCGAAGCAAAAAAGAAAAAAAGTGGTGCCACAGAACCGATTAAAGAACTTGGCAATCATCCCGATGACGGTGAACCCGTTAATGTTTATGACGGACGTTATGGACCCTATGTCAAACATGACAAAACCAATGCGACAATTCCTAAAGACCGTGATCCTAAATCCGTAACATTAGAAGAAGCATTGGACTTAATAAAAGAACGCCTTGCAAAGGGTAAGAAAAAGCCAGCGCCTAAGAAAAAAGCGGCACCTATGAAAAAACCAGCGCCTATGAAAAAACCTGTCAAGAAGACGACGGCAAAAGGCAAATCATAATATGGCTACCCGTAAGGATATCCCCTTTCCTACTAAAGATGACATTGTTAATTATGTAAAAGACAACCTGGGCAAACTATCAAAACGTGATATTGCCCGGGCTTTTAACATTCGGGGCGATCAGAGGATTTTGTTCAAGAAACTCTTGCGTGAAATGATGGAAGATGGACTTCTGGATAAGGGGCATAAGGGAAGCATTCATAAGGGGGGTGAATTGCCACCTGTTTGTGTGATCGAAGTAACCGGCATTGATAAAATGGGTGACCTTGTGGCGCGCCCCGTCAACTGGCCCCTTAAGAAGGGTGATATTTCCTCACCACCTCCTATTACTATTTTTGCCGAAGATAAAAGGGGAAATCTTGGCATCCGAGATCAGGCGTTGGTGCGCCTAAACCTAAACCATGACATTAAGGAACGCGCCTATGTTGCTCGTGTCATAAAAAAACTTGAAAGAATATCATCAACAATTATGGGAATATTTCGTCAAGAAGATGACAATATTGCCCATGTTGAACCCACCGACAAGAAAAACCGAGATCACTATTTAATCGCAAAATGTGATTGGAACGGTGCCAAGGATGGTGAACTTGTTTTAATAGATGCGAAGTCAAGTATTACAGCCAAACGTCACATGGGGCCAAAACGTGCCATCGTTAAAGAACGCCTTGGCACAATGAATGATCCAAAATCCATAAGTCTTATAGCCATCCATTCCCATGGCATAATGACGGAATTTTCAGACCAAACCCTCATCGAGGCCGAACAATCCATCGAACCCGTTCTTGGCAACAGAATTGACTTGCGCCATATCCCCCTGATTACTGTCGACCCTTCTGATGCTCGGGATCATGATGATGCCATATGGGCTGAAAGTGATCCTGATCCTAAAAATGAGGGGGGATTTCATGTCATGGTTGCCATTGCCGATGTTGCTCATTACGTAATGCCGCATTCATCCCTTGAAAAGGATGCATGGCTCAGAGGAAATTCCACCTATTTCCCAGACAGAGTAGTACCAATGCTGCCTGAAACGCTTTCTAATGGGCTGTGTTCTCTCAAGGAGGGTGAAGATCGTTATACGCTGGCTGTTCATTTATGGTTTGACAAAAAAGGCAAAAAAATTCGTCATAAATTTGTGCGGGGACTGATGCGTTCGGCGGCGGGACTGTCCTATGAAGAATTTCAAAATGCTTATAATGGCGAGATCAGCGAAAAGGCATCTCCCCTGCTTGATACCGTGATCAACCCCCTCTATCAGGCTTATGAATGCTTGAAAAAAGGACGGGATTACCGTGAACCTCTTGATCTTGTTATGCCAGAATGGAAAATAGAACTTGATGACGAGGGTACGGTTGTTGGTATCCATCCCAGAAGAGCACTAGAAGCCCATAAACTCGTTGAAGAATTCATGATTCAGGCCAACGTGGCCGCAGCGGAGGAATTGGAACAAAAGGGTTGGCCCTGCGTTTACCGTGTCCATGAACAGCCAAGCGAAGAAAAATTGAATAACCTAAGAGAATTTCTCGCAAGCCTTGGGTATAATTTTGCCAAAGGCATGGTTCAACGCCCTAAGCTATTTAATAATATCCTGCGAAAAGTTGAAGATAGCCCCCATTCGGATGTGGTCAACATCATAATTCTCAGAACCCAGTCACAGGCCGTCTACAGCACAGACAATATGGGTCATTTTGGATTGTCGCTTGCTCGCTATGCCCATTTCACATCACCCATAAGACGCTATGCGGATTTAATGGTGCACCGTGGCCTCATTGGTGCCTTAAAGCTTGGTGATGATGGTTTAAGCAAACTTGACCGTGAAAAATTAAAGGATACCGCTGAGCATATTAGCAAAACAGAACGCATTTCCATGATCGCCGAAAGAGAATCCATTGATCGTTATAAGGCAGCCTATATGAGCGAACATGTGGGTGACGAATTTACGGCCAAAATTGCGGGCGTCAGTAGTGCAGGCCTTTTTGTAGCTTTTGAAAAATCTGGCAGTGATGGTTTTATTCCCGTGTCCTCTATGTCTGGTGATTATTTTCGTCATGATAGAGAACAGCATACATTATCTGGTGAACATACGGGTATTGCCTATCAGCTAGGAGATACTGTTACAATCCTTCTAAAAGAAGCAAATCCAATGACAGGAGGCCTCCTTTGTCAACTGATCGATGAAAGATTCAGCACGAGTTCATCCCAAAAAAAATTCAAATCAGGCAAAGGACGGCATAGTCGACCAACCCGTAAAAATATAGGAAAAAAGAAAAGATAGAATAATCATTATTTTTAACGTCTTTTACTTGACTTAAATAACAATAACTGTATTTTCCGAGCATATATTTTAATGTTTAATAAATGGAGCCAGAATCATGGCGAAGCCTACTATTGTAAAAATCAAACTGATCAGCACTGCAGGTACTGGTTATTTTTATGTAACAAAGAAAAACCCACGTAATACTACAGAAAAAATGGTTTTCCGTAAATATGACCCTGTTGTGCGTAAACATGTTGAATTTAAAGAACATAAAATTAAATAATTTTACTGTTTGAAATAAATTGAAACGGCCTAATCTGAATAGTTTGGGCCGTTTTTTGTTGTCTTGTAATCCTTAAAGGCTACAAATTTGATTGCGGCCATTTTCCTTGGCTTTATAAAGCGCCTTATCCGCAGAAATAAGCAATTCACTGGATGTCGTATTTTCTTTTCCAGTAACCGCAACGCCTATACTTACCGTTACTTGAATGGGCACAGTTGATATGGAAAGTTTAAAGGGTTCATCTGCAATAGATTTTCTCAGTCTTTCAGCGACAAAGCGGGCATATTCAAGATTAGTCTCTGGCATCACAATGACAAATTCCTCACCCCCAAAACGTGCGGCAAGATCAATATTTCGAATGTCTCTGCTAATGCGCCTCGCAAATTCATGTAAGACTTCATCGCCAGCGGCATGACCATATTCATCATTAACCAACTTAAACTTATCAAGATCCATCATAAGTAATGATACTTCAATAGGTTTTGTGCTTCTGTTTAACATAATATTATCAAGGTGGGTCGCAAGAAAATGTCTATTATAGAGACCCGTTACAGCATCAGTCATAGCCAATTCAATGCTTTTTTGCGTATTCTGGCGCAAACGATCCGCATATCTTTTCTGACGAAATTGGGATCTAGATCGTGCCAAAAGTTCGTTTTTATCAATGGGTCGTGATATATAATCTGTAACACCCAATTCCATAGCCTTAACAAGCTGTGATATATTGCCTTCATCAACCAAAACAAGTATGGGAATTCGACGCGTATTCTCGTTTGAGCGCAATTGAGAACACAATCGAAGACCCTCTATATTTTGTAAATTCAGGCTGATAATAAAAAGATCATAATCATCAAGATTTGCGGCCGTTATTTCACCAGAAGCCACATTATCAATCTGTACAGAGGCGAGACCCTCCATGTAATTCACAATTCTGTCAGCGACCCTTGCATAATCCTCGATTAAGAGCACACGAGCATTCTCTATGCTAACGCTTTGACTAGGATTGGACATAGAATCTATATTAAAATTTTGGATTGTTGATTCCCGCAGCCTTAGTTCATCCATTAAGACTTTCATGCGAACAAGAGAGCGTACTCGTGCAAACAATGGTAAATCTATTATTGGTTTGGTCAGAAAATCATCCGCCCCCGCTTCAAGTCCTGCGACACGATCCTTTGGCTGGTCAAGGGCGGTCACCATAACGACGGGAATATGGGATGTTTTTGGATTACCTTTTATACGACGGCAAACCTCGAAACCATCCATTCCGGGCATCATAACGTCCAGTAAGACAATATCTGGATGCTCTTTTTCAATAACGGCAAGGGCATCCTCACCATTCATAGCAGTTAATACATCAAAATATTCACTGACTAATTTTGCTTCCAGTAGTTTAACATTTTGAATTACGTCATCGACTACAAGTATACGTGCTGTCATTCCTTCATGTTATCCAACATATTTTTTAACGGTTTCAATAAAATTTCCCACTGAAATTGGTTTTGCAATATAAGCTTCACAGCCCCCCGCACGGATTTTTTCTTCATCCCCCCTCATGGCAAATGCTGTGACGGCTATAATTGGAATTGCCTTTAAAAGGCCATCTTCCTTAAGCCATTTAATCACTTCTAAACCTGAAATTTCGGGAAGTTGTATATCCATCAATATCAAATTTGGACTTTCACTTCTTGCTAGCTCAAGTGCTTTCATACCCTCTTGTGTTTGAATTGTATCATATCCATGAGCATTAAGAAGATCACAAAAAAGCTTCATATTTAATTCGTTATCTTCAACAACCAGTATTTTTTTTCGCATTTATCTTCCCAGATATTGTTCATCTGTATTTCAATACCATTTAAAACTATATATAGCCTACTGAAACTTTATTGTACTATTTTATTCGCATCTTATGAAAAAGCTGTTAACAGAAATACTCTAGTGTATAAATAAAATTATTTTTTATTAAAATATGGATATTTGGATGAATGATGAACAGGCAGAAATTATTGGCCTTAGAGCCCTATCCTATATTGCTCAAAATGAGGAAATATTAGTGGCTTATCTTAAATTAACGGGAATAACACCCCATGAATTAAAAGAATCTGCTTCTGAGCCAGTAATATTAGGTAGTATACTTGATTATTTCCTCCAGAATGAAAAACGTCTGATTGCATTTTGTGATGATATAAATATGATGCCAAATCAAATAATTCACGCCAGACGATTGCTTCCAGGCGGCGAAATCATCATTAACAACATCTGATAGATTGACTTCTACCTCTTATGAAATTTGCTCTAAAACAAATAAAATCACTCACCCTAAACTCTATCAGGCCTTTTATTATATCTGATGCAGATGAAGTTATACTTCATTTTACAGATATGCTCAGTCAATATCTTCTCACTCAGCACATGTATGTGGATTTCACCAGTTATAACCTAGAAGGAAACATTAAATATATTGACACAAATAAGCCCGTGGATAAAAAATTATTTGGTTCAATTCTTGACGGTTATTTTGAAGAAAATGTGGAAAAGCAGGTTTTGGTAAAAGATGCGGCTCTGCATTTGGAAAATTTGTCAGAAATATGCGACATTATCATTTTGACAAATATCCCCCATAATTTTGCTAATCGACGTCGAAAAATTTTAAATGAATTTGGTCTTAGCTATCCCATGATTTCAAGTAGCGGACCCAAGGGACCCGTTTTGAAAGCGCTTAAGAAAAAAACTTCTGGAGATATAATTTTTATTGATGATATATCACATCATCATGAATCTGCGGCACAATATGTGCCAGACTCTCTAAGACTTCAATTCATCGCCAATGATCACCTAAATAAGATTGAAAAAAAATCCGAATTTTGTCATCATAGATGTCGCGATTGGAACCACATAGAGACAATAATCAGAAATTATTTACAAGTCTAAGCAACATTATTTCAAATTAGCCCATTTACTAGATCATGTATGGTTACTAATAATTAACCATACAGTGTGATTTTTTTTCCTATCAGTAGGGCAAAAACTTCACTCTTATACCCATGGCTGAAAAAATATATTTTTAAAAACAATAAGATAACAGTTGGCACGATGCTTGCTGCTAAGGATATAGAGCAACAATAAAAGCATTGGGAAAAACATGAATCATTTTACGGTACCCCTGAAACATCTGGAAAAAATCCCCCCCCCTGAGATCAACAAACTTACCAATGAGTTTTTGATGAATTTTAAGGTATCTGGTAAATCTTTGTCTAATAAAAATTGGGGTATTCTCGCTGAAATTCTGGATTTTGTTGTTGAGGCAGAACAAACAATAGCCCAACAAAAAGAACAGATAGAAAAACTTGAGATCATGACATCAACGGACCCATTAACAGGTCTCTTAAACCGCAGAGGCATTATGCAGGAGCTTGAGAAAGCCATTGCTATGGCCAATCGCCATAATGAATATTCAATATTTTCCTATATAGATCTGGATAAATTTAAACAGGTCAATGATACCTATGGTCATGCAGTTGGTGATGCTAAGTTAAAATTTGTGGCAAATTCATTATTTTCCCATATTCGTGAGACGGATCATGTCGCAAGATTAGGAGGGGATGAATTTGCGCTTCTTTTAAGACATTCAGAATTGGAAGGTGGCATACAACGCACAAATTCCATTCAGCAAAAATTAAATTTTTCTTCCTTTAAATATAAGCATTTCACAATCCCCATTCAGGCAAGTTTTGGTATTGCTGAAATAAAACCAGGCTGTAATATTGATGAAATAATCAAAATTGCTGACGATAATATGTATTATAATAAATCATTCCGTAAGGATTTTTAAAGACGTTATATCTCATAAATAAACCGCATTTATCCTTTATCTGACTTTCCTTCTTTTACTTAGCAGTGTATTCTTTATCTATAGCGTTTCTTATTACAATATAAAAAAGAAGAATAACACCTATGGTAAATATATACGAAAAAAATCTTGAAAAATTGGGCTTTGTTTTACCCACACCTACAAAACCAGTCGCCAATTATCTACCCTTTGTTAAGTCAGGAAACATTGTTTCCATTTCTGGCCAAATTCCGTTCGATTCAAATGGGAAATTACCCTATTTGGGCAAGGTCGGTGATACAATCAGCCAAGAAGATGCCATAAAGGCCGCCCAATTATGCGCCATTAATATCATTAGTCAGGCGAAAATGGCCTGTGACGGTGATTTAAACCGTGTTGTCCGCATTATAAAGCTCGGTGCTTTTGTTAATTGTATTGATGGTTTTGCAGGACAACCCAACATTATCAATGGGGCATCTGACCTTATGGTTGCTGTTTTCGGAGAGAAGGGTAAACATTCAAGATCAGCCGTGGGAACAAACGCCCTTCCTCTTAATGTTCCTGTTGAAATAGATGCCCTTATAGAGATTTCTTAAAGTATATTATGAATAAAAAATGGTTGACAGATATTCCCTTTGCTCATCGAGGACTGCATGGTCCAAAGACTGGACATGTGGAAAATTCTTTGTCAGCTTTTCAAAATGCCAATAAACAAGGTCACGGATTTGAACTTGATGTTTTGCTAAGCAAAGATAATAAGGCCATGGTGTTTCATGATACGGCGCTTAAGCGACTAACCAGCCTATCAGGTAATATTCAGGATTATACGGCAGAAGAATTATCCCATATAAATTTAACGGGTTCAGATGATTATATTCTGACCCTAAAAAATATTTTAAATAACATCGATCCTCATTATCCCATATTGGTCGAAATCAAGGGTGATCAAGGCCAATATAACGTTATTGCAAAGGCGGTTTTTGAGGATATCTGTCATTACTCTGGCCCCATAGCCATCATGTCTTTTTATCCTGATATTATTACATGGTTCAAGAAAAATGCACCAGAAATATCAGCAGGGTTTGTTGCGACAAGCACAAGTGACGGCGAACTGCCCCCAGAATATTTTGACACAAAATTCCAAATAGACCTTATAGATCAGCTGCATGTTGATTTTATCGCTTATGATATTAAAGTGCTTCCCAATAGTGTAACCCAATATTGTCGCCAGAAAAAAATTCCTGTCTTAACATGGACCGTGCGGACAGAAGAACAAAGACAGAATGCAGCCCGTAATACGGACAATATCATTTATGAGCTTGTGTAATGAGTGGCCTTCAGTCACGTATCATTAAAAGCTTAAGTGATATTTCAGAGAATGATTGGAATGCATGCTGTTTTAATGAACATACGGGTCATAACCCTTTTCTTTCCTATGCTTTTATGAATGCCCTTGAGAAAAGCGGCTCTGCAACCGCAAAAACGGGTTGGATGGCTCAACATATTATTGCGCATCAGGGAGTGGAAATAATTGGCATCATGCCGCTTTACTTAAAAAATCATTCGCAAGGAGAATATGTTTTTGATCATTCATGGGCTAATGCCTATCATGCGGCGGGCGGACAATATTATCCTAAATTGCAATCCTCTGTCCCCTTTACGCCCGTTACAAGTCCAAGACTTTTGGTGCGACCAGATCAAGATACCCGTAAAATACAAGAATATTTACTTGATGCGGCCATAGTCCATGCAGAAAATCTTGGCGTATCATCACTTCACGTGACTTTTCCAGAAAAAAATGAATGGGAATTAATGAATGAAAAATCTTTTCTCAAACGACTGGACCAACAATATCACTGGGTAAATCAGGATTATTGTTCGTTTGATGATTTTCTCATGGCGTTATCGTCACGAAAGCGGAGAAACATACGTAAAGAAAGAAAACAGGCCGTTTCAGATAATATTGACATTGAAATACTGAGCGGAAATGACATCACGGAACATCATTGGGATCATTATTTTTCTTTTTATCTTGATACGGCAAATCGTAAATGGGGACAGCCTTATCTTAATCGCTTGTTTTTCTCTTTACTCGGTGAAAAAATATCAGACCGCATTGTGCTTATCATGTGCAAACGGCAAAATAGATATATTGCGGGTGCCTTAAATCTTTTAAGCGATGATACCCTATATGGTCGTTATTGGGGAGCCATAGAGGATCATAGATATCTTCATTTTGAGATATGCTATTATCAGGCCATAGAGTACGCCATTAAGCATGGTTTGAAAAAGGTTGAGGCTGGTGCACAGGGAGAACATAAACTTGCCCGAGGTTATATGCCAACACCCACCTATAGCAATCATTGGATTCAAAATACATCTTTTCGAGATGCTGTTTCTCACTATTTAGATCATGAAAAGGAAATTGTGGCACAGAACACAGAGATATTATCATCCCTTGCCCCCTTCAAGAAAACATGATTCTTATTCCTTGGTTTTCTTCTTTTCTTTATATTCGATAAATTTACCCAGTCCGCAAGAAGGTCCCTGAATACCACCAGAGGAATCAAATACAGTTATAATATCCACATCACAAAGCTGACTAGTCGATATTTTATAACTAAAGGCCTTTTCAAAACCAAGGCGGGAACATCTGTGTTTCATGGTATTGAGATAGGCTTTTGAACCATTCATTATGAACAATATATTATAATCATCAATAACCTGACTGGTTTTGATTTGATGGATAGAAATACAATTACCAACCTTACCTGTTTTCTCATATTTCTGTAAAGCGTCTACCAGTTTATCCTCTTCTGCCATTGCAGATAAAGATACAACAGATAAACCCACAATTGCGATTACCAATTTTCTTAACATTACCAATTCCTTATATGAGTTTTTCCTGATACAGAGTATACAATTCCATTTCTGAATTCTCCATGAACAGAAAATTGAACTTACAATAACAGATAAGGCGAATTACTTAACATATTCTCGAGATTTATCGGAACTGGAATCGGTAATTTTCTTGATAGGTACTGTGGCAGGCTCTATGTCGAAAATTAATTCTCCATCTTTTAGTCTTACCAACACTTCGCCACCATTCACGAGCTTTCCAAACAAAAGCTCATTAGCTAAAGGTTTTTTAACATATTCCTGTATGGTTCTGGCAAGTGGTCTTGCCCCATATAAGCGGTCATAACCTTTCTCTGAAAGCCAAGTTTTAGCAGCAGAGGTTAAACTAATGTGAACATGACGTTCCTCAAGCTGCATTTCCAACTCTAGGATGAATTTTTCCACTACCCTTGCCATAACCTCAACAGAAAGATTTTTAAAGGGCACCGTTGCATCAAGTCTATTTCTAAATTCTGGTGTAAAGAGTTTTTTAATGGCCTCTTCATCATCACCTTCTCGCACATTAGCCCCAAATCCCATAGCTTCCTTACTAAGCTCCATCGCCCCCGCATTAGTGGTCATAACCAGAATTACATTGCGGAAGTCCACCTTTTTACCATTATTATCCGTAAGTTTTCCATGATCCATAACTTGCAAAAGAATATTGTAAATATCAGGATGCGCTTTTTCAATTTCATCAAGCAAAATTACACAATGAGGTGACTGATCAACCGCATCGGTGAGTAATCCACCCTGATCGTATCCCACATAACCGGGCGGTGCACCAATCAGGCGAGAGACGGAATGTCTTTCCATATATTCTGACATATCAAATCTATGCAATTCAAGACCTAAAAGGCTTGCTAATTGTTTGGTGACCTCGGTTTTGCCGACACCTGTAGGCCCACAGAATAAATAACTGCCAATAGGTTTATCATCTTGGCGCAGTCCCGCCCGAGACAAGCGAATGGCGTCTGTAAGTACCTCAATAGCCTTATCTTGACCATAGATGACACGTTTAAGGTCTATATCAATACTGGCAAGAATGGCCGTGTCATCCTTGGACACAGATTTTTCAGGAATGCGGGCGATTTTAGAGACCACAGTCTCCACATCCTTTACCGTGATTTCCTTTTTTCTGAGCTCAGGGGCAAGAAGCATCTGAGAGGCACCAACCTCATCAATGACATCAATGGCCTTATCTGGTTGTTTGCGGTCATTAATATAACGGGATGACATATCAACTGCCGCATCAATAACTTCATCGCTATAGATAACATTATGATGTTTTTCAAAATATTTTCGTAAGCCCTTCAAAATTTCTTTAGCCTCTGGATTTGTGGGTTCCTTAATATCAATTTTCTGAAACCTGCGCAGCAAAGCCCGATCTTTTTCGAAATGGGAACGGTATTCCTTATAGGTTGTTGAGCCAATGCATCGAATAGAACCTGAAGACAAGGCGGGTTTTAACATATTGGAGGCATCCATGGCACCACCACTTGTGGCACCTGCCCCGATAATAGTATGTATTTCGTCAATGAATAATATGGCACCTTCATGCTGCTCTACTTCTGAGATAACCGCCTTCAAGCGTTCCTCAAAATCACCTCGGTAACGGGTGCCCGCAAGCAATGTTCCCATATCAAGGCAAAAAATTGTAGCATTCTGTAAAACTTCAGGAACTTTCTTTTCCACAATATGAAGGGCAAGTCCTTCGGCTATTGCGGTTTTACCCACACCAGGATCTCCTACATAAAGAGGGTTATTTTTAGAGCGGCGACATAAAATCTGTATGGTGCGCTCAATTTCATGGTTACGTCCAATGAGTTGATCAATGCGACCCTCACGAGCCTTTTGATTAAGATCCACACAATATTTTTCCAAAGCCGTTTCTGTCTTCTCCTCATGAGAAGATTTTTCCTCAGCATCAGAAGGTGTTTCTTTTTCACTATTTTTTGCTAATGATTTTGCCAAACCATGAGATACATAACTGACCGCATCGAGTCTTGTCATGTCATATTGTTGGAGAAAATATACCGCATGACTTTCCCGTTCGGAAAAAATTGCAATCAGAACATTTGCCCCCGTCACCTCTTCACGACCAGAACTTTGTACATGTAAAATGGCACGCTGAATAACCCGTTGAAAGCCAGACGTCGGGTTTGCCTCACTTTCATGATCTATTTTAATGTTATCAAGTTCAAGGTCAAGATAGGTTTTAACCTCTGCTTTTAGTTGGCGGACATTGACATCGCATGCCCGAAGCACAGAAAGAGCATCCTTATCATCCAAAAGTCCATAAAGTAAATGTTCAAGGGTCGCAAATTCATGTTTTCGCAAGTTTGCCTCACCCACTGCACGGTGGAGTGTATGTTCAAGATTTGGAGAAAATGTAGGCATTATTACGACTCCTTTTCTAGGCTGCATTGTAGCGGGTGGTCATTACGTCTTGCATATTCAATGACCTGCAAAACTTTAGTTTCTGCAATCTCCAAACTATATATACCACACAGTCCTATTCCTGTTTGATGAACATTTAACATAATCTGCACGGCCTCATCCTCTGACTTTTGAAAAAAGACCATTAAAACATGAACAACAAAATCCATTGGCGTATAATCGTCATTTAACATAAGAACTTTATACATGGACGGCTTTTTAGTCTTGGGCCGTACTTTTGTTAAAAGACCCGTTTTGTCTTTTTCTTGGTCGTTTTTTTTATCTTCACTCATTGATATGCCTAATAATATTAAATCTATACTTTACCTTAAATAGAGTATCTTAAACAGATTTAAAGACATTACAGAGAATTCACGATCATTTTCTCAAAAATAAACCACTTTTAATGGTTATTTTATCTTTTTATTCCTAATGCATCGTTAAAATATCCATTTTCTTAACTTGTAATAATTAATGAGGGTCATAAAAGAATATGGCAAAAAAAAGGCCCGGTGCAAAACCGAGCCTTAAATTTGGATTTGAGTATCTTACAG
Organism: Emcibacter sp.; assembly: GCA_021741205.1. Classification (GTDB taxonomy): domain Bacteria; phylum Pseudomonadota; class Alphaproteobacteria; order Sphingomonadales; family Emcibacteraceae; genus Paremcibacter. The sequence goes on from JAIOYI010000006.1 coordinate 151,324, forward strand.
CAGTAAGTTTAGAGCGCTGTAGGGAAATTATATTTTGTAGCAACTTCTTCGTAACGAGCTTTCAAGGGCTGAATTACTTCACTTGCCTTATTTGATGTAATTTCATTGATCCGTGTTGATTCAGAAACTAGCTCGTCATAGCGGTTTTTAAAGATATTAGCCTGAAGTTCAAAGAACTCAGCAGGTGTCTTTGCAGAGAACAAAGCCTTTGCATCTGTCATATTTTTTTCTACAGCCTTTTTAGACGTTTCAATGAAATCAGCGCTAAAAGTTTGAGCAATTTTTGCGGCAACATTGCTTGAAGCAACAATTGCATCGAAATTCGCTTTGCTAAATTCTGTAACATTATCCATGTTAGTCGTTGCTTCTTTAACGGCTTTCTGGACATTTTCCTGTGCAGATTGAACAGTTTTCTGAACATTTTCTTGTGCAGTTTTAATGGTGTTCTCAACTGTTGCCTTAATATCAGCAGAATTTTTAGGTGATGTTGTTTTTGTCATGGCATTTTCCTTTCAATTAAAATTTATAATTGCGCCCAAAGAATACACTATTGTGCAACGCAATAACCTACTCACACCATTATATATATACTATTATTTTAAGAAGTCAAGATTTTATTGTGCAGTGCAACAAAAGTTTCATAAAGCTCTAAATCAACATGTCTCTTGCTTGATTTAGCTTTGAAGCAAAATAATCCGAACCGCCTTGATCTGGATGTAATTTTAACATCATTTTATGATGCGCTTCCTTTATTTCGGATTTGCTTGGGTGGCCAGAAAGCCCTAAAATCTCAAGAGCTTCTTCTCTGGTCATTGCATTTTTATGATTAACAGAGGTTTCTTTTTTATTATTCCCTGCGCCGTCTGAATTATTCATCAGAATTTTCCACAAACCGCCCTGCGCTGAAAAGAAAGACAAAATCCCTAATATGGCGCCAATAGGAATATTTTTTGCCATAATCAAGAAGAAATAAGCCAATAATCCAAGAATAACGGCAAAGCCATAGCGGAATATTTTATTGATTTTCGCAGAATGAGATTGTTTCATAAGCCGTGAAATAGCATATAGTAAAAAAACAAAACCTATGATTATGATAATGTATGGCATGAGTTAATCCTATTTTAAAGGCACAGGCGGAGAATTTTTATTCCAATGAGGAAGTTTCAAATCGTCCATTAATTTTCTAATTTCCTGACGAGCGGCAACATGTGACATGGTCATTTTATCTTTGTTACTATTTTTAAAATCAATAAGGGTAAGACCTTTTGGAAATAATTCCCGATAAATAACACGTTCACCAAACCCTGGAACATAACGAAAAGAAATTCTTGTTTGCAATTGTTTTAAAGCATCATGCACCCGTCTCTTATTTTTGGCATCAAGGGCAGATGTTCTATTTCTCATAACAATCCAATCTATTGTCCCCCGGTCCTTTAAGGCGCGTTCTTTACGGGCTTCCCATACCATTTCGCTGTAAAGACTTACTTTTTCAACTTTATAAGTATCGGGATTAACCTTTGCGAGCATATCTAAATCTACAAAACTGTCATTGATTGGTGTAATTAGAGTATCAGCCACATAATGAGCCTGTCTGGATAAATGGCTATCACTTCCCGGACAATCGACAAGAATATAATCATATTCTCCCTTTAACTCATCCAACAACAGGGTAAAATTGGTTTTATCCTGTTGCTCCATATCGATTGCCGTACCTTCCAAAGAACGCGCAAGCACATGGACATCAGGGATTGTTAATTTCAATCGGTGTTGTTCTGCATAAGTTTTGCGATTCTCTATATAGCGTGCAAGTGATTTTTGGCGGGCATCCAAATCAATTATAACAACAGTGAAACCTTTTTCAAGAAGGCTTATCGTAACATGCATAGCCGAGGTTGACTTTCCAGACCCACCCTTTTCATTACCCACAACTATGATGTGTGCGCTATCTTTTTTTTGTTTTCTTGCTTTATCCAACGCCGTATCATCACTCATATTGATTTCCTCGATTTTTCCCTTACTTGTCTTACACCATCTAATATCTGGTTTTTTATACAAATATCCTATAAAGTTTAGCTGTTATTAAATATAACCAGCAAGAAGAATACTCATTAATGTATAAATCTTATAATCACAATTCAATCAAAGACACTATTCTAATCTTTATTGCAATAATGTTTTTTATTGTTATGCCGATTAAGCTATCACACTGGCAAATAAAAAATAGCGCCCATAATAACTCACCTATAAAAATGGTCAAAAATATCCAGTTAAAAGAAAATGACCACGCCATTAAAATTCTAGCATCCTATGGTTTTGACATGATGGGTATTAGAAAAAATGACATTGCGGTTCCTAGAATATATTTTGCAAAATTACCCCCCGAACTCACAAAAATTAAAGATACAAAAATAAGAAAGAGATTATTCCTCTCTTCTCTTTTGCCGCCAATATTAAAGGTTAATGAAATCATTCGCCAAGATCGTAAAAAACTTAAAAATATTATTCTTAAAATTACAATCGGAGAAAATGTCTCAGAAATGGACTATTACTGGCTCACACAAAAAATGATTCAATACAAGGTTCACGTTGTTGACGTTAATGATTTTCTAAACCGCACTGGAGAAATACTCCAAGAACTCCTTTCCAAGATAAATATCATTCCTCCAGAATTAGCCCTAGCACAAGCCGTACAAGAAAGTGGCTGGGGAACGTCACGTTTTGCACAACAAGGTAATGCACTTTATGGCCAATGGAGTTGGGGAAAGGGTTGCGGTATCACGCCTAGTGAACGTGACGAAAACCAAAAACATCAGATCAGATGTTTTAAAAATATAATAGAGGCTGTTGAAAGTTATATGTTGAATCTTAATACCCACAAAGCCTATAAAGAATTACGTAATGCACGACAAAATTTTCGGGATGATACAGACATAAAGGCCATCCCTCTTATAGAAACACTGACTAATTATTCAGAAGAAGGCCCTGAATATGTTGAAAAAATAAAAAGAATTATTCGCACAAATAGACTGCGCGATTTTAAGAATGCTAAATTAGAAGATAAAAAATAATATATTAAAGATAAAAAGTAATAAGTATGACTGTACAAATCATTCGATCCAAAAAAGAACTTCGCGCGAAAATTAAACAATGGCATATGCAGAGCTTGGTTGTCGGCATGATCCCAACCATGGGAGCTCTTCATCATGGCCACATGTCATTAGTAAAAGAAACCCAAACACTGGTAGATAAAACAGTAGTAAGTATTTTTGTTAATCCAAAACAGTTTGGTCCTAATGAGGATTTTAGCAAATATCCCCGACAAGAATCTCTTGATATAGAAAAACTGAATGCAGCCAATGTTGATCTTTTATATGCACCAAATGTTGAGGAAATGTATCCTGATGGTTTTTTAACGAATGTATCTGTAACCAAAATAACCGAAGAACTTTGTGCAAAAAGTCGCCCTGGTCATTTTGATGGCGTAACAACGGTTGTCACTAAATTATTACTGCAATGTTTACCTGATATCGTCATTTTTGGTGAAAAAGATTTTCAGCAATATACGGTTTTAAAAAAGATGGTAAAGGATCTTGATATCCCAACAAAAGTCCTTAAGGGCAAATTAATCAGAGATGAGGACGGTCTTGCTACATCATCCCGCAATATATATCTGTCGCCCGAGGAAAGACAAATTGCCCTAGAAATACCAAAAACGCTTAAAAAATTAACTGAAGATATAAAAAATAATATTTTGCCCCTTCAGCAATTACTGAATAACGCCACTCAATATTTATTAAATTGTGGTTTTAAAGAAGTTCAATATTTGGAAGTCAGAGAGTCCGAAAGCCTAAATTCTGTAACAGAAAAAATTACAGTGCCGTCAAGGATATTAATTGCAGCCGTAGTGGGCAAAACGCGTCTGATTGATAACATGCCAATCAATAGTCAATAAAAGCCTTGCCATATTGGACAGAAAAACAATTCACATAAATGCCATTGTGGCAAGTCCTAAAAAGGCAAAAAAACCAATAACATCCGTAACGGTAGTCACAAAAATACTACTGGCCAAAGCAGGGTCAATATCCATCTTTTCCAACCCCACGGGAATCAATATACCCGCGAGACCAGCCATCACCATATTAATCATCATTGCGATTGCAATAACACTCCCAAGAATAGGATTATTAAAATAAATCATCGATAAAACACCGATAATTATGGCCATAACCGAACCATTCAAAAGTGATATAATGAATTCTTTACCGATAACACGTCTCACATTATGAGATGTCAAGTCCTTGGTCGCCAGAGATCGTACCGTTACCGTCATGGTTTGCGTGCCCGCATTTCCACCCATGCTCGCAACGATGGGCATCAATACCGCCAAGGCTACCATCTGTTCAATTGTTCCATCAAATAGTGCAATGACAATAGACGCTAAAATCGCTGTAGCCAAATTCACCAATAGCCATACTATACGATTTTTTGAGGCCTCAATAACTGATTCTGTTATGTCTGTTTCTGTCACCCCCCCCATACGCAACAGATCCTCTTCGGCCTCTTCATCAATAACGTCCACAACGTCATCAACGGTAATCATACCAAGGAGTCGCCCGTCTCTATCTACAACACCCAAGGATGTGAGGTCATATTGCCGGAACATATGGGCGACCTCTTCCTGATCCATACTAACAGGAACGACCTTTGGGTCCGTGTTCATAATTTCACTGATTTTCGTACTATCTGCTGCCCTTATCAGCTGATTGAGCGAGATTATACCAATAGGATGATGAAGCGGATCAATAATAAAAATCTCATAAAGTTCTGTAGGAAGATCTTTTTCTGTTCTAAGATATTGTATCAGTTGCCCTACCGTCCACATGCCAGGGATAGCAATAATATTCTTTTGAATTAGGCGTCCCGCACTCTCCTCAGGATAAGAAAAACCCTCTTCTACAGCGAGTCTTTCCTCAAGGGGCATGGCAGCCATGATTCTGTCACGGTCTTCAACATCAATACTTTCCAGAACCGTAACCGCATCGTCACTTTCCAACTGGCTGATGGCATCAACAATATGCTGATCATCCATTTCCTGGATAACCTGATCAAGTGCCGTATCCTCAAGTTCGGTTAAAACCTCAGGGTCGAAATCAGAACCATAATAAGCCGTTAAGGCAGCACGTTCGGACTCATTTAAATGTTTATAAACATCCGCAATATCCGCAGAATACAATGGCTCAAGCAAATAGGCTAACTGATCCGTATCATTAACGTCCAATGCATTGGAAATTTCCTTAATCAGTTCCGAATTTACTTCAAAAACGTCTTGAGAAGATGAAGAATTATGTTCCTCTATTTCCATAATGATTGCCTAAGTTAATATGATTGAATAGGTATCGGATTTTTATCAAGTCAGGTCAAGAATTTATAAAAAAAGATAGGCTAAATTATGGTCAAGCATACTTTTTCATATAATTTTCCATAACAGTGGTAAGCCATACAGGAGTCTCGGACATTGGAAAGTGTCCAGAATTTCGAATAATGCCCAATGTAGCATTCGGATACCATGTGAGCAGCGTCTTTTCCATAGTATCAGCTGTTATAGCCTGATCATATTCCCCCACAAGCGCCAAAATTGGCGTTTTATTACCCTTTATATCATCACTAAAGTCAGTTTCAGTCCATGCCAGCATATAATCATGAAACGCTTTAACTGTTGTGGTCTCATGAGATCGTCTTATAATATAATCATACCAACTTGCCGATAATCTTCCGCTGGTTATAAAATTTAAAACAGCAAAACGGTTTTCATCATTTTTTGCAGCGCCGTGAAAAAGAGTCCGTCCGTCTGCATCAAGGGGAGAACCACAGGCCGGAACAGGGGTAATTGCAACAACGGATTTTACCCTGCCCGATTCTTTACCCATAATTTTCTGAACCGCCATGCCACCCATTGAATGACCAACCGCATGGAATTTTTTCCAGCCCAAAAAATCTACAAGCTTAATCGCATCATTTGCAATTTCTTCAATGGTATGATTACCCGTTATATTTAATGACTTACCATACTCACGATAATCCATAAAGGCATAGGTAAAATTTTTACTATCTAAGTAAGGTAACATCGCCTCATAGGCGGTGTAATCACCCCACCAGCCATGAAGAATAATAACTTTTTCCTTACCAGAGCCAATCAATGTATGGCCAATGATATCCTGTTTTCCCATTTATCACCTATTCTGTACCAAATGATCATTAAAACAAATCTTCGTCTCATAAAAACATTAATACACCGCAAATTACTTTTTAACCGCTGAAAGCATTATTATGCTAACACCACTATTATAAAGGGTATTTATATATAACTGTAATATATTTTAATATAAATGACGAGAGTATCACATAGATTATAATACATAAAATCACAGAATCCTCCGTAGGATCGGCGATTGTATGGGCGCCTGACAAGACACACAGCTTGTTATAGGTATCCATACAGCTGATTTTTTTCAATGACCTCTTAAATGATAAAAGCTAATCTTTACAATAAGGCACGAATGATCAATACTTATTGAAAACGAGGTAACTGTTGGACAAAAAACTCAAAAATCTTATTGAACATAAAGAAAAACTATTTTGGAGCCTGCAAATTCTTGGTTGGATAGCCTATTGTGCTGCCAGAACCCTTAATGCCTACGCTCTTGGTGAAAAACCAGAATTCATTTATGCTGTAATGATGGGAGTTATAGGAGGCTTTTGGATTACCATTGGTCTTCGCCATATTTACCATTTCTTGCGATTTAGCAAACTATCTCCTCTCATATTACTAGGTTCAATCATTATTTGCATAGGTATTAGCTCTATGCTTTTTTCCTTTATTGAGGTTTGGTCAATGAAGCAATTATATGATCCTGATTGGACGATGAAAGAACTGGGATTTTTATACCGCACCCTCTATGACACCTTTGTTTTAATGGCATGGACGGGATTATATTTTGTCATAAATTATCATTTTCAATTACAGCAGCAAAAAGAAATGTACCTGGCCGCCACGGCCCAAGCCCATCAGGCTCAGCTTAAAATGTTACGTTATCAATTAAATCCCCATTTTCTATTTAATACCCTTAATGCTATATCAACACTTGTTTTGGACAAACAGTCTAAAGAAGCCAACAGTATGTTGACCAAATTAAGTGCCTTTTTACGGTTTAGCCTTGTCAGTCAACCCATGCAAAAAACTACATTAGAAGAAGAATTATATGCTTTGTCTCTTTACCTTGATATTGAACGGGTACGATTTCAAGAACGGTTAAAAATTATTATTGATGTGACAGACAAGGCTAAAGAAGCATTAATACCAAGCCTATTGCTGCAGCCTCTTGTAGAAAACTCAATTAAATACGCCATTAACCAGAAGATTGACGGCGGAACAATTACAATTAAGGCTACCATAAAGAATAAAAAACTAGATATTATTCTATCCGACGATGGACCTGGTTTTGATGCCATAGACTCTAAAGAGATAAGTAAAAATTCAAGTGGCCTGGGCATTGCAAATACCAAGGCAAGACTTCTCGAACTTTATCCAATAGACAGCAGTTTTGATATTATAAGTCAAAAATCAAATGGTGTGACCATTCATATTACATTACCTTGTGAATTCCAAAACAATCAAAATACAAACGCTTAAAAGGGGGAAAATGATAACATGATGACAAAAAAAATTAGAACACTACTTGTTGATGATGAACCTTTGGCCTTGCGTGGCTTGGAATTGCGCCTGAAAGAACATAACGATATTGACATTATCGGAAGTTGTTCCAATGGAAGGGATGCCATCAAAAAAATACGAGCCGAACGGCCTGCGTTGGTTTTTCTTGATATTCAAATGCCTGGAATTGATGGTTTTTCGGTCATAAAAGCACTTGCTAAGGAAGAATTACCCTTAATTATTTTTGCAACCGCATTTGATCAATTTGCCATTAAGGCATTTGAAGCCCATGCTCAGGATTATCTCTTAAAACCCATTGATGAAGCCCGCCTGCAAGAATCTCTTATTAAGATAAGAACACTTATTCAGGAAAGAATTACAATTGAGCAAAATGCAAAACTCATCGACTTAATTCGATCTATGGATAACCCTCCTACACTTGCCCTATCGGAAATAATCAATTCACAGGATCTGTTGAATGAAAACCATTATGAACAACATCTAAATATTAAAGATAGAGGACAGATAAATATTGTTCCTGTAGACAAGATTCAATGGATTGATGCGGCAGGTGACTATATGTGCCTCCATACAGAAGATAAAACTCATATTTTAAGGGAAACCATGAAAAATATGGAAAAAAGGCTAAATCCTGAGCTATTCCAGAGAGTCCATAGATCAACAATTGTTAATATTTCGAAAATAAAAGAATTAAAGCCCGTCAGTGGAGGTAAATATCGATTGATCCTAGAAGGGGGTAGCGAATTATTTGTCAGCCGCAACTACCGGGACATTTTGGCAAAATTTCTTTAACCAAATTTCCAAAAATATATTACATATCTGGCAGCTTACCGAGCTTATCATTATTATTCTTTTTCAATTCCATTACGGCCATTTTAAGCTTGTCTCGCTTTGCGGTATCAGGAACATTGGTATTTTTCTGGGCAAGGCTTAATATACCGTCCAATTCCTTTGACAGAGCAGTAAATTTCTCCAATAATTTACCAGATGCATTTGAAATAGTACCCAAATCCTTTGCACTATTATGTAAATCTCTTAAAATACTGTCCTTATTGCTTTCCGCTTTTTCAATTATTGTCTGTTTATCCGCAAGATTTTTAAGGCTCGTTTCCATAAATTTAGCCAATTGACCATATGTTTTATCCACTTCTGTTGCAAAAGAGGATATTAGTTTTTCTGTTGCCTGCTGGCTTGCTTTCTCGCTATTATTTAATATTTTCTGCATCTCGGTAAGATGTTTGGCTATGCTACCTGCTTGCTTATCCATATGTTTGGAGAATAAAGTTCCTGAATCAATCAATTGTTTCTTCATCTGATCTGCAGAATTCGCCGTATCCTTTAGAACCTGATTCACAGATTTCATGTCCATGGACAAATTTTTGTCTATATTGCTTATAAAATAGCTCAAAGTATCAGACAAAATTTTATCCAGTTTGCTTTCCTGTTCTTCAGCCAATGCCTTAACAGCCTTTGCAATTTCCTTCATAGGTTTGTCTAGGCAGTTTTGCAGTACTGTTTCAAGATTTTCTTTATCTGAATTACTCATAACTTGCTGTTTCAGAATATGAATATCCTGTTGCCAGTTACTTTGACCAAATAAACCGTTGATCCTTTTGGCCAAAATATTAACCATTTGAGATAAGATAAGTTCAATAGAATGAACAAAACCCGAGATATAGAGAGATGAAATTAAGCAAAGTAGAAAAGCCCATAATCCTGGATAAAGTGCCGAAATAAGGGGCGTTTCGTGCGGTGTATCTAATGAAGCATAGGACATGATTGATAAAAATATGCAAATCACGCCCATGCTGGCAATGATACGTGCTAAAATATGAAAGAATCCTAGCATCAGATTTTCGACGACCAAGTTTTCACGATTAAAAAATTCTTCTGCGGAAAGTTTTGCATAAACAGGAGAAATGACAATAGCCTCTCCTCCTTTATTTTGAGATGCTTTTCTTATGATACGCATATTTTTAAGAGTTTCAGGTGGAACAGTCTCCTCTGGACCTTGCACAAGATATGCCGCATAAGACAAAGCATTTTTTTCAATAAACCCGAGTTCCTTCATAGTAGCCAGAAATTTATTCTTATCTGTACGGCTTATGGGATTACTAAAATTTGGTAATATTGATATTCTGTTATTGGCCAAATTAATATAGAACCAAACATAAAGGGTAGGAATAACAAGATATAATGTAAAAAATATTACACCGAAAAAACTGAGCATGCCAGCTAAAGAAACCAACGGATTATTTTGAAGAGCAGGAAGGACATTTATGGAGAAGCTATCTAAAAATAATATTTCCGAAAATTTCATCATTGTCGGATAAAAAAGATAGACCAACACTGCTGAAAATAGACCTAAAATAAGAAATAATATTTTTTTCGACACAATCCGTACCCCTATTCATTAATTCTCTATAAATTTATGAGAAATAACTTATCATCACATTTCTTTGATTAATCAATAAACTTCATTTATTTTAACAAATTAAAGATATTATACCACTTCATACAGTCACAATTGTAAAAGAAAAATGATAAAATCAGAAAATATGACTAAAAAAATGGATATTCCTCATATATTTCACGTAATACCCTCTTTTTCCCATGGTGGCGTTCCCATACGCATTTCCTATTTAATGAATCACTTTGGAAAAAAAGCCCGTCATTCAATATTGGCGACCAATGGTGATTATGCCTGTTCTTCACGATTGAGCGACAGTGTTGATTATAGCATTCCAGACATAAAAAATGCGGCTCATGGTAATATTTTAAGCCGTATCTTGCAATATCGTAAAATACTTCATCATCTAAAACCTGACCTTCTTTTAACCTATAACTGGGGTTCAACGGAATGGGCGCTTGCCCATAGTTTTAAGCCCACATGCCGTCACTTTCACCTAGAAAGTGGTTTTGGACCAGAAGAAGCGGAAAGCACCCTGCCCCGCCGTAATTTATTTCGCCGTATTGCCCTCAGAAACATTGACGGCATCGTTGTCCCCTCACAAACATTGGTTAATATTTGCAAATCGGATTGGAAAATTCCAGAGTCTAAAATCCATTATATTCCTAATGGGGTTGATTGCGATTTGTATGCATCTCCTCCACAGGCAGACATAATTCAAGGATTTAAAAAACAAAAAGACGTCATTGTCATTGGCACCATGACGCCACTTAGGCCAGAAAAGAATTTAACCCGTCTTATTAATGCCTTTCATGATCTGGCTCAGACCACTCCTGATAAGAAATTCAACCTGATCATTATGGGGGAAGGTAACGAACGTCATAAACTTGAAAGTCTTATTGCTCACTACGGATTAACAGACAATGTATATTTGCCGGGACATATTGATGATCCTGCCCGCGCCCTTGGGTTATTAGATATCTATGCCATTTCATCAGATACCGAACAAATGCCAAACTCCCTTAATCAGGCCATGGCTGCAAGCCTGCCCATTGTAGGACTTGATGTTGGTGACGTTAAATTCATGATGTCCAAAGACAACAAACCCTTCATTGTTGCAAAGGGTGATGATACAGCCTTTGCAGAGGCTCTAAAGAAGCTTGCTGCTGATCAGAATTTAAGAAAAAAAATTGGAGAGATCAACAAATATCATGTCAATGAACATTTCGATCAGAAACATATGTTTGCAGCCTATGCCAAAATCTGGCAAGTGGATAATTAATCGTTATTTTCTTATAATACGTTCGAAAACGGCGGGATAATTGGCAATACTGTTTTTCCAATTGCGTATGTCTTCAACATATTTTCTGCCCTCCCTTATAATAGACGGCCATCTTTCTCGATTTTTCAGTAATTCGATTATGGTACGAGCAAGATTGATGGGGTTATCTGGTTTAAAAAGAATACCCGTTTTACCGTCTTCGATCAGTTCATTATGACCACCGATGTCTGAGGCGGCCACCAATTTATGCTGTGCCATTGCCTCCAAAGGTTTTAAGGGGGTTACAAGGTCTGTGAGGCGCATTTTCTTGCGGGGATAAACAAAAACATCCACTTGGTTATAATAATCCTGTATTTTATTATGGGGAACCCGTCCTGTGAACATCACATATTTTTCAATGTTCAAAGCTTTAGTACGTTCTTTCAGATTTTGATCCTCTGGCCCGCCGCCCACAAGCAAAAGCCTTACATTAGGCACTTCGCGTATAATGGTAGGCATGCTATCGAGCAGAATATCTAATCCCTCATAATCATAAAATGAGCCAATAAAACCGAGCGTAATCGCATCATTCAGACCCAATTTCATCTTTAACTCAGCATTTGGCTCAGAGGGACCCGAGAATGCACCAATATCAACCGCATTGGGGATAAGCGTAATTTTATCAGCCGCAATGCCGCGTGATACCAAATCCTGTTTTAGACCATCACAAATAACCGTTACCGCATCTGCCATTTTGGCGGTCTTTGTCTCCAATGCTTTGGATATTCGGTAACGCAAATCACCCTCTTTACAGGTTCCGTGACTAACAGCCGCATCTTCCCAAAAGGCTCTTATTTCATAAAGAACAGGAATGTTAAATTCTTTACCGATCTCAACAGCGGCCATTCCATTCAGAACAGGTGAATGCGCCTGTATAATATCCACCTTTTCTGTCTTTAATATTTCACGAAGACGATTTCTAAGGCTTCGCACAACTTCATATTGGTTTATTATGGGAATTTTGCTGAATAATTTATTATAAGATGTTGTTCTGTAAAATTTCAGCCCCTCAACTATCTCCTCCGATGATTTTGGATCGAGATGTTTTATGCTTGTCACATGCAAAGTTTCATACCCAAGCGCTCTTTGTTCGGATAATATCTGATAACTGCGGAAGGTATAACCGCTATGAAGTGGTATTGAATGATCAAAGACATGCAATATACGCATTATATATACTCTTTTTTCGTTATTTTTTAGCCTTTTGGGCAATGGTTAAACATCTTTTTATAGCGTCATTAAATAATGTCATGGCTCTTGGCCAATTATGATGCGTTGTCACCCGATCACGCCCAGCCTTTGCCAGACGATCGCGTTCATCTTCATCGTCAAATAGTTTTGTGATATGGGATACATATTCATCCGCCGTAGTTGCTGCGAGAATGTGTTCGCCAATAACAGCATCAACGCCACGAGCTGCCGTGCGACTGCTGATGACGGGCACGCCCATCGCCATACCTTCTAATATTTTATTTTGGGTTCCCCGTGCTATTTCAAGCGGAGTGACCATAACTGCAGATTTCTGTACATAGGGGCGAATGTCATCAACCGTACCCGTGACCGTAACGGCCCTTTGTTTATTCAGTGCCATAATATTGGCCGGCGGTGCGGCACCTATGACCGTAAAAGTAACATCTGGATATTTGTCTAAAAGTTTTGGCAGCACTTTCTCGCAAAAGGACAATACACATTCTTCGTTAGGATAATAATCCATTCGTCCAACAAAACTTATACTGTGACGGACATAATCCATATTGCTTGGCGTAAAGAAATTAAAATCTACCCCATTTGGAAAAAAACCCGTTGCAACGCCTGTTTCATATTTTTCTAGCGTATCAACCTCAAAATCCGTAGCACAGGTACAAAGGTCAAATTCTTGACATAATGACTTTTCCGTCTTTTCAAGTTTGATCCCCTCTAAATGATAACCCAAACTAATAGGCCAAGGCTTAAATTTGGAGAATGCGAGCCATTTCTGGCTATCCATATCACAAAAATCCAACAATTTTGGTATGTTGTTAACATGAGAAACATATTGAGCGGCTGTTGAACTGAAGACGACTATCAAATCAAATTTTTTACTTTTCAAAAGTTGATTGACTTTTTTTTGCAATTGAGATGAATAGAAAAAACCCATTGAAGAAGGCTCAGTTGTCAAAAGCCGAAGCCCCATTCTGATAACCTGAAAATAATTTTTCACCACACATAAAATATAATCGTCACAATAATCTTTTATACCATGACAATCATCCGCCTCCTGCTGTGATCTGGCAAGAGACGCTACAGTCACTTTATGCCCCGCTTCATGAAGATATTTAACCATATTAAATGATCTAATTTTATCCCCACGTGTTGGAGGGTAAGGAAAACGGTGACTAAGAAATAATATTTCCAATGAAAAATACCCACATACTTATAAAAACACAATCAACCACATATAGAAAATTATTGTGAAATTATTGTGATAATTCTTTCAGCAATTTGCGCGCATTTTCAATATCTGAAAAATCATTACCACTTGCTATTACGGATTCAAGTTCTTTCTTTGCAACAGCTTTACGTCCCGCATTTTTCAATGCAACCGCATAATGATATCTTATTTCCATCATTCTAGGTGCCTTTAATACGGCATCTTGGAGCAATTCCAAACCCTTGTCATTTTTGCCTTGTTGCACCAATATCCACGCATAGGTATCGATAAATGACGGTTCTTCTGGGAATAATTTATAAGCTGCTGCTGCTGTTGCAAGAGCTTTTTCAGGTTGTCCGGTTTCGCTGTACAACCAAGCTACATTATTCAATGCAATAGGATTTTTATCGCTAATTTTCAAAATAACTTCATACTGTTCTATGGATTTATCATAGACCTTATCCTGCAAATAAAAACTTGCTAAAATATGTCGGACGGCTATGTCATCATGATTTTTTTCCAACCATGAGTTCATTATATTTATCGCTTTGTCTTTTTGACCAGTATTAATATAAGCTCTTGCCAATTCACCTGTAAACTGGCTGCCCGTTGCACCAAAATCAGAGGCCTTTAAGTAACTGACCAATGAATCAATATGTCTGTTCTGAGCCGACAACATACGGCCTTCAAGAATATAGGCCGTGATATTTTTTTCATCAATTTTTTTAATCTGATTAATATGTTGTTGAGCCGTATCATAATTTTCTTGAGCAGATTCCAATGCCGCAAGATCAAGGATCATCGGGATCTTATTTTCCGAAAGAGACATTGCCTTAATAAAAGATTTTCTCGCCGCATCTGGATCATTGCTCCTTAATTGCGCCCTACCCAATATTTGGTAAGCATTTGCATTATTGCCCATTATGGCGGCCATTCTTTCAAAATTTCCAACGGCTGATGCGGGGTCCCTATTGATCATGTTAATATTGCCACTAACCTCATAGCCTGCTGGATGGTCGGGAAAATCCACAATAATTTGTTGGGATATGGCTTTTGCGCGATCAAGTTTCTTTTGTGATATATAAAATTCTGAGAGTTCAATTCTGGCTTTAATATTATTGGAATCAGCCGCCACCAAACGCAGATAAAATTCTTCTGCTTTTTCATTATCATTATTTTTCTTATAATATTCTGCTAAGCCACGAATGGCTCCAGCATGATTTTTGTCGGCCGATAAAACCCCATTATATATTGCCAAAGCTTTTGCATCATGACCTTCTTCTAGCTCTAATTGTGCTAAATTCATTGAGGCCGAATAATAGGACGAAGACACCTCCAATGCCTTATTAAATTGAGCCCGTGCTTTGTCATTGTCTTTTTTGCCTAAATATGCCGTTCCCTTCAGATTATAACCAACGGGATTAGCCTTATCCTGTTTTATGAGAGAATCTGCATTAACAATAGCAGTATCAAAATTCTTTTCCTGTAATGAAATGAGCGTCTTAAATACGGCAGCTTGATTTGAGTTTGGATCTTTCTCTAAAACTTCCGATAAATCAGCCTGTGCGGCCTCCGCATCCCCCGAGGCCAAACGACTTAGGGCAAGTTGTGTTTTAAGATTACTTTCATTTGGTTTCATTTCTACCGCCTTTTCAAAAAAGGCTGTACCATTCTCATAGTTGCCAAGTTTCATATTGGCGCTTCCTAATAAGGCATATGTGATTGAACCAGCCTTACCACTATCAACGAGAGGCATAAGAACCTTAATCGCCTGTTCTGCATCATTCTGACGTAATAATGAAGCCCCCAAAAGACGCCGCGCTACAATATTGTCTGGTGAAACATTAATCAGCTTATCCAAATTATAAATAGCCTGTGCATAATTTTTCTTGGTGTAATTCATCACCCCTCTTAACATCATAGCACCAGGAAAATTATCAAGAGCCTGTCCAGAGGCGCTTAAAAACTCTTCTGCTTTATCGAGTTCATTTTTTTGAGCATAAATTACTGCGGATAAATAATTAGCCAGGGGATGTTTTGGAGCGATAGAAAAAATTACATCCAATTTCTCAAGTGCTTCATCCGAACGTTTCAAATCAAATAAAATAGCTGAAATCTTGAATAATGCAGAAATATTTTTAGGATCATACTGAAGCGCCTGTTCGAAAAAAGGCAGCGATTTCTCTGGCCCAGATTTTAAATTAACAAGTTCACCTTTGAGAATAATACCCTCTACATTTTTCGGATTTGTGGCAATAACTTCATCAATTTTATGCTCTGATTTTTCCATTTCTTTCTGAAAGTAATAAATTTGGGCAATTGCAACCCCTAATTTATCATTATTGCCGTTAAACTTTTCGCCCTTTTCAAAAAATTCAAGAGCCTTATCCAGATGATTAAGACCCTGATGGGCATTACCTATAATAAGATAAAATTCACCTTTTGCATCGGCACTCACATTTTCTTCATGCAATGTATCCAGAATGGTCTGGTATTGCCGTTGTAGCAACCTTACTTTACTAAGATTAATAATAACTTTATCTTGGGGAATGCCAAGATCAATGGCTTTCAAATATTCCTTTTCAGCCGAAGAGGCACTGTTTGTTTCTAGATATAAATCCGCCAAAGAGACCCTAATATTAGGGTTTTTTGGGTCGGCAATAACTGCATTTTTTAATTGAATAATAGCAGCGTTTACATCGCCCTTTTTCAAATATTCTTCAGCGTCCTTAATATAAGATGCACTTTTATCATTATTGATTGCTGCATAGGCTGGAATTGATGTTCCCAGAAGTAATGCTATGGATAATGTTGCTAGGCTTTTCATTATATTCCCTTTATTTATGACGTAAATGTTTGTTACACATGATGTATAATTTTATCTACCACTATAGTGTAATATCATATTGCTTAATCAAACCATAAAAAGTAGGTCTGCTAATTCCCAGTACGTTAGCGGCACGGCTAACATTCCCATTTGACTGTACTAAAGCTTTGTTTATTGCTTTAACATCTGCATTTTCTCTTACGAGCTTTAAATTGAGAACTTCTATTTCACTTTCTTTAATATTAAGTTCCAAATCCTCGGATGTAATTTTCTTTCCATTACACATGATAACAGATCTTTTTATTCTGTTTTCCAATTCACGAACATTGCCGGGCCAATTATAGCTTGCGATTGCTGTTAGAGCGTCCGGCGTAAATCCCTTGATTTGTTTTTTTAATTCATCATTAAATCTAATCAGAAATGCCTTTGCCAGTAACACCGCATCGCCTTCTCGTTCAACGAGTGTTGGAATATTAACGGTAATTTCACTTAATCTATAAAATAGATCTTCTCGGAAAGTACCTTTTCTTATATCACTCTCAAGATCTTGGTGCGTTGCACAAACCACACGAACATCAACAGGAATTTCCTTGCGTCCGCCGATACGTTCAATTACCCGTTCCTGTAGAAAACGCAAAAGTTTAACTTGCAACGAAAACTGTAAATCCCCTATTTCATCCAGAAATAAGGTTCCCCCTTCTGCTAATTCAATTTTACCGATTGTTTGCTTAACGGCACCAGTAAAGGCTCCCTTCTCATAACCAAACAATTCGCTCTCAAGAAGATTTTCTGGAATAGCCGCACAGTTGATAGCAACAAACTTACCATTGCGCCTATCACTCATATCATGAACCGCTCTTGCCAAAAGCTCTTTACCCGTACCGCTTGCCCCTAGGAGCAAAACAGAAACATTTGCTGGTGCGACCCGTTCAATCATATCACAAACTTTATACATGGTTGGGCAACCCGTGATCAAACCCTCAAAACGGGAAAAACTGCGAATTTCTGATAAGCGAAGATTTTCCTGCTCTAAATCATACAATCTAAAGGCTCTTTCCACAATTAATCCTAGTCTATCAGGATCCACAGGTTTTTGATAAAAATCATAGGCCCCTAATGCAATTGCCTTCAATGCACTTTCATGAGCACCGTGTCCACTTGCAACGATAACTTTAGTACCTGGAAATTTTTCTAAAATTTGTTCCAATGTTTTAAAACCTTCGGAGGTTCCGTCTGGATCAGGTGGTAATCCAAGATCCAAAGTGACAACGGCTGGGTTTTCATTTTCCATAACATTTAAGGCTTGTTTGCGTTCACCAACAATCGATACCTTATAATCCTCGAAATTCCATTTATACTGTCTTTGAAGACCAGGATCATCCTCAACGACGAGTAAACTTCTTTTGCTATCTGCCATATATGTTTACTCTTCCCCTAATTTACATAATTATTTTGGTCTTCTGCTAAACGCAAATAGACCTTCATTGTAGTGCCATGATTTTTTTTGCTTTTAACATCTAGCTTTCCCCCTAATCTTTTTATCATTTCCCTGCTTTCATAGGCTCCAATACCATATCCATTTTTTTTGGTAGATCGGAAAGGTCTGAAGAGTTCATTCTTAATAAAATCTTCGTCCATTCCATGACCATTATCAATAACTTTTATAATAACATAATTTCCATCACATGACACATCCAGATTAAGTTTAGCGTCCTTGTCTTCACAAGATTCTTTTGCATTTTCGATAAGATGCATAAAAACTGTTTCTATGCTTTCCTCATCAGCATATATATCCAAATCTGCAAATGAATTGTTAAGATTAATATCCAGTCCTTGATCCTTATATTTTTGAACAATTTTTGCCATTATACGGCTGATATTGAGTGTTTTATCTTTTTTCTCTTTTGCGGGTTCCTGAACAACACTAATACGAGAAAGTAAATTATTCATTTTCTCCACAGAGTTTTGTACCGTTAAAACCATATCTTTTTGAAATTCCGGATTATCCGCATATTTTTCGGCATTTTTTATCATTAAAGACAACTGACTCGCTAAATTTTTAATATCATGGACGACAAAAGCAAATTTTCTGTTAAATGATTCAAATTCTCTTGCCTCTGCTAATGCCATTTCCGCGATCTGTTCGGCTAAATAGCTGGCAAGTTGACGCCCAATCGTTTTTAAAAGATCCGTACTCTCCCAATTTAACGTATTTTTAAGGCGTGGCTGGAGCAAAACAACAAAGCCCACAAGCTTTCCTAGATGAATTAACGGCAATACAAGCCAAAATCTTTCATTACTCAACAACCATTCTGGAATAGTAATATTATGTCGCTCTATTACATCATCCTTTGTATCATTATTAAGATCTACGATCCACTCTTCCTGCTCCAGAAATTTTATAAACTGATCATCCGATCGCAATTCAACATCCATATTATGTTGAAAATTCCATTTGGCGGCAAAGGTGTAAACATCGGGCTGTTCGCGTAACCATAAGGCGCCGCCAGAGCTATCCATCACATCAGCTAAAGTTTTAATTACCCGTTCACGAAGATCATAATGTTCTCCGGTTGCGGAAATTGTTTGAATGAATTTGAGCCATTCTTCTCTATAATCATACCTATATTGGAAAAAATGTTTAGCCAATAGGACTTGGGTCAACGATCTAAATCTTCCAGAAGTAATAAAAACCAATAATCCAAGCAGAGCAACAAGAATGAAAGTCGCTTGTAGAATATTTCCCCATTTTCCGCCATAATTCTGCAGGAAGTAGCCTGCCGCAGACATGCCAATAAGATAAGCACCTGTTCCAATTAGTGTAATAGTATGAAAGGCAGCTTTTCGAGACAGTTTAATATTAAGTTTCCATGTGGGATTTCTTATAACAGACAAAGTTAATATAGGAACCACAATAAAATTGATCATGCCTCTTGCTTCAAATAATTTTTGACCAATGGACCTATATAATAATATGTCCGCAAACATAAGAAAATCATATATATAAAGTGCCATTACACCAAATAATAGAAGTCTAATGCCCCAAAGTCCCTCTGCGGCAGAGTTACGGTAAAGATTTTCAACAAGAAGAAAGATAATAATACAAAGGCATAAAATAATATAAATATTTGACTGTATTGGTAACTTTATATCAATAAAATCAACTAAATATCCTACGCCTAAGGCCCCCAATAAGATCACTAAAAAAACAAAAACGATCAAATAGTGTGATAATTTTTTACTAAGGTCATTATTTCCCTGCATTTCCCATATACGCGACAGCATAACAAATAGAAACACAACCCACGACACACCGCGCAAAATTTCCATAAAGGGAAGCAAATAATTTACTTGATCTTGATTTAAAAACGACAAGCCCGTAGAAAAAGACCAAATCGCACTCACAATGACAGCAGAGGTTAACCAAAGATTTTCTCGGTTAAATTTTCGACTAATAATCAGGTAGCCCGCCAAGCCAGAATAAGATAATCCAGAAAGAATGAAAGTTATAAAGCTAATGTAGCCAAATTCATTTCCCATATCTATGCCTTATCTAACACCTTCTGGCCATAACAACACCCGCACTGTTTGAATAAGAATAAGAAAATCAAGAAATAATGAATAATTTTTAATATAATAAAGATCATATTCCAGCTTGTGACGTGTATCTTCTTCAGAAGCACCATATGGATAATTTAACTGAGCCCAGCCAGTAATTCCCGGTTTTACACGATGACGTTCCGTATAAAATAATATTTTCTCCGCAAGTTGGTCAACAAAGAAGGGACGTTCTGGTCTTGGACCCACAAAACTCATTGCACCACTAAGGACATTAAATATTTGTGGTATCTCATCAATTCTCGTTGCTCTTATGATACGG
Source organism: Emcibacter sp. (assembly GCA_021741205.1). Lineage (GTDB taxonomy): Bacteria > Pseudomonadota > Alphaproteobacteria > Sphingomonadales > Emcibacteraceae > Paremcibacter. The sequence continues at coordinate 171,904 of JAIOYI010000006.1, forward strand.
CCAATTTGCGTAACACGAACGTCGTTCTTTGCAGCCCATTTAGGCACGCCGTCCGCCTCTGCATCTACGGTCATGCTTCTGAACTTTAGTACATTAAATGTTCTTCCATTCAGCCCAACTCTCTCTTGTTTGTAAAATACTGGCCCCCGACTGGTAAATTTCACCAATAAGGCCGTTATCAAAAGAATAGGAAGACTTAGAAACAAGAGCAGAAGGCTTGCCGTAATATCAAATATACGTTTTAATATAAGATCAAAATTTCCGCCCCCTCCAAAACCATCAGAAAAAACCATCCAGCTTGGATTAAGGTTCTCCAGATTTACTGTTCCAGATTGAATCTCTATAAATGTCGTGGCCTCAATAATATGACACCCCTCCATCTTACAATCCAACAATTCATGGATTGGCAATGCCCCACGTCGTTCCTCAATGGCAACAACAATTTCCTGAACAGCTAAATCTGCAACATATTCTTTTAAGGAACGTTTGTTGTCATATTCTAGGGCATTTTTAATTTTTGTCTCATCTTTATTGACACGCAAAAATCCAACAAATTCAATATCATTCGATTGCTGTAATCCACATGACCTTACCTTAGCGGCACGTTCTCCCGCACCTAAAACTAATACTCTTCTTTTCAATGCTCTAAGGTCAACAACATGGGTATAAATATATCGACTAAGCAATAGTCCTAAAAATGACAAGATCAATGCATATATTATGACACTTCGCCATAAATCTATTTCAGGAAAGATATAGAGGAGAACCGAAAGAACGACAAAAGACAGGCCAAGGCTTGTTGTTAAACGAATTAATGTAATCTTTAAATCACGGCAGGCATCCAACTGGTATAATCCAGTAGAGGTGGTCCCACTTGGTTGGACAGGTTTGCGGCGATGTTAAGCTACAGTGTGTTGTTTAATGTTATGCCGCTTCTTTCTTTTGATCAGGGGCATGCCCCTGATTTTCGTTTTGATTATAGACCTCGTCGGGAGTTT
>JAIOYI010000016.1 GCA_021741205.1 Emcibacter sp.
CCTTTTACCTTCTTACATGAAAAACAAAAACATGTTCAGCGTTCGCTTGCTGCAACCCAATTCATTATTCCTCATAAATTGAATGACATTATTGATGGTCCCGAAAATGATATTGGTTTAATTTTCGAAGGGGGCCTTTATAATGTTGTCATTCGCGCCTTGCAAATGTTGGGACTTGCCAATAGTCTCGGAGAAAGCAAAATCCCGCTTTATGTCATGAATGTCACCTATCCCTTGGTGGATAGTGAGCTTATAAATTTCGCCAAAAATAAAAGAGCCGTCCTAATGATCGAAGAAGGACAGCCCAATTATATTGAGCAATCTTTAAACAAAATTTTTAACGATGCGGATCTTAACTGTAAGATTTCAGGAAAAAATATGTTGCCGGCCTTTGGGGAATATTCGGGACAAGAGACCAAAAATGGCCTCAAAAAATTTATAACCAAATACAAACCCACTTTATTGACCCAAGATGATTTAGAAACGTCAATAGCATCTTTATCGACCTTAACCATATCCACAGAGGACTTAAATACGGCCATTCCTGCCCGTCCTCCTGGGCTATGCACAGGCTGTCCAGAAAGACCGTTTTTCTCTGCCCTGAAAATGTTGGAAAAAGATTACGGCGAAATCCATATTTCGGCCGATATTGGCTGCAATTCATTTGGCACCCTGCCCCCGTTTCAGATTGGCAACACCATCATGGGATATGGTCTTGGCGGGGCGAGCTCATCAGCCTTTAGTTCCATCAAGGGAAAACGCGCCATTTCCATCATGGGTGATGGTGGGTTTTGGCATAATGGCCTGACTAGTGGCATTGCAAGTGCCGTTTATAATAACAGCGATAATGTCTATATTATCGTCGACAATGGCTATACCGCCGCAACAGGCGGGCAATATATTCCCTCTTCTGCTAAAACATTGAAAGAAGACAATCGCAAGGCCCGTATCCAAGATGCCGTTCAGGGGGTTGGTGTTAAATGGGTTCGCACCTTAAACTCCTATGATATTTCTGATATAAAGTCCCTTGTTCATGATGCCATGACAACATCCTTTTTTGGCCCCAAGGTGATTGTGGTTGAGGGCGAATGCATGCTGAACCGTCAGCGGCGCGAAAAGCCCATATTGGCCACCAGCATAAAATCAGGAAACCGTGAAATAAAACAGCGTTTCTATGTAGAAAGTGAAACCTGTACGGGTGATCACGCCTGCGTCCGATTATCGGGCTGCCCATCGCTCACCATCAAACCAAATCCCGATATTTTACGGGAAGACCCCGTGGCCTATGTAGATAACAGCTGTGTTGGCTGCGGTGTTTGTGGAACAAATGTCCATGCCGCTGTTTTATGTCCGTCATTTTCCAGAGCAGATTTAATCTTTAATCCCTCTGTTTGGGACCGCCTTAAACAGGCGTTTCGCCAAACCATCATAGGCTTCCTGCAAAGGCGGGCAGACAACAAACGCGCAAAGGTGACCTTATGACAAACACCATAATAAGGCCCATAACCATTGTGATATCTGCTCTTGGTGGTCAGGGGGGCGGTGTCCTGACCGACTGGTTGGTGAATTTAGCAGAACAATGCAATTATTTTGCCCAGTCCACCTCTGTACCTGGTGTGGCCCAAAGAACAGGGGCCACCATTTACTATCTTGAAATCTATCCAAAATCTGCTGTTGCAAATAAAGATATCCCGCCCGTTATGGCTTTAATGCCTATGGCGGGTGATGTGGATCTTGTGGTGGCGGCTGAACTTATGGAAGCGGGACGTGCCGTTCAAAGACAATTTGTTACGCCCAACAAAACAACCCTGATTGCATCCAACCACCGCGTCTATTCCATATCTGAAAAAATGGCCATGGGGAATGGCATCGGAAACTCTGAGATTGTTCTTAAAGCCGCTCATGAAGCAGCCCGTAATTTTATCAGTTTTGATATGGAGAAATTGGCAGGTGATACAGGATGTGTCATAAGCTCCATTCTGTTTGGAGCCATAGCAGGATCAAAATGTCTACCTTTTTCACGCGCGGATTTTGAACATGCTATTCGTGCTGAAGGCAAAATGGTTGAGGCCAATTTAAAGGGTTTTGATGCAGGCTATCGTGCCGCCGAAGATGCCCACCATAAAAAGGCACCAGACCCCATAAAACCTAAAACAGGAAAAATCATAGGACAGGCCAATTCTAAAAATGCACAATCCCTCATCGATCGCATTAATGAATTGCCCGAAAATGCAAGAGAATTCGCCTATAGTGGCGCCAAAAAATTACTTGATTATCAAGATATTAACTATGCCGAACAATATTTGACAATAGTTGAAAATTTTGCCGCAAAGGATAAAGCACCCTTCCTATTGACCAATGAACTTGCCCGTTCTGTGGCACTTTGGATGGCTTTTGATGATGTGATCAGGGTTGCGGATATTAAAACACGCTCGGAGCGGGTAAAAAAATATCGACAAGAAGTTCGTGCCACTGACGGTCAAATTGTCCACATGGTGGAATTTATGCACCCAAGGCTGGAAGAAATTTTGGGTACCATGCCGTTGGGCATGGCAAATTTCGTTCAACAATCCCCCTTTTTTACATGGTTCTTTCAGAAATTTTCAGGCCCAAAGTTGCTTGATACCACAAAAATAACCTCTTTCTTGATGCTGTATTTCATGGCATCCCTCAAACCCATGCGCCGAAAAAGTCAGCGTTTTCACCAAGAATATCTCTATATCTCGGACTGGCTGACCCGCATAGAAGATACTATGAACAAAGATTATAGCCTTGCGCTCGAGGTCATTGGCTGTCAAAGATTAATCAAGGGATACGGTGAAACCCATGCACGAGGTTTAGGGAATTACAAGCTTATTATGTCGGTCATTGATAACGGTCTTGCCAAAGCCCCTGATGTGCATAAACTAAAGACAGCGGCTCTTGCCGATGATGAGGGAAAAACCCTTATAAAAATGCTTGCAGCTTATACTATATCATGAAGAAACCATATGATAGATAAACTCAATAAACCTACGGGAATTTCTCGGGCGATTATATGGCGACCCGAAAATACTGCTTTGGAAAAGGCCAAAATCGAAGAACGTCATCTTTCCTGCGAAATTCCTTTGGCCCTTGAATATAACTGCATTAGTCATGCGGTTATGATGATTTCTCCCATTGATGTAGAAGATTTTACCATCGGCTTTAGCCTAACAGAAGGCATCATCAATGGCCTTGATGATATTATCGACATTAAAATTAGCGCAGCTGATAAGGGCTTTATTGCCTCTTTAGAAATTGTACCAGAATGTTTTGAACGCCTCGATCAGTTCAAAAGAACATTAGCGGGACGTACGGGATGTGGTTTATGCGGCATTGATCGTTTGGATCATGCCATAAGCCCTCTAAACCCCATCAAAAGCAACCTTAAGATTAACGCTCACGTGATCTATAACAGTATGCAAAATCTTTCTGACCTCCAGATTCAAAATCATTTGACGGGTGCCTTGCATGCCGCCGCATTTGTGGATAAGGCTGGCGATATTCTCTGTGTAAGGGAGGATATCGGGCGCCATAATGCCTTGGATAAACTCATTGGGCATATGATGCAGCAAAAAATTGATCCCTCTCAAGGTGTTGCCTTAATCACCAGCAGGTGCAGCTTTGAAATGGTTCACAAATGTGCGACCTTTGGTATTCCTGTGCTGGCCGCTGTCTCTGCTACAACTGACCTTGCCTTAAAACTTGCCGAAGACTCTGGTTTAAGCCTTATCGCCTTCACCCGAAAAGAAGGTATGAACATCTATTGTGACCCAAAAGGTCGTATTTATTAACTATGACGACAGTGCCCTGATACGCTGAGAAAAGTTCACATAACAACGTAAAATATTTTTATATTTTGGGTCAAGTTCTGCTTTCACTATATGTGCCTTTTCAAAAGTAACATATAAAGTGATATCCGCAATTGATACTCTGTCACCATAAACAAAAGAACGATCTGCGATATAATGATCAAGATAATCTAGCGCCTCTGCCTGTCTTGCTCGTCCATATTTTATCACATCGGATGATTGCGTAAATCGACTGGAAAAAAGCGGCATCATATGGTGCGCCATAACACCCATCATACCCATGATTTCCAAATCGATAAAACGTTCAATGGCCTTAATCTTTGCTCTTTCTTCTGGACTATCACCCGTCAAAGATGGTTTTGGATAAATTTCTTCAAAATAATCAATAATCGAAAGGCTTTCCTTAATGACAGACCCATCATCAAATTGTAAAACGGGCACTTTACCAAGCGGGTTTATCGCTCGAAACTCGGGACTGTTCTGTTCGCCAGAGAACAGATCAACTTCAATTATTTCTAAATTGGGCGTGATGCCTTTTTCCTTCAGGTAAAGTCTTACTTTTTTAGCATTCGGGGCAATTTTACACGTATACAACTTCATTAATTTTCCTTGATAATGCGACCTAAAAATAGGGAAATGAGGGCGCATAAATATACTGCACCCTCATCGGAAAAGGCTCATCAGAAACTACGAGAAACAGACACGCCCCATTCCCTTGGACGTCCGAATACGGCATTACGAATACCAAAAGCTGGAATTGATTCCGCACTCGTAAAATATTTCTTGTCCGTAATATTAAGGATATAGGCCGCCACTTGCCAGGCATCATCCGCACTATCCCATGTTATACGACCATTCAGCAAAGTGTAGGATCCCTGAGCAATTTCAACGGTGTTTTGCGGATCATTAAATGTTTGGCTCCGATGATTAAGATCACCGCGGATCGTCAATTGTCCCATGTCATCACCCAAATTAAAGGCATATTGCGCGCCAGCATTCAGTGTCCATTTGGGTGCATTAGGCAATTTGTTATCAATGGGATAGCCCGTTGATGCCGCCAAAGTCTGATAAGAGTTATCCATATAACCGAGCCCGAAATTCACATCAAATCCAGTTACAGGATGGGCAGTAATTTCCGCTTCTAATCCCCAAATATCCACATCACCCGCATTATCAATCGTCAACAAAAGCGAGCCATTATCTGGATTTATGCTATTTGAAAAAATCTGTAAGTCATTATATTGGCTGTAGAAACCTGCCATATTGAATGTCATTCGATTATCCATCAAGCGGCTTTTAATACCCATTTCATAGGCTGTAAGATTTTCCTGATTATAGGGTTTGAATTCAGCAGGTTGTAAGGGGCGGGGATTCCAGCCACCACTTTTAAAACCTTTAGAGAAAGAGGCGTAAAATAACACATCATCATTCACATGATAATCAAGTCCGATCTTTGGCGTGAATTTTGACCAGTTTTGAATATCCGTCGTTGGCGGCGTCGCTATTTTACCCGTGGTTGGAAAATTAGAATCGATAAAGTATGTTTTCTTTTCATAAGAATAACGTCCGCCCAAGGTAACGGATAATTTTTCTGTCACATCATAACTCATATGTAAAAAAGCAGCCCAATTATCCGTATCAAGTTTCGTAAATGGATTAACATCCAAATCAAAAATACTGTTATAGGGATTTCCCTCACCCCCCGCACAAGGGGCGGGAAAAGCTGCGGGACAAACAACACCGGGGGCCAGTGGCACAAAAGCACCAGGCATTAATTGCAAAGCCTGAAACAATCCCGAAGCCAACAATGTTTGATTATCATCATTTATCTTCTCATTAAAATAATATCCCCCAAGCAACCAAGTCAGTTTGCCATCCGCCGCCGTTCCATCCAGTTGAATTTCCTGACTGAATTGTTTCTGATGTTGTAGTTCGTCTGTATGTATAATCGGGAAAGGTGAATAATCGATATCCGTCTGAATGGTTGCATCCATCTTTCGGTAAGCTGTAATCGATTTTAGATTGACGTTTTCATTAATATTCCAGTCAATATTGGCACTCATGCCCCAAGTATCATTTTTATCTTTCGTTGGTCCCGTGCCATTGGATAGAGCCGGATCACCCGTTACATAACGATCATCGAATATACTGCCCGCTGGTAATCCATTCATGGCTGCAACCATGGGAGCAGCCACAGCATTATACAGACCATAAAGGCTACCTGGAGAATCAAATGTTCCAAGCAAGGTTCCCGCAACACCGTTTTGACGAATGCGACTGGCATCAAAGTTCAAATAAACTGAGACATCCTCGGACGCCGTCCAGTTCAGCCCCACCCGAATGGCGTCCACATTTATGTCCCCCAGATCAAGATCACTGCCCACCCGCTTGCTATAGCCCTTTTGGTTTTTAGAGACCACAGCAATTTTGCCTGACAAGACATCTTCTTGAATAGGGAAGTTTAAATTCGCTTCCACATCAATATGTTCACGCTGTCCTCCTGTTACCTTGATCTTGCCATTCAGACTACCATCAGGACGGCTCGTAATAATGTTGATGGCACCACCAATGGTATTCTTACCATATAACGTTCCCTGCGGTCCACGAAGCACCTCGATTCTTTCCACATCGGCAAGATCCATCATGCCACCGATACTACGTGCTATATAAACTCCATCCACATAAATTCCCACACCGGGATCTGTCGGAAAGATAAAATCATTCTGACCAACGCCCCTAATAAAAACAGCCGCATTGGTACTGCCACCATCCCCTTTACCAGCATTAATATCAACATTGGGCGTATAGGCAGATATATTACCAAGATTTGTTATACCACGACGCTCAAGACCAGCCGTTGAGAAGGCTGTCACTGATACAGGTGTATCCTGCAGGTTTTCTTCCCGCTTTCGTGCTGTAACCGTGATTTCTTCCAGTTGATTAGAAACGCTTTCCTCGGCAAAGGCCTGTCCATTCATTGCTGATAAAGACACAGCCCCATAGAGGGTTGTTGTGATTAATAGTCTTGTCATTATATTTGGGTTTTTCATCGTTCTGTTTCCTATATTGAGTTAATATTATTATTTTGCCCACCTACCGAATGGGCAATTCCACCTATTTGGACAAAATAGTTACCGTGCAGGATTTTGCATCCCCCATCTTGTCCCCCCCCATACATTGGGCCAATGCCGTTCGGCAGTTCCCAACCTGTCTATCCCCTGCTTCGTGCCTTAGCTGTGTCACCAATTCAACAATTTGCGCAATACCAGTCGCCGCAATAGGATGACCTCGGCTTAACAATCCACCAGACACATTAACGGGCGTCTTCCCACCAAGGGATGCCTGACCGCTTGCAACAAATTGCCCGCCCTGACCTTCTGGACAAAGGCCGAGCGCTTCGTAATGCAATATTTCTGAAAAGGTGAAAGCATCATGACATTCAACCAGATCAATATCATCAGCCCCAAGGCCTGCTTTTTCATAGGCCAAATTAGCGGTATAATAATCCGTATCCCAATGGGTAATATCCGCTTGATTGTCATAGAATCCAGAAGTTAGAACTGAAGATTTAATCGTGACCGCCCGATTGTATTTTGCCGCAAAATTATCGCTTGCTAAAATAAGTGCCGCGGCACCATCGGCTATGGGACAACATTGAGACCGCGTAAAGGGATCTGCAATCATGGGGGCGTTCAACACTTGCTCCAACGTTTCTATTTTACGAAATTGGGCATAGGGATTTAAGGCCGCATGGGCTCGGCTTTTTATGGTTACCGCGGCCATCTGCTCTACTGTAGTGCCATATTCATACATATGTCTTTGGGCACGAAGGGCAAAACCCGCAGGTACGACCATGCCCAAAAGGGTATCAAGTTCAGTCGCACCTGAATTGATCAGACCAAAATCAGGCACACACATCTTTTCTGACCCGACCACCAGTGCCACTTCACATTCTCCCGCAAGAATAGCATGACGTGCCAAATAATAAGCCGAAGACCCAGACGTACAGGCATTTTCCACATTAACCACTGGAATTTTTCTAATCCCCATGGCCGCTGTTAAATTTTGCCCGATTGTCGTATCCCCGAACAACATACCCCCAAAGGCATTGGCAAAATAACAGGCTCCGATAGTCCCCTTCGGAATATTAGCATCTTTTAAGGCTGCTAATGTCGCCTCCATCGCCATTGCAACGATCGATCGTTCTAGATGTTGACCAAAAGGGATTATACCTACGCCGATAATAGCTACCATTTTATATCCTATGACATCCTGTCTGTTTCTTGAGGAGAGCTAATAGATCTGAAATAAGGTCTTAAGCAGACTTGTTTATTATTATTAAGCCCTAACGGGGCCACCTTCAGCTCTACCGTCTGTCCAATGCAATACTGTCCCGCCTCTGAGGGATCCATAAGAGAAAATACCCTAAGAGGAACATTTTCCAGATCCACATAGGCCACACTATAGGGTTGAGGTAAACCCAAGGGTGGTCTTGTCCGAATGGTGGTCACACTATATACAATACCTCGCTTTCCCAAATCAGCTTTATCCACTGATCCGAGACATTCCATACAACTTTCTTTTATCGGAAAATAATATCGGTCACAGTCGGGACAATATCCACCCTGCAAGTGAAAATCCGGCCCTGAGGTTAAAATATTGTCATAAACCAGCGGAATAGTATTCTGTACACTCATAATAGGTGTCCTTCCCTGTCAAAAGTATCAACCGTCACACCCTCCTCTCTCAGGCGGTATTTTTGCACCCGCTCAGTAGGTGTTTTAGGCAGAACAGTCATAAATCGTATAAATCTTGGCACCATGAAATAGGCCATATGCTTTTCACAATAGTGGATCAGTTCTGCTGCACTGAGACTTTCACCCTTCTTCAAAGCAACACAAACCAGCACTTCATCTTCCCCAAGCTCAGACTTCACCGCAACGGCAGCGGATTCCAACACTGCTGGATGAGAATTCACTCCTTGTTCCACTTCAAAGGAAGAAATATTTTCACCGCGGCGGCGCAAGGCATCTTTTTTACGATCAACGAAATAATAATAATCATCTTTATCCCGCCGCAAATAGTCGCCCGTATGAAACCATAAATTCTGCCATGCCTCGACAGTTTTTTCTGGCATTTTGTAATATTCCAACATCATACTATGATCTTTTAATGGTCGAATTAAAAGCTCGCCCGGGGTATCAATCCCAACTTCCTCACCATCATCATCCACCAGTTTAATCTGATAACCTGGGTTCAAAGTGCCACAACTACCAGGCCTTCGATCACCAGGAGAGGTATTTAGCGGTGTGCCAATTTCGCTCATGCCATAACCCTCTACAAGCTGAACATTAAAACGGTCTTCAAAGGCGGTAAATATTTCTTTATTAGCCCCTGCGCCAACCATTACCCTGATCGGATTAGAAGCGTCGTCATCCCTTGGCTCCGCCTTCAGCAATATGGCTAATATGCCACCAATATAATTAAATTCCGTGCAATTATAACGCCTTATATCATCCCAAAAACGAGTGGCCGAAAATCGCTTTGCCAATACCATTCTCGCCCCGCTGATCAACGCAGGCATGGTGGACAGAGTCTGGGCATTGCCATGAAACAACGGTAGCGCATTATATAGACAATCCGCAGCACTATAGTCCGCCATGCCACAGATAATTTCTGCCATAACCAATTGATAGTTGTGCGGAACGACCGCACCCTTAGACGGCCCCGTTGTGCCAGAAGTAAACATCATCGCACAAGGATCAGACCGCAAGACCAGACAAGGCTTATAAGACCCATCATTTTCAGAAATATCGCAATAGGATATGGTTCTATCATCCAATTTATCCATATCACCGAGAATGACGATATGGCGTAACTTAGTAAGGTTCGGCAAAATATCTTTAATTTGTTCGGTAAATGCTGTTTCCAAAACCAGAATAACACTGTCTGACATATTGATCATATAAGATAGCAGCGCACCCTTATGAGCTGTATTAACCGGCACCTCAACGGCACCAAGTTTGCTCAAACCAAACCAAGTAAAAAGAAATTCTGGCCGATTGCTCATCATGATGGCAACCTTATCATTTTTCTTCACACCTAATTTCTGTAATCCTGCGGCAATCTGTCCCGCCGCATTATTTATTTCGGTATAGCTGTAGAGTTGTCCCTCATATGTCAGGAAATTCTTATCGCCCTTTTGAGCAGCCAACTGCTCAACAACGCCATGTACAGTTCTATTTTCATAAGTCATCGCCATTTGAATTAAGCTTCCAATGCTTTTGTACCTGGGTTTGGATAATTGCCGTAATAAGTCAAAATTTCAGCTGGTGGCCTTTGCTTTTCCCACTCGGCAACAAATTTATCATAAGGAATCCCAGATGCGATGCGAGCCTTACGTTTCTCAAGCCGAGCAGCCTCAGTTGCGATCCTATCAAGACGCATGCTATCCTCATCATAAACAACACAATAAATATTTCTCACCGCCCAAGGACTGACCAGACCGTTGATTAAGTCCTTCATGATACTTATTGGATCACGTTCCAAAGCATCCCCAAGGCCTGCACCGCCACCCGCATAAGAACTATAAGTATCCCCATCCCGCACTGGACTAACAACAGAACTAATGTTGGCAAAACTGACTTTACCCTCTTCTGGATTGCTGCCGTCATAGACATTGGACAAACGGTTCGGCAAGGAAACGTCACTATTTCCCATCAACGCCTTGATATTACTGCCCGAGACTTTCCGTACAAAAAGACTGGGCAGACCATACCCGCCAAACAATCCCTGTGTTGTGGGAAATTTTGATCCACCGCCATGTGAGCCCATCATAAAAAACGGCGTGTCATGAATAATCAAGCTAAAGCCCAGTCCCGCCCCACCCCGTTGTTTACCATGACCATATGACCCACTGAAGAAATTACGAAAACCATAAAGTAAAGGACGATCAGATTCTGTGGTTTCAACATCCGAGCAGTCGGCCATAGTGGCAAAGAAAGCACCCGCCGCATCAACACCGTCCATATCAACCCGTGCTCCACATCCAGTAGCATTAATTTCTGGCGTGATATCCGCCACAGGATCACCAAACTGATTGAGACCCCCAAAAGTCGGGATTGAAAAGCCACTGAACCAAGATGCCACCGAACGATCCGGCATCGTACTGTAAGTCATACGGGCACCGCATTGAAACATCCCATGGGTAAAGGTAATTTGAACGAGGGGAGCTATAGATGTTGCCACATCGCCCTTGGCATTAATAAAGGAGCCGTCAGGAAATTTCCAATCAATGGCCTCTAATAAGCCATTATTAGTTGGGATATCATGAAAAAGCCAACCACAGAAATAAACCATGGCAAGACCAACCACTCCCTGATAATAGCTGTTCGCAGGACGATCCATCAACATAGGTGAGCTATTTTCAAGATTAAGAGTTATCTTGTCACCCTTTTTTATTACAGTCACATCAATTTTCAGCAGGCCGTTATCCTCACCCAACGTATCCAGAAAACGAGGCTGACGATAAATCCCGTCATTAAGTTGTGAAATTTTCTTTCTTGCCGCCTCGCCGGTCATGGATAGAATTTTCCTCAAACCGCCAATAACAAAATCAGCCCCTTTTTCTTCCACCACATCCAACACACGCCGCTGGGCAATACGGGTTGCCGCCAGACGGGCTTTAATATCCAAAATCATAGTCCGTGGATCACGATTCATTGCGGCAAACATATTCAGCAAATCTTCCTTAAGCTGATAATTTTCACCAATTTTAATCGGAGGTATCAACATGCCTTCGTCATATTTACTTTTCGCCGCCGTTACTGTACCGCCCGGCTCTGAACCGCCACATTCCCCCGTATGAACCGCAGCCCCTATGAAACAGATCAATCGTCCTTCATGAAAAACAGGTACCGCAAGCCCCATATCCGCATTATGAACCCCAGCGTAATAAGGATCATTATAAAAAAAACTGTCCCCGTCACTAACACCAACAGAAGGTTCGTCAACCCAATGTTTTACAATATACTTCAAAGGGATTTGGCCAAGTACAGCATGATGATAAATACCAGTGGCACAAACAGACAGGTCACCCTGTGCGGTGAAGATGCCAAAGGCCACATCGCCAAAGCGCATTGCCGTTGAAGCCCCCAGTTTCATCGTGGTTTCCTTGCCCTCCAACCCGATCATGTGCATTTTATGTTTGAAAATCTCAAACTCCACATCATCAATTTGATCTTGGGCATTCTTTTCCGTTTCCGTCATCGGTTCAGGACGCATACGTTGGACGACTTCCTCGTCTCGGCTGTAAGATATTCTACTCATTTTTTTACTCCCAAACGATTAATTCTGTTCCATGATACAATTACGGTATGCATCCATCGTAAAAGTCCAACCTGGTTCAACTACATAGGTTGTTTCTGGTGATTCCAAAATAGCGGGCCCTATGATTTTATTACCAGGGTGCAATTGGTAATAATCATAGATTGGCGTGTCTTCATATCCCTTTTCTGGCGACCAATATATGGGTCTGCTTTTCCGCAATGCGGCATGATCTGGTTCTGCACCAACCAAATCCAGAGCTGTGAGTATTTTCAAATTTGAAGCAACCGATGCTGTAAGCGAAAAGTTATCCACATTTATACCCCCCGCAGGAAAAGTTGCCTCAGGAGAATAAGTTTCTCCATAAAGTCTTGTGAATTCATCGCAAATTTCCTTGATATCCTGCGCATCTCTCATCTCTAGGCGAGAAGTGCGGACCTTGGTCATATTATATTGACTGCCATAGCGCATATTAAGTTCCAATTTAAAATGCATCTGGTCATCACGATAACCCTCTAAGCGTAAATCTCTTGTGGCGAGGTTCTTTAATTCCGCCACAAGATTATTAAATCCTTCTAGATCAGATAGATAAGACTGGTCAGCCCATTGAAATAATTTCAGAGAATAACTTTTATCCCAAACTTCCTTAATCGGCATTGTCGAGGCGCCGTAAGCCCCAAATACAGAAGATTGGAACGGTGCGATAACCTTTTTTGCACCAATAAACGTGCCAAACCCACAGGCATGAGCCCCGCCAGCACCACCGCAGGCCAATACAACAAAGCTTCTTGGATCATGACCTTTTAGAGCCACCTCGTTAAAGACTTCCTGTCCCATGTGGGCATCAACCAAACGCCGAATACGATAGGCTGCCTCTTCTATGGAAATACCAAGAGGGATTGCTATTCTTTTCTCTATTGCCTCTCGTGCTAATTCCTCATCCAGTAGCATTTCGCCGCCAAGATAATTTTCTGCATTATAAAGGCCGAGAACCAAATCCGCATCACTAACCGTAGGTTCTGTTCCGCCCTGATCATAGCAGACGGGTCCCGGCATAGAACCCGCGGACTGCGGTCCGATTTCAAGAGCATTTCCCATCAATTCATTAAGCCAGGCAATAGAGCCGCCGCCCGCACCAATAGATTTTACTTCAATAGCTGGAATATTAGTTCGCCAGCGATCAATTACTGGCAGAAAATCATGAGCCTTAATCTCACCGCCTTCGATCAGACCAATATCAAAAGAAGTCCCACCCATATCGGTAAATACGATATTTTCATCCCCGGTTAATTTTCCTAGCACCGCCGAACCATGCAGCCCCGCCACAGGCCCCGCATTATGAGTTAATACAGCCCTTGTTCGAGATGCTTTCTTGGTACCCCCCGTGTTATGAACCAATGTTAACGGCTTTTTGAATCCACTATCCCGTAACTCATTACCCAGTTTATTAAGTTCATCAGCCATAACGCCGTGAATATAACCATTAACAATAGTGGTCATAGTACGGGTATATTCGCCAGATTTCGGCGAGATATCTGACGACAAAATCACGGGCATTGCCCCAAGATAATCTTCCGGATATTCTTCTTCAATAATCTCTTTGATCATGCGTTCATGGGCGGGATTAATAAAAGACCATAGTAAGGAAACAACAAAACCCTGCGCCCCCTTGTCAACCAGTTCCTGCACCTTTGTCAGCACGTCCTCTTTCTTCAGTGGGCCAATAATTTTGCCAGAATAATCCATACGTTGTCGTATACCCACAACCATATCTGGACTGATGAGAGGTTCTGGCTTTTGGATCCTTGCTTGGTCACGACCTTCTTGCCATCCCAGACCATCTGCCCAACTGCGACCTCGACCAATGAAGATGGTGTCTTCAAAGCCAGCCGTTGTAATCAGCCCCAATTTTGGGCCACTTCGTTCAATCAGGGCATTTGTACCAACCGTTGTTGAATAGCGAACACTGGCAATTCTGGTCATAAAGTCCTTCAGATTTTGTCCATTTTGACGGGCAAGAAGCGACATGCCCTTCATGAATCCCACGGAAAGGTCATAATGGGTGGTTGGGGTTTTACAAGTCTGCGACTGCCCATCATTGTGGCTACAGAAAAAATCCGTGAAAGTGCCTCCCACATCAATGCCAACCGTATAATTTACATCTGTATTTGTCATACTCAACTCCCGATACGCCTTAAATCACCCACCAAAGCTAAGAGCGCTTCTAGGTCTGTGTTTCTGTCTAATTCTTTTAAACTTGTGAAAAGGATATTAAGCTCTGGCAATCTGCTTGCATATTGCTCGGCCTGCGCTTTTGCTTCCTCTGGATGGTCAAAATCAAGGGGCAAACCAATACCGTCAATATCTTGTCCAAGTACTTTCAAGTCATCAAAAGAGGGATAACTCCCCGCCTGATCCGCTCCAAAAAAAATAAAGGGAACTTTTAGTTTGGCCAAATCGGCTATGATAGCAGGATCATAATCTTCCAGATAAATACCCAAAGGTACGCTATAATAAGCCGCCATATTTTTTAGAGTGTTATATGTCTTACGCTGACTCAGCCCAATTTCACCCTGACCCAAGGCTGCACCTTCACGCAGAAGTAAAATATCAGGCCTTGTCTTACAAAATGCCTCGGCTATTTCAACGGTCTTCTGTTTTAATTCCCCGACCCGATCCACATCACCGAGCAAATTCACCGCCATACTAAGCGGACCATCCATAGTGACAATACAACCAAAATAGCTTTGTTCCGTCTGTACCAACCGGCTAAAGGCATCAAGGGCAAGAATAAATTTTTCTGGCTCAATACTGGTTCCTTGAGCAAAACCCAGAACAAGACCATCCATATCCAAAAGACGTCCCGTTTTCGCCAGATTAGCACTCCAAAAGGCAGGCTCCGCCGTCATGGCGTCATATTCCATACTCCCCACCCGAGCCGCCAGCGGTTCAAACATGGTTAGCAGAGCCTTGGTTGACACCACCTGCCTATTCAGGAAATTATCTAATAACTGCCTGCTCATTTTGCAGTATCTCCCGCAGCGGCATATCTGCTCTTCAGAACATCAATATCCAGTTCAATCTCATGGGTCAGCGGATGCCCTGGCGGAATATATTCGTTTTCAATCATAGTGCCACAAGATGGGCAATAAAATTCTATCAGACGGCAATAGTCAGAATCTGGCATAAAGCTGAAGGCTTCTCCCTCCACCATTGGCGGATGAACCTCTGCCATATTGCGCTCCGTCACCAAACAGGCTTTTTTATAATTATCCCGTGCAGAATTCAGTTCATAATTACAGCGATTACAACACCAGCGCTCATTCGAAAGATCAATATCAAGATATTCGGTGATACGTATTTTATTCATTTTACACCTCTTCCAACACGGCGTTATTAAATTTATCGACGGTCATTTTCCAACCATCTGCAACCAAAATCGTCGTCATATCACTTTCGACCAGAGCAGGCCCCTCGACCACACTACCTCGACCAAGCTTCTCTCGATCATAAATGGGGGTTTTAACAAAATCAGCTTTACGGCTCACATACAGTGGGCGATAGCTCTTAATAGCCTCAGATACATTGGCTGCTTTTTCTGGCAATGCCTGCATTTCATAATGGGGAATTTTTGCCGTTACCATGAGGGCAATCGTTTCTAACCATACCCCTGATTCCGTAATCTCTCCGGCCTCTTTTAAAGCAAGCGTCGTGCGCATCATAACATCAGATAACGCATCTGCCTCGTCATAAAACCCGAGCGGAGCCACAACAAGAACATCTTTTGCACCGCCCCTAGAGCGCACAAATAGCTGCAAGACACCCCTTAATTTATCTTCGGTGAACCCCTCGCCGCGCATATCACTTACGGCTTCCCGCCATTTCTGAGCGATAATATTTTTCAAGACACTTCGGTCTATATTCTCGGATAATTCCATACCTGCGCGGCTGTAATATAAATGCCCCACATCCATCAATGACGATGAATAGGCTGACGATACTGAAGAAAAAGGCGTCATAATGACTTTTGCTGTCTTTGCCTCAGACGCAATTCCGCAAGCATGAAGCCCTCCCGCACCACCGTAGGCAATTACAACGGGATCCTCCCCCGCAGCAAAATTTTTGGCGACATTAGCCACAGCCTTGCCCATGCCGTAATTCACCGTTTCAAGTATCTGAACAGCGGCCTCCTCAATAGACAGGTTCAATGGTTTTGCCACATCGCGCAAAATAACATCCCGCGCCTTATTTAGGTCAAGCCTCATAGAGCCGCCAAGGAAAAAATCAGGATCCAAAACCCCCAGAACTAAATTCGCATCAGTCACCGTTGCCTTCGTACCGCCTAAATTGAAACAGGCGGGTCCTGGCAACGCTCCTGCGGACTTTGGGCCTACTCTCAAACGGCCATCTTCAATATGAGCAATCGATCCGCCACCCGTACCTAATGCCCGTATAGCCATCATGGGCAAATTACAGGAAAATCCTTCTACATCTGGTTCCAGTGCATAACTTGCCTGACCACCACGCACATAACCAATGTCATAAGACGTTCCCCCCATATCCGTAGAGATCAGGTTGTCAATGCCGTATAAAGCTCCTATCTCACGAGCCCCAAGAAGACCTGCGGCAGGACCTGAGTTATAAGTATTGATTGCGCGGGTTTTTGCCACCCTTGCCACTGAGGCATTATTATGACCGATAAAGAGTGTCTTGCCATATCCCTTCTGTCTCAGGTCTTCACCAGCTTTATACAACAAGCGCGCGAGTTTTGCATGAATATAAGCATTAAGAACCGCACTATTAAGACGTTCTTCCAATCCTGCTCTCGCTGAAATATCTGAACTTAGAAATACTGGAACTGATCCCAAATAATCACGGGGATACTCATTTTTAATTATCTGTCGAACATTCTTCTCATTGGTTGCATCAAGGTGTGAATTTTCCAAAGATACCACAATAGCCCGAGCACCCTGATCTATTAAAATCTGAACCGCATGCAAGACCTTTGTTGCATCTGGTTTTTGGATCACATTTCCATATCCGTTCGTTTCCTCATCAATTTCGATCACCATATCAGAAGCTATAAGTGATGATCTCCCTGCCTCTTCCGTGGTTGGTGATAATACCCCCATGCCTCGCGATACCAAAAGGCCGATTTTTGATCCATCTCTTTGAATAATCGTATTGGTGCCAATCGTATTGGAAAAACGAATAATATCGGCATCATATAAAAAGTCTTCAACCGACACATTAAATGCATCCGCGGCAGCCAAGATAGTTTCAAAGAAGCATATGGTTAAATCATGCGGTGTCGTGGGCACCTTCACAATACGTGCTTCTCCGTCATAAACTGCAAAACCATCCGTAAATGTTCCGCCAGTATCAATATCTAATGTATATCCCATCAACGCTCCTCACTAAACTTCATTAAAGACAGATAACCTTTTCCTCTAAGGTATTATTTTGTACACATGCCATGCAGGACAAAATCAATTATCTCGTCATAAATTTCCTCTTTACTCATATTTCCTTCTGGGTCGTACCAACGTAAAAACCAGTTGATTGTAGCCAACACGTTAAACGCTAAAATTTTTAAATTTCTGGCCCGTACCAGATTATGAGACTGCAACAGACGGAACTGCTCAACATAAATATCCAGAATTTCCTTCTGAATCTGTTTGTTGATAATTTTTCCCTTAGGTGACAGCCTCTCCTCATCAATAAAAAATATTTTTGTTTCCCGCTGGTGCTTGGTAGATTCTTCCAAATGAACTTTCAAAAGTTTCTTGAACCGTTCCAACGGTTCTCCCTCACCATGGGCAACCATTCGCAATTTTTCTGGTAATCCCTGAACCGAATATTCCAGAATTGCTAGCCATAATTCCTCTTTATTCTCAAAATAATGATAGACATTCGACACACTTCGGTCGATTGCCTTGGCAATATCCCGTATCGATGTCCCCACATAACCCTTCTCTGCAAACAGATCGATGGCAATTTCGAGCAACTCATCCCTGCGGTATCTATTTTTAGTCATAAAATAAGCCTTTTCATTTCTGTGTTAAATAATCTTTTTCCAACAGAATATTTTACACATACATACAAGGAACGAGCAATTAAAATTAACGAACGTTCGAATAACTAGATCGATTGTTCTAGTAGAGTAATATCTATTTTTAACCAGATGTCAATATAATAATTAGATCAAGTGTTCTACTAACAAACCTTTATTTTTGGGAAGTTATATAGGCATATTCTGTTTTTTTACTTGTGAATTAAAATAATTTCTTATATCTTCATAAAAAAATAGAACATATGTTCTAATATAATCACGATATTCAGGAGTCCGTAGGCGTGCATAATTTCAAGTCTAAATTCTTAAAATGCGCGGGTCGAAACATTCATTTTCTTGAAGGAGGTAGTCCTGATAATGACTGCGTCATCATTTGGCATGGTGTGACTGGAACCTGTCGGGATCATGTGGAATTGTCTAGACGCCTTTCACAATATTATCATGTTATTTGTCCAGATTCTATAGGATGCGGATTATCTGATTGGATAGTGGACAAAAACAAAGACCCTAGCCTTATCTTCTATAGCGAAATTGCACGAGATCTTCTTCGTCAGCTCAATATAAAAGAATGCCGCTGGATCGGAGCATCCAAAGGAGGTGGCCTAGGAATAGTTCTCACAAATATTATGACAGAATGTTCTATCACCCACCTTGTTATTAATGATATTGGTCCCACTCTGCCTGATTGGATGCGAACCGCTGCCATGAAAAATATTGGCTGCCCGCCGCATTTTGACAGTTACCAGAGCTTTGAAGAAAATCTACGCTACACGCTCTCTCGGGGCAAACTACACCTTACAGATGAAAAATGGCAGCATCTCGCCCTTACCTGGTCAAGGCGGATGGATAACGGCGGCGTGACTTTTCACAATGATCCTGCCTTGGCCTTTCAATTCAGCCATCATCCCGAAGATTTTGATCTATGGCATTATTATGACAATATAAAAATACCAACCTTACTCATTCGTGGAGAATACTCCATAGTGGACGATTTCGAAGCCCAAGAAATGCAATTACGGGGGCCTAAATGTCAAATATACCAACGCCCTGGTGGCCATATCAGTTTGATGGATGATCCAAAAGAACAGAATATGATAATGAATTTCATTAATAAAAATATAGGAGAATATTATGAACAGAGTTATGGATAAAATATGTCTTGTCACTGGTGCTGCAAGCGGTCTTGGCGAAGCTTGTGCTCGCCTTCTTGCGCAAGAAGGTGGCACTGTCATTTTAACAGATATAAATGACATACAAGGCCATAAAACAACTCAAGAAATCAAGGATACGGGGGCAAATGCCATATTCATAAAGCATGATGTCACCAATGAAGATGACTGGAAAAGTGTCTTTTCCACCATTCTAGAGACCTATGGTAAAATTGATGTTCTCATAAATAATGCCGGTGGCGGAACTTATAACGATGTGGAGACCCTAAGCCTGCAAGACTGGAAAAATATCATTGCCCTTAACATGGACAGTACATTCCTCGGCACACAAATGGCTATAAAATCTATGAAAGATACTGGTGGCGGTTCTATTATCAACATGTCTTCCGTAGGTGGCCTTGTGGGTTCACCCAATCTGGTGGCCTATAGTGCCGCAAAAGCAGGGGTTAAATTATTCAGTAAAAGCGTGGCTCTCCACTGCGGCGCCCACAACTATAACATCCGCGTTAATACAGTTCATCCAGGCTTAATCAAAACAGTGTCTGGCATGGAGATGGCCTCTAAAGCAACGGGCTTGAGCGTAGAAGATGCCGAAACAGCTTTTGCCGCCATGCATCCTATTGGCCGTATTGGCAAACCCATTGAAATTGCAAATATGGTATTGTTTCTTGCTTCTGATGAATCCAGTTTTGCAACTGGTGGTGAGTTTGTTGTAGATGGCGGCTATACAGCACAATAAATAATTTTTGGTGGGGTGCCATTTAATTTTACTAATAACCATGGTATTCAATTAACAAGAAAACTCCCCTGTCAATTTGACAAGATCATTTTAGCCCATTTGAAGAAAATAACAGACTGTTAAATCGTTGAAGAACAATGCGGTGTCTGGATATGTTTTATTTTATTGGTTAGGGACAGAATTCTGTTGTAACACCTTGGTTGCTGCCTGAATAAGTTGGATATTCTTTGCGATCATTTGCGCTACGATATCTGCCTGCGTGCGTGCTGTTTCCCAGTCTTTCTGCTCTGCCGCTTCTGTAATGCCAGGCAGAATCATGGCAGCATAGGTATAACGAGGGGCATAGAGCGTATGCTTGAACCACGGGCGGCCCGGTATCCCCTCTGGATTGAGCCAATTGAGCTCAAACTGCATAAGCTTTTCATTCACTGAGGAAATCACCGAAGAATCCAGTTGCCCCTGATCGAGAGAGTATCGAATCTGACGATTGAGTTTTTGCGCTTCCTTTTGCATCTCTTGCGCATTTTCCATAAGCTCCGTCAGATCAAGATTCTCGGGCAGAGAATCAATGGACTTAATTTCGGTGAGGAATTTCTGTATTGAAGCGGTATAGGTCTCAAAATCTAAAGGTAAAATATCAGAATTGGCCAAACGCAACGCAATGGTTCCCCATAATTGAACCATCATTTTGTGATATTTAAATCCAGGATCACCAATTTTATTCATCCAATAGTGATTGTCATAAATCGAATGATAAACGCCGTAGTCGCCGTCCAGATACATCTCTATCACAGGTCGTCCGAGAAAATTCAAAAATACCGTGTGATCAGATCCACTTCCTATGCGGGTATTGATCAAAGCATCATCGGAAATTTCCCCCGTATTTGCATCTTGCGGTATGTCTTCTGCGCTGTCCAGTTCATGCTCCGTTGATCGGCGCCATGCCGTATAAAGACTGTCTCCATTGGGGTCCCTTATATTTTTGGTCAGCTCAACAATCATTGGAGCAAGAGACCCAACCGCTTCAACTTTTAAATTTGGACCAGCGACAGCAGAATCCACATTGATATAAGCCACAACCTTCTTTTTAAGTTCCTCTGCAAATTCTTCCCCCCATTCTGTAGAGCCAGTCAAAGTAAATTCTTCGCCGTCCCAGGAACAGAAGACAAGACTTCTCTTCGGTCGCCACCCGTCTTTTTTCATCTGTCCAAAATTGCGTGTCATCTCCATCATTGAAGACGTTCCGCTAACGGGATCAACACCGCCAAATCCCCAAGCATCATGATGATTGCCCATCACGATCCACTCGTCTGGATAGTCACTGCCGTATATGCGTCCCTCTACAACATAATGAGGTTTGATATGCTCCTTCATCTTAACATCCATATGAAGGATTACCTCGGAACCGCCGAGATTATATGTAATAGGTAGCCCTCCTTGCCAAGATTCGGGCGCTTTCGGGCCACCCAGTTTCTCAAGAATAGGTTTAATATCCTTGTATGACATGGGTACGGCGATAACTTTAGGAATCGAGATCGCCTCTTCAATAGGAATTCGTTTAGTATCCAGTACTGAAGGCAAGCCAGGCGTCAAAGGATCCCCTGGGACAATAAAATCATAGGCAATACTTCCCCGTTGTAGATGGCTCTCTGGCCCCCAGGGTCCCTCTGGAAAAACCTTGCCTTTTTTGTAGCCGTCCTCTGCAGGGTCGGAATAGATTATCATGGCCGCAACACCCTCCCGCTCAGCCGTAAGGGCCTTAAACCCTCTATAGCTATAGGGATCGGAATAACGGACGACGACAATTTTTCCACGCGGATCAATGCCTTTTTCACGGAGATGATCATAGTCCGCTGGATTGCCGCTATTGGCATAAATCACAGGAGCAGTAACCTTTCCAGAGGCTGAGAATGCAAGCCATGCGCCTCTAAGATCAGAATTATTTGTATCAGGGTCTTCTGGATAAGGCGCTTCCTTAAGGGATGGCACATACCGGTAAGGAGCAACCATCTCCACTTTGACATGAACGGGTTCTGAAATCAGGGCATCGTAACGATGGATAATAACGTCGTCCAGCCCATTTTCCTTCCAGCTCTTAGCCATATAATCTACAATTTCTTTTGTCCGCTTTGAGCCTGCAGGATGAGGTTCCGATGTGAGATAACGATGAATTTTACGGAGTTCTTCAGGATTGGAAAGACTGTAATATTTCTCTTCCAACTGACGCTCAACTTTCGAACTGTCCGCAGAATACCCTTTTATGGTATCTAAGGCCTGTTCCAAACCAGTAGTTGAAACTGGAATTTCTAATGTCCTTGCCTGAGATTCATCATCTGCAAAACTACCAAAAACAATACTTTGACAACAGAATGTTCCTGCTAAAATAAAATGAAAACAATTTTTTCTTATATTTTTCATATTGACTGTAAAATTCATTCTCAATTCATTCTCAAATATTATTTAATGTACAATTTTTCCGATATAACAGACAATAAATATGCAAAGTAATTATCATACGCCATATTAAGACACTGTCAAACTAACATGTTGTTCCCGTGTATTCCGACAAAACCTGAGGAAAGCTAAATGATCCCCTCATTTCTCAATGATTTTATTTCACCCTCATCTTTACCCAGCACATCCCCATAAATTTCTTGATTATGCGCACCCATTTCTATCGGCCCCGCCCAACGAATTTCCCCTGGTGTTTTTGATAATTTTGGCGAAACATTCTGCATATATAATTTATCATACACGGGATGTGCCACTTTTACGATAGATTTTCGTGCGATATATTGCGGGCTTTCCATCATGTCTTTGGCCGTGAAAATTTTACCCGCAGGCACACCATGCTTCTCCATTAAGGCGAGAATTTCATCGGCGGTCTTATCTCTTGTCCATGCGGCTATGATATTATCCAGCTCCTCTTGATTTTCACCTCGGGCTTGATGATCAATATAGCGGGCGTCTTTTGCCAAATCCGGCCGTTTCATAGCATCACAAAGACGCGCATATACGCTATCTTGATTAGCGCCGATCAATATATCACCATCCTTCGTCGGATAGGCATTGGATGGGGCGATTTTTGGCAATATGGACCCCGTTCGCTGACGAATAAATTCCGTCTGGGTATATTCGGGTACCACAGATTCCATCATCGCTAGCACGCTTTCATAAATTGCACTGTCAACGATCTGACCTTCCCCCGTCTTGTCCCTATGCCGAAGCGCCATCAAGGCACCAAGACACGCATAGGTTGCCGCAAGACTATCGCCAATAGACAATCCTATACGGCTTGGCGGTGTGGATGGATCACCCGCTAAATTACGCATGCCCCCCATAGCCTCCCCAATAGAGCCATATCCAGCTTTCTGCGATTCGGGGCCTGTTTGTCCATATCCAGACACCCTAATCATAATAATTCCAGGGTTAATTTTTTTTAGATCCTCATAGCCAAGCCCCCATTTTTCCATGGTACCTGGTCTGAAATTTTCCAATATAAAATCGCTTTTGCGGACCAGTTCCTTCAAAAGATTCTGTCCCTTTTTAACCCTTAAATTCAACGTAATGCATTTCTTATTACGCGATACCACAGGCCACCAAAGTGCCGCATTTTGCCCCCATTTTCTCATAGGATCTTCACGGTCAGGTGCTTCAACCTTAATCACTTCTGCACCATGGTCTGCCATCAATTGACCACAGAAAGGCCCAGCAATTAACTGACCAAGTTCTATCACACGCAACCCCTTTAAGGCTCCAAATTCTTTTGGTTTAGTCAATAGAAACCTCCTTCACACGACAATGCTAAATATCGTTTTATTGTATACAACTAGTCAAAAATAATGCAAGACTAAATTAGATCATATCTTAAATTTACTTTCATTGCTCCCATATTTTATTTGTCCTTGACATTATTTCAAATTTAATTCAATGAAAGTCCCGATTAGTTGTATACAATTATCAATTAATGTGGCAAATATTATAAATCCGTTTCTCAAAATATTTTGAGTGCTGATCACATTGCATAAAGATTTAAAAATAGGACAATATATATCGTGTCAGATACTGTAGAAATTATGGAGGTTTCAGCCCGTGACGGCCTCCAAAATGAAGCCGTTATTTTTACAACGGAACAGAAAATAGATTTGATATCTGGCGCCATAGATGCAGGCATTCGACGTTTAGAAGTAGCAAGCTTTGTCAACCCTAGTCGGGTTCCACAAATGGCCGATGCCGAAGCCGTAGTTGCTGCTCTTCCAGACCGCAAGAATGTCATCTATACGGGTCTAACATTGAACATGCGGGGCTATATGCGCGCCCTTGCCACTCGCAAATCCGGTGCGCGCGGTATAGATGAGGTTGGCTGCGTTGTTGTGGCTACCAATACATTCTCCGTTAAAAACCAAGGACAAAGTTTAGAGGACTCGATTGTTGTTGCCGAAGACATCCTGAAAGCCGCCGCCAAAGACGGCCTGAGGGCTCAAGTCACAATATCGGCAGCCTGTGGTTGCCCATTTGAAGGCGACGTTAGTCCCAAGCATGTCGTTGACATCGCCAAAAGACTTGCCCTCCAAAACCCTCATGAAATTGCCATAGCCGATACCATCGGCGTCGGCACACCACAACAGGTCTTTAACCTAATTACCGCATTACAAAAGGCGCTGCCCAAAATGACATTTCGTGGACATTTCCATAATACCCGCAACACGGGCATCGCAAATGCTTGGGCGGCATATATGGCAGGAGTAAGGATATTTGACGCCTCTATTGGCGGTGTAGGCGGCTGCCCCTTTGCACCGAGCGCAACGGGGAATATTGGCACGGAAGATCTGATTTATATGTTTGAACGTTCTAATATAGCAACGAATGTATCGTTAAAGAAAATAATAGAATTATCGAAAATGCTTGAAACCGTATTAGGACGTCCTACGCCCGCCATGGTCAGCAAAGCAGGCGACTTTCCGTCATAAAATTAAAACTAATCCATCAAGGATAATATAGAACTTTAAAAAATAGAAAGCCTTGAAGGGCTTTAACAGATGAGAGGATATAAAATGCCATACCGTTTAGGTGTTGATGTGGGTGGGACATTCACAGACCTGCTGCTGATCGAAGAAAATACGGGAGAAACATGGCGTAATAAAGTACCGAGCACCCCCCATGATCCATCAATTGCCGTTATTAACGGAACAAAATCTATTTGTGAAAAAGCCAATATCTCCGCAACCGATATTCAACAATTTCTGCATGGCACAACCGTTGCCACCAATGCTGTTCTTGAGGGTAAAGGCGCAAAAACGGGACTTGTAGTCACAAAGGGTTATCGACAAATATTGCAGGTCGCACGCTCCTTGGTTCCAGGTGGACTTGCGGCATGGATCACATGGCCAAAGCCCGCACCGCTTGCCGCACTTGAGTGCACCGTAGAAATTGATGAACGTTTAAGTGCGGACGGTGACATCATCACCCCGATTAATGAACAACAAACACGTTCCGCTTTGGAAAGACTTAAATTAGAAAATATAGAGGCTCTCACCATATGTTTAATGAATTCTTACGTGAACGGGCTTCATGAAATTAAGGTAGCCGAAATAGCCCGTGAAATTTTTCCCAATATTCCAGTTTCTATTAGTCATGAAATTCTTCCAGAGATGCAAGAATATGAAAGAGCCTTAACCACTGTCGCCAATTCTCTTGTTCGCCCTGTTATGGCAAAATATATATCGAATCTTCGCCTCAAGCTACGTGAACTTGGCATGAAAGGACGCATTAACCTATTGCGGTCCGATGGCGGATTAATCGGTTCAGAAAAAGCTGAGATTACGCCTGTCAATTTGCTCATGTCTGGACCAGCAGGCGGTGTCACAGGCGCCTTGTGGGTGGCGGAAAATACCAATATTAAAAATATTCTGACCCTTGATGTGGGAGGAACATCCACTGATGTTGCTCTGATTGAAAAAGGCGAGCCATTGCTTCGCAGAGAAACCTCAGTAGGTCATTTAACCGTGCGGGCCTCGTCCTTGGATGTAAAAACAGTGGGTGCTGGTGGGGGATCCATTGCCCATGTACCTGAATTAACAGGAGCCTTACGGGTTGGCCCCGAAAGTGCGGGAGCGGTTCCAGGTCCTGCATGTTATTCTAAGGGGGGTAAACTACCCACCGTAACTGATGCCCATGTTGTTTTGGGAAATCTACCAGAATCTTTACTGGGGGGTAGTTTCCATCTTGACCAAGAGGCCGCAAAAGAAGCCATAAAGACCATTGCCGATGCCCTAAACGTCACCATCGAAGAAGCCGCCCAAGGCATTATCCATATTGCCAATGAGAATATGTATGGTGCCCTACGTTTGGTTTCTGTGCAGCAAGGATATGATCCTCGGGATTTTGCACTTATGGGATTTGGTGGTGCAGGATCGCTCCATTCCAATGCGGTAGGGAAATTAATGGGAAGCTATCCCGTTATTGTGCCCGTTAGCCCAGGCGTATTATGTGCCGTGGGGGATGCAACAACACAAATGCGCTATGAACATGCCCGTTCCTTTAACCGCACCATAAGCAAAACAGACAACAAAGAAATTACCCATTTACTGCATGAAATGCGTGAAGTGGTGATGACTGACCTTGAAGAAGAAGGTATTCCTCGTGAAAAACAAACCATAAAATTTGAAGCAGGCGTAAGATATCGCGGCCAAGGATTTGAAGTGGATATCCCTCTAAATGACCAAAATTTTAAAGATGATACAGGACTGGATATATTAAAGGCCGATTTTGACAAGGAACATAATCGTCTCTTCACATTCAATTTGGATGTTGAGCATGAAATTGTCAATTTACGCGCCGTGGCCATCGCTCAAGGTGCTAAAATGCCTGCCATTGTCATCCCAAAAGGCGATGGCAACCCCGATCAAGCAATACTTCGCAAGCACACAATGTGGATAGAAGGACAATCTTTACCCGCAGCAATTTACGACCGATCCAAACTTGAGTCCGGCGATAAAATCCCTGGCCCCTGTGTCATTGTAGAAATGGATTCAACGGCGGTTATCTTACCTGATCATATTGGCACAGTTGACCGCTGCGGTAATATTTTAATCAACCCTACGTTATAAAAGGAGGAAAAAATGACTGCTCAGATAATACTTAATAACAACACTCCTTTTCAACAAGTTGATGTTGACACAATCACCCTAGACATTATTGAAAATGCCTTAAGGAACGCCCGTGAAGAAATGGACGCTACCTTATTCCGGACAGCCATGAGTCCTGGCATTCGCGAACAGGGGGATGCTTTCCCGCTGATTGCCGAACGTGAGGGAAAAATGATTGTTGGTCAATTTGGTAGCTTTATTGACGGCTTTCTTAAGGCTTACAACGGTACAATTGAAGAAGGCGATGTTTTTTGGCTTTCCGATCCTTACGCCTGTGATGGTGCCGTAAGCCATAATAATGATTGGCTCATCATTCGACCCATTTTTAAAAATGGCCGTCTCGTTTCATGGGCCAGCATGTTTGGACATCAAACAGATATCGGCGGAAAGGTTCCAGGAAGTATGCCCACCGATGCCACTAGTGTATTTGAAGAAGGCATTCGCATTCCCCCCGTGAAGCTTTATAAGAAAGACATTCTTCAGGAAGATCTGCTTAATCTGGTTCTGCATCAGGTGCGAATGCCAGAATGGTGCCGTGCTGACCTATATGCCATTATTGCTAGCTGCCGTGTCGCAGAAAAACGCATTTTAGAGATTTGTGATCGCTTTGGTGAAAATGAATATATCTCGGCCACGGACTATCTTTTAGCACGAAACAAACGGGCAATGGGTCATTTGATTAACAATGCTGTTGGTGAAGAAAAAGTCTATTTTGAAGATTTCGTCTGTGACGATGGCCGTGGATTTGGCCCTTATAAATTGAAATGCACCATGTGGCGGGAGGGTGAGAAAGTTATCCTCGATTTTAACGGAACAGATCCCCAAGCGGCAGGATCAATCAATTTCTATTTAAACGAAAATATGCTGAAGATGTTCTTTGGCATCTATATGATAATGGTGTTTGATCCACAAGTTCTTATCAATGACGGCTTTTATGATTTGGTGGATGTGCGCATTCCCAAAGGGTCTCTTTTGAAACCCAATTTTCCGGCGGCCCTCTCCTGCCGTACCCATGCTCTAGGTCGAATTTTCGACTTACTGGGTGCATTATTAGGCAAAAAACAACCCGAATTTATGTGTGCCGCAGGTTTCTCATCAAGCCCTCACCTCATGTTTTCAGGAACAGACAAAAAAACAGGCGAATGGTTCCAACTTTTCCAAATTGGTTTTGGCGGTATCCCTGGCCGGCCATTTGGTGACGGTGCAGATGGTCATTCTTTGTGGCCTGGCTTCACAAATGTGCCGAATGAATTCCTTGAGCGGTATTTCCCAATGCGTATTACACACTATACATCACTTGCCGACAGTGGCGGGGCGGGCTTCTATCGTGGAGGAAATGGTATTTTGATGACATATGAATTCTTAAATTCGGGCGTAATCTCTATCCATGATGATCGTTGGTATACCCATCCGTGGGGGGTAAATGGTGGTGAGCCAGGCGCTAGATCACGCAAAATTTTAAGACGCAAAGATGGATCTAAGACAGTTTTACCCGCCAAATGCGACGGCGTAGAGGTTTTTACAGGTGATCAACTCGACTATATCACATGGGGCGGTGGTGGTTGGGGCAATCCACTCGAACGTGATAGCGAGCTTATTGCTCTTGAAGTAAAGCAAGGCTTGGTAACGGCGGCGGGTGCCTTTGAAAATTATGGCGTCAAAGTAGAAAATGATTATTCCGTTAATCAAAAAGAAACCCAAATGCGCCGTGTAGAAATGGCTAAGAACAGACCCGAAGGCATTTTTAATTTCGGCCCCGACATGCAAAGTTTGCGTGAAAATTGCCTGTCGGATACAGGGCTAGAAGCCCCAACACCACCGCGTTGGTCGTAGGGAGGATAAGGAGCCTTGATATGGATCTAGAACGACACACCCTTAAATTAGGCGAAAAGCCTGCCCTTATTGTTGTTGACGTTATTAACGGCTTCACCGATCCCGACTGTCCTCTTGGCATTGATTGCCCTGATGTTGTTGCAGCGAACTTAAAGTTATTAACGGCCTTTCGTAAGAAAGAGCGGCCTATTTTTTTTACAACTGTAGTGTATAGTTCGCAAGATCAAGCGCGCGTTTTTAGGGATAAGCTTCCCGCATTAAATACATTAACCCCTGAATCAATATGGATTAAAATTGACCCACGATTAAATAGACAATCCAATGAAATTATCATTGAAAAACAATGGGCAAGTGCATTTTTTCGCACAGATCTTGATAATTATTTGCGCTCTTTCGGCGTAGATTCTCTTGTGATCACTGGCCTGACAACGTCGGGCTGTGTGCGTGCCACGGTTGTCGATGCTTTACAATATAATTATAAAGTAGTCGTCCCCCGTGAAGCCGTAGGCGACCGCAACCCATCCGCCCACCAAGCCAACCTTTTTGATATGCACAAAAAATATGCCGATGTTTTATCCCTTAAAGAAACGCTCACCCTATTATGAATACAAGCCAACGGAGGAAGAAATGAAATACCCAAATATAACAATCTTATTATTATCAACGGCAAGCTGCCTTACTATAGGAACTATGCCCGTAAAAGCCCAAGAAAAAACAACATTTACCATAGAAGAAGTTATTGTAACAGCCCGCCGCAAATCTGAAAATCTATCAGATGTACCAGGAACCGTCACGGCTCTTACCCAAACGACTTTGGAAAGTGCGGGTGTTCAACGTGCAGAAGATTTTATTAAGCTTACGCCGGGGGTTTCCATGGTGAATGCCGCTGAAGCCGGCGACACCCAAGTCAATATTCGTGGTATCAATGGTGCACGTGATGCCGAGAACAGCTTTGCCTATATCCTTGATGGGGTGCTATATACCAATCCTGCAGCCTTTAACCGAGAATATACAGACCTTAGCCAGATTGAGGTATTTAAAGGTCCCCAAGGGGCTATTTATGGTCGCAATGCCGCAGCGGGTGCCATCATAGTTACAACAGAAAAACCCAACGGGGAAAGCCGGACAAAAGCCACGGCAAGCATTGCCGAAGATAACACATATCTTATCAAAGGTTCCACAACGGGTACATTGGTTGAGGATAAATTGTTTTTCCGCCTTTCTGGTGATTATCGCAAAACAGATGGTTTTTATCGCAATAGTTTGCAAGGCAATTCTGCTATTGTTGATAAGTCCAAAAGCTATAACGTTAATGGACGTCTTGTTTGGGAGGCTAGCGAAGACCTCAGCATTGACATGAAAATGCGGTATGGGCAGGTCGATGCCACATCTATTATTTTCAACTCCACATTTAATCTTCCCGTATATGCCGAAGTCACTGACACACCTTCCGCTTTTCAGAATGTCAACGACTTTGACTTTCTTTTCCAAGCCAATGTGCCCTCTGATAATGATCAGAAGTCTTTCGAATTCTCAACCAAATTTGATTATGACCTAGGGGATATGATCTTAACCGGTTGGATGCTTTATAGTGATATTAAAAATAACTTGATGTCTGATGGCGCTTCTGCTGCCTTTGGTTTTTTTGCGAATGATGCCGCCTGCCAAGCGTCCGTATTAGAACAAAATGCTGCGGGAACACAACTTCTGCCACCCCAATTCATTGGAACATCGCCTGTAGGTATCTTATTTACGCCTGATTTCTCTGGTTCCTTCCTTGGCGCCTATACCCCCACAACATGTGACGGCATACAAGAACAGCTGCGCAATCAGAAGGATATAAGTGCCGAGCTTCGTCTCGCCTCCGATACGGATGAGCCACTTCAGTGGATGGTTGGGGCATATTTCCTTAATATTGATCGTGAAGTTGGTGTTTCTGTTAATCGCGATAGCGGAAATCCTGTACAGCGCGGTCTATATCATGCTAGTGGCCCAAATGCCACAGCATCCCTTACACATGACCAATTTGACAGCCGAGTATTTGCATTTTTTGGAGAAGTCCAATATGATGTGAATGAAGATTTGCAGACATCTTTGGCATTACGTTATGATAATGAAAACCGCAAAGTATCAAGCTTAGTTCCTTTTAATGCGACACAGTCTGTTATTGATCTGAACTTTGATGGTATATTTAATGATCCCCTTAACCCAGGACTGAGCAGCCTCATCAATTCAACAGGCACACTTCCAGATAAAGAAAATACATTCTCCCAGTTAGAGCCTAAATTATCCGTCACCTATGATGCCACAGATGATTTGACACTTTTTGCCAGTTGGAGCGTTGGCTTCAAGGCGGGTGGCTTTAATAACTCTGGTTCTCAAGCCACAGTGGATATTTTTGTTAATGGCCTGATAGAGGGCGGCCTAGGCGGCACTCTTTTTGCAACGGAAATGGGCGTACCCCTTCCGGTGATCAAAGATAATTACGAAAAAGAAACGTCCAATGCATTTGAGATTGGCTTTAAAGGTAATGCCTTAGATGGTCGGTTACAATTCAATGCCGCTGGTTACTATACAAGGGTATCTGACATGCAATTCTTTGAATTCATTGTTGGACCTTTTGGATTGCTTCGTGTTGTATCAAATATCGACCAAGTAGACATTTATGGCGCAGAGTTGGGTGCAATGGCTCATATCACCGAAAATTTCCGTATTTACGGTGGTGCAAACTTCGTCAATAGTGACATTAAGAAAAACAGCTCCCGTCCAGATACGGTGGGAAATAAATCACCATATACACCCGACTATACCTTGAATATCGGAGCGGATTTTGATTATCCGATCACAGATGTCGTATCTCTCTTTGGTCGTGTTGATGCTCAATTCACAGGGCAAACCTGGTTCCATACGGTACAAGAAGGGCAGCGTCCAACAATATTTATGCCATTGTTTGAGGTTAGCGTCTTTGGCCCTGCATCTGCTCCATTTGGTATTGCCGATTATTCCGTTGATCGCCGCAATGCATACCATACCGTAGATTTACGTCTTGGTGTTAAGGGAGAAAATTGGAGTTTAACTGCCTTTGCCACAAACCTGACCAATGAAAAATACCTTGAAGAGGTCATTCCGGCTCCTGAATTCGGTGGCACTTTCAACCATCCTGGTTCACGGCGTAGATTTGGAGTAGAAGCAAGCGTTGAATTTTAAACGATAAAATACGATGACGCGCCAAAGTTAGGCGCGTCATTTCTTCTCAATATGTCTAGATCAAAACTTTTTACACAAAGTCAGTAATCACTATAATAATAGAAATTTTATATGAATAGACAATATGATCATGAGTAAATCTGCTGACAAAGCCTATGCCATCATTCGAAAAGCCGTACTTGACGGACATTTCGCACCTGGTGATCATCTGAGAGAAGAACCTCTCGTCGAATTATGCGGAGTCTCACGCACCCCCGTTCGAGAAGCAATTAAAAGGTTGGCAAGTGAAAATTACGTCGTCATGAGACCCCATTTGGGAGGACATGTGACAAATTGGTCACCACAAGAAATAAATGACATTTTTAAACTTCGGGCACTTTCTGAAGGATTAGCCGCCCGCAGAGCGGCAGCTTTGATCACAGAAGATCAAATCGAAATATTAAAAACACAATATGAAATTATCAATAATATGTTGAAAAATGATGCTAAATTTAATGTGGAAACATTCATTGCGGCCAATAAAACATTCCACAACACCATACTTGACGCCACAAAAAGTGAAGTCATAAAACAATCCGTTTCAAGATTGCTATCTCCACCAATAGTCTATCAAACCGCCAAAAATTATACCCCAGCGGATTTGTTACGCAGCAATGCTCACCATCTCGAACTTATTGAGGCCTTAGAATCCCGTAATGGCGATTGGTGCGATGCCATCATGCAAACTCACATTCTTACTGCCTACCAACGGGTTAGCGTTGCAACGCAAAAGAAATAAATCATATACAAGAAATTTTTAAATAGCTGGCTATATATTCAATTCACTCTGAGGTCATTGGTTACCTTTGTGATCCGCACAATCATATATTTTACGGACAGTTTAGGAAATCAATCGACTCTAACCCCAAAATATTGCTCCTTCAACCAATGAATTATATCGTCTTGAAAGCTGTTGTGTGACAAAGCCACTCAGACGAAGTTTAGCGTTATACGTTTCATGGATATTAACTTGTGCTGGGCATAATAGGAATGGTACAGTGTTTTTTATGAAGCGCGCTTACTATCAAAATAATATTTCAATTTTTTTAGATGATGCCAAAGAAAAAATTCTTGGTGAGATCGCAAACAACAATCATTTTAACCTGGATATTTCGCAAAAGAATGCATGGGTTACGCAGATTGAAAACCTGAAGAGACAATTGCAAGAATTTCAAAGTGGTGAAATATTTTTTGAATTTTGTATTCCTAGAATGGGAAAGCGGGTTGATGTCCTTCTTTTGATAAATGGTGTTGTGTTCGTTCTGGAATATAAAACAGGATCATACAGCTACGACAGACATGCTAAAGATCAGGCCCTTGATTATGCGCTTGATTTAAAAAATTTTCACGAAAGTAGTCATCATAAATATATTGTGCCTATCCTTGTTTCAACTGAAGCACCTGCAGAGCCTAATGAAATCACCTGGTATCAAGATAAAATAGCTGTGCCATTACTTTCTAATGGTAATGACTTATCGGTAATAATCACAAACGCTATATCGGATATTCGTGGCCTAAATCAATGCGCTTCGGCGGCGCATGGACTCTTGGACAATGGTCAAGACAGTTTTGATAATGAATTATGGGCAGAAAGTGGATACAAGCCTACGCCTACTATTGTTGAGGCAGCTCAAGCGCTTTATCAAGGACACTCAGTAGAGGAAATTTCTCGTTCTGATGCTGGAGCTAGGAATCTGACACATACGGCTGATTGCATATCGAATATTATTGAGCACTCAAAAAAATATGAACGAAAATCAATCTGCTTTGTTACAGGTGTCCCAGGAGCAGGCAAAACTTTGGCAGGCTTAAATATATCAACACGTAAAGCAGGTGGATCAGAAGAACATGCCGTGTTCTTATCCGGCAATGGGCCTTTGGTCGCTGTTTTAAGAGAAGCTTTAGCCAGAGATGAAGTTGAACGAACAAAAGCCATTGGAAAGAAACTATCTAAAAAGGAAGCAACACAGAAAGTTAGTGCCTTCATTCAGAACATTCACCATTTCAGAGATGAGGGTCTTAGGTCGTCAGAGGCCCCAACGGAGCACGTCGTTGTTTTTGATGAAGCACAGAGGGCTTGGAACCAAGCACAAGCCCAGAAATTCATGGAGAGTAAAAAGGGTGTCGCTAATTTCGATATGTCTGAACCTGAATTTTTAATTAGCGTCATGGATCGTAGAAAAGATTGGTGCACAATTGTTTGCCTTGTCGGTGGAGGACAAGAAATTAATACTGGTGAGGCGGGGCTAGTTGAATGGTTTGATGCTCTTAAAAAAAGATTTAAGCACTGGGATGTTTACCATTCAGAACAGCTTGCCAATAAAAATTATAACTGGGGGCAAGATTTAGGTGCCAAGCTTGATGAGCTTAACGCGACAGAAAAGGAAGCATTGCACTTAGCCGTTTCTATACGTTCTTACCGTGCAGAAAAGTTATCTGATTTTGTCGGGGCTATTATTGATGGGGATGCTATCAAAGCAAAAGAGCTCCATACGCATTTAAATGATTACCCC
This sequence comes from Emcibacter sp., assembly GCA_021741205.1. Classification (GTDB taxonomy): domain Bacteria; phylum Pseudomonadota; class Alphaproteobacteria; order Sphingomonadales; family Emcibacteraceae; genus Paremcibacter. The sequence continues at coordinate 34,880 of JAIOYI010000016.1, forward strand.
TTAGTTATCACAAGAGACATAAATAAAACTAGAGAGTGGTTAAGACAGCATGCCAGAGGTACAGAACGTTTAGGGCTTGTTGCATCCTCAGGAGCTATTCGACTTAAGCCGGAAGGCATAAACGTTAAGGCTGAAATTGATCCGGTTAATTGGTTTTTGAATGGCAAAGAAGATATACGCTCTTCCTATTATTTAGAAGATGTGGCAACAGAATTTGATATTCAGGGGTTGGAGCTTGATTGGATTGGTATGTGTTGGGATGCAAATTTACGCAGAGAAAAAAACACCTGGAGCCTCTATAATTTCAGCGGCACTAAATGGCAAAATGTAAATGATCCGTATCGCCAAGTTTATTTGGCTAACGCATACAGAGTATTACTTACAAGGGCGCGCCAGGGTATGGTTATATTCATTCCCAAAGGTGATGAAAGAGATCATACACGCTCACCAAAATTTTATGATGAAACTTATGAGTTTTTATTGTCATGCAACATAAAAGCTATTTAGAAAAATTTTAAACCAAACTATACCAAGTCGCCCGCACTTTACCGCGGCGCTGGATGCGGCCAGAGGATACCAATTCGCGCAGCCGCAATTTCAATATTTGCACTGAAATGCGGAAATTAGGCTGCAAAGGGAAGCAAGAAGTAGAGAGGTGGTCCCAGAAAATCGGACAGTGTGTTAAGCTACTATTTTGATCAAGGAAGGATCATTTGAATGAGTAAAACACGCAAGAATTATCCGGCGGGATTTAAAACCAAAGTCGTTTTGGCCATGCTGCGGGAG
>JAIOYI010000017.1 GCA_021741205.1 Emcibacter sp.
GCGCATGAGCATATAGATCAATGAGCGCCTCGCGTTCTTGTCTTTCGTGGTCTTCCATTTTTCGCATTCTGACGATTTGGCGCAATATTTTTACATCAAAGCCTGATGATTTGGCCTCTGAATAGACATCTTTAATGTCATCGGCCATATTTTTCTTTTCTTCTTCTAATCTTTCGATTCGTTCCACAAATGAACGCAACACATCCTGTGCGATACCACCTACATCGGTCATAAAAATTTTCTCCTGATTAAAATTTTCTGCACAATATCCGTGTCGGTCAAGCTTGGCAACTGGAAAGCTTAAAATTACAAAGTCTTATTTTTTTTCAAACTTTCTTCCATTTTTTTCATCTGTTCTTCTGTGGCATCGGTTTGGTGTTTTTTTACCCACTCATCATATGGCATGCCGTATATAATTTCACGGGCCTGTTGTTTATCCAAAGATATTCCTTTTTCTTTTGCGGCGTCTTGATACCAGTTTGCAAGGCAATTTCGGCAAAATCCCGCAAGCCCCATAAGATCAATATTCTGAGCATCGGTGCGTTTAGCAAGATGGGATAAGAGCTTTCTAAAGGCCATGGCCTCTATTTCAATGCGGCTTTTGCTGTCCATATTTTGTCTCCTTTTGTTAATATTTTTTTACGGTTCTGATGCTTTGGTCTTGGGCAATAGTCATAAGGTCTTCAGCCAAAATATCCGTCCATTTTTCAATGGCCTTTGGCTCGGAAACGTCATCCTGGCGAATTTCGATGGTGACATGGGGAATGCCGTGGTTATGACCATGGCGGTTCATGGTGAAAAACAAATCACGGCCAGAATAGGGTTCGTTATCCCCCACATGATACCCCCGAGCTGAGAGCCTTTGCTGTAAGGCTTTGGCGAGACGAGGATCCTTGTTCCACAACATACCCACCTGCCAAGGCCTTGAAAAGCCATTCATGATAGGGGTAAAGCTATGCATGCCACAGACAAGCGGGGCATGATGAATATTTAATTTATCCCGCACTAATTCCTCTATCCGGTCGTGGAAGGGATGATAATATATATTTCTTCGTCTTTCTCTTTCTTGCATAGTAATATTTTGGTTGCCTGGAATGATTATTTGATCACTTACAGAAGGGATAAGCGTTGCATGATCTTCTTCACGGTTAGGATCAATGAGCAAACGTGAGAATGTGGCAATTATAGCAGGGGCATTAAGTCTTGCGGATAATTGGCGGGTGAGTTGCTCCATCCCAATATCCCATGCAATATGTTGGGTCAAAAAATCATGACTTAGACCCAGATTGTTATATTCTGGCGGAATATAGTTGCTGGCATGTTCACAGATCAGAATGATATCAGCCTTTCCATGATCATTAAGAACTTCATAGGCATGATTTGGGCCATAGTCTATGACCATATTTTTAGTTTTTTCTATCATTTAACCCTGTAATATTTTTTCCCGTTATGTCTGCATGATAAGGACTATAATGAAGAAGTAAATCAAAAGGCAATCCATCATGTGCTTTCTTTTAAAATTACAAGATTAAGTCCCTTTTCCTGTAATATTATATTCATGATGATAAATTAGTATGCTAAAAGATATTTTTATTGATTATCAGGAAAGTTAAGGCATTGGAAAATAATATGCATCGTCAACGTTGCACAAGAATTATCGCAACACTTGGGCCATCCAGTTCAGACGTGGAAATCATTAAAAAACTGTCAGATGCTGGCGCAGATGTTTTTCGGATTAATATGAGCCACGGTAGCCATCCTGAAATTGCGTCTATCCATGCGGCTATTCGTGATGTGGAAAGTATAACAGGGCGGTCTATTGGTATTTTGGCGGATCTTCAGGGACCTAAATTAAGGGTTGGCGTCTTTTCTGAAGGCAAGGCAGAACTCGTTAGGGGAGATGAATTTACGCTCGATATGGACAGTAAGGCTGGGGATAAGACCAGAGTTTGTTTGCCTCATCCTGAAATTTTTCAAGCAGCAGAGCGGGGAACGGATTTGCTGCTGGATGATGGTAAGATCAGACTGAATATTAAAAAAGTAGAAGATAAAAAAATTATCACAGAAGTCACCGTTGGCGGCATTATTTCAAATCGCAAGGGGGTGAATGTGCCAAATGTAATTTTGCCTTTAGCGGCCTTGACAGAGAAAGATAAGAAAGATTTAACTTTCGTTTTGGAGCTTGGTGTTGACTGGATTGGGATATCTTTTGTTCAGCGTCCCGAAGATGTTCAGGAGGCAAAAGATATTATAGGCCACCGTGCTGCTGTACTCGCAAAGTTAGAGAAGCCCGCAGCACTTTATGCCTTGGATGAAATTATTGCAATTTCTGATGCGGTTATGGTTGCCCGTGGTGATATGGGTGTGGAGCTTCCTATGGAAGAAGTTCCTGCAAAACAGAAAAAAATCATTCGCCATGCAAGGCGTGCTGGAAAACCTGTGGTGGTGGCAACCCAGATGTTGGAAAGCATGATTTCAAGCCCCGTTCCAACGCGGGCCGAGGTGTCGGATGTGGCCAATGCCGTTTTTGATGGTACGGATGCCATCATGTTATCAGCAGAATCGGCTGCGGGAAAATATCCTGTGGAGGCTGTAAGTTTTATGGATCGGATCGCCCGTAAAGTGGAACAGGAACCAAGCTATCGTAAGGCTCAGAGCAAAGAAGAAACAAGGCTTGAACCGACCTCCGCGGATGCGTTAAGTGCAGCGGCAAAACAGGTGGCGACAACCTTAAATGCAAGTGTCATTGTAACCTATACTACATCTGGTTCAACGGCACTTCGGGCAGCAAGGGAACGTCCAAAAACACCCCTTTTGGTTTTAACACCCAATCAAAATACGGCCAGAAGGCTTAGTCTTGTTTGGGGGTTGAACAGTGTGCACACAAAGGATGCCACCAATTTTCAAGATATGATTGATAAGGCTTGTCAAATTTGCGTCAAATATAACTTTGCCAAACAAAGAGATAGAATCGTGATTACAGCAGGCATGCCGTTTGGATCACCAGGAAAAACAAATGTTCTGAGAATTGCCCGTATACAGAAATATCACGTTGAATAGATTGTTGATTAATTTGAGAAGATTTTTTCCTTGGTCAGGAATGATCTAAGATTATCCTGATTTTTGGCTGAACTTTTGTATATTAGAGCTATTCATATTCCATGAAATGAAGAAGACCGTGCCCTTGGGGGGGAGGCACGGTCTCCTATTGACTGCTGACACAAGGTCAGCAGAGAATTGCATTTTATGATTATTTTATAATCAACCCTGACGCGCTTTAAAGCGTGGGTTGGTTTTATTAATCACATAGGTACGTCCACGACGACGGATCAAACGGCAATCCCGGTGACGATTTTTTAATGACTTTAATGAGTTAACGACCTTCATGGTATTTCTCGCCTAAATAATATTAATCTTTAAAAATATACGTAAAGTTTGGGCGAAAATTATATGTCATTGCCATGAATGTCAATAACAAAGAAAATTTAAAATTCACAAATAATTATACTCGCGTGAACAACGTATAAATTCACGAAAAAATTATAACAATTTTTAACACTCCATAAAGGAGAGTGCAGTAATATAAGAAACATAGTACCGCAATTTATGAATAATGACAATATTGAAAAGAAACCATGCTAGAAAATAAAATGAACAAGGTATCTCATTCTACCGCCTTAAATGTGGCAGAGCAGATTGGTTTTGTAACCTATGTAAACGGGCGGGAAGCTGTTATTTTGTGTGATATAAAATCCTTGAACAAAATACGCGACACGGATGATCAATCCCATTTACCCGCAGGACAGATAGGGGCCATCATAAAAATTAAAGTGAATAAAGGATTTGTTTTTGCGACGGTACGGGAAATTTCAAGACAGGAAGAAAGTGTTGGGCCCGTGCAGCATGTTTTAATGCATCTTGATTATTTAGGGCAGGGTATTAGGGCACCCTATACGCCAACAGGAATAAGCTTTGAACGTGGTATTAAGGATTTTCCTGTTCCCGGCCAATCTGTTTATGAAGTGTCAATGGATGATCTTGAATCAATTTTTGGTGCAAATGACATTCATCATTTCCATATTGGCACGGTTTTTCCACAACATGTCACACCAGTTTGCATTAAAACCGATAGTATGCTGGGTAAACATTTTGCCGTTCTTGGCAGTACGGGAACGGGTAAATCATGTACGGTGGCCTTGATTATTCATCGTCTTGTGGAAAGAATGCCCAATGGACATATTATTATTCTTGATCCCCATAATGAATATAAATCTGCCTTTGAAGATTGCGGGGAACATTTTAGTATTGCTAATCTTCGACTGCCTTATTGGATGATGAATTTTGAAGAGCATGTTGAAATGTTCATTGGTAAAAAACTTTCTCTTGAGCGAGAGGTTGAAATAGACATTTTAAGGCGCTGTATCTATGCCGCACGTGTTGATGCCGCCAGTAATTTACAGACAGAAAAAATAACAGTGAATTCTCCGATTCCTTATAAATTGTCATTTTTATCGGAATATTTAGATAAAAATATGGGTATGTTAAACAATCCAGAAAAATTAACACCATTTCTGAGACTAAAGACAAAAATTGAAGAATTACGGCGGGATGTGCGCTTTTCTTTTATGTTCTCGGGCCTGCTGGCTCATGATAATTTAAAAGATGTCATTAAAAGTTTATTGCGCTTCCCTGTTGCAGGCAAGCCAGTCGCAACCATTGACTTATCGGGAGTACCCTCTGAGATTGTTAATGTTGTGGTTTCTATGATTAGTCGTCTTGTTTTTGACTTTGCCGTATGGAGCAAAGGTGAAAATTCACGCCCCATTTTATTGGTTTGTGAAGAGGCCCATAGATATGTGCCAACATCTGAAAATACCGCTTTTAATTCGGCCCGTAAGGCGATCGAGCGTATTGCTAAAGAGGGGCGGAAATACGGAGTGTCACTTGGGCTTGTGTCACAAAGACCCGCTGATGTTTCAGAATCGGCTCTGTCACAATGCGGCACAATTTTTGCCATGCGTATGAATAATGAACGGGATCAAAAATTTGTCGAGCATGTGATGCCAGAGGGCAACAAAGGAACGCTTGCGGCCTTATCTTCTTTGCAAAATCGTGAAGCCCTTGTGGTGGGAGAGGGGGTTACGGCACCTACCCGTGTTTTGCTCGACAAATTGGATGATCATAAACGCCCCTCTGGTGATAATCCTGAATATTCAGAAGATTGGCAGAAAGAAATTGAAAATGATGACTTTATTGCTGATACCATAAAGAACTGGCGTAATCAGGGTCGATAGATTTACAGATCCTTTTTTACATGAATATCCCTTTGTGGGTAAGGGATATTAATGGATTTTTCATCAAATTTATGTTTTATGTTTTTAGTCAGTGCTGCCTTTAGGGGCCAGTAGTTTGCATTTTCTGTCCATACTCGGATCACAATATTGACCGAGCTATCGGCCAGTTCACCAACGAACACAGAAACTTCCGGTGATTTTAAGGCTCGGTCGTCGGCATTAATAACATTGTTAATTTCTGTTATGGCCTTGTCAATATCATCGTCATATCCGATGCCAATGACCAAATCAACACGACGGGTGGCATGGGCTGAAAAATTTTGAATGGATGATCCCCATATTTGGCTGTTGGGGATAATAATTTGTACATTATCACCCGTAGCCATTTCTGTGACAAATAGACCAAGAGCCTTAACCGTGCCCGCATGACCCGCAGCATTTATAAAATCACTAACCTTGAAGGGGCGGAAAATTAATAACATAACACCGGCGGCAACATTGCTTAAGGTACCCTGAAGGGCAAGACCAATGGCAAGTGATGCGGCACCAAGTATTGCGATCAAACTTGCGGTTTCCACGCCGAATTTACCGAGAACCGCAATAATGGTAAAAATCAGAATTACATAGCGAATGGCGCTTGACAGAAAAAAGGTCAAAGTAATGTCAATTTTTTTGCTTTTGCCAAGTATTTTTGCAACGAATTTTTTTGCCCATCCTGCAAAAGTCCAACCAATAATAAGGATTAGTATGGCACCAATAATATTCAGCCCATGGTTCATGGCTATTTCGACAACCATATCTTTATATTCTTGTGCGGTGTTTTCCATTTTTCTCTCTTAATTTTAAAGATTTGATGACTTAATTATTTGGTGGCAATATAACTTTAATGCGAATTAAATGCAATATTGAGTTAAAGATATATGGATATAGAAGTGATGATGCGGATTGCCTATTGTGTCATGTATCTTCTGAGTTCAAAGCATGAAAAATGCCTTCAAATGGGAGTGTGAGGCAGGTGTGGCGATTTTTATGCTCTGAGACAGGTTGAAAAATATTAAGCAGATTCCATTTATCCTTCGGCCATTTTTTATCAACCAGATTTTTTTCCGCTAAATTTTTTTTAAATTCTTCATGGATGATCCGAAGGCTTTGTTCTGTTTCCCCCATGGCGCATTGGCCTAGGATGGATGCTGTTGCCTGACAGAGGACGCAGGCCTTTGTTTCATGGGAGAAGTGCGATATTTTATCTCCATCTAGCTTGAGATATACCGTAATCTTATCGCCACATAGGGGGTTATGGGTAATGTGTTTTCGGTCAAAATTATCAAGAATGCCATGGCCGACAGCCGCTGCTGCCTGTTTTAAAATGGCTTTTTGGTAAAGGTTATCAATCATAACTATACGACTAGTATATTTTTTTATTTCTGTCTAGTTTTCATATAATATATCAAATATGATGATATCAGATCAAAATTTTAGAGCGCATATTTTAGGTCTTTAAAAATTAGGTTGCACGTAAAATTAATTTGGAATTATATTGAATTAATGCTCAACTATTGAGTAGCATTCTAATATTATCACCAAACAATATTAATAAAGAGTTGATTATAATGGAAGACTTAGTATTTGATACAAAAATGCAGATATCGGCGATCATTCTCGCTGCTACATTCATCGGTATTTTTACAGAACATCTTCACGGATTTCACCGCGCCAAATTTGCCATGCTTGGGGCGGGTGCTATGTTATTGGTGGGGATGAAATATGATTTTTATAATGTGGAACAGGCCATTGAGGCTGTTGACTGGAATGTAATATTCTTGTTGGGTTGTATGATGACCATAGTTTCCATCATGATTCCAACGGGCGGTTTTCAGAATCTGGCGGTAAGCCTTGCTCGCTTCAGTAAAGGCAAGCTGTATCTTATGCTGATATTGATCGGAACCGCGGTTACGTTCATCAGTTTGCTTCTCGATAACGTGACGACCGTGGTTATTTTCGGCCCACTTATTATTCTGATTGCAAGAACGCTTGCCATTTCCCCTATTCCCTATCTTATGGCGGCGGCACTCCTTTCTGATACGGGCGGTGTGGCAACTCTTGTGGGTGACCCCCCTAACCTTATGATTGGTTCAGCGGCAGGGATTTCGTTTAATACCTTTATTATTCATATGGGACCTCCCGTGATTTTTGCGTGGATAGCGGTACTTGTATTGCTTAAATTCCTCTTTAAAAAGGAATTGGCCGTAAAGGCGCATCCGTGGCAGGAACTTGAACAAATTCCTATTAAAAATAAGAGAACATGGTATTCAGCGGTTGCAATCCTTGGTCTTATGGTTGTTTTATTTGTGTTCCATAGTGCCATTGGTTGGGAACCATGGATGGTATCGGCCTTGGGTCTGACGTTGCTTTTCTTTGTCAGTCGTCAAATTGAAATTGATGCCACTTTGGAAACTGTGGAAATGTCGTTGCTGCTTTTCTTCGTGTCGCTCTTTATGTTGATCGGTGGTGTTGAGCATAGCCATTTCTTGAAATATCTTGGCGTACAGATTTTGCCACTTGTGGAATATGACCTTTTGACAGCCACTATTGCCCTGATGTGGATTGCCGCCGTTCTTTCTGCGGCCATTGATAATATTCCCTTTACGGCGGCTATGATTCCGATCATTCTTGGTCTTGAAACCCAAGGCATTAATGTTTCACCCTTGTGGTGGGCATTGGCAATCGGTGTTGGTATGGGCGGTAACGGTACCCATATCGGATCAACGGCGAACGTCTATATTGTGACAATTTCAGAACGCCTTGCCCGTGAAACTGGCAATCCAGATATGGCCATTACCCCTGGTGTATGGATGAAAAAAGGGCTTCCCGCCATGTTGCTGACTTTGGTTATTTCCACAATTATATTCATTCTATTCTTTAATTGGTTTACCTCTCCCGTAAGTGGCTAATCAATAGAAATGATATTTTAGAAAAACCCGGCTTCATGTCGGGTTTTTTTATGATCTGAAGTCATTCAAAGTTTTTACTTTTTTATTAATTCTTACGATTTTTTCCTGTTTTGCTTGATTTATAAGTCTTTCTAAATGTATGACAGGTCAATAAATTAGAAGAGTGATAGAGATATCATTGAAATATTTTTTTTAAGAAAGGCATAGTATATCTAATGGCAAATTCTATTACGTCCGGAATGGTGAAAAATTTTATGGGTCATTCGCCTGACTGGTATAAACTTACAATCATCGGATTTCTTATTTTGAACCCTGTTGTTTTGAGTGCATTAGGGTATGAATATGGCGGATATATTGTTGGTTGGATGTTGGTGATTGAATTTATTTTCACATTGGCGATGGCATTGAAATGTTACCCTTTATTACCTGGTGGACTATTGGCCTTAGAGGCGATATTTCTGAACCTAGCCTCGCCAGCCTTGGTAAGACATGAAGTAGAATTAGGCATGGAAGTAATTTTACTTTTGGTTTTTATGGTGGCGGGCATTTATTTTATGCAAAAACTGTTGATGTTTGTTTTTACTAGGGTACTTTTAAACGTCAAATCAAAAGTTACATTATCATTCCTTTTTTGTTTGATTGCAGCTGTGTTATCTGCCTTTTTGGATGCCTTGACGGTCACAGCAGTCATTATCACGATAGCTGTTGGTTTTTATAGTATCTATCATAAGGCCGCATCAGGGGAATGGGGAGATTATGCCCATGACCATTCTAATGATGATCATGTTGGCGACCTTCACAGAGAGGATCTTGATCAATTTAGATCATTCCTGTGCAGTCTTGTGATGCATGCCTTGGTAGGTACGGCCTTAGGAGGAGCTTGTACGCTTGTGGGAGAGCCGCAGAATGTTATTATTGGGGGCAGAGCTGGTTGGGATTTTGTCGAGTTCTTTTTGCGTATGTCTCCCGTAACATTGCCTGTATTGATTGTTGGGCTTGTCACTTGTATTATATTAGAGAAGAAAAAAATATTTGGCTATGGTGCCTCACTTCCAGACACTGTGCGTCGTATATTGGAAGAATTTGACGCCGAGGAAAGTGCTAAGCGGAATTATAAAGAAAAGGCATCACTGATAGCGCAGGTTGTGGTTGCCCTATGGCTTGTGTTTGCATTAATGTTTCATCTTGCGGCTGTTGGACTTATTGGGCTTTCTATTATTGTGTTGTTGACGACCTTTACGGGGGTAACAGAAGAGCACCAAATTGGTAAAGCATTTGAGGAAGCACTTCCGTTTACGGCGCTTCTTGTGGTTTTCTTTTCTGTTGTTGCGGTGATTGACAATCAGGATCTTTTTGGTGGTGTGATCCGTTATGTTCTTACTCTTAAAGGAACGGAACAGATTACGGGTTTTTATATTGCCAATGGCGTCTTGTCTGCTGTCAGTGATAATGTCTTTGTGGGAACGGTCTATATCTCAGAAGCCTTGAAGGCATTTGAAAACGGCGTTATTGACCGCAAGGTGTTTGAACTAATGGCGGTTGCCATTAATACAGGAACTAATATTCCATCGGTTGCAACGCCAAATGGTCAGGCTGCTTTTCTTTTCTTGTTAACGTCGGCCTTGGCACCATTGATTCGTCTGTCCTATATGAAGATGGTTGTGATGGCTCTGCCCTATACAATTATCATGTCTATTACAGGATATATAACTGTTGCAACACTATTAACGCCCGCAACGGATATGATGTATGAGAGTGGTGTGTTGACGCATTATTCAGAATCTCAAATGAATAATAGTAAAGCCGAGGAAATGTCTCATTGAGTTTTTTATGACTTAATTATTATAAGCTGTTTGTATATAATATAGATCAACTTAAAATATATCTTGAGTTTGGTTTTTATTCGATTAAATTAACTATATTAGAAAATTAAGAATGCCGTGTTTGTATCATAACTAGAACTTGGTTAATTTGTATTTATATGTTAGTATGTTAGGAAATGCGAAAGTAATGGTTTCTCATGAAAAATAACGTGAGATAATAATTTAGTTAATAGTTATTATCTTGGTCATGAGATAAATAATTAAGCGGCTGATCAACTAGGGGAGGGTGTTTAGTGTCGTCTGTGAGTAATAGTATAAATCATTTTGACGAAGTTGATGGCGCCATCAAGTGGTTTGATTGTGCAAAAGGCTATGGGTTCATTGCCCCCAATGATGATAACGGCGATATTCTGGTTCATTTTTCAATCCTTAAAGATATTGGTCGGCGTATGTTGCCAGAAGGCGCATCTGTGAAATGTTTATGCGCCGATAGACCTAAGGGGCGCCAAGCCGTAAAAATTCTTGAGTATGATCTTTCAACAGCGGTTGGTGTGGATATTGAGTCTAATCAAACATATATTATAGATTCTAGCGAAGATAATTCTGAATTTATTGCCGCAACCGTTAAATGGTTCAATAGAATTAGAGGATATGGATTTGTCAACTGTGGAGACGGTGGGCAGGATATCTTTGTCCATATGGAATTGTTACGTAAATATAATATTGATCATTTGGTTCCGGGTCAGCATGTCTCTGTTGTTGTGGAGAACGGGGAGCGTGGATTGATTGTTAAGTCTCTTCGGCTTTAGTCTGACAGAATCCATGATTAAAGATGGGTAAAATCTTGCCTTTAAAACATCGTTATAGGATTGGTTTTTTCCTTATTCTGCATATGTTATGTACAGGTATGGTATTTTGCCACGTGTCCTTTGCCACAGAAAAATTAGCGATAGAAAATTCTGAAATTTTTGAACATTCTCAACTGGCTATTGCATCAGGAGGGCGTGAATATCGATTCAATGTTGAAGTGGCAAAAAGCTATAGTGCAAGAGCACAAGGACTTATGTTTAGGCGTGAAATGCCCCAAACAAGTGGCATGCTGTTTCTTTTTGAGGGCAGTCAAGACGTTGCTATGTGGATGAAAAATACCTATATATCCCTTGATATCATTTTTATGGATAGCAACGGAGTGATTGTTTATATCGCCAAATCCACCACGCCAGAGTCTCTTGATATTATATCGCCTCAAAAACTTGTGAGTTCTGTGTTAGAGCTTAATGCGGGGATTACGGATCTGAAAAATATTAAAATAGGGGATAAAATAATCTATCCAGTCTTTCAAAAATAATATGGTCTATATATAAATTTCAAAAAATATGCGGATAGTGCATAAATGCACTTGCCCTTGGGATGCGCTTCTTGTATTAAGCCTAGCACGTTGATTCAATTAAGTCGGGGAGTGGCGCAGCCTGGTAGCGCACCTGTTTTGGGTACAGGGGGTCGCAAGTTCGAATCTTGTCTCCCCGACCATTAAATCGACTGATATAACAATAAGCCACTTATGGGTATGCTCTAGGTGGCTTTTTTTGTTCTAGAAGGTTTGAACTGGAGAAAAGAGACATCAGGGAAATTTTTCACTTTCCCTTAAATCATCTTTGGGATACAAGACTATGAATGTTTATACAGATGAATGTTAGGTGAAAAACATGACGGCTCGTATTTATTGTCCAACTAAGAGTGCAATGCAATCTGGTAAGAAAAATACCCATTCGTGGGTATTGGAAATTGTGGCGGAAAAGGGAAAAACACTTGACCCGTTGATGGGTTGGACTGGTTCATCTGATATGGAAAGCCAAATACACATGACCTTTTCTTCTAAGGATGATGCCGTTTCCTATGCCAAGCGCAATAAAATCGAATTTGAACTTGTGGAACCCAAAATACGAAAAAGAAAAATAAAGGCCTATGCTGATTCCTTCGCTTATCAAGGATAATCAAGACATAAGGTTAATACCAAGGGCGCCCGTAGCTCAGCAGGATAGAGCAACGGATTTCTAATCCGTAGGCCACAGGTTCGAATCCTGTCGGGCGCACCATTTTTCTAATAAAATATGACATAACGGGAAAGACAGAAAAATGTCTGTAGACAATAGAACAGTTGCTAAAATAGCAAATTTGGCTCGTATTGCGGTCAAAGAAGATGAAATTGAACCATTGGTTGGGGAATTGAATAATATCCTGAGCTGGATTGAACAATTATCAGAAGTAAATACGGACGGTGTTGCACCCATGACCAGTGTAGTAGAGGTTGATCTTCCTTGGCGGGCTGATAAGGTTACGGACGGTGGATACCGTGACGATATTCTGGCCAATGCTCCCCATGCGGAACACGGCTTTTTCACTGTTCCCAAAGTAATCGAATAGGATATGAGCATGACAGAATTAACAAAGCTCACTCTTTCTGATGCCAGAGATGGATTATCCAAAGGCGATTTTACTTCCCGTGAACTCACTGAGCAGCATTTGACGGCCATGGAACAGGGACGGGAGCTGAATAGCTATATTGTGGAAACTGCGGATATTGCGCTAGAGATGGCTGATGAGGCGGATAAGCGTATCAAGGCTGGCAGCGCAACAGGTATGACTGGAATTCCCATTGCTATTAAAGACCTTTTTTGTACCAAAAATGTGCATAGCTGTTCGGCAAGCCATATTTTGAATGGATTTAAGCCAAGATATGAGTCAACCGTTACCAGTAACTTGTGGCAAGATGGCGCTGTCATGTTGGGTAAAACCAACATGGATGAATTTGCCATGGGATCATCCAATGAGACCAGTTATTATGGATCTGTGAAAAGTCCTTGGCGTGCGGTGAAGGCTGATGGAAGTCTTGAGACAAAGGATTATGTCCCTGGTGGTTCATCAGGCGGATCTGTGACTGCTGTTGCGGGTGATATGGCACTTGCGGCAACAGGAACCGATACGGGCGGATCTATTCGTCAACCTGCGGCCTTTACGGGTCTTGTGGGGCTTAAACCCACTTATGGTCGGTGTTCTCGTTGGGGGATGATTTCATTTGCTTCCTCCTTGGATCAAGCGGGACCCATTACTAAAACCGTGCGGGATGCTGCCATTATGATGGAAAGTATGGCGAGCCATGATGCAAAAGACAGTACATCGGTTAAACGGATTGTTCCTAATTATGAACATGCTCTAACGGGTGATATTCGGGGTATGAAGATTGGTATTCCTAAAGAATATCGTATGGACGGCATGCCAGAAGAGATTGAAAAACTTTGGCAACAGGGCATTGAATGGATGAAGGCTGCGGGGGCAGAAATTATTGACATTAGCCTGCCGCATACCAAATATGCCTTGCCCACTTATTATATTGTGGCGCCAGCCGAGGCATCGTCCAACCTTGCCCGTTATGACGGGGTGAAATATGGTCTTAGAGTTGAAGGCAATAGCCTTGATGATATGTATAAAAATACCCGTAGGGAGGGTTTCGGTGCCGAAGTAAGACGTCGTATATTGATTGGAACTTACGTGTTGTCGGCGGGATATTATGATGCCTATTATCTGAAGGCTCAAAAAGTACGCACGCTTATTGCGCAAGATTTTGCCAAGGCCTACGAAAAGGTTGATGTTATATTGACGCCCACGGCACCCAGTGCCGCCTTTGCCTTGGGTGAAAAAATGAATGATCCTATTGCGATGTATTTAAATGATGTCTTTACCGTTCCGGCAAGTCTCGCAGGATTACCAGCGATTTCGGTTCCGGCTGGATTAAGCCGTGAAAAAATGCCTCTTGGATTACAACTCATAGGACAAGCCTTTGATGAGGAAACAGTGCTTCGGGTGGGGCAGGTTATGGAACATGCGGCGCATTTTACGGCAAAACCAAAAATATGGTGGGGAGCAAAATCATGACAAACTTTGTTCCAAAATATATTCAAGGAGCGACCGGTGACTGGGAAGTTGTTATCGGGCTTGAAATTCATGCGCAGGTATTATCAGAATCAAAATTATTCTCTGGCTCATCCACAAAATTCGGCTCTGAGCCAAATACACAAGTGAGTTTTGTCTGTAGCGCTATGCCGGGTATGTTGCCCGTGATCAACGAGGAATGTATCCGTCAGGCGATCAGGACAGGTCTTGCTATGGGTTGTAAGATTAACTTACGCTCAGTATTTGACCGTAAGAATTATTTTTATGCGGATTTGCCACAAGGCTACCAGATTTCCCAGTTTAAAGACCCAATCGTAGGCGAGGGAGAGATTGTTGTTGATTTGGAAGATGGCACGACAAAGACCATTGGTGTGGAACGTCTGCATCTGGAGCAGGATGCAGGAAAATCTATGCATGATCAGCATCCAACCCAAACTTATGTGGATTTGAATCGGTCTGGGGTTGCTCTGATGGAAATCGTTTCCAAACCCGATATGCGCAGTGCCGAAGAGGCGGGTGCCTATTTCCGCAAGATACGCACGCTAGTACGCTATGCGGGAACTTGTGACGGTAATATGGATCAGGGGTCTATGCGGGCGGACGTCAATGTTTCAGTGCGTCGTCCTGGTGCGGAATTTGGTACCCGTACGGAAACAAAAAATGTCAACTCTGTGCGTTTTATGATGCAAGTTATTGAATTTGAAACAAGACGCCAGATTGATATTTTGGAAGATGGTGGTGTTATTTTTCAAGAAACCCGTCAGTTCGATCCAGCAACGGGTACCACAAGTGGCCTGCGGTCCAAGGAAGAGGCACATGATTATCGTTATTTTCCAGACCCTGACCTACTTCCTTTGGAATTTAGTCAGGAATTTGTGGATGATTTAGCAAAAAAATTACCAGAATTACCTGATGTAAAGAGGCGGCGGTTTATTCATGATCTGGGTATAACAGAATATAATGCCGCCGTATTGGTTGCGGAAAAGGAAAATGCTGATTATTTTGAAGAACTTCTTAATGCCTTAGAGAAAAAAACAGGAAAGGAAAAGAAGGTTTTTGCCACGCAAGCCGCAAATTGGGTTATTGGGGATTTGTTTGGTGCTCTGAAAAAAGCCGGTAAGACCATTACTGATAGCCCGATTACGGTTTTGGATGGGGCAGAACTTCTTGCACTTCAGATTGATGGGACAATATCAGGCAGAATTGCCAAGGACGTTTTTGAGATCATGCTGGAAACTGGTCATGGCCCAGAAAAAATTGTGGAAGAAAAGGGCTTGAAGCAGGTGTCTGATACGGGTGCCATAGAAAGTATAATTGATCAAGTTCTTGCCGAGAATCAAAGTGAAGTTGAGATGTATCGCGGCGGAAAAGATAAATTATTTGGTTTTTTTGTGGGACAGACCATGAAAAAAACCCAAGGTAAGGCCAACCCTCAAGTGGTAAATCAGCTTTTGAGGTCAAAACTTGATCTATAAAGTTGTTGAGAGGGATTGTTTTGCAAGAGGCTGGGTTTTCCAGCCTTTTCTTTTGCTACATCTATTTGCTATTGGTTTGCATATATTGTAATATGCTGATTGAAAGATATACGATGTATCTTTTTTCACAATATTATGAGGTAGGGGTAAAATATGTCTATAATTGAATTAAAAAAAATTATGTTAATATCTTCAGTATCATTGGTTGCGGCCTTTGGGCTTTCTGCTTGTGGGGAAGATAAATCAGCTACACCTGCCGCTTCTGTAGTAGAAGAACCTGCTGCGGATGCTGAGGGAATGGCTGAACCCACAGTCATGGATGAGGCTGTGGACGCTGTTGAAGAAAAAGCGGATGAAATGATGGATAGCATGAAAGAAGAAGGTGCTGATGCCATGGATGAAGTCCAAGACAAAGCCGAAGAAGAACTCAATAAACATATGCCAGAATAAGCATATATATAGTTAACACGCAGAGAAAATTGTTATTAATAATTATCTCTGCGTGGATAAAATATTAAGTAAAATCAATTAGTTATAATTTATTTATTGTCGTTAACTATTAATTTACTAAAATTGTCGCACTCTCTATGCATAGACAAATAATATGTTTAGTAATTTTAATTAGAAAATAGGGACAAGGAGTAATATAATGGGACAAGTTGATTTTTCATATATAGAAGATCGTATTGTGCAGGCTGAATCTGGAGCTAAAGAAGCATTTTATGATTTAGGCTTGATCTATTCTACGGGGCAAGGCGTTGATCAGAATTATATAGAAGCCCATAAATGGTTTAATTTGGCGGCTATATACGGCATGAAGAATGCGCAGATTGATCGTGCCGAAATTGCAGAAGACATGTCAAATAGTGAAATTTCTGTTGCACAACGCATGGCACGGGAATGGATGGCAACCCATTGATTTGTAAATTTATTTACCGATAGAAAAATAAAAATTTCTTGTGGTACATTTATGGTCTATGAGCCTTTATCGCAAGTATAATTATATAATATGGTGCAATTCCGCCACTTTCTCATTTTTATTCAAAAATCCTTTGACAGTGCTGCCTTTACTAACTAAAAACGGCGGCGGAGAGGTGGCTGAGTGGTCGAAAGCGGCACCCTGCTAAGGTGTTATACGGGTAACTGTATCGAGGGTTCGAATCCCTTCCTCTCCGCCATTAAACCAAGAGCTAGACCTCGTGTCTGGCTTTTTGTTTTTAAGACGAATATCACGTCATAAATTCTTATAATGATTATATGAGATATTTCCAAGGAGAAGCCTCGCTGCCTCTTTCCATGACAACCTCAATCAGGACAGGTTCATTCAGCATTATGGCCTTTTCCAATGCAGGTTTTAACTCTGCTGGGCTTTTGACACGATATCCTTTAAGGCCAAAACTATCGGCAAGTTTGATGAAATCTGGATTTTTTAAATCTGATCCAATAAGGTGGCCTTGATATTGCTGTTGTTGATCCCGGCGGACATTGCCAAAGGCCGAATTGTTAAAAACAATGGTAACCACAGGGATATTATATTGGGCGGCGGTGGCAAGTTCTTGTAGGCCAAACATAAAGCCTCCATCACCAGCAATGGAGACAACGACCTTGTCAGGGTTTGCGACCTTAACCCCAAGAGCGGTCGGGAAGCCAAAGCCCAGATTGCCCTGATAGCCACAGCTCACAAAAGTCCTTGGTTCATAAACATCAAAGGCATAGGGGGTCGCAAAGCCAACCTGACACACCTCATCAACCAGAAAGCCGTCTCTTGGTAATATATTTCTGATGACATTAAGATAATCTACTTGTGGCTGAATTTCCTGAATGTCTTTTAAGGATTCTGCCTTAACTTGTGTTATTCTTTGCCGTCTTCCTGATGGCGGGGAGACTTTTTTCATCAGAGCATTGATTAATTCAAGAGTGCCTGCCTTAGCATCGGCTATGATTCCCACATCCGTATCAAGACGATCCATTTCCCGTGCATCAATATCAAGGCGGATAAGTTTTTTACCGTCTATTTTTCGGATATATTTCATGAAATTCCCCCAACGCATATAGGGAATTTCTAAACGTGTTCCGATGCCAATTATAACATCCGTTTCAGGCCATAATTTACGTGCCGCCGCCATATTTAGGGACATCTCCTTGTCATCACCCACAATACCTCGACCACCCCGAAAACCAACTACTGGGGCTTCGAGCAGTTCTGCGAGTTGATTGATCGGAAGACCCGCATGTTGTGCACCGCTTCCGACAAAAATCATCGGTGCCTTGGCATTCTTTAACAGTTTTGCGGCATTTTCAATGGCATCTGTATCAACGGCGACAGAGGGAATGTTTTCTGCGGCTGCTATGGGCTCTCGTTTAAAAGGAGCCCTGAAATCATTCCAGCATAGCTGAAGCGATGTGGGGCCTTGTCGTCCAGATGTGGCTTCAGAGATTGCCCTGTTTAACAGGGTAGGGGTTTGGGCTGGATTATCAATGTGGGCAGCCCATTTGGTTAAACCCTTGAGAATTGCAAGCTGATCTGGAAGTTCGTGCAGATGACCACGGCCTTGCCCCTTAAATGTTCTGGGAACTTCACCTGTTAAACATAATACTGGTGTATTGGTTGCATAGGCCGTGCAAAGAGCTGATGTGGTATTAAGAACACCAGGTCCCGGAACTGGTGAAAACACCCCAAGTTTACCTGTTGATTTGGCATAACCTAGCGCCATATAGCCAAGCGCCTGTTCATGACGGGCGCCAATAACACGTATCTTATCACTTTTGTTATAGAAGGCCTCAAACAGATCATACATTTGTGCGCCCGGAAGCCCAAAAACCGTATCCACATTATTTTTAATAAGGCCATCTACTATGGCCTCGCTTGCATTTGTTTTAACCATTTAATTTTCTAACATTTTAATTTTCTATAGAATCCGAATTTTAAAGCAATATAAATACTTACATTATGAAAGTAAATTACAATATTTAGGGGATGTCTTTTCAGTAGCATAGGGGGCTGTATAAATCTATCCGACTCAATTTGTTATTTGTAACATTTTTTAGCTTAAGTGTATTTATAGCACAGAAAATAATTTTTATATATTTCTAACATACTGTTTTTGAAGGCATTTTACCTTTTTTGTTTTTAATATTGACAATTATTGAAATAGTGTACTATATATGTAGTACACCAAGTCGCTAACACAGAAATGTGGCAAAATTGGTAAAAAAATTTAAACCGAATTTTAGGAGAAATATGATGAGCAAACTACTAACCAATACTATCGACCCAAACAGCTTTATGGGTTTGATTACCAATATTGAAAAAAGAAATATCCGTTTGGTTTTGAGTAAAAAAACTTTTACCAAGATTGAAAGCAGGGAAGTCTTGATGAGTTTTGCACTTGCAGCTGTTGTAATTATAATGGGATTGACGGCAGGTTCTGTTTTGCAGCAAAAAATGGAATATGCTCAATATTCGGCCTTTATGACAAAAATATCAGTATAAATTTAAAAATAAGCCCTAGCATTCGGCTAGGGCTTATGGCCTTGACGTATGGTTTAGATAACGCCGCGTCTCATTTGATCAAGTTCAATGGATTCAAATAAGGCTCTGAAATTGCCTTCGCCAAAGCCATTATTACCTTTGCGTTGGATAATTTCATAAAAAATTGGCCCAATTACAGTATCGGTAAAGATTTGTAACAAAATACCGTCTTTGTCAGAGCCATCAATAAGAATACGGCGTTTGCGCAATTCTTCAATATTTTCACTGTGTTTATCAATGCGGTCATCAACCAAATCATAATAGGTGTCCAACGTATCCTGAAGTACCACATCATTATCACGTAACTGATCGACGGTTTTGAAAATATTATTGGTACTGAGTGCCACATGCTGAATCCCCTCGCCACGATATTCCACAAGATATTCAACGATTTGCGATTTGCCGTCCTTTGATTCATTAAGGGGAATATGGATTTTACCGCAAGGACTTGTCATGGCCTTACTGGTGAGGCCTGTTTTCTGTCCATTAATGTCAAAATACTTTAATTCACGGAAGTTAAAGATTTTTTCGTAAAACTCAGCCCAATATGACATACGACCCTGATAAACATTGTGGGTTAAATGGTCGATAGCGAGCATGCCACAATCCTGAATATTGGTTTCTGCCTCATCTTGGTAGGGTACAAAATCAACGTCATATATGGTATGGTCGCCGTAACGATCTATGAGATATAGGCGGCTTCCTCCAATACCTTCGATAGCGGGAATATTAAGTTCCATGGGGCCTGCATCACTTGGGACGGACTGACCACCGTTGTCAAGGGCGCGTTTATAGGCCTGCTTTGCATTGCGTACCCTGAAGGCCATGGAACAAATACTTGGGCCATGGGCATAGGCATAACGCTGGGCAAAGCTGTTTGGTTCGGCATTAATCAGAAAATTCACATCGCCCTGACGATAGAGGGTGACATCTTTTGAACGATGTCGTGCAACAGCTCGAAAGCCCATTTTTCTGAAGAGAACACGTAAATCTTCTGGGTTTGGAGAGGCATATTCAATAAACTCAAAGCCATCAAGACCCATAGGATTGTCAAAAAGGTCAGCCATAAAAAATTCTCCTGATATTTAAGTTATTAATGTTTGTATTTATATCCCATAATTGTTGGAATATTCTTTCTATTTTCTAGGATTTTGCTATAATATTGGAATATAAATTCATAATATAGGGTTTCTATGGATGTCTATTTCACTTGATAAGTCGGATAAGAAGATTTTAAATCTTATCCAGAGGGATGCAACACTTACTCATCAGGATATTGCCGATCAAACCGATGTATCGGCAACGTCCGTTTGGCGACGAATTAAAAATCTTGAAGAGGTGGGAGTGATCAAGGGGCAGGTTGCTTTGCTTGATCCTAAAATGATTGGTATGCAGGTTTGTGCTCTGATAAGTCTTCGGCTGACACGTCACGGAGAAGACACCAGAGTTGAATTTGAAAAATTTATAGCGTCGCGTACCGAGGTTATGGAATGTTATGCGGTTGTTGGAAATTACGATTATATGCTTGTGGTTATCGTGCCAAATGTGGAGGATTATGAAATTTTTCTATCCCGTCATTTACTCAGTCATCATTTGGTGGCATCATCAAATTCAAGTTTTACATTGCGTCGGGTGAAGTATACCACGGCCTTTACCTTTAATTCACGCTAAGAGGAGGCAAGATGTTTATAGGCCATTATGCAGCGGGCTTTGCCCTAAAATCTGTTGAGAAAAAGGCTTCTTTAGGTATGCTTTTTATTGCGGTTCAATTTGTTGATATTTTGTTTTTTTCCTTTGCACTTTTGGGGATAGAAAAATATCGTCTGATAGAAAACTTTACGGCCATTAATCATATGGATCTTTATTTTTATCCCTATACCCATGGTTTGGTTTCATCCTTTTTATGGGCAGGACTGATTTATGGTCTGTGGCGTTATGTGCCTTTTTTTAAGAAAGGAGGCAATGGGAGATTGGCGCTTGTCATGGCGATTGGTATATTGTCTCATTGGTTCTTGGATTTTATTGTCCATATTCCAGATTTGCCTTTGATCGGAGACGATAGCCCCAAAGTAGGGCTTGGTCTCTGGAACAGTTTTATGGGAACTTTGGTCGTGGAAATTGCTCTTTTTGCAGGAGCCGTACTTCTTTACCTGAGGGCGACAAAGCCCGCAGACAATTCTGGTTTTAAGGGTCGATATGCCATGATTATTTTTGCAGCCTTTATGGGCGCATTTTATATCATGTCTGTTAATATGCCATTTGATCCCGCTGTTACGGTGACGGTAACATCAATCACGGGGCTGGTTCTTTATGGCATATTTGCAGCTCTTGCTTTTTGGCTTGATCGCTATCGCCGTTAAGCAAAAAATTCTGTCATTGCCGCAAGCAAGGCCTCGTTTTCATTATCGGTTCCGATGGTAATACGGAGCGCTCCTGCCAGATCATAATTACCAACGGGGCGAACAATAATGCCCTTTGAACGGAGGAATTTATCGGCACTATTTGCCTGATCCGCACCCTTTGGAAAATGGGCAAGGATAAAATTACCCTGACTTGGGGTGACGATCATGCCAAGTTTTTCTATGGCTTCAGACAACTTTGGAACCCATTTTAAATTATGTGCCTTGGCTTTTTCCATGTGGTTCTGATCAAGAACAGCCTCAATTGCGGCGGCTTGCGATATAGCCGATACATTAAAGGTTCCCCGAATACGATGCAGAATATCCAAAATTGATTTTGGGCCATAAGCCCAACCCACTCTTGCCCCCGCAAGACCATAAATTTTGGAAAAAGTACGGGTGACGATGGTATTTTCTAATCCATTATTCACCAGATCAAAGCCCGCATCATAATCATCCTGCTCCACATACTCTGCATAGGCCGCATCAAGAACCAGAATGATATCATCCCGCAAGCCCTTGCGAAGTCTTAAGATTTCGCTTTTGCTCAGATAAGTTCCTGTGGGGTTGTTGGGGTTTGCAAGATTAACAAGCTTTGTCTTGTCTGTTACGGCGGCAATAATTCGGTCCACATTGGCGGTATAATTATCTTCCTTGACCATAACAGGTGTTGCCCCAACCGCATGAATGGTGATGGGGTAGGCGATAAAACCATATTGGCAATAAATCACTTCATCGCCGTCGCTGGCATAAGCCTTAGCCAGGAGATGAAGCAATTCCTCAGAGCCACCAGAACAGATAATTTGGTCAGGAGAAATGTTATGAATTTTGCCAATCGCCTGCCTTAAGACACTGCATGAAGGATCAGGGTAAAGTTGCATACCCGCATCAATGGCCTTTTTTGCTGCCAAAACAGCCTTTGGGCTTGGACCCATTGGGCTTTCATTAGAGGCAAGTTTAATCACCTTGTCAAAGCCTTCGATTTTGGCATCACCCGCTTTATAGGGGACGATATTCAATATGCCATTACGGGGTTTTATGGGGTGCATTTTTTGATCCTTGTGCTTACTGTTTATGATTTTGTGATTGCACTATGCTTATCCCGAGATTGATAGTCTTTCAATAGGGCTTTTGTTCTTTTGTAAAATTTTTCAATTTCTCTTTCTTTGACATGGCCAAAACCTCTTATTTCGGAAGGGGTTGAGGCAATCAGTGCGGCGATAAAAATATTTTCATTTTGTAAGTATTTTGATAATTCATCGAGCATTTCCTCATAATAGTTGATTAAATCCCGTTCCATTTTACGTTCAGATGATTTGCCAAAAATGTCAAAAAATGTCCCCCTGAGTCCCCGTAGACGTGCGAGAATTTGAAGCGCTTTAAACACCCAACCGCCAAATTCCATTTTACGGAGGTGACCTTTGTTATCGCGTTTTGCAAGCAGAGGAGGTGCCATATGGAAATGTATTTTAAAATCGCCCTCGAACTGTTGGTTGATTTTGCGTTCAAATTCACCGTTGGTATAAAGTCTCGCCACTTCATATTCATCCTTAATGGCCAGAAGCTTGAAATAATTTTTGGCAACAGCCTTGGATAGAGCGTGATCTTTTCCGCCTAATTTCTCTTCTTGATGTCTTATGTCATTGATCTTTTTGCGGTAGCGATCAGCCAAAGCCTTATTCTGATATTCCGTTAAAAAATTTGCTCGATAGTCAATAATATCATCCAAATTTTCAAACAATGCATTCTTTTCCAAGGGATGATGCAGAGATTGTTCCACCAATGTCATATCGGTGGCGGCAATACGACCCCAACTAAAGCTTTGTTTATTGCCATTGACCGCAACGCCGTTAAGTTCAATAGCCCGATATAGGGCATCCAAAGAAAGGGGAATTTTTCCCTTTTGCCAAGCATAGCCAAGCAAAAACATGTTGGTTGCAATACTGTCTCCCATGAGGGCTGTGGCAATTTGGGTGGCTTCAATCCTGTCCAGAGCGGTTTGACCCACAATGGCGGTAATATTTTCTGCAATTTCACTGTCATGAATATCCGCATCACGGCTTAGCACAAATTGAGCAGTTTGATTTTTTTGATTGTTTAAGATGACCGATGTTTTATTGGCTTTTAGGGTGCGCAACGTCTCTCTGCCCCCTGCAACCACCATATCACAGCCAAGCAATAGATCAGCAGCCCCCGTGCCAATACGAATGGCTTTTAGATCTTGAGCCTTTTCGGCAAGACGTACGTAGCTTATGACCGAGCCGCCCTTTTGTGCGAAACCCGTAAAATCAAGTACGCTGCCGCCGTGTCCTTCAAGGTGAGCAGCCATAACGATAATCTGCCCAATGGTTACAATGCCCGTACCACCAATACCCGTAACCATTATATCATAACCAGACTTTAGAGAAGGTAAGGCAGGCTGTGAAATAAGGCTCATATGGGTGTCTGGATTGGTGCGTGCGCCCTTCTTCACCGCTCCCCCGTGAACTGTAACAAAGGAGGGGCAAAAACCGTTAACGCAGGAATAATCCTTGTTACAGCTTGACTGGTCGATGGTTCTTTTTCGACCTAGTTCCGTTTCATAGGGCATTATGGAAACACAATTTGAGGCCACCGAACAATCGCCGCACCCTTCACAAACCAGATCATTAATAAAAGCCCGTTTTGGCGGATCGGGGAATTCATTCTTTTTACGGCGGCGGCGTTTTTCGGACGCACAGGTTTGGTCATAGATTAAGGCGGAAACCCCCTTACATTCTCTGAGTTTCCGTTGGATATCATCAAGTTCATCACGGTGATGGATGGTAACATTTGGGGCAAAGATGTCGTCATCTTTGTATTTTGAAGGTTCATCCGTGACCACATAGATGGGTTTAACGCCTTCGGAATGAAGTTGTTGACTGATTTCTGAAACGCTTAATACCCGCTCCAATGGTTGTCCACCTGTCATGGCAATAGCATCATTATACAAGATTTTATAGGTAATATTGCTCTGAGCCGCAACCGATTGGCGGATGGCAAGGAAGCCCGAATGATAATAGGTGCCGTCACCCAGATTTTGAAAAATATGATCTTCATGGGTGAATTTGCTCTGCCCGATCCAATTCACACCTTCACCACCCATTTGGGTGAGATAGGCTGTATTGCGGTTCATGCCGCCTGCCATAAAATGACAACCAATACCGAGCATGGCACGGCTGCCTTCGGGGACTTTGGTTGATGTGCTGTGGGGACAGCCAGAACAGAAATAAGGGGTGCGAAAATCCTTTGCCTTGATGGTTTTTATCTGGTTTAATTCTTGATCTATTTCCTTGTTTATCTCGTCTATATGATCTGAGAAACCAAGTTTTTTAAGAATAGGCGTCAAGGCTTTTAACACATCTTCTGGTGATATTTCGCCCTCGGCATCAAGGAGTTTTTTGTCTTTTTCATCACATTTACCGATAATGATGGGGCGCACCTCAGAGGGCATATTGTAAAAAATTTCCCGTATTTGTTTTTCCACAAAGCTGCGTTTTTCCTCAACAACCATGATTTTGTCAAACTGACTTGCAAAGGCTGTGATGCCATTGGGTTCTATGGGCCATGTGAGGCCAATTTTATAAATAGAAATACCGGCTTTTTCCGCCATATCCTGACTTATTCCTGCATTGAAAAAAGCCTGCATCAAATCAAGATATCCCTTACCACAAGTGACAATTCCCAAGGGGCGTTTTTTCGGAAAATATTTACTGCTGTCCCAGATAAGTTGATCAATGGGATTTGCCCGAACAAAGGCATGAACGGCCTTTAGTTTATGATGCATAAGGCGACCTTCGATCAGAGGGAAGGGGTCAGGCCAACGGTAATGGAGGGCATTTTCATCATAGCCCAGATGAGGAGGAATAACAAAGTCATCTTTAATCTTGTCCATATTGACCGTTGCGGCGCTTTCTAAGACCTCGCTTGTAG
Organism: Emcibacter sp.; assembly: GCA_021741205.1. Taxonomy (GTDB): domain Bacteria; phylum Pseudomonadota; class Alphaproteobacteria; order Sphingomonadales; family Emcibacteraceae; genus Paremcibacter. The sequence continues at coordinate 25,377 of JAIOYI010000017.1, forward strand.
CAATAAAACCCGTCCAACAGCCGCTGTAACGGCTCATGGCAATGCCATAAAGGCCGAAATTTAAATAATCAAGCAGATTTGATGGTGCAAGGATAGGCATCATCCATGATTCCATGATCTGTTCGCTCTGATGGTTCATACTGCTCGATACGGCGCCGTGATCGTCGCCTGCTATGACCAATACCCCACCATGAGGAGAGGCACCAAAGGCATTTCCATGTTTTAAGGCATCGCTGGCCCGATCAACGCCCGGGCCTTTGCCGTACCAGATACCAAAAACGCCGTCATAGTCTGCAAATTGTGATGTTTCCACCTGCTGACTACCCAAAACGGCTGTTGCGGCCAATTCCTCGTTAATGCCAGGCTGAAATTTGATTTTGTGACGTTCAAGATGAGGGGCAGCGTGCCAAAGCTCTCGGTCATAATTGCCAAGAGGCGATCCTCTATAACCTGAAATAAATCCAGCGGTGTTCAGGCCATTTTTCTCGTCACATTCGGCTTGTAGCATAGGAATACGCACCAATGCATGGGTGCCAGTCAAAAATATTTGACCCGATGTTTTGGTATATCTGTCATCTAGATTATAGTCGGCAACTGTTTGCGTCTTTTGATTGATGGTGGTGGATAAATTCATATATTTACGCCCTAATATTTTTATTTAACATATAAATGGATAATATACCTAAAATACAGGGTATGTCCTTGCGATTTGAGGTAAGATATGCCAATATTAAGCAATATTATTTTAATAAATTGATTTTCATAAGAAGGATTAACCCTTGATTAAATTTGACCCCATAGATTTTAAAATTTTACGATTGATGCAGGAAAATGGCAGACTGTCCAACCATGATCTGGCAAAGCAAGTGGGCCTGTCGCCGTCCCCCTGCTGGAGACGCATGAAAAGACTGGAGGATGAGGGAATTATTGACCATTATGCAGCCATTCTAAATGCGGAAAAGGCGGGGTTTCACTTGATTGCCTTTGCTCATGTTATGTTGGAAAAACATCAGATGGAAATGCTTGATCAATTTGATGCGGCCATTTGCGAACGGCCTGAGGTATTGGAATATTATTCCATGAGCGGAGATTATGATTTTCTGATGAAGGTGATTTCACGCAATATCAAGGAATATGAGGTCTTTCAAACGGGTTTTCTGATGCGGCTTCCTGTGGTGCGTTCGGTCAGCACAAGTTTTGTTCTAAAACAGAAAAAACACACCACCCATTTGCCGCTTAAACTGTTGGAAGTATAACGCATTATCGGGTATATTTATAAGTCACGGGTCGTTAAGGGGTGAAATTTTTACGGGAACGATAAATGCTTAATAATATTGTGAAATATTTTTTATACGGTAGCATTTCACTTACTTGTTTTATCATTTTAAATTTTAATATGGCTGTGGCCCAGTCAGAGAACGCCTTTTATAGTCGGATAGATGCTTTTGACGGTTTTCCAGAATTTCAGGTTTCGGAAATAACCTTAGGGGCTGGTATGAAATATGAGCCAGATTATATCGGCTCTGATGATTATAAAATTCGTCCAAAATTTGCTCTTTATATGCGTGTGAAAGGGTTTTTGACCCTTGAGGATGGCGGTGTTGCCTTTGATCTTTTTGGACTTAATGATTTTGAATTTGGTCCTGTACTTCATATAACAGAGGGTCGCAATGCCAATGTTAATAAGGCACTCGAGGGACTTTCAAATATCAGTAGAAGTATTGATCTTGGTTTTTTTGTCAAATTTACCATTGCAGATCGTTTTGTTGGTCGGATTCGGTATTTCAATGATGTTTTTTCGGGCGATAATGGTGGTGCCTTAGAATTCTCTGTCAAAAGTTTGTTATATAATAAGGATAAAATGTCCATAACTTTGAATTTGGCCAGTGATTTGGTGGATAAAAGGCGCGCCACGCAATTTTTTGGTATTTCTGAGACGCAGGCATTGTCATCTGGTCTTCCTCAATTTCATCTTGGTGGGGGCTTTCAAGATTTTCGTACTGAAATAGAAGGCCGCTATAAATTCGCTTCCAACTGGTCATGGAATAACTATATCCGCTATACTCGTCTATTAGGGAATATAGTTAATAGTCCAATTATTAATTCTGTAGGAACAGCAAACCAATTTATCATCGGCAGCTACGCTACCTATACATTTACATTTCAATAAATAGGCATAAGGAATTTTCATGAAATATATAAAAGAGACATCAAAATCCGTGGAACAAGCCGTTACCGATTTACAAGAAGCGGTCGTGCGTCATAAATTTGGCGTTCTTCATATTCATAATCTTCAGGAGACGTTAAAGAAAAAAGGCGTGGACTTCCCCAATGCCTGTCAAATTCTTGATATCTGCAATCCTCAAAAGGCCAAGGCGGTTCTCATGTTGGATATGGCGCTTAATATGGTGCTTCCCTGCCGTGTTTCGGTTTATTCTGAGCAGGGTATAACCAAAATTGGTATGATCCGCCCGACAGCAATGTTGAAAGCCTTATCCAATTCTTCTGAATTATCAAAAATAGCAGAGGATGTGGAAAAAGAGATTGTCGCCATGATCAATGAGGCTTTGTGATATTGAGATAAGATTGTACGTTAACATCAAAAAATGTTTAATATAAACGCCTAAAATTCAAAAATGACGATAGAAAATTATGAGCCACTTTCTTTAAATCTTGGCAAATTATCCGCAATAGTTACATGGCTTATTTGGCTTTTTGTCCAGATATGCCGAATAGCCTTGAAATCTTCAGGGTTATCCATAATACCAAGGGCTATATCAAAACTTCTGGGCGAAGAAAAACAGATGGTTGAGCCACAGTCAGGACAGAAACCTCTTTGGTTATTGGGACTTGATTGAAAATAGCTTAAAGCTCCTGATGTGATTTTGACGTTATTTCTATCAAAAACGATAAGAGGCAAAAAGGCCGAACCAGAGACTTGTTGGCACCATTTGCAATGGCAATATTCCATGTATTTTGCGGGGCCTGTGGCTTCTAAGGTGATTTTTCCGCACAGACATCTAGCCGTATGAATTTCTGCCGTCATATTTTTTTCCAATCTTTTGGATACATGGATATAAAATCTGGTCTTTGTTCTATACGTGTAATCCATTTTTGAATATTGGGAAATAGAGATAAATTAAAATCACCCATTTCCGCCTTGTGGGTGTAGGAAAATAGAGCAATATCTGCGATACTGTAATCTTCACCCACCAAATATTCATGTTTTTTCAGCCTATGTTCCATAATTTGCAGTGCCGCATAGCCCTTGGTGTGAAGCGTTGGAATTTCTGCTCGTCTTGGGCTGTCACAGGGCAACATGGTCAGGATATATTTGGCAACCGCAACAAAGGGCTCATGGCTATATTGTTCGAAAAATAACCATTGCATAACCTCGGCCTGCTGCCATTTATCCTTTGGAAAAAATATGGTATTTACACCAAAATAATAGAGAATAGCATTGGATTCTGCAAGACAACGACCATCCTCGAATTCAACCACAGGGATCCGTCCATTGGAATTAATACGGGTGAGGAAGTCTGATGTTCTTGTGGCGCCCTTTGTGACATCATATTGGATAGAATTGAAAGGGATGCCGAGTTGATGTAATAAAAGACGTACCTTAAAGGCATTGCCAGATTCAATATTGTCGTGGAGAATAAGCATTGTTGTTGCTCCTATAAATCGAGGACGGGCTCCTTAAGATGATCAATGACTTTCATCATGACCGTAGGCAGAGCCAAATCTTCAATGCGGCTGAAAGGAAACCAGTCACCCTCTTGCAAATCAATCATTTCTAATAATTCAAGGCGGATCACTTTAAGTTCTAAATGAAAATGGGTGAAACTGTGACGCACCATACCATGTGTTTCCTTCCAATTGGCAATAATAGGAATTTGAGGGGTGGGAACATCGTTCCAGTCATCACTCTCTATCCAATCGGTTGAGGGAATTTCCATCATACCACCAAGTAACCCCGTCTCAGGTCTTCTGCAAAGCCAGAGATGATTTTTATATTCTGCCCAAAAGGCATAGCCCCGTCTAGTGGGCTTGGTTTTTTTTGATAGGCGATTGGGTAGCTGTTCGGAAGTGCCAAGGGCATTGGATATGCAATAATTTTCCCACGGGCAACGTCCTGTGCATTTTAATAATTTTGGGCCGCAAATATCTGAGCCTAAATCCATAACAGCCTGTGCATAATCACCAGCCCTATGATCTGGAGTCATTTGTTCGGCAATTTTTTTTAATTCAGGCTTTGCATCGGGTAGGGCGGTGGTCACATTAAACAGACGCGCCATTACGCGCTCAATATTACCGTCCATAACGGTGGCTTTCCGATCAAAGGCAATGGCGGCAATGGCCGCCGCCGTATAAGAGCCTATCCCTGGAAGTTTGACAAGTTCCTGTTCATCCTCTGGAAATTTTCCGTGAAATTCATTGGTGATGATTTGGGCACATTTATGTAAATTTCTCGCCCGAGCATAATAGCCAAGTCCCGCCCATGTGGAAAGAATGTCATCCAGTTCGGCATTGGCTAAATCCTGAACCGTTGGCCAACGGTTTAAGAATTTCTCATAATAAGGAATAACAGACGCCACGGTCGTTTGTTGCAACATAATCTCGCTAAGCCAAACATGATAAGGATCAGAGAATTGGTTACTGTGCGGGGGCGTGCGCCATGGCAGGTCCCTAGCATTCACGTCATACCAGTCCAGCAAAATATCCGATAATAAGGCTAGATCTATATCAATAGGAGGCGTTGAAGAAATAATATTATCCACGGTTTGTTAAAATAAATCGGGACTATACAGGACATAAAGCCTAAATCCAAGAGGGGTTTTTTAAGGGTCTGTTATACTTTTGTAAGCCCATAACCGATCACTGTAATAATTCCAGTTGCTATGAAAATACAATAGGTAAGGCCGATAAAAAATCCCTTAAAAAATGTTTTGGCAGGACTTTGTCGATAGATCGTAAATAACGCAATCCACAGATATAGTGGTATGTACCAAAATATATAAGGAAGTAGGTTCCGACTTATTGGTATGAAATGATAACACAGCAACATTCCCGTAAATAATAAGAAGATAAAGGCATGATAATGAAGAGAAAAAACCAGATGTTCAATATAATATTTTTTTTGTCCAATGTAGAAAATCTTTAGAATGACAGCAAATAAGGGCAACATAAAAAACATCATTTTTGGAATCCACTCCGCAAAAATTTTATTGAGAAGTTTAGGGTCCTGCCAAATTTTTTTGATGCCGGTTATGAAACTAATAACATTTTCTTTTGGGGTAATATCTGTATGAATTGCATTATTATTGTCAGCATTTTCTTTTTTAATTTTTTCAATTGTATTTTCTAGAACTTCTTCAACAGTTTTTCCATCAACCAATGAAGGCGAATTTAAGGTTTTGTCTGAAATTTCTTGGGAGGCATTATTGTCTTTAGAATCATGCGTACTAAAAGGAATGATGTTATTTTCGCTTTGAGTAATGGTAGCGTTGTTAAGTTTTATACTATTTGTATCAAAAAGTTGAAAATCTATATTGACCAAAAGAAGAAAGAAAATGACGCTCACGACCAGATACTGGCGAAAGGGTGGCACAAAACTTGCCCGGCGACCACGATTAAATTCTCGTGTAATATAACCAGGTTTTAAAAACAATGGATATAATGTATTTAAGAAACGTGAATCAAAGGCAAAAAGATCACCAAATGCATCCTCTATTAAGGTCCAGAAAGGCCGTAATAGATTAAAATTCTTTTGACCGCAAAATGCGCAGTAATTCCCCGTCAAGATTTCATTGCAGTTTGGACAAAGAGAAGGGTTCAGTTTTGGCAAATTCTGTCTATTGCTATCTATGTTTGCTGAAATAATGGTTGTGTCAATTTCTTGTGACATTATTTAATCCCTATTATCTGCTTTCCGCTTTTATATTAAGGCATGATGTTACTCTATTATTTAACAGATCACAATTCTGACATATTACTGTATATTCTGGTTGAAATTGATATATTAGGGTCATGTCGGACAACATTAAACATAAAACAGTAACGATTGCTGAGGCGGCTCAAAAAGCCAGCCATAATGCCTTTCGTCGTTACGGCTTTTCCCAGCGGGAAATTCTGGCTCGTTGGCCAGATATTGTGGGGGCTGCTTTGGCAGATTGCAGTATGCCAGAACGCCTTACATTTGACCGAAGTGAGAAACGTGGCGGTACACTCTATATTAGGGTGCAGGGAAGCATGGTGCCTGAATTGCAACATTATGAGGCCATTGTGATTGAGCGGATTAATTCCTATTATGGTTATCAGGCTGTGGAAAGATTTATCTATCGTCATGGTCCCGTGCCTATGCGCAACAGAAAAATTAAGCGATCTTCACCTTCTTTAACTGATTCTCAGGAAAAATTTGTAAAGGAACAAATAGAAGGGGTTAAAAATGCCGAATTACAAAGGGCTCTGTTTCAGTTGGGATGTGAGGTACTTGGTACAGAAAAACACAGGGAAACAAAGACTATCAGCAGATTTACCCGTCGGGGTATGGGTAGACAAAAGACAGAATAAAATTCTTTACTTGATTTTGTCTACTATTAATTTTTATACTTTAATACAACATATTGTGGATATAAGATGATCAAACAACTATATAAACGAAAATATTACATTGCTTCATTCGTCATTTCTTTTTTAATGGCGCTATCTTTTAACATGGCACTGTCTTTTAACAATGCATGGGCGGAAGAAAAATCCTTTCTGAATTATGATATGGTTATGGGTGATAAAAATGCACCCATCGAAATCATTGAATATGCCTCCACCACTTGTCCTCATTGTGCGCATTTCCATGAAAACATTATGCCAGAATTAAAAAAGAAATTTGTGGATACGGGAAAAGTAAAAATTATTTTCCGCAATTATGTTTTTCAACAACCTTTTGATATTTTTGCGACATCTTTGAATCGCTGTGTCTCAGAGGATAAATTTTTTCCACTTCTTGGACTTTATTTCAAACGCCAGCCAGCTTGGGTAAAATATAAAGAATTTGGTGAATTAAAACCATATGGAAAATATGCCATGCTCGGCTATGCTAAGGGCGAGGTCATTAAGATTGCTAAAATTGCGGGTATGAGCGAAACCGAGGCTTATCAATGTTTGGCTAGAACTGATGTATTGAAATTTTTGATGGATACTAACGCCGATGCTCAAGAAAAATATCAAGTCAATAGTACGCCGACGATTATTGTAAATGGCAAGAAACTTGATGGTTATGAATTGGACGTTATTGAAAAAGCAATCATGGCGGAAAGCAAGTAATGGCCGAAATGACAACATTAAAAAGAATATTATTTGGCTTTGCTCTTGTTGTGATCATGGGTATGATTGTTGTTATAGCCTTGAAACAGCAGGGAGTAGCAGTAGCAGCCTCTGAAATGGTTGCAACCACATCAGAAAAACCTAATTTCTTAAATTATGATATGGTCATTGGTGATAAAGATGCGCCTATTGAGATCATTGAATATGCGGCTATATCCTGTCCCCATTGCGCTCATTTTCACGAGGAAATTTTTCCAGAACTGAAAGAAAAATATTTGGATACAGGTAAGGCTCGGCTTGTTTACCGTAATTTTATATTTGATAATCCCTTTGATGTTTTCGCCGCATCCATAACACGCTGTGTCTCAGAAGATGCCTTTTTACCGACCTTGGAAACTTATTTTAATTATCAGAAAATTTGGAATAAATTGCCAGACCTCCAACGTATTTTTGAAACAGAGGGGCGTGAGTCTGCCATGAAATTTGCCCATAATGAAGTTGCAAAAATCGCTAAAATAGCGGGACTTACCGACGATGAGACAGAAAAGTGCTTTGCCAATGAAGATGTTATTGATTACCTGCTTCTGATCAGGAAAGAGGCCGTTGATACTTACGGCGTGAACAGCACGCCCACCGTGATTATAAATGGTAAAAAATTAGAGGGAAGTGACATGGTATCGCTGACAGAGGCCATCGAAGCCATAGGAAAATAATTTAAGATAGAAAAAGAGGGACAATGGATTTTACACGACTTCGATTATCTGGTTTTAAGTCCTTTGTGGATCCGACCGAACTGATTATCGAAAATGGCCTCACCGGTGTGGTCGGGCCAAATGGTTGTGGAAAATCAAATCTCTTGGAAGCACTTCGTTGGGTGATGGGGGAAAATTCCGCAAAAAGTATGCGGGGCAGTGGCATGGACGATGTCATCTTCTCGGGAACATCGACAAGACCCGCCCGCAATTTGGCAGAGGTCGCGCTTACTATTCATAATAATGACCATACGGCTCCTGCAATCTTTAATGATGAAGTGCAGATGGAAATTTCTCGCAGAATAGAGCGGGAAAGTGGATCAGCTTACCGTCTCAATGCAAAAGAGGTTCGGGCAAAGGATATCCAACTGTTATTTGCGGACGCCTCAACGGGGGCTCATTCCCCATCCTTGGTGAGCCAAGAAAGAATCGGGAGCCTTATTAATGCTAAACCCAAG
>JAIOYI010000007.1 GCA_021741205.1 Emcibacter sp.
ACTCCCGACGAGGTCTATAATCAAAACGAAAATCAGGGGCATGCCCCTGATCAAAAGAAAGAAGCGGCATAACATTAAACAACACACTGTAGCTTAACATCGCCGCAAACCTGTCCAACCAAGTGGGACCACCTCTTAAAAACCCAATGCCCGTACTTTCTTTCCGTTTGTTTTACTCTTAAGGCATCTTTAAATATCATTTAAACAAAAATCCTAATTTAGGACAAATTACTTAAATTTTCCCAATTTTACATTTAATTTAGGACATAACCAATAACATGCTGTTTCCAGAGAATGACCAAAAATGGCGCAATCAAGTAACCCGGAAAATCGGTTGTGAACGAACCAGCACCCGCTAACTATGCGGATCACTCAAAGCGGGAGGACGGGATGGCATTATCATTCGCAATTTTCAAAATTTCATCAGAAAGCCACACTATAGTCCATGAAAATATGATGGGAACTGCTGAACAATTGGATTGAGTCCTTCCCGATAAGAATCTAAAATTCCAGAATCAAATTTCTCGTGATCAACGCCCTGTTCGGTTAGATATGCCGCCAGTAACTTACAAACCTCGCGATCAACATATCCTTTTTGGAACAACCATAATTCCAACGAACTGCGTAATCCGTACCTCATACTAGATTGCAACCGTCTAACCGCTTCGACAATGTTATCCGCGATTAAATTACCTTCCATGACGTCAGCTAGTGCGCCAATAACAAGCATAGCGGTATATCCAAAGCCATTATCAGTCAGCTCGACAATATACTCCATTGTCACATTAATCTGCTTGGACTTTGCCTGGATTTTCATACCTAGCCTTTTCGCAGTGACCAAAAGCTCTTTATATGACTTACCCTCAATCCAACCGACGGCAATATCCTGAAGCATGTTGTCTGTTTGTACTTTCTGCATTAACGCAGAACTGCCCAATTCAGCGATTAATGGCCAACACAGTCTCAGCAGGCCTTCCGATGAATCTATGTTTTCATGAATACCTTCAACATTATTGGTCAACCAATCTTCTATCTTGGCCAGCTGATTCAATCCCAGAATAGCTTTACCAAAATACACCAGCTTGGACTTGTCGAGGGACTGAATGCGCTTAAAAATCAACGCAAAGACGCGTTCCAGTTCGCCCTTCTCTTCTTCGTCAGCCAACGAATAAGCAAGTGTATCTTTACACACCGTCAAAAACGCCTCATGTTCAGCTTCTGGGTTGTCTTTTAAATAGGCCAGCAAATAGCTTTCGATTGCTTGAACAAGATTTTCTCTTTTTCTCAATTCAATGATAAGATCAGAGGTATCCAAATCCACAGCTTCAGCCTGTTGGATCATTTCTGCTATTGTTTCCGTTGGACTTTGGACAAACTTCAAGAGATCAAATTCCACGTCAACAACCTCGAATGGCTTCACAAGCTCCAAAAGGCTACTCATACATGCTTCAGCATTGTTAAAGTCCAATAAGCGCTTGGCTCTTTCCCAGCGCCATTTTTCCCGCCAATTTAGGCGTTGGTCATAAATCTTAGGGTCGGCGAAAATGATACTGCCTTCGGTGTGATATCCTGAGCGTCCGGCACGTCCGATTAAATTGTGAAAGTCTCTTGTAGATATTTCCTCTCCTCCCTGGAATGTGCTTGAAACAATAAGATATTTTATTGGCAGATTTACGCCTTGAGCCAGCGTCGATGTACAAATAACCATACATGCCTTTTCGTTCTCCATCGCCGATTCAATTGAGACACGCACTCCATTTGGTATATTTGCACTGTGGGGCAACACACCCAATGCAATAGCTTTCGTTACAACGTACTCATCGCCCCAATGCAAGCTCGCTAGATACGCAATTTTCTGCATTTCAGCTTCGTCACTGTTGTCGATTGGAGGAGAAAACGGTAGGCCGCGATCAAAATAATCAACCAGTTCTTTGCAAATAGTAATTATCGTTCGCTTGTCACCGCAAAATACCGCCACAGGACCTTGTCCAAATAGCCGCACACCTAAATATGCGGCAATACTTGAGACGTTTATTTTTCCTTTAGAATTCTTACTAGGAAAGAAGCGAGAGGAGGTTTCCCTTGGTCGGGTTGCAAGTTCATATTCTTCAATAATCCGGGGTACAAAGAAATCGCGCTCTGAGTAATCCCCCTCAACAAAATACTCGAGTTGCCCAAGTTTGGTCGTCCAACTTGCAAACGCGACGCTTCTCGTAGTCGACAACAAATTCGTACCAGATACCGCTATGCCTTGTTCGCCATTTAACCAATCGCCAATTGACCCAGCATTTGACATAACAGCAGAAATAAGTACCTTTTGGCACTCCGCCGGGACTTGCTTTTTCAGGCTAGCCAGCAAGAGCTCAAAGGTTACGCCACGTTGACCTGTATCAAACTGATGTCCTTCATCAAGTATCAACAAGCCGATTTTTTCAGCTAAAACAGGTTCATGCCTGAGCAGATATACCAGTTTCTCTGGTGTTGATACGATTACAGTCGGCGTTTCAGGGATACCGAAACCCCTATCTCCAATAAGTTGCTTGATAAATTCATTTTCCTCAGCACTAAGCAACGGAATATCTCTCAACTCATTGAGGGCAATATTTTCGCCGGCAAACGATTTTTGAAAAGAAGACGATATTTCGCGACATAATGCTCTGAATGGGGCAACAATCACAGCAACGGAAGCTCTCTTGGCCAAAAAAGCGCTTCGAATAATGAGTTCGGTTGATTTGGTCTTTCCTGCGCTCGTCGGCATCTGAACGATCGCAGAAGTCCCTCGGAGAACTTGTCTTTCTCCTAGCAGTTTTTGTGCAGGCCAGAACTCCGAAATGAAATCAGTTTTTTCAATAGCTAAGCTCCAGTCCTGCAATTCTAAATCGGTGTATTTTGGGAGGCACTGTATCGCGGAATTCGCGATTTTTTGACTTGCTATTGCAATTATCACATCGACAAACAAAAACTCACGATTATTGTTCAGTTCGTAAACAGCTTTACGCAGCTCATTTCCAGCACTTTCAACAATTTCGATGCTACTCTCTTGGTTGAAAAAATTGCTATACGCAATGGCAAAGTTGTCAATTTGAACCCGGATTGCACTATCTTCAAAATGACATCGTTCTACCTTGATATCAGACTTCAATAACCAAACCAAAAGCCCTTCCAAGTTGTTGGGCGTAAGTGCGATAATGTTATATGAAAGATTTTTTGTGAGAACCGATGCACTGCCTGGCATTTCCGCCAAGTAATATGAAGCAGCGCCAACCAGGAATAAATACTCTTCAAAGTCTGGTTCCAATTGTGCATTATTCAACGCGTCGAAAAACTGGCCAACCGAAACCAACTGCTCTTTTAGGCTCGCTTTGTATGCTTCATCTTCAATTTTGCGTGCCTGTAGATGTGCAAGCTCGCCTAATATGCCTATACATGTGATAAGCAACCTACTTGGGTCACGATACAGCTCAATATGGTGCTTTTCCTCAACTCCAAACTCATACATTTTGGCCTTGGACTTTGTAATAGCTAGCAAATGCTTTGAATTGGCTTCAAGCTTCATTGGCCGCTCTTTCATAAAGTGCATGAACCAATTTCATGAAATCCTCACCTTGAATGACAAGCAAATCCACATCGACTCCTGCGGGGTGTTCTTTTGTGCTGCTTGTGGCCAATATGGCTTGGTCGAATGCGCTGCTGGTCAGAACCGTGGCAGCTCCATATTTACGTTGATAAGGATGGTCTTCGCCAGACTGAAACCTGCCCACCTTGTTCATGTTGTCAAAATCACGAAGATCAAAGAGCCGTTGCTTGATAGCGTTAAGGGATTCAGCAATGCGAACTTCATCCTTCTGGGAGTCATCAATTGCGTCTTGAAGCCTGCTGCCTTTCGCATTGCCGGTCAGTTTTGCTTTGACTTCATAAATCAACATCTCATCGGAGCGAGTTGGCTTATCGCTTACATTCTTGAAGGCAATCACATCCGAACCTTTTGTCGATTCGTTAGTAATAGTTTTGCGATCATATCTGGTTCTGGGAACCATGTAGCCATGAAGATATGTAAGATAATCTGCGACCAATATTTCTGCAAAATCACCTGAGCGAGTTGCAGGCCCACTGCCTCCAATTTTGCTTGGAAATTTCAATTCAAGCAAATATTTTGCTTTTGTCATGTTGTCGGGTTTTAGCATGGGCAAATTTAGGTCAGAACAATAATGATTCCGAAAGTGCCTGGCCCAAGCCTGCATAACAGTTTGGTTGTTTGCGTCATGATTAAAGCTGTAAATTGGCGCACTCGCTCCACAGGACAGCGTGATATGCTCTCCTGTATGCTCAAGCCAACCTACATGTTGATCTGTCAACAGCATATATCTTACCCTCCCTGTTTCAGGCAGGCAGTTTTAGGGTCATATTCATAGTCTGAAATCGTCCCGTCTTTGATTTTCTCGACAAGCTCATCAATGACGAAAAGCGGTACCAGGAACCATTCGCGGGGGACGACGGGCTGGCCAAACCGATCCTTGATCTGAATATCTAGCTGGGCGCGTTCCTGCATGACGCGCATACCCAGCTCGTTAGACTTTTTGGCGCTGCCATTGGTTGCGTAATTCACTGAAACTGATGGAACTGATTTATGCGATGTCATAATTAAGTTATCCCCTAAAGAATGCCAAATAATCCTTGAACAGAAAAAGCCGATTGCGTTGTTGACCGGTGATTTCTGTAAGGACACCATATTTTATAAAATCAGATACTAAAGAACCTGCAGTATTCGGTGTAGTTTCCAGTAATTTGGTGACTGCTTTAATATCCATTACGGGTTGACAGTAAAGTTGTCGAATTAAAAGTCTCGCTTTATCTTGCCTGCGATAGCTGAAGTGTGGCAACACCTCTTGCTCAATATGACTTTTAAGAAGTAGAATTTTCTTGAAAACATCAATTGACGATCGGGCTGTTTCCTCTATCCCATACAGGAAAAAGATAAGCCATCCCCGCATATGGTGCCCTTCTCTTACAGCCATCAGGTGATCAACATAGGCCGTTTTATGCCGTTCAAAATAATCCGATAGATATAATGCGGGTTTCAGAAGCAGTTTTTCAGAAGCCAGATAAAGTGAAATCATCAAGCGACCCAAACGTCCATTACCATCCAAAAATGGATGGATCGTTTCAAACTGATAATGGGCAATGGCAATTTTAATCAATGGCGGAACTTTATAGTCCGCATCATGGAGAAATTTCTCCATATCACTCATCAAGTCGACAACAAGCTCATGATGTGGTGGAACATAGACCGCGTTTTTAAGGCTGACGCCAATCCAGTTTTGGCTGTTTCTGAATTCTCCCGGTTGTTTATGCTCACCCCTTACATCCTGCAATAAAATTCTGTGGGTTTCCTTTAATAGTCGATTTGAAAAAGGCAAATTGGTCAACTCGGCAATCGCATGATTGATGGCTTGTATATAATTTTGCACCTCCCCCCAATCATCCCTTTTTTCAGGCGACAAATCATCTATTTCTTTAAAAGCATCCTCGATATTGGTTTGAGTGCCTTCGATTTTACTGGATTGTGTAGCTTCTTTAGCCACATACATCATAATAAAAAAATCAATATCAGGAATCAGTTGAGAAAAAGCGTTGAGCTCGCCCAAGGCGCGGTCCGCCCGGCCCAAGATTTCCTGAATTTCGGGATCCGCAATCACCCAGGGGTGGAAAATCTTGCTGGGCAGAAAGCTTTTATACTCATATTGCGTTTCGTAATGTCCCGCATTATAATCACTTAAGTTCATATTTCAGAAACCTACTAGTTTTCTATAATATAGAAATATATAATATAGTTCAGCCCATAAAAATAGTCTTTATTTCAGTTTTGACCATAGTTTCTACAATAAAGAAAATCATATTATAGAAATTGGCTGCTCTTTGGCATTGCTATTTCCCCGTCATTTTGGTGTATAGGTCAAACAGTTTTTCCAGCCGCTCGGTGTCATTCTTGAAGCGACGACCAATACAGGCACATTCCTGCATGACGCGCATACCCAGCTCGTTAGACTTTTTGGCGCTGCCATTGGTTGCGTAATTCACTGAAACTGATGGGACCGATTTACTATTGGAACTGGTACCCCAGACTCAATATGTGCTGCCGAAGGGCTTTGAGTGATCGGCTTGAGTGTTATTTTTTTCATATCTGAATCAGAGATCATGAGCACCCCACGTTCCTTGTTCGCGCTTAGACCGGATCATTAAATACGCAAAAACCGCATCTGTTTTTTCTTCTACTTCATCGGGTGCGAAGCATTCGGGTAGGCCGGTTTTATCGTCCCATAAATAATCTTTTATTCTTACCTTAATATCATCTCGCGTGGCCTCTTTGGCGAAGAAGTCCTGAACTCTTGCGATTTCAGCCTGAAGAGTTTTATAGAGCCCTTCAGCAACCTTTTTGATGCGTTTAATGTCTTGCTTTTCAAGGTCAGGCTTCAGCAGCAGATCAAACAAAGCCAAAGACTCCTCATCCAGCCCTTCCTTAACCGCGCGTTTTTCTTCTTCATTGAGGTCTTCTGTGATCTTCAAAAGCGCTTCGAATGTCTTTTCAATCGTCACACGATCTTTTTCGCTGTTGTAATCAGCAATAACCTCTTCATAGTGCTTCTGGAAATCAGTGCGTGTTGGATTTATCTCAAGCAGCTTCTTAAGGCGATTCTCAATAACCTGCTTCAAACTTTGTACCGTTGTGTTTTTTCGAGGACTATTTTCAAATTCCTTACGCAGACGATCAAAATCAATTTTGCTGATATCATAAAGCTTGTCGTCGTCACTTTTACCCATATGGGTTTCAATACTCTCATCAATGACACCGTGCAGCTCTCGGATAATGTCGGAGATATCGGCTTTCTCCACGTCTTGCTGTAAACTTTTATAAATAATACTGATTGCATCATATGAATGACGATAACTATTCACACCTTTAATAGTCAGGCAGGCCTTGAACTTTTTAAACACCTCGCGGTACATAATTTCAAAGCGCTTACGAGTTTCATCGTTCTGGTTCACTGCTTCCTTGGCGTCCACAATCGTGCGATTACGCTCAAAACCTGTTTTCTCATTGACGTCTTCAAGTCTGAAGTCATAGCCTTCAAGATAAGCTTTTACCGCTTCAATACTTTCTTCCAAATCAGCTAAAAGCTCTTCATCTGGTCTAACTGGATCAGTCACTGGTGGCTCACCATCGCCTCCAATTTCCCCTTCGCCCGTGTGTCCAGCAAAGGTCGCTAGTGCCTTACGCAGGTTCTTTAGGATGCCGCAATAATCAACGATTAGGCCGTTATTTTTGCCTGCATGCACACGGTTGGCCCGCGCGATAGCCTGCATCAATGTGTGAGCCTGCAACGGTTTATCAAGATAGAGTGTTGACATGCTTGGCACGTCAAAGCCTGTCAACCACATGGCACAAACAATCGCCACACGGAATGGGTGCTCTTCTTTTTTGAAGGCATTTTCCATGTCAATGCGCTTGCCGTCTTCAGTCTCAAACCCGTCTTTGATCAGCTTGCGGTGCGGGATAATATCCAAGTCCCATTTGCGAAACTTATCCACCTCGCCTTGCTCTTCACTAACCACTACAGCCATGCGCGTTTCCCGCATCCAGCTTAGCTGGCGTTCACGGTAAGCAAGGTCTTGTTCGTCTGTGCAAACAGCCAATTCCTTTTCAAGAACCCCAATGCGATCATCCCAGGCTTCAAGCAACAACCCATGCATCTTCACACAGGTAATTTTATCAATACAAACCAGCATGGCTTTGCCAGTTTCCCAGCCAGTGCTGTAATGCTCTGCAAAGTCCGCAGCAATGGCCTTCATGCGTTTATCGGCTGTTATTACATGATATTCACGCTTAAGCTCTTTTTCTAACCGCGCCTCGGTGTCCAGGTCTTCGGCCTCATATTCTTCCAGCTTGGCTGCGATTTTTTCATTAATATCATTGGTGGTGATGCCAAGTTTTTCACCGCGCGCATCATAATAAAGCGGTACGGTTGCTTTATCTTCGACCGCACGCTGGAAGTCATATGTGGAAACATAATCACCAAACACTTTTTTGGTAATCTCATCATCCTTGAAAAGAGGTGTGCCAGTAAAACCAATGCGGCTGGCGTTGGGTAGAGCGTTTCTCAGGTTCAGCGCCAAGCGGCCATATTGGCTTCGGTGGGCTTCATCCGTAATAACGATTATGTCGTCGCGGTCGCTATAAGGCTTATCAGGGTTCACATCCTTATTGAACTTGTGAACCATGGTGAAGACATAGGCTTTATGTTGGTTCAGCAATTCTTCCAGATGCTTACCTGAGCCCGCACGGCAAGGGTCTTTGTCATTATCCACTAGGCCACAGCCTGAGAAAGTTTTATATATCTGATCATCAAGGTCTTCACGATCCGTACAGACAAGGAAGGTAAAATTGCTACCCATTTTGCGGTGAATTTTTTGTGTAAAGAATGCGATAGAGTATGACTTACCAGAGCCTTGGGTGTGCCAAAACACACCAAGTTTGCCATCTCGGTCTTTGCGGTTTTTCGTCGCCTCAATCGCCCGGTTAACCCCCAAATATTGGTGGTTCCGCGCAACAATTTTGATCAACTTGCCTGAGCTTTCATCAAACAGAATGAAATTCTCAAACAGGTCCAGGAATTCGCGCTTGCTACACACACCCTTTAGCAAGGTTTCCATGTCCACAACACCGGGCTCATCTTCGCTAAGGCGTTTCCAATCGTTGAAATGCTCAAACTTGCTGCTGATAGAACCAATTTTGGCATCCACACCATTGCCCAGGACCACAAAGGCGTTGTGGTGGAACAAGTGCGGCACCGTGTCTTTGTAATCAGATAGGTTTTCTTCATAAGCGCGGCGAATATCTTTATGAATGGTTTTACATTCAATAAACAAAAGCGGCAGGCCATTAACAAAGCCTATAATATCAGCGCGGCGGCGGTAGATATCACCCTTGATCCACAGCTCTCTTACACAAAGGAAATGGTTATTGTCTGGGTTGTCAAAATCGATAACTTTCAGACGTTTTTTGGTCAGCTCGCCCTTGTCATTTTTATAACTGACCTGCACTCCATTTTTAATAAGATCATATTTTTCGCGGTTGGTTTGCAGCATATTCTGCATGGCCGATTCATCAGTAAGCTGACGGATCGCGTCCCGGTAGGCGGCCTGCGGCAAGCCAGGGTTCAACTTTATCAGTGCTTCGCCCAGATAGCGCTTTAGCACCACCTCGGTTTGGTCTTTGCGCCCCAGCGTGCCCTCAGGGCCGTATGTTTCCTGATTATAGGCAAAGACATTCTCATCCCACGCAAGCTGATCCTGTAGGTAATCAACCGTTGTTTGTTGAACAAGCGTGTCTTCGTTCATGGGACTCATACAGCAACCTCTCCACTCATCAATTTAGGCAGCAAAAGATCGCGAGCTTGAGCCAGTTGACCATTCTGTTCTTTGAGGTTGTGAATCAATTCATAGCTTGGCTCACAAGCTTCCTGATACTGTTCCAGCAGATTGTCGTCAGGCTTTAGGATTTCAGCTTTTTCAAAATCAGGAGGACGCACTGCTGGGTAACTGGTGCCTGTAGCATGGTTCACTAGATGGGCGACAAAAGCGTCAGTAGTAACATATTGGTACAAATAAAGATAAGGCACCTTGTCAGCGGTCAAAACTGTGAAACCAGTTGAGAATACATCAATTTCACCGGGGTGCTGGATTAAAGAATATGCCTTCAAGTTAGGGCGAACGTTTGACCAAATTACATCACCATGCTGAGCTATACGCCTGGCGCGACCCGGAGCTTCCTCGGCGCTAACTTTGGAAGTCTCCCCAATCGTTCCAGTTCCAACACTTTTGATGTCAATATAATTTATTTCCTCCGGCAATTCTTTCGCTTTGTGGCTTTTTACGTTTGTCTTCGCGATATCTCCTAGCGTCACCTTTTCCCATCCATCTGGGATACCATCAATGATTTTGACATGTTCATGGCCGGGGAAGAGGAATCGGACAAACCATTCTTTGTAAAGCTGCCGTGCGCTTTCCTCCAACAGTTCTATCCGCCGCCGATTATTTTCAATTAGGTCGTCGTACGGAGAGAGCTTTTCAACAATTCTTCGCTGTTTATCCAAATCGGTCCAAAATACTTTCAGTTTTCGCTGAGCCGTAATGCCAATGTAAGGTCTTGTAGACTGTTCAGCTAAAGATTTCATTCTTTTGACAAACTGCCTTTCTCGGAAGGCATATGAAAGGAACTTGTTCGATGCTTTGCTAGGGTCAACCCTATAATAAGTCACCTGCGGCGTTAACATAATGTAGGGATCAACGGGCCCGACGATGGCTACATTACCAATGGTACCTTTATGCGTTAGTAGAACATCCCCTTCCTTAGCAAATCCAATTCTTAAATTGCTGGCTTGAAGTTCGGAAATCTTATTGCTTCCATCTACATCAACAAATCCTTTACCCAAATCATTGGCCATGATGAAAGGGATGCCACTTTCGACGTAGTCAGCAGATTTTGGATGCTTCTCTCCGTGATTACCATCCTGGATGGCAATGATGGCACCACACTTCTCTAATTCGACGATTTCAATCAAATGGTTGTAATTCAAGCCCCCAACTCCTCAAAATTCTTTTGGATTTGAGCGGCTAGTTCTGCGGCTTCTTCATTCAATCCTTTCAACTCAAGATGAATATCGGCCAACACCTCTTCAAAATCGAAATCTTCATCGTCTTCTTCTGGTGTAACGCCCACATAACGCCCAGGGGTTAGGCTCCAATCATTTTCTGCAAGCTCTGCATGGTCGACAAGCTTTACCAGCCCTTCCACATCACATAGTTCCGCATCTGGGAAGCGTTCTTGCAGCCAGTGCGCCTGCTTATAGAAATAGCGAACCTGTTTCAGTTGCTCGACAGCATCTTTGCGCAAAACATCAAGCGCTCTCATCGGGTTCGTGCGCCCCTTTCCACCTGTTTCTTTTATGAGTTTTTCAGTTAACTTATAAAGCTGATCAATTTGCTTGATTAGGTCGCGGCTCGTCTCCGCCAATGGCTCCATTGCGGAGGCAGCTTTATGCAAGCCTGCATTGTCTCTTGAGGCCTTCTCCCATAGCGACTTGGCGGTGCCGATAGCATCAACATGTTGATCCGCGTCTTCTTTGAAGAGCTTAATTGAAGTGTTCAGTTCGTCATTGGCTTTATGTCCGGCCAGCAACTTCTCGAGAGCGTCTACGAAATAGGTGATGGGGTCAGTCGTGTCTTTTGCCTCTGACAAAACATTTTCCAGATAACTCTCTACCAATCTTATATAACGATCTTGCTCACCCCGATAGAGCCAGATGATGCTGGTGAGGTTTTGAAGTTGCTCTGGTGAAAAATCATAAATCTTGCGCGTGACTTTGCGGAACACGTTTCGCGCATCCAGCATCAAAACCTTGTCTTTATGCGCTTCCGGTTTGTCTTTGTTCAGGAACCACAATTCACAAGGGACTGAGCGCGTGTAAAAGAAGTTAGAGCGAATGGCCGCCATAGCGTCCACATGGCCTGTCTCAACCAGTTTTTGCCGAACCTTGGCTTCCTCACCACCTGCACTGGACGCCTGTGAGGACATAACAAAGCCTGCACGGCCTTTTTCTTTCAGGTAGCTGTAAAAATACGAAATCCATAAATAGTTGCCGTTAGAAACTTTCTTTTTCTTATTCACACCCGGCAGACCAAATGGTAAGCGCGGATCATTTTTGACCTTTTCAGCATCCACATCATCCACATTGAACGGCGGGTTAGCCATCACGAAATCAGCACTATCCAGCATTTCGTGTGGATCTTCATAATAACTGATGGCTTTGCTAATTTTGCCCTCTAATCCATGAACGGCAAGGTTCATCTTGGCGAGGCGAATGGTTGTTGGGTTTTTCTCTGCCCCGTAAAAGGTAACAACATCTTGAGGGCTTTTATGCATGCGTTCAATAAAATGCGCGGATTGAACAAACATACCGCCAGAGCCACATGCAGGGTCAATAATATCGCCATGATCAGGCTCAATCACATTCACAATTAACTGCACCAATGAAGGCGGTGTGAAAAACTCACCACCATCGTGAGCCTTTTCGCCTGCAAAACCTGTCAGGAAATATTCATAAATGCGTCCAAAAACATCACCTTTCGCCGTTTTAAGGGCGGGATCATTAAAGGTGCGAAATAGCGTGCCTAAAACTTCATTATCCAATTCTTGATATTCCGATTTTGGCAATGCCCCCCTGAGAGATTCATAATCTTCTTCAATTGTTTCCATTGCGGTGATAAGCGCTTGAATACGGTCATCAGCATCTGTAAGGCCAACAAGGTAATCAAACTGGGCCTCTGGCCTTAGAAAGATAGCTCCCTTGCGTGAAAAGTCTTCTTTAGTCAGTGGGCGGGTCACACCACCACGCGAAGGCAAACCTGCTTCAATTTCAGGCTTTACAGCCAAATAACGGCTATAAGCATGACGCAGAAAAATAAGCCCCATAACAGGCATGAAATATTCATTACTGGCGTAATTGCTATTGGAGCGTAGCGTATCTGCACTACCCCAAAGGCGTTTCTCAATTGCCTCAATATTCTCTAGCTGCGCCATAACTGTTTACTTCTCTTTCTTATCTTCTATCCACTGTTCAATATCCTCGCGGCGGAAACGCCATGCGCCACCCACCTTAAAACCAGGGATTGTGCCTTGTGCGACAAGCGCACAAGTTATCTTTTCCTTGATACTCAAGTATATCGCCGCTATTTGAATGATCCCTAGGTTGTCATCTAACAATATATCTATTGATTCTCCCCCTTAGAAAATACGTGAAAATCAGGCATCAACCAAGAAGTTTCACGGAATTCTACCACCTCTTATGGTAAAATAAGATTATATCAACAAAAAGCTGTTAAAGGGTCCAAGTTATTTGCCCAATTTCTTTTTATTTAAACAACTACACATTGTCACAGGTCAGATAAAATCAGCTGAAGGCTTTTGTAAAACAGCATTTGTATCAATTTTAAAATCATAATACTTCAAGATTATGTATAATATTATGACTTTTATTTACAAAACCTCACACCTACACCGCCGCCATTTTCGGGTATAAATTCAATGCCAGCTTCTTCAAAGGCTGATTGGAGGTCACGCAGTGTGCGTTCGTAAGGTTTTCTCGACCCTTTTTCAAACTCCGCAATAGTACCCAATGAAACGCTAGCAGCAATCTTTAAATCCTCTTGGGACCACCCTAAAAGCCCCCGAGCAGCTCTGCATTGCTCTTTAGAAATTGTCATTAACAACTAACCTTAGCTAATATCACTTGACTAATAATTAAATATACATTAGTTATATTAACTAATGTTGATGCTTCTTATTTAATTTAGAATAGAAATTAACAGACGATAGACATACAAATCAACTAAGGATATTATTTTGGCATTAAATTCTTCCTTTCCTCCTTCATCTGACTGGTTAAGTGCTGCGGAGCTGTCTGCTTTAGCACTGCCGGGGGTTGGAAAAAGACGAGATGGTGTTTTACAGAAAGCGCAGAAAGAAGGCTGGCGTTCTCGGCTGATGCCCGGTGCTGGCGATATGTATTATGAGTTTCATATCCGGTCTTTACCACGCGAAGCTCTAGAGGCTTATGCAGAAAGATTACTGGGGCCGGATGTTATTGCGCCTTTAAAGCAAGTTAAAGATAGTTTTACATCAGGTTTAAAAGCCTTTCAAAGGGAGGTGATGGAAGCGCGCGCCATTATTTTAGCGGAAATTGATTCCCTTGTTGAATCTGGCATTGGCCGTAGTAACGCCATAAAGCATTTTGTTAATCTGGCAAGGTTAGGAAGGCTTTCCTCTACTATCATCAAACATCTGCCCATTGCCAATGCCCGCTCTGGCTACAGGAATGCCATTAATGACTTCACCCGTACCATCTCACGGTCAACTTTATATCTTTGGCTTAAAGAGAGAGAGGAACGGGGTATTGCTGCCCTTGCCCCCAAGACTATTTTCAGATCACCCTATATTCCTACTTGGGCACCAACGGTCATGAAACTTTATGGCCAGCCTCAAAACCCTAGTCTGGCTTATGTTATGGAAATTTTGCCAGATATTCTCCCCAAAAGCATAAAACTCCCTTCCTATGGTCAGGTGAGCCGTTTCCTTAAACGCCTATCCACTCAAACCCGTCATCAGGGACGTATGGGACAACAAAAACTAAAAACTTTAAAAGCCTATATTCAACGTGATGTATCAGAGTTATGGCCGGGAGCCGTTTATGCCGCTGATGGTCATCGTTTTGATGCAGAAGTATCTCATCCAAGACATGGCCGACCTTTTAGGCCGGAAATCACCACCGTCATTGATGTCTATAGCCGTAAGGTGGTTGGCTGGTCAGTGGCCCTCGATGAAGATACATGGGGTGTATTGGATGCCGCCCGTCATGCTTTTGAGACAAATGGCTTGCCCTACATTTGGTATGTGGATAACGGTAGAGGCTTTAACAATAAAAACTGGGATGATGAGTTAACTGGTTTTCTGGCACGGCTTGGCATTACCAAGAAAAACAGCCTGCCCTATAACAGTCAGGCGCGCGGCGTTATTGAACGCCTGCATAAAAGCCTCTGGGTTCGAAGTGCCAAAAGCCTGGCCAGTTATATAGGCTTTGATATGGATAGAGAGGCCAGACAAAAGCAATATAAACTGTCACGTCAGGATATCAGAGAATATGGCAAATCTTCTCACATAATGAGTTGGAGCCAGTTTATGGAATGGGTTAACACTCAAGTGGAAGCTTATAACAACAGACCTCATAGCTTGCTGCCTAAAATACGGGATAAGCTTAACTTTAAACTGAGACATATGACTCCTGAGGAAGCGTGGGCAGCAGGTATTAAAGATAAAGATGCCCCATTGCCATTAAGCCAGGTCCAGCATAAAGATATCACCCGCCCCTATGTTAAACGCCGCACCAACCGAGCCTTGGTCAATCTTTTTGGCAATCGTTACTTTGCCCCTGAGTTGGAAGGTTATCACGGTGAAGATATTCTGGTCGGATATGATATTCATGACGCAAAACAAGTCTGGGTACGTGATCTTGATCATCGCCTGATCTGCATTGCTCACTTTGAAGGCAACAAACAAAGTTTCTTCCCGGTAGAGGTTGCTCAAAAAGCACATCAGGAAAAGCTTGCTCGGCAACTTAAACTGATTGACCACAAAAGAGATTTGATTGTCACAGAACAAAACCTACTTCAAACCAATGATATTCAAGAAACAGATTCATATGGTGACGTTAATAATAACACCCAGAATCACAACGCAATATCTGAGAACAAATCTAATAATGATAATGCTTTTAGTCGTCCTACTTTTACTGATACTACAGAGTGGATACGCTGGATTATAAGGCATCCAGAAGAAATTACGCACGAGGATAAATCCGAACTTCAGTCACTCATCCATCAGCGTAATTTCAGACTTCTACTGGATATGCTGGAAATTCCCTGTTCCTCAATAGAGGTATTAATAAGATGACCAGACTTATGGTGCATAACAGAAATAGTGAGGCTTTCCTCTCGGCCATTGAAGCCATAGAAAAAAGAGGGGCCGAAGAAGCCTGTCTCATGATTGTTGATGGGGAGCCGGGCTTAGGCAAAAGTGCTTTTGCGGAGTGGTGGGCTGTTAATACGCAAAGTATTTATATCAGAGCACGTAAAGAATGGACACCCGCATGGATGATGCGGGATATGTTAAAAGGTCTGGGTTTGTCCCCTCTTTATTCATTCGAGAGAATGTATCATCAGGTCAGGGAAAGACTGATGCTGCTGGCCGATGAGGCCATGCGGGAAAAACGTTCTTTCGGTATTGTCATTGACGAAGTGGATCATATCTCCCGCAAAGGCAGGCTCTTGGAAACCTTACGAGACCTCAGTGATGATCTGGAAATTCCCTTCATTCTGATTGGAATGGGTAAAGTACGTCATAACCTGGTGCGCTTTCCTCAGGTGGCTTCCCGTGTGGGGCAATATGTCGCCTTTGAGCCCATCAGCTTTACAGAAACCATTAAGCTCACTGAAAAATCACAGAATATCATCATCAGTGAAGAGCTCATTGCTTTCCTCCATCAGACCACCAAAGGCCGTCTCAGAGAAATCAAGGAAGGATTGCAAGCCTTCGAACGCTTTGCCATTCGCAACAGGCTGGAAAAATTAACCTTCAATGACATGATTGGGCAGACCCTATTCATGTGCCGCAAGACGGGGCGGCCTGTAAAGGTGGTCGCCAAATGAACAGGTACAATATGACGCTTAAACTAAAACCGAACACCGGTCTTGCCCTCAATCAAAATATATTATTAGAATATTACTATCATTACGGCGTATGTGATAACCCCTGGATACATCGTGATTACACTTATGACCACCAAAGCGGCAAACATATAAAAGCAACTTACCTTGGTCTCACTCGAAAGCAAATTATCCGGGCACGGTCGTCGTTGGTCAAGAGGGGTTATATTACCGAAGAATCTGTATATAAAAGCTACCTCTTGGAAAAGGGTATTAAAGCGATTGAACAAAGCGACTATATCCGCAGCGGACCCATGGGACCTCATACTGGGGTGAGAAAACCACCAATTGGAACCCTCAGCAGCTATATCTGGGCAGCGCTTCGCACCAAAAACATAGCCACTGTTGAAGAACTCCTGAGCCTTACCCCTGTATCAGAAGAGGAATATGATAAAAACTTTCAAACCACACGTCGCTTACTCAATTGGTTATGCAAGGCGATGATTGTACGAAAGTTACCGCAAAAAAAAGCAGGAGTGCATTTTAATAGTCGTGGCCATACTCGCTATCAACTTATGATTAATCTTGGTCCCAAGCATCCCATAATCCGCCAGCGTAAACATCAAATATATGATCCAAATTCACAACAGAATGTGGCCTTTAAAGACGTGTTAAAGACCTTTAAAAGGATATAAAATTGAGATAAACTTAAAAAGTGATTCAGTGGAAGTACTCACTTCCTATCTACTCAGACACGGGTCCGGGTTACCCTGCAATATCTGAGAGGTGAGACCGACGCCCGGATGATCAGGTCTTTGAACGAGAAACCCAGTCATGAAAGTGGCTGGGTTTTTCTGTACCCAAACCTCAAATTCAATCTGTCCTAAATTAACTGAAAAATTGTCCTAAGTCACGCAGCACGTTACACTTGAATTTAGGAAAAATAAAATCTATTGATAACAGGCAGATAGAAGAAAAATGGTGCCCCCAGTCGGAATCGAACCGACACGTCCAAAGGACACTGGATTTTGAATCCAGCGCGTCTACCAATTCCGCCACAGGGGCACTGTATAATGTGTACGTCACATCTGGAAAGGTGTGCTGCATAATAGCGTTCTGTTTGGCTTGGTCAAGCGAGAAGATAACAAAATATAAAATTCCCCAAAAAAAAGTTTTTCTGTCCTAAAAATACTGTAAAGATAAGGATATGAATAACCCTATAAAAACAAGAAAGCCTAAGAGAAATAAATGATAAGAAGCCTATATGACTGGACATTGCAAAAGGCCGAACATCCCCGTGCCTTATGGTTTTTGGCCATTTTATCCTTTGCGGAAAGCTCTTTTTTTCCAATTCCCCCTGATGTATTGCTGATTCCCATGGTGCTTGCCGCAAGAAGTCGTGCTTGGCGCATTGCCCTTGTCTGTTCTGTGGCATCCGTTTTTGGCGGCATATTTGGCTATTATATCGGTTATGCCCTGTTTGATACGGTGGGACAGCCAATCATCGATTTTTACCATATGCAGGAAAAATTCATCTGGTTTCAGTCAAAATATAACGAATGGGGCGCATGGATAGTAAGCCTCGCTGGGTTTTCTCCCGTACCTTATAAGGTTTTCACCATCGCAAGTGGCATGACGGAAATGTCCCTTTCGACCTTTATATTGGCAAGCGCACTGTCTCGCACCGCACGTTTTTTTCTTGTGGCGGGATTGTTATGGAAATACGGTGAACCCATTCGTGCCTTCATTGAACAGCGGCTTGGTCTTCTGACTTTGCTGTTTTTTGCCCTCTTACTGGGAAGTTTTCTTGCCCTAAAATATTTATGAGGATATTCTAAACCAAACAATCATTGGGATAATTATGACAATATCGAAAAACCCTTTCATGAGATTGATCTGTTTCTTCTGGTGCAATCCGCTTTATCTTGCCGCTCTTATGTCCCTGTCTCTGCTGTTGGGGGCCTATGGCTTTCAATATATCGGAGGCTATGAGCCCTGTGCCCTATGTTGGTCGCAACGTTACGCCCATCTGGCTATTCTACTGCTGTCTTTGATGGCCATTGCCCTTAAAAAAGCGCCAAACCCCTTCCGTATTATTTTTACCGCCGCAACGGTCATTGCCCTTTATGTGAGCGTTGTCGCCGCCGGTTATCACGGGGGCGTGGAACAAAAATGGTGGAAGGGACCAAACACCTGCACATCTTCTGGCATCGATCAAAATGCCGATATGGAATCACTGTTTGATAATATGATGAATAAAAAGATCCTGATGTGTGATGAAATTCCGTGGCAGATATTTGGCATTTCCATTGCGGGATTTAATTTTCTCATATCACTTGCGGTTGCCCTATTTGTGAGCGGTGCGGTGATAAGCACTATAAGGAAAAACCATGACTAAGGCGACCCCCCATCCGCACCCAAAACCTTTTAGCAAAGAAGAGCTGATTGACCGCATCATCAGGGTCGATCATGCGGGGGAATATGGTGCGGTACGGATTTATCAGGGACAACTTGCGGTGCTGGGCAAACATCATCCCATGACCCCCATTGTCCAGCATATGAAGGAGCAAGAGGACGTTCATCTGGAACGCTTTAACGCGCTTATCCGAAAAAGGCAGATCAGACCGACACTTATGACACCCTTTTGGCATGTGGCGGGTTTTGCCCTTGGGGCGGGAACGGCCTTGCTCGGCGAGAAGGCCGCCATGGCCTGCACCGAGGCCGTGGAAACCGTTATTGATGACCATTACAGGGATCAAATAAAGGCCTTGGGCGAGGATGAGAGCGCCCTCTCCCAAGAGCTTGAAAAGTTCCGCCAAGAAGAAGTTGACCATAAAAATACCGCTACAGAACACGGTGCGAAAGAGGCCGCAGGCTATGAACTGTTATCTGGTCTCATCCGTTTTGGGTGCAAGGCCGCCATCAAAATTTCTGAACGACTATAATGTGATGGGATTAAACCCATGACCCCGCCAGAACCCATTATCACCCGCTTTGCCCCAAGCCCCACAGGCTATCTTCATTTGGGTCATGCCTATTCCGCAAAACTTGCCCATGATTTTGCAGTGAACAATGGTGGTAAATTTTTACTCAGGATCGAGGATATTGACCAAACCCGCTGTAAGCCTGAATTTGAAACGGCCATTTATGATGATCTGCACTGGCTTGGGATTAAATGGGAATTACCCGTGCGCCGACAATCAGACCATGGGCGGGATTATCAAAATGCCCTGAATGTTTTACAAAAAAAAGACCTTCTCTATCCCTGTTTTTGCACCCGAAAGGACATCCAGCAGGAAATCATACAAAGCGGCTATGCTCCTCATCATCTTGGTCTTGATCATGAAAGTGAGCCACCCTATCCAAAAATTTGCGCAAATCTGTCAGAGCCAGAGAAAGAGGCAAAATACGAGGCCGGAACCGTCTATGCCTTGCGGCTAAATATGGACAAAGCACTTGATATTTTGGGGTCGGAAAAATTGATCTGGTCCGACCTTGTTGCGGGGGAACAATGGGCAAGCTCTGAAATTTTACGGGATGTAATAGGCGATGTGGTGCTTGCCCGAAAGGACATCCAAACAAGCTATCATCTGTCGGTGGTGGTGGATGATCACTTGCAAAATATCAGTCATGTCATAAGGGGCGCTGACTTGTTTTATGCGAGCCACTTGCATCGTTTACTGCAATTTCTGCTGGGCTATAGGACGCCAATTTATCACCATCACAAATTATTAACCGATGAAAATGGCAATCGTTATGCCAAACGGGATAAATCCCTTACCCTGCACCATTTAAGGAAACAGGGGCAAGACCCGAAAAACATCCTATGATTATTCTTTTTTCTTGTCCATATCCCGTTTTTTTACGGCGGCCTTGATCAGATCAGAAACCTCAAACCATATCTCGTTTGGCACCAGAACGCTCATGGAATAATGGGCGATTTTCCACATATCTCCTTGCTTTAACAACACTCCCGTTCCCCGAAATTTTCCCCATTTTTCAGAAACCGTAATTTCATCTAGCCATGCCACCTTTTTATCAGGCGAATAAGCAATATGCCGCTCAACGGATTTATAAGTCCAGCCCTCACCACCCTTAAATCTTTCCGCAACATAGGCCTTAAGATCAGGATCAAGGGGCCAACGTTCCCAATCATCGGTACCCATAAAAACGCCGTCTTCGGTAAAATAACCCAAATAACGTTCCTGATCCGCCTGTGCCGCCGCATCGTGAAAGCCGTCCATCACATGATTAATCGCCGCCTCATCATCAGAGGCTATGGCTTTATTTCCCATAAAAATTAGACATAAAGACAATAAAAAAATGATTTTTTTCATTTGAAATTTTCCTTTCCAGCTCTTTTACTCATAATCCAAAAAAGAAGATTTGGGTATAGTCTTTTTACCCATAGTGCCGCTCTTTCTGGAATTTGCGAAACCACAATTTCTTTGTTACCCCGTTTGAACCCCCGCATGATGATTTTTGCCGCCTTCGTTACATCCATACCAAATTTTATATCATCATCAATTTTGGCATAGGGACTTCCGTCCCCTTTAAGGGCATTTTCAGAGATAGCGGTTTTTATAAATCCCGGTGTAATACAGGTCACCATGATATTATGCTGGTGAACCTCTGCCCGAAGTGCATCAAAAAATCCCATCATGGCATGCTTTGCCGCACAATAGGCCGTACGAGACGCCACACCAATTTTACCCGCAATACTGGATATTATAACAATATGACCACTGTTTTGAGTGATCATATGGGGTAACACCGCTTTAGTCAGCGCAATTTGACCAAATACATCAAGTTCAAAAATTTTCCGATATGTCTCCATATCCGTATCAACGCAATTTGACCGCTGACTTATGCCCGCATTATTAATAAGCATATCAATGCGACCATAATGATCCATTACCTGCTTGACCATGACGGGAAAGATGTTCGGGTCGGTCATATCAAAGGGTAAAACCACAACCTCTTTCGCCCCCGATTGTGCAGCAACCCTTTTCAATTCATCCTGTCGTCTTGCAGACAGGATAAGTTTTGCGCCGCCCTGTGCCATTTCCATGGCCATAGCCTCGCCAATGCCCGACGATGCCCCCGTAATCCAAACAACTTTACCTTGAAACATGATCTTCCCCTTAATCCGCTGACTATAAAAGAAAAAAGAACAAGTTCAACCTTAATAAGGATAGCGGTTATGATTACGGCCGACAATATGGGCAATGTCCGACATAATATCGGTCATCTGGTAATCTTTTGGCGTATAGATGCGCACAACGCCCATATCCAATAGAGTCTGTTCGTCTTCCTTCGGGATAATGCCGCCCACAACGACAGGAATAGCCCCAAGACCCGCTTCCTTCATCAAATCCATAACATCCTTCACCAAGGAAATATGAGAACCAGAAAGAATGGACAATCCTACCCCATGCACCTTAAATTTTTGAGCTGATGCAACAATTTCATTGGGCGTCAAACGGATACCGTCATAGATCACGTCCATGCCCACCTGTGTTGCTCGCACGGCAATCTGCTCGGCACCATTGGAATGACCGTCAAGTCCCGGTTTTCCCACCAAAAAGCGCAGATCCGCTCCCAATGTTTCTGAAACCTCTTTCACCTTTTCACGGATTGCGGCATATTTTTCGGCATCATCCTGATTTTGTTCAATGCCCGTGGGCGCCCGATATTCCCCGAACACATCCCTTAACGCCTGCCCCCATTCGCCGGTGGTGACCCCCGCTTTGGCAGCCCGAATACTGGGTTCCATAATATTTTGCCCAGACCGTGCGGCCTCTTTTAGATCAGAGATTGCCTTTTTTACCGCTTCATTGTTTCTATTTTTACGCCAGCTTTCAAGCCGTGCAATTTGTTCAGCCTCGGCCTTTGGATCGACCGTCATAATGCCGCCGTCCCCATCCGACATGAGAGGTGAAGGCGCCGTTTCGGTAAATTTATTCACCCCCACCACGGTTTGTTCCCCGCTTTCAATACCCTCTATCCGACGGCTGTTTGACTGAACCAATGCCTTTTTCATATAGGCACTTTCCACCGCATGAACGGCGCCGCCCATTTCTTCAATTCGGGCAAGCTCGGCGCGGGCCTCGGCTTTTAAGCTTTCAACCTTTTGATCCATGACCGTTGATCCATCAAAAAGATCTCCATATTCCAGCAAGTCCGTTTCCATGGCCATAATCTGTTGCAGACGGAGCGACCATTGCTGATCCCAAGGACGGGGAAGCCCCAAAGCCTCGTTCCATGCCGGAAGCTGCACGGCGCGCGCGCGGGCCTTCTTGCTTAAGACCACGGCCAGCATTTCAATCATTATGCGGTAAACGTTATTTTCTGGCTGCTGTTCGGTAAGACCCAGTGAATTCACCTGCACCCCATAACGGAAACGGCGGTATTTTGGGTTTTCTATGCCGTATCGTGTTTGGGTAATTTCATCCCATAAATCAACGAAAGCGCGCATTTTAGCAATTTCCGTCACAAAACGCAGTCCCGCATTAACGAAAAAGCTGATACGACCCACAACTTCTGGAAAATCTGCATCCGCCACCTGACCGCCCGCCTTGATCGCATCAAGCACTGCAAGTGATGTGGCAAGGGCAAAGGCCAATTCCTGCACAGGGGTTGCTCCCGCCTCCTGCAAATGATAGCTACAGACATTGGTCGGATTCCAACGGGGAATTTCCTTATAGGTGAAGCTTATCACATCGGTTGTGAGCCGCATGCTATGTTCAGGGGGGAAAATATAGGTGCCTCGGCTAAGATATTCCTTGATAATGTCATTTTGCACCGTACCAGAAAGAGCAGCTCTATCCACACCCTGTTCCTCTGCTGCGGCCACATAAAGGGCAAGAAGCCAAGGTGCGGGCGCATTAATGGTCATGGAGGTATTCATCTGCTCCAAGGGAATGTCTTTGAATAAGGTTTTCATATCGCCCAAATGACAGATAGGGACACCAACCTTTCCAACCTCACCGCGGGCTAAAATATGATCGCTGTCATAGCCCGTCTGGGTCGGCAGATCAAAGGCCACTGAAAGTCCCGTTTGGCCTTTCTTAAGATTCGTTCGGTATAATTCATTAGACGCCGATGCGGACGAATGCCCAGAATAGGTTCTAAAAAGCCACGGTTTATCCTTAGGGGCTTTTTCTTTTGGGGATATATTTTGCTTAGACATCTTAATTACTCCCGTAAACTGCAGTTTTTAATCTAAAAAATACTTACCATTTGAAACTATCATAACCATAAAATAAAATATAATTACCCTCTAGACCTTTTTTAAGAAATAATATAATTATTATTGCGGTGCAACATTTAACTAAAACTTTTGATCTATACTATAATATAGTGACAAGTTTAAAACCAGAGTGGCAACATATAAAGATAATAACACCATAGCAAAATATGCCTTTCTTTTAACAACAATTGTGAGGAATAAAAAATGTCAGAGTTTAATGAAAATGATCAGCCCGATCTCATTTCACTAGAAGGTAAATTCGAAAAAAAGGATCTTTATGACATTGGTGAGATTCCCCCGATTGGTCATGTGCCAAAGAAAATGCATGCTTGGGTCATAAGAAGAGACCGTCAAGGTCCACCTGAACAATCCATGTTACAAGAAATTATTGACGTTCCTGAAATTGATTCGGACGAGGTTCTCATTCTTGTTATGGCGGCGGGTGTAAATTACAATGGCATTTGGGCGGGTCTTGGTATTCCCATGTCCGTTTTTGACGTTCACAAGGCCGCCTATCATGTGGCGGGGTCTGATGCCTCTGGTATTGTCTATAAAGTAGGACGGCGGGTTAAACGTTTTAAAGTCGGCGACGAAGTTGTTGTTCATTGCAATCAGGATGACGGCGATGATGAGGAATGCAACGGCGGTGATCCCATGAACAGCCCTTCACAAAAAATCTGGGGCTATGAAACACCCGATGGGTCATTCTCACAATTTGCTCGCGTTCAAGCACGCCAACTCATGAAACGTCCAAAACATCTCACTTGGGAAGAAAGTGCCTGCTATACCTTAACGCTTGCTACGGCTTACCGTATGTTATTTGGTCATCGTCCCCATATTTTACGTCCCGGTCATAATGTGCTTGTCTGGGGGGCATCTGGCGGACTTGGCTCAATGGCGGTGCAGCTCATTGCGGCGGCGGGTGCCCATGCGATCGGCGTGATCTCCGAAGAAGACAAACGGGAATTTGTTATGTCCCTTGGAGCAAGAGGCGTCATTAACCGGAAAGATTTTGACTGTTGGGGTCAATTACCTCCCGTCGGAGATGCCGAAGTTTACGGGGCTTATAGCAAAAAAGTTCGTGAATTCGGTAAAGCCATTTGGAATATTACGGGCAAGGGCAATGATGTGGATTTCGTTTTCGAACATCCCGGAGAAGCCACCTTCCCCGTATCCTGTTTTGTTGTAAAGCGGGGCGGCATGGTGGTTTTTTGTGCGGGAACCACAGGTTATAACCTAACCTTTGATGCCCGTTTTGTCTGGATGCGTCAAAAACGTATTCAAGGCAGCCATTTTGCCAACTTAAAACAGGCTTCTCAGGCCAACCAATTGGTGATTGAACGGCGTATTGACCCCTGTATGTCAGAGGTATTTTCATGGGAAGATATTCCCCGCTCCCACACTAAAATGTGGAAGAATCAACATAAGCCCGGCAATATGGCCGTATTAGTCAGCGCAAAGATACCTGGTCTTCGTACCTTTGAAGATTGTGTTGAGGCAGGAAATAACAAATGAGTGGGCTGCTCTTTGAGACTTGCACAAACGCTCTCGAAAGTGCAAGTCAGTATGTTGCCACCACAAGGGAAAGTCTGAAACAGCATTTGGTTAAGGATGGAAAACTTGACCGCAACCTTATGGAAAAACATCAATATGCCTGTCATGGCTTTTCTTGGCTTTCCACCTATGTTGAGGCCTTACGGCAAACCTTACACTGGGCATCGGCTCTGGACAGGGACGGAAAATTCACTGAACTGGAAGAATTGATCGTTCGTATTGGTTTTGGTGAATATCTGTCGCAAATTGTGGGTGGAATTTCCATGAGCCAAGGAGAAATCATACGGGCCTCGGATATGTGGGTTTCCGCTGAAAATTTGCAAATATTTCAGACAAAAGAGGTTTGCACTCTTATCGAACAGGGCAATACGCCCGAAAATCGGGAAAAGCTTGCCCGTCTTATTGAGCATAGCATTGATAGCGGTGCTTTTGGTAATCTCGGTCTTGATGAAACCTATGAAATGATACGAGATCAATTTCGTCGTTTTGCCAACGAGGAAGTCATACCCTATGCCCATGAATGGCATCTAAACGATGACTATATCCCCATGGACATCATTGATAAAATGAGCGAAATGGGTGTATTTGGACTTACGATCCCTGAAAAATATGATGGATCAGAACTGGGTAAGACCAGCATGTGTATCGTTTCCGAAGAATTATCTCGGGGCTACATTGGGGTTGGATCGCTCGGTACAAGATCAGAAATTGCCGCAGAACTTATTATGGGTGGCGGTACCGAGGAACAGAAACAAAAATGGCTCCCTAAAATTGCCCTTGGGGAAATTCTGCCAACAGCCGTCTTTACAGAACCCAATGTGGGGTCTGACCTTGGGTCTTTGAAAACCCGCGCGGTCAAAGACGGCGATCAGTACCGCATCACAGGCAATAAAACATGGATTACCCATGCGGCCCGTGCCGATGTAATGACGCTGCTTGCGCGCACCAATCCTAATGAAACGGGCTACAAGGGACTAAGCATGTTTCTGGCCGAAAAAGAACGAGGAACAGAGAACAACCCCTTTCCCACAGAAGGCATGACAGGCGGCGAGATCGAGGTGCTGGGTTACCGTGGCATGAAAGAATTTGAGTTGGGCTTTGATGATTTCAAAGTTAAAGCGGAAAACTTGCTCGGTGGGGAAGAAGGTAACGGCTTTAAACAGTTGATGACAACATTTGAAAGTGCGAGAATCCAAACGGCCGCTCGTGCCTTGGGCGTGGCTCAATGCGCGTTGGAACTCGGTCTTCGTTACGCAACAGAGCGTATTCAATTTGGTCAGCCAATTTTTAATTTCCCCCGTGTTCACGGTAAAATAGCCCTCTCGGCTGTGGAAATTATGATGACCCGCCAGCTCACCTATTTTGCAGCCCGCCAAAAGGACGAAGACAAACGCTGCGATCTAGAAGCGGGAATGGCAAAGCTGCTTGGTGCCCGTGTGGCATGGAGTACGGCGGACAATGCTCTGCAAATTCACGGCGGTAATGGCTATGCTCTTGAATATCAAATCAGCCGTGTATTATGTGATGCCAGAATCCTTAATATTTTTGAAGGTGCCGCAGAAATTCAGGCAGATGTCATTGCTAGACGACTTTTATCGTAGTTTTTTGCAAAAAAACAAAATATTCTTTTGCAAACTAGGTAATTATCCGCCATAATGACGGGGTAACAAAATTTAAAGACATTATACCCGTCAGAGCAATTTGTTCTGACATTTAACTGGCCGTCTGTGTTCATACACGACGGTCATTTTTTTGTTTGCGAAAAATAGTTTTTTGATCATAATCATCCCATAATGTTAAACTCAAACAATCTTAAAACTAACAATCTTACAATAAGGATTATTTCTCCATGAACTGGCTTCTTATCCTGATTATTATCGGCATATTTATAACAGGCGGTATCATGCTTATGGGCGTTGCCTCCATGAGCCAAGGCGGCGATTTTAATAAAAAAAATGGCAATAAACTTATGATCGCTCGGGTTATCTCACAGTTTATTACCCTTGCCCTTGTTGTGTTATATCTGCTTCTTTATACCTAAGAGTTATCAATATGGTTAAGCTCACCAAAATATACACAAGAGGCGGCGATAAAGGAGAAACATCTTTATCAGATGGTAGCCGACAGCCTAAATATGCCCCCCGTATTGAGGCTTATGGCACCATTGATGAGGCCAATGCCACCTATGGCATGGCACGGCTTTATACAAGGGGAATATATGATGATATGTTGTTCCGCATCCAGAATGATCTGTTTGATGCAGGTGCCGATGTCTCGACGCCTTTCGCCTCTGTAAATCCCGAATATGAGCTTCGCATTATTGCGGCACAGGTGACACGTCTGGAGCAGGAAATTGACCAGATGAATGCAGATTTATCGCCACTGAATTCTTTCGTTCTTCCTGGGGGAAGTGAGGCTTCGGCCTATCTTCATCTTAGTCGTACTATTGTTCGACGTGCCGAAAGACTTCTTGTTCAGGTCGCAGAAACAGAAGCCATAAACCCCATTGTCATTCACTATTTAAACCGCTTGTCAGACCATGCCTTTGTCATGAGCCGCACCCTCAACAATAATGGAGCAGATGATGTTTTGTGGGTGCCCGGAGCCAATCGCTAATGTCTTTATAAAATCTCTTTTGCGGCTCCCTTTGGGGTCTTTGGACCCTTTCGTTTCGGCAAACTTGGCCGGATCAGATATAATCCATGTAGCCCGATATAAAGCAGGAATGAAACAAGCCAAAGCCCAGAAATCAATGGCAGTAGGTCATCAGATAATAAGCCAAGCGACACCATAACCCGAAGAGCCGCACAAACAACCATCCCCCCAAAAGAGAATAACATCGCCCTTGCCGGAACAAGGGGGCGTCCTGTATGACGCAGGGCAACCCGTGTAATCAGTGACAGCATCATAAGGCTCAAAGCACCAACCGTGAAGGCATGAAGCCAAGCATGATCTGGCACCATGTCACTAAAAGACGCCGCACCGAATAAAATCAGAGCGAAAATAAACCACAGATAAGCCACATGCATAATAAGCACTAAGGGTGCATCCCAGATTATCGCTGTTCGTAAACGCAATAAACGATAGAGCTGAATGAATGCCGCAAAAATGGCCAATAATCCCCCGATCTTCTCTGAACCATTCCCTAAGACCGCATAGATAAAGCCCAGCATAGACAAGGCCGAAATATATTCAAGAACTGGTTTCATCAGAAGCTCTGGTTCGCCCTTTTGCCGCAGAGCATTGCCCGTAAAGACGGTGGTGAGAAAACCGCCCGCCACAATAAATTTCACGACAATCCCCATCAGGCCAATTTGAATAGCCCAAGAGGCGCGCACCCAATGACCATCCATAAGGCTCAAGTAAAAAATCACATTACCAAAGCCTAGCATCAAAAAAATCGGGAGGAGAGCAAGGTAATGCTTATTATTCAATTTCAGAAGCTCTGGCAAAAGCATAATTGCTGCCACAAAGAAGAGACTGCTATCCAAAACCAATGCCACATAATCTGGCAAAATCCCATTCAAATAAAAAGCCACCCGCCCGAGCAGCCACAATAAAACGAGAAAGGCAAGTTTTCCCCCTTCGATCTCCCTAGTGCCCGCCCAACCGGGGAGGGCCGTCAAAATAAAACCCATCACAACGGCACCCGCAAAGCCAAAAACCATTTCATGACCATGCCAAAGTGAAAGCAGGTTCACAAGCACAGTATCAAAAGCAATAATCTGAAGCGTCAGCAGAACCCACAACAACATTATCCCAAGGCCATAGATCACCCCCAATAAATAAAAGGGTCTGAAGGCACTTTGCCAAAGAGGCGCAGAAAAAAAGATCTTAATAGCGGGATTTGATACAGTCATGTCACCAATCATCTTTCCGAAAAAATAAGAGATATTATGAAATAGCCCCTGCCCATTGTACAGCATATTGATCGTGTCAATGCGATAAATAATTCTGTTAGGCCGTAACTTCTGTGACCTTACCCCCCTGATCGACCAATATTACCTTCTCAAGCATAGGATAACGCGCCCATAATTTGGATAATTTCTCAAAAGGCATAACATATATGGCCGTAGAAAGCATATCGGCGGTCGTGGTATCTTTGGCGATGACCGACACCGCTCCATAGTGATTGGCACTATAACCGCTTTTTGGATCAAGTAGATGGTGCAATTTGCTCTGGCCCGAAAAGGGGCTTCCATATCCCCCCGATGTGGCCAAGGCCTGATGATTTAGGGGGATCTTTTTTAAGATATTTTCGTCTTTCAAGGGTGATGCGATACCTGCCGTCCATGGCAGCCCGTCAGCATGCTGACCCATGGCATAGGTTTCTCCCATATAAACCAAGCTATTTTCAAAGCCATTATCCTGTAAGATTTTGACAATTTTGTCCGTGATATAGCCTTGCGCAATACCGTTCAACGAAATACCCATGTCTGATTTCTTGAAATATATTTTTTGTTCATCAAGGACAATCTTGTCTGAACCCACAAGTTCAAGCACCGACAGAATTTGCTGTTCCGTGGGGCCTTTGGGGTCTGCATTCGCTTGCGAAAAATGCCCCGCATACAACGACCACAAGGGCTGAATGGTCACGTCAAAGGCGCCGTCCGTTGCCTTATAACAGGATAAGGAGCGGGACATCACATCCAAAAGCTCATAGGGTGGATTATCCAGATAACCCTGTTTATTGAATTGATTAATGGCCGAGTTTTCCACATAAAGGCTGAAAATTTTTTCAAGCCGTCTCACTTCATTCTGGCATTTTTCAAATATGTCATGGGCAAAAGAAGGCTTATCTGAATAAAGCATAATCTGAGCTTTTGCCCCAAGTGCCGCCCCTTGCCAGTGGAAAAAACCTTCCTTTTCATAACAAAAGGCCATCTTGTGATGAAAGAGGGAAAGCCCGCCCGCCAATGCGGTGATGGTGATAAATCGTCGTCTGTTAATATTGGGGATCATCATATTCGCCCGTATCACCCAGTATGTATTCTCGCGGAATATCCATAAAAGATACCACATTACCGCCAAACTCGCGGGCAAAATTATCGGCACTATCCCGATTGCCAAAAGGCACCGTTTCCTTAGCCCCCATTCCGCCCCGTTTACGGCTTTCTATGACATAAAAGGCATCTTCTGCCCTTATCCAGATGAGATTCTTTTGGGGTATCTGCCATTTCTTAGCTTGCGACATATCGCTGACATAGATAATTTGTACGTCCTGTGCCTCTCCGGGTAACATATTATAAACCAGAGCGTCCCTAACGGATGTAAACCAGATGGCTCCTTCTCGATTATGTTCAAATATTTGAGCCTTCGGTCCGTTATGATCAATCACAATCATACTGCAATAAAAGCCCGTGGCTTCACGGGTCAGCTGCTCTGGCTCTGGTATGGGTTTTTCATCCTCACAGCCGCTCATCAAGATCACCACAACAATAATGATCATAGAATAAATAAGCCTCACAATTGTCTCCTTTTAAAAATGGCACAGGCCGCAATCAAAGGAACGATCACCCATGACAGCATGATCAAAATCAGACTAATGTCAGATATCCTCTGATCCGCATTTAATCCCCCCATACCCGACAACAGGGCTGTGGCATTACTGGAGGTTAGATTAAACATACGGTAACAATCAATAGGATTAAACAACATCACCCATTTGACAAAATCACCAGTGATCACATCCCCCTGAACCGTGGCTAGCAACGTCAAAAGACCCATATCATAAAAAAGCACAAAAGAAAGCCATACTCCAATAGCAATGGCCGCCGCCGTTCCCCGCTCCTTCACCCATGAACTGATGATATAGCCAATACTCAAGAAAATGCCCCCAAGCAAAATAGACGACAGTATAAGCTTTAAAAAACTCGCCCATTCTGCCCCCATAAAGGGTTCATCACTGCTGAGGGCAATAATCACCCCCGCCACACCATAGCCAATTACCGTAGCCACCACCAAAAGAAAAAGATGGCCAAAAAATTTGCCTAAAATCACCTGAGTGCGGCTAATGGGATGGGTCAAGAGCAGGGTCAGAGTGCCCCGCTCTGCCTCACCTACCACGCTGTCATAGGCCAAAAGCAGGGCAATTAAGGGAATGAAAAAAATACTGAGCGATGAAAGGCTGACCACTGTAACCGCAAGGGCGCTCACCCTTGTGCTGCCCGTGGGGGCACTGCCCAGAAAGCTTAACGTCAGGGCAAGAACCGTCATGACAAGGGTGATCATAATCACCCAACGGTTCCGATACCCATCCCGCACCTCTTTTGTTACAAGCGTCCATATCCTATGCATAGACTGGCTCCTTCGCCTTGGTATAGGCCATAAAAACCTGTTCCAAACTCGGGTCATTGATCTCAATATTCGTAAAAGAAATGTTCAACGCCATGATCTCTTTCAATAAGGCAACCTTCTCGTTCATGGGACAATGAAGATGAGCCACATTATACTCAAAGCAATCGGCAGAAAATCTGTTCGAAAAATGCTGAGCTAGGGATTGCATAGAGATGTCCGTCCCATAAATTATAATTTCAGCGGCAAGACCGATATTATGGCGCAAATTCGGAATGGTGCCCACAGCGGTAAGATGCCCCTTGTTCACGATCGCCACACGATCAATGCGATCGTCAAGTTCCGTCAACGCATGGGATGACAATAATATGGTAACACCCGCCTGCTTCATCTCATGAATGATACCGTACACATTCTGGCGTGAGCTTGGATCAAGACCAGATGTCGGTTCATCCAATATCAATAATTTGGGCGACCCGATTAAGGCCTGTGCAAGTCCGAGCCTCTGTCTCATACCCTTGGAATAGGTTCCAATACGGTCATCGGCGGCCTGAAAAAGATCAACCCGACGAAAAAGATCATTCAAATCATCGCACGCCACCCCTTTTAATCGGCTATAAAATTCAAGAGTTTCTCGTCCCGTCATATTATTTTGGAACAAAACCTGTTCGGGCAGAAATCCAATTTTTTTGCGCATCTGGCTAAAGGCAATATGGGATGGATTATAGCCAAAAACATTAACAGTACCCCTTGTAGGGCTTGTCAAACCTAGAACCATCTTAATTAATGTGCTTTTGCCCGCACCATTATGCCCCACGAGCGCCAGACATTCCCCCGCCAGAACCGAAAAATCAATGACATCAACGGCCTTTGTGCGGCCATATTCCTTTGTCACCGAGATAAGCTCTATATTAGGTTTCATATATAAAATTACCCTGCTAATTATTTTTATAAATTATTTCTTTTGGTATCGTCATCAAGGGTGCGCTATCCACAACACCGCCAGGGTGCAGAGCGGGAAAGGCTGACTGTGCCCATTTCAACAATTGCACAGCTGGGCTGTTGATCAATAATTTTGCCGTTGGATAACGCCATAAAATCTGATCTGTCAGATCATTCGGCCTATACATATTATCGCCTATACCATTGGCATCCATATCAAAGGCCGAATTATCGCTCCAATAATTGCCTAGACCCTCGTGCGACCATTCAAGCCAACGGGTGCCAACATATTTAACCTGTACTTTATTATCTACAAAGGCATTGTTATAAATTTGGTTATTTTCGGAACCTGCGGTAAATTGAACCCCAATATCACAGTCGCTCATTAAATTATCCCGTATGATATTGTTATTGGAATTATAGATAAAGATACATTTCTTTGCCCCGCCCGTAACATGATTACCCAATATCTTAATATGATTAGCATAATTAAATAAAATGCCCCTGTCACGATCTTGAATTGATTGATTGTCAACCACATCAACATGGGTTGAAAACATAATGGCATAGCCAATTTCATTATTGCGGGAGATATTATGGATGACCTGACTTTTGTTGGTATACATGTAATGCACCGCAAAGCGCACCTCATGAATAATATTATTGCGGAAAATATTTTCCTTACTGGTGTTGACAAAAATACCGTCTCGACCATACTGAATATCATTACCGTCCACAGTGGCTCCAGGAGCATTCCATATCTGCACTCCATTTCCCCGTTCATTTACCCGCATATCCTGACGCCCCCGAATGATATTATGGCGAACGCTCGCATTATGGGCGCCCCAAATATAAACACCAATCAGATTATCAAGAATTTTATTATTCTGAACAATGGCTCCTGTCGCTTCCTTAGACAGGAAAATACCAGAATCCTGTGTTTCAAGCAAAAGACCCGATCCCGTTATGGTAAGTCCTGATAGACTGACATTTGGTGATTTAACCGTTACTA
This sequence comes from Emcibacter sp., assembly GCA_021741205.1. Lineage (GTDB taxonomy): Bacteria > Pseudomonadota > Alphaproteobacteria > Sphingomonadales > Emcibacteraceae > Paremcibacter. Next base: position 33,369 of record JAIOYI010000007.1, read on the forward strand.
CATTGCCCGCGCCCTGACCTTTAATAATCGCCCCCTCAACACCAATAATATTGACGGGCTTGGTGAGTATAATTGACCCCTCGTAAACGCCTTTTGCTAAATATAGACTATCCCCATTTTCGGCCTGATCCAAGGCATTTTGCAAATTTTCCGTAACAAAAATATCTTTGGCCACGGCACCATTTATAGCGCCCTGAAAAATAGATGCGGCGAGGATAATTCCCGCCGCACCCAAAATCTTACGTGATAATTTATACCACATTACAATAAAACCTTATTTTGGCTCAACCAGCATACGGCCCCGCATTTCCATATGAAGCGCATGACAGAACCACTGACAATAGAACCAATGCACACCAGGAGAATCCGCCATAAAGGTAACAGAGGCCGAACCTTGCGGTGGTATTTCCATAGCAACGCCATAATTAGACAGCGTAAAACCATGGGTCAAATCATCCACATCATCAATATTGGTGATAATGACCGTGACCTCATCCCCTTGCTTAACGGTAAATTTTTCCAGTGAAAAACTCGGAGCCTGTGAATACATATAGACACGCACCTTGTTACCGTCACGAATAACGCCATCAGCTTCATCAATACTGTCAAAGCCGTCCTTCTTGGCCTGTTCCCGAATATCCGCATTATAAGGATCATCAAAACCATAAGAATTTTTCGGATTAACCCGTGACCGATGAACAATGATACAATCATGAGGTTCGGCAAAGGTTGGGCCATCATGAACAATTTTCATCTTATCACCAGAAATATCAATAAGCTGTTCACTTTCCGGTTTCAGTGGACCCACATTGATATAGCGGTCCTTCGAGAATTTATTCAAAGAAATCAACCATTGGCCATCCGCATCCTTGGTTTCTCCCATTGAGGTATGGTTATGACCTGGCTGATATTGAACATCTATCTTGTCCAATATGGGGTCAACATCCTTACCTTGATATTGCTGGATGGCTTTTTCAATACTCCATTTGCACATCTGACTGTCAAGGAACAAAGTTGTATAAGCATTGCCGCGACCATCAAAAGCCGTATGAAGCGGCCCTAAACCTAATTTTGGTTCTGCAACAATCGTATCGCGCGGTTTAATCTTATCTTTAAAGAGTGCCGGTAATTTAGCCAATTCAATCACAGATACCGTTGGCGACAATTTACCGTTAATCATCATATATTTGCCATCAGGAGAGGCATTCACTCCATGAGGGCTGTTGGAAATGGGAATATAACGAGTATATTTTGATCCATGACGACCATCAAGGACAGGAACACCACCATCATAAACCTTAAAGTCGCCAGCCTTAACACCGGCTTCAATAGCCGCAATATCAAAAACAACGGCCCAATCCTGCTCGCTCGATGTCATTTCAGCCAACGTCACGCCTTCTTCCGAGTTATAACAGCTGGCAATAGCATATTTGCCCTGATAATCCGCATCCACATTGTCCAGATTACCATCAACAATTACCTGCCATGCCACCTTCATTTCATCACCGTCAATGGCAGTAAAGACTGCATGATAATTTTTAGGATCATCAAGCACCGTGCCATCATTAGGTAGCGGCACGCGATGTTCACCGTTGGCAAACACATATCCCGTACGAGGATATTTTTGTGGACGCAAACCATGAATATCGGCGGCATTTGGAACAGAAATAATTTTATCCACCTTCATAATGTCACAGCGAATACGAGCCACACGAGTATTGGCCTTATCATTCACAAAAATAAACCGGCCATCATAGGTGCCGTCTGTAAAGGACATATGAGGATGGTGAGTATCGCCGTTTGAGGGAAATCCACCCTTATCCGCCCAGAATTTTTTTTCATGAGGCAACATATGTTCCGTCAAAATTTTACGACTTTCATTGGTGCTGCCCCAACCCGTTGCACTACAACGATTAAAAACGGGTATCCGCATTAATTCGCGCATAGAGGGCATACCAAGAATACGAACCTCTCCAGACTGTCCGCCACTCCAAAATCCATAATATTCGTCAAGATCGCCGGGCAACACTTCATTTTTACTTTTGGCCTGTGCCGTTTGTGGCAACATGCCCCCAATCCCCATTAAGCCGACGCCTGCGGCCAACGCAGACCCACCAAGAACGGATCGTCTTGAAAATCCATCTTTCTTTGTTTCTTCTGTCATTTTGTATATTCTCCTATATTAAAATATTTCCTGAACTCTGAATTTTATCAGAACATCAGACCTTCTTTAGTTTAAGGAATCCAATTACATAAAGCTGGATTCAACACGCTCACATTTAGACACAAAAATTACTCATAATTTCTAATCTTCTATTTCTCTCTCCTGATTTAACCGACGAGATTTTCGAACCATCTTTTCCTCTTCTATTCCTTTTGCTTCTTTTTTTCCGCCCTTAGACAATTTATGAATCATCACAGGGCAAACTTTCTCATCAAAATATGTCTGCTGACAGGACAAGCAATGCAGGCATTCATTGGGATTGATGTCACCTTTGGGATCTATTGCCTGAACCATGCAATTTTGTGCACAGATATGACAGGGATCGCCGCAATTACGGTATCGTTCTAACCAATTAAACATGGCAAGCTTTCCCGGAATGGCGAGGGCAGCCCCCAATGGACAAAGATAACGACAATAAAAGCGTTCAATAAAAAGACCCGTTCCCAATATCACAATAACAAAAAGCACATAAGGCCAGCCACGCATAAATTTCAAGATGATTGCCGTTTTAAAAGGTTCAATCTCAGCCATTTGTTCGGCTATATTAAGAGAATATAAGGACAGGCCAAACAACGCTAAAAAAATCATATATTTCAGAGGCCAAAGCCGTTCATGCAACCACCACGGCACCACAATTTGTGGTACTTTAAAATATTTAGCAATTTTATTGACGAGTTCCTGTAACGCCCCAAACGGGCATAACCAACCACAATAAGCCCCACGTCCCCAAAATAAAAGTGAAGCCGCTACTGAACACCACAGGATAAATATCATGGGTTCCATCAGGAAAAATTCCCACCGAAATCCAGATAACAGGGCATTGGCAAATACAAAAATATTAACCACCGATAATTGCGCTTGGGCATAATAGCCGATATAGAATAAGGTAAAAATAAGGAAAGCGAGCCTCAATCTGTCCGTCAGAGCACGATATTTGACCACCTGATTTTGCACAAAGAACAAAATAGTGAGCAGGATAATTGCACTCGATAATATAACAACATCAACAGACTTTATCTGCCACATTTTCATCCATAAGGCATTGACGGCTTCATCATCCTCTTCTTCTATCGTTTGGGAAGTTGGCTGTGTGACTTTCACATATTTACGGGGCAATTGATAATTTAAGTCATACGCCACAAAGACTTTTTCCAAGGCTCCAATGGAACGCTGAACCAACAACTGTATCTGCCAATCATCCGCTGGGTTAAAGATGGCGCCTTTCGGCGTATAGAAAAGAGCAACCTCCTTAAATTCTGGAGCGCCTTCAGCCATTACCCGACCAAGATTTTTATAGCCATGATCATTAAAACGAAAGGCTTCCTCATCCTGAACAACCTGCACCCGATCGAAAATACCCCCCCGAACATATCCCGACCCCCGAAAGGAATAATGCCCATTTCCCATCACGATAAAGGCCTGCTGACCTTCCTTTATCTTTTTCTGAAAATTGATATATTCCCATTTTCCAAGTAAACTTTTGGCGATGGTTGGGACCGCAAGAGAGGCAACATACAAATCAATGAATATATCATCATCCGCCCCCTCCTCTGGTCGGGCAATGGCCTTTATGTTTCCCTGCTCGGCAAAGGTCTGATTAACCAAAGCATTGGTCAATTCTAATCGTCTTATTGATCCATCCCCAAGCAAGGTCTGCCAGTCCAGATTTTCCTCTTGTCCAAGAATGAGGCTTTTGGTAGCCTTTTGCGTCTGGATCTCAGTTGTCAATCCGCCAAGACCCAAAATACGGGCCGCCCGCACAGAGGCACGCTTTATGGTATCATCAATGACCATAATGGTTACCGTTGCCCCTGATACAATATCTACAGGCGGTGGCTCGCCGCCTTTTTCTTTGGCAAGGTTTAAAATATCAATATTTTGATACCCCGCAATAAAGTCGATTATTTTCTTTTCCGGAATACCTGCAAGAATAATAGGTTCTGAATGTTTGACAAGCTTTGCCCCCGCAATCAATCCATTTTTATCCAGACCAATCATCACCGTAATCGGCTTTCCCGAATAGCCAATGGCGCTTACAAAATCCGTATTCAGGAATACATAGCCAATCGTCTCGCCTTTTCTTAAAACAGGCGCCACAAGACCATCACCCACCAATGCTCCATAACCATCTGCATTTACAAATAATTTATCTGCGGAAATAGTGGTAAGATATTTCTTAAGATCGCCCTTTTCCGCATAAGCATTAAAAGTCAGACCGAGCATAAGAGCCATAACAATCTTTATTGCCAAAAATATATTTTGAATTATTTTAAATGACATTATTGATTATTTTTCCAGTTGATTGATACAATACCCACCGATAACAAGCTTTATGCTGTTTTATTGAATTAGCAAACAATAGAATCTCTCATGATATGTTAAATTGACACATATCAAAAAACTATCGATAAGATATATTTTATATCCATTATTTAATATAGATATTTTTAATAGGGCGGTCAAAAATATATCTTATTAAAGGATAAAAAAATGATTCGTTTTTATAATCACAATATCATTTATTACAGACTTTCGGCGAAATAATATTTCGAAAATAATTTACTGAAATTTTATTTTACCCTTACAATTTGTAATAGTAATCAAAAAAAAATATTTTCTATATTATATATACTGCATTTTTCAAAAGATTATTCAGAATATTATTCTGAAAATTACATTTATTTCTGTATTTATTGTAAAACATACCATAGAGACACGGCAAATAAATTAATATATGTCACGCATGTGTTAAATATATCACACCACGGTTTTTTAAGAAATTGACCCCGATTCCAGATGGTGTTAACTTCCAGATCCAGTTTATTCATTAATATGTGTGTCTCATAAAGAGAAATTAATGAATAAATAAGAAAAAAATCGGCATGATTTTAAATGATTTAACTGTGTGAATTATTTTAAAAAAATAAATCAGCTGATGATGAATAGGGATGGAATGTTAAGACAAACAAATAAATTTTATAGTGTATTATGCTTTTTCTTCAAAAGGCATAATTTTTTACGTGTTATGTCAAAATTGAAATCCAACATATATTAACTTCCTACGGAGGAAACATAATGAAGAGTAATTTTACTTCACGCCTAAAATTTGGCGTATCGGCAATAACAATTGCTGCAACACTACCTTTCTCAATCCAAGCCTCTTATGCAGCAGAAGATGCAGATAAAGTTCAGCTTGAAGAAATTACCGTCACATCACGGAAGAAGCAAGAGCTTCTTGTTAACGTCCCCATGAACATTGCAGTTGTTGGTAGTGTAGAAATACAAAAACGTAACTTGATTAACAAAGAAGACTTCTACCGTACCGTTGCGGGGGCATCCTCACCAAGAGGTCAATTGATCTTGCGGGGTTTATCTGGTGGTAACGATTCTACACCTGATACGACAACAACATTCATTGACGGCGTTCCTGGCATTGATGGCATATCAAGTGATTATGGCGGTGGATTTAGTTTCAGTGGATTATTTGATGTGGAACGTGTCGAAGTTCTGCGCGGACCACAAGGCACCCTTTGGGGATCAAATGCCATTGGTGGTACCGTTCAAATTATCACAAACGCGCCAAATTTAACGGACATTGAAGTTTTCGGATCTACCGTATTTGAAAGTGAAAAGAACCGTAATGGCGTTGGTATAAAAGCTTATGGTGGATTTAACTTACCCATCATTGAAGATAAACTCGCCTTGCGTATTGTTGGCAATACATCCCACCGTGAAGGTAAAATGTATAATAGCTATACGGGAACCACGGGTAAAGAAAACCAGAATTTCATCCGTGCCCAATTGCTGTGGCAACCAGAAGAAGACACAAGGGTCAAGCTTGGCTATATCCATAACAAAGACTTTGACTCTGCCCAAGATAGTGCTGATCGTTCTGTGCCAGGTTATCACTATGAAGCGATATTAACGGCAAATCCCGATGCCACATATGGTTATGATGTTGCACTTGATTTTCCCGATTGTACGGGAGAGCGTTCAGAATGTTTTGGAGCACCTCTCGACGGTCACAATCCTAAATTCTCCTACTATGCCTTGGTGGATTCCTATGCAGATAATGAATCACATCTTGTCAGCCTGAATGTTGAAAAAGATAACATCATTGACGGCGTTGATGTGACCTATGTGGGATCATACAGCAAATATGATTATGCTGGACGTCAAGGGGGTTGGTCACGGCTTGATGCCCAAGATTTGTTCCGCACATGGATCATTGACAAGGACGGCGCAACCCGCTTCACCCACGAACTGCGTTTGCAGTCCAATGACGAGGGTCCGCTAGAATGGACCGTCGGTGCCTTCTATGACAAATCAAAAGGTCTAAAAACCCCTGAAAATCAATGGCAATATCATGCAAATGATGACAAAAGTCGCGCGATAGCCGCCTATTTATGGGGTGAATATTGGGGTTACGGCGTCGATCCAACACAGCTTGGCATTGATCTTTATGGCGACGGAAACAAAAATTATAATTATGCGATCATTCAAAATGATAGCAGAGAACTCGCCCTATTTGGTGAAGTCAGCTATACTTTTGAACTAGACAATGGTAGCAAATTTGAAATCACAGGTGGTCTGCGTTACTTTGATTTGAAAGATGAAGCTATCTTTGAACAATCTGGTATTTGGATTGATCTTTCTGGCGCTATTGACCGCTCTGAAACACTTGGTGACGATGGTAAAGAGAGTGGCACAAGAAAGAAACTTGCCTTGGCCTATATGCCAAATGAAGAGTTATCTTTCTTCGCAATCTATTCAGAAGGCTATCGTCCTGGTGGCAATAATGGGGCATCTGCTCCTGCGGCCTGTAGTGACGACCCCGCAGTTGGGGACTTTGTAGACCGTTATAAATCAGACAGCATCAAGAACTATGAAATTGGTGTCAAAGGCTTCGCTGCCGAACGTCGTATACAATTTTCCGCCGCCGCCTATCAAATTGATTGGACGGGCGTACAGTCAGAAGTTTATATGGCGACTTGTGGTTTCTCTTACAACTCAAATTTTGGTGCTGCACGGTCAAAGGGTATTGAATTTGAAAGTACCTCACTCGTGACGGATACCTTAAAATTGATTGTGAATGGCTCTTACACCAAATCAACTATGCTGACCGCCAATGCGGCTCTTGGCATTGAGGCTGGTGAAGACATGACAATGGTGCCAAAGTATAACTTCTATGTTGCCTTGGATCAGGAACTTGAAATCTATGGTCGTGAAGCATCGGTTCGTTTTGATGTGAATGGCTATGGTAAAAACCAGTCCCATTTCAATACACGTCTTGAAGATACATCTGAGGCCTATGTCATCGCCAACATTTCAGCGGGTGTCCAATTAACGGATAATGCACGTGTGAGCTTCCACATCAGCAACCTGTTTAATAAAGATTATACAACCTTTAAACGGGCGCGTAGTCGGAATCCAAACTGGACTGGTGGCGCATTGGATACATGGTATGGTGACGAACGCACCCTTGCGGTACGTTTAGACTTTAAACTATAATCAGATATGATAAGCTAGGTCACGGCGGGCTTTTGGGTCCGCCGTTTCTTTTTACCGGAAGATTTTTTGTAAATGGCGCTTCAACAATTATACCAAGAGACATCACGCCTTATTCAAAAGGGCCAGACAAAATCTGCCATTGCAAAACTTCAAAAACAACTAGACCTCACCCCAAGCGATGAAATTACCCTCAGTATTTTAGGTTCTGCCTTCATGCGACAAGGCGATATTGACGATGCCTTTAAAATTTTCAATAAAGCTATCGAGTATCATCCCAATTCCTATGCGGCACACGGGGATATGGCCTTTGCCCAAATGAAGGTTGAAAATACAGAACAGGCCATCACGTCATTTGAAAGAGCCACAACCCTCAATCCAGGATTTTATCAAGCCTTATGTTTTCTTTCAAAACTCTATTTTGACAAAGGGGATTTTAAATTATCCCGTGAAACTTATGGCAGATCACATTCTTGCGACCCATTTGATGCGGACTATAAAACAATCCAATCCGACATCAATGCCTCTCGCTTTGCACAAGCAGAGGAGACTGCCCGAAAAATACTGTCGCAACTCACAGGACATCCCAAAGCCGCCCATGCCCTTGCTCATCTGGCTACAACCGTTGGTGCCTATGAGGAATCCGCCAAAATATTACGCCATGCACTCAAATATTGCCCTGCGGATAATATATTACGAGTGGCTCTGATTGCGAGCCTAGAGAAAATAGCCGATTATCAAAATGCCGCCATCGAAGCTGAACTATCCGCAGCGTTAGATCCACAAAAAGCTTCGGGATGGCAAGTATTGGGCAGAATGTATAGCCACTGCGGAGAATATGAAAAAAGCCTTAAAGCCTATGATAGGGCGCTGACCTGCACGCCACTTACCGACCTTGAAAAAAGCAATCTACAATTGCTGCGTGGTCATATTCTTCGAACAACTGGTGACAGCGAACACTGTATCGAGGCCTATCTCTCCAGTATAAAATTTTCTCCTGAGAATGGTACAGGATGGTGGGGATTGGCTGATATGAAAACCTATCTTTTCTCTGAGGAAGATCGGGCGATCATGGAGAAATTAAGTAATAACGAAAAGATAGATCCCGCGCAACGAACCCAAGCTGCCTTCTCACTGGGTAAGGCTTTTGAGGATGACGAGAATTATGAGAAAGCCTTCGCATGGTATAAAATTGCCAATGATCTGAGACCCAATGTGAAATTTGACGCTACCGTCTTTCAGAATATCTGTGACGAGAATAATAAAATTTTTACAACGGACTTTCTCAAACATCAGGCTTCCCCCCTTCAAGCGGGTCCAACACCAATCTTTATTGTTGGCTTGCCACGGGCCGGTTCAACCTTGATTGAACAGATTTTGGCCAGTCATAGTCTAATAGAAGGCACAATGGAGTTGCCGAATTTACCCAATATAGTCAGACGTATTAATATTGAGGGCGGCAAAAAAAAAGTTGCCTACCCCTTGTGTCTTTCTGGTTTTACGGCAAAAGAACTGGCAGAATTTGGCCAAGCCTATCTGGATGAAACCGCCATGTACCGGACGGATAAACCCTATTTTATCGACAAAATGCCCCCTAATTTCGAGCTCGTTGGGCTCATTCACATGATTTTACCCAATGCCATCATTATAGATGCGCGCCGATATCCACTCGACGGCGGATTTAGCTGTTTTAAACAACATTTTGCTGGTGGACATGAATTTAGCTATAATCTTGAAAATATTGGTCATTATTATAATTGCTATTTATCCGTTATGGATCACTGGGATAGCGTATTGCCTGGTAAAGTAAAATGTGTGCAGTATGAAAATATGATCGCAAATACAGCAGATGAAATTACAAGCTTGCTCCTCCATTGCGGCGTGAATGTAGAAGAACAATGTTTTGAATTTTATAAAAACAAACGAGCCGTTCGTACCGCAAGCTCTCAGCAAGTACGCCAACCCATTTACAATAAAAGTAAAGGCGTCTGGCACAATTATAAACAACAACTTCAGCCCCTTTCAAATGCTTTGGGAGCCAAGACATTAGAGCGCTTTAAAGACTACGCCGGATTTAACATGGAATAACCATCGATTGAAATATTGACAACTCAAGGGATACCCAAATGAAATTCAACCTATTACTTGTGACGAGCCTTAGTTTAATACTTTTTGGCTGCAATGATAGCAACATAGAAAAATCAACAAGCCTTGACGTTGTCACAGCACCTGTGGCAAAAAAAATTGCCTATGATATGGAAATTCATGGTGACATCAGGACTGATAATTATTACTGGATGCGAGATGATACCCGCACAAGCCCAGAAGTTCTGGCTCATCTTGACGCCGAGAATGCTTACAGTAAAAGCATTATGGCTCATACTGAAAAACTTCAAGACACGCTATTTGAAGAACTCAAAGGGCGCGTTAAAAAAGACGATTCTTCTGTTCCTTATAAAAAGGCTGGATATTGGTATCAAAGCACGTTCTCAGGTGACCAAGAATATCCCATTTTTATCCGCCGCAAAGGTGATTTAACACCTCCTGAAGAAATTATCTTAAATACCAACGAATTAGCGCAAGGTAAGGAATTTTTCTCCATCGGAGGCATGTCCGTCAGCACAAACAATAATATTCTAGCCTATTCAACTGATTTTTTAAGCCGCAGACTCTATACGATTGAGTTTAAAGATCTGACCACGGGTAAAAATTACCTCGATAAACTTGAAAATGCGGAAGCTGATATGGTCTGGGCCAATGACAACAAAACTGTATTTTACATTAAGAAAGACATCCAAACTCTTCTGGGATATCAAGTATACCGCCATAAACTTGGGTCTGATCAAAAAGATGATGTTTTGGTTTACGAGGAAAAAGACAATACATTTTATACCGCCCTCGGCAAAACCCGAGATGATAGTGTTATTTATATTGTTCATAGACACACAAATAAAACGGGTGCCTCTATCATTGATGCTAATCTTCCTGACAGCAGATTCAAGCCATTTAACCCAATCGAAGAAAATCAAATGTATGAGTTTTCCAAACTGGGGGATTCCTATTATGTCCGCACAAACTGGAATGCGAAAAATTACCGCATAATGAAAGTTTCAGAAGGGAATACTACGGATAAATCAAAATGGGTTGATGTGGTGCCGCACCGAGAAGATGTTTTTATAACTGACTTCGAAGTATTCAATAACTATCTAGTCGTCAGAGAAAAGAAACACGGTGATACACAACTGCGCGTGATCGAAATAAAGACCGGCAAAGATCGCTTTCTCAAATTTGATGACCCTGCTTATTATGCGAGCATCGGCTATAACCCAGAAATCAATACATCCACAATACGCATAAATTACAGCAGCCTGACAACCCCAGATTCTGTATATGAATATAATCTGTCCGATGGTAGTCGTACACTTCTGAAACAGGATGAAATTTTGGGTGGCTTTGACCCCGCAAATTATGCCAGTGAGCGCATATTTATTAAAGCCCGTGACGGCAAAGAAATCCCCGTCTCTCTCGTTTACCGAAAAGATAAATTCAAAAAAGATGGTACCAACCCGCTCTATCAATATGCCTATGGATCTTATGGTGACACAACAGAAGCAAGTTTCGAAGATTCGAGACTATCCATTCTTGACCGTGGCTTTGTCTATGCCTTGGCGCATATTCGCGGCAGCCAGATGCTCGGGCCACAATGGTATGAAGACGGCAAACTTTATCACAAGAAAAATACCTTTACTGACTTTATTGATGTGACCACAGGTCTCACCGCTCAAGGCTATGGTGACAAGGATAAGGTATTTGCCGTAGGATTAAGTGCTGGCGGGCTGCTTATGGGTGCTGTTCTTAATATGGCGCCTGAACTTTATAAGGCTGTTGCCGCTCAAGTCCCCTTCGTTGATGTGGTAACCACCATGTTGGACAGTTCTATTCCTCTCACCACTAACGAATATGATGAATGGGGTAATCCAAATGAAAAAGGCTATTATGATTATATGAAATCATATTCCCCCTATGATAATGTGGAACACAAAGATTATCCGAATATAATGGTAACCACGGGATTAAATGATTCACAAGTTCAGTATTTCGAGCCTGCAAAATGGGTCGCAAAATTGCGTGAGTATAAAACAGATGACAATCTTCTCATATTCGATATCAGCATGGATTCTGGTCATGGAGGGGCGTCTGGACGCTATAAACATTTTAAAGACAAAGCTCTTGAATTGGCCTTTTTCTTCGACCTGATCGGTATTACAGAGTAAAGCTCTGTCCCCATATCGATAGAAAGCAGCATGGGATCACTAATATTCAAACAAGAAAGTGCGTCTTTCAACATATCAATAATTTTATCCACAAAAATAGTGGCAGGATATTTCTCATGACATGTTAAATTGGCACATATCAAAAACTGTCAATAAGATAAATGATTCGTTTTAACCATAATAATATTGTTGTTTATTAGCTCCATGACTACGAAATATTATTTCACAATTAAATTTTTTTGATCGTCAGCTTATTCTTACAATATGAAATATTTAAATAATGTATGTTTTTCTAAAATGATATAAATATTATTTTTTTAGCTTTTTACCAAATATTATTCGGTTTTATATCACAATATTTATCAAATGAATCATTATGATAAATATGTGTCTTTAATGTCTTAATATATGTGTCAAATATATCACACTACCTTTTTTTAGAAATTGACCATGATTCTAGATAGTGTTAGCGTTCCCCTCTAATTTATTCATTACTCTATCTCTGGCTCGTAAAGGGGCATAATGAATAAATAAGAATAAAGTCGGTATGATTTGATCTGTGTGGATTATTTAAAAAATAAATCAGCCGACTACTAATAGGGACGGAATGCTAAGATATTTAATCATAAAAAACGAGATGAATTTTATCATATGCTAAGCTTTTTTACCAAAAAAGGCCGCATTATTTTATGAAAGATATCAAAACTGAAATCCCATAATTTTTAACTTCCTACGGAGGAAACATAATGAAGAGTAATTTTACTTCACGCCTTAAGTATGGCGTATCAGCAATTACGATCGCTGCCACCATACCCTTTTCAATCCAAGCCTCTTATGCCGCTGAAGCAGCTAAAGAAGAAGCAACATTCGAAGAAGTCATCGTTACGGGTTCACGTATTGCGCGTGATGAATTTTCATCCGCAAGCCCAATTTCAACATTTGATGCTACTGAATTAACCAAAGCTGGCGTCACAAGCGTTGACGACTTTCTAAAAGATGTTCCTGCATTTACTGGCTTTCAACTCGGATCAACCACTAACAATGGTAACAATGGTGCTAAGATGGTGGACCTTCGTGGTCTTGGCATTAAACGCACATTGGTTTTGATCAATGGTCGCCGTCAGGTTGGAAGCTTCATCGGTGGCAACAGTGATGTTGGCGCCGTGGATATGAATTCAATCCCGATGGCGTTGGTTAAAAGAATTGAAGTATTAAAAGACGGTGCTTCAACGGCCTATGGTTCTGACGCCTTAGCAGGTGTTGTCAATGTGATTTTACAAGACGATTATGAAGGTTTTGAAGTATCTGCTGATTATGGTGCCGCAACGGACAAATGGGATGCTGAAAATTGGTCTGTTTCTGCTCTAGGTGGGGCATCAAGTGACCGCGGTAACTTTACCGCTTCCATGCAATATACTGTTCAAAAAGAATTGCTTCAGGATGCCCGCGAATTCTCAGAATTTGGCCTCTATCCTGCCCTTGATGCGGATACCAATAAATTTGTTGCTCAACAGCTCGGATCTTCTAACAGTAGAAGAATCCGTGGACTTTCTGCCGATGCCCTTGCTACTATTATAGGTGCGGGTGGCCCAAATACAGGTAACTATATTGTTGATGCTGGTACTGGTATTGTGCGTGCGTATAATGGTGCAACAGATACTTACAACTATTCTGCTGTGAATGCACTGGTAACGCCTAATGAACGTTGGCAGTTTGCGACAACTGGTCATTATGAACTCCTAGAAGACAGCTCTTTTGGTTCGCTTGAATCCTATATGGAAACAAGTTTCACCAAAAGGACATCACACCAACGTCTTGCTCCTGATGCATCTTTTGGCGTAACACCAAACTTTAACGGACATTGGAATGATTTAGTTCCAGCATCCAATCCCTTTAACCCCTTTGGTGACAATGCCAATAACCCTTGGGGTGTTAGTGGTGAAGATGTTCGCATAAACCGTCGTTTTGTAGAAAGTGGTGGTCGCTTGTTCCGTCAATCCGCCTCTACTTTCCGCATGGTAGCAGGATTACGTGGGGATGTTTCTGACAATTTATCTTGGGATGCTTCCTATACATTCGCCGATAATGAAATGTCCAACGAAACGAAAAACTATGGTCGCTTTGATCGTTGGGAAATTGCGGTTGACCCTGCACTCTGTGCCGCTGATGCTGCCTGTGTTGCTGCAGGTGGTGTCTTGAATCCTTTCGGTGACTATGGATCTATCTCTCCTGAACAAATGGCTTATATATCAACAGGTTCCCTGAAAGATATTTACCTCAATCGTATGCATCAGTGGCAGGTTAACCTGACAGGTGATACGACGGGTATGATGGAACTTCCAGGTGGCCCCATCGGTTGGGCAATTGGCTTTGAAACACGCACTGAATCTGCTGAATTCAAACCCGATGAGTTTATTGCTGGTGGCTTAACCACTGGTGGTGCAAGCTCACCAGTTATCGGCGAGCAATCTGTGAAAGAATTTTACGCAGAAGTTCTATTGCCTGTTTTGTCAAATGCTGATTTTGCAAAAGATCTCAGCATTGAAGCATCCGTACGTCATTCCAATTACAATACGGCTGCGGACAAAACAACCAACTACCGCATTGGTCTTAATTATGCTCCAGTTGAAGATGTTCGTTTTAGAGCAGTTTATTCCACAGGTTTCAGAGCACCAAATATTGTTGAGGCTCAAGAAGGTGCAACCGTATCGAACTTCCCAATTTTCGAAGATCCTTGCGAATTTTACAACCGCCGTCCTGATGTGAATGCAAACTTGGCCGCCAACTGTTTGGCCGATGGATTTGGTGAGGATTTTGAATGGGGTTTCCAATGGCAAGCACAGGTTGATCAAATAACAAATGCTAACCTAAAACCAGAAAAGTCCCGTTCCATTACTTTGGGTGCGGTGATTACACCAACAGCCTTGCCAGAACTCTCTATCAGTATTGATTACTGGAATATTAAAGTTAATAACTTCATTCAAGTTATTAATTATAATGACATCATCCGCACCTGTTACAATGCGGCTGACCGCTCAACAACACCAGCCTGTCAGGTCTTTTCATCTGGCTTGAATGGTCGTGATGATGCGGATCAAGGCGGGCCAGATATTGCTAATATTCCACTTAATAACCTCGGAAAACTTGAAACCGACGGTGTTGATGTGAATGTTAACTATCATCTCCCAATCAACCATGATGTGATCACGGGCATGACAGCCAATGTATCCACAACATGGATGAATAGCCGTAAAGAAAGCTTCCCACTGATTGGTACCCGTGATCGTATTGGTACTGCGGCAGGCCAAGCAATCTTCCCAGAATGGCGTATGACGTCAAGCCTCGCCTTGGAAGGTGAAAATTGGTACGTTGCATGGGATACCCGCTATATTGGTAAAACTGATGATGATTATCGTCCCGCTCAATTGACCGATGATAGTGTTGCTGAAGCCGTTTGGTACCATGATATTACAGCTTCTTATACCCATAAGGACACTACTGTGACCATGGGTATTAATAACCTGAGTAATGTTACCCCACCACGTTTCCACAGTGCGTTCAATGCGAACACGGAGCCTGGTACATATGACACAATCGGTCGTCGTTTCTGGGCAAAAGTTACTAAAAAATTCTAATAGTTGAGTGATTGGAATAATATATTTAAACTTAAAGCGGCTCTTATAGAGCCGCTTTTTTATTGAGGACTTAATCCGTTTATTTTATTCTTTTAACCTTATAATGCGTTTGTTGTCCCTTGGCATAAAGAAAATAACTTCCCATCGCGCCACGCTCAATCGTTACCTCAAACGGTAAATGGGTGGGTAAGTTAACCCTTTGATTTCCAGTTTGTAACCATGTCTGGCCATTGGATGTGGTCACCATAAATTGCTTCTGCGGGCCAAATTTTATTTTTTCCACCTCAAGTATAATGGTCTCGCCTTCTGGCTCTTTCAATCCAAAAGTTTCTAAGAATTTTTGACCAATGGTTCTTTCTCTTATTTCAGATTGAGGTTTCTCCGTCATTTTTTCATTAATATGTTGTTCATTTTGCCCCATCTGATTTAGACGATCTGCTAGCATGTCATAACAATCAACGCGATCAGAAATTACTGGAATTTTTCTGCATTCCATCATTTCATGTCTCATATCAGCCTGTGCAATAGTATTCTGAATGCCGAACAATAAAGTAAGGGCAACACTTTTTCGGTATAGTTTCATGATAAACTCCTTATTAATGAGTTGCGAAAGTGCATGCCCATAACATTATCTGATTTTATGGTCTCCTCAAAGGCTAAAAAGTTCCGCATTACCGCCCGTGGCCACTGTATTGATACTGAGGGTTTTTTCGGTCGCAAAACGGAACAGATAGCGAGGTCCGCCAGCCTTTGGTCCTGTGCCCGATAATCCCTGCCCGCCAAAGGGTTGCACCCCAACCACAGCGCCCACGATATTGCGGTTCACATAGGTGTTTCCCACGTCAAGCTTTTGAAAAATATCATCTGCCGTGGCTTCGATACGGCTATGAATACCAAGTGTCAGGCCAAAACCTGTTGTTTGCACATCCCTTAAAACCTGATCCAGATTTTTTGCCTTATAGCGAATGATATGAAGAACAGGGCCAAAGACTTCGGCCTTTAATTGATCGAGTGAGGCAATCTCATAAATATGAGGGGCAAAAAATGTTCCCCCGCTACAGCTATCTGGCACCTCGAGCTTGGCAATTAAGCGTGCCTCCCGATCCATTCTGTTCACATGATTTTGCAACATTTGGCAAGCACTCTGATCAATCACTGGCCCCACATCGGTGGAAAGCAACATCGGATCACCAATTTTAAGGCAAGCAAGCGCCCCCTTCAACATATCAATAATTTTATCCGCTACATCCTCTTGCAAGTAAAGCACCCGAAGGGCAGAACAACGCTGTCCCGCCGATTGAAAGGCCGATGAAATAGCATCATCCACAACCTGTTCGGGAAGTGCCGTGCTATCAACGATCATCACATTCTGACCACCAGTTTCAGCTATAAGCGGCACAATGGCTCCGTCCCTATTCGCCAATGTGCGGTTAATGATTTTTGCTGTATCGGTGGAGCCCGTGAAGGCAACGCCACTGATGCGTTCATCGGCCACAAGCTTTGCCCCAACCTTTGCCCCATCCCCCGTCAAAAGATGAAGAATATCAACAGGAATGCCCGCGGCATGAAGTATTTTTACGGCCTCATAAGCAATAATTGGCGTTTGTTCCGCAGGTTTTGCCATGACCGCATTGCCAGCGGCAAGGGCGGCGGCCACTTGACCCACAAATATGGCAAGCGGAAAGTTCCACGGGCTGATACAAAGGAAGATGCCCCGCCCATGAAGGGACAGCAAATTTTTCTCGCCCGTACATCCCGGCAATAGAATCGGATCTTGAAAATGCGCCTCTGCCTGCAGAGCATAATAACGCAAAAAATCAACGGCCTCTCTTACCTCAGACAGGGCATCGCCTATGGTGCGACCAGCTTCTTTTGCAATAATGCCCATCAGCCGTTCATAATTCTGTTCCATAATATCGGCTGCCTTATTCAAGATATCTGCTCGTGTCTTGCCCCCCCTTTGATCCCAATCTTTCTGGGCAAGAGTTGCTTTTTGCAGCGCCAAATCAATGTCGTCGTCCTGTGCAATGCCAACACTGCCAACAATATGGCTGTTATCTGCGGGGCTTAATATATTTTCGTTGGATCTGGTTATTAATGTCCCGCCCACAATCGGTCCTGAAACCAACGGGATTTTCACCGCATCCACCATTTTATGGGTCAAATCCTCCATATGGAGGGGATCGGACAGATCAATTCCCTTGGCATTTCTACGCATTCCCGCCTCACGACCCGAGGCAGATAAAATATCAACAGGTAGAGGAATTAAACCATGGCGACGAGGCATTGCAGCAGATACCAGGTCAACGGAATCCTGCATCAATTCCTCTACACTCACCTTTTTATCCATAAAGCGATTAACGAAGGAACTGTTGGCACCATTTTCAAGCAGGCGCCGCACCAAATAAGGCAATAAATCCTTATGAGCGCCCACGGGGGCATAAACCCGCACATAAACAGGCGGACTTGCCATATTCTGAAGCTCGTCATAGAGAAGATGTCCCATACCGTGGAGCCGTTGAAATTCGAAATCACGGTCATCGCCTGCAAGATCCAAAATCAAGGCCACCGTATAGGCATTATGGCTGGCAAATTGTGGATAGATAACATCCCGCGCCATCATCATGCGCTCTGCACAAACCTGATAACTGAGGTCAGTGGTGGGTTTTCGGGTATAAACAGGATAATCGGGCAGTCCCATTTCCTGCGCATGTTTAATTTCACTATCCCAATAAGCGCCCTTGACCAGCCGCACCATAAATTTTCGGTTCAAATCCCGCCCAAGCGCAATCAACCAATCCAAAACATAAGGCGCCCGCTTTTGATAGGCCTGCACCACAATACCAAGACCACCCCAATTGGCAAGATCAGGGTCTCGTGCTAAGGCTTCAAAAATATCCAGAGAAATATCAAGTCTGTCTGCCTCTTCCGCGTCAATGGTAAAACCCAAGCCATACCCCTTGGCAGCCTTTGCAAGATCACGAATCTTATCCAACATTTCCCCCATCACCAAATCTTTTTGAGCATATTCATAGCGGGGGTGAAGAGCGGAAAATTTTACAGATATACCATGGGCGGAAAATACGCTGCCCTTGTCTTTTAATGCTATATGATCTTGTCCAATTTTTTCAATGGCCTCGCCATAGGCCTTAAAATATTGTTCGGCATCCTTATGGGTTCTCGCCCCTTCCCCTAGCATATCAAATGAAAAGCGGGTTTCTTTGCGATTTTCTTTTTTTCCTCTTTTGGCCGCTTCCTCGATGGTGCGTCCCAAAACATATTGACCGCCCATAATACGCATGGCCTGCATCACCGCATTTCGGATCACGGGCTCACCCGATTTTGATACTAATCGTTTCATCCAGCCCGCAACATTTTGTGTTACATCATCCCCCAGATTCACAATATCTCCCGTCAGCATCAATCCCCAAGTGGAGGCATTGACAAACAGAGATTCTGATTTTCCCTTATGATTTGACCAATCCCCCGATTGAATCTTTTCCGCAATCAGTTTATCGGCTGTTAAGCCATCCGGCACCCGAAGCAGAGCCTCCGCAAGGCACATCAACGCCACACCCTCCCGATTGGATAAACCAAATTCCTGCAAGAAATAATCCATAGTTCCCTGCCGGCCACTTTGTTTTCGGGACAGGATCACAAGACTGCGGGCAGATTCTACAATTCTGTCCCTTGCATCCTGTGAAAGGCTGGTCTCATTCAGCAGACCTGTGATACAGTCTTCTTCATCATGGTGGGTCATGAGCCGAATTTTATGGCGAATATCCCCAAGATTATTGATCTGTTCAAGCTTATTTCCTGCTGTAGAATACATTATTCACACCTTTAATGATTAATTTATATTCTATAGATATAGCATAAATATAGCAGTATATCTCACCATACTACGGATTTTAACTTTATTTAATCTATGAAAATGGGATTTTTGTAGTTTTTTATGCTATTTTAATTTAACAAATTAACAGACCACCACATTAACAGCCAAGCCGCCTTTTGAGGTTTCTTTATAGGTCACCTTCATATCTGCCCCTGTTTGGCGCATGGTTTCGATAACCCTGTCCAAGGACACCATATGTTTGCCATCTCCCCGCAAAGCGAGACGGCTCGCATCAATGGCCTTTACTGCCCCCATGGCGTTGCGCTCAATACAAGGAACCTGCACCAACCCGCCAATAGGATCACAAGTTAGCCCCAAATTATGTTCCATGCCAATTTCGGCGGCATTTTCCACCTGTTCCACGCTGCCGCCCATAACCGCCGTTAAGGCGCCTGCCGCCATAGAACAGGCAACACCAACTTCCCCTTGACAACCCACCTCTGCGCCCGATATGGAGGCATTCTTTTTATAAAGCGATCCTATGGCCGCAGCGGTCAGTAAAAAGTCATAGATACCGTCTTTACCCCGTCTGTTGTAAAAACGATCAAAATAACGCAGTACCGCTGGAATAATTCCCGCAGCTCCGTTGGTTGGTGCTGTGACCACTTGACCGCCAGCGGCATTCTCTTCATTCACCGCCAGAGCCCATAAATTGATCCAATCCAGTATGACGGTCGGATCACAAAGCTGTCTTTCCTGACTAGAGCGCAGATCTTCAAAATGCTGAGCCGCACGCCTTGCCACCTTGAGCCCTCCTGGTAATATGCCCCGTGTCGTACATCCTCGGTCAATACAGCTTTCCATAGCCTGCCAAATATTATCCATACCCGATATGAGCGCCTGTTCCGAAATCAAGACTAATTCATTAGCCCTCATTAATTCTGCCACCGTAAGCTTATGACGTGCGCAAAGTGCGAGAAGTTCATCGCCGCTGTCAAAGGAATAGGGTACTGGTGCCTGCACTAAGGCGGGGGTATTTCTGCCCAAATCAGCATCAGACACCACAAAACCACCGCCAACAGAATAA
Source organism: Emcibacter sp. (assembly GCA_021741205.1). Taxonomy (GTDB): domain Bacteria; phylum Pseudomonadota; class Alphaproteobacteria; order Sphingomonadales; family Emcibacteraceae; genus Paremcibacter. Next base: position 53,932 of record JAIOYI010000007.1, read on the forward strand.
TAATTCTCTCGGCATAGCAGATCACCCTTGTCATCATAGGCTGAAAAACTCATGCCATTGGTATGATGTGGCAAAAGCGCCTCCATATGAAGAGCCATATCTTTTTGTTCATCAAAATTTATGATTTTTTTGGACAGAAGATTAATTTTTTTATGCGCACGGACTTCGGCCACGGTATGCGCAATAATATTGGGATCAATATTGTCTGGCGCATGACCCATAAGCCCCAAGATAAGGGCGATATCCGTTCCATGACCTTTACCTGTTAGAGCAAGGGCACCGTATATATCAACATTAATTTTATGAATAAGGGGAAAAAGATTGTTTGTTTCAAGTGACGAAAGAAAATTTTTGGCGGCAATCATGGGGCCTACGGTATGGGAACTTGATGGACCGATACCAATTTTAAAAAGATCAAAAACGCCTAAAAACATAGCTCTACACCCCGAGAATAAATTCACAGAGCCAATTTTAAGCTCTTTGGGTGACTTTACTTGCCACTCATGCCTTTATCAACTGCTTTTATATGATCCAAAACACGAAACCATTTGTTGGTTTGGCATATCTGCATAGCTTGAGACCGTCCTAAACGACGGATTAACTGTCTTGCTAATGCTTCTACTGTTTCATCAGGCATATCTTTTCTTTCACCCATCTTAAATAAGTCGCATTTCCAATATGTGTATAATCATCTATTAATGTGGCAATTTTAAGCCACTCCATTTTATTCATCACAACTTATATTGGCAACCGTTTACGCCTCAAAATATGCCTTGTCAACGGCTAAGTCATTTTTTTCAATGAATAAAATGCATCATCTCATTCCTTTTTGTAATCATTGTAATATTAGACCAAAAAACACCCTTTTCACAAGTTAAATACACTGTTATATTGCGTAATAACTCAAATATTATCTATATAAAAACTATTATACAGCATTAAATCCTATGAATCATGATAAATCACGACCTATCGACAAGATCGATCGCAAAATTCTGAAATTACTTCAGATGGATGGCCGATTGTCCAATGTCAAATTGGCCCAATCTATAAATTTAAGTCCTACCCCTTGCTTGGAAAGGGTTAAACGACTTGAAAAGGAAGGTTTCATTAAGGGTTATGCTGCCTTGCTTGATTCTGACCTTCTTGGCGCGGCTCTTGTCTCTTTTATTGAGGTTTCTCTTGATAAAACAACAACACTTGCCCTCGACGAATTTCGAAAAGCAATTCTAGCCATAGAAGAAGTGCAAGAGTGTCATATGGTAGCGGGTGGATTTGATTATCTCATTAAAGTCAGAACCCGTGACATGATCCATTACAGGAAGTTTCTTGGTGAAAAACTATCCGCCTTGCCCGGCGTTAGCAGCACCCATACTTATGTGGTCATGGAGGAAGTAAAAGCCTCTAGCGCTATTGCAATATCTGGCAATAACCCTAAATCATAGTGTAACAGCAACAAGTAAGATTAATCCCTATGCCCAAAATTACCTTTATCTCACCTGATGAACAGGAATTTATTATCAATACTGTATCTGGAAACTCGTTAATGGAGGTCGCCGTGGATAATAATATTCCTGGCATTGATGCCGATTGCGAAGGTGGCTGCGCCTGTGCCACATGTCACATTATCATTCCAGAAAATTTTGCAGCAACCGTCACACCCTTAGAAGAAGATGAACATTATCTTCTTGATTTTCTTAATAACAGGCAAAAAAATAGCCGTCTCAGCTGCCAGATTGAAGTTACTGACGCACTGGACGGCATAATCATTAAAGTTCCAAATCAAGATTAATAAGACCAAGACCCCCGTTTATGGTTATGATTATCATGAGACGGTGCCACAATAAAATTGGGTTCTACAGAAAATACAATCCCACCAGCTGATATATAAACAACAGACCTTCTGTCATATTCTCTGTCATATCTTACAGGACGATAATCTACATTATGGTGATGGTGATGCTTTTTATAATGTTTGCCCCGATGCTTGTTACCATGCCCTTTATCATAGTGTCTTTCCATCTGCCGATCTGAATGTCGGTCGGCATGAGCTGCCGCTATGTTTGAGCCAAAGGTCAATGATCCAAGTAATAAACCCGCTATTGCCAAAATTTTTGTTGTCTTTTTCATAATCAGTTCCTTATTCGTTCGTTAACAATGGAACCATCATATGAAATAGCAGGTTAATCATTCCTGAATAGTTTTATGAAGCTTTGTTCATATTAGGATTTTTCTCGTAACATATTGATAATGCCTGAAAAATCCATATCGTTATCGCTCTTGCTTGAGAATTCCTCATACATAACCCGTGCCATTTCCCCAAGAGGGGTCTCGGCATGAACGGACTTCGCTGCCTCTTGGGCGAGGCGTAAATCCTTTAACATCATAGCCGCTGCAAAGCCCGCCTTATAATCCTTATTGGCCGGAGACGTAGGAACAGGACCTGGGACGGGGCAATAGGATGTCAAAGACCAACATTGTCCCGATGCCTTGGACGATATGGCAAATAATTTATCAGCGGCAAGACCTAATTTTTCCGCCAAAATAAAGGCCTCTGATACAGATATCATTTGAATGCCTAGCATCATATTGTTGCAAATTTTTGCCGCCTGACCTGATCCAGCCTTTCCCGCATGAACAATATTCGCCCCCATAGAATCAAGATAGGGCTTTGCATAAGCAAAAGCATCATCCGTACCTCCCACCATAAAAGTAAGGCTTCCCGCGGATGCGGCGGCAACACCGCCTGATACCGGTGCATCAACCATTTTCATGCCAGCCTTTGTCGCAGCCTCCACGACGGCACGGGCACTCTCCACATCAATAGTAGAACAATCCATCATAATAGTGCCAGACTTTGCCACCGCAATCAGGCCATTTTCACCTAAATATACAGATTTCACATGCTGACCCGCAGGCAACATCGTGATAACCGCATCCACATTGCTTGCCGCATCAGAGGCACTTTTAGCCGCTGTCGCTCCCTCGGCGCAAATGTCCTTGACCACTTTTTCATTAAGATCAAAAACCTTTAAATCATGGCCTGCCTTTAGAATATTGCGCGCCATGCCAGAGCCCATATTACCCAGACCAATGAAACCAACTTTTGCCATCTTATCTATTCCTTTGTTAAAGCACCAATTCCTTATCGCCCAGTGGTGCAAAATGAGCCGCCACCATGTCATCCGTAACGTCCTCGATATGGGGTGGGTTCCATGTGGGATTCTGATCCTTGTCGATCAACACCGCCCGCACCCCTTCGTAAAAATCACTTTGATAGGATACGATGTGGCTCACAATGCGATATTCCATCTTCATGGCCGCATTAAAGTCTAGCGTTCCCCCCCGCAAAATCTGTTCAATGATCACTTTCATGCTGATAGGGGACATTTTCTTTAAAGCTGCCAAAGTCTTTTTTGCCCAATCATGATCCAAAGCGTCCAGATGATCCATAATATCTTCAAGGCAGATCTCGCCAAATGCCGCATCAATCAGATCACGATATTCATCAAGAGGCGCTTCTCCCGGATTTTCAGCAAAGCCCGCAATAATTCGGTCCACATCTGTACCGTCTGCGATTTCTGCCGTCGTAAAAGCCGCAATAAAAGGTTCAATCTTATCGGATGTCATAAAGGATGTGCCAATGCCAGCATAGAGGATATCAGCACCCCGAAGGCGAGCACCCGTAAGCCCCAAATACATACCAAGTTTACCCGGCAGGCGGGGCATAAAATAGCTCCCCCCCACATCAGGAATTAGGCCAATAGCGGATTCTGGCATAGCAAACAAACATTTTTCCGTGATGATGCGGTGAGAGCCATGAACCGATACCCCAACACCTCCACCCATGGTAATGCCGTCAAGAAGCGCAATATAAGGCTTTGGGAAATGATAAATTCGGCTATTCATAACATATTCTGTGGCAAAAAATTCAGTCGCCATATGATGATCTTCTGGGCTGTTTTCCGCCAAGGTTTTTACGTCCCCTCCCGCACAAAAGGCCTTTTCGCCCGCCCCCTGAATGATCACGGCTTTCACAGCATCATCATTGGCCCATTTAATCAGAGCTTCGTCCATCAGCCGACACATATTGGTGCTGAGCGAATTCAAGGCCTTGGGGCGATTTAGGGTGATAATGCCGATACGACCTCTTACCTCAAAAAGAATTTCTGCTTCGCTTGTCATAAATTTTCCTCTCCCTAACCTAATATATGTCTTGAAATAATCAGCCGCATGATTTCATTACTGCCTTCCAAAATCTGATGAACCCGAACATCCCGCAAAAATCTTTCGATGGGATAGTCTTGAACATAACCATAACCGCCGTGAAGCTGCAAGGATTCGTTGACAATATTAAAGCCCGTATCGGTGGCAAGCCGTTTTGCCATCGCCGCATAAGGGGTAGCATCGATAGATTTTTCATCCAGTTTCATTGCCGCCTTATGAAGTAATAAGCGGGCGGCTTCTAATTCGGTTGCCATATCCGCAATGCGAAATTGCAAAGCCTGAAACTGATTTAATGTTTTGCCAAATTGTTTGCGTTCGGCCATATATTTTACGGTCAGATCAAGGCACGCTTGTGCAGCCCCCAAAGAGCACGCACCAATATTCAACCGCCCGCCGTCAAGCCCCTTCATGGCAATTTTAAAGCCGTCCCCCTCTTTCCCCAAAAGATTTTCTTTGGGCACACGGCAATCTTCGAAATTGACCATACAGGTGGGCTGACTATGCCAACCGAGCTTTTTCTCCTGCGCACCAAAACTTAAACCTTTTGTGCCCTTTTCCACTACAATGGTGCTGATACCTTTGGGACCCGCCTCACCCGTGCGCACCATCACCACATAAATATCGGACCGGCCACCACCAGAGATAAAGGCCTTGGAACCATTCAGAACATAATGATCGCCGTCAAGCACCGCCTTCGTGCGCAAAGAGGCCGCATCGGAACCAGCCCCAGGTTCAGTCAGGCAATAGCTTGCAAATTTTTCCATAACCGTCAGAGATGGACAATATTTATGACGCATGGCATCACTACCGAAACTGTCAATCATCCATGTGGCCATATTATGAATAGAAAGATAGGCCGCCGTTGATGTGCAGCCCTTTGACAATTCTTCAAAGATAATTGCTGAATCCAAACGCCCAAGTGCCGCCCCCCCCACATCTTCCCTCACATAAATACCCGCCAGACCAAGCTCTGCGGCCTTACGCAAGGCATCTTCTGGAAAAAAATGATCCCTATCCCACTGCTCCGCATTGGGAGCAAATTCATTTTCCGCAAAATTGCGGGCCATATCCTGTATCGCCCGCTGATCCTCATTAAAGTTAAAATCCATCGTGATATTCCTTAAATCATGAGACATCTTAGGATATTATTTAAGGGTTGGGATAGAAAAATCTGCTGCAATGGTATTTTCTGGCCAACGGGCTGTCACGGTTTTCACCTTGGTATAAAAGCGCATAGCCTCCATCCCAAATTGATTGTGATCGCCAAATGCCGAAGCCTTCCAACCGCCAAAACTATGAAATGCAAGCGGCACGGGGATCGGCACGTTGATCCCAACCATACCAACCTCAACCTTATCCGCATAGGTACGGGCGGCGGCACCACTGCGGGTAAAAATGGATGTTCCGTTACCATATTGATGGTCGGACGCCAAATTCATCCCCTCTTCAAAGCTTTGAACCCGCATCAATTGCAAGACAGGACCAAAGATTTCTTCTTTATAGGTACGCATGTTACTTTTCACATGGTCAAATAATGATCCCCCAAGGAAATAGCCGTTTTCATGACCCTTCAAACTGAAAGAACGGCCATCCACCACAAGGTCAGCCCCTTCATCCACGCCCATCTGGATATAATCCATAACTTTTTTCCGATGTTCTTTGGTCACAAGTGGCCCCATCTCAAGTCCCGTATCTAGGCTCGCACCAATTTTCAACGCCTTGACCCGTGGGGTTAATATTTCAATCAGTTTATCCGCCACCGCATCACCTACACATACACCAACGGATATGGCCATACAGCGTTCTCCCGCTGAACCATAAGCCGCGCCCATAAGAGCGTTAGCAACACCCTCTATATCCGCATCGGGCAGAATGAGCATATGATTTTTAGCACCGCCCATTGCTTGACAGCGTTTGCCGTTCTTAGTTGCGGTTTCATAGACATATTGGGCAATCGGCGTGGAACCTACAAAACTCACGGCCTTGATACGGCTATCATGAAGCAGAGTATCAACGGCCTCTTTATCGCCGTTCACCACATTGAAAACGCCTTTGGGGCCACCAGCTTCAATAAAAAGTTCCGCAATGCGCATAGGGCAGCCCGGATCCTTTTCTGAGGGTTTCAGCACAATAGTGTTACCCGTAATAATCGCCATGCTCGCCATCCATAAGGGAATCATCGCTGGAAAATTAAAAGGCGTGATCCCCGCCACAACGCCCAAAGGCTTTCTCATGGAATAGATATCAATACCACTTGACACATTATCAGAAAATTCTCCCTTTTGCAGATGGGGAATACCGCAAGCAAATTCCGCAACCTCAATGCCCCGCAATACAGACCCCATGGCATCCTCAATGACCTTGCCATGCTCAAGCGATACAAGCTTTGCAAGTTCTGGCTGATGCTTATAAAGAAGGGCAGTAAAACGGGTCATGATGCGGGAACGGGCAACAATAGATGTTGCTGACCATGCGGGAAAAGCGGCCTCAGCAACGGCAATGGCCTGCTCCACCTCGGACTTGCTGGCCAAGGGAACTAATGCCGATTTTTCACCAGTTGAGGGATTAAAAACATCTGAAGTGCGGCCACTTGTGCCGTTTTGATGTTCGCCGTCAATATAATGGGTATAAGTTCTCATAATCATAATCCTTAAAATGTCAAAGAAGAAGTGATGATCGCAGTTTACTAGAGACAAAACTGCATTTCTATGTCAAAACATTCACAAACGATCTGCAAAAATACACAGAAAGAGCTTTTAATGTATGATTGGAATGACTTGCGATTTTTTCTGGAATTATCAAGACAGGGACGGCTTATCACCACCGCCCGCAAGCTGCATGTGGATCACACCACTGTCAGCAGAAGAATAGCCGCCCTTGAGGAGCAATTGGATGCCCGCCTGTTTGATAAATCACCCAGTGGTTATAAACTGACCGATGCGGGGCTTCGTCTGCTTCCCTTTGCCGAGCAGATTGAGACCCAGTCAAATAAGCTTTATCAGGAAATATCCGGCAAGGATACCCGTCTGTCGGGGACGGTGCGTCTTGCGGCACCCGAGGGTCTCGGCGCCCATATCATTGCCCATAATCTGCAACAATTTCGGGTCAAGCATCCTGATATTGAGCTAGAGCTTATGGCGGAATCCCGTAGAACTAGTCTGTCCAAACGGGAAGCAGATATTGCCATAACCCTTGCCCGACCGGATAGTGGACGGGTTATCGCGTGGAAGCTGTGTAATTATCGCCTAAGATTATATGGTTCAAAAAAATATCTGGCTCAACATCCCGCAATTAAGAAAATGGATGACTTAGGCCATCATAATTTCATCAGCTATATTGATGATTTGATCGAACTGCCGGGGCTTCGTTTTTTGGATCAGGTGATAAAAGATCCTCATGTTATTTTTCGTAGTACCAATGTCATGGCACAATATAATGCGGTTCTTGATGGCATCGGACTTTCCATGATCCATTGCTTTATGGCCGATCAAGACGCCCGCCTCACCCCCATATTGCCAGACGATATTTTCATCGACCGTGAATATTGGCTTGTGGTTCATGAAGACTTGCGTCATGTGGCACGGGTTGATGCGGTTTGCCGCTTCCTGACAAAATTACTAAAGGAAAGTCATAACCTGATGATGGGATATATTATTTAATTGGTATTTTAGAAAAGTTTTCAGTATAGATGAGCTCTAAATATTTCGGAGTTTCCATGAATAAGGCAGAAGACAATTTACAAGAACAGATGAAACAGGCCATGCGGCGGCTTGGGGCATCGGTCACAGTTGTCACAAGCCACGACGGCGAGGAAAGATATGCAATGACCGCAACGGCGGTAACGTCTCTCTCACTTGATCCTCCGTCTTTATTGATCTGTGTTAATCAAGAAACGGGTCTGCACCGAGCCCTGACCTTAGGCCATGGCTATTGCGTCAACATTCTCTATTCTGATCAAAAGAATATTTCCGAGAATTGTGCATGGAAAGAAAAAGGGGAAAATCGGTTTAAAAGTGGCGATTGGCAAACAGATGAGAATAATATTCCCTACCTTGCCAATGCACAGGCCTCTATTTTTTGTGATTTAGACGATAGCCATAGTTACGGCAGCCATTCCATATTCATAGGCAAGGTTAAAAAAGTCATCGTCCGAGAAGATATTTCACCGCTCATGTTTCTCGCGGGGGACTATTTCTCAAAACCCCTATAATGTCGTAATGGATTGGGTGGCATGGATAAGCCAGTCCAGTTCTTTTCCCGAGAGGTAAGGTGATATTTTTTCCCTAACCTGCGCATGATATATATTGAACCATGTAATCTCTGCACTGCTCATCATATGGGCATTCACAAGCCGAGCATCTATGGGAACAAAGGTTATGGTTTCAAAGACATTCATCAAATAATCTTCTTCGTCATAATGACTGGGCTTTACGATCATCAAATTTTCGATACGAATTCCATAGGCATCCACCTTATAAAATCCAGGCTCATTGGAAACCACCATACCAGACAATAAGGGGACAGAAAATCCTTTGCTTGAAATAGACTGCGGACCTTCGTGTACCCCGAGATAACAGCCAACGCCATGACCCGTTCCATGGGCATAATCAAGGCCAATATCCCACAAAGATTTTCGAGCCAGACTGTCCAGATGTGCTCCTGTACGGCCCACAGGGAAACGTGCCTGAGCCAATGAAATATGGCCTTTCAGGACACGGGTAAAACGATCTTTTTGTTCTTCGGTTGGCTTACCGATTGCTATGGTTCTGGTCAAATCTGTGGTACCGTCCAGATATTGCCCCCCTGAATCCAGAAGATACAGCATATTGCCTGTAATTTTACGATTGGTTTTTGGGTTTGACCTATAATGCACCAACGCCGCATTGGGTCCCGCCGCCGATATGGTATCGAAACTCAACCCTTTGAAATGTTCTTGTTTCTTTCTAAATTCAAATAATTTATCGGAGGCCGATAGCTCATCAAGCTCACCAGAACCAACATTCTGAGAAAACCAGAAAAGAAATTTACACATAGCAACGCCGTCCCGTATATGGGCAGCACGTATACCATTCAACTCCACATCATTTTTGCACGCTTTAAGTAATTGGCAGGGATCATCCTTTTCCACAATTTCTGCACCCGCCATATCTAAGGCGTCCGTGACCACCACATGGGTAAGTTTTGGGTCCACCAGAATTCTTTTACCACCCTTGGCTATTTTTTTTAAGGACGATAAAAAATCCCCGTAAGGTTTGATTGTAATATCTTCCCCCAAATGATCTCGTACGATATCGGACAGTTTGTCCTGATCAACAAAAAATTCACCGACCCCCGTATTTTTTAAAATAACATAGCCAATAGCCAAAGGAGAATGTTCCACATCACCCCCTCTGATATTCAAAAGCCATGCAATACTATCCAGACCTGTCAACACCATAGCATCAACTCTGTCAGCCTTTAGCGTGGCGGCAATGCGGGCTCGTTTATGGCTTGAGCGTTCACCAGAAAATTCCAGTTTTTGGGGAAAAATTTGACTCTTAGGGGCAGCGGGACGATCTATCCAGATGTTATCAATGGGGTTTTTTGGGATAGGCACCAATTCAATATCACGCCCCATGAGTGCTTTTGACAAATGATCAATCCACATTTTTGTATGGAGGGCAGGATCATACCCAATGCGGGATTTTTTCTGAAGATGAGACAAAAACCAATCTTCCAGCTTATCCTCGTGAAGACTTAAGGTTTCGTAATATTTAGTATCTACTTGCGTCTGCACCTGCAAAGTATAACGGCCATCCACATAGATTACTGCACGCTCTAGCGTGACCGCCGCAAGACCCGCAGAGCCACTAAATTCCGTAAGCCAAGCAAGCCTTCGTTCATTTAGAGGGGTATATTCACATTGATGAGCATCCGCATGGGGAATAATAAACCCATCCAGTTTTAATGTCCGCAAACTTTGCCGCAAGGCTAACAATCGGTTCAATTGCTTATCCTAATTTAGAATAATTCTAATAAGAATTATTTATGACTTTATCAATGGCCTCTGTCAATAGGGCTAAATGATTACTATCGATGGAAAATGACGGGGTAAGATAAATAATATCGCCAAAAGGTCTAATCCAGACACCGTTATCTGCAAATTCTGCCCTAAGTTTTGCCACATCCTCAATGTTCTTCAATTGAATAACGCCGATAGCCCCCTTAACCCGCACATCTACCACACCGGGTAAATTCCGAAATTGTTCAAAGGACTGATTAAGATGTCCCTCAATTTGTTTTACCCTCTCCAGTATAGGCTCGTCCCTAAAAATATCAAGAGATGCGTTTGCGGCCGCACAGGCCAAAGGATTGGCCATATAGGTTGGCCCATGCATGAAAGCCTTATCCGCATCATCCGATAGGAATGCGCCGTAAACTTTGTCAGTCGCCACCGTCGCCGCCATAGCAACCGTACCACCCGTCAGAGCCTTGCCGAGACAGATAATATCGGGTGTAACACCCGCCTGTTCACAAGCAAACATGGTGCCTGTCCTGCCAAAGCCCGTGAAAATTTCGTCCAATATCAAAAGCACATCATTTTTTTGACAGGCCTGCGCTATGGCTTTTAAGGTTTCTGGTTCATGAAATTTCATGCCGCCCGCTCCCTGTACCAAGGGCTCCATAATAACGGCTGCGATCTGATTTTTATGGCTTGCGAGAAAATCAGAAAATTCCGCTACTTCAGGCTCGGTAACGGGTAAGGGGCGTAAAAATTGTTGGCTCAAAAATCCGCTAAAGGCCTTATGCATGCCCTCCTCATTATCACCGCCCGAATTACTGACAGACATGGCGGCTGTGGTATCTCCGTGATAGCCAGACTTAAAACAAACAAAGCGGTTATGTCCCTCTTCCCCAAGGTTCGTCCAATATTGCACCGCCATTTTCAGAGCAATTTCAACGGATACCGAGCCACTTTCAGAAAAGAAGACATGGTTAAGATCACCAGGCAAAAGATCCGAAAGTCGTTTGGCAAGCGTTGCTGCACCCTCATGAACAAGCCCACCAAGCATGATATGAGACATGTTTTTGACCTGAGCAATCATTTTTTCCTGCATGAGGGGATTGTTATAGCCGTGGCATGCCGTCCACCATGAGGCAATACCATCAATGAGCGTTCTGCCATCGGCAAGTTCAATCATCACCCCATCTGTTCCCACAACAGGCAAAGCATCCTCGGCCGTCTGCATCTGGGTATAGGGCAACCAAACATTGCCGTAGCCTTCTGTAAACCAGTCGGGTAATTTTTTATCCATCATTGACCTTCAGGGGTAATGCCGAGCCGCTTAAAGAGTTCCAGATCTTTATTCTGCAAGGGATTTGAGGTTGTCAAAAGTTTTTCCCCGTAAAAAATACTGTTGGCACCCGCTAGAAAACACATGGCCTGCATTTCATCATTCATGGCCTCCCGACCTGCGGACAGACGAACGTAAGAGGCGGGCATCAAAAGGCGGGCAACCGCAATGGTGCGAATGAAGTCAAAAGGATCCATCAGCGTCTCGCCATAAAGGGGGGTGCCTTCCACTTGTACCAACATATTGATAGGCACGCTGCCGGGATGGGTCGGCAGATTGGCGAGCGTTTGCAGCATACCTGCTCTGTCGGCCTTGCTTTCCCCCATACCAACGATGCCGCCGCTACAGACATTAATCCCCGCCGAGCGCACATGTTCAAGCGTATTCAGGCGATCCTCATAGGTGCGGGTTGTGATAATTTCTTTATAATATTCGGGGGAGCTATCCACATTATGATTATAATAATCAAGACCCGCCTGTTTTAAGGTTGCGGCCTGTTTCTCATCCAACATGCCAAGGGTCATACAAGATTCGAGGCCCAAGTCCTTGACGCCCTTAATCATATCGCAGACTGCATCCATATCACGGCCCTTAGGACTGCGCCATGCGGCACCCATGCAATAGCGGGTGGCTCCATTTGCCTTGGCATTGCGCGCACCCTCTAGCACTTTTTCCACCGCCATTAATCGCTCTGCATCCACATCGGTTTGATAACGAGACGATTGCGGGCAATATTTACAATCTTCAGGACAGCCACCTGTTTTGATGCTGCACAGTTGAGATAGCTGGATTTTATTGGGATCAAAATATTTTCGGTGAATAGTTTGCGCCTGAAACAACAAATCCATCATCGGCAAATCAAAAAATTCCAATATTTCCCGTTTGGTCCAATTATGCCGAAAGCCGTCTGCATAAGGGTTATTCATAGCTATCTGCTCAGATATTACGGCCATATACACTCCAATTCTAATAATTCCGACTAAATTAGTCATCAGATTTTCAGAGTCAAGTTTTTTGCTCTTTGATTGACATATTGCCTACTATACCATAATGCAAGACAAGCATATAATTTTCAGGATGAATTTATGAAATCCCTTGAAACATTCGCCGAAAAAAAATTAACGACCCTTACTAACAAGGGGCTAAAGCGGGAAATAATCGTCACAGAACGGTTGGATAAGGCCATGATTGTGCGAAATGGCCGTCCGTTAATTTCCTTTTGCTGCAATGATTATTTAAATTTTAGTCATCATCCCAAAATCAAACAAGCCGCCATTGATGCCATTAACCAATTTGGCTCTGGCGCAGGTGCCTCACGTCTTATCACGGGCGATCACCCTTTGATCCGCACTTTGGAGCAAAGACTCGCAAAAATAAAAAATACCGATGATGCCTGCGTTTTTAGCTCTGGCTATATGGCCAATATTGGCATCATCCCGACCTTTATAGGTAAGCATGATGTTATTTTTCTGGACGAATTATGCCACGCATGTCTTATTGCAGGCAGCGAATTATCAGGCGGTCATAAAATATTCTTTCGCCATAATGATATGGATCATTTGCAAGACCTTATCCATAAGGAAAGACATCATTATAATAATGCCCTGATCCTAACAGACGGTGTCTTTAGCATGGATGGGGATTTGGCCCCGCTTGATCAGTTAAGTGTGATTGCGAAAAATAATGATTGCTGGCTCATGAGCGATGATGCCCATGGCTTAGGCGTTATTGGGGATGGCAAGGGAAGTCGGCATATGTTTGATCCTCTTCCTGATATTCCGCTACAAATGGGAACCTTATCAAAGGCAGTGGGAAGCTTTGGCGGTTATCTTTGCGCAAGTCATGCCGTCATCGCACTGATAAAAACCCGCGCCCGAAGCCTGATTTATACCACAGCCCTGCCACCAGCAAGCGTTGCCGCCGCCTTGGCCGCTCTCGATATTATCGAAACCGAACACGTCTATTGCAAACGCCCCCTTGAAAATGCCAAATATTTTGCAAGCCTTTTAGATTTACCCCTTCCCCAAAGCCCCATCATCCCGATTATAATAGGCGATACGAGCCAAACCATGATATATGCCAAGGCGTTAGAAAATGACGGTTTCCTTATCACAGGAATCCGTCCGCCAACGGTCGCAGAAGGAACGGCACGATTGCGTTTTACCTTTACGGCTCTTCATAGAAAAGAGGATATTCAGGCCTTAAGCAAAGCCATCAAAAAACATGGAATTTTGCCATGACGGATATTATTTTTATCAGCGCCACCGGAACAGACATAGGCAAAACCTATGTCACCTGTCTCTTGCTCAAACAATTACGGGAAAAGGGCTATAAAGTTCGGGCACTCAAACCCGTCATCAGTGGTTTCGATGATAGCGCCCTTGATACAGCCGATAGCGGTCAGTTACTAGCGGCGATGGGAATACCAATCACATTGGATAATATTAAGAAGATTTCGCCTTGGCGATTCAAAGAACCTTTGCCACCTCATCTGGCAGCAGAACGGTCTGGACGACCTCTAAATCTTGATGAAATTGTGGATTTTTGCCAAGCAGAGTTGGCTCAAGCTGAGGATAAGCCAGATTTTCTGCTCATAGAAGGCGCAGGCGGTATTATGGTTCCCCTGAATACAGAAACCACCCTTCTGGATTTGATGAACCGTCTTAACTGTTCCTGTCTTATGGTGAGCGGATCATATCTTGGCACCTTAAGTCATACATTGACGGCTCTATCCTGTCTAGAACAACGGAAAATTCCCGTTAAAGGCGTGGTTCTCTGTCAGTCCATACAAAGCTATACGGATTTTACAGATGTTTTTGAAGATTTTGTAAAATTCATACCCCATACTCCCCTCAAAAAATTAGCCCGTGACGATCAAAGCAACCTTCTTGCCTTGCTCCTTGATTAAAATCGGCATTATCTTCCCGATGCGGTATATTCTGCCCTTCTTATCCTGCCCTTAAAAATAGAAATATTATTATATCCTTTATTTACAAAACGTTATCTTATGGCGTGCCTTTTGCATAGCAAAATGAAAAATGTCTCAACAAAGCATAAGGATATAACCATGAACCAAATGAACGAAATCTCTGCCCCTCGCCATAAGGTTTCTGATTATGAAAATTATTCCATTCTTGATCTCGTCTTTGAAATGCAATCTCTTGGTGTTGACCCAGATCCCCTGCTTAAGACCGCAGCCCATGACATAATTTTAAAGCATGGGTCTAAAGTTGTTAGCTATACCGAAGGCATGCTCCATCAAATGATTATGGACAATAACCCAAATGGCATATATCTTTGGAAGAAGTTATCTGATATTGTGAATGATTATTATTTAAAAGAGCCCATTAGAATACATTAAAATTTATATTCTTTTTTTAGAAAATTAACTTTATATTAATCTCATAGGTTGTATTAATAATGCGATCCCTTGAAAGGTCGCACCCTTGACCTTTCATCTGCCTGACTGCCTCGGTGATGGTGTATAACCTCATCGAGGTTTTTTTTATTCCCTATTATATTGTGTGGTAGTTGCGATGGGACATGAGATTTTGCAAACACGCCGTATTCTCACTATAAATAAGAATGAAATTTTCCAAATTTAACTGATCATAATGATAATAGGGAATAAATTCAGAAGAAGCCCGTATATTGTTATTTTCCATAAAAAATACTTTGTAATTATTATCTTCTGCCCATTTAAATAATTTATTTGTGGCATCTGGCAAATGTGTATTATTTGCTTCAATTAACATTGTTGGATGAAATTTTTTAATGGTATGAGACGCGCCTTCTAAAACAGATTGCTCATGCCCTTCCACATCAATTTTAATAAAACCAATATTTTCGATATTTAAATCGTCCAGTCTTATTGTCTGAATAGAAAACTCATCACATCCCTCAATCTTGTCAAATTCAAGATGATTATTTACTTCTATTGTCGATCTTCCATAACAAGGATTGCCGGATTTATACAAAGGCGTTCTCATGGAAAACTCGCCGGATTTCCCAGATAACGCAAACGGTATGATATCAACATTCTCTTTTTGAAATATAATAGACAGAGCGATATTAAGGTCTCTAATTGGTTCAAAAGCAATGACCTTTTTTGAATATCGTTTTAACCGAAACGTATACATTCCAAACTTTGCCCCCACATCCAAACTCGTTTTATTTGGACAACATAAAATATGTAAAAGTTCCATTTCAGATTCTTGATTAACAAAGGTCACTTTGCGAATAAAAAATAATATTCTAGGAAAAAATTTATAAAGAAATTTAATAAGCATTACATTTCCAATGAAAAAATATTGAGGATGTAAGCTATAGCGCAAAATGATTAAGAGTAAACAATGTAACTGTTACAAACAAAGAATGTTACGGTTATATAATTGACATATTAAAATGAAAATTTATAAGCGTCGAAAATAAAATATTTATCCAATCTGGGCGAGCCAAGGCATAGCCTCAATCAAATAATAACCCAGATTTTGCAAAGAGCCTGTAAAGATGGCAAGTCCCGTTACGATTAAAAGCAGGCCGATAAGCCTTTCTATGGTTTGCATATATTTTCTTATACCACTTGAAACATTAAGAAAATGATTGATCGCAACGGAGGCAATCAAAAAAGGAATGCCAAGACCTGCTGAATAGGCCGCCAAAAGCATAACACCTTTTGAGAAATGTTCTTGCGTTGCCGCAAGGGTCAGGATCGTTGCCAATATAGGGCCAATACAGGGGGTCCAGCCAAAAGCAAAGGCAAGCCCTATGACATAAGCCCCCACAAGCCCCTTTTGTTCGTCACTGGTTTGAAAGCGGGCCTCTTTATAAAGAAAGGACAACTTAATTAATCCTGTGAAATGCAAACCGAGAATAATAATCATCACACCCGATATTTTGGCAAAAATTTCTTTATATTCCTGTAAGATTCCCTGAATAGAGGATGCGCCAGCACCCAGAGCAATAAATACCGTTGAAAAGCCAAGGACAAAGGCAACTGCAGGCCAGAACATAGTCCATTTTTCGATTTTATCTCCCTCTTTAATATCCTGATAGCTGTTGCCGGTGATAAAACAGATATAGGCGGGAACAAGAGGAAGGACACAAGGGGACAAAAAACTAAACATTCCCCCCATAATGGCCACAAGATATGACATATCAATATTTTCCATAAATCTCTCTTAACGCTATTGCGATGCCATAAGATAAAATTTTCATCACAAAATTCATCCATTCACTTTCTTAGACAAAAAGCCCGCAAGCCAGCCCGCGAATAAAGCGATCACTATGGCCAATATGCCATAAAGTTTTGAATAATTATGGGCAAAAACATAAATTAATCTTTCTAGTCCAGCCTTATCAACCTCCAAAGGAGACTGTGCGGTTAAAATAATTTTACCGTTCCTAATCAAATAAACATCTACGTCATAATTTCCCACGGGCATATTCGCCGGAAATTCCAAAATTGCCCGAAATAAAATCCCGTCCAGAATACTCACCATGCCTTCATGTTGGTTATAAAGTTTTCGCGCTTTCATATTTCGAATGAAACCGTCCCGAAAATTCTCCTTTTCTTCCTCTGATATAGAATAATCAAATTCAATCTTTAGTTGTTGCAACCCAATATCCATTTTATTTAATTTTTTATCGGAAAGGATTAGGTCAATAGGCCTAGTGGACGTCAGAGCATAAAAACCTGGCATATTCTTTAAAATCTTATTTTCTTTATTGACCCAAATAGGACCCAAGGGTTCCTTGCGCCGAATGATCATGTCATGTCGTTCGCTCTGCACAACAACAATGATATCGTAATCCATACCCTCAACAACCACACCGTGACCGCCGTCATCTTGCGGAATGCCGCGCTCTATTGCCCCAAATATTAAAAGTTCCGTGCCAGAAAATCGAGACGTAATTTCTATGGTATGATCGGACAAATCCGTAACCATATTTTCTGCAAAACCTCTTTGTACAAAAAGCAAACTACAAAAAAAGCCTAATAATAAGCCTGTGATATGATAAATAATCTGGCTCAATGAATCCCCCCCACAGACACAACAGAATAAAGTTCATCAGGCTCAACCGCCAAATCAAATCCCATTTTAGCACATACAGCCAGAACCATAAGTGCCAGCAATATTCTAAGTTGCTCTCCTTTTAACTTTTGCCCAACTTTCGCTCCGAATTGAGCGCCGATTACGGAACTGACCAGTAAGATCAAGGCCAGCATAATATCAACAGTTTGCGTGTGAACAGAATGAAGATAAGTCACACTGGCCGTGACAAAAGTAATCTGGAAAAGCGATGTTCCGATAACCACATTGATCGGCATATTCAAAAGATATATCATGGCGGGTACCATAATAAAACCGCCCCCAACGCCCATAATGGCGGCAAGCACCCCCACCAAACCACCAATCGAAAGCGGCAATACAGCACTGACATACATTTTAGAGGCACGAAACCGCATTTTAAAAGGCAAGGCATCCACCCACGTTCTTTGCCTGCGACCCACTTTTACTTTCTCACCACGGCGGTTACGTAATATACTGCGCACACTCTCAACAAACATCATACCACCGATAGAACCCAAAAATATCACATAAGCTAGTGATATCATGAGATCAACCTGACCTGTGGCCTTCAAAATGGTAAATATCATGGATCCGAAATATGAGCCGACAGCCCCCCCTAAAATCAAAACAATACCCATTTTGTAATCAATGCCCCCACGTCTTGCATGGGCAATGGCACCAGAAACAGAGGCTGCGGTGATTTGGTTTGCAACCGTCGCCACAGAAACGGCAGGCGGGATACCAATAAAAATCAACAGAGGTGTCATCAAAAATCCACCGCCAACACCAAACATGCCGCACAAAAACCCAACCCCGCCGCCCATAAAAAAGAGCAGAAAAATATTTATCGAAACTTCGGCAATAGGCAGGTAAATCTGCATGACGGTAATTCTTTAATTTTCAATTTAATAGGATACTGAAAGAAGCCTTTTCTGGCCTTTTCATTATTGGGGGCATACCCTCTCTAAATCCTAAACAAATTTAACTTTTAATGATACTATTTTCTGAAGGCTGACCTTATATTTTACGCAATAATTAAATTTTATGTATTTTTCAATGAATTTTTATTTTAAGTTGACCTTTACGTAAAGGTAAGCTATAATAGCACCTGCAATTCCGACGCCCTATTATCAACCTATTGTTCAAACTTGTTATAATAATTTGCAGAAAAAATTTCAGTCTACCTTATGTAAAGTCTGGAAAAAGATGACCAAAAATACTTACACTATTTCTGAACTTTCCGAAGAATTTGGCATTACGCCACGAACATTGCGTTATTACGAGGATCAGAAACTTATTTTCCCTACTAGACGTGGGCAATCTAGATTATATTCCAAAAAAGATCGTGCAAGACTGGCTTGGATATTGCGCGGTAAAAGGGTTGGCTTTTCCATTGCTGATATGGGAAAATTTTTGAACCTCTATGACATAGAGGACGGCAAAAGCATACAACGCGAACTTGGCATACAAAATTGCCAAGAAAGAATCAGAGTTTTAGAACAACAAAAAAATGATATTGATGAAACAATCTCTGAACTTAAAGATATTATTGAAATGTTTAAACATTGGAACCAAAACTCCAATAACAGAAAAGCAAGAGTTTAACTCAGGAGACATTAATTATGCCCACTTATTCAGCCCCTATTAAAGACATTCAGTTTTTGTTGCATGATTATTTTAACTTACAAAAATATAATAATATTCAATCCTTCAAAGAGGCAACCCCTGAACTGATTGATGCCATTCTAGAAGAAGCCGCAAAAATCAGCGAAAACGTCTTCCAGCCTTTAAATCTTCCTGCGGATACCCAAGGATGCCGTCTTGAAAATGGCAAGGTTATCACGCCCGATGGTTTTAAAGATGCCTACCAACAATATCTCGAAGGCGGCTGGCAAGGAATGACGGGTGACGAAAAATACGGTGGTCAAGGCCTGCCGCAAACTTTGGGGCTGGTGCTCAATGAAATTATGGTATCGGCCAACTGGGGATTTGCCATGTATCCTGGTTTGACAAAAGGAGCCACAGAATCCATTTATGCTTGGGGTACGGATGAACAAAAACAGAAATATCTACCCAAGATGTTTTCTGCTGAATGGTCTGGCACCATGAATTTGACTGAGCCCCACTGCGGTACTGATCTTGGGCTATTGCGCACCAAGGCCGAACCACAGACGGACGGTAGCTATAAGATTACGGGCACAAAAATATTCATCTCGGCTGGCGATCATGATCTGACGGAAAATATCATTCACCTTGTCCTTGCCCGTATCACAGGTGCCCCCGAAGGAGTTAAAGGCATCAGTCTATTCATTGTACCCCGTAACACAATCAATGACGATGGTACGGTCGGTGACAATAACGGTGTATCTTGTGGATCGCTCGAAGAAAAAATGGGCATTCATTCCAATGCAACCTGTGTCATGAATTTTGATGCGGCCACGGGCTATCTTCTGGGCGAAGAACATAAGGGTATGAAGGCCATGTTCACCATGATGAACGAGGCTCGCCTTGGTGTTGCCATTCAGGGCTTGGCCATTGCAGAGGTTGCCCAACAAAATGCAGTCATCTATGCCAATGACCGTATTCAGGGACGCGCTCTCACTGGCCCACAAAACAAAGACGCCAAAGCAGATCCCATCATGGTTCATCCTGATGTGCGCCGCATGCTCATGACCAACCGTGCCTTTGTTGAAGGGGCTCGTGCCATGGCGGTTTGGGCGGGCATACTTGTGGATACCACAAGGAGCCATTCCGATGAAAAGGAACGTGTCAAGGCCGAAGAACTTTTAGCGCTTCTTACGCCCGTTTTAAAATCCTATTTCACTGACCAAGGTGTAGAAGCTGCAAGCCGTGCTCTTCAATGTTTTGGTGGACATGGCTATATCCATGAATGGGGTATGGAGCAATTTCTGCGAGACAGTCGTATTGCCCCCATTTATGAGGGCACAAACGGGGTTCAGGCCATGGATTTGATTGGCCGCAAGTTACCCGCCAATGGCGGCTCTGCGGTTCGAGCCTATTTTGACCTGATCCAGACCTTCATCAATGACAACAAAACCAACGAAGGCCTTGCAGGCTATATGCCCCATCTGGAAAAGGCCTTGGGACGATTACAGGCCTCTACCATGTGGTTGATGCAAAATGGTATGTCCAATCCCAATAATGCGGGATCTGCCGCCCATTATTATCTGAATTTAATGGCCTTGGTGACCTTGGCCTATTTCTGGGCCGATATGGCTAAAAAAGCGCAAGAGATGATAGCCTCTGGTGAGGGCAATAAAGAGTTTCTGAATAATAAAATTATCACAGCCAACTTTTTTTACAGCCATATATTACCCGAAACATCTTCCTTAAAAGTTAAAATTGAAGCGGGCTCCGAAAGCGTTATGGCGCTTGATGCCCAATCATTCTAAAGAAACAAATCTTAAAGGAACTATATTATGACCGAAGCCTATATTTATGATTATGTTAAAACACCACGTGGGCGGGGAAAACCCAATGGTAGCCTTCATGAGGTAACACCCATAGATTTGCTCACCCAAATATTAAAAGCCCTGAAAGATCGCAGCGAATTTGACCCCGCTCTTGTGGATGACATTATAACAGGAACGGTTTCTCCTGTTGGGGAACAAGGCTCTGTTATGGCTCGCTTTGCCGGTATTATGGCAGGCTATGGTCATCATGTTCCAGGTATGCAGATTGATCGCTTTTGCTCCTCTGGCCTTGTAGCAACAAATTATGCCGCTGCCCGCGTGATGGCGGGACAGGCTGATCTGATTATCGGCAGCGGTGTAGAGGGTATGTCACGGGTCCCCATGGGATCTGATGGCGGCGCATGGGCCATAGACCCCCATGTTTCCTATCATATTGGTTTTGCACCCCAAGGCATTGGTGCTGATCTTATGGGTAATCTTTATGGTTTTAGCCGAGAAGATTGTGATGCCTTTGCGGTCGAAAGTCAAAAAAGAGCCAAGGCCGCCTGGGACAAAGGCCATTTTGATAAATCTTTGGTTCCCGTTAAGGATAAGCTTGGCATAACGGTTCTAGATCATGATGAACATATGCGACCCGAAGCAACCCTTGAGGCGCTTGGTGCGTTAAAACCGTCTTTTGCTGATTTGGGCGAACTCGGCTTTGATAGCATTGCCTTAAAAAGATATCCCCATGTGGAAAAAATAACCCATATTCATCATGCGGGCAATTCGAGTGGTATTGTGGATGGCGCCGCAGGTA
This sequence comes from Emcibacter sp., assembly GCA_021741205.1. Lineage (GTDB taxonomy): Bacteria > Pseudomonadota > Alphaproteobacteria > Sphingomonadales > Emcibacteraceae > Paremcibacter. The sequence continues at coordinate 75,800 of JAIOYI010000007.1, forward strand.
TTTTGATTGGAACCCGTGAAATGGGTAAAACGCTAGGTTTAAAACCTCGGGCTAAATTTGTAAGCTTTGCCGACATCGGTTCAGAACCTGTTGTCATGCTGGATGGCCCCGGTCGTTCAGCGAAAAAAGCTTTAAAAAGGGCGGGCATGACCACCAATGATATTGACGTGTGGGAAATAAACGAGGCCTTTGCCGCCGTTGCCTTACGCTTTATGCAGGAACTTGATCTGGATCCATCCAATGTCAATGTGAATGGCGGTTCTATTGCCATGGGGCACCCCTTGGGTGCCACCGGTGCTATGATTTTGGGTACAGCATTAGAGGAATTGGAACGGTCCGGCAAATCAACGGCACTGGCATCTTTGTGCGTGGGTGGCGGTATGGCCACAGCAACCATCATCGAGCGCATATAAGCCAAATATATAAAGAGGAATTAAGAAAATGACGAATATTATTAAATTTGAGCTTGATAAAGATGGTATTGCCCTTTTGACCATTGACCTTCCAGGCAAGTCCATGAATGTTATATCCACACAAATGCTGGACGAATTTGAAAATCTGATTACAAAAATCACTAGCGATGCTGCCATTAAGGGTGCTGTGATTACCTCTGGTAAAGCGGGGTCTTTTGTGGCGGGTGCCGATCTTGATATGCTGCTTGGCTGGACGTCTAACATAAAAGAAGGCACCGCAAGTGATGTCTATGACATGGCTTACCGCATGAATGGGCTTTTACGGACGATGGAAACTTGTGGTAAACCCATTGTCGCCGCCATTAACGGACTTGCCCTTGGGGGAGGGCTTGAAATATGCCTTGCCTGTCATTACCGCATTGTGGCAGACAGTCCGAAAATAAATCTTGGTTTTCCAGAAGTTATGATTGGATTATTGCCCGGTGCCGGTGGCACGCAACGCTTACCCCGTCTTATGGGGGTTCAGCCTGCGTTGCCATATCTGCTACAAGGTAAAAACATGAAGCCCAATGAGGCTCTTGCCAATAATGTTGTCCATGAAATTGCTCCCTTAGACGACATCGTTTCAAAGGCCAAGGATTGGATTATAGGCGGTGGTAAACCCATACAGCCTTGGGACGAGAAACGCTTTAAAGTCCCCGGGGGTCAGGGTGCCTTTAACCCCAATATCGCCCAAACCTTTATGGGTGCACAGGCCATGGTACAAAAAGAAACCAAGGGCAATTATCCCGCTGCCGTTGCTATTCTATCTTGTGTCTATGAGGGTCACCAACTGCCCATGGATACAGCGCTGAAAATTGAAAGTAAATATTTTACAACGCTTTTGATGGGAACTGTGGCACCTAATATGATCCGTACTTTATTTGTCAACAAACAGGCTGCGGAAAAGGGTGCTCGACGCCCAAAAGACGTGCCGCCCATGAAAACCCGTAAACTCGGCATGCTGGGGGCGGGCATGATGGGAGCAGGTATTGCTCATGTTTCGGCAATGGCAGGTATCGAGGTTATCCTGCTTGACCGTGAAATGGAATTTGCGGAAAAAGGCAAAAGCTATTCAGCGGGAATTCTTGCAAAACAGGTGCAGCGCAAGAAAATGAGCCAAGAAAAGGCCGATGGCATATTGGCTCTTATCAAACCAACGACGGATTACTCAGACCTTAAGGGTTGTGATCTTATCATTGAGGCTGTGCTAGAAGATGTAACGGTTAAGGCAGATGTCACCAAAAAGGTTGAGGCTGTGGTCGCAAAAGACTGTATTTATGGCTCCAATACCTCAACCTTGCCCATCACCGAACTTGCCAAGGCCTCCCGTGACATGAGCCAGTTTATCGGCATTCATTTCTTCTCGCCTGTGGATAAAATGCCCTTAGTGGAAATTATCATGGGGGAAAAGACTGGTGATCTTGCCCTTGCCAAGGCTCTTGATTATGTGGCGCAAATCAGAAAAACCCCGATTGTGGTCAATGATAGTCGTGGATTTTACACCAGCCGTTGCTTTAGCACCTATATCATTGAGGCCACCAATATGCTTGCCGAAGGGATATCCCCAGCGCTCATCGAAAATTGCGGGATTTTTTCTGGCATGGCTGTGGGACCCTTTGCGGTTGCTGACGAGGTGAGTATAGAACTTAGCTATCACGTGGGACAGGCCACCAAGAAGGCACTGGGAAGTTCCTATATTGAACAACCCTCGGACGCCGCTGTGGAAAAAATGTATCGAGAACTTGGTCGTAAGGGAAAGAAAAACGGCAAAGGTTGGTATGACTATCCCGAAGGCAGTACAAAACATCTTTGGGCGGGACTTGCGGAATATTTCCCCCTTGCGGAAAATCAACCCAGCAAAGAAGAAGTCACCAACCGTCTTCTCTATCGTCAAGCCATTGAAGTTATTCGCTGCTATGAAGAAAATGTCCTAACAGCCCCAGAAGATGCGGATATCGGTGCCATTTTTGGTTGGGGATTTGCCCCTTGGACAGGAGGCCCTCTTAGTATGGTTGATACCATTGGTACTAAGAAATTTGCCGCCGAATGTGACAATCTTGCACAGAAATATGGTGTTGGTTTCTCAGTTCCCAAAATGTTACGTGACAAAGCCCATAAGAATGAAAAATTCTATTGCTAGTCCAAAAGACTTCTTACGCTTTCAGGATAAAGCCAGAGATATTTCTCTGGCTTTATCATTTTTTTGCTACCCATAAAATATGATGCATAATATTTATTTACTTATCGGTCGCAAGAAATTAGAAGAGTAAAAATTTAAAACCATACATTCAATCTCTAATCATTAAGAATATTACCTATGCCCCATTTATTAAAAATAATGTCATTCATTGCCGTTTTCCTTTGTCTGTTATCACAGCCCGCCCTCGCCAAGGTAAAAATTGCGCCTGAAATTATAAGAATTCTGACCGTTGCGGCCAAAAAAGATAATGGCGCCAATCTTGATCTTGTGGCGGACATGGCAATTTCTGCTAATCCCACGGCCAAAAAGGCAATTCAGGGATTGGTTCAAGATCTCAAAGCAAAATATAAAGCAAAACCTGTTTCAGTTGCCACAGCGACTTCCCTTCCCAAGAAAAAGACAGCCGAAGTCGTGCCCGCAAAATATGGTTATTTTGATATGGCTGGATGGGACGGAGAAGCAGAGGTGAGTTACTTACGGTCATCAGGGAACACCCAACAAAGCTCCCTTGGACTTGGGGGAAAAATGGAAAGAAATACTGACCGATTTCATCATTTGGTAACAAGCTTTTTTGATTACAATAGAAATAGTGGCATTACTGACAAGAGACAATTCGGACTTTCCTATAAACTGGATTATGATTTTTCGGAAACAATTTATATGACGGGTCTTGTGGGTTATGAAAATGATAAATACGGCGCATTCAACGAACGTATCACAACCTCATATGGTTTGGGTTATCCCGTTATTTCTAACGAAACCTATAGTTGGAAAATGGAGGCAGGCCCCAGCATTTTATTGACTAAAGAAAGCGCAAATGAAGCCTATAAAAAAAGTGTCAACGCCTTTGCCAATAGCCTTTTTAAATGGGTCATTAATGACCGCAGTAAATTAACCAACAACACTATTATTTACTTTGGTAATAAGAGTGTTTTTGAAAGCAAAACGGCATTGAAAATAAAAATTAACGGCGACCTCAGCAGTAAATTTTCCTATGAAATTCTCTATGATAGTGATGCCCCCCTCGACCGCAAAAAGACCGATACCATCACCCGTATCGGCCTGATGTATGACTTTTAAATCTTTATTTTTTTTGTCAGAACATACATGCCTTGGGTTGCCATTAAATTGGCAAAAATCAGATTAGCGAAAGGCATCTGATATCCCTTGGCATTGATTGCCATATTTTTTTCTATATGAACATCCATTTTCTGACAAAGATCAACAAAATCCCTTATGGTGCAGAAATGAATATTGGGTGTTGAATACCACGGATAATCAAGGGTTTTATTAACGGGCATGGTGCCTCGAATCCCTAATTCATACCGCACTCTCCAATGGCCAAAATTGGGAAAAGACACAATGGCTCTTTTTCCAACCCTGAGTAATTGTTCCAGCATCTGATCGGGATGTTTCATGGCCTGCAAGGTTTGACTTAAAATCACATAATCAAAAGATTGATCTGGATAATAAGTAATGTCTTTTTCCGCATTGCCTTGAATAACAGAAAGTCCCTTGGCAATTGATTTATTAACCCCTTCTGAACTAAGCTCAATGCCACGACCATCCACTTGTTTTTCATCCACAAGGTAGCGCAGCAGACTTCCATCACCGCACCCCACATCAAGCACAGTGGATAAGGGTTCAATATAACGGGCAATCTCCAACAAATCGACCCGAATATCAGATGCTCTGGATTTTTTCTTATTCATGATCAATCAATCCCATCAATTCCGCCTCTGATTGAAGAAATCCGCTCACGATATTATACATATCATCACAATCAAGCAGAAAGCTGTCATGCCCCTTATCCATATCAATATCCGCAAAACTCACCCGCGCACCAACCGCATTAAGGGAACGGACAATATGTCGGCTTTCTTCGGTTGCATAGAGCCAATCTGAATTAAACGACAATATGCAAAAACGGGTTTTTGTTCCCTGAAAGGCTCCTGCTAAAACACCCCCATGATCCGCACTCAAATCATAATAATCCATGGCACGCGTGATATAGAGATAACTGTTGGCATCAAAACGATCCACAAAAGAAATCCCCTGATGACGCAAATAGCTTTCAATTTGAAAATCAGCATCAAAGCCAAAGGCTATTTTGTCCCGATCCTGAAGATTGCGGCCAAAACGGCTGGTCAGTCCAGATTCAGACATATAGGTAATATGGGCGGCCATGCGGGCAACCGCAAGACCAGAATGGGGGTTTTTACCCTTGTCAAAATAACCCCCATGATCCCAATTTGGATCAGCCATAATGGCTTGCCGCCCCACCTCATGGAAGGCAATGTTTTGGGCTGAATGACGCCAAGTGGCGGCAATAGGAATAGCTGTTACAACCCGATCTGGGAAATCCGCTGCCCATTGCAGAACCTGCATCCCCCCCATAGACCCCCCGATAACAGAAAATATTTTATCAATCCCCAAATGGTCAAGCAACATAGCCTGCGCTCTAACCATATCACCAATCGTAATCACGGGAAAATCAAGGCCATATGTCTTGCCTGTTTTCGGGTTCAAAGAGGATGGCCCCGTGCTGCCGGCACAGGAGCCAAGTACATTAATACAAATCACAAAATATCGGTTGGTATCCACAGGTTTTTCAGGGCCAACCATATTTTCCCACCACCCACCTTTTTTCGTAATGGGATTAATGCCCCGCACAAAATGATCACCCGTTAAGGCATGACAAACCAGTATAACGTTGCTTTTATCCTCATTTATTTTTCCCCAACTTTTATAGGCCATATCAAAGGAATCTAGTGCAACGCCCGAGTCGAGCAAAAGAGGTTTGCTCTGTCCCAACGTCACCACTTCGGCAAAGCCATCATTTTCTGTTTCTAAAGCCATTTTTACTTTCTATGCTCGTTTTTAAAAAATACCATAATCATTATCTGCCAAAAGAACAGTTGAAATTTAACATTATAGCATATTTATAAGTTTACGATTTAACACAATACGTGTAGATGAATAGGAAGAAATTGAAAAATAATATCAGGAAAATGTGATGAGTGGACCAATAGCACGTCCGTGGATCGAAAAACTTGACATTTATGTGGGCGGAAAATCACATGTTGAGGGTATTGAAAAGCCAGTAAAATTATCATCAAATGAGAGCCCCTTTGGCCCAAGTCCTAAGGCTATGGAGGCTTATCTTAAAGAGGCCACAGCGCTCCACCGCTATCCTGATGCCTGCTATCATGACCTGCGGGCGGCATTGGCCAAAAAATATGATATTGAGGCCGACCAGATCGTTTGTGGCATTGGTTCTGATGAAATTCTGAAACTTGCCTGCCGTGCTTATCTTGAGCCAAATGACGAGGTTATTTTCAGCAATCATAGCTTTATGATGTACCCCATAGCCACAAGAAGCTACGGCGGCATAGCCGTTGAGGTGGATGATGAAAATTTCACCACCAATGTGGATCATATTCTTGCCGCCATTACGAACCGTACAAAGATCATATTTATTGCCAACCCCAATAATCCCACGGGAACTTATCTTTCCACATCCGAAGTGGAACGACTCTGGAAAAATATTCCAGACAATATTTTGTTGGTACTGGATAGTGCCTATGCAGAATTTGTGACAGAGGATGATTATCAGGCTGGCATCGAATTGGTGCAAAAATCCAAAAATGTCCTCATGACCCGCACCTTTTCCAAACTATATGGCCTTGCGGCCTTGCGGCTTGGTTGGGGTTATGCTTGTCCCGAAATCTCGAACACCTTGGATAAAATTCGTGACCCCTTTAACGTACCCACCCCAACGCAGGTGGCTGGTATCGCCGCCCTGAATGACATTGCATTTGAGAAAATGGCCAAATCACACAATATAAAATGGCTAGAGATACTGAAAAATGAACTCTGTGCCATGGGGCTTGAGCCTGTCCCGAGTGTCGCAAATTTTATTCTTATTCATTTTCCGGATCATAAGAATAAATCCGCCGAAGCCGCCAATGAATATCTATTGAAGCATGGGTATATTCTCCGTTGGCTGCCCAAACAGGGTCTTTCCCACTATTTGCGCCTAACTATTGGGACGGAAGAACAAAATCTTGCCCTGATTGATCTGTTGAAAAAATTTATGGAAACCTAATATGGCTATTTTTAAACAAATCACCATTATTGGCATGGGATTGATCGGATCATCTATTGCCCGTGCAATCCGTGGGAAAGACATTGCAGACCGTCTGATTGGCTGTGACAAAAATGAAGAGCATTGCGACATATCACGAAGCCTGAAGCTTACTGACCATATGACATCCGATCCTGCGGACGCCGTTCATAATTCTGATCTTATTATTCTGGCAACACCCGTTGGTACCTATGATCAACTGGGTAAAGTGATTTGCCCCCTCCTGCAAAGCGGCTCTATCCTTACGGACGTGGGATCGGTAAAATCAAGCGTACTAAAAACATTATCCCAATATATTCGGCCTGACTGTCACCTGATTCCCGGTCACCCCGTGGCAGGAACGGAACAGTCAGGGCCCACGGCTGGTTTTTCAACTCTGTTCAAGGAACGCTGGTGCATTTTGACACCACCTGAAAATGCTGATCCCGCCATGATCAGAAAATTAGAAGAATTTTGGCAGGCTATTGGCAGCAAAGTTGAGCTCATGACGCCTGATCATCATGATATGGTTCTTGCCATCACAAGCCATCTTCCCCATCTTATCGCCTATAATATAGTGGGAACGGCTCGTCATCTGGAAGAAGTCACAAAGTCAGAAGTCATCAAATATTCTGCTGGTGGTTTTCGGGATTTTACCCGTATTGCCGCCTCCGACCCCACCATGTGGCGTGATGTTTTTCTGAACAATAAAGAGGCTGTCCTTGAAATGCTGGGTCGCTTTAGCGAGGATCTTTCTGATCTCCAACGCGCCATCCGCTATGACGAAGGCGATAAATTATATAATTTATTTGATCGAACCCGCCGCATCAGAAAACAAATCATCGATGCGGGTCAAGACGAAGATGTGCCAGATTTTGGACGACATCTGGACGATGAATAACCCTGACCTTACTCGATTACTGGACTAAGTTCATAGAGGGGGATCGGCCCCAAAAACAACAAGCCGCCCTGGAAGCTGATGGCAAGATCGAGGACATCTTTACCCTTAAAGTTGCCACTTTTCTCTTTCTTGCTCATTTTTTTCAATTCTTGCAAAACTTGTTGCCCCTGTTCCTCACCAAATATTGAATATTTGGACAGGATACTAATAATATGATCAATGCCATGAATTTTTGAGGTAAAGGCGCCAAGGGGTTTTAAATCCTGATCCAAAGTGATATCACCGCCAAGCTCTACATCCATTTTTCCCGATGATACCTCAAAACTATTGATGGCAAATGTTCCGCCACTATCCCGCCAATCAACAAGGCTTTTTTTGGAATAAGTTGGCCATTTTTCACCATGAAGCTGAATATCAACAATAACATGATCTGCTTTTTTGCCAAATACATCAACAGGCAAATCCTGCGCGATCACGTCATTTGCCGATAGATAGAGCTTGATGAGTGCCGGCAATTCAATAGCATCTAGATCAGCGGTCGTTTCTGGTTTCATAATGTGAAATCTAACATCTTGCGCCTTGGATATCTTCTTGCCTTTCTTGGGTTTCCCAGAAGTCCAGTCAATTTTTTCTACAATAATAGAGGCCTGTCGGATTTTCTTCTGCTGGAGGCTCACATCCGATGAAGCCTTAATATTTTGCATATTCATTATCAGAATGGGGGTTTTTTCCTCTCCGATACGTAATTGTCCTCCACTGCTTAAAATAACACCCTGATCAATTTTCCAAGGAAAAGAAAAACGTGTGATATTGGAACTTGAAAACACAATAGGTATGGTTTTTTTACCAGATTTCACAACCATCAACTGATCAATGCTAATATCCATACGATAAGGAAATCCAGTGACAGAAAGCTTGTCATATTTAATCGTCAGGCCATGTGCTTTTTGATCCTTGATTTCTATTTCGATCTGTTCCTTGATCTCACCCGCCATATAATGCCAAAATACGCTATAGCCTATGACCAGAGCCAAGACGGTTGATACCAATATTTTGAAACGCATATACTTATTTCCCAGAAAATTGATCGCTATAACAGAGTAGCAAACATCATGTCGAGCGGAAGGTTCGGTTCATTATATAGATATTGATATTAATCTGTCACCAAAAGATGTTGACTAGGGATATTAATCTGTCACCAAAAGATGTTGACTTGCCATTTCAATAGTCTCTTCAAGCTTGTGCATGAAGTCATCTTTTTGAAGTCCTATATCAATAGGCGGGAGAAATTCAACCACAAATGTTCCTTTCCGTATGTTTCCCTTCTTTGGCCAATATAATCCCGTATTGACCGCAACCGGAACCACAGGAATCTTAAGATATTTATATATACCAAAAATTCCCGACATATAGGGATGTTTTTTTCCAGGAACCGCTCTTGATCCTTCGGGAAAAATAATCACAGATCTGCCCTCATTCACTTCTTCCATGGAACGTGTCAACATTTTTCGCATGGATTTCATACCCATCTCTCGATCTATGGGAATGTTGCCGACCTTCTCGCATACCCGACCATAAAGCGGAATATCAAGCAATTCCTCCTTCATAATGAAGGTTGGATTTTCAAGAATCGCATGCATAATAAAGGTATCAAGCATGGATTGATGTTTCATGGCATAAATAACAGGAGTCTTGGAAATATGTTCCCTGCCCCGCACGTCCATATTCAAGCCTTGCACTATTTTGAGCCAGAAACACACCCCCCTGCACCAGAATGTCTGAAAGGCCGCATGCCACCGCCATGGCACTTTGGGTATATATAACATGGGTGCCCAAAGGAGACAGGATAATGTCCCCCATATATAAAAAATTCCTCTAAAGAGTGAAGATCGAAAATATTGCACGATTGGTCCCGCTAGCTCTTGTTATATTTTAATACAAGCCCATACATGAGCCTGCCCCATCCCTTTATCAAGAGATACCCCAAATATCAAGCCATCTATTACGCAGAATGGTCACCAAATATTTGCTATATTCCCGCATAAGAGAAATAATAGTAATATTCTCGGGCCGCCATTGGCCAACTGGATGGGCAACTGTTTTAATTTTTGGCATAAACCGTCTCAGCTCAACAAGGGCACGGGGCATATGTTCTAAGGATGTCACTACCCTGATGGAGGATATATTACTTTTTTTAACCCAAAGAAAGATTTCTTCGGCATTGCCAGCGGTATTTTGCGCCATAATGCCACTTTCAATACAGCATTGCACAAGCTCTTTCGGGCTGCCAAGAGCCGCATATAATTCCGCTTGCGTTACCTCGGCATTGACCCCTGAAATGAAAAGTTTTTTCCCGAACCCATTCTCTAATAGTCGTCCCGCTTCCTGTAGTCTATTCTGTCCCCCAGTCAACACGACTATCCCATCGGTTTTTTCATCCGTTGGCGGCTCAATTTGAGATAACCCATAGATGAAATATAATAACCCTCCAAACCACATAAACACCAAGGCCAGAAAAACATAAGATATATATTTCACCATATATTTCATCATATAATCAGACCATCCGACCAAGATCCCGCATAACCGTTATACGTGCCGTTACCATGGAAATTAAAGCTGCAAAAAAAGGAACAATCAACAAAATAAACCCTTCCTGAAGTGGCATTTCAGGAATCGTGACCAAACCTGCTGCAAGATCGCGGGAAAGATAAATCAGCGAAATAAGGGTGATATAGGTTAATAAAAGTCCAAAAGCACCGCCCTTCAAGCCATATTTCATAAATCTATCCTGATAGGCTCTTGCAATCATGGCATCCTGCGCTCCTAAATGATGCATAATGGCAATGGTTTCTCTATTTTCTGCCATACTCGCCTTGGTGCCAAAAATAACAATACAAACCGTGGCCAGCACCACCAAGAACAATATACCAAGGGCGGTATATTCAACAGTATCCATAAGTCTTAAAAACCGGCCAAGCCATTGTTGGTGATCGTCCAAATGGATATTATCAGAAATTTGAGCCACCATGCTCTGCACCGCATTCAAATTAACCTTAAGGCTCTGGCTCATGGTCACATCAAGAATATCTGGAATGGGAAGATCGTTCGTCACATTGCCTGCCCCAAGCCATGGTTCCAGTAATTGAGCAATTTCCTGATCATCCAGTCTTCGAACTTCTACGATTCCTGGGGTTGCTTTCAAAAGCGCCGTAACCTCATTGACTTGTGCAGCGCGTTTTTCTGGGTCATCCTCTGTAATCTGAACCGTCAGTTTATTGCTTAAGGTATCTGTCCATGCCCCAAAACCTTTATGAAGAACCATGCCCCCCATCAGGGCGAGCGCACTTAAATAGACCATGACCGCCATAACATAAGGCAGAAGTCGGGTCGCTTCATGGTTTTTTTCATCAGGTAGAAAGTGAACTTTATGGCTCATTCCCTGTCACCTTCGTCTGCATCCACAGGATCGTATGGTCTTGGTCCATAATCATCCTGATTAAGTGTAGGCGACTGATATTGGGAAAAATCAAAATCTTCCTCTTGCATATCGGGCATAGATTCCCCCGCTTTAATCAATTGAAGCTTGCCATCGGTAAGATGCATGCGGTCGGCACCAACCATTTTCACCAATTCCATATCATGGGTTGCAATAACGGTTGTGGTGCCTAGTTTATTTAATTCCAAAAATAAATGCATGATACGTTTTGCAATAACAGGGTCAACATTACCCGTTGGTTCATCGGCAAGCAAAAGATCGGGACGTTTTATAACAGCTCGAGCAATAGCAACCCTCTGCTTTTCCCCTCCTGATAAGGTAGGAGGCCGTGATTTCATTCTGCCCTTCAGTCCCACCCACGCCAAAAGTTCTTCTACATGTTCCTCTATTTCAGCACCCTTACCGCCAGCAATTCTAAGGGGCAGAGCCACATTCTCCACCGCCGTTAAATGATCCAGCAATCTAAAGTCCTGAAAAACAACCCCTATTTTTCGTCTAAATTTTGGCAGATCACGGCGTGATGTATTGACCACATCCTCATGAAACATCGTTATTTTTCCCCGTGACGGGCGATGGGCAAGGTACATCAATTTTAACAAAGATGTCTTTCCCGCTCCACTGGGACCCGTCAGAAAATGCAATGACCCCGGTTTTAAATTAAAAGAAATATCCTTTAATACTTCCGATTCCATCCCATATCGCATGCCAACATTTTCAAAATGAATCACTCAATATGCCTCGTTATTTCATTGATTATATTATATGCCCTAAAATCAATTCTTGGTAAACCATAACAATTCGCCTCTTGGTCGTAAACTGATAATTAGTGTACTTTTCTTTCGCCCTGATCAATTTAACCATTATCATGCTTTTAGCACTCTTGCGTAATTCATTTCAGAAGATTATAACCATTAAAACTATAAACCCATAAAATGAATAAGAGCCACAGGTTTATATATGATCCTAACCTGCCCTGAATGTTCTGCAAGATACGTTGTTGACCCGCTCGCCCTCCTTCCCAATGGCCGCGTGGTAAGATGTGCCAAATGCAAATTTAGTTGGAGAGAACAAGCACCAGACGATAGTATGCCTGTCGTGGAGGATAGTGACCCATTACCTGAAGAACTGGATCATGCTCCAGAACCTCCCCCTTCTGAGGGCGCTGAATCTATAACGGATGAAGACTATGTTATCCGGCAAGCTGCCCGAAGAAAACGTCAGCGTCCCATACCAAAAGGCTCAAACTTGCCAGCACTCCAAAATCATAAACATGGTGATACGGTTTGGGGCTGGTATGGGCTCGGGGCATTTATTGTGGTTTTGGTTTCCAGTTTTCTCATCTTCCAAAGCAGCATCAGCGCAATTTGGCCCCCTTCAAAAATTTTATATCATGCTCTTGGTATGGATGGTGATTCTAAGGAAAATATTTCCACCATTCCCAAAGAGGTTCTTTTCAAAATCAAGGATATTGTTCCGAGCAAAATAACATCCAATGGCGTTGTAACCTTGAAAGTTATGGGTAATGTTGCTAATCTTACTGACCAAACGCTGCCACTGCCCTTGCTCAAAATATCTTTAAGGGACGCCCAAGAACAAATTGTACGAGAATGGACGTTTAAATCATCCGCCGCAACAATTTCAGAGGATGAAGAGGTATCTTTTGAAACCTCGCTGCCAAATCCCCCAGATGATGCGATCAGTATCAGAGTAACTTTTGCCGAAGAACAAGGTACAAAATAACCCCCCTATTATTCTGATCATTTCCTTTGTTACAAAAATAGGCTATAAATATGGCAAAGGAGTTTAATGGATAATGGCTCATATTCTAATTGCAGAGGATGAATTCTCTATTCGGGAGTTTGTCCGTAGAGCCCTTGCACACCGGGGGCACAGCACAATAGGTGTCGAAGATGGTGGCGCTGCGGTTGCGGCATTGTCCAATGAGAAATTTGACCTGTTATTAACCGATATTGCAATGCCTGTCATGGACGGCATTGCTCTTGCCCTCACCGTATCCTCAAAATATCCGGAAATGCCTATTCTCATGATGACGGGCTATTCTCATGAACGTCAGCGCGCCCATAATCTTGAAAGCCTGATCCACGATGTCATCAGCAAGCCTTTTTCTCTAGATGAGCTTTGTAATATGGTTGATGAAATTTTACAAAAAAAACCAAGCTTACATTGAATTGCGTATTTTTATTTTATCATCCAACCTTGAATTATACTTCATTTTTTCCCGCAATTGATTATCTATGCCTTGAAATATAGTCAATATTTCATTTTGATCCCCCATTGCAGACTGCATATCCCCGTTTTGCATATTATAGATAGCATCCTGTATCAAATCATGTGCCGCAATCGTAAAGGCTGCGACATCAATACCAGACAACAACAAAGTTCGCCCAAGATCATGGATATCTTCTCCCAATTTTTCCTGCATTCCAATCCAATTTTTAAGGCTCTTATTTTGGACTAAAGTAGATTTATCCATCATTATATTATCTTTTATGTCTCCGCTGGCCAATTCCAGTTTGGTGGAATTTTTAAACATAAAAGAAATAATTTTCCGCTGCTCAGTCTTAATAATATTAAGTGTGGTGCGTGCCTGATTAATTTTAACAAAATATTCATAGCCCTGCTCTGACAACAAAATGGTGTTATTATACACAAATCCCTGCTCAATAAAGGTCACCAAATCAAGTGCCAGATCATATTTTCCATAATAACTGTGGGCGAGTATTTTCTCGTAAATTCTACGAAGCGCCTTTATATTAAGCTGTGTGGGATCAAGGCGGTCTTTGAAAGACTGTTCCTTGGCTCGTATCAATAATACAATTTTTTTATCAAGCGCCAAAAGCTGTTCCTTAATTTCAGGCACGGCTTTCTCTTGATGTAGAATTGTTTTCAACAGAGATAGTTGGGTCAATATTTCTGTCTTAAATTGCACCCTTATATCCCCTTCCAGATCATTTGCCAAATTCCACAAAATGTCCCGAGCACTCTTAAAATCATTGTCGTCTTTGGGTTTTGTCAAACGCCAATAAGCCGACCGCAACGCCACATAATATGTTATTGGCATAAGGTCGCTACTCTCTGTTAAACCCAAGGCCATAAGTTCGCGCGCCAGTGAATCTATATGCTCTGAAGGATCAATAAGACTTTTACGGATATGAATAATTTTCCGTGCAAGAGGGTTCGAAAAATACCTTTCGGGCAAAGAAATATTGGGAATTATCGTGCGTCTTTTTTGTCCCGCATAATCCATAACGTCCAACATGACATCCCCCCGTAGTCCTGCAAGATCAGAAGAGGCCATATTAACATAAACATCATCTGAAAATTCTTTCAGATCAGAGATAGCAAGTTTCTTCTGGTCCGATATAATATCAGCGCCCTTTCCCACGGGGGATAGACTTACGGTAACTTCTTTTAAGCCATAATCATCCGATAAACTCAATGACAAACCGAAAAAACCTTCATCCGTTTGGATCAATTCATAATCTGCACGTTCTATATTTGGGGTGTCATCCTCAAGCACGGCCATGGGCCATTGACCAACTATTCGGCTACCTTCTTTGATCTGAAAGCTCAATTCATCATTAACGGTAAATTCCGCTATAAATCCTACTTTTTCATCAGACTTAAAATCAATTCTTTGATGGCCCGCAATTAAGGTTGGGCGATAACCTATATTGCTTACCCTCACGCTTATTTTGCTGCCCTCTGGAATGGTTCTGACCGTTGTTGCCTGATCAGAATTCGGGTCTAAATACTCGGTAAATTCTAATTTTCCGCTATAGTTCGGTGGGATCGCCGTCATTATAATTTCAGGAATTGGATAAGAAAATATTGCTCTGGGTTTTAGAGCGATCTCGATCAATCTTTTGGAATCTGATCCCACCAATAAAATAAGGATAGTCATGATGGTCAAACAAAGAAATGTCATTTTAAGGATATTTTTAATTGACGAATTTGAACCACTCTTGAAACCTCTTGCTATGAAGAGGATCACAAAAATTCCTAAAAATACGTATATGATAGCCTGCACAATGGCAGGAAAATAACCCCAAATATCCAACAAGGATATCATAAGATATCCACAAACCAACATCAAAGCTTGCAAAAAACCTATGAAAAAAACGCTCCCACGTTCCTTATATTTTTCGGCTAGTTCAACCATTCTGGTATTTTGTCCAGTTCAATGATATCGTCATAACTTGGGCGCTCCCGAACAATAGTATAGTCATCCCCCTTGACCAATATTTCTGGGATAAGCGGACGTGTATTATAGGTGGATGACATCACAGCCCCATAAGCTCCCGCTGACCTAATGGCGAGCAAATCCCCGCTTGCAAGTTCTGGTAATGTACGACCTCTCGCAAAGGTATCACCCGTTTCACACACAGGCCCCACCACATCATAAACCGAACTTGCCACCTTATTTTCCTTAACCGCCACAATTTCATGATAGGCATCATACATACTAGGTCTTACCAAATCGTTCATCGCCGCATCAATGATGAGAAAATTTCTATTCTCACCCTGTTTGGTATAAATGACTTTGGACACCAAAATACCCGCATTACCCACAAGCAGTCTTCCCGGTTCAATGATAATTTTACACCCCAAATGTCCCACAATTTTTTTGGCCATTTTGCCATATTCTATGGGTAAGGGTGGCTTTGAAGTTTCTCTGTCATAGGGGATACCAAGGCCACCACCTAAATCCAGTACGCTAATATCATGACCATCGGCCCGCAAATCTTCAACCAGGCTTGCAATGCGCCTAAAGGCCTCGGCAAAGGGGTCAAGATCGGTTAATTGTGACCCAATATGAAGATCAACCCCCTGCACCCTAATACCAGATAGCTTTGCCGCCTCGGCATAGATGGCTCTTGCCCGACTGAGGGGAATACCAAATTTATTTTCGGCCTTACCTGTTGAAATTTTAGCATGGGTTTTTGCGTCCACATCTGGATTTATGCGAAAGGCAATGGCGGCAACTTTACCCATATTTGTTGCAATACGGCTTAGTTGATGAAGTTCAGGTTCAGATTCCACATTAAACTGGAAGATTCCCGCTTCAAGGGCAAAGGCCATTTCCCGTTCGGTTTTGGCAACACCAGAATAAACGATTTTTTCGGCAGGAATACCAGCCCTTAACGCACGGCGCAATTCCCCCTCGGACACCACATCCGCCCCCGACCCTACCTTGGCCAAGGTTCTGATAACCGCCTGATTGGTGTTGGCCTTTACCGCATAACATAACTGAAAGTCCTGCCCCTCAAAGGCCTCGCAAAATACCTTATAGTGACGGATCAGAGTTTCTGAGGAATAACAATAAAAGGGCGTTCCCACCTGTTCAGCAATCTTGCGAACAGGTATATTTTCCACATGCATTTCACCCTGCTTATACTCAAAATGATCCATTATCTTTATACTCTCTTAAAATTTAAGATTTTTCATAACCGGGCGGCGGCAACAAATCACCCCGCTTACCGCAAGAGGTAAGACCAAAACATAATATTCCCACACATAGGATAAGCATCACTTTCTGCATAATATTTCTCTCTGGATATTTCTCTCTAAAGTTTATTATTCAATGCGATCTCTTGCCGCCTTCACCTGCAACAAAACCTGTTCTGGAGCGGTGCCACCAAAACTTGTCCGGCTTGCCACAGAGCTTTCCACATCAAGTACGCAAAAGACATCCTGTGTGATATTAGCGTCGACCGTTTGCATCTCGGCCAAGGTCAATCCATCCAGATCACAACCCTTTTTTTCCGCCATCGCCACAAGAGTGCCTGTCACATGATGTGCCTTACGGAAGGGCATATCAAGCACCCGCACCAGCCAATCGGCAAGATCAGTTGCGGTAATAAAACCATTTTGCGTGGAGGCATGCATAACATTTTCATGCAGCTTCATATCATCAATCATGCCCGTCATAGCGGCGATAATAAGCGCAAAAGCATTGGCCGCATCAAAGGTGGCCTCTTTATCCTCTTGCATGTCCTTGCTATAGGCAAGGGGCAATCCCTTCATCACAATAAGCAGACTGTTTAAGTCACCAATAATACGCCCCACCTTAGCCCGACACAGTTCAGCCGCATCGGGGTTACGTTTTTGCGGCATAATCGAAGAACCCGTGGTATACTTATCGCTTAACTGGATAAAATTAAATTGAGCCGACGACCATATCACAATTTCTTCGGCAAGCCGTGAGACGTGGGTTGCGCTTATGGCGGCGCAGGCCATAAATTCCAAGGCAAAATCCCGATCCGACACACTGTCCAAACTATTAGCCGTTGGGGTTCTGAATTTTAAGCTCTGAGCTGTTTGAAAACGATCGATGGGAAAAGACGTTCCCGCAAGTGCCGCCGCCCCTAATGGACATTCATTAAGCCGCCCTCTCGCATCACGGAGCCTGTCCCGATCCCGCGTGAACATTTCGAAATAGGCCAACATATGATGGCCAAATGTTATGGGTTGTGCGGATTGCAAATGGGTAAAGCCTGGCAATATCACATGGGCATGTTGCTCGGCCTTTGTCACAAGGGCAATCTGAAGCGCCTTTAAGGCATTATCCATTTCATCCATAGCATCTCGAACCCATAATTTAAAATCAGTCGCCACCTGATCATTTCTGGATCTTGCCGTATGCAGTCGCCCCGCCGCATCGCCAATAATTTCCGAAAGCCGTGATTCCACATGCATATGAATATCTTCAAGCTTTGCATCATAAGTGAAATTCCCTGCTTCGATTTCGGTTTGCACCTGATCTAGTCCTGTAAGAATTTTATTGCCATCCTCAGAAGAGATAATGTCCTGAGCCATCAACATGGCACAATGCGCCTTAGACCCCCTGATATCCTGTGCGTATAAAATTTTGTCAAAATCAATGGAAGCGTTAATTTTTTCCATTATTTCGGCGGGGCCCGCCGCAAAACGCCCACCCCATAAACTATTTGCCAATTTTGCTGTTTTATCTTTTTGCGATGTCATGGGCTTTACTCATTTCCAAAAGGGGAATATATCTTAATGTATCAATCGTGAAATACGACAATACGCCTCCCGAGGCAAGCTTTTCAAGTGAGGAACCATGAATAAAAGCCTAATATTGATCATCCTTTTTATTTTTCTGCTGATTGGTGGCCTGTATTTTATAAAACCCGCTGCACTGGAACAGTCCGTTAATAAAGAAGAATTATTCATCTTGGATAGCCCCATGAAATCGGGTTCAGCCCTCTTTCAACTTTACCCTGACAAACCCTCTGTACCTGATATTATAATCAAAGATGAAGAAGACAACATCCTGACCCTTGATGATATTATGTCCCGAAATAATGGTCAAAGCCTGCTGGTAAATTTTTGGGCCACTTGGTGCGTTCCCTGCCGTGAAGAAATGCCAGAGCTTGATGCGTTGCAAGCCGAACGGGGCGGTGATGATTTCAAAGTCATTATTATATCCGTGGATCGGGGCGGACTAGAGGCATCAAGAACATTTCTTGATAATATCGGCATAAAAAATCTTGACCTTTATTATGACGAAAAGGGAATGCTTGCCCGCAAAATGAAAACCATTGGTTATCCCACAACGGTTCTCATTAATAAATCTGGCCACCAATTTGGTCTATTAACGGGTCCTGCCCACTGGAACTCCCCACGTGCCCACAATCTTATTGATCGCCTCGTTGCTGATCAATAACCTCGTTGATCATAATCTCTTATTGTACAATTTTTTTTGTAAAATATATCTTGCATTAAATGATATGTTATAACATATTGCCACATTCCTGAATTCTCTAAATAACAATATGTAGTGATCAATAATGAAGTTTACCTTATATCGACTTTTATCTTGTGGCGTAATGGCTAGCGTTTTAATGCCCTTTCAACATTATGCCTATGGAAATGACATTGGAGTTACAAAACCTCATGATCACGGTCACGACCAAGATGCCCCAATGGAAGAGCTTTTTGTCACAAGCTCACCTCATGGCAAGCTTCCTCTTGACGTGTTGCAGGGCAGCAGCGTCATAGGGCTTGATAAGCTTGAACAAAAAATGGAAGCCACCATTGGGGAAACTTTGTCAGGTATCCCTGGTATTTCATCAACCTTCTTTGGCGCAGGGGCGAGCCGACCCATCATTCGGGGACTGGGTGGTGATCGTATCCGGATTTTAATGAACGGCATCGGAAGTATTGATGCCTCGAGCACATCACCCGATCATGCGGTTTCCGCAGAACCCCTGACGGCAGAAAGAATTGAAGTTCTTCGGGGCGCAAGCACATTGCTTTACGGCAGCAATGCTGTTGGTGGTGTGGTCAATATTATTGATAGCCGTATCCCTACAATTGTACCAAATGATATCTTCTCAATTCGCACAAGATTGGCCTATGAAACGGTCGCTCATGACACTTCTGGCGGACTTTCGCTCAATACACGCTTGAGCAAATCGCAAACCAATGCGCTTGTCCTTCATATGGATGGCTATTTCAGAAATTCAAATAATTATGATATTCCCTCATACGCCCTCAGTGATGCCATCAGAAATGGCCAAGAAGGCTCATTTGGTACCGTTAAAAATTCAGATGTTGACAATAAGGGCGGTGCCGTTGGCCTAAGCTTCATAGGCGACACAACCCTCTTTGGTCTGTCTTACGGGATTACCAAAAGCAATTACGGTGTGCCAAGCGAAGAAGATGTCCGTATTAATCTGGATCAAAAACGTCTTGATCTCAAGGCGAACATCAACGAAGAATTTCTCATATTTGAAGAAGCCCGATTTCGTTTTGGCTACGGCGATTATAAGCATAAAGAATTAGAAGGGGCCAATATCGGGACAATATTTGCCAATAAGGGCTTTGAAGCCCGTCTGGAACTTATTCAAAAAGAAATCGGTATATTACATGGTTCCATGGGTATTCAGCTGCGCAACCGTGAATTTGAGGCCATTGGAGATGAAGCCTTCGTGCCCCCAACCAAGACGCTACAAGAAGGTATATTTGCCGTAGAAGAAATCAACCTTGATCCCGTAACACTGGAATTTGGAGCCCGTTTTGACCATCAATCAACCGAAAATAAAAGCCAAAACATAAAACGCAATTTCAATAATATCAGTCTTTCTTCTGGCATCGCTTATCATATGACAAGCGATAGCCTGATCGGACTTTCCTTAAGCCGCACCACAAGGGCGCCAACGGCAGAAGAACTATTTTCCAATGGCCCTCATCTCGCTACGGGTGCTTTTGAAAAAGGTAACATTGACCTGAATAAAGAAACCGCCACAAACCTAGAGTTAACGCTGAAAGAACATATCGACAATCTGACTGCAAACCTAAACCTGTATCATACATGGTACAATAATTTCATCTATGAACATTTCACAGGAATCGAGCAAGATGGTCTTAATCTACTGGAGTTCCGCCAAAGAGATGCCCGTTTTTACGGGGCAGAATTGGAAACAAATTATCTTGTCTTTAGTCAGAATGATCATTCCTTACTTTTGACGCTCTCAGGCGATTTTGTCCATGCAGAATTTACGGGCAACAACGGCTATCTCCCCCGTATTCCTGCAAAAAGCGCCAATGTTGGCTTTGAGTATGATTCAGAATATTACGGTATGTCGGGTGATATAAGGCTTGTCGGCCAGCAGAAAAACATTGGCGCAAACGAAATTATAACAAAGGGATATACGGAGATAAATCTTGATGTCTTCTGGCGACCTTATGGCGAGAATCAGGATCTTACCATAAGGCTTCAGGGCAAGAATTTAACCGATGCAGAACGCAGACAGCACACGTCTTTCCTCAAAGACCTTTTGCCCATGCCAGGCCGGAATATAAAGCTGTCCTTGACCTACGGTTTCTAGGGTCAAAACCTTAGGGTACAACGGTTACGGGAACTTTTGCTTTTTGCAATACACCGTAGGCGACACTTCCTAGTCCGAATTTGGCAAGGAGGCCGCTACTTTTATGACCGATAAAAATCTGATCCGCTTTATGCTCCTCAGCTAGGGCAGAAATAATGTCAGCCGCATGTCCAACCTGCACAAAAGACTTTATCGTAACACCTTCTGTCGCAAATTTTTTCTTAGCGGGATCCATAAGATCCTTATCAGCACTCTCCAAATGCTCCATATGCTGGCTGTGACGAATAGAAAGTTCCTCTACGGATATCACTTCAAATTCTGACCAATCCACAACATAAACCATGAGTAATGTGCCACCCCCCAGAGCCTTCAGTTTCTTAATGGCCAGTTTCATAGCCCGTACGCTAAGCTCACCCCCATCATAACCAACCAAATATTTTAGTTTTTTTGACATTTCTATCTCCTTATCATTATTCCAGCATTGTAACATATTATAAATCATAAAGTAATATAAGCTTTGTTACAATCAAGCCTCCTAGGCAAAACTTTTCATAAAATTGACCTGTATCAAAATTATCACCCCAATATAACGGTAAATATCACAATGAGTAGATTTGTATTTATCTTTTAAAGGACGTGCGAAATTGAATATATCTACCAATATTTTTTTTAATTCTGAATTGAGCGATACGACTCATCAGACATTAGATCACAGTCCCCATAATACAGCTTGTAAGAGCTGTTGCACCCGTCATTTATCTCTATGCAATGTTTTGACGCCTCACGAATTAAAATTATTCTCAGAAATACTCACGGATTATAAAAGAAAGGCAAAAGAAATTATCTGTACCGAGGATGATGAGGCAGACTTTATTTACAATATCCGAAAGGGAACCGTTCGGCTTTACAAAATGCTGCCAGACGGCAGACGCCAGGTAACAGCATTCCTCATGGCGGGTGATTTTTTTGATATATCAAGTAATAAGAAATATAATTTAACTGCCGAAGCCATTTCAGACGTAGAAATATGCCGTTTCCCACGAGCAAAATTCATTGAATTTATTAAAAACTTTCCTCACCTTGGTGATAAAGTTTTTGAGATGACTCAAACAGAACTGAATAATATGAATGACCAAATGCTATTACTTGGTCAAAAATCAGCCACGGAAAAACTTTGCACCTTTATCCTTTTGATGAGAGAAAAAGATTGCCGCACCAATGGAGAACCAATGAATTACATCTCTTTATGAGCCGTCTGGATATCGCTGATTATCTGGGTCTAACCGTCGAGACTATAAGTCGCCAGTTTACGAAACTACATAAACTTGGTCTTATTGAATTGGATGGAACCCATAACTTATTGTTAAAAAAACCCGATGCAATTTTAACGATCGCACGGGGCAACGAGCCCGCCAATTAATTTTTACCAAGAAATCCCATAAATACCTTGACAGAAAGCCCGTGATCGCTATATTTCGGCCACTTTCATAGTCGGGATCAGAGTCCCGATCAATAAAGATGACATTCGTCATAAACCGGTCTGAAAATACTGACCCCATGTCAGTTACCGGCTATGACCAGAAGATAAAACAGGAAACAAAAATGTTTGCAGTCGTCAAAACCGGAGCAAAGCAATATAAAGTTGCTGCTGGTGATGTTATTAAAGTAGAAAAATTAGACGGAGAAGCTGGCGCTACCGTTACCCTTGACCATGTTTTAATGGTTGGTGATGATAAAGGCGTTAAAGTTGGCACACCATTGATTTCCGGTACTGTTGTGACCGCTGAAATCCTTGAACAATCCCGCTCCGCAAAAATAATTATTTTCAAAAAGAGACGCCGTCAGAATTCACGTCGTAAGAATGGTCACCGTCAGGAATTGACTGTTTTGAGAATTCTGGAAATTGGTGGTGCTTCTGCGAAAAAGGCCGCCCCGAAAAAGGCCGCTGTTGTTGAAGAAACCCCTGTAGCAGAGGAAAAACCTGTAGCAGAAAAAGCAAAAGCCCCAAAAAAGGCTCCTGCAAAAAAAGCAACTGAAGCTAAAACAACAGAAAAAGCGAAACCCGCAGCAGCAAAAAAAGCTGCCGCGAAAAAAACCACTAAGACAACTAAGGAGTAGAAACAATGGCACATAAGAAAGCTGGCGGTAGTTCCAGTAACGGTCGCGACTCAGCAGGTCGTCGCCTTGGTGTAAAGAAATATTCTGGTGAAGTCGTGGCCTCTGGCAATATCATCGTACGTCAACGGGGCACAAAATTTTACCCAGCCGCCAATGTTGGTATTGGAAAAGATCATACCCTATTTGCCCTCATAGAAGGGAAAGTTCGATTTTATAAAGGCAAACTAAAACGCAGTTATGTCTGTGTTGATCAAGCCTAAAATCTGACTTTCTTTTTGGTAGCAGAGTCCAAAAGGGGAATGATATTCATTCCCCTTTTTTATATTTAAGCCCTTTTGATACTTATAGTTAGACCATTAACATGAAATTTCTCGATCAATGTAAAATATACATTAAGTCTGGTGCAGGTGGAGACGGCTGTCTTAGCTTTCGCCGTGAAAAATGCATTGAACATGGCGGGCCGGACGGGGGCAACGGCGGTCGTGGTGGGCATGTTTTGATCGAAGCCGTTGAGGGTCTAAATACACTGATTGATTTTCGCTACCATCAACATTTTAAAGCAGGCCGCGGCGGTCATGGTATGGGAAAAAACCGTACGGGCGGGAAGGGTAAAGACAAATATCTTCAGGTTCCTGTTGGCACCCAAATATTTGATGAAGATTATGGCGTGATGCTGGCCGACCTCACCGAGGCTGGACAGGTGCTTATGATGCTAGAAGGGGGGCATCCTGGAACAGGAAATGCCGCTTTCAAATCGTCTGTAAATCAGGCCCCAAGACGCACCACACCAGGTGGTCCCGCCGAAGAGATGTGGGTATGGCTCCGCTTAAAACTTATGGCCGATGTTGGCCTTGTTGGTCTTCCCAATGCGGGGAAATCTACTTTCCTTGCCGCCGTAAGCAGTGCCAAACCAAAAATTGCTGATTATCCTTTTACAACCTTAAAACCTCAACTTGGGGTCGTTGGTGTGGATAACAGAGAATTTGTTGTTGCCGATATTCCAGGGCTTATTGAAGGTGCCCATGAGGGGCATGGTCTGGGTGATAGATTTCTGGGTCATATTGAACGCTGTGCAACCATATTACATATGATCGATGCCACGGGCAAAGATGTGGCAACGGCTTATAAAACCATTCGCCATGAACTTAAATCATATGGTGGCGGATTAACGAAAAAAAAGGAAATCATTGGACTGAATAAATGTGATGCCTTGGATCAGGAGTTAATTGACATGATAACAGAAGAACTTCGTTCTGTAACTAAATCACCGATTATTCCAATATCCGCTATCAGTCATTTTGGCGTCGAAAAAATGTCACGGGCGCTGCTTAAAAATATTGACCTTAACAGAAAAGCAGAAAAAAAACGGGACATGCAGCAGAATGATAGTGACCATGATGATGAAATCCAGAATAAAAGTTGGTCTCCCATATAACGTTATTATTGATATATAAAAGCCGCAAATGAATGATAAAAATACCTGAAAATAACCAGATCATCACCCATGAAAGTCAACACTGGAAACGGATTATTATTAAAATTGGATCTGCCCTTCTCATTGATAAGGATAGGGGGAATATCCGCCTAGACTGGCTCGAATCCATTGCTGCTGATGTTGAATTTTTAAAGCAAAAAGGATATCAAGTTATCATTGTATCCTCGGGCTCTATTGGCCTTGGACGTAAAATATTAAATTTACCCATGAGCAAAAAACTCGAGGAAAATCAGGCCGCCGCCGCCGTGGGGCAAATTGAACTCGCTACCGCTTACCGTACTATACTCGGCAAACGCCAAATAACCATGGCACAAATCCTCCTCACTTACGGCGATACGGAAGAACGCAGACGTTATCTTAATGCCCGCAACACCATCAACCGCCTATTAGATCTAAATGTTATTCCTGTCATTAATGAAAATGATACGGTCGCCACAGACGAGGTACGCTACGGTGATAATGATCGGCTTGCCGCCCGTGTAGCCAGCATGTGCGAGGCCGATTGTCTCTTCTTGCTTTCGGATATTGATGGTCTTTATACCGCAGATCCTCATCGCAACAACACAGCAGAATTCATAAACAATATACAGGAAATTACCCCAGAAATCGAAGCAATGGCAGGCGAGCCTGTCTCAACGGGATTTGGTTCTGGCGGCATGGTGACCAAAATTGCCGCCGCAAAAATCGCCGTGGCCAGTGGATGCCATATGGTGATCACCAATGGGATTAAAAATAATCCTATACAAAAATATTTTGACGGGGCAAAAGGTACTTGGTTTCATGCTTCCGGAAATCCTTTGGCCGCAAAAAAGAAATGGATTGGGGCAAGTCTGGACGTTATAGGACAGCTCATAATTGATGACGGTGCGGTAAAAGCACTAAAATCTGGCAAGAGCCTGCTTCCTGCTGGTATTATAAAGATTAAAGGCCAATTTGATCGCGGCGATACTATCCATATAATGGATAAAAACAGCATGATTATTGGTCAAGGCATTACCGCCTATAGCGCCCAAGATGCCATCTTGCTCATTGGTCACAAAAGTCAAGAAATAGAACAAATTTTAGGCTATAGTGGTCGAGAAGAAATTATTCACCGCAACGATCTTGTCATAAAATAAATAGCGGGAAAGAGAGGATCAAATGACCACAGAAGAAAATATAAAAGATCTCATGCTAACCATGGGACAGGTGGCAAAATCCGCTGCAAAAGACCTCAGCACGGCAACAACGGATCAAAAGAATAGCGCCCTCGTATCAGCCGCCCGCCTTATTCGTCATAATAAGGCTGATATATTATTGGCCAATGAAAAAGATATGAATATTGCACGGGCGAGAAACTTGACAGGCGCCTTGTTGGATCGTCTGCTTTTGGATGAGACAAGAATTGAGGCCATGGCTTCATCTCTTGAGGCTATTGCGGCTCTTCCTGATCCTGTAGGTGATGTTATGGCGCAATGGGATCGTCCCAATGGATTAAATATATCCCGTGTTCGGGTGCCGCTAGGTGTCATTGGGATTATATACGAATCTAGGCCCAATGTGACCGCCGATGCGGGTGCCTTATGCCTAAAATCAGGTAATGCCACCATCTTAAGGGGAGGCAGTGAAAGTTCCCTATCTAGCCGTGCCATTCATAAATGTCTCGAGAGCGGACTTGTGGAGGCAGGGTTACGTCAGGACTCTATTCAATTAATTCCAACCCAAGACCGGGCAGCGGTGGGTGAATTGCTCGGCCTTGTGGGTTATGTGGATATTATTGTACCACGAGGTGGAAAATCCCTCATTGAACGCGTGCAAAAGGACAGTCGCATACCCGTTATGGCTCATCTTGACGGTATATGTCATACCTATATCGATGCAAAAGCCGACCTTGAAAAATCTGTCGCCATTACCTTGAATGCAAAAATGCGCCGTACGGGAATTTGTGGAGCCACTGAAACATTACTGGTGCATAAATCCGTTGCCCAAAGCCATCTACCCGCTATTTTAGACGCCTTAAAAATAGCTGGATGCGAATTGCGCGGTGATAAGGCTGTAAAAAAAATAGATCCCAGTGTTTCACTCGCCACAGAAGAGGATTGGCGTACGGAATATCTTGAAGCCATTCTATCCATTAAAATAGTGGGGTCTATTGATGAGGCCATTGATCATATTGCCACATACGGCTCCCAACATACCGATTGCATAATCACAGAAGATAAGGATAGCGCAGAAAAATTCTTACGGCTCGTAGACAGTGCTATCGTCATGCATAACAGCTCAACCCAGTTTGCCGATGGCGGCGAATTTGGCATGGGTGCTGAAATTGGCATTTCTACGGGCAAAATGCATGCCCGTGGGCCTGTGGGCCTAGAACAGCTCACCAGCTATAAATATCAGGTAAGAGGCAATGGCCAAACCAGACCATAATATCTTTCAAGATACCATATGGGCTGGAAAAAAAATCGGCCTGCTCGGAGGATCATTTAATCCCGCCCATCAGGGACATTTGGACATCAGCCTCTCTGCCCTTAGAACCTTAAAACTTGATGCGGTCTGGTGGCTCGTCTCCCCGCAAAATCCTCTAAAATCTTGTGATGATATGGCCAGTTTACAAGAACGGATGGTGCATGCAAAAAAGATCGCAAAGGATAAACGCATTCATGTGACCGATCTGGAAAATGATCTTGGCACAAGATATACAATTGATACCTTAGGCAAGATCATAAAGACATTGCCCGAAACAGAATTTATCTGGCTTATGGGTGCGGACAATATTGTCCAATTCTCCCAGTGGAAAGACTGGAAAAAAATAGCCCAAATAGTATTGTTTGCGATTTTTGATCGTCCAAGCTATTCTATGGCCGTTGAAACGAGTGAAGCGGCTCAGTATTTTAAGGACTATCAAATCCCAGAAAACAAAGCTTCTGAATTTGCTTCAATGCATCCTCCGGCATGGATATTTATACGAGATATACAAAACCCGTTATCATCCACCGAGATAAGACGAAAAATACTTTAACAACCAAGAGGTTACACCCAAAATTGCCCAGCAATAAAATGTCAAAAAATGACCCATCTTCTTCTATCGAACCGCAATCTACCACCAATCTTCTAGAGGTAATTTTAAGCTCTCTGGAAGATGATAAAGCGGAAGAAATCACCACCATAGATCTCAAAGGAAAAACCAGCATTGCTGATTCGATGATTATTGCGTCTGGTCGCTCCACACGGCAGGTTGCCGCCATCGCAGATCATCTGGTTACTAAACTCAAACATTTAGGCTTTGGCACCCCCAAGACCGAAGGGTTGGAAAAGGCCGACTGGGTATTGATTGATGCGGGTGATGCCATTGTTCATATTTTCCGGCCCGAGGTAAGAAGCTTCTATAATCTGGAAAAAATGTGGGCGATGGATATTCTCCCTAACGATTTCACCCCAGACAAAGTTTTAAATCGCTAATCCCCGACCGGATTAAATTGATGCAGGTTATTATTCTAGCCGTTGGTCGCATGAAATCAGGCCCTGAACAACAACAGGTTGAAACCTATCTTGCCCGCTGCCCCTGGCCTGTCAATATCATTGAAGTCGAGGAACGCAGACCCTTGAAAGGTGATGTGCGTCTGGTAAAAGAGGGCGATCTGATTTTAAAGGCTTTGATGAATATTGGGCGGGATAATGCCTATGTCATTGCCCTTGATGAACGTGGTAAGACCATGCGCAGTACAAAATTTTCTCAAATGATCCGCACCCAACAGGATAACGGCATCGCAAAGATCATTTTCCTGATCGGGGGTGCTGATGGTTATGACGCAAGGGTTAAGAATGAGGCCAATTTTCTGATGAGTTTCAGTGATATGACATGGCCTCATATGATGGTGCGCGCCATGCTCTGTGAACAATTATATAGGGCATCTTGCATTTTAACAGGACACCCCTATCATAAAGATTGATTTTACACCTCCTTAACTTAAATAATATATGATATTTAATGTTACGCCTCGTAATAAAATTTTTAGAATGGATTTTGACTTTACAATGACCACAATAGCCATAAGCCCAACAAAACCAGTTGTTTTATGTATTCTTGATGGATGGGGTAGCCGTACGGATGCCGTGGATAATGCCATTATACTTGGTAACACGCCAAATTTTGATATGATGACCAAAACATGTCCTATGGCACAATTAAAAACATCCGGGCTTGATGTGGGATTGCCTGATGGTCAAATGGGTAATTCAGAAGTGGGTCATACCAACCTTGGCAGCGGTCGTATCGTCCTGCAAGATCTGCCCCGCATTAACAAGGCGATTATGGAGGGAAGTCTTGCGGAAAATCCTCAATTACTTGCCACAATCAAAAAATTAAAAGCCACGAGAGGCACCTGTCATTTGATGGGACTTTTATCCCCAGGTGGGGTTCATAGCCATCAGGATCACATGGTGGCTCTTGCCCATGCTCTGTCCGATGCAAATATTCCTGTTGCGATCCACGGCTTTTTGGATGGTCGTGATACACCGCCCAGCAGCGCTCTTGAATTTGTTGAAAAATTTGAACAGGATATCAGCACATTAAATCATGTGAAAATTGCGACCCTTACGGGTCGTTACTTTGCCATGGATCGGGATAAGCGATGGGACCGAGTTGAACGAGCCTATCTTGGTATGGTAAGTGCCCTTGGCAATAAAGCAGACAATGCCCTTAGCGCCATTAAAAATAGCTATGCTGAAAATGTCACTGATGAATTTATGTTGCCAACCATCATTGGACATTTTGACGGTATGAAAGACGGCGATGCCATTCTCATGGCAAATTTCAGGTCGGACCGGGCGCGGGAAATACTAACGGCTCTAGTGGATCCCGCCTTTGATGGTTTTGTGCGGAAAAAATTACCCAAATTTTGTAGCCATCTTGGCATGAGCGAATATTCCGATGCCCTTGATCCCTTTATGGATACACTTTTTACATCAGAGGAACTGATCGATACTTTGGGCGAAATTGTTTCCCACAACGGATTGAAACAACTTCGCATTGCCGAAACAGAAAAATACGCCCATGTCACATTTTTTTTCAACGGCGGCAGTGAAAATGCTTACGTGGGCGAGGACAGAATACTTGTCCCTTCTCCCGATGTGGCCACATATGACTTAAAGCCTGAAATGTCCGCCCCAGAGGTCACGGATAAGCTGGTTTTGGCCATTCAGTCGGGTAAATATGATCTGATTGTGGTCAATTTTGCAAATCCAGATATGGTGGGTCATACGGGCGTTATGAGTGCCGCAAAAATTGCGGTTGAGACCATTGATCACAGCCTTGGAAGACTGAGAAAGGCTCTCAAAGACGTGAGTGGAACCATGCTCGTGACAGCGGATCATGGCAACATTGAATTGATGAAGGATCAAACAACAGGCCAGCCACACACAGCCCATACCACTAATTTGGTGCCCTTTATTCTTGTCAATGGTGAGGCCGCCGCAGAATTGTTAAATGATGATGAAAAGTTCAAATTAAATAATGGCTGCCTTGCCGATGTGGCGCCCACCATTTTAAGCCTAATGGGGCTTGAACAACCACAGGCCATGACGGGGCATTCTCTCCTTACCATAACGCATAAGAATACCGTAAAAGGAGCCCTTACCCCTGCTTAATTCATTCTCCAGACAAATCATCAAATATCTCACGCTTATGACAGAATCGTCTTTAAGCCTGATGGTTGGCCTTTGCCTGATGTCTGGAATTGCCTCTGCCACGCCCCTTAATGATGATAAAAATTTGAAAGACATACAGGATAAAATAATTACTGCCCAAGAGCGCACCAAAAAATTTGAAGAAGAATCCAAAGTCATCGATGAGGAAATAGATAGTCTCCGACAAAAATTAATCTTAGCGGCTGAAAAAATTCAACAAACCGAAAGTCAAACTTACGCAAAAGAAGACCGCCTTGCCGAAATGAATGACGAACAAATCACATTGGAAAAAGCCCTAAAATCCCGCTATGGCCAGATGGCAAAGACCCTTGCCGCCATGCAAAGACTAAGTCAACAGCCAGCTGAACTTGTTGCCTATCGACCTGAGAAAGCAATCAATAGTTTACGCAGTGCGAGCCTCTTAAAAACATTACATCCTGAACTGAAAAAACGCGCCGAACATATCCAAAAAGATATGGCTGAACTGCAAAGCCTGAAAGTCGCCATAACGGCTGAACAAAAGGAATTAAGAGTACTTCTTAGCGCCCTCACCTCGGAACAGATTGCCATGAATGACCTGCTGGAAGAACGAAACCAGAAACAGGAAGCGCTACGCAAGGCCACACGAGAAGAGCGCCGCAAATTAAAAGAATTCGCCGCAAAAGCCAAAAATCTACAAGAGCTTATCGACAGGATCGAGAAAGAAGCACAGGAGCGGGAGAAGGCTGCCCTTGCCGCCGCCGAAAGATTAACCGATAAACCAGAGATAAAAGAGCAAGACCTGGCAAAAACAAACCGTCCGCGTCTTGATTCTTTTCCAAGTGGTTCTATATTATTCGATGATGCAAAGGGTAATCTACCCCTTCCTGCAAGAGGATCAATACGGCGTACCTTTGGTAGCAAAACAGCAGAAGGCCTTTCGTCAGAGGGCATTACCATCCATACCCTACCAAGGGCCACGGTGGTTGCACCTCATGAAGGGCGCATCGTATTTGCGGGAAAGTTTCGTACCTATGGTAAACTCTTGATTATTGCCCACGGACAGGAATATCATACGCTATTGGCAGGCATGACGCGGATGGATGTGGAAGTCGGGCAATGGGTTTTGAAGGGTGAGCCTGTTGGTCAAATGTCTGAAACAGTAGCCAGCTTGGAAAAAGAAGACATCAATACAGAAAAACCCCAAGCAGGACAGAATTTATATGTTGAGTTAAGAAAAATGGGCAAGCCCATTAATCCGCTGCCCTGGATTGTGGCAAGTGATAGAAAGGTATTTTAAATAAATGAAGAAATATATAGTATCCGCCGTTGTATCCTTTGCAATGATCAGTGTTGCATTATTTGGTGCTACACCATCACAGAGCAAAAGTTCTGATACCTATAAACAACTCAATCTCTTTGGTGATGTTTTTGAAAAAATCCGTTCCCAATATGTCCGTGATGTTACGGATGAAGAACTGATTGAGGCGGCCATTAATGGAATGCTAAGCTCCCTTGACCCCCATTCTAGCTATCTTAATCCAAAGAATTTTGAAGATATGCAGACCCAAACCAAAGGTGAATACGGTGGACTTGGTATGGAAGTGACATTGGACAAAGGTGTCGTCAGAGTCGTGTCCCCTATTGATGATACCCCAGCAACACGGGCCGGAATACAGGCGGGTGATTATATTACCAAACTGGACGGCGAAGAAGTGATGGGCATGACCTTGAATGATGCGGTCTCGAAAATGAAGGGCAAGGTCGGAACAGATATTTTGATCACCGTTATTCGCCAAGGTGAAAAAGCACCCTTAGAAATAACCCTCACCCGTGATACCATTTCCTTGAAATCTGTCCGTTCTCATCTTGAAGGAGAGGTGGGATATTTGCGTATTGCTTCTTTCAGTGAAAAAACAGAAGAGGAATTAAGTGCCGCCTTGAAAAAAATCAAAGAAGAACTAGGCGACAATCTTCAAGGCATTGTTCTTGATCTGCGCAATAATCCCGGTGGTTTATTGAACCAGTCCATTGCCGTATCCAGTCTTTTTCTTGAACGAGGCGAGGTTGTTTCCACCCGCACAAGAAATGATGAAGAAATTCAGCGCTATCCCGCCCGCAAAGGCGATGCCATTGGCGGCAAACCCCTTGTAATACTTATCAATGGTGGTTCGGCATCGGCTTCTGAAATCGTTGCAGGTGCCTTACAGGATCACCGGCGCGCAGTTGTGGTCGGAACCCAGTCTTTTGGTAAAGGCTCTGTTCAGACCGTTATTCCACTGGGCATAAATGGTGCTATGCGTCTGACCACGGCCTATTATTTCACACCTTCTGGTAGCTCCATCCAAGGCGAAGGCATTACACCAGATGTTATTGTAGAACAAATCCGTTTTGATGCCGTTGAAAAAGAGGACAGACCTCGCCGCAGTGAGAGTGATTTAAGAGGTAGTCTTGCAAACCCAAATGCTATTAATAAAGAAGTAGAAGTAGAAGTAGAAGTAGAAGTAGAAAAAGAGAAAGAAGAAAAAACCCCTGGCACATCTCCAACCTCTGCTGCTCTGCCAAAAGATATTAAGGATAAGCCCGTGAAAAAGCCGTCTTTAACCACGGCCCAAGAGGACTATCAATTAAATTATGCCGTTAATCTTTTACATGGCATGGCAATCGCACGGAATGTGGAGTAACTCTAAGAATAGTATCTAACGTAATATTGTCATGGAAAAGCAAGAAATGGATGAAGAAACGCCTGAACTGACCAGTATAACACGCCGCAAGACCATCCGACCATTGGTAGCGGCTTGGACATTTGTTATTGTCACCTTAATAACTGGCTTCATATGGCTTTCTCTATCCCATGACAATACCCCTACTACAGAAACAGAGGATGCTCATGCTGCAAAGTCTCATGATGAGCATTCCTCCTCTGACCCTAAGGCTGACGTTATCATTGCTGAAGACCTTCTCCATGATGATAAAGTCGCAGAGGTTACCCAACCAGAAGAGCCGCACGAGAAACCCCATGACAAAGAAATTGTCACCCATAACAGAGAAAGCCTCGCCAAGGCTCCAATAGATGGGTTATTTATAATGGGCGCAAATGGGCCACTTCCTGTGCTTGGCCCCGATTCAAAGGTTGCGTGGAAAGAATATGCCAAACCCATAGAAATCACTGATGACAGACCCATGATCGCCGTAATCATCACGGGAATTGGGCTCAATAGCGCCTCTAGCGATATGGCCATTATGCGGTTACCCGAAGAAATTGACATGGGCTTTTCACCTTATGGTCGAAACTTACAGAATTGGATGGATAAGACACGGCAATATGGCCATGAATCTTTTTTGATGATTCCTACCGAACCCATAAAATACCCAGAAAATGACCCAGGTCCCCATACGCTATTATCAGGAGTATCGACACGGGATAATCTCAAAAAACTCGACTGGTTACTGTCACAAGTCACGGGCTATGTTGGGGTAATCAACGAAATGGGATCGAAACTCACCACATTAGAAGAAGACATGCTTCCTATTCTAACAGATTTAAATGATCGGGGATTAATGTTTTTGGATTCCCGCTCAAGCCGCTTTACGGTTGCGGCCAAACTGGCACGGCGAATTTCTATGCCCCGTGCGGTTAATAATATTTTTATTGATAATATCAAAGGCAGCGTTGAAATTAACCAAAATCTTCTCCAACTTGAAAATACCGCACGAACCTACGGTGCTGCCATTGGCGTGGCCGAGGCTATCCCCTTAAGCATCACAGAAATCGAAAAATGGTCCAAAAACCTTGAGCAACGTGGCTTAAGGCTCGTCCCCATTACGGCGATTGCAAACCGACAACCCATCAATTAATATGACAGTAACTCTCTCTCAATAAACTGGTATCCCTTATGACTAATCATTCTTCCACTCTGCCTTATCGTTCTTGTGTTGGGGTCATGTTATTAAATAGGCAAGGCAAAGTTTTTGTCGCCAAGCGTATTGATACCATGGTCGAAGCATGGCAAATGCCCCAAGGTGGCATAGATAGCGGTGAAAATCCTGAAAATGCGATTTTTCGTGAAATGATGGAAGAGATTGGCACAAGAAACGCTGAAATCATTCATGAAATGGACCCATGGCTTGCCTATGATTTGCCTGAACATTTGATCGGAAAGGTTTGGAAGGGAAAATATCGTGGCCAGAAAATGAAATGGTATCTTATGCGATATTTAGGACAAGATAGCGATATTGACTTAAATACCCATCACCCTGAATTTTCTGAATGGCAATGGATTAATATGGATGATCTTGTACATTCTATTGTTGACTTTAAGCGGCCCTTATATGCGCAATTGGTTGATCATTTTGGTCCATTAGTAAAATAAAGAGATCCCAATTCATGACCTTTGAATGCACCAAACTCAATATTTTTTCATCCCTACAACAGGCCTATAGATGTTTATGGCAATATAAAACGCAGCATGTGATGATCTCCCTTACCGCTGCCCTTCCCTTTTGTCTGGCGGGATTTTTGGGCTATCTTGATCCCCTCCTTTCCCTATCACACAAAGAGGGAACCATGCCGGAAGGCTTTAACCTCGCATTTATCATCTTTATTCTAACCACATTTATTTGGATTATTCCCGTCATCATTCTATGGCACAGATTATATCTTTTGGGGCCTGAACATTTATTCAGAAAAAAAATATGGCCCCTGATTACCCGCACTTTAAGAGTATTGGCGAAATCACTGATTTTTTTAGGTATAGGATTTATTGCTGCCGCA
Organism: Emcibacter sp.; assembly: GCA_021741205.1. Taxonomy (GTDB): domain Bacteria; phylum Pseudomonadota; class Alphaproteobacteria; order Sphingomonadales; family Emcibacteraceae; genus Paremcibacter. Next base: position 110,892 of record JAIOYI010000007.1, read on the forward strand.
ACAATTACGGCCGCTATATTATATCTTAGGATCATGAGTGAATCTGCTGATATGAAGGGTACCATCACAGAAATGGGACACTCAGAATATGTTCTCTATGTCGTTGGATTACTTGTTCTATTAACTTTTCTGATGGTTGTAGCCCTCCGATTAAGCATGGCCTTTTCCGCCTTATCCATTGGCAAGACATTAGGCTTCACCACATCATGGCGCATAACACGCAAAAACACTTTTCGCATGCTCATTGCGACTTTACTGGGTATCATACCTTTGCTTGGGATAAATATATTTATTTTATGGGCCATAAAATATTTCTTTTTTGTGGATATTTTGTCAGGCACGGCGGAGAATATCACTCTGATTTATATTTTTGTGCTGTTGTTCTCTCCAATCTTAAGCCTACCCATTGCCCTATTATGTTCCCTTACAACAAGATTTTATCGTCATTGTGGCTGTGAGATGTTAAAGAAATAAAAACGGCAAAAAAGGACGCATAAAATGACAGAGCAATTTAACGGTTTTGATCAAAATTTCTGGCAGTTTTTTAGTACCCTTAAACATAATAACAATAGAGAATGGTTCGCCGTCAACAAAGACCGCTATCATAATCATGTGGTTGCCCCCATCAGCGCCTTCATCGCGGACATCGCTCCCGCCTTGCAAGAAATATCCCCTCATTATAATGCCGACCCACGACCCCATAAAGGGTCAATGTTTCGCATATATCGTGATGTGCGTTTTGCAAAAGACGGCAAACCCTATAAGGAACATGCCGCCGTCCAGTTCCGTCACAGATTGGGCAAGGACGCCCATGCCCCTGGATTTTACGTTCATCTCGAAGAGGGCAATATTCGTTACGGCGGCGGTATTTGGGTGCCACCCAGTGATGTGCTTTTAAAGATCAGGGAACGTATCGCTTATTATCCCGAAAAATGGCAATCCGTCATCGAAGATAAAGACTTTATCAAGAATTTCAAGACCATAAGGGGCGATAGCCTCATACGGCCACCGCGTGGTTTTGACGCAAGCAATCCCCATATAGAGGACATTAAACGCAAAAGCTTTTTTGCCATGAAAGAAGGTACCCTCGCAAGCGCAAAATCAGCAGATTTTGTGGATGAGGTGATAGAGAGCTTTGAGGCCGCAAGCCCGCTCATGTGTTTTATTTCCGATGCGGTTGATGTGGCCTTTTAAAGCAACAAAAAACCCCACGAAAATTAATGCGCGGGGTTTTTATGAAAACAATATTGTTTTTACTAAGCAACCAGATCAAGAACATCCAGAATTTCAACCAGACGATCCCGAACTTTGTTCGCATCGGCCAATTGTTGTTCATTTTTAGCGTCGGCCACATCTTCGTTGGCATTCTTAAGATCGGCCTCTAATGCTGCACGATCAATATCCGCCATGGGTGTTGCTTCTTCGGCCAGAATGGTCAAACCATTGGGATTAACCTCGGCAAAACCACCCCGTACCAACAGATCCTGTACATCATCACCGTCATAAACATGCAAAATGCCTGTACGTAATGTGGACACGGCTGGTGCATGATTGATCAAGACACCGAAATCACCCTCAACACCCGGTACAACCACCATATCCACATCAGAGGATATCAAAAGTCTTTCTGGTGATACCAGTTCGAAATGTAATTTTTCCGCCATTTCTATACCTTTATAGCTCTAGCCTACGCTGCGTCAGCAGCCATTTTCTGTGCTTTTGCAACAACTTCTTCAATGCCGCCAACCATCAGGAATGCTGCCTCTGGCAGATCATCATGCTTGCCGTCAAGAATTGCTTTAAAGCTCTTAATGGTGACTTCAAGTTCCACAAACTTACCAGGCATGTTGGTGAATACTTCGGCCACATGGAAAGGTTGTGACATGAAACGTTCAATCTTACGGGCACGAGCCACAATGATTTTATCGTCTTCTGAAAGTTCGTCCATACCCAAAATCGCAATAATATCCTGCAATGATTTATATTTTTGTAGAATTTCTTGCACTTGACGAGCCACGTTATAATGCTCTTCCCCAACCACATCCGCAGAAAGAATACGAGAGGTTGAATCAAGCGGATCAACCGCAGGATAAATACCCTTTTCTGAAATGGCGCGGTTAAGAACCGTTGTCGCATCCAAATGGGCAAATGACGCCGCAGGAGCAGGGTCGGTCAAATCGTCAGCAGGCACGTAAATGGCCTGAACCGATGTAATAGAGCCCTTATGGGTTGACGTAATACGTTCTTGAAGTGTACCCATGTCGGTCGCAAGCGTTGGTTGGTAACCCACAGCAGAAGGAATACGACCCAAAAGCGCAGACACCTCAGCACCAGCCTGTGTAAAGCGGAAAATATTATCCACGAAGAACAGTACGTCCTGACCTTCTTGGTCACGGAAATATTCCGCAACCGTCAGACCAGAAAGTGCCACACGAGCACGCGCCCCAGGAGGCTCATTCATCTGGCCATAAACCAGAGCCACTTTTGACTTATCGCCGTTAAGATCAATAACATTCGAATCAATCATTTCATGGTAAAGGTCGTTCCCTTCACGGGTACGTTCCCCAACACCCGCAAATACAGAATAACCACCGTGACCTTTGGCGATGTTATTGATCAATTCCATGATCAAAACGGTCTTACCCACACCCGCACCACCAAAGAGGCCAATTTTACCACCCTTTGAATAAGGAGCGAGCAGATCAACAACCTTAATACCAGTGACAAGAATTTCTGATTCTGTGGATTGATCCGCAAAAGCCGGTGCATCCGCATGAATTGGCGCTCTCTGCTTTTCACCGATAGGGCCACGTTCATCAATGGGCTCACCGATCACATTCATGATCCGACCAAGGGTCTCGGGTCCCACGGGAACCGTAATTTGTGATCCTGTATCCTTTACGGGATTACCACGAACCAAACCATCGGTGGAATCCATGGCGATAGTGCGAACTGTATTTTCGCCCAAATGCTGTGCCACTTCCAAAACGAGGCGATTACCATTGTTATCCGTTTCAAGTGCCGACAAAATAGCGGGTAAATCACCATCGAACTTTACGTCAACAACGGCACCAATTACCTGTGCAACACGACCTATATTCTTTGCTGTCATCTTATTTCAACTCTCGTTTAATGTCTTCGTCTAGATCAGATAGCTTCTGCACCTGAAATAATTTCAATTAATTCATTGGTTATAACGGCCTGACGGGTACGGTTATACGTCGTCCGGAGACTGTCAATCATTTCACCAGCGTTACGGGTTGCATTATCCATAGCCGTCATACGCGAACCTTGTTCACTGGCCGCATTTTCAAGCAATGCCCTAAACAGTTGGACGCCAACATTACGGGGCAATAAGGCCTCCAATATTTCTGTCTCATCCGGTTCATAGTCATAGGCCCCACCCCCAAGATCAACAACCTTATCCGCATCAAAAGACGCCGGAATCATTTGTTGATCGGTTACAATCTGGGTAAGGGCGGACTGGAATTTAGCATAGAACAAAGTGCAAACATCAAATTCGCCCCGTTCAAAGGCAGCCAAAAGATAGTCCGCAACGGGCATGGCATCGGAAAAACCGAGACGCTTCACATGGGACATATCAAAATGTTTAATCATGCGGCTTTTATAGTCACGGCGCAGCGAGGCTGCCCCCTTTTTGCCGATAGTCACTATCTTAACATCTTTTCCTTCGGCAAGTAGGCGCGCGATCTTAAGTCTGGCTCCTTTAACGATATTGGTGTTAAAGCCACCGCAAAGGCCACGCTCCGAGGTCGCAACAACCACAAGATAAACATCATCCTTGCCCGTTCCGCCAAGAAGTTTCGGACCACCAACTTGACCAACCATGCTTGAGGCCAGTGATGCCAAAACGCTTTCCATACGTTCCGCATAGGGACGTGCTGCTTCTGCTGCTTCCTGCGCACGGCGTAACTTTGATGCCGCAACCATTTTCATGGCCTTGGTGATCTTTTGCGTGCTTTGAACGCTTGCGATACGGTTTCTAAGATCTTTAAGGTTAGCCATACTGACTTTTCCTAAAATTTACTTTATTTAAAATTCACCTAAACAAAATTTTTCACAAAATTTGCCAGTATCTCTTTCAGCTTGGTTTCAACTTCACCTGAAACCTTGCCTTCTGTATTAATGCTGTTCAGGACATCTGAATGTTTTGAATGCATTTCTGCAATAAAGGTTTCTTCAAAACGTCCAATATCAGCAACCGCCACCTTATCCAAATAGCCCTTCACACCAGAGAAGATGGAAACCACCTGTTCTGCAACGGACATTGGTGAATATTGTGCCTGTTTCAACAGTTCCGTAAGGCGCGCACCACGGTTCAGCAATTGTTGGGTCGCCGCATCAAGGTCGGAACCAAACTGAGCAAATGCTGCCATTTCGCGGTACTGCGCAAGTTCCAGCTTAATGGAACCAGAAACCTGTTTCATGGCCTTTGTCTGAGCAGATGATCCCACACGAGACACGGAAAGACCCACGTTAATGGCCGGACGAATACCTTGATAGAATAATTCAGTTTCAAGGAATATCTGACCATCGGTGATAGAAATCACGTTTGTCGGAATATAGGCAGACACGTCACCAGCCTGTGTTTCAATGATCGGCAAAGCCGTCAAAGATCCCGCACCGTTGGCATCGTTCATTTTCGCCGCACGTTCAAGCAAGCGTGAATGAAGATAAAACACGTCACCGGGATAAGCTTCACGACCAGGCGGACGACGAAGCAGCAATGACATCTGACGATAAGCCACAGCCTGTTTTGACAAGTCATCATGAACAATAACCGCATGCATACCATTGTCACGGAAAAATTCGCCCATGGCAGTACCCGTATAAGGAGCCAAGAATTGTAGCGGAGCAGGCTCGGATGCGGTTGCGGCAACAATGATGGAATATTCCATAGCGCCGCGTTCTTCCAATGCCTTTACGATCTGGGCAACGGTTGAACGTTTTTGCCCGATAGCAACATAAATACAATAAAGTTTCTTGCCTTCGTCATCACCAGCATTAATGGTTTTCTGGTTAAGAAAAGTATCAATGGCAACAGCCGTTTTACCCGTTTGGCGGTCACCAATGATCAATTCACGTTGGCCACGTCCAATGGGAACCAAGCTATCAATAGCCTTAAGACCTGTTTGAACGGGTTCATGAACAGATTTACGCGGGATAATACCAGGAGCCTTCACTTCAACACGGGTCCGTTTAACATCCGTTAAAGGCCCCTTACCGTCAATGGGGTTACCAAGCGCATCAACAACACGACCAAGCAGACCACGACCAACAGGAACGTCCACAATGTTACCGGTACGTTTAACCGTGTCGCCTTCTTTAATGTCACGGTCAGATCCGAAAATCACAACCCCCACATTATCGGCTTCAAGGTTAAGGGCCATACCCATAATCTTACCAGGGAATTCGACCATTTCACCGGCCTGAACATTGTCAAGGCCGTAAACACGGGCAATACCGTCCCCGACTGACAGAACCTTACCAACTTCTGAAACTTCTGCTTCCTCACCAAAATTGGTGATTTGCTCTTTCAGGATCTTAGATATTTCCGCTGCACGGATGTCCATTATCCAACCTCTTTCATTAATTCTTCAAGATTAGCGAGTTTAGTCGTCAGTGACGAATCAATCATGCGAGAACCAATTTTGACAACCATTCCTCCAAGGAGACCTTCGTCAAGATTCGTTTCCACATTCACGTCACTGCCGACCATTGATTTTAGTTTAGCTTTTAGCGCATCAAGTTGAGTTTTGGTTAACTTATGCGCTGTGACAACAGAGGCACTCACTTCACCATTATGATGACTGAGAATTCTGTTAAATTCAGATATAATATTTTCCAGCTGATCCAATCGGCCATTATGCGCCACAACACCGATGAAATTCGCCACCAGCTTATCAAGCTTTGCGGTTTTAACCACAGCCGCCATTGCGCGGCCCTTTTCTTCGGAAGAAAAAACGGGATTTAAGGTAAGCCCTTTAAGATCCTTGCTCTCCTGAAGTAACGCCCGAAGAGCACCCATATCCTTTGCTACTTTATCCAGCAGCTTTGCATCCAACCCCAACTCAAACAATGCAATAGCATAACGGCCTGCAAGTCCAGAAATTGTCAGGTTTTCAGAAACAATTTTAGAAGCCATATCAGAGGGCAACGTTCTTTCCTTAAAGTTTGTTTTGGCACCAAATCATTTTTAACTATTTTCATATAAAAAACACGGTATAAAATGACAAGATATATTTTTGTTGGGGGATACCTAGCACAGTGATCTGCATACTTCAAGACAGCAAATTGGTAACTTGATTTTTTTTTGTGCCCGATGCAAATTAAAATCCACCATAAGGACGGTAAAAGTCCTTATATTCTATAAAAAAGGACCTGTTAAATGGGGGATTTTATCCTTTATAACAAAAATAAATTATCTGAAACAAAAATAAAGACGACCTTATCCAGTCTTGCCCATCAGGGGTCTAAGAACCCTATTCTTGCTGAGCATGATTCTTATGTAATATGCTGTTTCCCCAAACAAATTTCCCCTATCGATAATATTTTTACCGATGATCATGGTGATTTCTGTGCCGCATCAGGAACTTTCATATACAAAAATCAAATGGGAACCATGGCGTTAAAATCCCTTCTCCATGATTTTAATCCAGATCATTATCAACCAGAAGATTACAGTGGTATTTTTACCATCATCCTAAAAAAAGATAATCGTCTATTTTTATTCACAGACCCCCTTGGTGGCAGTCGAATCTATCAAAATGACCAAAGAACGCTTTGGTCATCGTCCTTTCTAGCGGCAGCGACGGCCTCTCATTCACTCTCCCCCAATAAACAATGCCTTTATGAATATGCCTTTCAGGAAACCACCTATGGCCAAGAAACCGTCTTTCATGAAATAAAGTGCATGGATGCCCTGAAGATTTTTGAAATCAAGGACGACGGTTTAGTTGCTCATCAAAAGAATCTGATCTTTGATTATAACCCGTCAAGTGATTCTCGGCAAAATCTTGTCACACAAACCGCCACACTTTTACAAAATACGGTAAAGCCCATTTCACAGATATTTGGTGATAAAATCAGAACCGCTCTATCGGGAGGCTATGATTCACGGCTTATGCTGTCTTTATTGAAAAATAGCGGATCAAATCCTCATGTCTATGTTTACGGACCAGACAACAGTCCCGATGTAAAAATCGCCCAAAGCATTGCCAAGGCCGAAAACTTTACCCTAGATCATATAAACAAGGGAAAATACCCCACCCCCTCCCCTGATGACTATAAAAATATCGTGCAAGATAATTTTTATGCGCTTGATGGTCTGCCCACGGAAAGCATTTTTGATTTTGGCGCCAATATGAAGACCCGACGAAAAAGAGCCGAACAGGGTCATATGGTATTTAACGGCGGCGGCGGCGAAATTTTCCGCAATTTCTTTTATCTGCCCGATGGAAATTTCACCATCACCGATTTGATCAACAGTTTTTATGCCCGCTATGCAAATATCCAGTGCCAAGACGTCTTTGACGAAAAAGAGTATCGGAATAATCTTCGCCATAAAATCAAAGCAGCCCTTGGGGTCGAGAGTGACAATTTAAGCCGCACAGAAATTGAATTTGCCTATCCTGCCTTTCGTTTGCGCTATTGGACAAGTCGGGACAATAACAACAACACCCGTCTCGGTTCTTATCTGACACCTTTTATTTCATACAAAACCATAAAACAGGCGCTTACCATTCCGCTTTCCTTAAAGAATCATGGTACCTTTCAAGCCGATCTCATAAAAATCATAAGCCCCACCCTTGCCTCTTATTTGTCTGATTATGGTTATGCTTTTGATGAGTCTGTGCCAAACAAAATTAAACTCAAAAATTACCTGACCTATTACAGACCAACAATTTTACGCCGTTACAGCTATGCCATTCAGCATAAAATGAGAAAACTTATTTTGCCAAAAACCCTGGAACCCGCCTTTTTAAATCCCATTTTTCCTGATGGCACACCCCATATGGATCAATATTTCAAAATCGAAAATATCAAAGATGTGGGCATGCTAAGCCGCATTTACACTATGGAATATCTGTTTCGTTATTTTAATCTTTAAAGAAAATTATAGGGGTCAATGTCAACCTGAAGACTGACCCCTCGACCCACAGGACATACTGAGAGCCATTCCCCCATTATTTTTTGAAGCTTCACCTGCTTTTCGGCCTTAATCAAAAGCCGAAAACGATGTTTTCCCCGAAGATAGGGCATGGGGGCTGCAACAGGCCCCAAGACCGTAATTTTATGATTCTTTGGAGCACGAGCAGCAATGGCTCTGGCGGTTTTGACCACAGCATTAAAATCGGCCCCAGAAACAATGATGGCGGCCAATTTACCAAAGGGGGGCAGATTTTGTTGCTCCCTCGCCTCGGCCTCCTGTTCAAGAAACTTCTGCCCATCCCCTGAAAGCAGAGCCTGTAAAACGGGATGATGGGGATTATAGCTTTGAAAGATGACCATCCCCGTTCTTTCCGCCCGACCCGCCCGACCAGACACCTGTTCGAGTTGCTGCCATGTCCGTTCTGCCGCACGGGGATCACCGCCACTTAAGCCCAGATCCGCATCCACAACCCCCACAAGGGTCAACATTGGAAAATGATAGCCTTTGGTGACAATCTGGGTGCCAATAATAAAATCAACCTCATGACGTTCTATACTTTCAATTATGTCTCGCATATCATCTGGGGATGATATTTCATCGCTTGCCATGACCGCTACTCTTGCTTCTGGAAAAAGCGACCTTATTTCTTCGGCCACTCTTTCCACTCCAGGCCCGCAAGCAACCATCGTATCCTTACCCTCACATTTTGGGCAAATATCTGGCTTGTGGCAGGAAAAACCGCAATGATGACATTGTAATTTATCGCGTAATTTATCGCACAATTTATCGCCCTTGCGATGTTCCACAAGCCATGCAGAACAATGGGGACATTCCATGCGATGTCCACAGGTGCGGCACAAAGTCAACGGGGCGTAGCCACGTCTGTTAAGGTACAAAAGCGATTGTTCCCCTTGGGCAAAATTTGCGCTCAACGCTTCTCTCAGGGGATCAGACAGCCATGTGCCTGTTTTTAGTTTATGATCCCTCAAATCAATAACCTTCATATCAGGCAAGACCGCCACGCCGTGACGCTCTCCCATATAAAGCCAATCATATTTTCCAGCCTGCGCATTCAATATAGTCTCAAGAGACGGTGTCGCCGAGGCCAGTATCACGGGGCAATGGGACTGCATTGCCCGCACAACCGCCATATCACGGCCATGATACATAACACCATCATCCTGTTTAAAGGTTGCGGAATGTTCCTCGTCCACCACAATGAGCTTTAAATCCTGAAAGGGCAAAAATAATGCAGACCGCGCACCAACCACGACCCTTGCTCTGCCCTGAGCCCCATCCTTTATCACAGCCCACCACGCCCGTCTGCGGCTTGCGGGAGTAAGAGCCGAATGCCAAACCACAGGTTCCACCCCAAAACGGGCCCGAAACCGTTCCAACCATTGAGCGGTCAGAGCGATTTCTGGTAAAAGCACCAAAATCTGCCCCCCCTCAATTTTGAGAGCCTCGGCAATGGCCTCGAAATAAACTTCTGTTTTTCCAGAGCCTGTGATTCCCTCCAAAAGCACGGGCTTAAAACATTGATCCTTCACCATCTGCTGCATATGGCTTGCGGCATTTTGTTGTTCATCTGATAATTTTGGCCCCAAAAAAGTCGAATCTGGCACAGGATAAGAAGCATCGCCCATAACCTCCACTGGGATCATTTGACCAGCCTTTACCATGCCCCGTACAACACCCTCCCCTACAGCAGCAAGTTCCGCCCATGTGGCAATGGGTAGGGGCATATCCCCGATTGCCGCATCTTTTACCGCACGGCGAGATTCGGTTATTTTTTCTGGTAAGTTTGGGGAAAGACGATACAGCGTTTTTTTCTTAGCCTGGTCAAAAGCATGAGGCACGCTCATGGCCATTTTCAATACAGCCCCAAGGGGGGATAAGGTATATGAGGCCACCCAATCAATAAAACCCAATAACGATAAGGGCAAGGCAGGCAAATCCAATCTGCCTTGAATGAATTTTAATTTATCAAGCGCAATATCATTTTCTTCTGGTGACATATCCCAAACAACGCCCTGTAATATACGTCCCCTTAGGGGAACCGAGACAAAATCCCCCTTGGTCAATGGTCCTCTGTTTTGGTCAATCACATCTGATGCAACCAAATAATCAAAAGGCCCCGAAAGGGGAATCGGCAATAAAACCTGAATGCGTATCGGGTCAGACCCCATGTTCATAATCCAACAAAATTAAATGTGGCTTTTTTTAAAGCTATTCTTTTATGGCACTATATTATAAAACTATCATCAGGCAATATGTCATTGCGGTATAAATGTGCTCGTGATGATGTGATTTTTATAATAGGAAAGGTTTTTAGAGGCATGAAGTTTTTTTTGGATACGGCTGAAATAGATGATATTCGGGATATGGCGGCGACAGGACTTGTGGATGGGGTGACCACCAATCCATCGCTGATCTTGAAATCTGGTCGAGATTATTTTGAGGTCACAAAAGAAATCTGCGACCTAATTGATGGCCCCGTCAGCGCCGAGGTTGCCGCAACCGATTATGACGGCATGATTGCCGAAGCCGCCCATATCTATGATATTGCAGAAAATATTGCGCTTAAGGTTCCCCTGACCGTTGACGGGCTTAGGGTGTGCAAACATTTCTCAGAACAAGGTAAAATGGTCAATGTGACCTTGTGTTTTTCTGCGGTGCAGGCCTTACTTGCCGCCAAGGCAGGGGCAAGTTTCATATCCCCCTTTGTTGGTCGTCATGATGATGTGGGTTTTGACGGCATGCAGTTGATTGAAGATATCCGCCTGATTTATGATAATTATGATTTTAAGACAGAAATTCTTGTGGCAAGCACACGTCATCCCATTCATATCCTGCAAAGTGCGCGCATTGGCGCCGATGTGGTGACCTTGCCACCAAAAGTATTACGCCAACTGTTTAACCATCCCCTTACGGAAAATGGTCTTGCAGCCTTTGTGGCCGATTGGGAAAAAACTGGTCAATCTATTGTAAAATAGGCATATTTATTAAAAAATGGAAAACAAAGATACCATAAACAGCAGCAAGAAAAAGCCATCCTTAAGCGAGGAAGACGTTCGGGATTATCTGATGATGAATCCTAATTTCTTTGACTTAAATAAGGATTTGCTCGCCCTTTTGAAACCCGAGCGGCAAAAACGCACCGATGGCGTCGTGGATTTTCAATCCATTCTGCTCGACAGATTACAAAATGAGGTCTCGACCCTTCATAATAGGCAAGAGAGCATGATTCAAGCCTCCCGCAGCAATATGACCACCCAAATGCGAATCCATGCGGCGGTTTTATGCTTGCTTGAGGCGGAAACTTTTGATCATCTTTGTCACATTGTCTGTAATGATTGGGTTGATATCCTGCAAGTGGACAGCGTTATTATCTGTTTTGAAGAAGAAGCGAAATCTCGCTTAGGGGACAATAGCAATATCAGACTTTTGAAAAAAGGTGTCATTGATGCCTTTATGGGACATGAAACGGCGGCAATTTTGCGGGGAAATGTGAAAGCCGCCGAAGAAATTTATGGCCCTGCAACCCCTCTTATAAAGGCCGAAGCCTTGATTAAAATCGAAAAAACGTCCCATTATCCCTTGGGCATTTTAGCCTTTGGCAGTCGGGACGAGGCCTTTTTCACTCCGGGACAAGGTACCGAACTTTTGCGGTTCCTTGCGGGTGCTTTTCAGGGCCAGCTCAAAAGCATTCTGATCAGGACTATAACATAATAAACAAGCCTGCTATAATAGTGTCATGAAAAAGGATGCCTCACAAAGCCCCCATATTATTTTTCCAGCCCTCATGCCTTTGCTTCAGGGTTGGTTGTCCTATCTTCAAACGGAAAAGCGAGTTTCCCCCCATACCTTCAATGCCTATGAACGAGATATCACTGGATTTTTTATTTTTCTCAGCCATCATTTGGGCCAAAGCCCAGTGGTGCATGATTTACAGCAATTGCGTCCCACAGATTTTCGCGCCTTCCTTGCAAAAAAAAGACGGGACGGGCTTTCGCCGTCTTCCCTTGCCCGCACCCTAAGTGCTATTCGGGCCTTTTTTAAATTTCATCGCCGCAATAATATTTTAACAAACGATGCCATCAGTGCCGTCACCGCACCCAAACTGCCAAAACGTCTGCCAAGACCCTTGGACGAGCAATCGGCTCGAAAAACACTTACCGATGTGGGGGATTTTGCAACAGAGTCTTGGATTGCCGACCGTGATATTGCCGTGCTCAGTCTGCTTTATGGTTGCGGTCTTCGTATTTCGGAGGCGCTGAACTTAAACCGTCGGAATATACCAGACGGTGACATGCTTAAAGTGATCGGTAAACGCAACAAGGAAAGGCTTGTACCGCTTTTGCCCGTGGTAAAAGACGCCATTGAAACATACATCACTCACTGCCCCCATAATCTGCCCATGGATGGGCCACTTTTTATTGGCATGCAGGGGAAAAGACTTAATGCGCGCGTGATACAGCTTGCCATGCAAAGGGTTCGGGAAACCATGGGGCTTCCCGCATCAGCAACCCCTCATGCCCTGCGTCATAGTTTTGCCACCCATTTATTGACTGCGGGGGGTGATTTACGTACCATTCAGGAATTGCTCGGACACGTATCGCTCAGCACCACCCAGCATTATACAGATGTTGATACGGCCTATCTTATGGATGTTTATAACAATGCCCATCCAGGAGCTAAGGACTAGAATTAAAAGGCAATTACTCTTCTTGATTAAGGCCTATTAAAAAAATCGCCATAATGCTCCGCAAAGTCCTCCAAGGACGAGAAGAAAAGACGGAAAGAAACTTAACATGAACCCAAAGCTTCGTGATTTCGGGTCGGCAATATAACCTTTAAAATATAGAGCCCGTCCAATGATAAAAACCACGCCTAAACCCACCGCCACATCAGGTCGTATATAATAGGCAAACATCACCATACCTGGAATAAAGTAAATCAGTAATTCAAGGGTATTTTCCTGCACCCGGTAATAACGCTCAAAAATAGGATCCCCCGTAACAGCAGGGGCTGAAATTCCATATTTTCCACGAGCCATGCCAACTAAAAAGCTAAAAACAATATATTCAATCAAAGCTAATGCAATAATAATAGCAACAAGTTCCATTTATTTTTCCTTTAAAATATTAAACAAAAACAATTTATTATATTCATAATAAGTCATCAAACTCGGCCGTGCTTTTAGAAAGGGCGGCGACGGCGCCCTTGATCACATCTTGGGTGGACAACATGCCCGCATTCCATGCCGCAATATAATCAAGCCCAACCTCCACCGTATTATCCCGTGTATGATTGAGCATTTCCTTACTGCCCAATATAGCAAGGGGGGACTGTGCGGCGATTTGTGTTGCAATATCCATTACATAGTGGCGCAAACTGTCATGGTCGTCACAGACATTGGTGACAAACCCCGTCGCATGGGCTTCTTGGGCATAAAATTTGCGCCCCGTATAGGCCAGTTCCCTCATCAGACCATCGGGTATTTGCCGTGGCATACGCTGCAAGGTGCCAAGATCCGCCACCATACCGATATTGATTTCCTGAATGATAAAAAAGGCATCTTTGCTCGCATAGCGAATATCACAGGCCGAGGCAAGATCAACACCTGCTCCAAAACAGCCGCCCTGTACCGCGGCCAAAACAGGCACACGGCATTGATCAATGGCCGAAAACGCCCCTTGAAGATATTTGATGTGACGGCGCATTTTATCCATGGCTCTTGCGGACTCCACCTCAAGAGAGGGCATGCAACTTTGCAAATAGCCAAGATCAATACCTGCGGTAAAATGTTTGCCTTCAGAGGCAATCACTACAACCCTTACATCGGAATCATCATTAAAATGGTCAAATATGCCTGCAAATTCAGCCCAGAAATCTTCGCCCATCGCATTAGCTTTTTGCGGGTTGTTGAGGGTTATGGTCGCAATATGATTCGCAATATCAAGTTTAACAGATGTATAATTCATGGATTTTCTCCCTCAAAAAAATAGTAAATATTCACTCTAAGCCTGTCTTTCCCGAAAGGCAAATCTATATCCCAACAACAGAGCAAGAAGCGTGATATGGATCATAGGCATAAAAATATCGGCCTTCACCATCATAATATTATGGATCACAGCCAAAATTCCGATCCCATAAATAAGCTTATGAAGCTTAATCCAGTTTTTTTGTAACCGCCTTATCCAACCCTTGGTGGAGGTGATGGCAAGGGGGATGAGGAGAAGAATAGCCACCATCCCGAATGTAATGGCAGGCCGCTTGATAATTTCCTTTAAAATAGCAGCCCAATCAAAATAATAATCCAAAATCACAAAATTTGACAGATGGAGTGTCACATAGAAAAAAGCATAAAGCCCGATCATACGGCGAAATTGAATAAGCCTGTTCCAGCCGAATATTTTGCGTAAAGGGGTTATTGCAAGACCCAACAAAATAAATCTGATGGCCCAATTACCCGTAAAGTGATGGATAAATTGTATGGGGTTGGCGGTGAGTTCATTACTTTGGTCATTCATCAGCAAATAACCCTGCCAAGACAACCAGCAGAAGGGCAAAAGCGCCACAATATGAACAAGGATTTTGAGGTAAATAATGCGCTTCATTAAAAATATTTCTTCAGATCCATACCCGTATAAAGAGATGCCACCTCATCCCCGTAACCATTAAACATCAAGGTTTCCCGTCTGCGAAATTCGCCGATGCGTCTTTCGCTCGCCTGTGACCAACGGGGATGATCGACGGTCGGATTAACATTGGCAAAAAAACCATATTCATTGGGTGCTAGCCTACGCCAACTGTTGTTGGGCTCATCTTCCACAAAACGCATTCGGACAATGGATTTAATGCCTTTAAAGCCATATTTCCATGGCACCACAAGTCGCATGGGCGCCCCATTCTGATTGGGCAATTCCTCGCCGTATAGACCAACCGCCATCAGTGTCAAAGGATGCATGGCCTCATCCATACGAAGTCCCTCCACATAGGGCCATTTAATAACCTCCCGCCGCTGTCCCGGCATCTGTTCCTTATCAACCAGCGTTTCAAAAACCACATATTTAGCGTTCGATGTGGGCTTTAGCTTTTTAATAATATCCGCCAAGGGAATACCGACCCACGGTATAACCATGGACCATGCCTCCACACAGCGCATCCGGTAAATGCGTTCTTCTAAGTCATGGGGGCGGATAAAATCATCAATATCATAGTCGCCGGGCTTTTCCACATGGCCATCAATTTTAATGGTCCAAGGGCGCGTCTTTAAGCTATGGGCGTTTAATGCAGGGTCTTCCTTGTCGGTGCCAAATTCATAAAAATTATTATACGTGGTCACCGCCTCATAGGAGGTCATCTTTTCATTGAGAGGATAGATGTTATTGCGGATAATATTATTTAAAGTTTTGCCTGATGCGTCAGATGCCCCAGAAGCTAATGCCTCTGGAAAGTTGAGAGCAACGCTCCCCAATGCTGCTGCACCAACACCGATTTTTATGCTGTCTTGGATAAATTTTCGCCGATTATGATATATGTTTTCTGGCGTGATTTCGCTAGATTTCACATCTGATTGTTTTTTAATATTGATTTTCATGGTTCTATAAATCCCCGATATATTTTTTTCAAAGGATACCCTATCTAATATTTATAAACAACACTTCACCTTATGATGAAAATCCGTTATCAGTGGCATAAATTATTTATCATAGGAAAAAAATGGCACCCCCTTTACTTACCATATCCAATATGGCCTTACGTTTTGGCGAAAATCCCTTGTTTAACGGCGTAGAACTTTCTATCGGTGAGCGAGACAGAATAAGCCTTGTGGGGCGCAATGGTTCTGGCAAATCGACACTGCTTAAGGTGATTTCTGGCCTGATTGAGGCCGACCACGGCGAAAGATTTGTCCAACCGGGCTGTCATGTAACCTATTTGGAACAAGAACCTGATCTTACGGGTTATAAAAATTTGCATGATTATGTGGCAGGCGGCCTTACCCATGCCTCGGCCGAGGATCATTTCAAGGTTGATATTATCTTGGCAGAAATTGATCTTGCCGCAGACCTTGACCCTACAAAATTATCAGGCGGCGAAGGAAGACGGGCGGCACTTGCCCGTGCGCTTGTCAGTGATGCGGATATATTGCTGCTTGATGAGCCAACCAACCATCTTGATATCACAACCATTGAATGGCTGGAGAGCAGTCTTAAAAATTTTCGGGGCGGTCTTGTTATCATAAGCCATGACAGAACCTTCTTGAATAATATTACCAACACCACATTCTGGCTCGATCGGGGACGGGTGCGGAGACTGGATAAGGGCTTTGCCCATTTCGAAGAATGGTCAGAAAAAATTATTGAGCAAGAACGGGTGGAACGGGAAAAGCTTGATAAATTGATCGAGAAAGAAACCGACTGGTCACATAAGGGCATTACCGCAAGGCGCAAAAGAAACATGGGACGCATGCGTTCTTTATGGCAACTGCGGGAAGAACGCTCTAATCAAATTGCCGTCACGGGTCAGGTAAAGCTCGACATTGATAGTGGCAAGGTGGCCGGCAAAAAAATTATTGAAGCCCATAAAATTTCCAAATCATTCGGGGATCGCATAATTTTTGAAGATTTTTCGCTGCGTATTATGCGAGGCGATAGAATAGGTATTATCGGCCCGAATGGGGTGGGGAAAACCACTCTGCTTAAAATTCTGACCAAAGAAGCAGACCCTGATACGGGACGGGTGAAACATGGCACCAATCTTGATATCACTTATCTGGATCAAAGACGCGCCCGCCTTAACGAAGACGAAACCTTATGGGAATATTTGAGCGATGGCGGTGATCATCTTATGGTGCGGGGGCAATCAAAACATATTATCTCCTATTTGAAGGATTTTCTTTTTGATGCGGGACAGGCCAGAAGCCCCATAAGCTCGCTTTCTGGCGGGGAAAAAAATCGTCTTGTGCTTGCCAAAACCCTTGCAATGCCCACAAATTTTCTCGTACTTGACGAGCCAACCAATGATTTGGATATGGATACTCTTGATCTGTTGCAAGACATGCTCGGCGAGTATGACGGCACCCTTATTCTGGTGAGCCATGATCGGGATTTTCTGGATCGCATTGTGACCTCCTCCCTCGTACTCGAAGGCGACGGCAAAATCACCGAATATCCAGGCGGTTATAAGGATTATATCCGTCAAAAGAAAAATCAGAGATCAGAGGATGATGAACGTGACGCAAATTTCTCAAAAAAATCATCTAAATCACCCGAAGCTCCAAAACAACGGGGTCAAAAGCTCAGCTTTAAACATCAACATGCCCTTAAAACCTTGCCGCTTGAGATTGAAAAATTAGGGCAAACAATCGCTGAATTTGAAACAAAACTTGGCGATGCCAATTTTTATGCCAAAGATCCCGATGGTTTTCATAAAATGAACAAGTCATTAGAAAAGGCCAAAACCGACCTCAACCAAAAAGAGGAAGAATGGCTTGAACTTGAAATGCTGCGGGAAGAGATGGAATAAAGAGCGCATGGATTATCCCTATGCGCTCTTTCCGTTGTTTTAATGCGTATTCTAATGAACCCCGTGCATATATTTTTTCATTAATGGTGTTAAAACTAAAATCAAAACACCAACCCCCATGCTCGCATAGCCAATGGTCGAATAGACATCCATGACAGACATAATATCCAGTTGACCACTGTCAATCCCATGCGTCGTGCTGCCAGTGAGTGAGCTGATCCAGCCCGCCACATAATTGCCAAGAGCCGTGAAAAGAAACCATGTTCCCATCATCATGCCCACAATTTTTGACACGCTGAGTTTCGTCACCATAGAAAGTCCAACAGGGCTTAGACATAGTTCCGCAACCGTTAAAGACAAATAGATAAAAACGAGCCATATAAAGCTTTTTGACGTACCCTCATCAAGGCTCATACCCCATGAAAAGACAATGTAACCAAGGCCTATAAGCAACATGGCAATACCAAACTTTGCTGGCGTGGACGGTTCAATATGACCCTTGGCCAAGGCCACCCAAAGCCACGCCATAACAGGGGCTAACACAACAATAAACAGAGGATTTAAGAGTTGCACCTGTGAGGCCAGCACATTCATGCCCAAAATATTAAGATTAAACTGCTGATCTGCCAGTAAGGTTAGGCTTGCCGCCTGTTGTTCAAAGAGCGCCCAAAAGACCGATTGAATAGCAATAAGAAAACAGGCCACAATAATTCTATCCCGCTCAATTTTGGTCAGATTCATAAAGGCATAAACCAAAATTATACCAATCATCACAAAACCCGAAACACCCAGTATTTGACCCACCAGTTGCTGATGCTGCACAAACCACCAGCTTGCCCCAACCATAACAAGACCAAACAGATAGATCGTCCATTCCTTATTCAAACCAATAGGTGATTTTTCCTTTAAGATAGTGGGATTTGTGGGTTCCGCACGGCCATCAAGATATTTTTGTCCCCAAAGGAAAACCATAAGACCAAAAAACATGCCGATGCCTGCAATGGCAAAACCATAATTCCAGCCATAAACCTCGCCCACATAACCAACAAGCGCCGTTGAAATCAAGGATCCTAGGTTAATGCCCATATAAAATATGGAAAATCCACCGTCTCTGCGGGGGTCATTCTTGCCATACAAAGCCCCAACAATCGTGGAAATATTAGCTTTCAAGAAGCCAACCCCTGTAATAATCAAAGACAGAGCCAGAAAAAATAGGCTTATGTAAAAATCATCACGGACAACCATATCACCATCCATAAAGGATTGTGGCCCGTGAAAGCCCATAAGACCATGCCCCGCCACCAGCAAAATAGCCCCAAAAGTCACCGCCTTTCGGCTGCCCAAATAGCGATCCGCCATAAAGCCACCAATGATGGGCATCATATAGACAAGTCCCGCATAGGCGCCGTAAATCATGCTGGCATCGCCCGCACTAAAAAGATGATATTTCACAAGATATAGAACCAGAATGGTCCGCATACCATAAAAGGAAAAACGTTCCCACATTTCGGTGAGAAAACATATGGAAAGCCCAATAGGATGACCAAGGAAATTACGTTCCTGCGATCCTTTGTAGAAATCCTCTGTCTCTGAATTTGTTACTGTATCTGACATTATGATTGTCCCCTTATTATATAATATTTTGTTTATAAATTGTTTTTATTTTTATGCAGTTTGGCAGAAAAAAATACTTTTGCAACAATGAAGTCACTCGTATATATCTTTCCATAATTCAAAAGGAGATGAAACCATGAAAATAAGCAGTAATTTTGATGCCGGTAATATCGAGGTCATTGAGGCGGAAAATTCCAGCAATATCCGCCTTCGCATCCGCAAAGATCATCATTCGGATTTTTATCAGTGGTTTTATTTTCGCCTCGCAGGAGCCAAAGGACAATTATGCGCCCTGACCATCGAAAATGCGGGCGATTCCGCCTATCCCGATGGTTGGAAAGATTATCAAGCCTGTGCCTCTTATGACAGAGAAGAATGGTTTAGAGTAAGTACAATATACCATGACGGCGAAATCACCATTCAGCATATCCCAGAAAGTGACAGCATCTATTATGCCTATTTTGCGCCCTATAGCATGGAACGACATCACGATCTGGTCTCCCAGGCGGCTATGGACGAAAAAGTAAGCCTCCATGCCATTGGTGAAACTTTGGACGGTCAGGATATTGATCTTTTGACCATTGGTGAGGTTGCGGTCGGAAAAAAGGTCATTTGGGTTATTGGACGCCAACATCCCGGTGAAAGCATGGCTGAATGGCTGATAGAAGGTTTTCTGGATCGATTGCTTGATGATGAAGACGCCCTGAGCAGAAGTCTGCTAGAGAAAGCCGTTTTTTATGTTGTGCCCAACATGAATCCCGATGGCAGCAGACGGGGTCATCTGCGCACCAATGCGGCAGGCGCCAACCTGAATAGAGAATGGGAAAATCCCTCTTTGGAAAAAAGCCCCGA
This sequence comes from Emcibacter sp., assembly GCA_021741205.1. GTDB lineage: Bacteria > Pseudomonadota > Alphaproteobacteria > Sphingomonadales > Emcibacteraceae > Paremcibacter. Next base: position 131,065 of record JAIOYI010000007.1, read on the forward strand.
AGTTTTCTATGTCAGAGGAAAAATGGATGAAACAGGCATTGATCTTGTGCTTGATGTTCATGGCGACGAGGCGTTGCCCTATAATTTCATTGCCTGTTTTGAAGGAAATCCCGACCCCGACAGCGCAAAACTTGATCTCGCCTATGATTATCAGCGTCATTTAATGGCGGCTAATCCTGACTTCCAAATGGAATATGGTTATCCAAAGCAAGAACAGGGAACCGGAAATATGACCGTCGGCACCAATCAATTGGCCCATCGCTATCAGGCAGTGTCCATGACCCTTGAAATGCCCTTTAAGGATACGGCCAACTGCCCAAATCGTGAAACAGGTTGGTCGCCGGAACGCTGCCGAAAACTTGGATATTCTCAGTTGGATGCCTTGGCTGCAGTCATAGATAGACTTTAACTTTATTTCGTTTCTACCCAGCCGCCGTCTACGATGAGGGTCGTGCCTGTAACGTAGGCACTGGCGCGGGTGGACAGATAAAGAGCTGCGCCCGCTATGTCCTCTGGTTCACCGATGCGGGCAAGGGGGATTTTTTTGAGCATCGCTTGCTTGTTTTTTTCCAGAATCTCCTTAGTCATATGACTTGGAAAGGCACCAGGAGCGATGGCATTAACGAGAATTTTCTCCCCTGCAAGTCGTTTAGCGAGTGTGCGGGTCATATGAATGACCGCAGCCTTGCTCGCCGAATAGCTATAGGTTTCAAAATCAGGCACCGACAAACCGTCAACAGAGGCAATATTGATTATTCTGGCCAAATTATCATCCCTCACCGAGGCTCGAAGCAGGGGCAAAAATTTCTGAGTAAGGTAAAAGACGGATTTCAGGTTAATATCCATGATCTTATCCCAGCCCGTTTCTGGAAATTCATCAAGGGGTGCCGCCCAAACAGCGCCCGCATTATTGACCAAAATATCAATTTTTTCTTCTCGGGCGGCTATATCAGAGACAAATTTCTCAATCCCTGCAACCGTTGATAGATCAGCAGTTATGCCGATACATTCACCGTATCGTGACAAATTTTTTGCGGTTTCGGTCACGTCTTTTTCTTTGCGGGAACAGATATAGGTTTTGGCCCCATTTTCCACAAAACCCCGTGCAATCATGGCGCCAATGCCACGAGAGCCTCCTGTTACCACCGCAATCTTGCCTGATATATTAAATAAATTTTTCATGTGGCATCCGTCTGATTTTCTGGCATAGCCTGCATGAAGCTGTTGAGTTTGTTACAATTTTCAACAATGCGTATGATATTGGGGAAAGCCTCCAAAGGACAGTTAAATCGTCTGGCATTATACACTTGCGGTACTAAACAAACATCGGCAAATGTCACCTGATCCCCGTGACAAAATTTACCCGAATTTCCGTCAGATAATAATATTTCAAAGGCCTTGAAACCCTCAATAATCCAGTGATGATACCATGCGGTTTTCTGATCTTCGCTTAGGCCAAGTTCGCCCGTGATATATTTCAACACCCGCAAATTATCAAGCGGGTGAATATCACAGGCAATGATATGGGAAAGCTGCCTCACCCTTGCCCGCCCGAAAGCATTGGTCGGCAAGAGGGCATTGCTCGGATAATTTTCCTCCAGATATTCAAGGATAGCCATAGATTGCCCCACGGCCACATCACCGTCCACAAAATAGGGGACAAAGCCTTGGGGGTTTTTTTGCAAATAATCGTTTTTTTTATGATCGCCCGAAAGTAAGGAAACAGGAATAAGGCTATAATCCAGTTCCTTTAGGTTAAGGGCAATCCGCACACGATACGCCGCTGACGATCTGAAATAGCCGTAAAGTTCCATTTTCTTATCCTATTCTTTAGGAAAATATTGTTTCACTTTTTGATTAATACGGCCAAAGATTGTTTTGCCGTCCTTATCAAACATATCAATTTCAATACGGTCACCAAAGCTCATGAAGGGTGTGGAGGGTTTGCCGTCTGCGATGGTTTCAAGACAACGCACCTCGGCAAGGCAGCATGAGCCATCCTCTGATCCCTTATTGGATACCGTACCAGATCCCACAACCGTACCCGCCATCAAATCCCGTGATTTTGCCACATGGGAAATCAATTGTCCAAAATCAAAGGTCATATCAACGCCCGCATTGGGGTGCCCCATGCTTTTACCATTCAAAATAGCATGCAAGGGTAAATGTATTTTGGTGCCGTCCCATGCCTCCCCAAGCTCATCAGGGGTCACAAATACAGGTGAGAAAGCCGTCCAAGGTTTTGACTGGTAAAAGCCAAATTGTTTGGCAAGTTCGGCGGGAATCAAATTGCGCAAAGACACATCATTTAAAATGCCCAATAGTTTAATATGCTTCCGAGCATTCTCTGGTTTTATGCCCGCGGGTACGTCATCGGTAATGACCGCTACCTCTGCTTCAAAATCAATGCCCCAATCCTCTGATTCGACCAAAATATCATCACAGGGACCAATGAAGGCATCGGACGCCCCCATATAAACAAGCGGATCAACCCAAAAAGAGGCGGGCAAATCAGCCCCACGGGCTTTACGCACCAATTCAACATGGGTGACGTAAGCACTACCATCTACCCAATGATAGGCTCTGGGGAGAGGCGCATCACATTTTTCAGGATGAAAGGCCATACCCTTAATTTTACCCTTCTCCAGATCATCATAAAGATTACGCAATTTACCCTCGGTCACAGCCCAATCGTCAAGAGCCGCCTGCAAAGTTGGTGCAATGGAGTCTGCCGATACATATTGGCTAAGGTCTTTTGATACAACGACCAGTTGGCCGTCACGTCCCTGTTTAAGTGATGCTAATTTCATTGATGATGTCCATTTTTGTTAAATATCATTTTTGGGTTAGTTCTTTTGTCTTTATTATTTGAATATAATATAATATAGTTACAAATGAAACTTATTTCAAGAAATTAAAGTTCTTAAGGAATATATTATGTCAGAGAATAGCCCAAACCTTATATTGGAAAGTTTTTTACCTTACCGGTTATCCTATCTTACCAATATCATAAGTCGAGAATTATCCATCTTATATTCTGAGAAATTTAAAATATCCGCCCATGAATGGAAAATTTTGGCCAACCTGAAGAGACATCCTAATATTTCTGCGGCTGAGGTAGGGGATAATACCGTCATGGACAAGGTTGCCGTTAGCCGTGCGGTTAATGGATTATCGGATAAGAAATTGGTGAACAAAGCGTTTTCTGATCAAGATCGACGCCGCTCCGTTCTTTGTTTGACACAAAAGGGTATTGAAATTTATCAAAAAATTGAACCCCTCGTCATAAATTATGAAAAGTCACTTTTGAATATTTTAACGCCAAAGGAATTATCCGATCTTGACCATTTGCTCCATAAATTAACCAATCATGTCACATCATAAAAGCCTAAATCTTTAACCTTCACTTTCATGGACACAGCGATCAATGATATTGGATTTTTGGGGAAAATACTGATCAAACAATGTGGCAATCGCCCGAAGATAGGGTTTTCCCTCCTTTGTAAGGTGATATGTTGTCCCCTCACAGGAAAGATAACCAACCCCTACCAACCTATCCAGATCCGCCTTTTCACGGCTGAAATCATGGTTTATGCCATGCCTTTCCGCAATAGCCCAAGGATCAACAGAAAAATAGCTCATCACTGTTGAAATCACATCCCGATACATCAGATCGGTCGCATCAACCATAAGTCCACGGCTTGCGGGAATTTTGTCATTTTCCAAGGATTCTGTATATATTTTAAGATCAGGGCTATTTTGAATATAACCACTCGGCAATGATCCAATAGCAGAAGCGCCAAAGCCGATCATCGTTGTGGCGGGGTCTGCGCTATAGCCTTGAAAATTGCGTTTCATACGGCTCTCTTCACGGGCGATCAAAAGACTGTCACCAGACAAGGCAAAATGATCCAGTCCAATAGCATGATAGCCAAGCTCTAAAAGCCGCCTGCTCGCCAAATCAAACATCGCCTGACGTTCCCCTTGATCAGGTAAATGATGTTTATCCATCATTTTCTGATGTTTTTTCATCCACGGCACATGGGCATAACCAAATAAAGCAATGCGGGAAGGTTTAAATTCACCCGTTTTATAAATCGTTTCCTCAATGGTATCCAAGGTTTGACGAGGCATGCCATAGATCAGATCAAAATTTATATTTGTAATACCCGCTTCCCGCAACCACCGTACATTATCGGCAATAAGAATATCTGGCTGAATCCGATTAATAGCCTTTTGCACCTCTAGATTAAAATCCTGAATCCCAAGACTTGCCCGATTAACCCCATTCTTGGCATAGGTCCTGATCTTTTCCTCGGAACAGGTGCGAGGGTCAATCTCTATGGCAATTTCAGCATCAGGCAGAATATCAAAATTATCCCTCACCACGCTCATCAATTCATCAAAAGATTGCGCCCCAAGAATAGTCGGGGAACCACCGCCAAAATGGATATGGCTGACTTTTTTTCGACCCGCTAATTTTGCAATTAAGGCAACCTCCTTAGACAAAACATTCAAATAACGTAGAATCGGTTCTTCGCTATTGGATATTTTCGTGAAACAGCCACAGAACCAGCATAGCTTCTCGCAAAAAGGAATATGAAAATAAAGGCTGATAGGTTCATCATCAGGCAGAGTGCATAGCCATTCCTGATACAGGGTGGGTTCTATATCCGAAAATTCCAATGCCGTCGGATAGCTCGTATAGCGGGGTAAGCGCTTGGGTCTTTCTTGCTGCAATTTCATAGCTTTCTGTGTCGGCATCGTTTTGTGAACCTTTATTCTTATGATTTCTTATAGGCTCTTTATATGTAAAGGCAACTGACCCATATCAAGAAAATTAGTTTAACCCTTCCCTCTCTACATAAAGGCCTTATAGGCCATTAAGGTAAATGTGTCCTTGATACCGGGAATGGTCTGCACTTTGTCATTGATATAACGACCAATATCCGCCTCTTCTTCTAAATGAAGCTTTATCATCAAATCATAGGCGCCAGAGATAGAATAAACCTCCTCTGTTTCCTCTAAATTGTCAACAATATGCTCTGCAACCTCATAAACCTTGCCAAGATCACATTTAATCTGTACGAAAATATTCTTCATGGTTATTATCCTTGGACTCGTATCGTTAAATAAGGAATTTACAAATATATGCCTCGCTTCACAACAGAAATAGTCGTTCGTTTTAACCATGTTGATCCTGCGGGCATTGTTTATTACCCGCGATATTATGAAATGATCAATCAAGCAAGTGAAATCTGGTTTGAGGATGGTCTGGATTATCCCTATCCCAAGATGTTTTCAGACGGCTGGGCGGTGCCTTTGGCCCATCTAGAAAGCAGCTTTCGTAACCCAAGTTACCTGAATGACAGACTAACCTTTGCCTTAGGCGTGCAAAAAATAGGTCGCAGCCGCATTGATCTGTCCATCATAACATCCTGCAATGATGAGATTCGCTTTTTCACCCGCCAAAGCATCGTCTGGGTTGACCATAAACGCATTAAATCGGCCGCAATCCCAGACCAAATCAGAAAGAAAATGGAACTCTTTCTTCTTACTCCCGAAGAAGATGTTTCGCTTTAATTCTGGCCAAATTATTTTTGATAAACAAGAAGAGCCTGTCCCGCAATAATAATTTTTTGCACCTCTGAGGCACCTTCATAAATACGAAGGCTACGCACATCACGGTATAATCTTTCCACCGTTTCGCCAAATACAACCCCTTGACCGCCAAAAATCTGAATAGCGTCATCAATAATTTTTTGGGCGGCCTCTGTGGCATAAAGTTTTGCCATCGCAGCCTCTCGGGTGACCCGATCGGCCACACAATCCTTCACCCATGCCGCCCGATAAATTAACAAGGCGCTCGCATCAATACCCACCGCCATATCCCCAAGCTTGCTTTGTATGATTTGAAGATTGGTCATGGGCGCCCCAAACAAATGACGGCTTGTGGCCCTTTTCATGGCCTCGTCCATGGCACGTTTAGCAAAACCCATAGAGGCAGCACCCACCGTCGTTCTAAAAACATCAAGGGTTGCCATGGCATATTTAAATCCCCGACCCTCTTCCCCAATCAGGGCAGATTTTGGCACCCGACATTCACTAAATTCCAACTTTGCCAAGGGATGCGGAGCCGTGACTTCTATCTTCTCGGCTATTTTAAGACCCCCATTATTCGCATCCACAATAATGGCCGAAATGCCCTTTGATCCTTCTGTGCCAACTTTGCGGGCAAAAACCGTATAATAATCCGCAATGCCGCCGTTGGATATCCAGGTCTTGCAGCCATTTAAGACAAGTTCATCGCCGTCTATGCGAAAATTTGTGGTCATGGCCGCAACATCTGATCCCGCATTGGGTTCAGACAGGGCAAAGGCCGCTATTTTTTCACCCCGCCCCACGGCGGTCAAATAAATTTGCTTTTGTTCCTCTGATCCAAACAGGGAAATCGTTCCACTGCCCAGACCCTGCATGGCAAAAGCAAAATCCGCCAAGCCATCATAACGGGCGAGCGTTTCACGAATAAGACAAAGTGAGCGCACATCAAGCTTATCATGAATGCCTCCATAAGCCTTTGGCACCGCATAGCGAAGAAAGCCCGCCTGCCCAAAGCGTTTGACCAACATCTGGCACATATCATCGGCCTGATCCCGTGCGTGGGAAATATCATGAAGATTTTCCCCGCACCATTTATCCAAATCAAGGGCAAGTTTTTTATGGTGTGGCTCTAAGAATGGCCAATCAAGATAAGTCTGATCCATTCTTAATCTCCTTTAAAGACGGGTTTTTCCTTGGCAACAAAGGCATCATAAGCCCGTTTGAAATCCTGTGTCTGCATACAGATGGCCTGTGTCTGTGCCTCGGCCTCGATGGCCATATCAAGGGACATACTCCATTCCTGCGCCAGCATGGTTTTGGTCATCATGTGACCAAAATTTGGGCCCTCTGCCAAACGTGTGGCATATTTTAGGGCTTCGTCAAATAAATCATCCGCAGAGACAATGCGGTTAAAATAGCCCCAGCGTTCGCCTTCATCGGCGCTCATGGCGCGTCCCGTATACAACATATCCGCAGCCCTGCTCTGGCCTATGGCACGGGGCAGCATGGCGCAGGCACCCATATCACATCCCGCAAGGCCAACCCGGGTAAAAAGAAAGGCTGTTTTACATTCAGGTGTGGCAAAACGAACGTCAGAGGCCAACGAAATCATCGCCCCCGCCCCAACACAAATACCGTCTGTTGCGGCAATGATGGGAACCTTACAATTGATCATGGCCTTCACCAGATCACCGGTCATGCGGGTAAAGTCCAGCAATCCCTTCATATCCTTATCCAAAAGCGGGCCTATAATGTCGTGAACATCGCCGCCAGAACAAAAATTGCCGCCGTTGCTCGCAAAAACAACCGCCTTCACGTCATCCGCATAGACCATATCACGGAACGTATCCCGAAGTTCGGCGTAGCTTTCAAAGGTCAACGGATTCTTACGATCTGGTCTATCCAGTTTTATGACCGCAACATCACCTTTCATTTCCCACAGAAAATGTTTTGGTTTTAAGCCCGCTAATTTCATTTTTTTACCCTTTTTGTTTCATTTCCTTGCGGGCCCGAAGAACATCCCGCATTCGACCCATCATTTTGGTCATTTGTGCAACATCTTCTTCGTCCAGCTCGCCCAAAATATCCGATATCCATTCTTTATGGCGATCCGCCATGACTTTAAATTCTGATCGGCCCTTAGGTGTAAGCCCTACGCTGTAAATTCTGCGATCTGTGGGCAATACCCAACGCTTCACAAGGCCTTCTTTTTGCAGTCGTTCCACAATACCCGTCACATTACCGTTGGACACGAGCATTCTTTTGGACAATTCCCCCATGGTCAGCCCCCCCTGTTCACGATATAATGCCGACATCAAATCAAATCGTGGCAAAGTGACGCCAAATTCCGATTGAAAAAGATTTCTAATTTCCTTCTCTATCATATTGGAGTTGCTAATCAGCCGAATCCATAGGGCTAGTTTTTTTGTATCACGGTCAAGTTCAGCATCATCGGCCATATTTCTTTATTCCTTTACATAACCTCCCCACCGGCAACGGCAATGGCTTGACCCGTGATAGAGGCAGATTTATCTCCACACAACCATAAAACAGTCTCTGCAACCTCACAAGGCTCAATCAGACGTTTTTGCGGATTATGTAGGGTTAATTCTGCAATAGCCTCATTTTCTGTCCTGCCTGTTTTGGCTACAATATTTTTAATAGCATCACGGGCAATGTCTGTATTGGTAAATCCTGGGCAAACCGCATTAACGGTCACGCCCTTGTTTGCTAGTTCCAAGGCCAGCGAACGGGTAAGCCCCAAGATGGCGTGTTTTGCTGCACTATAGGCCGTAACATAGCTGTATCCCTTTAAGGCTGCGGTACTGGCCACATTGATAATACGGCCATTATTGCCGTCCACCATGTCCTGTAAGCAGGTCTGTATACAAAGATAGGGACCAATATAATTCACATCCAGCATTCGCTGCACATGAGCCCTATCGGTTTTTTTGAAGGGCAAAGACTGAGCTTGTCCTGCATTATTGATCAATATATTCACGGAACCATGATGGTTTTTTGCCATGACAAAGGCGTTTGTGACGGATAACTCGTCCGTCACATCACAGCTAATCGCAAAACAATCGGGCAAGGATTTTGCCTTTTGATCAAGGATCTCCTGATTTCGACCCATTATGGTAACCTTTGCTCCCGCCGCACTTAAACTGTCGGCAATGGCGGCTCCTATACCTCGGCCACCACCTGTGATGACCGCATGTTTTCCCGCTAATCCCATAATAGCTCCTTATGCATTAAGAGCCATTTCAGCAGCTCTTTTTAAATTGGTCTCAAGCTGACTATAGGCGGTTAAATATTGTTTTGGAATCAAAACAGCATCCCCATGATATTCAAGCTCTGCTGCACTACGGATTGTCCAATTTGGATCCATTAAATGCGGACGGGCGAGCACAACAAGATCCGCTCTTCCTGCGGCAAGGATGCTATTAACGTGATCTGTCTCATAAATATTCCCAACCGCCATAGTAGCAATCTTAGCTTCGTTACGAATTCTGTCTGACATTGGTGTTTGAAACATACGGCCAAAAACTGGGTTAACCTTATTTACAGGCAAGGTCTGCCCTGTTGAAACATTAATGATGTCTGCGCCCGCCTCAGCAAAAGCCTTTGAAATCAAAACAGCCTCTTCAGGGGTCACGCCCTTATCATCTATCCAATCTGTTGAAGAAATTCTGACGGACATGGGTTTATCACTTGGCCAAACCGCGCGCATGGCTTTAAACACCTGTAACGGGAAGCGTAATCTATTTTCAAGGCTGCCACCATATTCATCGGTGCGTTGATTGCTCACAGGCGTGATAAAAGACGACAATAAATAGCCATGCCCCGCATGAAGCTCGATCATATCAAAGCCTGCATCTTCTGCTCGTTTTGCTGCAACAACAAAATCATTCAATACCCGCTCAAAATCCTTCTTCTCCATTGCCCGTGGCGTTTGATTAATATCATCCCATTTAAGAGGGGATGGAGCTATCAATTCCCAGTTCCCCTTATCAAGGGGCATATCATAGCCTTCCCAACCAATTTTGGTTGATCCCTTGCGACCCGCATGACCAATCTGCATCGCAATTTTGCAGACGCTTTGGGCATGAACATAATCTACCACCCGCTTCCATGCAGCGGCCTGTTCATCCGTGTAAATACCCGCACAGCCCGGCGTAATGCGTCCCTCAGCCGAAACATCGGTCATTTCGGTAAACATCAATGCGGCACCTCCCATGGCACGGGCGCCATAATGAACAAAATGAAAATCATTAATCAGGCCATCTTTTGCCGAATACATACACATTGGCGATATAACAACCCGATTTTTTAAGGTCATCCTCCGCAATTTATAGGGCGTAAACATGGGTGGAATGGGTTTATCCACTTTTCGACCAATTGCCTTGGACGCAAAATCTTTCTCAACATTTTCAAGCCACGCCTTATCCCTAAGGCGCAGATTTTCATGGCTTACTCTTTGTGATCTGGTTAATAGAGCATAGGTGAATTGCATGGGATCATAATCAAGATAACGTTCAATTTCCTCGAACCAACCCATGGAATTTCGGGCGGCACTTTGAAGTTTTAAGGCTTCTAATTCCCGCTCACCCTGATAGGCGCTAAGCGCTTGTCTGACGGTCTCGCCAGAGTTAAGATGATCGGCAAGACTAATGGCATCTTCAAAACCGAGCTTCGTTCCAGAACCTATGGAGAAATGCGCCGTATGCGCTGCATCCCCGATCAAGACCACATTATCCTTAACCCATGTATGACACAGAACCCGCGGAAAATTAATCCAAGCAGACCCCCTGATATGGGCGGACTTCGTCATCAAATTATGTCCATCAAGGTATTTTTCAAAAATCTTGCGGCACGTTTCTGCACTGGCTTCATGATCCATCTTATCAAAACCAAAGGCTTCATAGGTTTCTGGACCACATTCCACGATAAAGGTTGAGGTATCTTTATCAAATTGATAAGCATGCACCCAAATCCAACCATGTTCGGTTTTTTCAAAAATAAAGGTAAAGGCGTCATTAAAACGCTGTTTTGTGCCAAGCCAAACAAACTTATTGGGTCGCATATCAATATCACAGTCAAAAGCCTTAAGATCATGATTGCGAATCTTGCTATTCAGACCGTCAGCCGCCACAATTAAATCCGCATCAGAAAATCTGTTTTTGATATCATCAACTTCAAACTCTGTCTCAAACTGGAATTCAACATCAAGCTCTCGAGCTCGCTCATAGAGAATCTGTAAAAGACGCAAACGACCAATACCAATAAAGCCATGCCCGCCTGAGCGAATAACCTCGCCCTTATGATGAACAGCAACATCATCCCAATGAATAAGTTCATTAATCATGGTTTCCGCACTAACCGGATCATTGGCTTTTAAATTTTGCATCGTTTGATCTGAAAAAACCACGCCCCAGCCAAAAGTATCATCATCCCGATTACGCTCATATACCGTAATATCGTGATTAGGGTTTTTCAACTTCATAGAAATCGCAAGATATACGCCCGCAGGGCCGCCGCCTAAAACCACAATTTTCATACCATCATCCTTTTATTTGCCAAACCTTCCCATTTAAATCAGGGGAATTGATTCGTATTATTTATTTTATTTTATACTTAATATTTATTCCCCGCACCAATTTTTATATTCGGCTTGAAGAAAATAATGCCTTATAATTGTTCAATTATCTGATAAATATATAATATTATTTTACTATTTAACTAAAATATTGCATAAATAATAACATATATTTTTAACTTGTTATAATATTATTTTATATATAAAATGTTTTTTGGCAAGTGTTAATTTAAATAAATGTATTTTGGTATTGAAATACCTATTTAACCGTGTTTGATTAGGAAGAAGATTATTATGCAACATATATTGCCGCCAAAATGGCCAAGACCCAAAGGATACTCCAATGGCATAATTGCCGAAGGAAAAATGTTTTTTCTGGCGGGTGTTGTCGGATGGAATGAGAAAGAGGAATTTGCCTCTTACGATCTTGTGGATCAGTTTCGCCAAGCGCTGATTAATATATGTGCCATTTTAGAAACGGGCAACTGTGGGCCAGAACATATTACACGAA
>JAIOYI010000002.1 GCA_021741205.1 Emcibacter sp.
TAGAATTTGAGAAAAAATTGTGTTATGATGGCTCATGGCTTGAATCTCTTTGATATTACTTGGTTTTTTGCAATATCAGTATATCACAAAAGGGAGATTCAAGCCCGCTTATTCGTTACTTAACCGGGACAGCAATGGGGTCAGAGTCAATTGATTTTTAATTATTATAAAACAATATGTTATGGATATTAAGGGGTAAGTTTATGAATATTTTTCAGGACGATATTAAGGCCGACCAAATGCTCGCCGATCTGATGGGTTTAAATAATTCTGGAGGCCCCTTCAAAGGCAAAAAGTTCAAATTCCACCCATTAATTTAATGACTATAAATTTTTTCTGTACACAGCCTTAGCGTTCTTAAAAATAAAACTTGCAATAACAAACAATGAAAACATAATATTAGAAAGGTGGGCAAAATACTCTTTTATTTCATATGTCCAACTAAATTCGTCGACACAAATAAAGATAGGTGACACAGAATGAGCAAGCTAATCTTAATTCTATTGTGTATTTTTCTGCCCCCAATAGGTGTTTTTATAATGCGCGGATTTGGGATGGCTTTAATTTTAAATATTATTTTAGTATTCTTATTCTTCATTCCCGCAACGATTCACGCCTTATGGATTGCGCTAAGTGATAAAAAAATTGGCGGCTAAATATTTGGGAATTGACCGAGAAACTTTTAAGAACCAATGCTATAAAGTATATTATCATTATTTTAATTTGCAGGGTACAGAGAGATATCCCCGAAAGCGGATGCGCCCGCCTCTGACGGTATCGCCTGCTATGGAATAGTTTGGATAACGGTTGAGTAGGTGAGAGACGGCAATTTTACCTTCTAGCTTTGCAAGCGCAAGTCCCGAACATTGATGAATGCCCCCCGCAAAGGCTAAATGACGGTTTGGAGTGCGGGAAATATCCATATGGTCTGGATTGTCAAATTTCTCTGGGTCTCGATTTCCTGCTGCCATACAAAGGGTAATGGGCGTCTGTGCGGGAATATGAACGCCGCCGATGTCAATGGCCTCGGTCGTAATACGGTTGCCCAACTGATTTGGACTTTCAAAGCGCAAAAACTCATCCACGGCGGTTTTGATAAGATCGGGATTATCAATGAGGCGCTGTTTTTGTTCAGGATGTTCGAGCAAGGTCACCAAGCCATTTCCGATAAGATTGGTGGTTGTCTCATGACCCGCATTAAGCAAGAAAATACAATTATGTAATAATTCCTTTGGGGTGAGCTTTTCGCCGTCTGCCTCACCTTGTATAAGCCGTGTTAAAACATCACCGTCAGGGTTGCCTGGGTTCCTCCTACGATCTTCAATCAATCCCTCTAAGTAAAGGATAAATTCGTGAACCGAGCGATTGCCTTTGTCCATAACGTCTTGACTAATATAGGGCTCAAGAGCGCCAAGAATATTTAACGACCAATCTCTGAGCGGTTCTCTGTCCTCATGGGGAACATCCAAAAGATTACCAATAACCTCAACGGGTATGGCTGAGGCATAATCCGAAATTAAATCGCAAGTTTCTTTCTGTGCCATTTTGTCGAGCAATTCCTCCACAAGTAATATCAGAGAAGGTTCCATTGCCGCAATGGCGCGCGGGGTTAATGCGCCAGAAATTAACCGTTTCACACGGGTGTGAAGGGGAGGGTCATTAAAAACCAAACTTGTCGTATGATGTTCATAAAGAAGAGTATCACCATATTTTGGTTTAAATTCCTTTCTTTTATCCGAGCTAAAAATTTTAGGGTTTTTATAGACAAATTCAATGTCATTATAGCGGCTCAAAAGAATGCTGCCGTCTGGCATTTTCTTGACGGGCTCAATTTCTCGCAATGCATGATAATAAGGAAAAGGATTTGTATAAAAATCCGCAGGCAAGTTTTTAAAGTCAAAGCTATCGACTATTTGTTGGGCTCTATTTTCGCTAAATTTCATGCCTAAACCTCCATTTCATTATATTATGATAGGCAATTCATAAGAGTAAAGGAAATTGATTTATTCCTGTGTCTTTACATAATCCCAAAGTTCATCCATTTCAGATAAACTCATACTATCAAGAGATTTATCCTGTTTCTTGGCCAGATTTTCCACTTTTCTAAAACGTTTTTCAAATTTGTAATTTGCCGATCTGAGCGCCGTTTCGGGATCAATTTTAAGATGACGGGCAAGATTCGCATAAACAAACATCATATCACCAAATTCCTCGGTAATTCTTGCACTATTATTATCATTATCCCTTATTTTCACCAATTCATCGGATAATTCCGCCATTTCTTCGTTTAATTTATCCAAAACCTGTGCCGTATCGGGCCAGTCAAAGCCAACCTCCGCGGCTCTGTTCTGTAGCTTTATGGCCCGTGTCAGAGCAGGGAGACCAGACGTCATGCCGTCAAGAATACTGTTTTGTTGGTCTTGGTCTTTCTCTTTTCTTTCTTCAGCCTTTTGAATATCCCAAGCCTTTGTCTGTTCCTCGGCTGTGCGGTAATCTGCATCGCCAAAAACATGAGGATGACGGCGGATCATCTTGTCACAAATATTTTCCACCACATCAGAAAAGCAAAAATGTCCCATTTCATCAGCCATTTGAGCATGAAAGACCACCTGAAACAGCAAATCTCCCAATTCATCCTTAAGATGGTTCATATCACCCTTTTCAATGGCGTCCGCCACCTCATAGGCCTCTTCAATGGTATAGGGGGCTATTGTGGAGAAATTCTGCTCTATATCCCATGAACAACCCTTTTTTGGATCACGGAGTTGTTGCATTATAGTGATGAGTTTTTCCATAGAGGTTTTAATTTTAGACATTAGTATCAGCCTATATATTTTTAAAAATTATATTTATAACAGGTATATTTAGTGCATGAGGCAAGCGCAATGGGTAATTAAATAAATTTGGTCAATTTATATGTTGTTCTCCTTGCTATAGCCCATAGGATTTAGTATAAAAATCCTTCGAATTTTACCTTTATTGAGGGATAACAAAATCCGAGGTAAGATTATTATTTTAAGTATATTATAAAGGGCCAATTCTTTGACCGAAACAAGCGTTCCTGATCTTTACGACCCCAGTATTTCATCCATCACCATTGAAGAGGAAATGAAAACCTCTTACCTTGATTATGCCATGAGCGTTATTGTATCTCGGGCGCTGCCCGATGTAAGAGATGGCCTAAAGCCCGTTCATCGTCGTATTTTATATTCCATGTATGAAAATAACTATGACTGGACAAAATCATATCGCAAGTCTGCCCGCATCGTCGGGGATGTTATGGGTAAGTATCACCCTCATGGAGACAGTGCCATATATGAAGCCATGGTTCGTATGTCTCAGGATTTCTCTTTACGGTTGCCGTTAATTGATGGTCAGGGAAACTTTGGCTCTATGGACGGCGACAGAGCCGCTGCTATGCGTTACACCGAAGCCCGCATGGACAAAGCCGCAAGCGGCTTGCTAGAAGATATCGACAAGGATACGGTTAATTTCCAGCCAAACTATGATGAATCCGAATCTGAACCTGTTGTTTTACCAGCGCGTTTTCCGAATATCCTGATCAATGGGGCGGGCGGTATTGCGGTCGGTATGGCCACCAACATCCCCCCCCATAATTTGGGCGAGGTACTGGATGCCTGCTGTGCCTATATTGATAATCCCGAAATTACTCTTGAAGAATTGGTTGAAATTGTCCCTGGTCCTGATTTTCCCACGGGTGGTTTGATTATGGGTGCTGCGGGGGCACGTTCGGCTCTTATGACGGGTCGTGGTTCTATCATCATGCGAGGAAAAACCCATTTTGAAGAAGTACGTGCTGGTCGAGAAGCCATTATTATTTCCGAAGTGCCTTATCAGGTGAACAAAGCACGTATGATCGAACAGATTGCCGACCTTGTCCGCAGCAAAAAAATAGAGGGTATTTCTGATATCCGGGATGAATCTGATCGTACAGGTGTAAGGGTTGTTGTAGAATTAAAGCGTGATGCAGTTGCCGATGTTGTTCTTAATCAATTGTTCCGTTACTCGCCCCTACAAACAAGCTTTGGCGCCAATATTTTAGCGCTTAACGGAGGACGGCCCGAGGTTTTAAACCTGATCCGCATCATTGAATGTTTCATCAAATTTCGTGAAGAGGTTATCACCCGCCGCACCAAGTTCAAATTGATGAAGGCTCGGGACCGTGCCCATATCTTGGTCGGACTTGTCATTGCGGTCAATAATCTGGACAAGATCGTTGCCATGATCCGCAGCGCCCCCAATCCTGCCGAGGCGAGGGAAAGATTAATGGCAGAAGGTTGGGATGCCGTTGATGTTCAGGGTTATATTGAGCTCATTAGCGAGCCAGGTAGAGAAGTTGTTGACGGAAAATATAAACTATCTGACAAACAAGTTCGCGCTATCCTTGAACTCCGCCTGCATCGTCTAACGGCACTTGGTCGGGATGACATTGGCAATGAATTAAAATCCTTGGCCGAAGAAATTGAAGATTATATTGATATTTTACGCAGCAGAGAACGTCTGTTCAGTATTATGCGTGAGGAATTTGTCGACTATCGCACGGCCTTTGCCACACCTCGACGTTCTATATTCGCACTTGATGCCTTTGGTTTTGATGATGAAGACCTGATCCAACAAGAAGATATGGTGGTTACAGTGACCAATACGGGCTATATCAAGCGGGTTCCTTTAAACACCTACCGTGCGCAACGCCGTGGTGGTAAGGGACGTTCTGGTATGAGTACAAAGGATGAGGATTTCCTCCGTAATGTTTTTGTGGCAAATACCCACACACCCATACTATTCTTTAGTAATTTTGGTCAAGTTTATAAGCTTAAAGTATGGAAATTACCTCTTGGATCACCACAATCGAAGGGAAAGGCTTTAATTAATATTCTTCCTCTGAAACAGGGTGAGACAATTTCTACTATTATGCCGTTGCCCGAAGATGAAGACACATGGAAAGATCTCCATATTGCCTTTGCAACCGCTATGGGTAATGTACGTAAAAATCTACTTTCTGATTTCTCTAATGTTATGTCAAACGGTAAAATTGCCATAAGGCTATTAGAGGGTGATAGTTTGATTGGCGTTTCCACCTGTACGGAGGATGATGATATTCTTGTAGCCGCTGGCGGTGGCAAGGCCGTTCGTTTCACGGCAGAAAGCCTCCGTGTGACAAAGGGCCGCAATTCTCAAGGAGTTAGAGGTATTCGCCTTGCCAAGGATGATCAGGTTGTTTCTATGTCCATCTTGAAGAATGTGGATACGGATATTGAGGAACGCACCGCTTATCTCAAATATGCGTCGGCCAAACGCCGTGGTGAAGATATTGAGATACCAGAAAACTTGACAGATGAACGGATCGCGACCTTAGAAGAAAATGAACAATTTATTCTCAGCATTACAGTGAATGGTTACGGCAAACGAACGTCCGCTTATGAATATCGTGTGATCGGACGGGGAGGACAGGGCATTATCAGTATTGAAACATCTGCCCGAAACGGATCTGTTATTGCGGCATTCCCCATCAATGAATTGGATCAGCTTATGATGGTGACCGATAAGGGACGGCTCATTCGTGTTCCGGTGATTGACGTACGTATAGCGGGGCGCAATACACAAGGCGTTACCCTCTTTAAAGTTGACCATGATGAAAAAATCGTTTCCGTTGAACGGGTGGAGGATACTGGGGATTCTGATGAAGATGAGACAGAGCTTGAAAATTCTGAAATTGCTTTAATTGAGCCCACGTCAGAAACAAGCCCATCTGAGGAGTGAATGGAATGACCAATAACAAACGTATCGGTTTATATCCTGGAACCTTTGATCCCATTACCTTTGGCCATATTGATATTATCAAACGGGGCGCAAAGCTTGTTGATCATCTTATTCTTGGGATATCAACAAACCCTTCTAAGACGCCCATGTTCAGCCTTGAAGAAAGAGTAGCAACCGTCAAACGAGAAACGGCTTTTATTACGGAAAAGTTGGGCGTTTCAATAGAGGTAAGACCTTTTGATACGCTTTTGATAACATTTGCCGAAGAGGTTAAGGCCACAGCCATCATACGGGGTCTTAGGGCAGTTTCTGACTTTGAATATGAATTTCAAATGACAGCTATGAATTATAAACTAAATCCTAAGATTGAAACAGTTTTTCTGATGGCCGATCCATCTTTACAAGCGATCGCCTCACGATTGGTTAAAGAAATCGCCATATTTAACGGCGATATTTCGGCATTCGTTCCCGCACCCGTTAAAGCAGAAGTCATGAATAAATTAAACAAATAATATATCGCAACATGTTGGAAAAAATCATGAAAATATTTTTCAAATTTCTCATTATATTGATTATGCCCTTGAATATTGCCTTTGCGCAGACAGAACCGGAAAAACAAGATTTGGAAAATATTCTTTATCTTGATTTGAAAGATGGGCGTGTAACCATTGAAATGTATCCAGATGTGGCCCCTAAAACGGTGACACGCATTAAAGAACTGGTGCGTGAAGGTTTTTACGATGGTCTAACATTTCACCGTGTGATACCGGGTTTTATGGCACAGGGCGGTGATCCAGAGGGTACAGGAATGGGCGGTTCTGGCCAAAATATTCCCGCGGAATTCTCTAAACTTCCCCATTTAAAAGGCGCACTCTCTATGGCAAGAGCTGATGATCCAGACAGCGCTGACAGCCAGTTTTTTATCGTGCTTGATGTTAGTTCTCATCTTGATGGCCATTATACGGTTTGGGGACGTGTTATCGGTGGCATGAAATATGTTGACCATATTACGCCTGGTGTCGTACCCGAACTTGAAAACCCCGATAAGATTATTAAAATGCAAGTCGCTGCAGATGTTGTGGAAAAAGACATCACAAAACAAGATGTTATCAAAAAAGACGTTTCAAAAAATAAGGAATAATCAGTATGGATTTAGAGAACACACTTTACCTTGACCTTATAGGTGGACGGGTCACAATTGAGTTATACCCAGACGTTGCTCCCAAACATGTGGCGCGCATTAAGGCGCTGGCACGGGACGGTTTTTATAATGGTTTGACATTTCATCGGGTAATTCCTGGTTTTATGGCACAGGGCGGTGATCCAAAGGGCACAGGAACAGGCGGCTCTGGCCAAAATATTCCTGCGGAATTCTCTAACAAACCTCATGTACGGGGAACGGCATCAATGGCAAGATCAGCCATGCCTGATAGTGCTGACAGCCAGTTTTTCATTTGTTTTGCACCAGCACCCCACCTCAACGGTCAATATTCCGTATGGGGGCAGGTCACAGATGGTATGGAACATGTTGATGACATTAGCACGGATACTTCATTTCCAGACAAAATCATAAAAATGCATGTTGCTGCTGATACTGAATAAGGATTATGAAAGTAAGCCTTTTTGATTTTGAGCTTCCCAAAGAGCTTATCGCCCTTCGCCCTGCCCCTAACCGAGACGGGGCGCGGTTGCTTTTGGTTAAGGGACATGAAAGACAAAATCACCATGTTACTAATCTTGCACAATTTTTAAATTCTGGTGATGTTCTAGTCTTTAATGATACGCGGGTTATTCCCGCTCGTCTTTCAGGGAAGAGGGGGCTTGCCAAAATAGAAGTTACCCTTCATATGAATTGCGATAATGGTCTGTGGAAGGCTTTTGCGCGTCCTGCAAAAAAACTTAGAACCCATGATGTTATTGTTTTTTCTGAAACATTTGAGGCAAATGTCATAGAAAAAGGTGAGGCGGGTGAGATATCCTTACAATTCAATTGTAAAGGCCAAGACTTAAGCGATGCCCTTCATAAACATGGTGTTATGCCGTTGCCACCCTATATCGCCTCACAACGGCCTGTGGATGCGAAGGATCTAGAGGATTATCAAACCATATACAGCAAACGAGAAGGTGCCGTAGCAGCCCCCACAGCGGGCCTTCATTTTTCTAATACTTTACTTGAAGATTTATTCTCTAAGGGTATTGAATTTGCTCATGTTACCCTTCATGTTGGTGCAGGAACTTTTTTACCCGTTAAGGTGAATGACACCCAAGATCATAGGATGCATGCAGAATGGGGCGAGATTGATGAGCAAACCGCTAAAATTATTAATGATTGCCATAAAAGGGGCAATAATGTCATTGCAATTGGCACCACATCGCTCAGGCTCTTGGAATCGGCCAGCGATGAGCAGGGAATTACCCATCCCTTTAGTGGATCAACAGATATTTTCATTACGCCTGGATATAAATTTCGGACTGTTGACATATTGATGACCAATTTTCATCTGCCAAAATCCACATTATTTATGTTGGTTAGTGCCTTTGCAGGATATGATGCCATGAAATCTGCTTATGCTTATGCTATTGAAGAAAAATATCGTTTTTATTCTTACGGTGACAGCAGTCTATTATTTCGAGAAGATAAGTTATGACCAAAGATAACAATAGCCAACATCCTTTCTCCTTTTCTATAACCGCTACTGACGGCGACGCAAGATGCGGCATCATTAATACGGTGCGGGGCGAGATTAGAACACCAGCCTTTATGCCTGTCGGGACGGCCGCAACCGTAAAGGGAATGAAACCTGAATCCGTACGGAAAACAGGGGCAGATATATTGCTCGGCAATACTTATCATTTGATGTTACGCCCCACAGCAGAACGCATTGAACGCCTCGGCGGACTTCATAAATTTATGAATTGGAACAGACCAATATTAACTGATTCCGGCGGCTTTCAAGTGATGTCCTTGGCGAGATTACGCAAAATTACCGAAGAAGGTGTTGCTTTCCAATCTCATATTGATGGTACAAAACACATGCTGAGCCCAGAAAGAAGCATGGAAATACAACGAATGCTTGGCTCTAATATTGTCATGGCCTTTGATGAATGCACGGCATATCCTGCAACCGAGGCTGAAACCGAAAAATCCATGCTCATGTCAATGCGTTGGGCCAAAAGATCGTTTGATGCCTTTCATAATGGTTCTGAACATTCAGAGCAGAATGCTTTATTTGGGATCGTGCAGGGTGGTATATTTGAGAAATTACGTTGTCATTCCGTAAACGCGTTAAAGGAAATTGATTTTCAAGGCTATGCCGTTGGCGGATTGGCCGTAGGAGAAGGTCAAGAAATCATGTTTGACGTGCTTGATTACACCATGCCTCTTATGTTGAAACAAAAACCCCGTTATCTTATGGGTGTTGGGAAACCAGATGATATTGTAGGCGCCGTGGAACGTGGTATTGATATGTTTGATTGCGTGCTTCCGTCCCGTTCTGGTCGCACAGGTCAAGCCTTTACCCGCAGAGGAACGGTTAATATGAAAAATGCCCGTCATATAGACGACCCAAGACCCATTGACGAGGAATGTTCATGCACGGCTTGTCAACATTATAGCAGAGCCTATATGACCCATCTTTTCCGTTGTGATGAACTTCTTGGCCTTATGTTGCTCACTGAACATAATCTTACATATTATCAAGACCTTATGGCGGGATTACGGGACGCAATTTCATCACATTCTTTGCAAAAATTTGTTAAAAATTTTCATGAAACAAGATCAAGCGGGGACATCGAACCTTTATAAGATATTTTTTTCGTAATAGTTATATTTTACTGTTGACCAATAGGGCGTAGCACACTATGTTCCGCTCATCTTTTTAGGAGGGCCTGTAGCTCAGCTGGTAGAGCAACTGACTTTTAATCAGTAGGTCATGGGTTCGAATCCCGTCAGGCTCACCAAAAAGATTAAGAGAAAAAGCCGCAAGTTATAAAGACTTAGCGGCTTTCTTATTTTTCAGTAGATCTATACCAACATATACTCATCAAATATGGTCTCGATATAAACTATAGGGGATAACTATAGGGGCCTCTGCGATAATATGTACATAATGCGCATAATATATATTATGGTAAATTATTATAACAATGATAAAGCAAGCTAAATTATGCAGCGATCTCGTGTTTTATATATTTTTCTAATTCGCTCATCACAATTTCAGACTGAGAAATGAAATCATGCAATACCTTATCAATATCAGTGGACTTTTTATCATCACAATATTTTTCAAGTTTGAGAATTAATTCACCAAGCCTTAATGCGCCCACTTGTTGTATTGATGATTTAAAAAAATGTGTCTCACGTTTAAGACTTATAAAATCTCTTTTTTCCACGGCTGCTGTTATAGAAGGAATATTTTCCATTGTCATATTCATAAACAGTCGTAATATTTCGATATGCTCTCCATTGGTAAGAAGTTTCAAATCATTCAAAATATCATAATCAATAGTTTTCACCTTTTCAGATGTTTGCATCATTTTATCACTTTGGTTATTACTTTGGAATTTTCTGGATTTAGTATGATTTGGTGAAATCCATTTAACAAGCATTTCATGCATAGAATCTTGCGTTACTGGTTTTGAGATATAATCATCCATACCAGCCTCAATACATTCTTCCCGATCTCCCTGCATTGCATTGGCAGTAAAGGCAATAATCGGTATGCGGGGCAGATTTCTATCCTTTTCCAGTTGTCTTATTCGGGTTGAAGCCTCAAGCCCGCCCATCTCAGGCATTTGACAGTCCATAAAAATAAGATCAAATTTATGCTGCTTGTACATGCTAATGGCTTCATAGCCATTACCCGCGGGCGTAATTGTGCAACCCGCCTTTTCCAAAATGGTGGTTGCAACCATTTTATTAACTGGATTATCCTCGACAAGAAGCAAATGGTTGTTATGAAAATCAACGATTTTATGGTTTTGAGTACCCTCTTTAAGTATACTATGCTTGGTAATGAGAGGTATTTTCTTTTTATCCTTGTGAGCTTTAAGTATTTTAATGGTCACATCAGTAATATCTTTTGGAAATAGTGGCTTATAAAGATATCCCGCAAAACCAAGTTCTTTTATTTGTTTGCTATTTCCGCTCATTGGTGAGGATGCAACAAGCAACATAGCCGTATTTGAAATATCATTTTCCGATTGAATAAGACTTGCAAGCATTTCACCATTGAGTTCTGGCATATCATGATCAATTATAATCATATCATAAGGGTTACCGTTCTTAGCCGCTAATTTTAATTCTTCCAAGGCCTCCGATCCACGACTTACGGAAGTGACTATGCTGCCGTACTCTCTTAAATAATCCGATGTAATTTTATTGGCTAAAGGATTATCATCAACACAAAGAATCTTGCGATCAGCAATGATATGTAAATCTTGGGAAAACTCTTCTTTTTGAGCATCAAAATTTTCTTTTAAAGAAATGGTAACCCAAAAGGTCGTACCCTCCCCTAGTTTGCTTTTAATGCCAATTTCTCCGCCCATAAGACCAGAAAGGCTTTTACATATGGACAGCCCAAGCCCCGTTCCCCCAAATTTACGGGTTGTGGAATTATCGGCCTGATCAAATTTATTGAAAATAAGAGCATGTTTATCCTCAGGAATACCGATCCCCGTATCTTGAACTTCAATTTGAAAAACAACTCTTCCATTGTCTGATTGTTCAGAAGATATATTGAGAAGAATATGACCTTTTTCCGTGAATTTAACCGCATTACTCAAAAGATTTGTTATAATTTGGCGCACTCTGCCTGGGTCTCCAACCACATTTCTTATCGTATTTTTTTTGATTTGAAATAATAATTCAACATCATTATCAGAGCATTTTAACGACAATAATTCCAACACGTCCTGAATGAGTGTTTGAATATTAAAATTCACTTCTTCAAATTCCATTTTTCCTGCCTCAATCTTTGAAAAGTCAAGAATATCGTTGATCAGGGTTAATAATGCATCAGCGGAACTCATGATAGTATCCGCATAATGTCGCTGTTCATTAGAAAGTTTTGTTTCCAAAAGAAGCCCCGTGGTACCAATAACACCATTCATGGGTGTGCGAATTTCATGGCTCATATTAGCCAAAAATTCAGACTTCATTTTTGATGTCTCTTCAGCCCGCAACTTTGCTTCACGCAGTTCAATTTCATCCTGTTTTCTTTCCGTAATATCTCGGATAAATGCAGTATAAAGATGTTCTGACTCTGTTTTTACTTCTGAAATTGACAGATCAATGGGGAAAGTCTCTCCATTACTACGAACAGCGATTTCCTCTCGTGAAGTATCAATCATATGCCTCTTACCCGTTCGACCATATTCAGAAAGATATCTATCATGGGTTTGTTGATTGTCATTATTCATCAAAATTTTAATATTTTTTCCCAAAATTTTACCAGCACTATAGCCGAACATATCGCATGCAGATTTATTGAAAGACAATATTGTTCCCTTTGTATCAATTGAGATTATAGCATCCGCCGCTGTTGATAATATTGCCTCCATAAGAACAGATGTTGATTCAGAATTTCTCATTGACTCCAATAGAGCATGTTGAGCTCTTTCTCTGGCAATTATTTCCCATTTAAATTGGGTGTAGGCATAAATATAATCAAGAAAGAAAGCTATTAAGAGGACCAAATAAAAAATATTTTTTAAGTAATGTGCAATATTAAAATCATTATCAAACAAGGCCGTTGATCCAAAGCCCATATGAAATTCAAGAAAAATTGCGGGAATGAGTGATAATATAAGGGATGAGGTAAATATAGATGGTTTTTTCTTATTTAAAAACCAAATCAAAGGCATGGAAAGAATAAATAATCCAATCGGGATAACATTAAAATACTGCTTAGTAAAATTATCTAATAAGGTTGTCTGTATCAAAAAATAAGCCAAAACTACGAAGAAAGAACTTATCGCCATAATAATTTTAATTTTGTACATATCAGATTTATTTTTCGGCAATGTGAAATTTATTAAAATGCCAAATGATAATATGAGAACATAAATGCATTTTGACAAAGTCCAAGATACGGGAATTAAGACTTCGTTATTATGAACCTGGTCAATTAATCTGGATGTGGTCAATATATGAATAATATCTACAATAGCTGAACTCATAATGGCAATGCCAATGATTGGCACAATGTAATCTTTATTGATGTAATAACGAATAAATGAAAACACGCCAATTATCATAGCTATGACAATTGAAGACCATTCTAATATATAATACGGCATATTTTGATGTGATGAAAAATTCAAGCCATATATATTTAAAACAAATGGTAATGTAGTTGCGATTAATACTGTTACAATTATAAAAGTCGGAATTGAGTTGGCGCCCAATCTTTTAATGGTTGTATTTGGCCTCATTATATTCCTCATTAATATATAAATCTTTATATTAAATTAGAATATACTTATTAAGCAAATATTAAATTAATGAATATATTTACGAGAATAAATTTTAATATTACATCGTATTAAGACGCATAACCCTACGATCAGAAATGACATACCATATTGTAACCAAGAACAATATACCAACAACAACAAAAACCATTTCATTCATAACAACCCAACCAAATCTATCCAATATATAACCAGATGACAATGTAGAACAGGCCGTTAATCCATAAACAACAAAATCATTCATACCTTGAACATGAGCTTTTTCCCGTGGTGAATAGGCCCGCTCTAATAATATAGTTCCTGCTGTAAACATAAAATTCCAGCCAAGACCAATAAGAATAAGAGAGCCATAAAAATTTATAAGCTCTAAACCAAGTATAGCAAATGAGGCAGACATAACCATGCACAGCATTCCCGCCATCATAACTTTCACGGGGCCCACCTTTCCAATTAGTGAGCCACAGAAAAAAGACGGTAAAAACATAAACATAGCATGCCATTGAATAACACTTGCCGCATCACTGACTTGGAAACCACAATAATCTACAATTTCTATGGGGGATGCCGTCATGATGTAAGACATAATAAGATAAGCCCCCGCTGCATTTAGGCTCGCACATAAAAAGACAGGTCTTTTAAGGACTTCCCAAAAGCTTGGTCTAACCTTATTAAAATTTTCTTCAGCACTATTTGCCAAATTATGATCTGGAAATTTTATAAATAACATGATTAATTGAGTAACAAAGCTTAATGCCATCACCAATATGTAAGACCCTGCATTTTGGAGAGGAAGGTAAAAAATACTTTCAAAAAAACGGGCGGCTGTTGGGGCTATTAGTGCTGCGACTAAACCCCCTGCTAAAACATAAGATACAGCCTGCTTATGTTTATGAAGCGGCGTTACTTCCAAGGCCGTAAAACGATAAAATGCCGAAAATGACTGAAAAATACCGTGCTGCATCACACCTAGAACAAAAATAATAAAGTTTTCCGCATAAATACCGTAAAAAGCACATAATCCAGACAGAAGTGCAAAAACAGCGCCCAATTGAAACCCTCGCCTTCTGCCATATTTTTTCATAAACATCGAGGCAGGATAAGCCGTTAGAGCAGCCGCAACCAAACCTGATGCTGCAGGAATTGTTGCAAGAGCCGTGCTCCCTGTGATCATTTTTCCAACCAAAGCAGAATATGTCACAATCGTAATGGTTGACGTCAGCGCAATAGCTTGGGCAATAAAAAGCAAGACAACATTTACTTTATAGTTTTTAAGGGTCTGATCCATTTTTATGCAATCGCAATAACCATGCCGTCATAGGCAGGTTCAATATTGTTGGGAAGTAACTTTACCAAGCTGTCATAATCCATATCATTGGTCATGTGCGTTAAGATGGCTCGTTTTGGTTTATAATTTTCAATCCAGCGCAATGTTTGCTCTAAATGAGAATGCGTCGGATGGGGTGACAGTCGTAATGCATCAACAATCCAAAGATCTAGATCGTATAAATATCTTTCACTATCTTCATCTATTACATTAAAATCTGTTGAGTAAACGACTTTATTTAAACGAAAAGATAAAGTTTTCATAGTGCCGTGCGTAAGGTTAAATGGCTGAATAGGAATTTCCCCAATGTAAAATTTATTCTCATCAATGATATGATCATTGAGAATGGCCGGATAGCCATGTTTACTTTCAAATATATAGTTAAAACGTCTTTTCAGTACCGCCATAGTATCTGCATTGCCATAAGCATCAATTTTTCTTTTCATCATTTGCGATATGGCCCGCAAATCGTCAATACCATGGGTATGATCCGCATGATCATGGGTATAAAGCACAGCATCAAGACGAGCAATATTCGCATCAAGACATTGTTCACGAAGATCAGGCGTTGTATCAATTAAAATTTCTGTTCCCTGATCCTCAACAAAAATTGATGATCTGCGCCTTCTATTCTTGGGGTTACGGGGATCACACACTCCCCATTTTCCGCCAATTCTGGGAACTCCCGTTGATGTGCCACAGCCAAGAATAGTAATATTCATGGTCTTATGGCCTTTTGAAACAGAGTATAAAAATTATCCGTGGTTGTCTTAGCCAGTTCCTCATAAGGAACATTAAGAAGTTTAGCCAAAAATTCCGCCGTATATTTCACATAAGACGGCTCATTGGGTTTGCCTCTTTTGGGTACAGGAGAAAGATAGGGCGCATCCGTTTCAATAAGCAACCGATCAAGAGGAATTGTCTTAACGATTTCCTGAAGATCTTTTGCACTGTTGAAGGTCACAATACCGGAAATTGATATATAAAAACCCAGATCAAGGCTTATTTCTGCAAATGCTTGAGAGGCGGTAAAACAATGAATAACGGCAGAGTAGGCCCCCTTCCCCATTTCTTGCTTTAAAATATGAGCGCAAGCCTCGTCAGCGTCTCTTGCATGCACAATTAAGGGTAATCCCGTTTCACGAGCAGCCGTTATATGACTGCGGAAGTTTTCTTCTTGAAGTATGCGATCCGAATATTCATAAAAAAAATCAAGTCCACTTTCGCCGATACCAACTACTTTGCAGTGTTGTGCCCTTTCTATAAGGTCAGACGTCTTAATATGGCTCTCTTGTTCGGCTTCATGGGGATGGCTTCCCACGGTGGCATAAACATGGGGATATTGATTAGCAATGGCCAAAACATCATCAAATTCGCTAAGACGGGCATTAATTGCCAGCATAGTTTCAACGCCCGCATTCTTGGCCCGTGCCATAACACCGTCTATGTCATCTGTCATCGTGCCATAATTAAGATGGCAATGGCTATCGACTATCATTTATTTTCAGCTTCAACATAACGAGGGAAAACGCCTTCTGGTTTATCGAGTTTTGTTCCAGTTTTCAATCTTCCCAATACGCCTAATTGATCATACCCTCTTTTATCACCGTCAATATTGATTTGATCCAGAAGCATTTCTGCGGAATCTGGCATTATAAATCGAATTAAAATACCAATTTGACGCACCACCTCGGCTGTAACATAAAGCACCGTACCCATACGAACAGTATCCGTATTTTTTAAAGCCCATGGTTCTTGACCTGCAAAATAGACATTACAGTCCGAAACCACTTTCCATATAGTTTCCAGAACTTTATTAATTTGTTGCATATCCATAAATTCTCGAATTGCAGGCAGAAGATCATCCGCGGCTTGAAGAATTTTTTCATCTTCTTCTTTTAACTGACCTTGGTCTGGGATTTTGCCGTCACAATTTTTAAAAATCATACTGAGGGAACGTTGAGCAAGATTTCCCAGATCATTGGCAAGATCCGAATTGATGCGATTAATCATGGCCGTTCTAGAAAAATCCCCGTCATTACCAAAAGGAACTTCCCGCATAAGGAAATAGCGCACTTGATCAAGACCAAATTCATCAACAATTTCAAAGGGATCGATCACATTACCTAGGGATTTGGAGATTTTTTGCCCCTCATTTGTCCACCATCCATGGGCAAACACCCGTCTTGGAGGTTCAATATCCGCCGCCATCAAGAAGGCTGGCCAATAGACCGCATGAAAGCGTAAAATATCCTTCCCAACCATATGAACATCCGCGGGCCAGAATTTCTGAAATTTTTCACTGTCCGTATTGGGATAGCCGGCTCCCGTCAGGTAATTGGTCAGAGCGTCAATCCAAACATACATAATATGTTTTTCATTTCCTGGAACGGGAACACCCCAAGAAAAACTGGTACGAGAAACTGATAAATCACGCAAGCCGCCCTCCACAAAGCTTTTTACTTCGTTTTTTCGGCTTTTGGGTAATACCGTTTCTGGCAATGTCTCATACCAATTTAAAAGTTTTTCTTCCCATGCCGACAATTTAAAGAAATAGCTTTCTTCCTCTACCCATTCTACGGGCGCACCAGTTGGGGCAAGTTTATCCCCATTGGATGCGGTTTGTAACTCACTCTCAGCATAAAAGGCCTCATCCCGAACCGAATACCAACCAGAATATTTATCCAAATAGATATTTCCGTTTGCCTCTATTTTTTTCCATAAGGCCTGACAAGAAACCTTGTGGCGTTCTTCTGTGGTTCGGATAAAATCATCATTGGAAAATTTCATAAATTTTGCGAGTTCTCTAAATCGTTCAGAGACCTCATTACAAAACTCAATAGGAGCCTTACCCTTAGCGGCGGCTGATTTTTCAACTTTTTGGCCATGCTCATCAGTTCCCGTAAGAAACATCACGTCAAAACCATCCAAACGCTTGAAACGTGCCAAAACGTCGCAAGCCAAGGTCGTATAAGCATGACCGATATGGGGTATATCATTCACATAATATATGGGTGTTGTGATATAAAATGGCTTTTTTGCCGGCATAAAAAATACTCTAATTTAATCTTTGACTTAACAGAGCAAAGGAGCTCAAGATAACCTGTTTGCGATCCAAATTGATCTGATTCATTTTATGGGTTATCTTTTCCCACAGGTCAACCCACTGATCAAGCGATATTCTTTGTCCAAGACGTTCCATAAGCTCAAATTCACCAGTAAGAACAGCTTTGATGGGGCTTTCTTCTTTGGACAATTCGTTGACGCTGGCCACATGTCGTATCATTCGATTGATAAAAGAGGTGAGCATTTCGCTATATAGAAAATACTGAAGATCATCCCCCTTTTTTGCCAAATTATCCGCCATCTTATGGACTAAAGGAATATCAAGCATAGGCAAAGAGGCCAATATTTCCAAAAGCTCTGTATAAAGTTCTAATCCTCTATTTTCTATAAGCTTAATGGCATAGCCTGGACTACCCTCGCTCAATATTGCATAACCCGCTATTTCATCAGCATTCAGCATAGGATATTTTTCAACCAATATTTTTTCAACAACTTGCAACGACAAAGGACTTAATCTTATTTGTCGACATCTTGAGGTTATGGTTGGTAATAATTTTCCAGGAGCATGAGCCAAAAGAAAAAGAATGGCATTTTTGGGCGGCTCTTCTAAGGCTTTTAACAGGGCATTAGAAGCATTGCGGTTCATCTCATCGGCACTATCAATAATAACAATGCGCCACCCACCGTCTAATGCGGTTTTCATAAAGAAATTTTGTAATTTTCGTACATCATCAACAACAATTTCTTCCTTTAATTTATCATTCTTTTCATTGGGTTGACGTTCAATAACAAGCATTCCAGAATGGCTGCCAGCCGAGATTAGTTTATTATCGTAGGAACTAATATCCGTATGAAGTGATGTAATAGGTGCCGATTTGAAATCATCTCCAAATAAACTTGGGCCATCATTATTATCTTCTGGAGGATTATGAAGTAAAAAACGGGCAATTTTATGAGCGAGTAATGCCTTGCCCGTACCTCGTGGACCCGTAATCAGCCATGCATGATGCAGCCGTTCCGAATTATAGGCATCAAGGAACATTTTCTCAGACAACTCATGTCCTATTATTTCATAGTCTATTTTTGCTTCATCACTCAGCAATATAAAATGTCCTTAATTAAGATTAAAAGCGATTTTGACATGTTTCCAGATACGGCTGTCTATTTTCTGGATGGTATCGTTTGCGGATACTGTGAAGAAACGATCTGGGTTTTTGGCTGCTATATTAAGAAATTCGTCCCGCAAACACTTATGGTATTTTTCTCCCATTTTTTCAAATCGATCTTCTCGTAAATTTTCCGCTATGATTGATTCTCTTTGATGGGCACGGGCAAGTCCATGCTTCGGATCAGCATCAAGAAGGATCGTCATATCGGGCCAGAAATCTTGTGTAGTAATACGATGAATTTGCGCAATAATTTCATGACCTAGCCCATGCCCAGCACCTTGGTAAGCAAAGGTTGAGTCTGCATATCTGTCAGTGATAACCCACTGCCCTCTTTCCAAAGCAGGAAGAATGATCTTCTTTAAGTGATCGACCCGTGCTGCATAAAAAAGCAATACTTCTGTCATAGGATCCCATTTAACAGCTTCCCCTTTTAGGAGTAATTGTCTTATTTCTTCTGCACCAACGGATCCTCCTGGTTCACGGGTCAAAACAACATCAATACCCTGTCCCACAAGATGATCAGCAAGAATTTTGACTTGAGTAGATTTTCCGACACCTTCCCCCCCCTCAAAAGAAATAAATTTTCCTCTAATTTCATTTGAGGGTAATATATTTTCACTCACGTCCTGCTGATCCCAATAAAAGATAATTAAACGCAGCCTTCAGACGATTTATACCACCAAGTTTTGCAATATCCGCCCCCGCAACAAGCGGTAATGTCATTGTTTTCATATCTGCGGCTGAAATTTCAAGTGTTGCAATAGGCTGTCCTTTCGCAATCGGTGCTGCAATAGGCCCTGAGTAAATGACTTTGACTTTCATTTTGCGTCTATCCTGACGACTGATGGACAAGGTGACATCTTGTTCCGCAACCAAAGGAACTTTACCATCCTCTCCAAGCCATACATTAGCAGAATCTATTGTGTCACCTGCCTTAAAGAGAGGATAAACATTGAAATCTCTAAAGCCGTGGTTAAGTAGTCTTTCTCCCTCACGCGCTCTCGCCCGATTACTGCTCAGTCCATTAATGACCAAAATCAATCGCCTGTCATTTTCAATTGCACTGGCGGCAAGCCCATATCCACCATCCTCCGTATGACCCGTTTTAAGGCCATCAGCAGACGGCATACTGTATAAAATTGGATTACGATTGGTCTGGGAGATATTGTTAAAGGTAAATTTTTTCTCTTTAAACAAATAATAATAGTCAGGAAATTCAGCAATCAATCTTTGGGATAGTATAGCAAGATCACGTGCAGTAGTATAATGTTCTGGATCGGGCCAACCATTAACATTAACAAAGTGAGAATTATTCATACCCAATTCTTTGGCTTTTGAATTGCTCCAATCAACAAAAACATCTTCTGAACCAGCCAACCCCTCTGCTAGAACAGCACAGGCATCATTACCTGATTGCACAATAACGCCCTGAAGTAATTCAAGAACAGTAACCTTCTGACCTGCCTTTAAAAACATAGTTGATCCCTGCAACCGCCATTTGCGCCAACTCTTCTCACTGACCTCGAATTCATCATCCATTAAAATATTGCCATCTCTAAGCCTCTCAAAGGTAAGATAGATGGTCATTAGTTTACTCATAGAAGAGGGCGACATGACCATATCCGCATTATATTCAAATAAAATCGACCCAGTCGAACCCTCAACCATAATAGCCTGTTTTGCCTGAGTGCTTATTTGTGCGGCCTGCGTTTGATATTGCCCACTCACAAATCCCAAACTTATGATTGCTATTCCTATGATATTTTTAAGCATTTTATTTTTCATATTATTTGTTTTTCTGATCTAAATTAATTTTAATAGTCCATAATAATACGGGCAGTATTGTGACCCAATGATAATAATTTGCCAAGTATAATTTCGGCTAATTCCAAGGACGACTGGGGTCCTACTCTCACACGATAGAGATTTTGTCCATTAACATCCACTTCGGCCAATTCAGTAGTAGTGATATGTTGCACAGCATCAACAACTTTTTTAGCATTCTTCTGATCGGCATAGGCACCAATTTGAATATATATTTTTTTATCTCTGTTATCTGCGGGTTCAGTTTTTGTCGAAATCTGTTCTGTGACGACAACTGAAGGAGATATTATTTTTTGAGTGGGTGAAATGCTTGCCGTAATCTGTTCGGGCAATTCCCCACGAGGTCCTTTAACGGCCTGCACCCTAACATGGGTCACACCTTTTTTTTCGAATCCCAATAATTGGGCGGCTCTACGGGAAACATCAATCAAACGATCCCCTACAAAAGGGCCACGGTCATTGACTTTCAATATTAACCAACGGCCATTTTCTATGTTGGTTACCCTGACATAACTCGGCATAGGCAAGGTTGTATGAGCGGCCGTAAGATCATTCATATTAAAAATATCCCCATTTGCCGTTCTTAATCCATGAAATTTTTGACCATACCACGATGCTAATCCTACTTTATCATAATTGGGATCTGCTTGTGGTCGATATATTTTGCCAGAGACTTTGTAAGGATTTCCTATTTTAAAGGTTGGGTTTGCAGGAGCCGACGTATTGGGTATATTTCTAGATGTACTGCAAGCAGCAAGCGATAAACAAAAAACAACACTAAAAAAAAAGCGCATAAACATCATTTTAATTCATCCGATAATAAACTAACACCTAAGGCATAGGAATTGGAACAATTATAGCTTAAAATAGCTCTAAAGTTGTCATAAGTTAAATATGCTGGGCCATCCTTCCCCATGGGCATGACCATCGATGCCTTAAAATTTTGATCTGTAACAAGGGGCAAATCTCTACCATAAATCGTTCTCACACCCAAATCTTGCCATTCTTGCATGGTCAACTGTTTGCTGTGATATTTCAGCGCTCTGCTACAATTTTTTACATCCTCGGTTTGTTTCACCTTTTCCCACAGAGCGTCCGCATCATCAGGCACCTTAACCTGACGTCCCCAAGTACGGTCAGATTTCCATCCATGCTGTTTCAAATAATTTGCAATGGAGGCAAAAACATCAATCTTATTGTTCCATATATCTTTCTTACCATCCCCATCAAAATCATAAGCATATACAAGGAAGCTTGAGGGCATAAATTGCCCCTGCCCCATGGCTCCAGCCCATGACCCTGTAAAATCCGCAGGCTGAACATGCCCTTGCTC
This sequence comes from Emcibacter sp., assembly GCA_021741205.1. Taxonomy (GTDB): domain Bacteria; phylum Pseudomonadota; class Alphaproteobacteria; order Sphingomonadales; family Emcibacteraceae; genus Paremcibacter. Next base: position 21,971 of record JAIOYI010000002.1, read on the forward strand.
CAAAATATTCAAAGCCTCTATTAACTGGGTACGAAAATAAGTGGGGCGTCGCATATCATAAGCAAGGGTGGCCAACGATTGAATAATGTTATAGCCACCCGTATAGCTACCATAATTGGTTTCCATCCCCCAAATTGCAACAATAAATCTTTCTTGAACATCTATTTTATCGGCGACAGCCTTCAGAGAATCGGCATTTTCCATGAGCTTTATTTTACCCTGATTAATCCGAATTTCGCTCACTCTTTTTGTTATATAATCCAAATAGGACTGGGTGAATTCAGGCTGATACCGATCTAACTCAATGATTTTTGGATTGGGTTCAATGGCCTTAAAGGCCATGTCAAAAGTTGCCTCAGAAACCCCCTGTTCCATTACCTCTTTTTTTAAATCCATAACCCATTCAGAAAAAGGTTGGGGATTATCAGGAATATTTTTTTCATCCGCATATAAATAATGCCCAATAAATTGGGAATAGAGCAGAATGACCAAAAACAAATTCTTTATCACAACTTTGTTTACCCTTATTGACATATTTTGATATTAATCTTTTATAGCATTTGTGCCTATAATGTCGACAAATGATGACAATATAAAGGCATTTTTCAAATAATAAGTGGATGAGTTCAATTCAGTTCTTGACCTCTTTAAGGTGATCGGCTAAATCCTGTGCTCAGATAAGTTCAACCTTGTTATCTTATATTATGGAGAGGTGGCAGAGTGGTTGAATGCACCGGTCTTGAAAACCGGCATGGGTGCAAGCTCATCGTGGGTTCAAATCCCACCCTCTCCGCCACTCTTCTTAAATCTCTTCGCGGCCAAAACGGGCAAAAAATTTTGCCTTGTCATTTCGTGTCATGCAAAAACTAAAGATTGATATGATATAAAGCAGCATCAATAATGGCACACCCATTGCCGCACCACCGTTTTGCAGCAACTCCACAGGCGAAACCATTGTTATTGCCTTAAACAACAGGGAACAACCAACCGCAGCAAGAACAACCTTTAACAGACTCAATCTCAACATATTAATGCCCATAAGACACCTTACTGTTATCACTCTGACAAGATTCATGAGGATGTAAATACAGCATAGAGCCATCGCAACCCCTTCTACACCCAGATCAAATATGCGAACAAATACGGCGGCGATCACCACATAAAGAGGAACCATAACGATGGAAATAATAGGATTAAAAATCGGAAAACGATAGAGTATAGGCATATCCGTCATACCAAAGCCGCCGTTGACGGTTTCACCCAACATTAAAAATACCAATATGATTCCGCTTGCAACCATAAGATCCTTATCCACATCACCATTTATAATTAGCCCCATAAAGGCCTCGCCATAAAAAATAGCAAAAAGGACAAGTAGTCCTTGAACCATGAGTGTCCATCGGCTGACCATAATCATTTGACGTTCCACTACAGCATAATCCTTTTCCACCAGATTTTTAGCCATAACAGGCGCCAGTATAGGATAAAAACTTTGATATATTTTTTCAACAGAGGTGGTGATTTGCTGAGCCACATTGTAGATTCCAAGAATTCCCTCAGCAAAAAAGAATTTCACCGTAAAAACATCCATTCTCATAAACACCAATAGCGCCAAATCGTGAAAGGCCGTTGGCGCCGAAAATCTTGAAATACGAGAAATCATGGACAGACTTGGTCTTGCCCTAATAAAATTTTTAAAACTGAATAATTTTAAACAACCCCACAAGGCCATAAGAAGAGCCGCAAAAATTGCAACCACATAGGCCAGCAATAATCCCTTTTCGCCAAAGTCAAAAAAGTAAAAAACCAACATAGCAAACAATAAAATATATGGCTCCACAAAGCTTCTGGCCATCATCTCATATTTCATTTTCCGGGAAATACGGGTTCCTGCCAAAAGAATTTCCATCATGGATATAACTAAAATAATCGGAGCAAGCATTTTTAACCCTGATATCATTTCAGGATAATCAAACCAGATCGCCAATTGTTCGGCAGACATTGTAATGAGTGCTATCATCAAAACACCCACTGTGAACGAGCAAATCAATGCCGCAACAATGACTTCTTCAACACTGTGGCCATCTCTATATTTCTGATCTTGAACAAATTTGAATAATGATCTTCGAAAGCCAAAAACCGCAAGGGCCGCACCCAGTTCAACGGTTGTAATAATGAAAATATAACGCCCATAAAGCTCTTTGCCAAACAATGCCATAACGAGCAAAATAAAAGGAAGCCTTGAACTTAGACGAATGATAAAGCCAAGGAAATTAACACCTGCGCCTTTAACTATATCTTTTTTATCTTTATCTTCTGATGGTGTCATAATCTCAAATATATATTATTGAATAAGCAAGCTAGCAGAAATATTAAACCTATTCAATTGCTTCGCCGATAATAATAAATAATCTCTATGGCTATTTTGTGGTTGTTCTTATGAGAGAAATTTGATTATGATTTCGAATTTATATAAAAGTTTAAGGAACAAATTACAAATGGCCTCAAATTCTTCCCTCAGCGATATAGAAATTGCCCGATCAGCCATAGCACAAGATATCAAAGACATAGCTGCAAAAATAAATATCCCCGCCTCAGCGCTTATCCCTTACGGCCATGACAAGGCAAAAATCAAACTTGATTATATTGAAAGCCTAAAAAACAGGAAGAATGGCAAACTTATATTGGTAACCGCCATTACACCCACGCCTGCGGGTGAGGGAAAAACCACCACCACAGTGGGACTTGGTGACGGCCTAAATAAGATCGGAAAACGGGCCATGATCTGTATTCGGGAACCCTCACTTGGCCCCTGTTTTGGCATGAAGGGCGGTGCTGCGGGAGGTGGTCATGCCCAAGTCATTCCCATGGAGGATATCAATCTTCATTTCACTGGTGATTTTCACGCCATAAGTTCCGCCAATAACCTGCTTGCCGCCATGATTGATAATCATGTTTACTGGAATAATGAGGCTGGCCTTGACACACGACGCATCACGTGGCGACGGGTTATGGATATGAATGACCGCTCGCTACGGCAAATTACCACATCACAGGGTGGTATCTCTAATGGTTATCCCCGAGAAGGCGGTTTTGATATAACCCCCGCCTCAGAAGTCATGGCCTGTTTTTGTCTTGCCAACGACATTGATGATCTCCGCCGTAGACTCGGTCAAATATTGATCGGCTACACCAAGGAGAAAAAACCCGTATATGCTAGGGAGGTCATGGCCGATGGTGCGATGGTCACCTTGTTAAAGGATGCCATACAGCCCAATATTGTTCAAACCTTGGAACATACGCCAGCCTTTGTTCACGGAGGGCCATTTGCCAATATCGCCCATGGTTGCAATACGGTTATTGCCACAAAGGCTGCCCTTAAAATGGCGGATTACGTTGTAACAGAGGCAGGCTTTGGAGCTGATCTTGGGGCGGAAAAATTCTTTAACATTAAATGCCGTAAGGCAGGCCTAAAACCCGATGCTGCAGTTCTTGTGGCAACCATTCGAGCCCTTAAGATGCATGGGGGGATTGGAAAGAATGATCTTGAATCGGAAAATGTGACGGCGGTCAAAAAAGGTCTGAATAATTTAAAGCGTCATGTGGAAAATATCGGAAAATTTAGCGTGCCCGTTGTTGTGGCCATCAACCGCTTTCCCACCGATAGCGACGCAGAGGTGAAATGCGTGATCGAGGAATGTGCGACTATCGGTGTGAAAGCAATAGAGGCCACCCATTGGGCCGATGGTGGTGCGGGTACCATTGACCTTGCCCATCATGTGGTGAATATGGTTGATGATCGCGAAAGCACCTTTCATACTCTCTATAATGATAATATTTCTCTATGGACAAAAATTCAGACCATTGCGCAGGAAATATACGGTGCAAGAGAGGTCGTTGCCAATCAAAATATCAGAACCCAGATTAAACAATTTCAAGAACAGGGCATGGGTCACTATCCTATTTGTATGGCAAAAACCCAATATAGCTTTTCCACCGATCCAAATTTAAAGGGCAACCCAAAGGATCATGTAGTTCCCATTCGAGAGGTGCGCTTGTCCAATGGTGCCGAATTTATTCTGGTTGTTTGCGGTGACATTATGACCATGCCAGGTCTGCCCCGTGTTCCAGCGGCAAATCATATCGAGGTGGATGAAGGCGGCCTTGTTCAGGGTTTATTTTAGGGAGAAATATAAAAAGAACTGGGGCAATTATAGTGTGAAACATAAATTACCAGAATCAAGAGGTTGTCTTGGTAGCACTGATGTGCTTTCCTCTACATGCTCCAATTGATAAAGGCGGCACAAAAAGAACATATACGGAGTAAGAATGAATGTTTGAGTGGATTGTAAGCCCAGAGGCGTGGGTAGCATTGGCAACCCTAATGGCTTTAGAGGTTGTTCTTGGTATAGATAATATAATTTTTATATCAATACTTGTTGGCAGATTGCCAGAAAAACAGAGAGCTAAGGCTCGAAAGATTGGCCTCTCTTTAGCCATGGGAAGTCGGTTATTACTGCTTTTCAGCTTGGCATGGATTATGGGCTTAATTGAGCCTTTGTTCACTGCGTTCGGGTTTGAAATATCTGGTAGAGACATTATTCTAGTTATAGGCGGGATTTTTCTTCTCGCTAAATCCACCCATGAAATACACGGTAGTTTCGAGATCCAAGAAACATCAAAGGAACAGGTTGCTGCCCCTGGGTATTTCTCGATACTCATTCAAATTGCTCTCCTTGATGTCGTGTTTTCACTTGATTCTGTCATAACTGCTGTAGGATTAGTAGATCATCTAAGCATAATGGTTATAGCAATAGTTGCATCGGTCGGCGTTATGCTTGTAGCTGCAAAACCAATAGGTGATTTTGTAGATGCGAACCCTACAATTAAAATGTTGGCGCTGTCTTTCTTGATACTGATAGGTTTCACTCTTATCGTAGAAGGTTTCGATGTTCATATACCAAAAGGTTACGTTTACTTCGCTATGGCTTTTTCCTTCGTCGTAGAGATGCTAAACATAAAAATAAGAAATAGCAGGGCAAAAGCTATTGAGACAATCCATCTGGCAAAAAAAATTACTGAAGATGAAACTGCCTAACAAAGTGATGCTAGAAACAAATTTACGCTGTCACCTTTTGTGCAAAAAGACGGAAAAAGGCGGCAAAAGCCGCCTCTCCCTTAATACCCTGTTCTTGATTAAAATTTATACCCTGCTGTGACAGTAACGGTTCTTGGTGCGCCGTAAAAGACGGTTATATTATTTTCCAGACCCAAGGTAGGGAAGTTATATCCCGCCGTTTTATATCTTGTATCAGACAGGTTCTTGCCATGCAGACCAACGCTCCATGTATTATCGTCACTGACCCAGACTATGCTAGCATCAAACAGACTGTAAGCATCCTGATCAATTTCTGACACCGGTGTTTCAAACTGAACGACTGATCCCTTATGCGACCAGCTTCCTGAGAAGGAAATTTCGCCTTCAGCTAATGGCACAGTATAGGTTGCCCCAAGAAACGACATGAATTCTGGGGTATTTTGAACCGCACGATCCGCCGCAACATTCACTCCATTTAATAGCCATTGATCAATTTTCGCATCCAGAATGCTCACATTACCCTGTATGACGAGACCATCTGAGATAAGTAAGGTACCTTCCATTTCCACCCCCTTGATCGTCGCCTTACCCGCATTGGTCACTGTACCAACAAAGCCATCGTTAATCCCATCATTATCTGTATCAATAGGAAGAGAGCCAGGAATTTGCATGTCGGCATAGTCACTATAGAAGGCCGCAATATTCACCCGCGCCCGTCCTTCTGCAAAGGTAGATTTTAAGCCTACTTCATATGTTGTAAGATTTTCGGGGGCAAAACCATTTTCCACATCTGGATGACTGCCATTCACACTAGCCCCGCGCGGATCAAAGCTACCCGCCTTAAAGCCTTTTGAAAATGACGCATAAGTGGTTACATCATCATTAATTCTATAATCTAATACCACACGAGGTGTGAACTTTTTAAAAGTCCGACTATTATCAAAATTGCTGGTTGTGGCTATGGCGAGGGCACTATTATTGCCAAAAAATGTAGATGGTGCCCCTAAGAATGTTTGCCGTAAAACATCCGCTGACCGTTTATCATTAGTATAACGTCCACCTAAGGTAAGCGATAAATCTTCTGTAAAATCGTAACTGAATTCACCAAAGACAGACCAGGCTTTTGTATCAACGACACCACCAGTATAAGCCGTCAATTCCGTTGCGTAATAAACACGACCCAACTGACCTAGAACAACGTCAAAATCATTGGAGGCAGAAGCATCTAGATAATAAAAACCAATCAAACCATTCAGTTTTTCACTGCTATAGGAAAGTTGGAATTCTTGACTGAATTGCTGATTATCATAAATAACAGCCGCGTCCATATCATCTACGGCGAGGCCATCAAAATCAATGACGGATTCTGTATAATCTTCGCGGTAAGCTGTAATGGATTTCAATATCACATTTTCATTAAGCGACCATTCCAGCAACCCATGGATACCTTTGGCCTTAACTTCGTTATTTCCATCGATTCCCGCCGTAGAAGCATTCGTTGCAGCCCCAGCAGTGGTATCATAAACATCACTCAAAACGGGATCGCTACCATAAGCCCCTACATAAGGCCGATGCCCATAACGTGGGTTAGAATCATCATCACTATAATCCCCGGATATACGGATAAAAACATCTTCCGAAGGCTCAAATTCAAGGCTACCGCGGAATGCGAGAATTTTTTTATCGTAGTTATCAACGCCTGTTGTTATATTCTCACCAAATCCATTTCGGTTCAGTGATGCAATAGCACCGCCAATGCGCAATGTGTCACTTAAGGGCACAGAGGCTGAAACCACACCATCAATTTGACTGTATGTGCCAAAAGATCCCCGTACCGACACACTAGGCTCGTCTGACAAGCGTTTTGTTACATATTTAATGGCACCGCCCACCGCATTACGGCCATATAATGTTCCCTGAGGTCCCCGTAAAATTTCAATACGTTCCACGTCATAAACCTCAAGCAGGGTTCCCTGTGGTCGTGCTAAGTAAACATCATCTAAATATATCGCAACGCCACCCTCAAATCCCGCAAGAGGATCCTGTTGTCCCACACCTCGAATAAATGCTGTTAGTGTTGAATTGGTTGCCCGCGAAGCCTCTAGTGTGACACTTGGTGCGCTTTGGGCAAGCTCTGTAATATCTGAAATACCACGACGGTCAAGATCTGCTGCGCTAAAGGCTGTTACAGCAATAGGCACGCTCTGCAAACTCTCATCACGACGGCGTGCCGTTACTGTAATCTCTTCTAAGGTTACCTTCTCTTCCGCCGCAATAGACGTCTGAACACCACCCGATGTCAGTATAAGTGCGCCAAGTGATATCGAAGTTAATAATTTAATTGATAGATTCTGTTTCAAGAATTTTCTCCCAGTTGTTTTGTTATCCGTTGTGTTACGTAAAAACATATATTTGCAATTAAACAAACCAAATATTTCGTATAATCTAACATGCTCACCTGGTTCTGTGACCATAGACCATAGTCCATATAGATTAATGCACAAAAAAAACTCCATTATATCCGATAACTTAGGGATATTTTTTATCATCCTATTGAAATTTATAAACTATTTGGAATTACAATGATTGAATCATTAAGCATGATTGGGTTAATTGGTGGCCTATTGATACTTATCATTCTTACCATTCGGGGTGTGAATGTTATGATAGCGGGCCCTTTATCAGCACTTTTTGTAGCTGTAATGGGTGGCATGGCTTTACTTCCTCAATTAGCCGAGCAAGGACAGGCCAATTATGTGGCAAGCTACATGGATGGTTTTTCAGGTTTTATTGCTTCATGGTTTCCTATTTTTATACTAGGGGCTATTTTCGGAAAAGTCATGGAAGATTGCGGTGCCGCCGATAGCATCTCTCATTGGATCGTTGGAAAGTTGGGTCTAAATCATGCGGTATTTGCTATTGTTGCAGCCTGCGCCGTCATGACGTATGGCGGGGTCAGCCTTTTTGTGGTGGCTTTTTCTGTTTATCCAATGGCGCTCAGTCTTTTTAAACAAGCGAATTTGCCTCGACGGTTCATTCCCGCTGCGATGGCATTTGGTTCTGTCACATTCACCATGACATCCGCTGGATCACCAGAGATACAGAATGTCATCCCCATAAAATTTCTGAACACAACACTTTATTCCGGTTGGCAGGTCAGTATCGTGGTAGCCTTATTTATGGCCAGTTTTGGATTTTGGTGGTTACGCCGTATGATCACAAAAGCTGTCGCAACTGGAGAATGCTACGATGAACGCCCCAATGACCCGATAATTGCAACGAATGATAATCTGCCCAATCCATTCTTAAGCATGTTACCCCTTGTTTTGGTTTTGGGGGTGTCCTTTGCTTTCCATGATACTTTAAAACAATCCGCATTATTGCTTGCACTAACAAGTGGTGTATTGAGCACCATAATCATCAATTGGAAAGTTTTTAAGAATTTAGAGGGCGCATTATCAGCAGGAACAGCAGGTGCTTTGGTTGCAATCGGTAATACTTCCGCCGTTGTCGGTTTTGGAACAGTAGCAAAAGCATCCCCATCATTTGCGATTATTGTGAATGCTATGACCAGTTTGCCAGGTCATGAATTAATTGGTGCCGCCGTTGCCGTCAGTGTGATTGCAGGTCTTACGGGTTCTGCATCGGGTGGACAATCTATAGCCTTACCTGTTCTCGCACCGCATTATCTTGACCTTGGAGTCGATCCAGATGCCCTACACAGAGTTGTCGCTATATCTTCAGGAGCATTAGACAGCCTTCCCCATAATGGATATGTTGTCACTACCATTAGAGCCATTTGTGGCGAAAAACATAAAACTGCTTATGCCCCTCTTGCGGCACTGACTGTTATTGTGCCAGTGTTGGGGGTAATAATAGCTATAGGATTATTTTTGATATGATAAAAATTACCTTAATAACATCAACGGTCTTTATAGGATTATCCCTTGGGGCTTGTGATATGAAAAAATCTGAGACCTCACAGGCGCCAGATTTCCTTGTTGGTGATATGGTTCGTGTCCAATATGATGGAATATCGGATGATTTACTTACTGGCGGTCTTGGAATTAAAGGGTTGCAATCATCCATTCCGCCAACTTTTAAGAATGCCGACATACCAACCCCCGCAGAACTTAGAACCTATGCTATTTATTCCAATTATAGAGCGTTAAATGACACCACAACATCAGGCGGGTTTGGACGTATAACAGGACCCAACGTGGGGAATAAAAATGACCAAGGTAAAATAGCGGGGATTGAATATCTCAGCTTCATGAAGCTTACCCCCAATCATCAAAATGTTACCCTTATGGTACAGATACCAGACAATTTTAATCGTAAAGAACCTTGTTTGATTACGGGACCATCCTCAGGTTCGCGGGGTATATATGGCGCTATCGGAACTGTAGGGGAATGGGCCTTAAAAAAAGGCTGTGCCATCGCCTACACAGACAAGGGGACGGGAACAGGCTTTCACTATCTCACCAGCGGTAAGGTTTTTGATCTGCAAGGACAATTAATTGATGCTGTTACGGCTGGAGATAGATCAAGTTTCACTGTGCCGCTTACATCTGAACTAAAAGACTATAATGAGAAATACCCCAATCGCGTTGCAATACAACATGCTCATTCTGGTTTAAATGATGAGAAAAATTGGGGACAGTATGTTCTTGCATCCATCAAGTTTGCTTTTTTTGTCATGAATAAAGAATTTTCCGAAAACAAAAATCAATTCACCCCAGAAAATACACTGGTGATTAGTTCCAGTATTTCTCAAGGTGGCCATAGTTCACTTTTGGCCGCAGAACAGGATAAAACAGGACTAATTGATGCGGTTGTTGTAGCGGAACCAAATATACCACTGCCAAAAAATAATAACTTTGTCATACAGATGGGCGATCAAGAACCCTTAACAAACCACAGTATAAATATATATGATTACAGCACTCTACTTAATCTATATCAACCCTGTGCCGTTCTCAGCGAAGATGTTCTAAACGCTCCTTTTGGCGTGGCCGGCAACCCCGCCGCAAAGAAAATCCTTATTGCACATTGTAGCATGCTCAAAGAAAGAGGATTATTAACGGCCGATAGCCTCGAAACACAAATTGAACAATCCGTCTCAAAAATCCGCGAAATGGGTATTCTTGATGAGACCCGTGCCTTAGGCCCCATAAATGTAGCAATCAACCTTTGGGCGACAATTGCTGTGAATTATAGCAATGCCTATGGCTATTTTTCTGTTATGGATAATCTGTGCGGTTTGAGTTATGCCAAACTTAACACAACAGGACAGGCTGTTGTACAAAGCAAAGCTGAAATGGCGGCAACCTTTTCACAATCAGGTGGGATCGCCCCCGTATCAGGATTAGTTTTTGCTCCAACTGAGCTAAAACTCCCCATTGATTATGCTTTATGTTTCCGCGATTTAATGACAGGGAAGAATGAACAGGCATTGCGCGTTCAACAAGGTATAAAGGAAACTTATCACACAGCCAATTTGCATGGAAAACCAACAATCATTGTTCATGGACAGTCCGACGCCCTTATCCATGTTAATCATTCTTCACGAGCCTATTTAGGACTGAATAAACTCATCGAGGGTGACAATAGCAATTTACACTATTATGAAATCAGTAATGCTCATCATTTTGATGCCTTCAATGCACTTGCTGGTTTTAATAGCCGCTATATCCCTTTACATCATTATTTATTATCATCGCTTGATTTAATGTATGACCATATGACACAGAATACGTCATTGCCAGATAGCCAGGTTGTATGGACAACACCCAGAGCATTTGATGATAACGGCAATCTGGAAGATTTAAGTGAAAAACATCTACCCATAATTTTACCTTCTCCTATAATGTCTCAGATTAAAGTTGAACAGGGGATGATTAAAATTCCCGTAAAATAGGAATTAATATGCTCCAAAATTGGGTCATCATTACAGTTTCATTGGGATATGTAGGTTTATTGTTTGCCATCGCTTATTATGGTGACAAACGTTATCTTGCCCAACCCATGGATCGACCCAAGAGTAGATACAGAGCTATAATCTATAGCCTCACTTTGGCAGTTTATTGTACGTCGTGGGCATTCTTTGGCACATCGGGACAAACTGCTGCCACGGGTTGGATCATGGCACCAACTTATCTGGGGTCAATCATCGTATTAATTTTAGGCTGGCCCTTTCTCATTAAACTAATAACGGTCAGTAAAAAACAAAACATAACCTCTGTCGCAGATTTTCTCTCGTCACGTTATGGTAAATCACAACAATTGGCTATTTTGGTGAGCCTTATCGCAGCCATGGGGGTCATACCCTATATTGCATTACAGCTGAAAGCCGTTTCAACGAGCTATAATGTGCTTATCGGAAAAATGGTTCAAGGTTTTGACAACATATCTATTTGGGAGGATACCGCTCTTTTTGTTGCAGCTTTGATGGCACTTTTTACGATTTTATTTGGAACAAGAAATATTAAATCTAATGAACATCACGAAGGTATGATGTTAGCCATTGCCTTTGAATCCATAGTTAAGCTCGCCGCATTCACCATCGTCGGCCTCTTCATCACTTATAGCCTTTTTAACGGTTTCAGTGATATATCAAACCGTATAGCGCAAGATACAGAGATTCAAGAAATTTTCAAAATAGGCAGCAGCAACAATAGCTTTCTAACATCTGTTGTTCTCGGCATGGCCGCCATATTCTGCCTACCTCGACAGTTTCATGTGCTTGTCGTAGAAAATTCAGAACCAGGTGATATTCGCCTTACACGTTGGTTATTTCCGATTTATCTTTTGGGTATGAGCCTATTTATATTTCCAGTTGCCGCCGCAGGGTTACTAACCCCCGCCGCTGGATCGAACCAAGATTTTTACATACTTACCCTGCCGCTGACCGTAGGCCGTACAGATCTCGCCCTATTAGCATTTATTGGCGGATTATCCGCCGCCACAAGTATGGTTATCGTCGGAGCTGTAGCACTTAGCACCATGGTATCCAACGATGTTATTATGCCTATCATCCTACGGATGAAGTGGTTAAAACTGGATGAACGCAAAGACATCAGTTGGATGTTATTACTGCTCCGTAGAATAACTATAATCACCATTATGTTTCTGGCTTATTTCTATTATCGCATGGTGGTAAGCTTTGATGCCTTAGCCTCCATTGGCCTCCTTTCAATGGTATTAGCTGCTCAATTTGCGCCATCTATCATTGGTGGTTTATATTGGAAGTCAGCCACCCATAAAGGCGCCATAGCAGGGCTTTGTGCTGGTTTCTTTATGTGGTGTTATACACTTTTTATACCTCTTATTGCGCGAGCAGGTTGGATACCATCAACCATATTGGATAATGGCCTGTTCAATATCACGTTTCTGCGTCCGGAAAGCCTATTTGCCCTTTCAGGTATAAGCCATGTCACCCATGGCCTAATTTGGAGCCTAGGCTTTAATCTGGTATGTTTTATTATCATATCTCGGCTCAGCCGACATAGTCTGATCGAACATATTCAGGCGGCGACCTATGTGGATAGCGATTTTGATGGCAAGAAAGAACAAAGCCTACTAATACGTTCTTCTGCCAAGGCTTCTGATCTAATGGCACTAGGAGAACGGTTTGTCGGAACAATACAGGCACGTCAAGCTTTCTCTAATTTTGCAGCTGAGCGAAATGAAACAATATCCCCCAATAGTTTAGCTCATGATGACTTAATTATTTTTACCGAACATCTTTTGGCGGGAGTAATTGGTTCCGCAACAGCAAGGGTCGTGATTAATACAAGCCTTCAAGGGCAAGATATGCAATTAGACGATTTCGTCTCTATTGTTGATGAGGCCTCAGAAGTTTTTCGGTCAAACCGCGCACTTTTGCAAAAATCTTTGGAAAATATCAATGTTGGCATTAGCGTTGTAGATAAGGATTTGTATCTGGTCGCTTGGAATAAACGGTATTTAGAGATGTTTAATTACCCAGAGGGCCTTGTCTATGCAGGGCGCTTCGTTGGCGATATCATAAAATATAATGCAGAACAGGGGTATTTTGGGGATCAAAATTTAGATGATCAAGTCCAAAAACGACTTGATCATCTCTATAAGGGAACGAAATATAATTATGAACGCACGCTCGCCAATGGTTCTGTTATTGAATTCCATGGTCATCCCCTGCCCGGAGGAGGATTTGTAACCAGTTACAGTGATATCACCATCCACAAACAAGCCGCTGAAACCTTACTTAAAACCAATGAATTATTAGAACAAAGAGTGATGGAACGCACACGTGAGCTTGAAATGGCTAAAGCAGAGGCAGAAAAAGCCAATATCAGTAAAACTCGCTTTCTTGCTGCTGCAAGTCATGACCTATTGCAACCTCTTAATGCTGCACGATTATTTACGTCTGCTCTTTCAGAAAAAAATAAAGATAATAATATCTCGCCATTGATTGATCATCTGGGTAGTAGTTTAAATGCGGTTGAAGGGCTTCTGGACGGTCTACTGGAAATTTCCATGTTAGATGCTGGCGTGCTGCAACAACATACATCTGAGTTCCCCATTGAGACTTTGTTGCAAGAACTTAACTTTGAATTTACCGCTATTGCTCGGGGCAAAGATATTGACTTTAAAATGATCCCCTCTGGAGCGATAATATATAGCGACCCAAAACTTCTCAGAAGAATTTTACAGAACTTTATAAGTAATGCCATTCGATATACAAATAATAAAGGACGCATTCTTCTTGGCTGTCGCAGAAGGAAAGGCGGTCAGTTGGAAATACAGGTATGGGATACCGGCTGTGGTATATCTGAAAATAAATATGAAGAAATATTCATAGAATTCAAGCAATTAAAAAACAGCCCAAAAAACAGCGAAAAGGGATTGGGACTTGGTCTTGCAATTGTAGAACGCATTTGTCGATTGCTTGACCATGATCTCATCGTTAAGTCTAAGCTCGGACATGGCTCAGTCTTTAGTGTGATCCTTCCTCTTGGTACGGCAAAACGAAATTCAACAGATGGCATCCCCGCATCTAAAACACAACCTATCTTTAATATTGATTTTTTAAATCTCAAAATTTTATGCATTGATAATGACCAAGATATTTTACAGGGTATGGAAATTTTACTCTCTAATTGGGGCTGTAATGTCGTCTGTTGTTGCTCGATAAATGAGTATAGCAATAAATTTAGCGAATTTATTCCCCATATCATTCTGGCAGATTATCATCTTGATAATAAAGAAACAGGCATTAATACATTGAATATTCTTCGGTCCAGATTAACCCCTTCTCCACCCGGTATAATAATTTCTGCAGATCATACAGAAGCGGTAAAAAGAAGTGCCGAGGAACAGGGCTATAAATTCATGCGAAAGCCTGTGAAATCAGCCGCCCTCCGAGCCCTCATAAGCAGCCAAACTATCTATCGCAAATAATCAACTCTTCATTCAGATAATTCTTCAACATCCAATCTCTGAGCGGCAATTATAAGATGTCCTCGGCTATAGGTACCAAATTTTTTTAATATTCCTGTAACATGCGCTTTAACGGTACCTTCTGCAACACCCATTTCATAAGCTATTTGCTTATTCAGCATACCTTCTGATAAATAGCTAAAAACACGAAATTGTTGCGGGGTTAAAGAGGCCACAGTTTCAGCAATGGATATTTCTTCATCCTGAATACCATTATTTTGTGCCACAAAATAAGGTGGCACCCAAAATGAACCATTAACAATTGTTCTAATTGCCTCCGCCATATCAGGCAGATCTGTTGATTTCGGAATAAATCCGGAAGCCCCATGACTCATTGCCTTTGCAATATTTTTATCTTGATCATTTCCAGAAACCACAACGACAGGCACTTCGGGATAATGACCACGAAGATAAATAAGACCTGAAAAACCAATAGATCCTGGCATTTGCAGATCAAGCAAAAGAAGGTCAGGAACAAATCCCTTTCCCAATAACGTCATAATATCATCAATTGAACCAGCCTCATGTATAACGACATCATCAAAGGCACTCTCAGCAGCTTGTTTCAAAGCAATCCGAAATAAAGGATGGTCATCTGCGATAAGAATATTGGGTTGTAAACTCATATAATACATTCTGCATAATTTTATGAGAGTTTACACCCTAAATACACACACAGACAATTCTTTTTATACTATGAAAAATTTACATCTCAGTGCCCGAAAAAATTCAAAAGCAAGAAACGGAGCGACAACAAGCTTCACTATATTTATCATCGAATTGAACGTCTCATAATATCATAAATATTTTTGACTGATGCAATCACAACTCGAACGGAAATGATTAATGCAAGAAATTAGAATACTGAGCATACCTACAGATGAAGTACTGGTCTTTCAAAACGGCGCATTGGATGCCAATGGAATGTCGCCAGAGCTACAAAATGCAAGAGGCGGGTCATGCCCTTCTTTCAATGAAATTACCATTTAACAATATAGACAAAATTGAGATACACTTATTTTGTAAGGAGTAAAATATCATGGCATCATCAATGCAGGAATTTACCAGCGAAGAAGACCAATGGGCAGCTATTGAAACCCGTAACAAAAACGCAGATAGTCATTTTTATTATTCTGTAAAAACAACGGGGGTTTACTGTCGTCCGTCCTGTGCAGCCAGGTTGGCTTTGCGAAAAAACGTTGCCTTTCACTTGACCTATACTGATGCAGAAAAGGCAGGATTCCGTCCTTGCAAACGTTGTCGTCCAAATGAACCTGCTCTTGCCGTACGACAAGCTGCCGCTGTGACTGAAGCTTGTCGGATCATTGAAACTTCAGAAGAAACCGTAAGCCTTGAGTTTCTTGCAAAATCCGTTTCCATGAGCCCTTACCATTTTCACCGGATATTCAAAAGCATAACTGGGGTAACCCCAAAAGCTTATACCAAAGCACACCTCGCTGGTCGGGTGCGAGACGAATTACCCAAAACGAGCAACGTGACCGAAGCCATTTATAACGCAGGCTATAATTCAAATGGGCGGTTTTATGCGGAATCATATAAGACATTAGGGATGACACCATCAAAATTTCGCGCTGGCGGCAAGGGCGAAAAAATTCAATTTGCGATTGGCGAGACGACCTTAGGATCTATTTTGGTCGCGGGGAGCATTACGGGGATCTGCTCTATTTTGATGGGTGATGATCCTGACGCATTGGCACAAGATTTACAAGACAGGTTTCCAGATGCGTTGCTACATAGCGGTGACAGTTCATTTAATGAGTGGGTAGCGAAGGTGGTGGGGTTTGTCGAAACCCCTCAATTGGGTCTGGACTTGCCTTTGGATATTAGGGGTACGGCCTTCCAGCAACGCGTTTGGCAAGCACTCTGTGAAATCCCCATTGGCTCGACCGTGAGTTATGCCGAGGTCGCAAGGAAGATCGGTGCGCCAAAGGCTGTAAGAGCCATTGCAGGAGCCTGTGCGGCCAATGCTATTGCCGTTGCCATTCCCTGTCACCGTGTTGTCCGAAGTGACGGCTCGATTTCAGGCTACCGTTGGGGAGTGGAGAGAAAACAACAACTTCTAAAAAAAGAAACATCCATATGACCAATATCAATCGCAAAATAGAGGCCATTGATTGGCAGAAAATATCCGATGAGATGAATGATAAAGGATATGCTATTATCCCAAAATTTCTATCCGATGAACAATGTCAAACACTGATCAACCAATATAGCCATCCAGACGGATACCGTAAATGCGTGGTGATGGAACGTTACCGATTTGGATTAGGGGAATATAAATATTTTGACTATCCCCTGCCGAATATTATCCAGTCGATCAGGGAAGGCATTTATTCCAAGCTGGCTCCTATCGCCAATTTATGGATGAAAATTCTGGAAATCGATAAGAGGTTTCCAGATAATTTTCAAGAGTTACAAGCGAGTTGTCATGCAAAGGGTCAGTTAAAGCCAACGCCCTTAATCTTGAAATATGGCAAGGGAGGTTTTAATACCCTGCATCAGGATTTATACGGCGATATTTATTTCCCGCTCCAAACCGTCTTTATGCTCAATGATCCCGTCTTAGATTTCACAGGCGGTGAGCTTGTGCTGACACAACAAGTCCCAAGAGCGCAATCAAAAGCCATCGTCCTGAGACCTCAAAAAGGTGACATGGTTATTTTGACCACTCATTTCAGACCCGTAAAGGGCAGTAAAGGATATTACCGCGCCAATATGCGGCATGGTGTCAGCGAAGTTCATGAGGGCATACGCCATACGGCAGGTGTCATATTTCACGATGCGGTAAGTTAAAATATGAATTTATTTAATCATCTCATCAACCCATCAGAAAATCTCCTCCCCAAAGATGGGGTCGTCAATTATTATGGTAGAATAATCACCTTTCAGGACGCCGATCTTTATTTGGAAAATCTTCTCAATAATATTGACTGGAAAAATGATGAAGCCTTCATCCACGGCAAACATATTATCACCAAACGGAAAGTGGCCTGGTACGCTGGTCAACCGTTTGAATATACATATTCCAACACCACAAAACGGGCATTGCCCTGGACAGAAGAGTTATTGGAACTGAAAAGTTTAGTCGAGCAAAAAACAGGGGAAAGTTTTAACGCCTGTCTGCTTAACCTCTATCATGATGGCACAGAGGGAATGGCGTGGCATAGTGACGCAGAAAAAGATCTTAAGAAAAACGGTGCCATTGCTTCCTTAAGCTTTGGTGCTGAACGAAAATTTGCCTTTAAGCATAAACAAACCAAAGAAACCGTCTCCATATTTCTACAACATGGTAGCTTACTTGTTATGAAAGGCGCAACCCAATCCCACTGGTACCATCGCTTACCCCCCACGGTGAAAGTCAGTAACCCACGCATAAATCTCACTTTCAGAACGATTATCGCCTCCAACAATAAATGAGTGACCTTACCCCCTAAAGGGGGTCCAGTTTTCAGAGAGCAGGGCATCATAATTAATTGGTAGCGGGAGAGGGACTTGAACCCCCGACACGCGGATTATGATTCCGCTGCTCTAACCAGCTGAGCTACCCCGCCACAAAGGCCAAGAGGACAAGATGAAAATAAAAAAAATCACCAAAGTTATAGTTGGTGACCCCTACGGGAATCGAACCCGTGTTTCAGCCGTGAAAGGGCCGCGTCCTAACCGCTAGACGAAGGGGCCATCTTGTTCAGTGAGGTGGTTGTAATTGTTCAGACACCTTCGGTCAACAGGTTTTTTAGGAAATAAAGTTTTTTTTTAAAACCCATCAAACCACAGCCGCATCATCAATGAACATTTCCGCAGAAACCGTACCATTCCAGCTATTATTACGCAAAGTTCCCGCCACGTGAATTTTTCGCCCCCGAGAGGACAAAATAAGCTGTCCAAGTGGCTGATCCGATGCCCGAAAGGCCATAGCCTTAATTGTTGCCCCGTCTCCACCCTTCAAGGTGCATTTTACGTGATTTTGACCCACAATATCCGCATATTGCACCGTCATATTACCAAGAGCAAATCGAGGCTGAGCATTACCCTGACCGTAAGGACCAACTCTATTCAGTTGATCCACCAAATCAGCAGTTATAGCAGTTGCCGTCAAGACGCCGTCAAGCTTCATGGTAAGACCCGCCGTAGCATCGCTCACGGATTTTGCCATTCTATTCTTCATAAAGGTTCGAAATTCTTCCATGAAGGTAGAATCAATCGTAAGGCCAGCCGCCATGGCATGCCCACCCCCAGCGGAGATAAGACCCGCCTGACGGGCCGCTGTAACGGCCGCTCCAAGATCGACCCCATAAATTGAACGTCCTGACCCCTTGCCTATCCCATTATCATCAATGGCAATAATTATCGTGGGTCTTTGATAAAATTCTTTCAAGCGTCCTGCAACAATGCCAATAACGCCCGGATGCCATCCTTCAGCATAGGCGATAATAACGGGTGGCACCTCGCCTGCGGGGCCAATATTCGCCGCAACTTGATTCATGGCCTGTTCCAAAACCAAATGTTCGATAGCCTGACGTTCGGCATTATAGTGATGCAATTCTTTTGCGAGTTCTGCAGCCTCTATTGTATCGTCCGTGCTTAGGATACGGGAACCAGCTTCGGCCCGCCCCACTCTACCCCCTGCATTAACCCGTGGCCCAATCAAGAAACCCGCATGATAGGTGCCAGGCTCCTCTTTGATGCCCGATATGTCCCCAAGCTCCTTAATACCCGCATTGCTTCGTCTTGCCATGACTTTTAAACCCTGTGTGACCAAGGCACGGTTAATAGTAACCAAGGGCACTACATCACAAATCGTGCCAAGTGCCACCAGATCAAGTAAATTTAATAGGTCAGGTTCTGTAATTTTCTGGGTTTCATACCATCCCTTTTGCCGCAAAAGCCGGCTAATCCCAACCACAAAAATAAAAGCAACCCCAACCGCCGCCAAATGCCCATAACCATCATTTTCGTCGATACGGTTTGGATTGACAACAGCCACAGCACGGGGCAAGCTTGGTTCTGCCTGATGATGGTCGATAACAATCACGTCAAGCCCTGCCTCATTTGCTGCTGTTATTGGCTCAAAGGATACCGTGCCGCAATCAACGGTGACGACAAGATCCACCCCCTTCGCCCTAAGATCAAGGAAAGCCTTTATATTGGGGCCGTAACCTTCCTTTATACGGTCGGGAATATAAACCATCAAATCTTGCGATATTGAGCGAAAAAACCGTTTCAAAAGAGCGGATGACGTGGCTCCATCCACATCATAATCGCCAAAAACAGCCACTTTCTGTCCTTGTTCAATGGCCTCGACAATTCGGGCGCAGGCCTTATCCATATCCTTAAATTGTGAAGGATCAGGTAGGGATGTGCGCAATGTAGGATTTAAAAAATCGCCTGATTGTTCAAGATCAATACCCCGTCCCGCCACAACACGAGCGATTATTTCAGGCAGATTATGTTGTTGTGCAATGGCCTGTATGACACGATATTCGGCAGGTCTTTGCACCCAAGCCCGCCTTGTCACGGATTGTTCAACCCCAAGAACAAACTCTTCTTGATTGTCTTGATTATTACTCTTTTTTGTAATTGTTATGATGTTCACCCTTGACCCAACGAACGGTGCCTGTTTTTGAGCGCATGACCACAGATTCCGTTGTATAGCCCTTGCCATTTACCGTTTTATGAACACCACGCAGCAAATAGCCATCCGTTACACCAGTTGCAGCGAAGATGACATCACCGCTTGCCATTTCTTCTGTAGAATATTTCCGATTAAGATCCGTAATACCCCACTTATAGGCTCGTGCCCGTTCGTCATCATTGCGGAAAATCAAACGACCCTGCATTTGCCCGCCGATACAACGCAAAGCCGCTGCAGCCAAAACCCCTTCTGGTGCCCCGCCTGAGCCCATATATATATCCACGCTTGTTTCAGGATTTGTTGTATCAATAACACCGGCAACATCACCATCACCGATCAATTTAACCCGAGCGCCAACGTCCCTAATTTCACCAATGAGCTTGGCATGTCGTGGTCGATCCAAAACACAGACCAAAATATCATGTACAGAACAGCCTTTGGCATTAGCAACGGCCTTAATATTTTCTTCTGTTGTCATATCAAGATCAACAATACCTTTTTTTAAGCCAGGGCCGACCGCAATTTTATCCATATAAACATCTGGGGCATTTAACAACTGCCCCTCTTCGGCAATAGCGATAACGGCTAAAGAATTTTGCATGGCCTTTGCCGCAATGGTGGTGCCTTCAAGGGGGTCAAGCGCAATATCAACCTTTGGCCCATTACCAGAACCGACCTCTTCGCCAATATAAAGCATCGGAGCCTCATCCCGCTCGCCTTCGCCTATAACGACACGACCTTGAATATCCATTTTATTCAAGGCACGGCGCATAGCATCCACAGCAGCAGCATCCGCAGCCTTCTCGTCACCTCTCCCAACCATTTTAGCCGCAGAAACCGCAGCGGCCTCTGTTACACGGACAAGGTCTAAAACAAGTAGACGATCCAGATTTGACACAAAGGACATATTTTTTCCTAACTTCTCAATTTAAAATTACACTCTAAAACTTCTTTTACAAATTCTCAATACGAATTGCCAGTGCTTTATCAATAACCGATGCAAGCCCATTAATTCTATCAAGCGCATTCATGACTTTTTTCTCATAGGCTTCATGGGTAACCATAATAATATAAACACTTCCGTCCTGTTCACTGCCCTTTTGCAACATGATCCGCAAAGAAACATTTTCATCCCGAAGAGCCGCCGTAATATCTGCAATTACGCCTGGTTTCTCTTCTACATGGAGACGAATATAATAGGGGCCAAAGCGATCTGAAATGCTAACGGGATTAGTTGTTTTCATCTCGTTTACTGGAATAAAAAAGGCAGGTGTTGTATGATCACGAGCAACATCAATAATATCCGCAACCACAGAAGATGCCGTTGGTCCCTCACCCGCACCACGACCTTCAAAGAAAGTTCGCTCAATAAAATCACCGTATACCACAACCGCATTAAAGCCATTATCCACACGGGCAATTGGATTTGATAAGGGAACCAAACAGGGATGAACCCTTTGTGTAAGGCCATCCTCAGTGATACTAGCAATACCAAGCAACTTAATGCGGTATCCCAATTCGTTAGCATATTCTATATCAACAAGTTTTATTCTGCGGATACCCTCCATATAAACATTGGCAAAGTCGGTTTTTACACCAAAAGCGACACTGCTTAAAATCGCCAATTTGTGTCCCGCATCAATGCCATCCAGATCAAGAGCAGGATCAGATTCCAAATATCCCAGAAGTTTTACTTCCTCTAGAATATCTTCATAGTCTTTGCCTGTGGCTTCCATCTGGGTCAGCATATAATTTGTCGTCCCGTTTAAAATACCATAAAGCCTATTGATCTTATTGGCGGCAAGCCCCTGTCCGATAGATTTAATGATCGGAATACCACCCGCAACAGAGGCCTCAAACCGCATTGCCGTCTTTTTATCTTCTGCAATCTGGGCGAGTTCTGTACCATAATGGGCAATCAGAGCTTTATTCGCCGTTACAAAAGATTTCCCCTTCGTAAGGGATTGTTTAGCCAATTCCTTGGCAATGCCATCAGATCCACCAATTAATTCGACAATAACATCCACATCATCGCGATTTGTAAAATCCAATGCATTATCTGACCAGTCATATTTCGAAATATCAATGCCACGGTCTCTTTTGCGATTACTTGCGGAAACTGCCACAATTTCAATAACACGTCCTGTACGGGCGGCAATCATATCCTTATTGTTTTCCAATATTTTTATGACCCCAACACCAACCGTACCAAGCCCAGCTATAGCCACTTTAAGGGACGGTAATTTCTGATCTTTTGCCATTTACTTTACTCCATTCTTCAATTCTTCAATTATTTTTGGGCTATCGACCATGAATTTTTTGATGTTTCTGACGGCCTGACGGATACGTTGCTCATTTTCCACCAAGGCGATACGCACAAAACCAACCCCATATTCCCCAAAACCCTCACCTGGGGATACCGCCACATGGGCATGTTTAAGCAACTGTTTGGAAAATTCCATAGAGCCAAGTTCCCGCCAAATTTCTGGCACCCGGGTCCAAGCGAACATTGTCGCTGCTGGGGACGGCACATCCCATCCCGCCTCTGCTAGTCCTTTAATCAAAACATCACGGCGGGTCTTATAAACACCCCGTGCATAATCGATATAGTCTTGCGGGCCATTCAAGGCAGCCGTTGCGGCAACCTGTATTGGTGTAAAGGCGCCATAATCCACATAGGATTTCATCCGTGTTAAAGCGGCAATCAAATCCTTGTTACCGACTGCAAAGCCTATGCGCCATCCTGCCATAGAATAGGTCTTGCTGAGAGACGTAAATTCAATGGCAACATCCTTTGCGCCGTCTATTTCCAATATTGAAGGAGGCGGATTATCATCAAAATATATCTCCGCATAAGCGAGATCAGACAAAACATAAATACTGTGCTTACGGGCAAAAGCAATAATGTCTTTGTAAAAATTAAGATCAACCACTTCTGCTGTCGGGTTAGAAGGATAATTTATAACAAGAGCCAAGGGTTTTGGAATAGAATGCTTAACCGCATTTTCCAGACTTTCCATAAAATTTTGTCCATTTGCCACAGGAAGATGACGAATAGTAGCTCCCGCAATAATAAATCCAAAATGATGAATAGGATAGCTTGGATTTGGGACCAAAATCACATCACCAGGTGCTGTAATCGCTTGGGCAAGATTGGCAAGTCCTTCTTTTGATCCAAGTGTAACGATAGATTCTGTTTCGGGATCTATTGTCACATTAAAGCGTCGCTTGTAATAAGCACTTAGAGCCTTACGTAATCCCGTAATCCCTCTAGAGGCAGAATAGCGATGCACCTTTGGATTTTTCAAAGTCTCGGTCAGTTTATCCATAACATGCTGAGGCGGTGTAAGATCAGGGTTTCCCATACCTAAATCGATAATATCCGCACCAGCCGCTCGTTCTTTTGCTTTCATGGCATTCACTTCAGCAAAAACATAGGGCGGTAATCTTTTGATACGGTAAAAATCCTTTTCCATCATTTCCTCATACTTAATAACTTTACATCAGCCAATATATCTAAGGCTTGAACTTTGTATGTAGCAGCAAACAAAAGCAAAGGAAAAGAGCTTTTATTATTTTTTTAAAAAAATTATAATATTTTCGCCATGTTCATGGCATACTCAAAATTATATATATGATAAAAGAGGGTAGTAAGTTATGGACGATACAAAATCTGATTATGAACAGATTTCAAAAGAATTAATTGGGATGACGACAGAATTCCAAAAAATGGCTTATGATTTCTTAGATGACCATAAATCACAAATATCCGATATCGAAAACGACCCGATGCATATCGGCGAAACCCTTCTTGAACTGACCAAATATTATTCCATGCGTCCTGAACAACTTATCGAAAAACAAATGAATCTTTGGCAGGATTATATGAATTTATGGCAAAATGCATCTCGAAAAATGATGGGTGACGAGACAGTAAAACCTCTTATTGAACCTGATGCGGGTGATAAAAGATTTAAAGACAAAGAATGGCAGGAAAATAATATTTTTGATTTTATCAAACAATCTTACCTTCTGACCGCACGTTGG
This sequence comes from Emcibacter sp., assembly GCA_021741205.1. Classification (GTDB taxonomy): domain Bacteria; phylum Pseudomonadota; class Alphaproteobacteria; order Sphingomonadales; family Emcibacteraceae; genus Paremcibacter. The sequence goes on from JAIOYI010000002.1 coordinate 46,252, forward strand.
CTTGAAGATGCCGCCAATGAAACAAAAGAAGATGCGGACAAACATGAAAAAAATAAAATGAATTTTTTTACAAGACAATTTATTGAGGCCATGTCGCCTACAAATTTTGCCGTGACCAATCCAGAAGTTATTCGCGAAACCATCGCCAGCAACGGACAGAATTTAATCAAAGGCATAGAAAATATCATTCGGGATTTTGATCAAGAAAAAGGCAAAATTACCGTCAGCATGACCGATAGGAATAAATTCGAGTTAGGAAAAAATGTTGCTACATCAAAGGGAAAAGTTATATATCGCAATGAGTTAATTGAACTTATTCAATATAACCCTACAACAGAAAAACAATATCAGATACCCCTGATTATATCTCCACCATGGATTAATAAATTTTATATACTCGACCTTCAACCTAAAAATTCGCTTGTTAATTGGCTGACCAATAAAGGCTATAGCGTTTTCATGATTTCATGGCGCAATCCAGATGCCAGCATGTCTGAAATGGGATTAGATGATTATATGCGGCTAGGCATATTATCCGCCATTGATAAAGTCAAAGAAGCCACGGGCGAGGAACAAGTCAACACGGTTGGATATTGTATCGGCGGCACCTTGTTATCCTGTAGTCTTGCCCATTTGGCTGCCAAAAAGAAACTGGACCAGATTGGATGTGCAACCTTTCTGGTCACACAGGTTGATTTCAGTGAAGCGGGCGAATTGACCATTTTTGTCGATGAAAAACAAATGGATGACATGAACAAAACCATGGATAAAAAAGGTTACCTTGATGGCAGCACCATGGCCAATACATTTAACATGCTGCGTTCTAATGACCTTATTTGGTCTTTTGTGATCAATAATTATCTTAAAGGCAAGGAACCATTGCCCTTTGATTTATTATATTGGAATGAAGACTGCACAAGATTGACAAAGGCCTGCCATAAACAATATCTCCATGACATGTATATGAATAATAATCTGGTCGAACCAGGAAAAATAACCCTAAATGGCACCCCTATTGACCTGACTAAAATTACAATTCCAACCTATATTCAGGCCGCCCATACAGATCATATTTGCCCATGGAAATCTGTTTACAAGGATACATGGCATTTTTCTGGCCCAAAGCGATTTATATTGGCGGGTTCAGGGCATATTGCGGGGGTTGTCAATCCGCCAGAGGCCCAAAAATATAATTATTGGCTTAATGATGATTTGCCCCATGATCCAGAAGAATGGTTTGATAATGCCGTAAGCAAACCCGGATCATGGTGGGATGATTGGCATGGCTGGTTATCCAAAAAATCTGGCAAAAAGATCTCCGCTCGCACTCCAGGAGACGGATCACTAGAAGTTCTAGAAGATGCACCAGGAAGTTACGTCAAAGTCCGATATTAATGATTAATTCGACACCACATCATTGATAAACTCTGCCTTATATGACTCCATAAAGCTTTCCAGTTTGGTGACACTTGCTATGGATTTTGTTAAACGGTGAACATTGATATCCGTTAATTGCCGTTCTGCTGTTATGACCTCAAAAGTATCCCCATATAAACCATTATCCATATGTGTTTTATATTTATCCCGCAATGATTTAACGCCTATCTTATCGTCGTTAATAACATAGGCTACTGACAGTCGCAGAACAGACAATCGTTCGTCATCATTCAAAGGTTTTTCATCCTGATAACGATCATTCAAAAGTCTGTTTTCATGGGCAATATATTTTTTCCAATTTTCTGATTTCCAGTAAATATCAGACCGTAATTTGTCGGCCTCCCTATTATTAAATTCCTCTAGCATGACTTCTGCTTCTTCATACTGACTAAGTTGTACCAGAGCACGACCTTCTATCATTTTGCGCCGATCCTCTATGTCTTTTGGGATTTGGGATTCATGCGTTGCCCGAAGTATATCCATTGCCTTTTCTGGTTTTGAGTCCAGAATATAAATCATAGCCAAACGACTTGCCACAACGGCCTGTGCCCCGCCTTTAAGACGAAACTTTACCTGATGATCTAAAAGTTCTGCGGCCTCTTCTAAAAGATCTAGCGACACCAAACGGTCCGCAAGTCTTCTGGTCATATTGTCTCCATCATTGCCAAGCGGTATAAGTTCACGAAAATCGGAATATAGTGACACAGCCTTGATAGGGTCCATAACACTTGCGCCACCTTTTAAGAATAAATCTCCATAAATCTGGCTCATTTGTTTTGTAAGTTCATCTGTCTTTTTGGATTCCTTAAAAAAAGTTACCGCAAGTTTTAAGGTTTGCAGCCCCGTATTAAAATCCTTCTGCTCCACATAAAGATCTCCAAGACGTGACAATAACTCCAATTCAAAATTTCCACCACGCCATGCAAAGCGTAATTTCTCGAGTTGATCCACAGCTTCCGAGATATCTATTTTTTTGCTGGTCAAATCCATATTTATCAGATCAAGCTTCGCCCATGCCGCCGTTTGTCTCACCCCAGCCTTTACAACCCCCTTAAGAATCTCTTCCGTCTGCAGCAAATCACCCTCATCCTTTAATAACTGAGCCTGCCAGTAATCTACCTCTGTGAATTGAGCCGCATTAAGAGGAAGTTTTCTTAGAAAAGATAAGCCCGATCTAACAAAATCTTTATCACCAACCTTATAGCCTGAACGAATAGCCGCAAATAAAAACCGAATTTGCTCTTCTGGGCTATGCAGTGATAATATATCGGCTCCCTTTTTATAATTTTCAAAGGCTAATGTATCATTGTTAAGCTCACTATTGGCCACAGCGCTCCAAAGATAAGCGTCACGTTCCCCCAGAAATACCTTATGATCAAGAAGCTTTATCCCCTCTTCTGGTCTGTTCATCAGAATATTAGCAACCGCAAGTGCTACTCTAAAATCTGGATTTTCAATCAAGTCCCGATCATCATCAAGCATCACACTTAAAACGCCGAAAGCTTCTCTTACATGTCCATTGGCTAAATAAAATTTGGCAAGCTTCCACCGAGTTTCAGTGCGGGTCGCATCCGTAGAATTGGACAGGATATAAAGTAATTCATGTTTATTACCATTAAAATCTCTCTCTGGAATTGGCCCCTTAGCCCATGTGGCAAAGTCGACTAGTTTCTCGCTATTGCTGGCATTACTGTCAAGCTTAGAGGCGAGATTACTTCGAGAAATAGCAAGCCCCTCATTGGTATAAACACTTATTCCATTGTTATATTTTTCAATTTTCACATTGTCTGCTATTAGTTGAACGGCAATACCCTGAGCCGTTGGTAACACATCAAATTCGGTGAATTTTTGAGCCTCTACAACAGCCTCAGAAGATCCCACAACGGGAACAATCGCAATATCCGTCCCTACAACGGGGTCCTTTACAACAGTAACATCGCCCGCATCTTTCACAGAGAAAAAGAAGTTCTCGCCCTGCCCATTTTTCGCCCGTTGATGATTTTTAGCAATTGAAACAGAAGGTTCTACTACCGAGTTTCCAAGATCGATGTGCCACGTGTTCTTTATTCTCTGAACTTTTATGCCTTGATTTGGTAGAATGTCATACATCAATATGGTCTTTGAGGAGTGATTGATCTGGCGAGATGCTATAATTCTAGGTCCATAAAATTGTTCAAGATCTTCATGATTAACAATTTTTTTGCCCTCAAATATGATCCATAAATGATTATGATAAACAAAGACTGCGGCGGCTACATTTTGTTGCCAAGGATAACTTAGTCTGATGTTGTCCCATCTACTATTTACTTTCACGCGCATGAAATCGCTATCAAAGACGGAAGAATTTTCAGTAGCTTGCTCATCCTGTTCTTCGGGCTCGCTTTCTTTTAATTGGCTACTCTGTATTACTCTTGTCTGAATAATACTAGGCGCAATAGTTTTTTGACTTTGCGTTTCATCATCACCAATGATATCGAAAACAATCTTTGTATCACTACGGAAATGTTTAAGATGGCCGGGTTTTGTCACCTTAAGCGTTACAATAAGTTTTTTTCCTTCAAGACGATATTCGGGGTTCGCCATAAAATTCAAGGGATCATTCCTTAAATTCCCCCAATTGGGTATGGCTGTTTTGTCAAAAGTAATTTCCAGTTTATTGTCCGTTAAAATCGGTTCATAAGACACATTTTCTAACCAATCAAAGACAATTCTACTGAAGGTTGGATGATCGGCATAACGGACGTCAACCTTTTCCTGAGCATGGGCATGAGCATTTACCGTAATTATTCCCACAACAAATACAATAACCATCCGCCAATATATATAGGCATATCTAATCATATTTTAAGTGCCATTTTATTGTCATCCCTTTATCGATCATTATTGCCATCTGAAATGATGGCGGATTGATCTTTATCCTCTTGAAGAATAATAATATCCACACGACGCGCAAGAATATAACGCTCATCCAAAGGAATATTCTCATCAAGCTCATCAAATCGAGAAGATCCATTACCAAAGGTTTCAATATTTTTTGTATAACCCGCCTGTTCGATCAATCGTGCAACGGATATTGCTCGAACCAAGGATAATTCCCAGTTTGTAGGGTAATAGCGACCACTGGTAGGTTCCAAATCCGTATGACCAACCACAGTTATTTTATTTTGTATGGACTGCAAGGCAACCCCTAATTCCTGTAATGATTTATAGGCATCCCGTGAAAATTCAGACTGTCCCTTCTCGAAAATAAGATCGGAAGGTAAAGTAATAATCAAACGGTCATCCATCAATATTACACTGCTCCGCCTCAATATAGGATCATATTTTAGCTTTTCCTCGAATATTTTTTGTAAATAAGATAGATTGAGTGCCTCCTTAACGGGCACCATAGCAGTCTCAATATTCTGCCAATCTTCTTTTTGTATCTGAGCCCTCCTCGGATTAAGATTTTCGCTCAAAGACTCTACAACCGCCTCCCATTTAGAAACCTGAACAGAGCTCATAGAAAAAAGTAAAACAAAAAAGGTCAACAATAACGCCAAAAGGTCAGCAAAAATAATTAACCAACTTTCGTCTGGTGGTTTTGTCTCGTGTTTTTGTTGTTCAAGGGCTGTCACTTGCTATCCCCATCAGATAAATTATTTTCTTCCGTGATGGTGGTTTCTCTTACTTTATAATCGGTCAAACTTTGAATGGCATGAATGCGCTCACGATTGATAAAGGTTAAGGTAATTTTGTCTTTCTTACCTTTTGTAATACCAATCGACAATTTATTTTCTTCTACCCCAAGTTTTTTAAGTCGATCTACAAAAGCGCCCGCTCTTAAAATATTGGTATCGTCCCAATATGCCGGACCTTCTGGGAATGTTTTTCCAGAAGACATCACTATTTCCATTTCTCGTTTTTCACTGACACGTCCCTCGCTTAAAAAAACAGCCAACTGATCCAGAAAAACTTTTTGATTATCTCGAAATTCTTTTGATTGATCTTCGAACAGATCATTGGAATTAAATTCTACCCTTAAAATATTGCCGCCACTCGTTGGAAATCGCCCTTCAAATCCGACCAATGATGCAAAAACACCCGCGATCTGATCATAGAATTCATCGTTGGGCGTTTCGGAGTCAATATTTGCCGTAGCATCAACAAAATCAGCCTCAGGTTCATAAAGATTTTTAAAGGCTCTCGTAACACTTTCCTGTGCTGCATTTACCTTGTTTTGATCTTGATTTGAAATGGAATTCATAACGACAAAAAAGGCAAGCACTATCAGATATAAAGAAACAAACAATCCTGTTGTATCGTCCTTGTTCTTTTTTGCCAAGGGATCTGATGATCCAATGCTTTTCATATCTTTATTCATCACACCTAACCGTTCACATCACGACGATTTAAAACTTGCACAATACAAAGCCGCCAATCAATCAAAGCTGTCGAATAAAGCATCAATGTCATCCTGATCATTGCCTGTAATAGCACACTGTGGACCCTGCAATAGTTTTTCTTTACTTTCGGGATGCAGTTTATCTTCTTCTTCTTTGATCTTAATATGGGAATCGGTATCCCCAATAGCATCCGCAAGAGCCGCTAGTTTTTCTTCTAAATGCTTTAGTGTTGTAATAACCTTTGTCACCCGCTGACCCGTTATATCTTGAAAGCTTGATGCTTCAAAAATATCAGTCGAAATTCTCATAAGTTTCTCAGACAATACGTCATCTACAGTACCAGATAATTCAGAAATCTCTTCTGCTGCATCCATAATTTTAGAGGCAGCAACCTCTGTCGCCATGATAATTTGATCTAAGTGATCACTTGCTTCTGGTATTTTTTTTTCACTTAAATATTTAGGTTTAATATCAATCAGATCAATTCTTGCCTGATTAATATAATGTAGCAAATCACGAACTTCATCTTGAAAATGCGTTCCCTGTTGATTTATATCTACTTGTAATGCTTCCATTATTCTTCCGATTATGTCCGAAATATCAGAGCTATTGACCTGATCGCCCATCTTTTTTCTAATATTTTCAATCTTATTCTCTAATGAAATCATATTCAATCTCATCTAAGTATCTTTGCTCATTCTAATATATAATCCAATAAAAATTATACCGCTTAGGGGTTAATAGCGGGTAAATTCCTTAAAGTGGTACTTACCCTTCAATTCGGGGCATCTGTTTTCTTGTGATAAGTGTTGTCGTCAATTTTTTGGCTTTATCCAGTTCCATATTAGCCAAAATCGCCCCCATTTGTTTTTCCTTCATTTTTTCAACAATGACAATCAGAACATCTTCATCAAGGTTATTAAAAATATTGGCGGCATCTTTTGGTTTCATGGCAGAATATATTTTCACCAAACTTTCAACTTGCGCCTTTTCAATTTCATCATGCTTCTTTAGAGATGCCTCAATTGTTTCTTCAATCTTTTTCAGTGACTCTGTTCTTTCTGTGATGCGCATTTCTACCGCTTCCAAAAGCTTTTCTCTATTATCAAGCTCCCGAGATCTCCGGTCTAATTCCTCACGACGTTGCACCAGTTTTTGTAGATATTCAATTTCCTTTCGGGTTGGAACACTCCCAAATTCCACAGATGACTTATTTTCAGAAACACTATCCTCTACGGTGGGTTCTTCTGTATTGTTTTGTTCTACGGCTTTATTTTCGTTCTGATTTTCTGAAACCTGTGCCAGTGAGTTTTCCACAACAAAGGAAAAATCAACAATTTTGACCCCGAGTATCATAGACATAACCACAATACACAGTGGCAATAATCGAAATCTCTTAATCATATTTCTTCCTTATTCATATTATCAGGATTGTAGAAATCTGAAATATAGTTACCTAATATTTTTCAGACTTTCTAACAATTCATTATCTTCTTCGTTTTCCGTATCATCAGTATCAAAGTTTTCTTTTTCTTCTGCGGGTTTTGAGACAAGCCCCCGCTCTATCCGATCCGCAAGATTTGAACCGCTCTCGTTAATAATAGCCAATTCATCTGCGAGCATCCGTGATTTTAAAATCAGATCTTTCAGGCGACCCTCTTCTTTTTCGGCTGTCTTTTTCAAAGTTTCAATATTTGCTTGTGCTTGTAATATAATATTATTCAACTGGGTTATGAGAGCAGACATTTCGTTTTGCGTATTGCGAAATGTCTTAAGTTTAATATTCAAGACAACAGAATAGCCAATCATAACGGTGACCAGCACAATAATCACAATATCAAGAAATAATCCCATTTCAGCTCGCATTTCTCTGTTTATCAAGGATTTTTTCAATTCTAACAGCGACATGTCGGCCAAGTTTTCCAACCCGTCCCGTCATCATGGGAATACCACCACACCGCATTTCCACTTCGCCATCCACTTGAGCATTCAGCATCATCGTTTGACCAACTTCAAGGCCAAGTACTTCGCCTAATGTCATTATATGTTCTTCCAATACAACCTCTAAGGGGACTTCTGTATTATAAAGCTCCTTAACCAAATGAGTTTCCCATATAGAATCCCGACCAAATTTTTCCCCCATAAAGCGTTGTAACAACAATTCACGCACAGGCTCAATCGTTGCATAAGGCAGAACAAGTTCCATACGTCCTCCCCTATCCTCCATATCGGCACGCATTTTAATAAGAAGTGCCGCATTGGTCGGTTGAGCAATGGTTGCAAAACGAGGATTGGTTTCCAACCTGTCCAATCTGAATTTTACGGGACTTAAGGGTTCAAAAGCAGCACAAAGGTCTTTAAGCATCACACCCAACATTTCTTCGACGAGGGTATGTTCAATCGTTGTATAAGGCCGACCCTCAATGCGCATCGGTGCTGTACCACGACGTCCTCCAAGCAAAGCATCCACAATAGAATAAATAAGATTGCTATCAATGGTGATCAATCCATAATTATCCCATTCCTTAACATGAAATACCGCAAGCATAGCAGGCAATGGTATAGAATTCAGATAATCACCAAATCTAATGGAGGTCATATTATCAATAGATACTTCAAAATTATCAGACGTGAAATTCCGCAAAGAGGTAGACATCATTCTGACATAACGATCAAAAATAATATCCAACATAGGCAACCGTTCATAAGCGACAAGACCACTACTTATCAAGGCCTGAATACCGGATTTTGCTCCTTCATCGTCATCATCACCATCGAAACCGAGTAGACTGTCGATTTCATTCTGATCTAAGACCCGATCCGTCCCCCCCATAGCGGCGGCCATATCGTCGTCATCATCGCTGTCTGCCATAATATCCGAAGTATTGGCATCATCTTCACCAGCTTCGGCCATAGCGGCCCATTCGGCGGCGACGGCATCATCATCAATTTCTTCATCAGCCATTTTGATTACCCGTTAACCAGCATTTCTTTAAAAAGAACATCATTCACCCGTGTGGGGTAAACGGCGTCATTCACCTTAATTAATAATTCTTCCTTTAATCGAAACATGCCTGCTGATCCATTCAAATCATCAATTCTCAGTTGGCGTAAATATGTTTGAAATTGATCAATAATACGGGGCATTTTTTTGTTGATGTCTTCAATAGATACCTGCTCATCAACCTCTAAGGCTATGGTCAGTTTAAGATATTTCGGCTTGCCACCTGCTGTATCAAGATTAACCAGCATCGGTTCCAATTCAACAAACAAAGGATCTCCCTTGTGCGTTTTTTCTAAATCAGTTTCTTGCCCGCCATGCTCTAAATCGGTAGCAATCGCCCCCTCCTCATTATCGCCCGATGACATGAAAAAATAAGCAGCACCCCCACCCAGAATAAGGACTAAAACAGCCACAGCGGCAATAATAATTATCTTTTTACCGCTGGTCTTTTTTTGTTCCAAACCTTCTGCAAGATCTTCTTCGTCTGCATCCGTATCATTATTATCTTTATTTTCTTTGTTTTTATCGCTCATAATACTCATTTACCCTAGTAATCTACCCTTTAAATATAGGGTGGATACAAAATGCCCTTCTATAACCCAAATGTAAATCCTTATCGTTAACAAGTCGTTAGGAAATATATTATCTCATCGCCATTCTCGTCTTTAACCTTAATAATTATGGTTAATTTTGAGCAGTATAGCAGGCACACATTAAAAATGGAATATAGAAGTCAGAATATAACCGAAGCATCATCTTCTCTTCCGATTGAAGCGAAAAATGGAAATCAACGGTAAATATTACTGGGCAAACTATGCCTAATTTGGGTAATTAAAATCGATAAATATCAATAACTAATTGATTTTATTATATTATTTTTTTGGCACAACAAATGCATAATAAACAACGGGAATAAATCGAAAGGCCAGAAAGGACCTATAGATGGACACAACTTTATCAATTGCACTTTCACATCAGGTTGCTAGACGGCGCCAAATGGATATTATTGCAAATAATATTGCCAACATGAGCACCACCGCCTTTAAGCGGGAAAATGTCATGTTTGGGCAATATTTAAAAAAGGCTGAAGGCAATCTGCCCAATTCAATCCGAGAAATTGCCTATGTGCAGGATTTCGGCATTTCCAGAAATATGTCTGATGGTAATCTTGAAACAACGGGCAATACATTCGATATTGCCCTAAGTGGCGATGGCATGTTTCAGGTAAAAAGGGGAAATGGCGAAATGGCCTATTCCCGCAATGGACATCTTGTTTTGTCAGATAATTTAACCTTAATGAACTCCACAGGTCAGGAAATAATGGACACCTCTGGTAGAGCCATCAAGATTCCACCAAACGTATCCACGATTAAAGTTGCTTCTGATGGTACTATTTCATCCCCCACATCGGGCATAATTGGAAAATTAAACGTTGTGAGTTTCGGGGACGATTCAAAGTTGAAAAAAATAGGTGAAAATATGTTCAGCGCCGATACATCCACAACCCCATCAACGAATTATAAAATTCTTCAGGGTGTGACCGAAACATCAAATGTCCAGCCCATACTCGAAATCACAAGAATGATTGAAGTAAGCAGATCCTATGTTCAGACAGCGAAACTTATGGATAATCTTCAGGAAACAACAAAAAACGCCTTAAATAGAATTGCCAAAGTTGGATAACAACACTTTACGGTAAAGGATTTTAATTATGAAAGCACTCAGTATCGCCGCAACCGGAATGATCGCTCAACAACTTAATGTGGAGGTTATTTCAAACAATATTGCGAATATGAATACCACCGGATTCAAACGCCAAAGGGCAGAGTTCCAAGATCTTCTTTATCAAAATGTGGAACGGGTTGGCTCCGCATCGTCCGATACGGGAACCGTAATCCCAACGGGTATTCAAATAGGCGTTGGGGTTAAAACTGGTGGTGTGTATCGCATTACCGAGCAAGGAAGTGTGGTTGGTACTGAAAACCCTCTTGATATGGCCATAAACGGCAGCGGCTATTTCCGTATAACATTACCAACGGGCGAAGATGCCTATACCCGTTCCGGCACATTTCAATTAGGTCCCACTGGTCAAATCGTAACTCTCGAAGGTTATACGGTCGGACCAGGACTTACCATACCTCAAGAAGCAACCGATATTTCCATCAACCCAGAAGGGGAAGTTCTTGTTAAATTGCAAGGACAAATTGACCCGACCAATATTGGACGGCTCGAACTTGTAACTTTCCCTAATCCTGCTGGTCTTCAGGCTGTGGGAAACAATCAATTTCTTGAAACACCGGCATCGGGTTCCGCCAATGTGGGTGTACCAAACACACCCGGATTTGGGGTTATATTGCAGAAATTTCTGGAAAATTCTAATGTGAATTCCGTTTCTGAAATTACCTCACTTATCTCGGCTCAAAGAGCCTATGAAATGAACAGTAAGGTCATCAGTACAGCCGATGAAATGATGAGCGTAACGTCAAATCTAAGGTAAGGATAGAACGATGAAAAAGATTATTTATCATGGCATTTTTCTGATCTTGTCTTTGGTGATCACCACCAAGGTAGCCCTTGCCCTTGCAGAGGTCAAATCATCCACCATTGTCAATAAATCAACCGTCACACTAGAAGATTTATTTGATAATTTGGAAACAGGTCAGGATATATGGGTCATGAATGCCCCAGACCCAGGGAAGAATACAACCGTATCAACGCGATATTTAGCCAACCTTACAAAACAGCATAATGTTTATTGGCAAAATAGCCGTAATATTCAACATATTACCATCACACGTAGTGGAAAAAGCATAAAACACGGTGATCTCAAATATATCATAGAGCAGGAATTGGACAAACTTAATCTGAATAATAAGAAAAAAGGTATTAGTTTTAACACAAAAAATTCAGTTCTTTATATGCCCGAAAACAGCGCCGTTGAAGATATCGTCATCAAAGATTTTAACTTTAACAAACAGACCGGTCGATTTACAGCTTTAATTTCAGTTCCCACAGGCGATGATAAATTCACCTCTGAGACGGTTAGCGGAAAAACACATTTAATAACCTTTATTCCTGTTTTGAATAAAACCATACTTCCAGGACAACAAATTACCGCACGTGATATTACATCCGCATCCCTGCCCACGGGGAGCGTCGGTCAAAATATCATCAGAGATAAAAAACAATTAATCGGTATGACACCCGTCCGTAACTTAAATGCAGATATGCCTCTTAGACTTAGTGACTTAGAACAACCAACGATCGTTACCCGTGGACAATTGATCAATATCCTCTATCAATCTGGAAAGATAAGCCTTTCAACGATTGGTAAAGCCATTGAAAAGGGCGGATATGGGGATGTTATTCGTGTGATGAACAACCAAACGCACAAAACAATTGATGCGGTGATTATCGGTCAAGGCAAGGTTCAGGTCGTCACCAGCAGAGACGGATTTGCGCAATTAAATATACAGTAAATATATTGTCAAAAGAACAAATACGAGACATAAGGATTGAGCAAAATGGCTTATTTAAAACATGACCCTAAAATAAATGATGATAGCAAAAATACATGCAAGTCGCTTCATCTGACATTATTACTGACTTTGTGTTTATCGGGCTGTAGTGCTGTTGACAGGATTGGCAATATTGGCAAGGCTCCCGATCTTGCCCCCATTGAATCGACAAGAGTAATTCCGCAGGATAATCAGGACTCCCAACAAGCTATTCAATATATAAAGACTCCAGAAACGGTTATGGTTCATAAAAAGAATTCTCTTTGGCAAATTGGATCAAAAAATTTCTTTAAAGACCAAAGAGCCAGTAAAATAGGGGATATTTTAACCATTAATATTATTATTGATGACAAAGCGAGTATTGACAACCAAACAACCCGTACCCGTTCAAATTCTGATACGGCCAATAGTTCAAGCTTTTTGGGTCTTGAGTCAAAACTTGGAAAAATATTGCCTGATGCCGTCGATCCCACATCCTTAATTGATATGGGCAGCACAACATCCAATGTGGGGACGGGGAAAGTCAACCGTAGTGAATCCGTTGATCTTACATTGGCCGCTGTCGTCACGCAGGTTCTTCCCAATGGTAATATGGTCGTACAAGGTCGCCAAGAAGTACGGGTTAATTTTGAGGTCAGAGAACTTACCGTTATGGGCGTTATAAGACCAGAAGACATCAGTTCTACCAATACAATCCAGCATACCCAAATTGCAGAAGCCAGAATTTCATATGGTGGGCGAGGACAAATAACCGACGTTCAACAAGCCCGCTATGGCTCACAACTATTTGATATCCTGTTTCCTTTCTAGAATTTAGATACGTTAAGACTTAAAAAAATACTTTGTGGAATTTGTGTTCGGCAAAAGTGTTAACAGCTTTTGCGACTTCCCACACAAAAAAGGACCGTACCAGAATGGTACGGTCCTTTATATTTTCACCCTCGCATCGGTTAACTATCCCAGTTAACTATCCCAGTTAATTATCCCAGTTAATTATCCCTGTGAACTTTTTCGTATTTTTCGTGTTCTTCCTGAGCCTCTAGCGTCATCATGGCAATAGGTCTTGCATCAAGGCGCTCCAAATTAATAGGCTCGCCCGTTACTTCACAATAGCCATACTCGCCCTTCTTAATACGCTCGATGGCCGCATCAATTTTACTAATTAATTTTCTTTGACGATCACGGGTTCTAAGCTCAATAGACCAATCGGTTTCAGAGGATGCACGATCTGCTATATCGGGTTCTTTATGACTATCTTCTTGAAGATGATTTAACGTTTCTTTTGATTCCCGTAATATTTCTTCTTTCCAGTCTAAAAGTTTTTTATGAAAATACTTCTTTTGATTTTCATTCATAAATTCTTCATCTGGTGAAGGTTTATAACCTTCTGGCAATTCAATCTTCATCAATGGCCCCTAATTTTATTTATAACCTATAGCAAAATATTATCTATGATTTGGAGCACAAACTACTCAACTCAATCCTACAATTCAAGTATTAAAAAAATTGAATGAAAATTAATATCACCAGCACAATTTTACGGTGGCTAACCAAGCACTTCTAGTTTTGCCAACTCAACCTTTACCCTAAGTTCAATGCTATCAAGGATAGCATCCAGAGCCGAATCATGGGACATGGCCTTTTCCCGTGAAACGATTTTGGCTACTTCTGTCAATCTGTGGATTGGTATCTGACCTGCAAGAAGACCATGACGAATAATTTCCAAGTGATGCAACATATCCTCGGCACGAGCCAAACCTTTTGATTTTCCCTCGCTGCTTGTGGGCATTTCTTGCAAAGACAGAAGGGAACTTACAGAAGTCAATGGCGACGTGCCACTAGGCGGTGCTGCCGTTGGGGTCTCATCAGTTGACATGATTTCACTGAACCCTGCTTTGCCAGAACTGCGGGGTTTTTCTTTTTTCGAAATGCCGGATGTTGTGACGCGTCCGGGCCCTTTTATTTCCATAAGATCCTCTTTAAATGTGACTATGATCTAATTAATAACAGAAAGTGCTGCAGCTTCATAGATGTAAGCTATTTATTACAAAATAATTTTACTTTTACTAAATTATTTTCACTGGGCAAGCTTTGCCCTATTCCATAAAAAAAATTCCCCCCTAATTATTCAATAAATATTCAGATAAAAAAAATGTAAAAAAAATCGTTATAAAACAATATGTTATAAAATATTTATATTCCCATAATATTGGCATGAAATTCGCATTGATAACTCTGAAAGATAATAACTATTTTCTGAATCGGAATTATTATGTGGCAGAAATCCAAAAAGCAGAAGCTAAGGCAGAAATATATATCCATCGTTTTAATGGTTATTTTGAGCATGGGAAATATTTTACCTGCTCATGCGGCTTCTCGTATTAAGGATCTGGTGTCTATTGAAGGCGTTCGTGAGAACCAACTGGTTGGCTACGGTCTTGTGGTCGGTCTTAATGGTACAGGCGATTCACTCAGAAATGCCCCCTATACAGAACAAAGTATTGTTGCCATGCTAGAACGTCTGGGGGTTAATACCAGAGGCACCAATATGAAGGGTGATAATGTGGCCGCCGTTATGGTAACCGCTAGCCTTCCACCTTTTTCTCGCCCTGGCAGCCGTGTTGATATTAACGTAAGTTCCATCGGCGATGCCGAAAATCTTAGAGGCGGAACCTTAATTGTAACCCCCTTGAAGGGTGCAGACGGCGAAGTTTATGCCGTGGCACAAGGCTCTATTCAAGTTTCTGGTTTTTCTGCTGGTGGTGATGCCTCTAGTGTCACACAGGGCGTCCCCACAGCAGGGCGAATACCCAACGGCGGTATCGTTGAAAAAGAAGTCAATTATTCCATGATTGGCCTAAAGGAAATTCATCTTGCTCTTCGTGATCCAGATTTCACAACCTCAAAACGTATTGCCGATATTATCAATAGTGAAATGGGTACAAGAACGGCCATGTCAATGGATCCTACAACCGTTCTTATCATAAAGCCGGACAATTATGATGATAATATGGTCAGCTTGATTACAAAATTAGAACAGCTTTATGTTCAGCCAGATCAAAGAGCCAAAGTTGTTGTTGATGAAAGATCTGGGATTATTGTTATTGGTAAAGAGGTAAGGGTCAGTGAAGTTGCCATTGCGCAGGGTAATCTGACAATTCGTGTATCAGAAACACCTCAAGTCTCCCAACCTAATGCCTTTGGTCAAGGCCAGACAACCACTGTTCCCAGAACCGATCTTGAAATTGATGATGGAACGGGAAAGAAATTTGCTTTACTGAAACCTGGTGTAAATCTGCAGGATCTGGTTGATGGTCTGAATGCCCTTGGCATTGGCCCTCGTGATATGATTGCGATACTTCAGGCCTTAAAAGTATCGGGCGCCCTACAGGCTGAGATTGAGGTGATGTGATGGATATGAAATTCATGAATATTGCAGGCCAACAGGTTCCAGCCACAACACAAAATAACCAATCCAAACCCTTAACACCCTTTGAGAAAAAGGCTAGGGAAACGGCGGTTAGTTTTGAAGCCATATTCCTGTCACAAATTCTAAAAAGCATGTCTATGGGACTTAAATCCGATGGCCCCTTTAGCGGCGGACATAGTGAAGAGATATTTCAGGACGTTTTAAGTGAAGAAATGGGTAAACATATTGCCAGAAATGGTGGAATTGGCTTATCCGATGCTGTTTATAAGGAAATTTTAAAAACACAAGAAGTGGGATATTCAAATGTCAAATAATCAAACAATGGATCAACAAAACCTGCTTTTTCCTCTTATTGATACAATAAAAGGCTTAACCCAAATTATTTCAGAAGAAATTACCCTGCTTAAATCTCGTCGACCAAAAGAATTAGAAAAACTTATGCCTGCTAAAAACCAACTTTTGGCAACTTATCACAAGGAAATAGCCGAATTAAATAATCGTGGCGGTTTAGCGGCATTTGGGAATGGTAATGCCATTCGTATTCTAAAGCAGGAAAGCAAGATTTTTCAATCCGTTCTCATTCAACATGAAAGGCTTCTTAAGGCTTTAAAAAAGATTTCTGAGAATATGATTAAAGCCATCGGCGACGAAGTTGTCAAAAAACAAAATCAAACCAGTCGTTATGGGGCGGATGGTTCAAAAAATAAGAATAAATCCCCAACATCAATCAGTCTAAATCAGAAGATTTAATTCAACTATAAAGAAATTAATTTATCCGTTAATGCGGAAATTTCTTTGTCTGTATTTCTGATTTCTCTCACAAGTTCTTTACCGATTTCTGGGGAGAGTTCGAGAACAAGGCGCATGATATTCATCCAATTTAGGTTATTGCGCGATCTTGCATCTTCAATTTCATCGAGAGGATGCCGCTCACTTACTGAATTCTCCGCACCCCACTTAATCTCAATAGAAAATTTATCAAAGCTCTTCTGATACTGTTTAAAAAGTGCGTCCCTACCTTCTTGCCAATCATTGCGTAAAAGCCCAAGAAAATGAACCCCAAGATATTTATTTTCTTTGAGAATTTGTGACCGTCTAAAGCCCTCTTCTTGGAATAAAAACTTCTTGTGCAACTTCAAAACAGCTTCATTTCCCTCTAATACTTCACAATTTAATTTTTGAATATCTAAACTATCAAAAATAAAATTAATAATCGAATATTCAATAGCCGATCCAAGCCCTCCTCTGGCGTTTTTAGTGAGATAATATGCCCAACTTGCCTTTTTATTCCTAAGATCAATATCGTTAACGCTCACAATCCCAATGGACTGATCCTTGTCATTTGTAACGACAAAAACAATCTGACTCTCATCTCTTTTCATGTCATGTAGCCAGCCCAAATGTTCGTTAAGGCCAATAAAATGATCCGTATACATCCATTGGCGGATATCCAAATCATTACGCATGTCACGTATTTTTAACTGTGTCTCTGTCGAAATTTGATTTAAAGGAAGCAATTTTATTGTTCTAGTGCTCGTCTCATCCTTTATAATCATGATAGTTTCTCCTAAAAAATATAAGCATCATAGGTTATTTTTTTTTATCTACCAATTTTATTTGCCATCTTTGTTAAAAAGATTCCCAATTCCTTCTCCATCCAGGAAGCAACCTTTGCCCACCTTATGGTAAAAAATACCTTATTTATTATAGATATTATATATTCAATAATTTTATCTATATATTTCAATTAGTTACTAATAAACAAAAATTGGCACACCTCTTGCATTTTAATAAATCGGTATACCTCCCTATGGGGTATGACATGTTCAGAATGCAACAAATGGAAGGAGAGAGGGATGTCTTTCTCAGTAAATACAAATGCCAGCGCCCTATCGGCCCTGCTTAATTTGAATACAACAACTCGGGATCTGGAAACAACACAGACTCATGTTAATACAGGCCTTAAAATATCATCAGCAAAAGACAATGCTGCTATTTTTTCTATTGCCCAAAAACTTCGTGCGGACCTTAGAGGATACAATGCGGTTAAACAAAGTCTTGATCGGTCGATCAGCACCACCGACATTGCCCTTGCCGCAGCAGGAGCCATTTCTGATTTGCTCATTGAAATGAAAGAAAAATCAGTGGCCGCCGCTGATGCGGGACTTGACGCCACAAGCCGAACAGCTTTGAATGAGGATTTCCAAGCATTACGTGACCAAATCACGATTATTGTCGCAAACTCTGAATTTAATGGCACTAATTTGATTGATGGCGGTGCCGATGCGATTGTGGCAATCACAAATCCAAATGCAACCCAAACCATTACCATAGCCCATCAGAATTTAACGCTTGGGGGTGGGATTGTTCTTGTTACGGCCGCCCAAACCATTAATACTCAGACTTTAGCTGCGCAGGCTTTGACGGATGTGGACGCTTCTCTGGTTCTCGTAAATGCGGCCTTAACCAAACTTGGAGCAGGTGGTAAATCACTAGAATCTCAGCGGGTATTTGCCGATAAAATTTCTGATACGATTGAGGTCGGGATTGGAAATCTTGTCGATGCCAATATGGCGAAAGAAAGTGCCAACTTGCAGTCCCTGCAGGTTAAACAACAGCTTGGTATTCAGGCTCTTTCCATCGCCAATAAAGCACCACAGTCTATCCTTAGTCTGTTTGGTAATTAAATATGATATTATTAGTGCATTCTGAATGAACGTCTACAAATCTGGAGAGATATGTCTTTTGATAAGACATATCCTCCTGATGACGCCTTTCAGCAGTACGACCTTAAAATTTCTAAAAATTTTTGAATAATACAATACATTAAGATAGGATAATGAAATGGCTTTTTCCGTTAACAGCAATGCGATTGCGCTCTCTGCCTTGTTTAATCTTAACGGAACAACCCGTGAATTAGAAACAACCCAGACCGCAATTAATACAGGCCTGAAAGTTTCATCGGCAAAGGACAATGCGGCCATCTTCTCTATTGCTCAAAAACTCCGTGCGGACCTAAGAGGTTATAGTGCGGTTAAACAGAGCCTTGACCGTTCCATAAGCACGACCGATGTTGCCCTTGCGGCGGCGGGGGCTATTTCAGATTTACTCATTGAAATGAAAGAAAAAGTTGTTGCGGCCGCTGATGCGGGGCTTGATACAACAAGTCGGACAGCCTTAAATGAAGATTTTCAGGCTCTGCGTGATCAAATTACAATTATTGTAGCGAACTCTGAATTCAACGGCACCAACCTCATTGATGGTGGTACCGATGCAATTGTGGCCATAACGAACCCTACGGCCACCCAAACCATTACCATAGCCCATCAAGACCTGACCCTTGGCGGCGGTAATGTTTTGATTACAGCAGCACAGACAATATCTACAGAAACATTGGCCGTTTCCGCACTGACGGACGTGGATAACTCACTTGCCCTTGTGAATAAGGTATTAACCAAACTTGGCGCTGGCGGTAAATCACTTGAGTCACAGCGTGTATTTGCTGATAAAATTTCTGATACTATTGAAATTGGTATTGGTAATCTGGTGGATGCCAATATGGCGAAAGAAAGTGCCAACTTACAAGCCTTGCAGGTTAAACAGCAACTTGGCATACAGGCGCTCTCCATTGCAAATCAGGCGCCACAGTCTATTTTAAAGATATTCGGTTAATAAAATAGCTTTGACATTCTCCACATTTTGCTTTTTTATGCTGTTATACCTTGTCGACTGAGGATATTTTGACCATCATGACAGCCCATAACCCACAAGAGGATGACATTTTTCTGGAAGGCGAGATTGTAGCACTTCGCCAGCCTGATATTGAAAAGGATGTCATGAAAGGCCATTGGCATAGCTGGTTTAATGATCCCGTTACCACTCAATATCTGGTTCATGGTGTCTTTCCCGTCAATCGTGAGCAACAAGCCGAAATCGTTGCCCGTGAAATAGCCGATCCCACCTCTTTGCTATTGGTGGTTATCGACAAAAAAACATCCAAACATATTGGGGTTGTCTGTCTGAAATTCATCAACCACATTTATAGATCATCCTATTTAAGCATTGTCTTTGGCGACAGAAGTATTAAAGGCGCCGCTCTTGAGGCCGTTGCGCTTCTGACCAAACATGGCTTTGACCGATTAAACCTTCAACGCATTTCAGGGGGACAGCATGCCGCACTTTGGCAATGGATGAATAGTTTGGAACTGATTGGATATCAACTGGACGGTTATAATCAGGATTATGCCATCCGCAACGGTGAAAAATATGATGTTGCCACCTATTCCATCACATCAACAAGATTTTATACGATACAAAAGGAACGGGGCGGCAATATATGCACGGCATCTTTGAGCAAGCTGCTTGAGCAGAAATCACAAGAAAATAAAACCGAAATGATGAAGCAGTTTTTCACTAACCTTTACGGCTCTTGATCAGGGGTTCAAGCGCCGTAACCTCCACGCCCAATATTTTTGCCTCCTCCAACAAAGCAGAACTCAAACCCGCAACCCTATTTGATGCGGATATAGCATCGAGGGATGATCCCTCATCGCTTATGATAATGGTAAGATTTTTTGTGGATTTTTCGGGATATTTATCATACTTTCCAAGACTATCCTTTGGATGTGGCCTTATTATGAGGCGATATGGCCCAGATTTTTCTGCTAGACAATTTTTTTCTAAGCGATCAATCAAATAATCCAACGCCTGAAACTCTGTAATGTCAAATTCCACCCCAAGCGCCTGCATTTCCTGAATATAAACGGAGGCATAAAGAATAATAAATTCAGAAGGACGCGCCCCCCAAGCCATTAACATTTTTTTCTTAAGTGCACTCTTTGGCTTTCTTTTGATGAAATCATGATATAAATCACCAGAGATCATAATATTATGATTTTTAAACCCTAATTTTTCCAAACTCGACACATCATTCCTGTCCAATACTGAAATAAAGTTGGGGAATATGGCGCATCCCTTATTATCTTGAAATCTCAGGTTAAAATTAACACTTGAATCTAAAAAAGCCGTTGTTTTAATATTGATTTGTCTTGCAATCTGCCAGACCATCTGTTCTGTTCTATCGTCGATATGACCCGTTCCCGTTACAATGTGATCTGGTGTATATGACATTATCTGTTGTGCCACAGCATCGGGCGACATACCCACAGGCCATGGCAAAACATCTATCCCATTTTGCTGCCACGTTACTCTGGCAAAATCTTTGGCAAGGATGATGATTTCAGGATGTCCTGCAAGCCCAAAATGATCAAACAACATCTGCTGTTTTGTATTACTTTCCTTTTCCAGTAAAATACTACGAAGTGCCACCAACTGATTGGTGCCACCTGGGTCACGGCTTATGAATAATATTTTACCCCTTATCATTGGTCAACCGTCTAATATCCTCACATATTTTCAAGGCAGAAACCGCATTTTCCGCCGTTGAAAATAATGCCGTCCCCAACACCAAATGATCATAAATATTAGACACCACATTTAACATGCCTTGATCCAAGTCGGTGTTGATATTTTTCACAGAACCATCCTGAAATCTAATGGTGATGGTGTGGCTAAAATCCATTAACAAGATTTCAGCCCGCTCAAAGGTGAGACATAGGTTAAAAACCATGCCCTTTCTCACATCGCAGCCAATTAAATCTATGACCTTCCCCTCAATAGTTTCAAGCTTTGCCCCTATGGTTGGGTCATCAGGCCAAAAATCATATATAATATTTTCAGCCTTCTTTACCCATAAATTTCCAACCATCATATGCAGAAGATCCGTCATATGAGAACCGTTATTATACAGTCCCTTATTATATTTTGCTTCGCCCGAAAGAAATTTTCCGTAGTGGCCGTCTTGAATATCTTGCGCCAACTGTCTTATTTTAGGATCAAAACGGCGTAAATAATTCACCGCCATATTGTCTTTATAATGATGTGCCATTTCAAGGGCACTTTGCATATTATCGGTAATGGGTTTTTCACAAAAAACGATTTTCGCATCATATTTTTGTAAGGCACGCAGATAATATTCATGGCTTGATGTGGATGTGCAAATAGAAACAATATCAAAATTCTGATCATTCAAGGCATCGGCTAAAGTGTCATAAGTCCTATCCACCTGCCAAGTTTTTGCGAATTTTTGGGCAATCATTGGATCAAGATCAACACAGCCCGCAAGATGAAAGCCTTCATGCCGCTCGAAGGCCTTGGCATGTGTTAAGATATTTTTGCCCTTAATATCCTGCTCGTCATAGCCCCCTGCAATCGCCCCGCACCCAATAATCAAAACAGAAAATTCAGGTCTTAGGCTTGTCATATCATCATACCTTTACCCGACCAATTTTCTGATTAATTTGGCGAATTTTGGGATGGGCAGACAAATAACTCACCACATTCTCAATGGTAAAATACGCATCTTTCGGACTCAACGCCTCAATCACCGCTGTAATCACCTTAAAATCTTCAAGCGTATCAAGGGTGACGGACATATTAGGACCCTGTTGGTCTTTTGGCGGACTTAAATATTTAACCTCATAGCGTTCGGGTGTTTTATAAAAATATCGGCTGACATGTTCATGGTCAAGGGGATCATCTGTCCGACAATAGGCATCTTTCAAGGCCTCTGTTCGAAAGACCTGTACGCCATATCCTAAAGGATGGCTCACCCCTTTTTCAAAGTCATCAATTTGCAAGTTGGAGAGATAATCCACCCCACTTAGGAAATATTGTTCCACCGCATCATCAATTAAGGCGGGGTCCATAAGGGGGCAATCCCCCGTCAGTTCCACAATGATATCTGCCTTATGGATTTCCGCCGCCTCAAGTACACGGGACATGACATTATCTTCACTGCCGCGGTAAAATTTTACCTCAAGTTTTCTGGCCTCCTCTATGATCACATCATCCGTATGATTTATGGTCGTCGCAATCACAATATCATCTATTAATCTTGCCCTTTTCACCCGTTCAACCATATGTTCCAGCATAGTTTTCCCAAGGCATTTCATCAAAACCTTACCTGGAAGGCGGCTTGAGGTCATGCGTGCCTCAATGGTGGCTATAATTCTTGGCTTATCCGTCACCTTCTCCCCTATCTTTCACAATTTTTGAAATCTGATCCACCACATAAACCACGTCATCCTCCGTCATGGAAACATGCAGGGGTAGAGATAAGGTTTCGGCGTAATATTTTTCTGCCCCTGCCCGTTTTATGGAACCATACTTTACCTCATAAAAAGGATGGGCATAGATCGGTATATAATGTACTTGCGTGCCCACATTTTTTGCCGAAAGTTTTGAAACAAAGTCAACGCGGTCAATTCCAAGTTTTTTAAAATCAATCAGAACAGCATAAAGATGGCGCACAGCAGAGCATTCCGTCCCAGATTTAGGAGGGGTAATATGAGCCGATAATCCTGTGAGCAAACTGTTATATTGCGTCACCAATTTTTGACGTTTTGCGATAAATTTAGGCAATTTCTCAAGCTGGCTCACCCCAAGGGCGCAGTGGATATCGCTTTGCCGATAATTATAGCCCAAAATCTGCATTTCATAATACCAAGGTTGCGGTTTAGCCACGTCACAATTCAAAATGAACCGATCAGCCTCCCTCTCGATACCGTGGTTGCGCAACAGACATAGCTTGTCATATAATGCCTTATCATTGGTTGTGACCGCTCCCCCCTCACCCATGGCAATGGTTTTTACGGGATGAAAGGAAAATACCTCCATATCCGCGAAATGACAGTCACCCACATTTCTTAATATGCCATTTTTATCGTGAAAGCTTGTTCCGAGCGCATGACAGCTATCAATAATCATTTTCCAGCCATAACGTTTGGCAATATCATGAATTTCGACAATTTCCGCAATCTCCCCCGTCAGGTTGACAGCTGTTATCACCTTCACTTTGTCCAAAATATCTTGGGATAGATCCTTAATCAAATCCAAGACATCTTTGGCGCGCATGAGACCAGATGCGGGATCAACATCAGTGAATAAAATATCCGCCCCACAATAGGCAGCGCCATTGGCCGTGGCAACAAAGCTGATGGAGGGTACGATAACATAGTCACCTGCCCCAACCCCCAAAGCCATATAGGCCATGTGAAGAGCCGCCGTTCCACTGGAGCAGGAAACCACATAATCAGACTTAACAACATCCTGCAACTTATGTTCAAATTTTTGAACCATAGGTCCCGTGGTGAGCCAATCCCCTCGCAAGACGTTTGTTACGGCCTCAATATCATCCTCATCCAGATATTGCCGACCATAAGGCAGAAATTTTTCACCGCACCCCGTCATATCATCTTTAACATTTGCTGGAATAAGGGGCCATCCAACCATTCTGCATTACTATCACTGGAATAATCGAAATCATCAGGAACAGATGTCACATCACGCTCGACATAATATTTATCTGACCAGAATTTAAATTGTGGTGTAATAATATAACGGTCTTTCATAGCAATGGTTTGACGTCCATCGTCTATTGTAATCATCTGTTCATGCAATTTTTCACCTGGACGAATGCCTACCTCACGAAGTTCCATATTGGGTGCCATTGCCCTTGCCATATCGCATAATTTCATGCTGGGAATTTTTGGAATAAAAATTTCGCCGCCCTGCATGATGCTTAAATTGCTCAGCACAAAATCAACCCCTTGGCGAAGCGTAATCCAGAATCTTGTCATGCGCATATCGGTTATGGGTAAATGATCGGCGCCTTCTGCTATTAATTTCTCGAAAAAAGGAACCACAGAACCACGAGAGCCAAGGACATTGCCGTAGCGCACAACTGCACAGGAAAAATCCTGTCCGCCGCCTAAAGAATTCGCCGCCACAAAAATCTTATCCGAAGCCAATTTTGAAGCCCCGTAAAGATTAAGGGGGCTTGCCGCCTTGTCCGTGGACAGGGCAATAACCTTTTTTACCCCGCACCATATGGCAGCCTCTGCCAAATTCTGGGCGCCAAAGATATTGGTTTTAATGCATTCAAAGGGATTATATTCAGCAATAGGCACATGTTTCATCGCTGCCGCATGGATCACGTAATCCACACCCCGCAAAGCCATATCAAGCCTGTTTCTATCCCGGACATCGCCAATAAAAAAACGTAAACAGCTTCTTTTGGGATGGTTCATGAAGAATTGATCCATCTCATACTGCTTCAACTCATCACGGGAAAATATAATCAAACGACGTAATTTTGCCTCATCAAGCAGCGTTTGCGTTAACATTTTTCCAAATGATCCCGTCCCCCCCGTGATCATTAAAGTCGCATCATCAAGAAAGGTAAGGTCAGATTTAAAGGAACGGATAATAGAATTATTCATCATGTACACCTACTTTTTTTCAAAAACCCACCATGTGGCATTGTCCATTCCTGTCATGGCTTTCCACTCAAACCCGTAACCAAGACATTTAAGATCAGGGAAGTTTTCAAGCCAAAATGACCCAAAATCCCTTTTGAATAATTTATCCCCATGTCCACGATAATCTATCATTTCCGGCTTATCGGAAAAATATTCATAACAGACGATATATTTACCTGAAGATTTATGAATATTAGTGCAGGCTTTAAGCAGATCATCAGGATGGATATGAATTAAAACCCCCGACGTAAAGGCCAAATCAACAGGAGTATCAGGTAACTTAAAATCACCTGCAAAACCATTTTGCAGATTTTCTTTTGGCAGCACATTTTCCTCGATCAGGACTTTTCGCGCCTTAGCATTGGGCTCCACCGCAAAAAATTCCGCATCACACAGCATCTTCATAGCACGAATATTAAGACCAATATTGGGCCCCACTTCGAGTATGGATTTAGGCATATCGCCTGCCATAAAACGAAATATCTTTACCCACATGGACAACCTCATCCCAATATGGTTCGATGTGGTCGTATTACGATCTACATAGGTATCACCGAATTCACCGCGCCAGAATTTAACCTGTTCTGTTTCCTTTTGTGGCATTAGATATTCCTTATAATGAATATTTTAAATTACATCTGAATATAAGCTATATTCGGTTCATAATAAAATTTTTCAATTTTTATGTTATTGAGCGAACCACCAAAGGCCTCGACCATCGCCATAGTTTCCCCCGGCCAATGATCATTATTAATTTCATCAAAGGCAAGGATGGAACCTTTGGGCATTCGAGGCAGGAAATGCTCAAGCGCAACCTTAGTCGGCTCATAAATATCAAAATCCAAAAAAAGCAGATTAATCACCAAATGTTGGTTTTCTTTCACAAATTTCGGGATGGTCTTCGTGGCATCCCCCTTAATAAGTTTCACCTTTTCATATTGTTGAATAAAACGGTTTTTATTGAATTCATCAATAGAGTCATGCATTTCATCCAAAATAGCATCATGGGAAGAAAATGCCCCCTTGGCGAGTTCTGGGTAATCCTTTTCTGCCTTGTCCTTGTCATGAACAGAGGGAAATCCCTCAAAGGTATCAAACCCAATAATATGCCGATTAAAGGCAACAGGTTCCAATGCTGCGGACATTTTTGCCCATGCCATAACACCACCGCCGTAGTGAACGCCGCATTCTATAATGGATCCTTTTATACCCATAGCCATCTTAAATAACTCGTGACGCGCCATAAAACGTGCCATTGTTTGGCGGCTAATGTATTTTTCAAAATTCTCTAATTTATGAGACATATCATAGGGATATTTTTCAATCAGTGCCGTCATGTCGCAATCCACCCTTTATTTAAAATATTCAAACTATAACTATATATTATTCCAAATCAATCTCATAAACCCACTTAAGTGCATTTGAGATATAGAATATTTATGCAGATATTGTGCCAGCTTTTATTACGATGTCCCGACTAGCAGGGCCCATATTAAACAAACAGTCTATAATACTAAGATTTGGAATAAAGTCTGCCCCTTGACCATATTCAGGATGACTAAAATCTTGCCAAAGATGACAGATGCCGACCTCGGACATTCTTGCCTCTTCCACATAGGAACGGGCACCCTCATTAGACAGATAATGATCTGCCCCCATAGCCTGACACATGGAAATTAACATATCTGTCTTGTGACCACTTATCTTATGGTTTTCACTATAAAAAATAGGAACATCAATTTTAAGCCATTCAAGAAATTGTACAACCAGAGCGATGTTTAAATCTCCAAGATATATCCATGGTCTATTGATTAATTCCTCTATTGCGGGAAAATAATCCTTAAAATAAGGGCGTTTTTGATAGGCATTTTTGATACTGCCCAAATGTTTTCGCTTCCAATGATCCCCGTTAATGACGGTCTCTGAAATGCTTTGCCCGAAACGACCCGTCTTCAGGACAGGAACCGTTAAAATCTGGCTCTCTTTTCCGTTACGGATATAATTGCGACTGTGCCAATTTTTATTCACAAATTGACAATGCCCCACAAACATAAATTTATCACTTAGGGCAATCTTATTGAATAAATGTATGCTGGGAAGATAAACAGGCTGATGCCCGGAAAGGATCATTTTCCGATCCCTTCTAAATTATTTTTCTGCAAATGATCAAAAAAAACATTTAAGGTTTCTATGGTGCGCACCATACCTTTTCCATCAATCAATGCTTTAGACTTTTGCGAAAAGTGCATACGTTTTTCTTTATTTTTCATCAATGCCATAATTTCATGGGTTACAATAGCCATATTCATGCCGTTTTCATAGCCCAAATCAATGGCGCAACCTTGTTTTGCAAAGTAATGCGCCTCTGGGGGCAGATTTTTCTCCTGAGGAAATATGATTATAGGCAATCCCATAGAAAGTGCCTCGTAAACAATCATGCCGCCTGTAATCAATCCTATACTATGTTCACACAACAATTTTGCCATTGAATGTTGGCTTAGCCCCTGATGCAGGTCTATATTATACGCTTCACAATTTTTTCTAAGCTTAGAAAATTCTGGAAAAGAACCCCCTACAATCATTGTTTTTTTATAGCTGTCAAATTTTGACAATGCTCCATCTTCACTGGTCAATTTAAGCGCCCATTCACAGGCACGGTCACCGCCGCCTATGACCGTAATAAGACTTAGATCATTGGCATCCACCCAAGGAATTTCTTTAAAAACTGGGTTAATAAGAGCATATTTTTCTCCCGCCTTTATCCTGTCCTTATGCTTCATTTCTGGGTAATGATGATAAGTCTCCAATATTGTACCATTAAAAATAAGATCAGCAATAACATCCCCCCCCTCGTCATCAATGGCAATAAGGGGAAGGTTTGATGCAGAAAATATGTCCCATGATATTTTGGTTAAATGGGGGTGATCTACGAGCAGAATATCAGCCGCACTTTCTTTTGCGACCTGAAGGGTCATTTGCGCTCTTTCCTCTTCTGTTCCTTGATCTTGTGACAGAGGATATACAGGACAAGATGTGTCGAAAAATTTATCATAATGGGGGATATTTCCAATCAAACTTATGTCAAAATCCCATAAAGAACCATATTTGGATTGTCCAAAAGCTAAAATTTTTGATATCCTAACCCCATGAGCAAGCCCTACATGATGATCCGCATCTAGCCGTATGAGAATTTTTAACCGCCGTAATGTCTGTGGTCTATTTTTTGGCATAAATCAACCAAGCCGCTTCCATATATTTTCCATTCCCCAATGTTGATGTCGTCTCCTCTATGATAATTTCTGAAAATTCTTTGAAAATATTTTGAATGGCCGCCCTTGGTAACAATGTTAACCCCATGCCCACCTCATTGTTCCACGGCATACCCACTTCATGCTGAGAAATTTTATAATGATGCGGGGAAATCATATCACCTTTTTTTAGTCGAATGTCTCGGTCGCTTTTCACCATAACAAAGGCTGAACCGCCCGATTTCAACAGCCTGTGGATTTCTTTCACCGCCAAGGTCAGTTTATCAAGCGACAGATAATAAAGAACGCCGTAGCTTATGATACCGTCAAAAATTTGTTCATCAAAGGGTTGGTGATCCGCAGACGCCTGTAAGAAAGTAATATCCAGCCCTTCGGCCTTGGCCCATGCGCTTGCCTGATTAAGACAGGTTTGTGAGATATCGGTTCCCGTGACTTGATATCCCTCTCTGGCCATAAGCATAGCATGGCGACCCATGCCCGTTCCCATATCCAATATATGGAAATCCTTGGCACGATTTCTTGGAAAATGCCCGAACAGCCACCGTACGGCGTCCCCATTGGGATATCGTGGTGCACCAAGACCCGCTTTATAAAGGCTATCCCAATATACTTCCGTCTGATTATTGTTTTTGGTCATGTGCGGCCTCACTAAGAATATTTACGGCTTGTTCTATTTTATTTCTATCGTATTCCTCTGTAACCCACAAATTAAGTACCACATCTCCCCAAATATCAGACGTTGGTTTTTCTTTGCGTAAATAACCCGATAAATAGGAAGGCGGCATTTCCCGCCATAAGGAGCGATAATTTATACCCGCATCCATATTTTGATTCCATAAAGCCTTTGCAAGATAATCACGGCCATTAGGTGCACGTCTCATAATACGCCAAGGAACGGGCTGTTTTAAAGGGATAGGTTCTAAAATTTTATCCAATGGCTTTAAGGACTCATCCCATAAAATGCGGCTTTCTTGCCGTCTTTTTCGCTCATCTGGGAATTGATCCAGTTTAGACAAGAGAAGTTCCGAAAGTTTTTTATCAAACTGAAACCGACAAAGGCTTTGTTCGGTTCTGCATATTTGTTTTAAATCGTCTGAATTCACATCAAGCTGGCCTCGCATAGCCCTTCTTTTCATCATGCATTCTGCCTCTAAGGTCTGTGTTTTTTCATGTAAAACCCCATAAGAAGACATCTGTTTCTGCAAATTTAACGCAAGCGATATATCATTGGTCAGCAAGGCACCGCCTGCGCCCACCTCAATAGGCTTTGCATAGCCAAAACTTAAAAGAAGAGCGTCGCCAAAGACCTTTTCTTGATTATCCATCTGAACAACATTTGTGTCATTTTCTAATATGAACCAACCATTTTGACGGGCATATTTAATTGTTTCGGGATAGTTCGTCTGAAATCCATAAAGATGCGTGGGCATAACAATACCAACATCATGACATTGTTTCATAACCTCAACAAAGCTCTGATCATCGGGCAACCCCGTCATGGGTGATACAGGAACGGTCACGGTCTTTCCCCCTGCTGTTTGAATGGCGCTCACCAACACAGGACATATATTTTCAGGTAAAAGCACAGGAAAAGGTCTCTCAGATCCTGTTCTTAATATTTCAATAAGAGCCACCAAGCCTGACCTGGCCCGACCAAACATCACCGCATATTCAAAGCCAAATCGATTGGCAATCGTCCTTTCAAGAACGTAAGGCGTACTATGCTTTGATGATTTTTGTATCATTTATGATCTTCATTCCGCAGCATATCCCATGATAAAGGCGTTCCTCTTGCAATATCTTGGCACGCCTTTTGCCCTAAAACCTCATCATAATATTTAGGCTTTATGCCAAGTCCTGGTCGAATTGATCTTATGTTATTTTCCGTTAACATTTCGCCTTTTTTAATATTTGCGACCGCATAAAGGCTGCGGCGAAACCTTTGGGTGGCAAGTTCGCTTTTCTTTAAATCATAATTAACATCCCCCAAGGCATCATGGGCAACTTTGCAGGCCGAGACAAGTTCTGCAAATTCTTGTGGTTCCAATGAAAAGGCACTATCCACCCCGCCCTCAGCCCGATCAAGAGTAAGATGCTTCTCTATGACAGAGGCTCCAAGTGCCGTTGCGGCAACGGCAACGGCGATACCGTGGCTGTGATCGGAAAGACCAGAAAGCACATCAAATCTGCGGGCTATATCACCCATTGTTTTAAGATTGGCCTCCTTTGGATCGCTCGGATATCCACTAACGCAGTGCAGAATGACAAGATTTTCATTACCTGTTTCATACACAGCCTCAATAGCCTCAGCAATTTCTTCTTGATTTGCTATGCCTGTGGACATAATCAAGGGTTTACCAGTTTCGGCGGCATAGCGAATGAGGGGCAAATCAATAATTTCGAAAGAGGCTATTTTATAAGCTGGTGCATTTAAATTCTCCAAAAGATCAATGGCTGTTCTGTCGAAAGGAGAGCTAAAAATTGTGATGTCTTTCTTTCTTGCATAATCAAATAAATCCTTGTGCCAATTCCAAGGTGTATGTGCCTCGGCATAAAGTTCATAAAGATTACGACCATCCCACAGCCCGCCTTTTACCATAAATTCATCGCCGTCATGGTCAATCGTAATGGTATCGGCAGTATAGGTTTGAAGTTTAACCGCATGGGCGCCCGCATCCTTTGCTGCATCAATGATGTTCAACGCTTTGTTAATATCCTGATTATGATTGCCAGACATTTCCGCAATAATATAAGGGGGATAGCCAGAACCCAAATAATCTTTTCCAATTTTAATGGATTTATTCACAACCACGAACTCCTATCCCTAAAAGATTTTAGAAAATGATTATACGCCCTTAATATTATCTGTAAAGATTTGTAAAAGAATGATAAAGTTTTCTCAAAATATAGTTAAAATAATAACGAAAAGATAAATATGACAAAGCTTGCCTTACTTGGGGGAAACCCCGTCAGAAGCAAATTATTTCCCGCTCATAATTTTATTGGCATGGAAGAAAAACAAAAAGTCATGGAAATATTGAACAGTGGCGTATTATCTCGCTTTCTGGGCGTTTGGCATGATGATTTTTACGGTGGCGATGAAATATTGGCCTTCGAGCGGGAATGGGCAGACAATTATCAGGCAAAATATGGTGTCTCCGTCAACAGCTGCACCAGCGGACTTTATGCCGCCGTTGGGGCCGCAGCTGTTGGCCCCGGTGATGAGGTTATTGTATCACCCTATACCATGGTTGCCTCCGTAACCGCCGCCATTGCCTTTAATGCGGTTCCTGTTTTTGCCGATATTGACCCAAAAAATTTCTGTCTTAACCCCAAAAGTATCAAGGAACGCATAACAGAACGTACCAAGGCCATTATTGTGGTGCATTTATTTGGTCATCCCGCCGATATGGATGAAATTATGGCCATTGCCGACGCCCATAATATCACCGTCATTGAGGATTGTGCGCAGGCACCAAATGCCAAATACAAAGGCCGCCCCGTGGGAACCCTTGGTCATATGGGGGTTTTTTCTCTCAATTACCATAAGCATATTCATTCCGGCGAAGGCGGTATTGTTCTTACCAATGATGAGAGGCTCGCCGATCGATTATGCCTCATCCGCAATCATGCCGAGGCGGTCGTAAATGGCCGTGAGGTCGACAGTCTGGTAAATATGGTCGGCTTTAATTTTCGCCTTGGCGAGATCGAGGCCGGTATTGGCCGAATGCAGCTATTGAAAAGCCATGGCCTCTTGGATAAACGCAGACGCAATCTTGACTATTTCAATAAAAATTTGCCAGAAATCAAAGGACTTAGCATCTCAAAACCCATGGATTATGTGGAACATTCCTATTATGCGGCGGCACTTAATTATAATGCGGATCAGGCGGGATTATCCCGAAAAACTTTTCTTCAAGCACTTCACGCGGAATTGCCCGAAACAGAAATGAGAAAAGGCCACGGGCCGTTGATTAGCGGCGGTTATGTGAAGCCCATCTATCTTTATCCCATGTTTCAACAACAAATTGCATATGGCGATAAGGGGTGCCCCTTTAAATGCCCCCATTACAAGGGAGAAATCAATTATAGTGTGGGCATATGTCCCGAAACCGAGAAGGCCCATGCCACCATCATCACCCATGAATATATGCAACCTTCGCTTGAAATATCTGATATTGACGATGTTCTTATGGCTTTCAAAAAGGTGGCTAATAATATGGAAGCCTTGCGCCAGTTTGAAAAAAATACGTCCTAGCTTATCATTCCATAAGTGTTTTTTGCTTAACCTGATTATTTATATTAAACCATTCAGGATTATGTTCAAACAAGGCAAGGCATTCTTTCCATGTGAAATCATCCCGACCGTCAAAAGCTGTTATCATTTTAGAAATAAGATCAAAATCAGCAGGCTCATCAACACACCAACGGTGATGCCCCGAGGATTCCTCTGAGGGATAGATTCCGCAGCGAAATTCGCTATTTTTCCTATAAATATAAGGAGTAACATGCTCTCGCTGATAAGGTTCTGTACCAAGAGTATTAGCAGTTTTTAAGGCATTTGAAGAAAAAACTTCTGCTCCAAGACCACGAGGAAAATTATTGTCATTGACGGTTATATAATCATAACGATCCCGATGATCCAAAAAATATTGGATAATATTATCCAAGAGAACAGGGTCAATAAGGGGGCAATCCGATGTCACACGCACAACGATATCCGCAGGATATGCTTTTAAGGCCTTATGGTAACGGGAAAGAACATCATCCTCACTACCTCTTACACAGGCAATATTCCTATGGTTGCAAAACTGTTCAATAGCATTATCTGTTTCATTAATCGTTGTTGCCACAATAAGCTTGTCAATAAGCCGACTGTGAGAAAGACGGGATATATGATAATCGAGCAATGATCTGCCGCAAACCTCTTTTAATATCTTACCCGGTAAACGGGAAGACGTCATTCGAGCTTGAGTCACACATATGATAGGTTTCGTCATTATAAATCCGCTATAGGGCTGTGTCCCATAAAAAAAGTCTGTACCAATTGATACAGACTAATATCAAAAAAGCAAAGCCATATTGAC
This sequence comes from Emcibacter sp., assembly GCA_021741205.1. Classification (GTDB taxonomy): domain Bacteria; phylum Pseudomonadota; class Alphaproteobacteria; order Sphingomonadales; family Emcibacteraceae; genus Paremcibacter. The sequence goes on from JAIOYI010000002.1 coordinate 79,762, forward strand.
TAAACCTGTTCGTCGACAACAATTCCTTCAAGGCCTTCTCGTTCACGAATAAATGACACGAATTTCAATATTTCTTCAGAAGGGAATTGAGTGATCACATCACCAGTATTAACGTCAATCCCTTGATAAACAAAACGTCCTGAACCATCGTCCACATTAATTCTAAGTTTTGTTCCAGGTGGTTTACTAGGTAAGCTCGCATCAATAAATTTTTCGGCAGCCTGCAAATAATCTAAAACATTCCCAGACGTCAACGACTGAAGACGCTTATCAGCGGCTTTTGCAATCGCTGAAGAAACGCTATTAGATTCATCGCTTCTTATCTGGTTTGGTTCTGTTGTGGACTGTGATTTTTTTGCAGTATTTAGTGCAACAGTCTTTATCGCAGCATCACTTGTTTCGCCAGGTCCAGGTAAGCGCGGATTTGCATTATTTATTCCGTCTACCATTTTAACCTCTATAAATACCAACTTTCTCTATTTAAAAAACATACCATAAAATAATGAATAAACGAATTTTTCTCATAAAGATCATATTTTGGTGAGGATGACGATACACCCCCACCAAAAACATTAAAGTATTATTATCTGAACAATGACAATACAGAACCAGGAGCCTGATTGGCGATTGAAAGAGCTTGTAGACCAAGCTGCTGTTTAACTTGCAATGATTGTAAGTTCGCACTTTCACGAGCCAGATCCGCATCAACCAAGTTACCAATACCAATTTCGATGGCACTAGCCAGTTTATCGGTGAATGCACGTTGGATTTCCACACGTTTTGCACCCGCACCAAGTTTGGACAGGAATGTATTGAGTGTGCTTTCAGCCGCTGTAATCGTTGTAATAGCAGTAGAAGCCGCCGCAGCAGACGTAATCACATGGGCTGTTGTCAAAGCCAAACCAGCACTAGCCGAAATATCGGTTGCCGCAATAGTGATGGCATATTCAGCCGCAGTATTAGTACCCGTAGGAAGGGCTACAAGAGCCTGAATGCTTGCACCACCGTTTTTAACAGCATTCACACCGTTAAATTCAGCATTATCAACAACAGTGTTGATCTGTGAATCAGATTTTTAAATTCGTCGTTAAGGGCTGTTCTTGATGCAGCATCAGCACCAGGGTCAGCCGCAGCAGTTGCCTTTGCTTTCAATTCGATCAAAAGATCAGAAACGGCTTCTGCAGCAGCAAGTGCCACATTCACAGAACTAGAAGCACGGTCAAGTGAACTTTTAACAGATTCAAGACCCGCCAAGTCAGCTCTTTGTCCTTGGGCAATAGCAAACACAGCAGCGTTATCTTTCGCAGATGCCACTTTCAAGCCAGTATTAATTCTGGATTGAACTGTATCTAATTGACTATTTGTTTTGGTGAGGTTTTGTAGTGCGAACAGAGCGCCCGCATTTGTGTTGACTGAAAAAGCCATAAGTATATTCTCCATTCTAGAGTAATAACAAAGAGCATTTTGCTCTTAAATAATAATGGGCCGAAACCCGCTCACGCCAATATTACGATATTTGCCATTCTGGCTATCTAACTGACACGATAATAATAAGCCTTAAACTATTAATTTTTCATTAACAAGATTAATTTACATATTCTTTATAATTACCTTTAAAATCTTACTGTTAAGCTAATATTTCAGAAAAATGATTAACAATATTAACCATAGAAAATATAAATTAACAGTTTAATATTAAGAATTAGACGGAATAATTGTTGCCTGTGCTGGCATTCGAGTCTTTTGCCTCTGCCACATTATTTCTGGCCTGAGCTGATAAGCCCTCCATGATATTTTTGTTAATATCTATAAGAGCCTGAATATCTTCTTCACCTTTTGCCACTTGCGAACTATATCTTCCCACCCAAATAGAAATAGAGATAATGGAGGCACGAAGTTGTTTTGGCAACATGTTCCCCTCAACCGCACAGTCGGTCGCAAGTGTTGACCAGAGCTGCCTGTTCCAGTGGAGAGCATCATGCAATTTAACATCAAGTTTTGACAAGCCTTTCACGCTCATCAAAGAGCGTGTTACATCCGCAAACAATCTATACTCTGTCTGACTTGTCGTTTCGTTACTCTTTTGAGTCGTCTGATAAGCTTTCAGGGACATAATTTAGTCTCTCACTCTCATAATCGAACATCTTTCTGCATTTTAATAATGCTTTATAATATTCACCATCCATAACATCTTTACTAATGGAGACGCACAATGCCTTTGCAACAGGGTCTTCAATAACACTCAAAAGCTCAGTCATTCTTAGGACATATTGCTCATGATATTTGTTAAATCCATTTTCATCCATATACATAAGCATAATGGGAAAATATATGTGCTTTACGGGTGTATCCACATCATCTGCCAATAAAATATCCTTTTCCCTAAGAAGAGATGCCTTATTTTGCAAGATCAATGTCGAACGTCTGTCCCCATTCACGAACACGGCTCCATTAACGACAATTTTTTCACCTGGTTTCAATGATATTTTTAATGCCATTTTTATCCCTACTTAGAGCCTTTGACCCAATTCATGATTGAAACATGGTCATTATCTCAAACTTTGTGTTAATAAAATATGAACTAACTTTATTAAGTATAATATAAATATAGGAAAAATGACAATATTTTCATGCAAAAATAAAAACATGCTATAAAATCACTTAAACCATAAGTCTGCAGAACGGATTATTGAGATGAGTTCAAAACCCAAAAACATTTCCATACCAAAAACAAAAAAACAATATGACAAGATTATTGTCAGTGGAGATAAAAATTACAAAAAAGGGAATTATTCAGAGGCGTTATTATATTATACAAAAGCATTGGATTACAAAGGGTATAACCCCAATATTCTTGTTCTTATGGCACGATGTTTGTTTAATTTAGGGATGAAGAATAAAGCCATTAATCTTATGGAACATGCTTTGCACCAAAATGCCGACAACCCTAGCATTTGCGAGTCTCTGGGCAGCGCCTGTCTGTCATTTGATTTAAATGAACTCGCCATTAAATTTTTTTCGATTTATATTCAACTCAATCCTAGTGAACCCATTGGCTATAACAATCTTGCCACCGCACTACGGGAAGATGGCCAATTTGACGAATCAATCCAACTCTTACAAGAAATAATCCCTATCTTTCCAGAAAATGCTTATTTGTGGAATTCTGCTGGGGCTGGTGTTTCCTTTCGAGATGGCTATGCGGCGGCACAACCTTTCTACGAAGAGGCTTACCGCCTAAATCCTAATATCCCCATTATTGCAAGCAACCTGTGTTTGGCCTACAGCAATTTACAACAATATGAAAAGGCTTATGATTTTGCAAAAAAAGCTGTTGCATTGGTGCCTGCTTCACCTGCTTTTAATCTGGCTCTTTTCCACAGCAGTTTTAATGTGGGAAAATTTGATGATGCCTTTAAGGCTCTCGCTTGGCACAATTATCCATCAGAACCAGGGTCTGTGTTTATGCCCTATAATATTAAAAAATGGCAAGGACAGGATCTTGCTGGCAAAACTATCTTAATTGGTGCCGAACAAGGTATAGGGGATGAAATTTTCTTTGCCAGCCTATACCCAGATCTTATTCGTTATGCAAAACACGTTATTATCGGATGTGATAAACGTCTTATCCCACTTTTTAAGAATTCGTTTAAGGAGGCTACCATCCTCCCCTATGTTCACGGAGAGCATAAATCTGGTTATAAAGTAAGAATGTATGAGGATATTAATCCCGACGAGATTGATTATATGTGCCTTTATACAGAACTGATGCGTTATCGTTGGAGGTCTATTGATGATATCCCTGATTTAAGTGATGGATTTTTGCAACCGGAACTGAAAAAAATTAAACATTGGAAAAATAAACTGTCCAAGCTTCCCCATAAAATCAATGTGGGAATTTGTTGGCGCAGTGGCTTAAAACAAGCCAAAAGAAGCATGTTTTATGCGGATCTTATGGAATGGGTTCCTGTCCTCAAAACAAAAAATGTGAATTTCATTAATATTCAATATGGTGAATGCGACAAGGAAATCAAAGAAATTTTTGATAAACACGGCATCATTCTGCATAATTTTGAAGACATCAATCTCAAAGATGATTTTGAAGATGTATCTGCTCTGATAAAAAATTTAGATTTGGTTCTGGGACCTGCTGCTGCACCTGTTGCACAGGCCGCTGCCACAGGAACTCTAAGTTGGTGGATTACATATAATATGAAGCCATGGTGGAGTTTCGGCTATAGTGAAGGCACACCCTTATTCCAAAAAAACAAAGTATATGTAATGCCTCATACGTCTAACTGGACAGATTATATGGGCACCTTTGCAGAACAAGAATTTACTCCCTGGGTTGAAAATAAATTAAAAACACAAAGATAATAGAGGTTCAGCTCTAAATTAAACTTTGACCTTTTATAATGAGAAATATAGTTTAACATTATAAATTAAAAATAAAACGGATGTTTGGTTATGAAATTTACAGGTACGGATACATATGTGGCAACACCTGATCTTATGATTGCGGTTAATGCGGCCATTACTCTGCAACGCCCTCTTCTGATAAAGGGTGAGCCTGGAACTGGAAAAACGGTTCTAGCCCATGAGGTCGCAAAAGCCCTAAACAAGAATCTCTTGGAATGGCATATTAAGTCAACAACCAAGGCACAACAGGGTCTGTATGAATATGACGCGGTCTCCAGACTACGTGACAGCCAACTGGGGGATGCAAAGGTTCACGACATCAAAAATTACATTAACAAGGGTAAATTATGGGAAGCCTTTACCGCCGAAGAAAGCCCTATTCTCCTGATTGATGAGGTTGATAAGGCCGACATTGAATTTCCCAATGACCTGTTGCAAGAACTCGACCGAATGGAATTTAATGTTTATGAAACCGGCGAAACGATCAAGGCCGTCAATAGACCACTTGTTATCATAACCAGTAACAATGAAAAAGATTTACCAGATGCCTTTCTGCGGCGCTGTTTCTTTCATTATATTAAATTTCCAGACAAAGAAACGATGGTAGATATTATTAATGTCCATTATCCTGATATTCAAAATATTCTTGTCCGTGAAGCCCTTAATCTTTTTTACGAGGTGCGTGATATTGCAGGTCTTAAGAAAAAACCCTCAACCTCTGAACTACTCGACTGGCTCAAACTTCTTATGGTAGAGGATATGCCCCTTGATGTATTGCAAAGCCGTGATCCTAAAAAGCTAATCCCTCCCCTCCATGGAGCGCTACTTAAAAATGAACAGGACGTCCATATGCTGGAAAGGCTTGCCTTTATGAATAGGCGGGAAAATCGCTAATCTGGGCATTAAGGCAGGACATTTAAATTATGTTTACTAATTTTTTCCTGAAACTTCGTGATCATGGCGTTCCTGTCTCGCTACAGGAATATCTTATTCTTATGGAAGCCATGCAGGCGGGTCTTGCCAATTATTCCATTACCGATTTTTATTATCTAAGCCGCACTACGCTCGTTAAGAATGAAAGCAATCTGGATAAATTTGACCAAATATTTGGTCATTGCTTCAAAGGATTAGAGGCACCAGAGGCTGAAAATCTTCTTGCTGAAATTCCAGAAGAATGGCTTCGTAAATTAGCTGAAAAATTCCTGACCCCAGAAGAAATGGCAAAAATTGAGGCCATGGGGGATTGGGATAAGTTGATGGAAACCCTGAAAAAAAGACTTGAGGAACAAAAGGAACGCCATCAAGGGGGCAACAAATGGATTGGTACGGCAGGCACCTCACCTTTCGGCGCCTATGGCTATAACCCCGAAGGCGTGCGCATTGGACAAAATGAAAGCCGCCACAAGAGAGCCGTAAAGGTATGGGATAAAAGGGAATTTAGAAATCTGGACGATAATGTTGAGCTTGGCACACGAAATATTAAGGTTGCTCTCAAAAGATTGCGACATTTTGCTCGCCAAGGCGCCGCAGAAGAGCTTGACCTTGATGACACCATAAAATCCACAGCCAAACAAGGCTATCTAGATATCAAAATGGTGCCTGAAAGACATAACGCTATCAAGGTATTGATCTTTTTTGACATTGGTGGCTCCATGGATCCCCATATTAAATTATGCGAAGAACTTTTTTCCGCCGCCCGCAGTGAATTTAAACATATGGAATATTTTTATTTTCATAACTGTCTTTATGAAAGCGTCTGGAAAGACAATAACCGCCGCCACCAAAACCGCTTTAATACCTATGACATACTCCATAAATATCCCCATGATTATAAGGTAATATTTGTGGGTGATGCCTCGATGAGCCCCTATGAGATTGTGTATCCAGGCGGCAGTGTCGAACATTGGAATGAAGAAAGTGGTGAGGTATGGATGAGACGTATCCTCGAAATTTATCAAAGCGCCGTCTGGCTCAATCCAACAAAAGAGGCCCACTGGGACTATACCCATTCTATCTCTCTCATGCGGGAATTGATGAAAGACAAAATGTATCCCCTAACCATAGGTGGGTTAGAAAGTGCCATGAAAGAATTGAGCCGAAAAAAATAGCATATGCTTAGAGACAGAACCTAGATGACAGAGAATTTCTTAATAGCCACATCAAGGCCATTTTTGAGCTGAGCCCCAATTTCACCACCATCCCCACTAATACGTTCTTTAATCACAATACGCATGGCATCTATATGAGCCTTAATAATTTCCACATTTTTATCAGACGTGCTCGTACTAACACCTGTAAAATCATATAATCCATCGGAAAAATGAGAAATTAAAGGATAACCGAATGTGCCTCCCTGCCCTCGCATATCATGGGCAATGGCGTGCAATTGTTCAAAATGTTGAAATCTTTGTTCTGGCGTATCCACGCAGCGTCTATGAACGTCCGCAAGATTCTCAATTAAACTAGATACCCAATCGGGATAATCTTCTGACATTGCATCAAGTGCTGCCATGGCCTCTTCCATAAGACCTTCATCAAACGAAATCTCATCATCACGCAGAGGGGCAAGACCTAATGTTTTTTCCCGTAATTTATTCTTACGGCGATAATAACGCACACTTACCTTAGCCATTGACGACCTCCACTTCTGGGCTATCATAATTTAACACACGCCTATCGGTACCCTTAATGGGTATTGCCTGACGGCGGCGATCAGGACCAAAATATGTTGAATTATGAACAAATTGTCTTGGCTTATTGATAATCGTAAAAAGCTTATCCGCTAAAGCATTAACGGTAAAAGGTTTTGACATAAATTCATTAACGCCCATGGCACGGGCATCATGCACTCTTTTAGGTTCCGAATAACCCGTTAACATCATAAAAGGAAGAAAACGATCAGGGCTTTCTTTATGTCGTCTAATCCAACGTAAGAGCATCATCCCATTGACGGGTGACATTTCCCAATCAGAAATAACAATATCAATGCTCATCATCCCCGCTTTCATAGGGTCGCTTGCTACAAGTTTTATGAAATCAATGGCCTGAGCACCGTCATCAACGGATTGTATCGACCCCACCCCCATAACACGAAGGCTGTTTACAATTAATGATCTGATAAATTGACTGTCCTCCACCACCAAAACACTAACTCTACTTAAATCAATGTTGCCCATATTTTCCCTATATTTTTTTAAATAAAATAATTTTAAACATCTATCATATGACATTAACCATAATATCCGAGAGTAAACAAATTGTGAATTAAGTAAAATTTCAATAATAAAATTTTAATATGGGCATAAATTCATGGCGTTACCATGTCACTTGTTGCTGATTGATAGTCCTGCTAGAATGTTTTATTAATGACCCGCATTAAAAATGATCCAATCAAATATTTTTTTATTTATGAGTAAAGAGCATTCAACTATGATTGATAAAGCATCACCTGATAAAACAAACATCAATCCTTCTCTTGATGTTTCGACAGAAAAAAAACAACACCCATGGATACAACGCTTTTGGCCTCTGATGCTCTCTTTTATCTTGAGTATGATATGGATCACCATTTGTGTGTGGTGGTTTTTTGATTCGGACAAAACTATTGCCCGTATGCCACTTTATGAAACTGGTGGATTGATGGCTGGTGCCTCCCTTCCCTTAATTTTAATTTGGTTAATTGCGCTCGTATTCCTCAGAACTGATCCCTTGCGAGATCAACGAACAGCTCTGATCCATGGGCTTGATGATCTTGCGGCACCACTTAATAAAATACAAAATCATATCGATTCTATCGTAAAAGACCTTCATAAAGAAATAGGTCATGTAGAGGCGGCAAGTGATATTGCTCTAAAACGTATTGATAATCTGGAAAGACGTTTTCAAGAACAAATCAGTAATTTGTTTGAGGTCACAACAAATGCAGAAGCCAAAGCCATTCATATTCAAGAGGCATTATCTTCTGAAAGAGAAGCTTTCACGCAGCTCATCACAGAAGTGGCAACAAATACAGCCGAATTAGAAAAATCATTTAACAATATGAAATCAGATTCTGAAAATCTTACAAATTCCACCAAGAAAACTTCTGAACTTATTAATAATGAGCTTATTTTTCAGAATAAAACCTTAAATGAGCGATCGAAGACAATTGAAAATCAACTGGAGAAAATGTCTCATCTTCTTTCTGATATGTCACAGGAAATATCAAATAACTGCACCATTTCAGCAGATAAGCTTGGCCATATGAGTGAAGTGCTTATAGAAAAACAAACCCTTTTAACGCAGAACATAACGACACTTTCCGCAGACACTGATGACATCTGCACAAAAATGAACAACCAATCAAAATACCTTACAGAGTTAACTCAAAAATGTGCCAACGACTCTGAAAAAATAACCCTCACCCTAACAGAACAAGCAAACAACCTGTCTTCTGTCGCCTCTGATGCCCTTCACCAAACAGAAAAAAGTGGGGAAATCTTTCAGGAGCACGCCAAAACCCTGCATACTGTACTTTCCAATATTGAAACCCAAACCAAGCAAGTTGATCAAACCGTAAAAGACACCATGGAAAATTTGAATGACAATATGGAAAGCATGTCCACCTATACAGGCACGTTTGAAGAAATGGCAGAAAAACTACGTATTCAGGTCAGTCAATCAGAAATGCACCTTAAAGATCAACATAGTGAAATTATTAACAACCTGTCAGATATTGCAGCACATCTTGATAATTCATTAGAAAGTCTTAGGAGTCAATCTGGGGCTCTGGGCGAACATGCGCAGGACATTATCAGCGACATCATCAATCAAACCGAACATCTGTCCGAACATATGAATAATATCCGTGAAAAAACAGTACATACCATCCAAAATATTCGCGAAATGGACGAGACCATAAATCAACATTTTAGCACAACCGATGAAACGGCGGCCTCTCTATCTCATAATTGGCAGAAAACGGCCTTTCTTGTTGAAAATCAGTGCAAAGACACCCTATCAAAACTTGATAAATTAACAGAAAAAATGACTGAAGTAGAAAAAGAAAATATGACTTCGGCGGACAAGGTTGAAGAGAAAGTTCTAAAAATTATTGACCAAATGCACCATGCCTCTGAAAGCATCTTCATGGCCTCTGCCAGTGCAGTAGAGGCGGCTGATGAAACCAACCGCGTTATAGATGAACATACCGTAAAATTTCAACAATTGATCAATGCATTAAAACTATCCAATAAAAGCATTCTTATTGATGCAGAGACCATTGAACAAAAGAACAGAGAAAAAAGTGGTCAGCATTTTTCAAAAATTGCCTCAAAAATCATGGAACAGCTCCATTCATTATCTATAGACATCAATCGCTATTTCGAAGGTGATATTCCTGATAAAATATGGCAATCCTATATTGACGGCGATAAAAGCAGCTTTCAACGGAGATTAAAAAAATTAACCGACAAAAAATATGCGTCCGTTATAAAAGAAAAATATAAATCCGATCCAGAATTTCGCAAAAATGCCCTTGAATATATGCAAATATTCGAAGAAATGATGTCACAGTCAATGGCACCAGAAAATTATAGCGCCTTTAGTGTGGCTCTTATTTCCTCTGAAACGGGGAAAATTTATTTGGCCATAGCCCAAGCTGTAGGGAGAATTGCGTCTTAACGTCAGACTAGACCATAAAAAAGGCCGCTAAACAGCAGCCTTTCATATACAGATGATTAAATTATATATTATGCGGCTTCATTACCATTCTTTGAACCAAGCTTCGTAATGAAATAATCAAGATTATCAGCGTCAAAATCATCCTCACAATTGGTCAAAACTCTTTCCAACATTCTTTGCTGAAAACGGGCCCGATCCTCGCTTGCGCTGGTTTCCATATCCTTTGCGACCTCAAGAGCGGCCTTCACTATAGGCAGCATTTCACTTGATAATTTACATTCCCGGTAAATAGCCGAAAGCCCCATAGAACCTCTATCATGAATAAGCTTATAGGCACTGCTGACAGGAATATTACATAATTTAGCAAGAGCGGCCTCAAAAAATACCACATCGCCCATACATATGGCTCGGAATATTAAGGTTTCCGTCAAACGACCATTCTTATGAAGCTGTTCGACTAATCTTCTGACATCCATGACGTCCGCCCCCTTGCTGAGCAGACTAACTGTTGCACGTTCCCGCGCCCCTAAAAATAAATCCATGACCATATCTGGCGTCATTTCATGATGGGTAACCATGTGATCCCGCATTCTCTCAGACACCAACGACACAAGCCGTTCTGCAACACCAATTGGTAAATTTTTACGACTTGCCAAAGAATCATTAACCGACTCCAGCGCGCCGTATTTATCCATCACCTTGCCCATAGTGTCTTCTTTTAAGTCAGCCCCTTCATTGGATAATAATGTTTCGATGACATCCTCGCTGCCGCTATTTTCAACGATGGCATCCGTGACATGGGCGGATAATTTTTCCCGTTTGGCAATGGATTTCTGACTGTCCACATTATGACTTTTTACAATTTCCGTAAGATCTTCATCGGTTAAAACATCCGAAAATTCGAGCATAGGACCAGAAACGCTCGCCACATCATTCGCCAATGTCATGGCTACGTCATGAGGAACATTGGGATTCTGTTTCAAACTATCAGACAAAGCCGCCCGAACACGCTCCTCGGCATCCCGAACCATTATTTTAAAAATATCCTCAGCAATCTTACGTTCGCCGTCACTTAACGATCCTGAATTAAATTTATTGCTAATTTTTTTGGCGGCATCAGCACGATTTTCAGGTGTGGGTTCATGCAATAAAGCTTGAATATCAGATTTTGTTAAATTGTCAGTCATTATAATCCACTGCCTTTGTTTTTGACATATTTAGCCACTCAATTCCCAAGCAAATAATAATATTTGCCTCGATATAATATTAGGATAAGCAAATTACATCTATTTCAATACAACATTCTTCATAAAATAGGTTAAACTGTCGTTAATTTACGCTATAACAAGTTCATATTAATTAAAAAACAAGAATATTATCAATCTTTACACAAAATATAGGGAATATTTATGTCTTTAAAACTTAAAAACATTATTATAAGTACTTTATTATTTTTCACAATTCTACCAGCATCAACCTTTGCATTTGGGATTGAGGAATTTGACAAATCCATCAATGAGTTTATTAAGCCTTTCACGAGCCTTTATTCCAACATTGTTTTCACAGCCATTCCAATCAATGGCCAACAACTACCTTTGATTGTATTGTGGCTTGCCGCTGGCAGCCTATTTTGCACATTTTATTTTAAGTTCATCAATATCCGTGGCTTCAAAACGGCTCTAAAAATTGTCAGAGGTGACTATAGCGATAAAAAAAATGCTGGAGAAGTCACCCATTTTCAAGCACTTTCAGCAGCATTGTCTGGCACGGTTGGGCTTGGTAATATTGGCGGTGTTGCCGTTGCTATAACCCTAGGAGGACCTGGCGCCACGGTCTGGATGATACTTGTTGGTTTATTTGGCATGTCCGCTAAATTTGCTGAATGTACGCTTGGTGTGAAATATCGTGTTGTTCATGATGATGGCACGGTCTCGGGTGGCCCTATGTATTATCTAAGCCGAGGATTTGCAGAAAAAGGCATGCCAAAATTGGGCATGAGCCTTGCTGTGCTATTTTCCTTCTGTTGTGTATTTGCGTCTTTTGGTGGCGGTAATATTTTTCAAATCAGCCAAGCCGTAGAACAATTCCAAATCGTCACTGCTGGTCAAACTGACTTCTTCTTTAATTATCGTTGGATGTTCGGACTCGGAATCGCCATTTTGGTTGGCCTAGTTATTATCGGGGGCATAAGATCCATTGCCAATGTGACGTCAAAACTGGTTCCCCTTATGTGTATCCTCTATATAACCACGGCTCTGACCATTCTATTTGGATTATATGACCGTGTACCTGCGGCCTTTATGGCCATATTAAATGGCGCACTGACACCCGAAGCTGGATACGGAGGCCTTATTGGCGTTATGATACAGGGAATGCGCCGTGCAACTTTTTCCAATGAAGCTGGGATTGGGTCTGCTCCTATTGCCCATGCTGCGGTAAAAACCAATGAACCTGCCACAGAAGGTCTTGTCTCTCTTCTTGAACCCTTTATCGATACGGTTGTCATATGCACGATCACAGCTCTTGTGATTGTTGTCACGGGTGTCTATCAAGAGGGCACAGGCCTAAGCGGCGTAAAGCTTACTTCAGAGGCTTTTGCATCTATTTATGCTTGGTTTCCCTATCTCTTGGCCATTGCTGTAATGCTTTTTGCCTTTTCCACCATGATCACATGGTCTTATTATGGCATTAAATCATGGACATTTCTGTTTGGCAAAAGCAAATCAATGGAGATTACCTATAAGCTTTTATTTTGTTCGGCAACCGTGTTCGGATCTACCATGTCTCTTACAGAAGTGGTGAATTTTTCCGATGCTGCCAATTTTTCCATGGCCATACCAAACTTAGTCGGTGTCTTTATTTTAGCACCCGTTGTTGGACAATGTTTGGCCTCCTTCATGGAAAAAATCAAAACTGGTGAAATAAAATCCAATAGAGAAAAGGAAAGCTTCTAAATCTTGCCATTATTTGGTTATATGATGATTGAATATTAAAGAAACCTTGAATTTTTCTCATAACTCGTTAAAAGAATGAGCAAATGGGTGAATAATTTTTTGTATTAGTCGTATTAAATAAAAAAAGGATAAACTATGAAGCGTATATTGTTAATGTTGTCTGCCACTGTAATCGCAATCACATCATTCGCCAGTGCCTCTCTGGCTGAGGGAGATGCAGTAAAAGGCGAAACCGTCTTTAAAAAATGCAAAGCCTGCCATACCGTAGATAATGGTGGCAAGAATCTCGTTGGACCAAATTTATTTGGTATTGTCGGCAAAAAATCTGCAATCCATGAAGGATATAATTATTCCGACGCCATGAAGGCCGCAAATCTGACTTGGGATGAGGCAACATTGGATAGCTACCTTTCAAACCCAAAAACTTTGGTCCCTAAAACAAAAATGACTTTCGTTGGCCTAAAGAAGGACACACAACGGGCTGATGTCATTGCTTATCTAAAAACGCTTCAGTAAGGCTTTAAGCTATTCTAAGAAAACACTGAAGCCCAAAACTTCGGTGTTTTTTTATGCATTTTATAGGTTTCCGCCTTGAATTTTAACGGAAAAAAAATATATCTATGACTATCATCCAGACGAAATATGTAAACAGGATAAATAGAAATGCACCATAATATGGAAAAAAATAGTCAACCTATTGTTTTAAGCAAAAAACAAGAAAGTCTGTCATTGAGATATCTTATGTTAAGTTTTTCAACGACTATCATGTTGATTTCCCTATTATGGATCCAAAATATCTGGGCAGAAGACAAAAATATCAATGAAGATCCCCTAATACAAAAAGAAACCGCAGAATTTATTCAAAAACTTGCCGACAAAGCTTTAACCAATTTACGCCAGAAAGAAACCCCAATAGCAGAACAGGAAGATCGTTTCCGTGACATATTAGCAGAAGGTTTTGATTCAAAATATATTGGTAAAATTTCCTTAGGCCGTCATACAAAGGATGCCACATCAGAAGATGTTACAACCTATTATACAATATTCCCTGACTATCTTGTTAAGGTATATACAAGTCGTCTGACCAAATTGGATACAAAAGAAGTTATCGTAGGCGAAGTTTTACCAAATGGTAAGAAGGACATGTATGTCAGAACAAAGGTCATTGACGGTGAAAATAAGTCATTTGATGTAGACTGGCGCGTTAGACCCTATCCAAAAAACAATGAACCCGTTAGCTACAAAATCATTGATGTGAAGATAGAGGGTATCAGTATGGCACGCACCCAGCGTGATGACTTTACATCGAAAATCTCTGAAAGCGGCGTCACGGGTCTGATCAGTTTTATGAAAGATATCATTGCAGGAACCATAGACCCTGAAGAGGGTAATGCTCTAAAGACTGCTCCCCTAAATAATAATCCATAATCACCCACCTTAAATTTTCCATGGAAAATAAGGGCTATTTATATATATGAAAGATTAAAATATGGCTGATCATCTCTTGCATCTCGTATTTGGAGGAAAAGTTGATAATCCTGAGACTCTAGATTTTGTCAATCCTGAGCAACTGGACGTTATCGGCATTTTTCCAAATTATAAAAAGGCTTACGAAGCATGGAAGGCCGCAAGCCATAGCCATGTGGACGATGCTATGACAAAATATGTTATTGTGCATCTTCATAAACTTATGGAACCCAGTGAACCATAATATCTATCACTATGTTTACATAAAATATTGATCTATCTCTTTAATAAAGGCGTTATTATCACTGACATATGCCCCTATACGGCTGTGTAAAATTGTCATAGCCTCTGTTTTATTTTGTGGTCCTACATGTTTTAGTAAAACCCGCGCTACTCTCCGTGTTGTTTCAACATCATGAAGTAAAGTCGATATCGTTGATATAGTCATATATTTTCTCTCTTATCATCATATTCCTCCCTATGAGGAACAAATTCACAATAAGAGAGAAGTATGATAAAAATATTATCAAAATATGACAGTTAAATGAATATGAAATTATGGCGCCTAGATAACAGAAAGCATAGCTGCAACAAGCGGATGGCGTACAATATCCACATCCTCAAGATGAACGACAGCTACATCTTCTAATGCTTCTAGGCGGCTTGCCATATCATTTAATCCCGAAATACCGTTTAAAAGATCAGACTGATCAGGATCACCCGTTAAAACCATCGTCGATTGCCAGCCCAATCTTGTCAGTAACATTTTTAATTGTCCATAGGTACAATTCTGAGCCTCATCAACAACCACATAAGCATTGTTCAATGTCCGACCGCGCATATAGGCAATGGGGGCAATTTCAATGGTACCGTCATGCAGGTATTTTTTGAGATTTCTGAGCCCCATACGATCACTCAAACAATCATAAAGAGGACGCAAATAAGGGGCTAGCTTCTCATCTAGCGCCCCTGGTAAAAATCCAAGATTTTCTCCAGCCTCCACGGCTGGTCTAGACAATATAATTCGTGATACCTGTCCTTGCTCAAGAGCCTCCACGGCCTTTGCAATGGCCACATAAGTTTTCCCCGTTCCCGCAGGTCCCACAGCCAGAACCACATTATAATTGTCAATAGAATCCATTAAATTTTGCTGATTTACACTTTGGGGTTTAATTTTTCTTGTATATTTAATGAGCCTTATTTCCTCATTTTCCTGCAGCGGATCCCAAGATTTTTCCCGATAAAGTGGTCGAATGTTAGAGGTATGAATATTGGTATTTTCACCCTTGTTTCTCACTCTTCTGACTTTTCTGCTCATCTTAAAACTCCTTTATGTTTAACCTAAAAAAAAACCTCCCGTAAAACGAGAGGCACCCATGAAAAAACGACAATAAAAGAAATTGCATAAACTTGATAAATTTGAGATGCTCGCGCGTAACAGACGACTTGATGGCACTCTGATCATTCCTTTTTTAAAGAAATACTAAAATAAGCATACGTTAAAAATGGTCAAATGTAAATAAAATCAACACCTGACACATAAGGTTCATACAACAAGCTACCTTGCCTTACAGACCACAAACCTAAACAATCAAACAAAATAGGAAATACGATGAAGTGCGGTAAGACGGCTCCTGATGGAGAGCATGAGGGCGTGTGTGAGGATAAGACAAATCTCTTATTTGAAACTATTGCTCAAAATATTACAGATAAGGGCTATAGTCTGAATATAAATTGCTTACCTATTGATTTACATAAAATATTAAGCGATCATCTCCATGATATTCATCAGTTTAACTTTAAAAAAGCCGGCATCGGACGCAACCTTGATCATATTGTCGACCATTCGGTAAGACGTGATGAAATTTGTTGGATTACAGGCAATACAATTATGGGAAAGGCTTGGTTAGACTGGATTTCATCTCTACAAATCTTTCTAAACCGTCAGCTGTTCATGGGGCTTTTTTCTTTTGAAAGTCATTTTGCCCACTATCAAAAAGACGCTTATTATAAAAAACATTATGATGCCTTTAAGGGAGAAGCCAACCGCATATTATCTGTGGTCTTATATCTTAACCCCAATTGGTGCAAAGAGGATGCGGGTGAACTGGTTTTATATTTTGGAGAAGATCAACAAGAAAGACTCATCATAGCTCCTGAATTTGCCACGCTTGTTGTTTTTCTGAGTGAAGATTTTTCTCACGAAGTACTATCCTCCAACAATGACCGTTATTCTATTGCGGGATGGTTCCGTCTGAAACCGCCCCTCTCAAACGACATAACAATAGTCTTGCACTCCGCGAAATCCTAACTTATGAAGAGACATGCTAAGTTATAGACATTCATATCATGCTGGAAATTTTGCTGATGTTCTCAAACATATTGTGGTGATTGAGATCCTTGAACATCTGTGTAAAAAGGAAACACCCTTTGATTATATAGATACCCATGCAGGGGCTGGATTATATAGCCTAGAAGGCGAGCATGCCACCAAAACGGGTGAATATAAAAATGGTATCGGAAAAATAAATTTTGCTAACTTTCCAGAATTATCGAGTTACCAAAAGATCATTCAAAGCTGTAATAATAACGGAAGTTTGAAAAATTATCCAGGCTCTCCCTATATTGCACGGCAATATCAAAGACAACATGATCGGCTATGGCTATATGAAATGCACCCCACTGATTATGAAAATCTTGCCCAATTAATGCATGATGATCGTCAAACACGCATTGAACGCAGTGATGGCTTTAAAGGCTTACTCGCAAAGGTTCCCCCAATATCCAAAAGAGGTTTTGTGCTGATTGACCCCTCCTATGAAATAAAACAGGATTACAATCTGGTTTATGAAATGGTTTTAAAGGCCTATAAAAAATTCTCTACAGGGACTTATGCTATTTGGTATCCCGTAATAAATCGTTCCTTAATTAATGACCTTGAACAAAAATTTATTACATCCGGCATCAAAAAAGTTCAACTGTTCGAGCTTGGCCTTGCAAAAGATTCGAAAGAATGGGGCATGACCTCATCGGGTATGATCGTTATTAACCCACCTTGGAAACTTATGGAAAATATGAGCCTTTTACTGCCAAAACTTCTGAAAGCATTAGGTTCTGAAAATTCTGGTCATTACCGATGCCTTGAACTGGTTGGCGAAGATTAATTTGAACCATAAGGTTTCTGCACTTTAACAAAGTGACACACAGATCCCGCAATGGTTTTGTCCAGCGCAATTTCGTTACTCATATGTGTAATACTGTTACAGCTAACAACCTTCTGGACCCCAGAATTCAACAATTTCAGATAAGAATCCTCAGCAAAAATTGCATGAACGGCAATGCAAATGGGCGGCTTCATTTTTAAAACTTGCAAATGCTCTATGGTTTTAATCATGGTATTTGCTGTTGAAATAATATCGTCGACCAATACTGGCGTAAGATTCTGATAATGCTGAACATCGGGAACAGATACCTCTACCTCGTGATCACCGTGTCTTATTTTTTGTAAAATAATAAAAGGAGCCGCCGCTTTTTTCGCCACGTCATTGACCCATTGTTCACTTTCCATATCTGGGCCAATCAAAAGCGGATTTTTCACATTATTTTTTATCCACTCTGCAATGAGATCGCCCGCATGGATAACCTTACAGGGAATGTTGTAAATTTCTTCTAGTCTCTTGTGGCGATGCAAATGAGGATCAACGGTAATCAACCAATCAATATTTTGTGATAAAATATGGGCAAAAATATCGGCTGTAACAGCCTCTCCCTCTGAAAAGCTTTTGTCTTGACGCATATAACCCAAATAAGGTGCCACAAGACCTACGCTTTTTGCGCCCATTTTGAGGGCCGTCTGTGAAAAAAATATCAAAGCCATAATCTTTTCATCGGGATGATCAAGACTGCAAACAATAATAACGTCTTTATCCACAACAGATGTTTCAAGTTTAACAAATGTTTCGCCGTCTGGAAAATGGCGTATGGTTAAAGCCCCACGTTCCGCCTTCATTTCATGGGCAATAGTATCAGCAATGGTTTCAAAAGTTGAAAAGCAAAATACCACATGCATTTCTAGTCACTCCTAATATGAACTGCGTGATTGCTTTCAACCAAAAAACTCAATGTATAGGACATTTCACCAGATGATCCTGTATGAATACTGTAAAGTGGGGCACCTTTATCAATTTTATCCCCAACAGAAATATGAAGGTCAACACCCGCAGTTTTTTCATACGGTGCGCCCGCAAGCTTGGCAATTTTTGCAATTTTTCTGTTATCTATGGACGTAATAACACCCCCATTTGGAGCATGTACAATATGGGTAAAGGGTGAAATGGGAATTTCCCGCATGCCGCCCTGTGCCTCACATATGGCTTGAAATTTCTGCCATGCCCGACCACTATCCAATATGTTCTGAGCCAGAACTATGCCCTGTCCTTCTGGCACATCAGGTGAAAATTCAAGAATATGTCCTGCTAATGTGATCGCCCTGTCCCGAAGATCAAGGGGCGCAATTGTATCTCGCCGCAATACGGCAAGAATATCTCTGGCCTCTAAAGCGGGTCCAATGCCACGACCCACCGGTTGTGAGCCATCACTTATATGAACCTTAACAAAAATACCAAGCGTCGCCCCCACCGTCACAAGATAATTTTTCAATATTTTTGCCGTCTCCATTGTGCGTACTTTTGCCGTTTCCCCCACGGGCATATCAATCAAAACACAATTTGATCCCGCGGATATCTTCTTGGAAAGCACCGAGGCCACAAGCTGCCCTTCGCTGTCAAGGTCAAGTGCCTTTTCCACTTGAATTAGCACATCATCAGCGGGACTTAAGGCTACAGATCCACCCCACACAATACAGCCGTTTTCTTGTTCAACGACCTGACGTATCCTCTTAATATCAAGCTCAACAGGGCAAAGAACCTCCATAGTATCGGCGGTTCCGGCTGGGGATGTTATGGCTCTTGACGAGGTTTTCGGAATGGTAAGACCAAAGGCCGCAACAATGGACACCACAATCGGTGTTGTTCTGTTGCCGGGAATTCCACCCACACAATGTTTATCCACCACAAGCCCATTACCCCAATCAAGTCTTTCGCCTACGTTAATCATAGCGCGGCTAAGATCCGTAATTTCGGTCAAATCCATGCGCCCCCCAGCACAAGCCGTAAGAAATGCCGCTATGTGAATATCGGAATAGCTTCCCGCCGTAATGTCATTAATGATTCTTTGAATATTGTCAGAGGATAAACTGTTGCCATATATTTTTGAGCGAACAAAACTTAGGGATGAAATTGGCTTGGCATGAGAAATCGTGACCAAATCATTTTCCTGTGCTCCAAGCAAATTCCAAGCGTATTCTGACAGTCCCGCATGATCCTTTGCCAGAATATTACTGTTCACCATATTCAAGGTAGCGATAATAGACCTCGCCCCCAAGGAAATTTGAACCCGAGCATGAGCTGTGATACCTTCTGACCGGCAAACATGGCAATCCGACCGCATGTAAATGATGGATTCTTTATAACTATCAATCCCAATTCTTTGCAGAAATAACGTATTACTTTGGCGCAATATTATAATTCCTCAATCTGTAAATATTTCGGGATTGATACATCCCAACCAAATTTTTCCTCTATTTTACTTTTAAGGGCGACTGAGGCCTCTTCTTCTCCGTGGGTGATAAATGTTTTGATTGGTGGTTGTTTAAAATAAGATAACCATTCAAGGAGTTCTTCATAATCTGCATGGGCAGACATAGTGGTTAAATTTTCTATCCGCGCCCTAACTGGCCACATTTGTCCATGAATTTTAATCTCCTTTTCTCCCCTGATAATTCTATCACCTCTCGTGCCTTGCGCCTGAAATCCCGTAAATAAAATTGTGTTTTTGTCGTCTCCCATATAGGTTTTAAGGTGGTGTAATATACGCCCCCCCGTTGCCATACCACTTGCGGAAATGATCACCGACGGCATAGCATGAGCACTATCCAATTCCTTTGATTCCTCGGCTGTTTTTGTATAAATCGCCGTTCGGCAGGCATCCCTGCATTCTTTTTCTGAAAGACGATGTTCGCTATTATGTTTATTAAGCAAACTGGTGGCTGCACTGGCCATAGGGCTATCCATGTAAACAGGGATATCAGGAATTTTCCCTTGTTGTTTTAAGAGATGAATATAATAAAGTACGCTCTGTGCCCGTCCGACAGCAAAGGCTGGAATAATAACAGTACCACCCTTTGAAGCCGTGCTTGTGATAATATTACCAAGCCTTTCCGTAGGATCTCCCCTATCATGTAACCGATCCCCATAAGTCGATTCAACCACCAAATAGTCGGCACTTTCAATATGGATGGGTTCAACCATAATGGGATTATTTGGCCGTCCAATATCGCCAGAAAAGACAATCGTTTTATGCCCATTATTAATCGACACGAAGGAAGACCCGAGGATATGACCGCTACGCTGAAATTTAATCTTAAAAATATTTCCTATGGTGAAAAATTCATCAAAAGGCATGGGATGAAAATATTTAAGCGCATTACGGGCATCTTTTTGACTATAAAGAGGTTCCGCCTTAGCATGTTTTGTATAGCCGTATTTATTGGCGCGTCTGGCATCTTCTTCCTGAAGATAGCCACTATCAGGTAATAAGATTGAACAAAGATCATAAGTGGCTCTTGAGCAGTAAATTTTGCCGCGAAACCCTAGCCTCACAAGTAGGGGTAGATAACCACTATGATCAATATGAGCGTGGGTCAACACAACCGCCTCAAGAGAGCCTATATCCAAAGGTAACTTCGCCCAATTTCTAAGCCGTAATTCTTTTTTCCCCTGAAATAGGCCGCAATCGATGAGTATCTTTGTCTTTTCTTCTTCCAGAAGATATTTTGATCCCGTTACCGTTTCTGTTGCACCTAGAAATTTTAATTTCATGCCATACCCTTTAAATTAGTTGCTTTATACTAACAGCTTAAGTGATAATAAACCATTGAAACATGACCCAAGTTAAGAATGATTATGATATTCTATGGAAATATTGAATTAATTTGCATAAAGCGTTATGTTAAGGCCAATGAAGAAAATACGACCCAATAATCAATTAAGGAAATATTATGAGCGATAAGTCACTATACCAGCGTCTTGGCGGATATGATGGCATAAAAGGTTTCTGTGATGATCTTTTACCCAGAGTTCAGGCTGACCCCTTACTCGGTCGTTTCTGGCAAAATCGGGGTGATGACGGTATCGCGCGGGAAAAACAATTACTCGTTGATTATCTTTGTGCCAATGCGGGTGGCCCTGTCTATTATACGGGACGTGATATGCTCCTAAGCCATAAGGGAATGAAAATCAGTGAAGCCGACTGGTCAAATTTCCTTGGTCATGCAGGAGCAACCATGGCCGCTCTCAAGGTTCCACAACAAGAATGCGACGATGTGGTTGCCTTCGTGCTTAGCCTAAAAAATGATATTGTCGAGGCATAAACAATCTCTGTATTGTTCTGTGGCATACTATTCCTGTAACATATTATTAAAATATGGCACGATATCCCATATAGATATAATTTCCTGAGGATGTCTGTTTGATACCCGAAAAGGTTTCATTTCGCCATTCATACCCGCCTTCAAATTCAACATAGAGCCATTTACCGATCCGATAATCCATTTTAAGCAACGGGCGGATGATCAATCTTGTATCACTATCCTGTTTGTCGGATTTATAATCTATGCGAATTCTTGGGTTGAGCCTAAATGATTGACCAATACGGAAACGGCTATTCATAAATAGCGTATAGGATCTGTCTCTATCACGATCATTATAGCGCACCCCAATAATATGGCTGTCATTATCAAAAATCAGATTATTTCCCAAAAGCTGGACAGAGGTGTATATATCCGTTCCGGTACCAGGATACCCTATCACCTGACCCGAGGTTACCGTGCCTTGCATGTTGGTTGCGGTAATATCAACAGAAAGTTGGTAATGGTCACTCAATTTTTGATTAAGTCCAAAAGTTGCTGTTTTACTGGCCGATGTTCTATCCTGTGCAAAAAGATATATTTCTTCCGCTGTATAAAGGTCAAAAAGATCAGAAAGATTTTCCACACCCTCTCCCTGTATGGCATTTGTGGTGGTGAGCAATGGATTTTTACGATAATCAAGGCTCATATATACCGTTGTATTTTCTGTCAAAATCCAATTGCTGTTGAGCATGATAAGATTGAGTTCTTTGAAATGAAGATCATAATCGACCATAGCAAACAAAGATTTCCCGTTCTTAAAATATCGAACCTCCCCCCCCACAGCCCGTCTATCAAGCAGGCTTTTGTTTTTTTGTTCAATAAAATAGGTGGTAAAATCCCATGACTCTAAAAAATCCCCAAAATCAAGGCTTGCCCCATAAAATTTTCGGTCCGTATTGATATTTGTTTGACGAGACGATTGTACGGGATATCCATAAACCGTATTAATTTTAATTTTTGAGGTGATTTCATATCCTAAATCAACACCATCAAATCGACCAAGAACGCCGCCAGAGCTTTTTGATTGACGCCCCAATCGTGCGTTTATGCCATGCTTTTTGTCCCGAAAATCAAAAAAAAGTCGACTCAACCTTTTTCTATTATCTCGTCCATCAAGAAAATCATTATCATGACTGCCCACGAACTGGAACCGCATGTCATAATCCTTGTTACGCATACGCAGATTAAGGTCAGCATTGCTGTTTAAACTGGAAACATTAACGCGTTTATCGCCACCTTGCGGCGATGTTTCATCCCGAAAATAAAATTGTGACAGACTGCCATAAACGGATGTATCCCACATACCATCTTCTTTAGGTGAAGATAACTTAGACTGCCGAAGTTTTGGTTGAGCATTTTGGTTCGCTGTCATCAAGGCGTCCAAGCGTTGTTTCACCCGAACCGCATCTGGTCCATCAGGATAAAGTTTCAAAAATCGTTCATATTCTGCTTTGGCATGAGCGAATTGATTATTTCGTTGCCGCGCAAGGCCAAGATATTCCAACGCTTTCTTGTGGCTAGCACCAGCACTTGTCGCCTCAGCCTTGGTCAAAAGACGAAGGGCCTTGGTATAATCATTCACTTTTAAGGCTTCCATAGCCTCGGCCAGTAAAGGGCTTTCCATAACCTCTTTAATCAAAAGCGTTACAGACCGTTGATCATGTGACCCGCTGACATCAAAATCAACGTCATGATTAAAAAGGATAGACAAAACGGGACTGCCCGCATTACCACCTTCCCAGAATATTTCCTGTACCGATGGTGCAGATGAATGATCCCATGTCAGATTTGAATGTTCCGACAAGGTTTTGATATCTGTTCCATCAAGGCCATTTAAGGAATTCACCTTAAATTGAATACGGACATTATTGCCCTTGGAATCTGGAATATGACCAATATATTGCATCGGAAAGGCAAAATTAATTTGAATTTCGCTGCCTTCTGAAGCCTGTCTTATATCCACATCCTCTACGACCCGTGCCTGAACAATGGTCGGGTAAATCAACAACAATGCCGTTAGAATAAGTGACGTTTTCATAACAGCAAGGCACGCTTTGTTTTGTTTGTTGTTGTGCATTAATCAAAACTCCCATCCGTTGCTCTATGTTCGCTATTTCTTCTTGTCTTAATTATCGTCAAACTGCTGTCCGTATAGATATGACAAGATCCCGCACAATCCCGAAGCTCACTAACCGTATAATAGGTTGTGGGACCGTCAGTTTTCTTATGCGGGTCTATCTTATATTGATTAGCGTGGCAGGCTGCACAATCCGGTTGATAGGCGGGAGCCCGCCAAGGAATAATCTCATTATTTGAAGTGTGACAATCATTACAAGCTAATCGACCAATACCATGATCTGGATAATTTCCTGTCATATGACTATAGCTCGTGAAATTCCAATTTAAGGTGGTATGACATTCATCACATTCAATGGTTGTGATAAAATGGCCGTTTCCTTTTCCTGTAGCGATCGTTCCATTGTGACAACTTGAACAGCTACCCAAAATTTGAGCATGATCCACGGTGGCAGGTGTCCATGCATTTGATGTATGACAATCTTCACAAATATTGGTGGTCAAGACATGGTTCACATTCTTACCCGTGGCGATGGTGCCATTGTGACAAGAGGCACAGCTGCCCAAAACTTGGGCATGATCCACGCTCGCTGGTGTCCATGCATTTGATGTGTGACAATCTTCACAAATATTGGTCGTTGAAACATGGTTCACATTCTTACCCGTGGCGATGGTACCGTTATGACAGGTGGAACAGCTGCCCAACACCTGGGCATGATCCACGCTCGCCGGCGTCCATGCATTTGATGTGTGGCAATCTTCACAAATATTGGTCGTTGAAACATGGTTCACATTCTTACCCGTGGCGATGGTACCGTTATGACAAGTGGAACAGCTGCCCAAAACTTGGGCATGATCAACCCTGCTCACGGGTGACCAACCCGTTACCGTATGACAATCTTCACAAATATTGGTCGTGGAAATATGATTCTGGCCTTTGCCTGTTGCGGTTATGCCATCATGGCAACTAGCACAAGTTCCATTGATATTATTATGATTGAAATTAGCTGGCAACCATGCATTTGATGTGTGACAATCATCACAAACTGTCGTGCTGTCAACATGGGTTAAGTGTTTTCCCGTGGCGATCGTTCCATTATGGCAGCTAAAACATGTGCCCATAACTTGAGTATGATCCACAGTCACACTGGTCCAAATTGACGGCACATGGCAATCTTCACAAATATTAGTGGTCAGTATGTGACTACCGCCCTTACCATCAGCAATCGTGCCATTATGACAGCTAAAACATGATCCAAGAACTTGGGCGTGATCCACCGTTGCTGTTGTCCAATTCAAGGGGATATGGCAATCCTCACAAATATTGGTGGTCAGTATGTGATTACCGCCCTTACCATCAGCAATCGTGCCATTATGACAACTCGAACATGATCCAAGAACTTGGGCGTGATCCACGGTAACAGGGGATGTCCAGCTCGAAGAGACATGGCAATCTTCGCAAATGCTCGTCGTGGAAATATGGGTCATATTTTTTCCCATGGCAATGGTACCATTATGACAGGTGGAACAGGCACCCAACACTTGGGCGTGATCAACGCTTGCCCCAAGCCAACTGTTTGTTGAAACGTGACAATCTTCACAGATATTGGTTGTTGAAATATGATTGGCGCTTTTGCCGTCTACCATTGTTCCATTATGACATGAGACACAATTTCCATTCACCCCATCATGAGAAAAAGTTGCAGGAAGCCAACCATTGGTTATATGGCATTCATCACAATTATTGGCAGAGGGAAAATGATTAGCGCCTTTTCCGCTGGCAATACTGCCATTATGGCAGCTTTCGCAAGTGCCGATAACTTCCGCATGATCCACACGGTTTACAATATCCCAGCCATTTACCACATGGCAGGCCTCGCATAGTGCGGTTGTTTGAATATGGGTTGAATTTTTTCCAATAACTATTGTGCCGTTATGACAACCAGCACAGTTTCCCTCAACGCCCGTATGGTCAAAACGGGCATTGGTGAAATTCAGAGTAATATGGCAATCTTCACAATTATCAGAGCTTCTGACGTGGGTTGGATTTTTTCCCATCGCCGTTTGTCCATTGTGACAACTGATACAGCTTCCCAGAACCGAGGCATGGTCAAAACGCACAAGGCTTTCCCAACTGTTGGTAGAGTGGCAATCTTCACATTCATTTCGCGTATTAATATGGTTCAATGGCCGTTCCGAGGCGGCAATATACCCTCCTCTATCATGGCAACTGATGCAACGCTTGGGGGTTCCTTTAAAAACGCCATTAATATGGCAGCTATCACATTCAAGGGTTTTATGTTGACCTTCAAGAGGAAATCCTGTTTGAAAGTGATCAAAATCCGTCTGTGCCACCGCATCAATGGTCGGAGACATCAGCAACATGCCACACAAAACAAATAAAAGCATCATACCATGCCATTTGAAGAGATGTGATAGTTTTACATTCTGTATCATCTTCCGATCCTTATTTTCTTGAAGCTTTCTGTAATGTGACAACGGTTACAGCTGGTGCCAAATCGTCCATGATGGGCGTCGTCTTTTTCATGACAAGAAACACAGTCTTGTGATAATTGCATTTTGCTCTCTTTTGGCATCTTATGACAGGCGGAACAGACCAACCCCTCATGTGACCCCTCCAACTTATATTTGGTTTGTGCGTTATGATCAAATTGCCAGAAACTCCAGCCATTAGGATTATGACAGGCCGCACAATCCTTCCCTAATGTCTGCTTATGCACATCATCCTCCTCGTGGCAAGAAAAGCAAATGGTTTTTGCATCCTTATATTGATGCGTCGTATGACAATCATCGCAGGTGGCAATGGCATGAAGACCAATCAAAGGAAACATCGTCAACTCATGATCAAACCGAACCTTTTTGCCCCAAGATTTCTCGTTATGACAAGTTTCACAGGCCGTCCCCAACTGCCCCTTATGAACATCATCGGATTTATGGCAATCAAAACAAATGCGGGCTTTGTCCAGATGTTTCTCTGGGCCCCTATGACAGGAAAAACATGTCACATCCTTGTGGGCGCCCTTTAATATAAATTTTGTATCTTTATCGTGGGAAAATTCTGTTTTCTTCCAATCCGTCTCATTATGACATTTCTGACACTCAAGACCATTGCGTCCCTTATGAATATCTATGGTCACATGGCAATCATTACAGTTTTTTGAGACTTTGGCTTTTGGTGTTGTAGTCCTATGACAGGCCTCGCAGTCAATTTCTTGATGTTTACCCTTTAATAAAAATTTTGCGTCTGTGCCATGATCAAATTTTACCGTCTTCCAGTCCTTTTCCGAATGACATGTGGCACATTTCTGGCCAAAGCGCCCCTCATGGTTATCATTGCTCCCATGACAGGCAATACATTCCATGGGCGTTTGCTTATAACGGGTATCTGGATGACATGACTTACACGCCACCTTTTCATGATGACCTTTTAGGGGAAACTTAGTTTTAGCATGATCAAATTTTACCGTCTTCCACAAGGATGAGTCGTGACAAGAGCTACAATCCTTGCCCATATCACCTTTGTGACTGTCATCCTTTTCATGACAGGAAAAACAATCTGTCTTTGCTTCCCTGAATTTTTTCTGATCTTGGTGACATAAATGACAGCTTGCCGCCGCATGTTTTCCTGTTAGCGGAAAGTCCGTCATGTCATGATTAAAAATTTCCTGATTAAAGCCCAAGATATCCGCATTGCGGCCTTCGTGATCTGTATGGCAGGTTTTGCATTCTGAGGAAGATACCTTATTATTTCGCCCATGAAAGCCCTGTTTTTTAGTGATATCCAAGCCAACCTTTTCATGACATTTAAGGCATAGGCTATCTTGCAATTCTTTATTAAGCGGGGAATGACATTCCGTACAATTTTTTTCATATTTGGCGTGGGGCTGACTTAAATCACCCGGCATAACGAGATTTTCAAGTTTATTGACCAATTGATAAGCAAATGCCGTTCCCTGCATAAGGAACAGGTTCGCCCACAAACTGATCAATAATATGCTATATATCACTTAATTTTTCCTCAATACCAATGCACCGCAATAACATGAACAATCGCCGCAATAACCAACATGAAAAAAAGTGGTAGATGAAGCACATGCCAAAGTGCAAACATGCGTTCATAAAAGGTCAGTTCAACCACTTTACAGGCGCCGTCCAAAAATACGCGCACCTCCTTAATAATCTTTCTGACTTTTGCCTTAATCTCTTTCTTTGAATATTGCTCACTTTGTGCCTTTTCCATTAATCCTGTCTGAATATTTTTTCTTGTTCTTGCAATGAGACGACGTGACCCTATTCCCACACTCATAACCCGACCCCAACTATGAAGAATTCCCTTTGGCGGGCTTAGCACATGATCCACAAATGCAAATAATTCATCTCTAATTTCTGGATTAAAATGAAGCAGAGCGGTTAATTCGCTTTGATTATCATGAAGTTTATTTTTCAACTGACCCAGTTCAATTTTTTGACCATAGAGTCCATGATGAATTTTTGTATAGATATAGCGACCAACCACTCCACTAATGGAGACAATCAACATGGAAAATAACGCCACATTACTGTTGGTGGACCCAAGGTCGAAATTGGAATGAAATAAAATAAGCACAGGCCCCACAATCCCCAAAACCATATGAAGGCTGAACCAAGCCCTCACATCCCCCATAATGCTTAAAATTCTGTAGCGCTTGCGCAAAGGATAAAGAAGAAGGGCGAGCATCATGCACCCTCCAATAATCCCAAGCGCATATCCCACACCCTTTTCTGCGGTAAAATACGCATATTCCCGCAAACGAAACCCAACAAAAAGAGCACTCAACGTCACAAATGCAAAAAGGAACGGCATCATATTCCATATAAATTTGCCGATCTTAAATGAGTTGATCTTATCTTCCTTAATCACCCTTATGTCTTTCTCTTGTTCT
The DNA here is from genome assembly GCA_021741205.1 of Emcibacter sp. Classification (GTDB taxonomy): domain Bacteria; phylum Pseudomonadota; class Alphaproteobacteria; order Sphingomonadales; family Emcibacteraceae; genus Paremcibacter. The sequence goes on from JAIOYI010000002.1 coordinate 108,810, forward strand.
TGTGCCAAGGCTTGAGAAAAATTTATATCTTCTGCTCTTAATTGCCTTTCCATTAAAATATATCCTTTAAAAATGATCGTGATGATTCATACTCTTCTATTAATGTTAAAAGCTTTTTATTAAATTCATCCGTAGCATCATGAGCCTTTTGCCGCTTGCTGTTGCGGATACGGGGATTTGCTCCCGCTTTTAATAAAATCTCAGTAACCTCATAGGAACCACTTCTTGCGGCCATAATAAGCGCCGTATCCCCCATATTATTTTTATGATCAATATCATCATATTGAGATAAAAAGGCCACAATATCTACATGCCCCTTTTCTGCGGCGAGCATTAAGGCTGTATTTCCTTCATTTGTGGTTGTGGATAAAATACTTTCCTGCTCTGATAGATATTTGACAGAAAATAAATGTCCATTCTGTGCTGCATGAATAAGCGCCGTTCGACCAGATGAATCCTTTATGTCAATGAGGGCATTATGGCGCAGCAAACTTTTCACACCCTCCTGATTACCATTTTTCGCTGCAATCATCAGTGCCGTTTCGCCCATGACATTAATTTTATTAACGTCTACACCCCCGTCAATCAATTTTGTCACGAGATTATCATCAGCACTTGTCGCCATAAGAATTAAGGGAGATAAAGTTTTGTTACCTTCAAAATTCACGCCTTCTTTGATCAATAGATCGGAAATTTCTGACTGACCATTGAGCATGGCATGGGCGAGTGTATGCTCTAAGACGCTTTGACAGGCGGGACTTTCTTTTAACGCCGGAAGCAACATTTTCACAACCTTGCTATGGCCTTGCTTTGTCGCCAAATAAAATGGATGTTTTTCTGGATCATCGTCACAATTTAAATGAGCCCCCCCATCCAATAAAAGATAAATAACGGAAAGATGACCGCCCTGTGCCGCAAGGCCGAGTGCCGTAAGACCGTCTCTATCTCTCAGATTAATATCATCCACTTCACTTAAAGCGGCCTTCACTGCCGTCTCATCGCCTCGCCATGCGGCATACATAACAGAGGACCAGCCACGTTTTTTATTATTATCCGACTGATGTTCCAATTGTTGAAGATTTTCTTTTCTTTCTTTATCAGCCAATAAATTGGCAAGTTTTTTACCGCCGGAAGTTTTGATCATTTGAATGAGTGTCCCATTCTTTTGTCCAACCGCAACATCATAAACTGATCGCCCCTTGATGTTGGTTGCAAAAACATCCGCTTTATTATGAAGCAAAAATTTTGCCAGAGGAATATTTTCCCGGTAGATTGCAAACATCAACGGTGTAGAATTTTGCTTATCCCGAATATCAATATCAGCACCATATTTCACAAGCAATTTGACAATATCCAAACTGTTGCGGTTTGCCGCAATCAAAAGTGGCGCATCCTTATCTTTATTGCGCATATCAGGTTTTGCCCCCGATTTCAGCAAGAAATCAACAATCTTTGTATTCCCCTGATAGGTGGCCTCCATCAAGGCTGTAATACCTAAACCATCCCCATAATTCACATCTGCCCCACTTTTAATATAGTGCCGCACCAAGGCCAAGTCCCCTTTGCTGCTTGCTTTAAGAAGGGATTGCTCGGCGGTTTCTGCGTTATCCAGAACGGGTAATTCACCCTGCTGCAACTGAGTCAGTTTCTTTTGCGCCTTAAGATGTCCTTGATCGGCGGCCTTTGTGTACCATTCAATTGCCTTTTCAGCATTTTTCTGAGTTCCTTGGCCAGCCTTATACATATTGGCAAGATGATATTCGGCCTCTCTATTGCCCTGTTCTGCTTCAATATAAAAAAGCTTAAAAGCCGCTTCAAAATCACGGTTTCGGGCAGCAGCCAAGGCTTCATCCATTGTGGCATAAGCGTTATTAGAAAACATAAGAAAGGCAAGAGCCGACAATATAATAGCAACCTTAAAAAGACATTTCTCAATATGATAATGGCTTAACAATATCATTCATGCCTTCCCATATTTCGTTTCAACATCTATCCCAACATCCTTTAAAAAGGCCGTTGGCAGAATGCCACCCGCACAAACAATAACCACATCATTTGGTAATGTGGCCTGACTGCCATTCTGCTCCAATAAAATTTCATGCGGTGTAATGGACTGAATATTTGAGGAAAGCATAACATTCAAACGGCCTAATTTCTGCGCTGCCTCAACATTATCTCTGTTCTTCTGTTTAGCCCGTCCGAAGGCTGCACTGCGATAGGATAAACTTACAGTTGTTCCTGCAATTTCTGCAATAGAATAGGCCGCCTCTAGTGCGCTATCTCCGCCACCGACCACCATGACATGCTGACCTGTATATTGTTCTGGATCAATCAAGCGGTAAACCACCTTATCCAATTCTTCTCCCGCCACATTCAATTTACGGGGTGTTCCCCGCCTGCCAATAGCCAATAAAATACTTCTTGTCAAAAAGGTGTTTTTTTCTGTTTTTACATGAAATAAATCATTGGCGGGCGTCACATTTACAACCCGTTCGCCGTACTGAATTTTAAGTCCTGTTTTATCCCGTACCTCATGCCAAAATTGCAGCAGGCTTTCTTTGGTTGTTTCCCTAAATTTAGCCTTACCAAAGATTGGCAAGTTCACAGGTTGGGTCATAACAATTTTTCCCCGTGGGTAATGAGCCACGGTTCCACCAAATTCTTCTTGCTCCAAGGTTACAAATTTCATTTTCTTTTCCATCGCAGCAAGGGACGCTGAAAAACCCGCAGGCCCCGCCCCTATAATTACAACATCAAGGGCATCTTGTGAAATTTTCTTTGATTTTCTTTCCAAAATACTCTGCATGGCCTGCCTGCCCTGTTCAATGGCATTTCGGATCAACCCCATTCCACCCAATTCACCCGCAATAAAAATTCCCGGCACATTGGTTTCAAAATTCTTATGAACAAAGGGAATATCAACCCCTCTTCTCTCTGTACCAAAGACCAGCTCAATAGCATCAAAGGGGCAGGATTTTTGACAAGCTCCATGCCCAATACAATGAGAAGGCGCAATAAGTTCGGCCTTGGCATTTATCACCCCAAGCACATTTTGTTCTGGGCATGCCTTCACACAAGAGGCACATCCTAAACATTTATTAGGATCAATAACAGGATGAAGAGACGGCGGCTCAATCAATCCAGCCTCTTGTTCTTCCTTTTTACGCTTACGACTGATATTTTCTTTACGTATTTTTGTCCAGTAATATACAAACAATATACTGGCAATAATAAATCCGTAAATAAGCCAATCAATTTTAAACTCAGCCAACATTAATAAAGATATCCCTACCCATCCTGTATTTATAAAACAATAGTCTTTAAATATAAGACGATATTCTGCCCAACTATCTGCACCAATTATTATTTTTTGTTTCTGCTTGGCGAGTAAAGCACATATAAGAAAATAAAATGTTACTGAATGGATAAAATTATATAGAATAACAAACCATTCAGTAACATTATGATAATAAGTATGTTTTATGGCATTTTTGTGACTATAACTTGGCTCGTTCTATGAAAAAAAGTTTACTCCTCATTGCTGGATTGATTTTAGTTGGACAGATTGTCTGGATTTTAATCACCCACAACACGACTGTAAAAAACTCTGATAATGCAGTCATAATTCCTGATTTTTCATTGCCGTCACTTTTTGAGGGGGAAAATCTTGTTCAACGGTCTGATCTTATTTCTCAGAACATCCGGGTGGTGAATTTCTTCGCCTCCTGGTGTGGACCTTGTAAAATGGAACATCCCTTTCTGATGGATATAAAGCAGAAAAACATCAAAATAATGGGCATAAGTTTTCAAGATTCACAAGACGGCTCTCTGAAATTTTTAAATGACAAAGGCAATCCCTATCATCTTAGCGCATGGGATGGCGAGGGCAAAACCTATTATAATTTTGGCATCGAAAGCATTCCCCAAACTTTTATCATTGATGACAAGGGTCACATTCTCTATCATAGACAAGGTCGTATCCGTGAAAGTGATATGACCAATGACATCCTGCCTTTACTCAAAAATATACCGTCTCACTTGGATCAATAAAGGAATTTTTTATGAATTGGCTTGTTCTTCTTATCACTTCTGCTGTTAGTTCTAGCATTATAATGTATGCTTTATGGCCGAGCTCATCAGATAATAATACCCGCAAAATTTTTGCGGTCTCTATTGCCCTTGTCGCTCTCTTTTTACCCGTAAGTTTAAATTATTATTATACACAATCTTCTTCAACCATGATCAACAGTGAACCCCCCTCCTACACGCCCCCGACACAACAACAATCTGTTTGGACAGGTGGCACCCGTGGTACGGGCGCAGCAATGCCTGATCAGGGCAGTGTTGATATGGGGATGTCTGCTGTTATCAGCCGACTTGAAGAAAAACTTGCCCAAAACCCTAATAATCTTAACGGTTGGATATTGCTTGGACGATCTTATGTTGCTATTGGTGAAACAGAAAAAGCCATAACAGTTTTTAAAGCAAAATTGATAGAAAACCCTGAAAACCCCAATCTTTTAATGTCTTACGGCGAATCTTTGGCTAAATTAAATGAAGGAATGATCAGTCAGGAAGCACAAACATTATTTGCCAAAGCGCTTGCTATTGAGCCCAATAATCCACGTGCAATTTATAATGTCGCCCTTTATGATCTGCAAAAAGGACACAATCAAAAGGCCTATGATAGCCTCAATGCGCTTTTGGACAGTGCGCCAGAGGAGAACACCGCTTGGCGCAGCCAAATAATGGAAAGTATCAATATCGCTGCGGTAAAGCTTGGTCTAAAACTAGCCCCATCTGAAACGTCGATACCAAACCCAACCGCAGAACAAGCCGCCGCCATTAATAATCTATCCTCAGAAGATAAAAATGCCTTTATCCGAAATATGGTGGATGGTCTTGCCACTAAATTAAAAGATAATCCCAATGATTTTCAAGGTTGGTTAAGGTTAGGGCGATCTTATTCAGTTCTGGACGATCAGAAAAATGCCGCCTTTGCCTACCAGCAGGCCTTAAAGCTCAGCCCTAATGATGAGGCCGTAAAAAAATTATACCAAGACGCCTCGGCTAAGGCGTCCCAATAATATCTCTATCCTTTATACAGAGAACTTATTTAATTTCCTGTATTTCAGTCTTTTTTGATCGAATGATCCTAACGGTTCCAATGGTCAATACTGGCACAACAAATACGGCAAGAAAACCAAAGGTAAGTAAACCATAGCCATTGGCGATTAAGTCGACCAAGCCAAATTTTGAGGCCAAAACAAGGGCAACCAATAATAAAGCAACGGCCGTAGTCGGGCGCATAATTTTTGGCATTTCCCGACCCCTCTCGTGGAGCGTTGCAGCGATCCGTTCATTGATCGAATGAACAAGCCCGACCCCCGTTTGCACCAATGTTCCAAGCAACACCACTTGAAAAATAACCGTAAACCAAGGCAGTTCAAGATAACTAAGCAGCTCTGTACTCGGAATGGCCGCTTGACCAATTTCTGGATATTTACCCATCATTGCCACAAACAAAAACAAAGCCGGTGACATACCAATGAACCCTGCGATAAGACCCGCCGAAATCGCTTCATGTCGTTTTGTGATGTGGGTGAGAGAAAAAAGAATAACCGGCACCGTAGCGAGATTATAGCCTGCATAACGAAAACCATCATAAGCCCATCCCGACGCAACCGTTGCCCCCTCATAATTCGCACGAATATCATCACCAAACGAATATAGACACAGGACAACCAAGGTAAAATAACAAAGATATAGCAAAATCGACCATGTTCCCATAAATTGTTCAATAATATGACTACCAAAAAAAGCCAGAATCCCAATAGCGACGAGCAATCCAATTGTACCCACCAAAGGTGATGTAGAAAAAAGATTCTGCACGATTTCACCAGCTGCCGCCCCGATAACCGATATGACAATAATCATCAGTAAAACAAGAAAAATTTCAAACAAAACCCAAAAACGTCCAATGAGGTTTTTAAAGAATGTTTTATAGTCATAGCTTTGACTCATACGGCAAAGCTCGAAGGAAACCGCCATTACAGCGCTCCATATCAGAACAGAAATCCCCATAGCCAGTAATCCGCCTATGGGGCCATGGGGTAAAAAGAATTCCGATAATTCTCTGCCCGTAGCATATCCACCACCAATAACAACACCCTGAAAAACGAGCCCTGGCAAAATATATTTTTGATAAATTGAATAAATCATTTATTCTCCCCAAACATATAATCAACAATAGCCGCCACACCGCCACGAATAGGATCGCAAACGGGCAGATTGATCCTTTTGCTTAAATCTGACATATAGGTCTTAGCCTCATTTTCTGTAAGTTTAGATGTATTTACAGCAACACCAACCACCTTAGCATTAGGGTTTGTTAATTGAGCGGCCTCAACATTACGTCTCATGACCGTTTCAATATCTGGCAAAAGAAAACCTTCCATATGGCTCGTGTGGGTGCGCAAAGGATCATGACAAATTACAAGCGCATCGGGTTGGCTGCCATGAAGAAGCCCCAAAGACACGCCAGCATATGCGGGATGAAATAGCGAGCCTTGCCCCTCGACCAAATCCCAATGATCCACATCATTAGCAGGACTTATTAACTCTGCGGCGCCTGATATAAAATCCGCAACAACCGCATCAACGCTAATGCCTGAACCTGCAATCAATATTCCCGTTTGACCTGTTGCTCGGAATGTGGCCTTCATACCCCTATCTTGCATTTCTTTTGCGAGCGCAAGAGCCGTATATTTTTTACCAATAGCGCAGTCTGCCGCCACGGTGAGCAATCTTTTTCCAGACCGTTTTTGACCATTGCCCACATTTATTTTCTGTGTGGTTTGTCGCACGTCATAGAGCGTACGGCCATATTTTTTGGCAGTCTCACGCAAAATTTCAATATCATTCAATCTGGTATGAAGACCAGCCGCAATATCTAGTCCCGCTTCTAATGCCTCACACAAGGTTTCTATCCAGCTGTCGGGGATAAATCCGCCGAGATTGGCTACCCCAATAACCAATGTACCAATATTATATTTTTCCTTGGCTTCACGCGGGGTCATATTTTCTAACCCAAGATCAATTTTGCAATCACCCAACCGTATTTGCCCCTTACATTTATCTGGGCACCATTGCAAAATACCAAAGGCCGTTTTTGCAAGCTCTTCGTCGTTTGTATCGCCAAGGAATAAAAGATAAGGTGTTTTTAATTCTATTAATTTATTTGTCATTGTCATCACTCTCATTCATGTCACATTTTATATTTAGTTATATTTGGATATTATCTTCTAGTCCAGATGCAGTTATATCAATTTCAGCCCCATGACCCACTGTATCAGGAAGATGAAGCAACCCACCAATTTTATTATCAAAAATCACACCGCCTGTCACAGGGTCGCTCTTAAAATGATAACAAGAATCCAGATCAATAAAGGTAATATTAGGTCTTGCCATAGCCAGATGGGCCGCCGCTGAAAGACCTAACCTGCTTTCTGCAAAACAGCCGATCATACATTTTGCCCCTGCTGCCTCTGCGATGGCATTAATTTTGAGGCCTGTATTAATTCCGCCCGCTTTGCCAAGCTTTATATTCAAGTAATCTGCGGCGCCAAGTTTGACAAGTTTTAAAGCATCATAATGATCAAAGACACTCTCATCCGCGCAAATCGGCAGATCTACCTTATCCCGCAAGCGCGCCATATTATCATAATCCCATACGGCAATGGGTTGTTCTGAGTATTCCAAGTTAAGGGACGCCATGGCCTTAATATTAGCCACCGCCGTTGGGTAATCCCATCCCTGATTACTGTCCATCTTGATCGAAATATTTGGGCCTGCTAGTTTTCGCACCGCCGCCACATGGGCAACATCAGCCAGTCCTTGACGGCCCACCTTCAATTTGATGGCATTAAATCCCGCATCAAGAATATTTTTTGCCTGCTTAATGGTTTCTTCAACGCTTTCTTGCAGACCAATAGTAAGATCCGTCCTAATCTCACGGCGCTCGCCCCCTAAAAACCGATAAAGAGGCATATTGGCAGCCTTAGCCGCAACATCATATAGAGCCATATCAAAGGCAGAGCGGATCGAGGGTTCCCCAACCGTAAAGGCATCAATTTCTTTCATGCGTGCATAAGTTGCCAATGCATCCTTCCCCTTAATCAGCTTTGCGAGCATTTGAGCCGTCATATAATTGCTTTCCTGACTGTCCCCTGTAATCGGCGCAAAGGGGCTCGCCTCTCCCCAACCATATAAACCGCTCTCGGTCGTGATTTTAACGGCCACATTACGCGCTGAATCTATCACCCCAAGCGGTACTCTTATAGGCTGGCTCATGGCCACATTCAATTTATAGATATTAATTTTTGTAATCTTCATGTCTATCTCGCATTTTACTTAGAAGTATAAATAACCATGTAATTTACTATTTGTACAGCCTTATTTTATATTTTAGCTGATTTATATTAAATTATTATCACAAAAATATTGAATAATGCCATTTTTCAGTATATGAATACCGCATAAAACAACGATAAGGAAAGTATGTGCCAGAAGTAACTAATCAAAATAATGATGCGGATGTTGCCTATGAAATCGTCATGGATGCTATTGTAACGCAAAGACTATCCCCTAGTCAGAAGGTATCGGAAAATATATTAAATGATATGTTTGGGATCAGCCGAACCGCCTCAAGAAACCTCATTGAACGCTTGGTAGCCCAACAATTTCTTGTGTCGATTTCTCCAAGAGTGACACAGGTGGCTCCGCTTACCTTGTTGGAAATAAAACAAAACTTTACATTGCGAAAAATGCTTTTACCAGAAATTGCCGCCCTTACAGGAGACAAAGTCGACTTTGAGAGACTCCATATACTGAATAATAAAATACAGAGCTTGCTTCCCATCAAAAATGATGATGATGCACTAGAACTTTTAAAAACCAACAAAGAACTCAATTTGACAGTATGTTATCCTGTTGGTTACCCTCTACTGCTTGACTGGGCGCGTCAACTGGAGGATACGGCAATGCGTATCTATTGGCTTTATACCAAAACCAAAAAAAGCTTTCCCTATTCCAATGAACAGCAAAACTTTACCTTTAAAGTTATGAAAACAGATGAGCCAAAGAAAATTCAAAAAGTTTTCCATGATATGATCAGTCAAACAGAAGAAAGAATTCTGAATGCGATCTTCTCCCATGAACAATTCTATACCCAAGATTTGTTGGTCTAAGAATAGAATCCATTAAACCACTTCACGGACAACTAGATCATAATGCACCGTATAGGGCGCTAAAATTTCCGCCACCCGTTTTTCGATTTCCTGAGGCTTTATATTCTTTCCAGCGATTAATTGAATGTGGACATTTGTGCCAAAAAGCTTGTCCTCACCAACCTTTATATCCGCAACAGATGCCATATCCCGAAGACCATTAAGCTCTTTTGCATATATATTTTTTATGGCGTCCCATTTGAGTGCAGGCTTAAAGACTTTACCCACAGCCGTTAAAGGAATTTTATCAAGAATAATAATATCTTTTGGTATAGCTGCTTTTTCACCAATATTACGGCGCGCCCAAGTCATAATATCTTCTGATGATAGGGTCGCATCTTTGGCAATCTCCACGTAGGCAATGGGCACTTCTCCCGCATGGGCATCGGGCCTTCCTACGGCTGCCACCATGGTGATATCCTTCATTTTATACAGGGCCTCTTCAATCATGGCAGGGTCAATATTATGACCGCCCCGAATGATAAGTTCCTTTTTCCGTCCCGCAAGCCAGATATAACCATCCTCATCCTGACGCCCAAGATCCCCGCTGTTAAACCAACCATCTGGTAACCAAATCCCCTGATTATGATTATCCTCAACATATCCCTTAAAAATACACGACCCCTTAATTGACACCACACCAATTTCATTAATATTGGCATCCCTTAAATAATGACCATCATCGTCCAAAATAGCGATTTTTACGAATTGATAAGGTAATCTAAGTCCGATGCTGCCGATTTTTCTTATTCCATGCAGAGGATTCATACAGCAGGCTACCGTAGATTCCGTCAATCCATAGCCTTCCACAATTTTCAAGCCGCTATAGGCCTCAAATTTATGAAACAGCTCCACACTTAACGGGGCCGCCCCACAGATAACATAATCAAGAGAGGATATATCCGCATCACCAATCGGCACATTAAGCAACATGGATAAAATCGTAGGCACAGCAGAAAAGAAAGTCGGTTTATAACGGTCTACTATTTTATAAAAATTTTGGATGATGGTTGGATCTCTGTAGCCCGAAGGTGATAATAATACCACATGCCCCCCTTTTGAGAGTGGCACCAAGCCCGTCACGATGGTTGCATTGGCATGAAACAAGGGCAAGCCCACCATAACCGCATCACTGGGTTTAATATCAATGGTCAGATTAATACAATAAGCGGTTGAAATTTCGTTGTGGTGGGTCCTGCGGGCGAGCTTTGGAACACCTGTTGTCCCGCCCGTATGGTAAAGCGATGCAATATCATCAGCATTGAATTTTCTGTCAAAGGTTAGTTTCTCACCGTCATAATGATCAATCACCTCATCAAAACCCAAAATGCCCCTTTTATCGTCCGATGGCCCCATAATGCGAATAATATGGGTAAGCGACGGAATTTCATCCCGTATAGCCGCAACCTTTTCCCAAATATCAGTGCCCGCTGTTGCCCCTAAGGCCACAATAATTTTTGTCTTTGCCGCAACACATATATCCCGAATGGCGGATGCCTCAAGTAACGGATTAACAGGATTTACAATTCCAACCGTCTCTGCCCCCCAGAGAATGTAATGGGTTTCAAGAAGATTAGGCAGCAGATACGTCACAACATCATTTTTCCCAACACCCAAGTCATGCAGCATATTGGCCGTTTGGCGTATGCGTTTGATGAAGTTTCCGTAAGTCACTTGAACAGGCTGTTCATAAGCCCCACCATTTGGAAGAAAACTAAGTGCTACGGCATCTTTATTAATCGCCGCCGCCTTATCCAAAAGCTCATAAATATTCTGTTCTGTAAATCGGTCATCAAGAGGCGTTTTTTCAATTTCCTCAAGATCAGACAAAGTGCGGATGATATTGTGCGTCTTCATATTTCTACTCTAATTTTTTCAACTACGCTCATGCGCTCTATCCCCAAAGCTCAGGTGTTGGCAAACTCACCACACCACCATCACCATATTGCAAGGCATGATCCACATCCTGCTTTAAAAATATGGGGCCGTCAATATCAACGAATTGACAATATTGCCCGATGACATAAGAAGGCGCCATAGACAAAGAAGATCCCACCATATTGCCAACCATCAGACCCTTGCCGTCCCGCTTTGCCCGTTTTACAATTTCAAGCCCCTCTGTCAGGCCACCACATTTATCAAGCTTTATGTTGATCACATCATAACGGCGGGCAGCTGTTTCATATTCTGAGGTATCCAGACAGGATTCGTCAGCGCCCAAGGGAACCGCCGATTTAAAACCCTCCAAGGCCTCATCACCTCCACGGGGCAAAGGTTGTTCTATCATGGATATCCCAAGTCTTGCCGCAGCGGGCGTATATTCTTTCAATTCTTCAAATGTCCAGCCCTGATTAACATCAACGATTAACGTCACATCGGGACGTGCGGCACGAATAGCCTCTAATCGTAGGATTGGCTCATCCCCACTCAGTTTTACTTTTAAATTGGGATATTGCGCATATTGCCTTGCAACTTCGGCCATGGCATCGGGGCTATCAATACCAATGGTCGCCACCGATATTAATGTTTTAGGTTTTATCTGCAACAAATCCCAGATAGATGAGCCCTTGCGTTTTGCCTCCAAATCCCAAAAGGCACAGTCCAAGGCATTGCGTGCCCCGCCCAAGGGCAGCATTGTTTGTATCATATCACGGGTGATACCTGCTCTGATATCATCAATTACGGCCTCTAATTGAGCTATCATAGACTCCGCCGTTTCATTTTTATAATAGATACCAACCGCTTCGCCTCGACCTATATAGCCATTATCTTCTAATGTCACACAAACCGTATCGGACGCCGTAAAAACATGACCTGTGATCGCAAATGGGGCTTTAAGGGGAAAAGACTGTTTTTCAATTTTTATTTTCATAATGTCATACTCCAGAACATGGCTTTTAATTATACATGGTAATTATACATGGTAATTATACATGGTAATTATACAAGAAATATGCCCATGACCAGAGATAAGATAAAAAAATAAAATCAATCCCTCACGTAGTCATTTCTACGAAGGCAGATATGACAAGGAATAGTGGGGTCATTGATTTTTTCATAATTAGGGCGTAACATTTCGAAAAAGGAGGTTGCCTGTGCCCAAAAAAGCAAAAGAAAAATTTATTCCCAATCCTGAACAGATGGCGTTGATGCCCGATATTTCTGGCAACAGCATCAATGGGTTACATGAAACGGCAGTACGACGATCATCGCCTATTTATTGGCAGAGTCCTGAATTAACGCCTTTTGGGCCATTGATGGCATGGTTTTTTAAACAAAGCCCCGATGATGAGCGCATGAAAACGGCCCAAGAAAATCGCGCCAAAACACTGGCGAGCGTCATTCCCCCTGTTGCCCCCACACAACAACAAAAAAGCGCCTCGGATTGGCGGCGCTTAATCAAAGAAATTGGCCTGAAATCTGGCGGTGACATTATTGGCATTGCCAAAATGCAGCCCGAATGGGTGATTGAGACATTTAATATCCCCCAAAAATCCGTCATTATGATCGGGGTATCCATGGATTATGATGAATTGAAACATGCCCCCGAAATGCCCGCCGCCGTTGAGGTAATCCGTCAATATGACCGCGGACATAAGGTATCCAGAGCCATAACCAGTTGGATACATGAACAAGGTTGGGACGCCACATCCCTAGGTGGGTCGGGCAATGTGCCCATTTTATTGATTCCTCCTGCCCTCGCCTGTGGTTTTGGCGAATTGGGCAAGCATGGCTCTATTATCAACCGAAAATTCGGATCAACCTTACGTTTGGCGGCGGTGGTTACGGATTTGCCCATGGAATATGATACGCCTGATGCTTTTGACGTTGATGATTTTTGTATCAATTGCCGCGCCTGTGAAAATGCCTGCCCACCAGAAGCCATCTCCCCCGCAAAGCACATGGTGCGTGGCGTGGAAAAATGGTATGTGAATTTTGATAAATGCCTGCCTTTTTTCAATGAAAATATGGGCTGTGCAATTTGCCTTGCCGCATGCCCTTGGAGCCGCCCAGGCGTGCCTGATAATTTAATTCGAAAACTTGCCAAGAAAAAGCAAGAAAACCCTACCGTCAAAAATTAAGCCAATAACAAGCCAATAACAAGTAAGTCAATAACAAGTAAGAAAGATCACTCATGAAAAATTGTCATTTTAACAGTATTACCCTTGCCTGCCTGTTATCCCTTACTCTGGGCAATAGCTATGGGATGGCGGATAAGTTTGCGGACAATATAGTGACCATTAAGCGGGATGGCTACGGCACACCCCATATCTATGCTAAGAATGATTATGATCTTTTTTATGGTTACGGCTATGTCTTAGCCGAAGATCGCCTTTATCAGCTCGAAATACTAAAAAGATCAACGCAGGGTAAAGTGGCCGAGGCTCTTGGCAGCGAATTTGTTGCCTTTGATGAAAAACAGCGCTCTCTTTTTTGGCCTGCGGATATTAAAACTCAAATAGCCAATCTTGATGATAAGACAAAGGGCATCTTCAAGGGCTTTGCCGCAGGAATAAATAGCCGCATTGCCGACGTCCGCGCCAACCCAAAAAACTTGCTGCCTTTAGAATTTACGCTGAACGGATTTCAACCAGAAGAATGGACAGATTATGATGTGGTGATGATGTTTGTTGGCTCTATGCTGCTGCGTTTTGGCGATTTCAATACAGAGCTTGAAAATCAAGACTTTCTATCGGATTTAATCAAGGCTCATGGTGCCGAGGATGCATGGAAAATATTCAATGCCGTCATCCCCGCCCGCAATGATTTTGCCCCCACCACCATTCCAAAAGAAGACTGGCAGCGTGCCCTTCCCCTAACAACATCACGCCCAAGTGGCGACATTAATCCTAAGATTGCGGCTTATGACCCAGAGAAAAGAGGACACGCCTTCAGCAATGCCCTTGTTCTGGGGCCAGAGCGACTTAAGGATGCCAAAGCGGTCTTAATCAATGGCCCCCAATTTGGCTGGTACGTGCCTGCCTATACCTATTCTGTTGGGTTTCATAGCCCAGATTGGGATGCGGTCGGTAATGCGCCCGTTGGTTATCCTCTGCCCATGTTTGGCTATAACAAGCATATCGCATGGGGCAGCACATGGGCGGTTATGGATAATGTGGATGTCTTTCGGGAAAGTTTAAACCCAGAAAATCCGCTGCAATATAAATATAAAGGCCAGTGGAAAGATCTGCGTACGCGGGAAGAGATCATAAAGGTGAAGGACGGAAACGCCGTATCCTTTACCGCTAAATACAGTGTCCATGGCCCCATAACGCATAGCAATGATCATTATGCCTATGCCAAAATGCGCGGTTGGGTGGGTCGAGAGCTTGAAACCGTCACAGGGTGGATTGCCGCCACCAGAGCAAAAGACCATGCGGGTTGGCTAAAGGCCGTCAGCAAATCGGCATTGAATGTCAATTGGTATTTTGCCGATAAGCAGGGCAATATCGGCTATGGCTCCATGGGGACATACCCCATCAGGGCAAAGGGACATGATAATCGCCTTCCCGTTAGCGGTGAAGGCGAGATGGATTGGGTTGCCCTGCAATCGCCGATCCAAAATCCGCAAGTCCTCAATCCCTCAAGCCATTATGTGGCAAATTGGAATAACAAACCCGGCGCGGGCGTTGATAACCCCGATGAATGGTGGGCCTCTTGGTCCGAGGCCGACCGTATTAAAATCATTGATGATGCGGTTAAAAAATCTGGAAAAATGACCTCAGATGAAGTTTGGGATCTCATGATGAAAGCGTCCTTTACGGATCCTAATGCGGCCTATTTCAAGCCCTTTATGCTTGCTTCTCTTACAAATAAAACCGCGGATAATCCGCTTTATTCTGAGGTGCAAAAATCACTAATGGAGTGGGACGGAAGTTTTGCTAAAACCACGGGAAGCGGCACCGCGAACTCCGCCGAAAATGGCTATAAACACAGCGGAAATGCGATTTTTCGAGCTTGGCTTGGGGAAATGATGACAGCTGTTTTGTCCGATGATCTACCTGGCAATATTGGTGGTGTTATCGCCCATGACACGGGCTACGGCACACCCGATAAACCGACATCAGGCGGTCTGAATATTTCTGTCGGACTTAAACTTCTTTTTGAAGTGATGCAGGGCCGTGGGGGGTATGACTTCCTGAATGGGCAGGCCAGTGATGATCTTTGGATCATAGCACTTGATAAGGCGCTATCAAGTCTCACCGCAAAATTCGGCAAAGATATGTCACAATGGCATTTACCCGTTCCCGCTACACGCTTTAAACATGTAAATTTCCTTGGCATACCACAAGCTCTCCCCACCTATGTGCGGGATGATATGCCCGCCATGAATAGAGGTACTGAAAATAATATGACGGTATTTCATGAGGACTTTAATGCGGATGGTCCAACAGGATATGAAGTCGTCCCCCCCGGTCAAAGCGGGTTCATAGCCCCAAATGGCGATAAGGCAAAACATTATGACGATCAATATCTGATGTATCAAAATCTACAGAAAAAACAAACTTGGCTGTCTCAAAAAGATGTCACGGATAATACCGCAAGAACATACACTCTTGCTGTTCCGCAGCATTAAACCTTGGTGATAATATCAGGATTGCGATTTTATCATTGAAATTTAGTGATTTTTATAAATTCAACATTTTGGCTCTCGGTTATATTAATGCATGGCATTTATGATGTTAGCCATAATATATATTTTATTAATGCTGGCACGCCCGTATGATGGCCAGAATTCTGTGAAATTATGGGAAATAAGCCTTGAAGAAGATTTGTATTATTGGAGCCGCTGGTAAGCTCGGTAAATATATGGTCCAGCAAACATTAGACCGTGGTTATGACGTCATCGCCGTTTGCAGAAAACAAAGCGTAACAAAGCTTGATGATTTTAAAAACCGAATAACAATCATTCCCGGTACTACGAATGATAGAGAAGTTATAAAACGTGCTGTTTCGGGATGTGATGGCGTGTTAACCGTATTAGTCCCATGGGGTGTTCAGCAATATTCATCTGGCACAGCTCAGGCAGTACTAGATTTTTCCGAGCCAAATGCTCGCCTGATATTTTCATGCGGATGGCATATCAGTCGGGATGGCAAAGATATCTACTCGTGGAAATTCAAAATTCTTTTAAAGATCTTCGGCAGCCTTGCAAGACTCACTCATTTCGCTGAATTAAATGACCAAGTCGAAGCTTGTAAGAGAATATTCAAAAGTAAAACTAATTGGACAGTAGTTCGCGGGAGCGATCTCGAAGAAGGGATAAGTCAAGGCCTGCCCGTTTGGAGCAGGCACGTCGGAGACCCCATATTAGAGAGCAATCTCACACGACGCATCGATTTTGCCCTGTTTATGGTCGAGGCGCTTGAAAGTCATGATCTCATCCACGAGGCTCCTGCAATTGTAGGGTGCCAAAGCCAATCTGCCCTGACTTACGCTACAACGAAATCAAAACCGATGGAGTTGTAAAATCAATATTGCATCATTCAGCTCTCTAAAAATGCCCGCATGAGTTTATTGATCTCGTTTGGTTTTTCCATTGTGCTGAGGTGGCCGCAATGGGAAATCACATGAAATTCTGCATTCGGGATAAGATCGGCCATTTCCTGATGCACCTTGGGTGGTGTTAAGGCATCCTGCTCGCCGCAAATAATCAAAGTTGGGCAAGTAATGGTCGGCAGTAAATCACGGGAATCCGGTCTTGTGATTAAGGCTTGCTGTTGCATTTGAAAGGCCTTAGCACCAACATCGGACGCCATATCCTTTATGCGTTCACATAATTCCTCATCCTTCATATGATCGGGATGGATTAAATATTCGGTGAGTTCAGCGGCTATGACACGAATGTCTTCTTTTTCCGCTCTTTTTATAAGTCCTTCTCTCATTTCAATCTGTGGCTCACGGTCGGCTCGTGCATTGCTATCCAGCAGGATAAGTTTTTCCACCCGATCCTTCGCCTGCCTTAAGACCTCAAAGGCGAGATACCCGCCCATAGACAGGCCCGCTAGGTTAAAACTATCTGGTGCATCGGCTAGAAAATTCGTCACCATATCGGGTAAATTGTCATGAGTCGTATGATCAAACATAAAAAGATCAAAGTCCTCTTCAAATTCACCGATCTGATCTAGCCATAAATCATGATTACAGAGCAGTCCAGGGATAAGAACCAAATTTCGGGTCATTTTTAAAGTCCTTTTGCAGAATTATTGGATGTTAAGCGATAGCAAAGCCCGTCAAAGATTGACATCTTTAACATTTACCTTATTGTTCGCACCGATTATAATTATATTTTTATGAAAAGCGAAATAATATCACATGGGTTTTGAATATTTAGGATTAAGTGAAGGTCTGTTGTCTGTGGTCGAAAAATCTGGCTATACGGAACCTACCCCAATTCAGAAACAAGCCATCCCCGGAATCTTGCAAGGCTTGGACATTCTGGGCATTGCCCAAACGGGAACTGGCAAAACCGCATCCTTTACATTGCCCATGATTGATATCCTGTCCGAAGGTCGTGCCAGGGCACGGATGCCAAGGTCGCTCATATTAGAACCAACCCGGGAATTGGCGACGCAGGTTTCTGAGAGTTTTGAGAAATATGGTGCAAATTCAAAATTAACCATGGCGCTTTTGATTGGTGGGGTTGCCTTTGCCGATCAGGAAAAGAAACTGGACCGTGGCGTTGATGTTCTTATTGCAACCCCTGGACGGCTTATGGATCATATGGAACGGGGCAAGGTCATGCTGAACGGCGTTGAAATTCTTGTAGTGGATGAGGCTGACCGCATGCTGGACATGGGATTCATTCCTGACGTTGAAAAAATTTGTAAAGCCATGCCTCAAAAAATTCAGTCGCTGTTTTTCTCGGCTACCATGCCCAAGGAAATTAAACAGTTGACGGACCAATTCCTCAAAAATCCTCGGGAAATTCAGGTTTCCGCCCCCGCCTCCACAGCAAAAACCATCTCGCAATTTTTATGCATTATAAAGGGCGGCGAGAAAGAAAAACGCATCGCACTTCGTCATCTTTTGGATACACAGGATATTAAAAACGCCATTATTTTTTGCAACCGCAAGTCCGTGGTTAAGGTGGTGAGTAAGTCTTTGAGTGTTCACGGTTATAGCGTGGGTGAATTGCACGGCGATATGCAGCAATCCATCAGAACAGAAACTTTGGCCAAATTTAAAAATGATGAAATTCAGTTTTTGGTAGCAAGTGATGTTGCCGCCAGAGGACTTGACATTCCAGACGTAAGCCATGTTTTTAATTTTGAAATTCCCAACAACCCCGAAGATTATGTTCACCGTATTGGTCGTACGGGTCGCGCGGGTCGTGAGGGGAAATCCTTTACTCTGTCTAGCCCCGCTGAAAAGAAATACTTAAATTTTTTAACAAAATTTCTGGGCAAAGATATTCCCCTTTATGAAATACCGAGCTTAGGCGCAAAAGCCAAGGATATTGTTGCGGAAAAATTACCTTCTCCTGCGGCTAAAGAACCAAGAAAAAAGAAAGCTGTGGCAAAGGCAATTGAACCACAGAAAACTGAGCCACAGAAAACTGAGGAAAAAGAAAAAAATGATAAACCCACGACGCAACGTCAGGGAAATACGGCAGTCATTGGAATGGGCGATCATGTCCCCGCATTCTTATTGCGTGATGACACCGTAAAATCAAAAGAATAATGACATTACCGAAACTATAATTTTCACCTAATATTAACCAATATCTTTATCTATTCCTTAGTATTTTGATGTTAATTCCTATCTTAACTAAAGACATAAAAATGTCTTTTACGAGAAGATAATTAACATATAAGGCAACAGGATTATGTCATACTTTAAAGACAAAGAAGATTTAAATAATATAGAGCAAACATCAAAAAAAGCATTTGCTTTAATGACAAAAAATAATGTCCCCGCCACACCATCGAATTACCATATTTGGTATAGTTATACCGCAGAAGAAAATATGGCATTAAATAACACAATTGATGAGATGTTAAAAAAAGGCAAACCCTTCACACCTACCGTATGTTATAATATATACGATCGGTTTTTCTCCAACATACAGGAACAAAATGCTGTCATTAACATGGGGCAAAATTTACAAACTGAACTTGCTGTAATCGCAAAAACCGTATGTGACATTAATAAAGGATCCGTAAAATATGGTGCCACTCTCATTGACAGCCTCAATGATCTTGATAAAATATTGGGCGGTACGGAATTAAAAACTATCATCTCAAGCTTACTTGTTGAAACAAAAGAAATAGCGGACACCAACAATGTTGCCCAGCTACAATTGAAGGAATCTGCAAAAACTGTCCAAATATTACAAGCAACCTTAGAAGCCGTCCGTCAGGAAAGCTTAACAGATATGTTGACCAATATTGGTAATCGCAAATCCTTTGAAGAAAATTTAAATAATGATATTAAAAAGGCCGTCAATGATGATGGCGATCTCTGCCTTATCCTTGGTGACATCGACCATTTCAAAAAATTTAATGATACTTGGGGGCATCATGTGGGCGATCAGGTTTTAAAAGCCGTTGCCTATTCCATGAAAACTAAAATAAGCGATATGGGTTCGGTCGCTCGTTACGGCGGAGAAGAGTTTGCTATTCTTCTGTCTGATATATCTTTAGAAAAGGCCTTGGAAATTTCCGAAGAAATTCGTCTTTCTATTGCCAATAGAACTATGAAACGCAAAAGCACCGGCGAAAGCATAGGAAAAATTAGTTGTTCTTTTGGGATTGCAAAATACCGTAAAAATGAACATCGCAATGATTTTCTTGAGCGTGCCGATGCGGCTTTATACCGCTCTAAATCGAATGGCCGCAATAGAATAACCCTAGAAAGCGACAAAAGCCATAATGTCCTTAAAATAGCCTAGATTATTAACGCTATTCATATTCTTTACATAGGATCGCTTTAAATTAAATAGGGTTTTCTTCAAAAAAGACCCCCTATTTTTAAAGGAAAACAAATCTTATTATAAAGAATTCTTGACAATGTTCTTATTTTGTTCTTGACTATCCTCTTGAGGAGATATAGAACAAAGAAAGAACATGGAGAAATGCTATGGACAATTTAATACATCTCGTTGGATTAACCTTAATACCAATTATGATATATATTATCTATCTAGGGTCACGGGATATTATTCGTGGAATCAAAGAAAAATCCAATATTTTGTGGCCCCATAACATCAAGGCAGGTATGAGACAAACATACAAGAAAAACATAAATATATCATCCCAGCATGATATTTATTTTATGGAATCAAAGATATCCATTTCATAATTGATTGACCATTCAATCATATCACGATAAAGATTTTCAATCATTTCTGGATGACCGCCAACCTTTTTCGCATGAAGTATGACTTTTTCCATAACATCCCGAATACGATCCTCATCACGAACCATATTACGATCCATTTTAATGCGTGCGGCCTGTTCCATGAATCCCTGACGTACGATAAGCAATTCCACAATCAGACGATCTAGCTGATCGATATCGTCCCGCAACTCACTCATATTTGAGCAAATGCGAACAGGATATTCAATTTTATCTTTTTTCTTATTTAAGGCTTGACGTAAATTCATATTTTATTTTAATCCTATTTTGAAAAGCCATACATATTTCAGTTAATCTCAATATGAAAGAAAAAATAAGATAAAATATTAATCTCTGGTCGTTTTAAGAACAAGACAATCCACCTTTCTTTCCTGAAGTTGATCACATAGCCCCCTCGCCTTTGCCCTTTCCTCAACCCCATCAATAAAAAGCCTAAACATAGTTTTTCCATTGGCCAATGTGACCAATTTTATCAACGGATTATAAGAAGCAAGAATATCACTACTGTCCCGTTTAACTTCCTTCCACCCTTTGTTTGCCAATTTTACGGTGGGAAATGCTCCAAGCTGAACTCGATAAATTTTCTGAAGAGGTTTGTAATTTTCCCCATTATTTTCTGGCTTATCTTCATTTAAATCAATATCCGCTGTCGCAACATCTCCTATTGCAACATCATCTTGCTTATCGTCACGAATTTCGGCCTCATTCAAAATTTCTAACAATTTCTGTTTTTTTGGATCATCCAGAATAGTATCCTCTGCTGTCAAAGATTTATTCTGAGCCTTATCCAATGTTGTTGGTAAAATATTTTCTTCATCCTTTGGGAAACTCTTAATACCTAAGAATATGGCCTGCGCTCTCTGTGATGCATTTAAGCTTTTAATCCAGTGATAATGACGGATGTTATTTTCCATTTCTTCATTGGTCATAATAGAGGAACCAATGCCACGACCCGCGTCTTCTTCACCAGATAACACATAAACCAGAACCAAATTTTGCTGTGCCTTCGTTACAGAATAATCAAGATTGACAGCCTTGCTTAATAATTTTATCGAAGGCGCATATTGATCTTCAAAAGCAAGCGATAGGGCAAGATTATTAAGTAAAGATATATTATCAGGCGCCAGAGAAAGCCCTCTGCCGTAATTCATTTGCGCCTCTTCCTGTTCACCCATCAAATCATGAGCAAGTCCCAGCATATTATAAATACGGTAATTATTAGGATCTTGTTTTAAGATATCCTTTAAATATGGTATGGCGTCTTTTGGTCGATTTTTGGTAATCAACATCTGACCAATACCTGTTTTTGCCTCTATATTATTGGGATCAAGTCTAAGCACCTGATCATAAAAATTAATTGAGGCATCAGAAGCCCCCATCTCCTGATACGTTTTGGCAAGTCCAATGCGAGAAGGAATATGTACTGGATTTTCATTGGCCGCTCGTTGATATAATCGCATGGCATTACCATAATCCCCTGCCTTCATAAAACTGTCCGCCATGATCATAAGAGAATCAGAATCGAAAGCCATTTCCCCATCAACACGCCCTTCTCCACCACAGGAAATAAGCAAAGCACAGCCAAGAAAAATTACGGTTGTTTTTATAAATCTCTGGATCATTAAATTTCCATTAGAACATTGATTTTCGCATTTATACTTATATCATAAAGTAGGTCATTAACCATACCCGTTATTATTAAATAAAATTTTCACTAAAAATTAAAGATTTATTAAAAATAATATTATATATTAAGTCTGAATGAACCAACAAGGATAATAGAATGGTTGATATTGCATCCGCAAGCAGCACGTCAAATCAAGTACAGGTTGACCGAGGCAGCAGTCAAGAAAACACCGCTTCAGTAAGAGAAGTTCTTTCAAAGGCGGCTGAGGACTCGACAGTTGAGCGCAAAGAAGTTGAGGCAGATACGGGTCCTAATATTGGACAAAAAATAGATATTCGCGCCTAACTTATTATACACAGTATAGTAATATCACTGTTCAATCAGAAAATAAAAAAGGCATAGAAATCATCCTATGCCTTTATTTGTTTATCCGTATAATTTTTCAAAAAAATTATTTTTTAATACTGTCTGGAACCATTGTTCGGATATGAAGCTCCCGCAATTGTTTCGGCGTGGCCTCGCTTGGTGCCTTCATCATCAGATCTTCTGCCTTCTGATTCATTGGAAAGGTAATCACTTCCCTAATGTTTGGCTCATTGGCAAGTAACATAACAATACGGTCAACCCCTGGGGCAATACCACCATGGGGCGGTGCGCCGTATTTAAGAGCATTCAACATGCCTGAAAAACGTTCCTCGACCACTTCCGGGCCATATCCCGCAAGTTCGAAGGCCTTATACATGATTTCTGGTTTATGGTTACGAATTGCTCCTGATGATAATTCAATGCCATTACACACAATATCATATTGATAACCCAGAATATCTTCTGGCTTCATCGTTTCCAAGGCTTCCATTCCCCCTTGCGGCATAGAGAAAGGATTATGACTGAAATCAAGTTTTTTCTCGACCTCATCATACTCATACATGGGAAAATCAACAATCCAACAGAATTTAAATTCGTCCTCATTGATAAGATTTAAGTCCTGACCAACTTTTGTACGGGCAAAACCTGCAAGCTTTGCCGCCGCTTCCGCCTTGCCACAAGCAAAGAAAATGCCGTCATTCTCAGTTAAATTGGATATTTTCTTAAGCTGTGCAATTCTTTTCTCATCGAGATTTTTGGCAATAGGTCCCATTGCCTCGCCGTCTTTAAATCGAATATAACCGAGACCCGCATAACCTTCATCCCGCGCCCAATCATTCATTTTATCAAAGAAACTGCGCGCTTGGCTTCCACCGGCACCTGGTGCTGGAATTGCTCGAACCACGGAACCCTTTTCAATTGCGCCTGCAAAAATTCCAAAGTCAGATCCTCGGAACACTTCTGTCACATCGCTTATTTCAATGGGATTTCTAAGATCAGGTTTGTCATTACCATATTTCAACATACTGTCTTTAAAGGCAA
The DNA here is from genome assembly GCA_021741205.1 of Emcibacter sp. GTDB lineage: Bacteria > Pseudomonadota > Alphaproteobacteria > Sphingomonadales > Emcibacteraceae > Paremcibacter. Next base: position 132,492 of record JAIOYI010000002.1, read on the forward strand.
TGCGAGGAAAGGGAGCCTGTGTTACTTTTTTCGTATTAAACTCCTCGAACAAGCCGATCATAAGAGGTTCAAGGGCAGAAAATACATCCTCTTGGGTAACGAAAGACATTTCCACATCAAGTTGATAAAATTCCCCAGGCGAACGATCGGCTCTTGCATCTTCATCTCTAAAACAGGGTGCAATCTGAAAATAACGGTCAAAACCCGCAATCATCAAAAGCTGTTTAAACTGCTGAGGAGCCTGAGGAAGGGCATAAAATTTACCCGGATGCATACGACTTGGTACCAAGAAGTCACGAGCACCTTCTGGCGAACTTGCTGTTAAAATTGGTGTTTGATATTCTCGAAACCCAAGAGCAACCATTCGGCGGCGCATACTGGAAATAATATCTGACCGCAGTACAATATTTTTATGAAGTCTATCCCGCCTCAAATCAAGAAAACGATAGGTCAGACGAATATCTTCTGGATAGTCTTGCTCACCAAAAACGGGTAAGGGCAATTCAGCCGCCGCCGAAAGAACGTCGAGTTCCGTAACATGTAACTCAATTCGTCCTGTAGGAAGGTTGTCATTTATGGTATCCTGTGTTCTTGATACGACCTTGCCCTTCACTCTAATAACAGATTCAGCACGAAGAGATTCTGCTACAGAAAAGGCTTCATTATCCGTATCAATCACACATTGCGTAAGACCATAATGATCCCGCAGATCAATAAACAACAGTCCGCCATGATCGCGCTTTCGGTGAACCCAACCAGAAAGAAGAACGATCTCATTAACATTTTTCTCGCGGAGAGCTTCGCATGTATGTGTTCTATATTCGTGCATTATTAATCTTCTATTTTGTTCATTATTAAAGTTTTAAAAATATATGATTTTAATATGTAATTCATGGTGTTTTTGTGCTTTATTGCCCTCTTGTCAAGCTATTCTTTCTACGGTCTCTTTACAAAAGAGCCTATTAATGCGTTTAAGGTAAGAGAATTAATGAGTGTAATAACCACAAATGACCAACTCGCAGCCCTTTGTCAGAGGCTAGAAAAATCAGAATATATCACCGTAGATACAGAATTTCTACGGGATAAGACCTATTACTCCAAGCTCTGCCTTATTCAAGTGGCCAATGAAGAAGAATATCATGCCATTGATACCTTGGCGCCCAACATTAACCTTGATCCTTTTTATGGGCTTTTGCAGAATGAAAATATTCTCAAAATATTTCATGCATCCCGACAAGATATTGAAATTTTTGTGAATGAAAAGGGAATTATTCCAACGCCACTGTTCGATTCTCAGGTGGCCGCTATGGTTTGCGGATATGGTGACAGCATCGGTTATGAAAAACTTGTCTCGAGCATGGCAAATGCCACACTTGATAAAAGCACCCGCATAACCGATTGGTCAAGACGCCCATTAAGTCAGCGTCAAATTGATTATGCCTTAGGCGATGTCACGCATCTTCGGACCATCTATAAAAATCTGGACAAGCAATTAAAGGAAAATAACCGTCTTCATTGGCTAAATGAGGAAATGGCGGAACTTTCCGATCCTGAAACATTTATTGTTCGACCGGAAGATGCTTGGAAGCGTCTAAAAATAAGAAATGGAAATAGATTATTTAATGCCATTGCCCGAAAACTTGCTGAATGGCGAGAATATGAGGCTCAGGAAAAAAATATTCCCCGCAACAGAGTCATGCGTGACGAGGTTCTTCTTGAAATTTCCGCCGTAAGACCGGAGCATGCCAATGCCTTGGGAAGCATTCGGGGATTATCTCCTCAGTTCGGTCAAAGCAAGGCAGGTCTAAAGGTTTTAAACACCGTTAAAGAGGTTGTGGCATTGCCGCTTGAATCACTGCCGAAAATTAGCCGCAAACAGCCCCCCTCGCAAAATACCGACCCCATTGTTGAATTATTAAAAGTTCTGTTAAAGCTTGTTTGTCAAAATGAAAATGTTGCCCCAAAGCTCATCGCATCCATGGATGATCTTGAGCAATTAGCAGAAAATGATAATGCGAATATAAAAGCCATGTCTGGTTGGCGATATGATCTATTTGGGTGCCACGCCCTTGACGTAAAACACGGCAAACTTGCCTTTACAATCAAGAATGGAGACGTAACGCTCATCCCCGTAGAGGTGATACTTTAAATCAGACGGGAAAAACTTAAACAATTTGGATATCTTCTCTTAAATCAAATTCTTTGGCAAGTTTAGCAAAACGCTTCATGACAACTTCATTGATAATCGCCGCATCTTTTTGACGGATGATTAAACACATTTTGTCCGCCATAATTTCAAGATGAGCGGATTTTAATCCTTTCTCCGTTCCACCTGAAATTCTTTGCGCCAAACGAAGTGCAAGCCCCACTTTATTAGCATATTGTATGTCTGAAGGCTTAAGCAGACTTTCCACCTTAGCCGTTTCCTTGAACCCGGAATTACCGCCATAGCAAATATAAAGCGTCAATCCTATAAATGCGGCTCCACGATGCGTGATCCCGAGCAATCGACCATGCAAAATCTCATAAAGCACCTTTTCTGCCCTATATTCTGGATGCCCCCGCCACCCCACATCACTTAACATAGAAGCAGCAAGTCGCAATCTTTTTTCTTCGAAACCTTCATCAAAAAAAAGCGGGTTAATCCATTTTTGCAACCTTTTTCCATGTTCAGAAAATCGTCCCGTATTTTCTGCAATATCACGACATGCCTCAATAAGAGGATCCTGAATTCGAACATCGGGAGCCATATGTTCAAAAAGCAACCCCTCCCTGAGGCCATATCCCGAGATAACCAAACGTTTGGATTTTAATTTATAAATAAGTTGATTTAAAATATAGGCTGCCAGTGGTAAAATTTTGAGCCGGCGGGTAGAAATATATCCCTGAAACCGTGCCAATTCAACATAATGCATTTTAGAAAGACGTTCTGTGAATTCAAGAGCATCATCCCGCTCTATGGTATAATGATGCACATTATTCAGAACATAACCCTTTTCCATAATATGAATTTTAGCCAAGGCCCGCCATGATCCTCCCACGGCATAAAAATTTTCTGATTTATGTAATTTTTTCCAATCTAGAGATTCTATAGCCTTTTCAATATCCTGTGTCGGTGAGGATATGGTTTGACCATCAATAGACTGATATTTAAGGGGGCCAATAGCAAAACTTGATTTCTCTTTCACATCGCCATCGGACAACAGCGCAAGTTCTAAACTTCCTCCACCCAAATCTCCCATAATTCCCTTAGCCCGAGGTAAGGCGCATAAAACACCCTGTCCAGATAGTCGTGCTTCCTGCTCTCCTGATATGACATCCACAGTCAAATGGCATTCACTCTTTACGCGTTTTATAAATTCAGAGCCATTTTTGGCCTCTCTGACAGCGGATGTAGCGACCACCTTGTATTTTTCCACATCCATCTTTTCAAGCATTAAATGAAACCTTTTTAGGCTTTCAATGGCGGCTTCTATGGCATCCTGCTGCATCACACCCGTTTCAAATAGGCCACGTCCAAGTCCACAAAGAATTTTTTCATTGAAAATAACATATGGCGCCCGTTTCAGGCTTTCATAAACCACAAGACGAACACTATTAGACCCAATATCTATGACAGCAAATTTTACCAAATTGATTACTCTTTTAATTGCAAAGGAAATGCCTTGCCTTCAATAGCCTTACCCATGCCCGATAAACTGGGATTTTTTAAAAAATATTCATGGGCAGAAAATTTTTCGCCGCTTGTAGAAATTCTGCAATAGCTATGATCCGACATAAGCGTCCAGCTTTGAATATTATCTTTCAAATTGGCAACCATTATCTGACCTAAGACCTGTGACTTAACCGTTGAATTTTCAATAGGCACCAAAACCTCTACCCGACGTTCAAAATTACGCGGCATCCAATCGGAAGATGAAATATATACCTTGGCATGCTCAGATGGCATTTTATAGCCATTGCCAAAACAAATAACCCTTGCATGTTCTAAAAATCGGCCAACAATACTTTTAACACAAATATTTTCAGACATGCCTTTGACACCGGGGCGTAAACAACATATTCCCCTAACCACAAGATCAATGGACACACCAGAACAAGATGCCTCATACAGCTTGTCAATAATGATAGGATCCACAAGAGCATTCATCTTAGCCCATAATGATGCGGGTTTTCCCTCTTTGGCAAATTTTATTTCCCGATCAATCATATTCATTAATTTTGTGCGAATATCAAAGGGAGATATGACGGCCTTTTCCAGCTTTTTAGGTCTTGCATAGCCCGTTAAATAGTTAAAGATATGAACCGCATCACGGCCTAAGGCTTCATCATCCGTAAAAAAGGATAAATCCGTATAAATCTTTGCTGTTATAGGGTGATAATTTCCCGTTCCATAATGAATATAGGTTCTGAGTTGTTCATTTTCCCGGCGCACAATAACCGTAATCTTTGCATGGGTTTTAAGTTCCAGAAAGCCATATACCACCTGAACTCCTGCCCGTTCCATGTCCCGTGCCCATTTAATATTACGGGCTTCATCAAAACGCGCCTTTAATTCAACGAGTGCAGTAACCGACTTTCCTGATTCTGCGGCATCAATCAGGGCATTAACAATGGGAGAATCATCGCTGGTGCGATAGAGCGTTTGCTTAATTGCCACCACATCAGGATCAAGAGCCGCTTGCCGCAGAAAACTAACCACCACATCAAAACTTTCAAACGGATGGTGAACGATAAAATCTTTTTCCCGAATGGTGGCGAAACAATCCCCGCCTTTTTCTTTTACACGTTGGGGAAAACGAGGGTCTAGGGACTTAAATTTAAGGTGAGAAAAACCCTCAACAATCAATTGATCAACTTCTGCAATACCCAAAATACCGCTTACACTCACAATTTCCTTGGAAGAAATACGCAGCTCCCGTCCCACCATTTGCAAAAGATTGTCAGGTATATTTGAATTAACCTCCAGACGAATAACGAGTCCACGACGGCGCCGCTTTAAAGCACTTTCAAAAACTCGAACCAAATCCTCGGCCTCTTCATCCACCTCCATCTCACTATCCCGAATAAGTCTGAAAATCCCCTCTCCCTTAATGGAATAATTAGGAAATAACTGGTTCAAGAATAACCGGATACAGTTTTCAACAGAAATAAACCGAACCTGATCACCGGGCAATCGAACAAATCGTTTGGTTTGACGGGGAACAGGAAGTAAAGCCATTAAGGCCTTGCCATCTTCATTATTCTCGAGTTCTAAGACAATAGAAAAGCCAAGATTGGGAATAAAAGGAAAGGGATGAGCTGGATCAACCGCAAGCGGGGTTAAAATGGGGAAAATATTCTCCAAAAAATAAATCTCAAGCCATTTCATATCTTCTTGGGTGATGTCATTCTTATCCGTAAGATGAATATCCTCATCTTTCAAATTTTCAATTAAAGACGCCCAACAAATTTGTTGTTCATTAATAAGCATCTGGGCAAGATCATTAATCTTATCAAGCTGTTCTGTTGGGGTAAGACCTTCATTACTTAATTTTTCTATGCCTGCGGTAATCTGGCCTTTGATACCCGCAACCCGAACCATATAAAATTCATCTAGATTGCTGCCTGATATGGAGAGAAAACGGAGTCGCTCCAAAAGCGGGTGAGCCATATTATTAGATTCCTCCATAACCCGCATATTAAACCGCAACCATGATAGCTCACGATTTATCAAACGCTCATACACAGGGAAATCACGAAAAGGAAATCTATTTTCTTCTATTGTTTGCAATCCTGTCATTACTTTGAATGAATGTCCAATTTGTAAATATTATAGAGTCAAATTATTCTAAATTAATAAAATATCCAAGCATTATATTACCTTAATCCAGATAATAGCCTTTATTCGAATAATTCTCTAATCAAGGGAATTGTGATTTTCCGTTTTTGCGACAGGGCAAGTTTGTCGACCTGATTGACGATATGGCGCGCCGCTGAGAATGACCTTTCTATACGGAGAATCAGAAAATTAACGACCTCTGCGGAAACATGAATTTGTCGGTCCATAAATTGTTTTATAATCACCGCCGCAAGTAATTCATCATCAGGGACTCCAATTTCAATTATCATGGAGGCTAGCATCCGTGATTTCAAATCAGGCAAGTGAGACGGCCAATTTTTGGGGTGAGCCCTTGAGGTTAACATCATATAACCCCCCTTTTCTTTTTGCCAATTATAAATATGAAAAAGCTTTTCCTGCATATGAGGCGTATCAAGAATCTGATCTATATCTTCAAGAATGAGACAATCAGGAATGTCTTGATAATCTATAATATGGCTCTTCGTAATAGCTTGGCGTATAGCCCCTGACCTATATTGCCAAACATGGGACAAATGGGTCTTTCCACATCCAGATGTTCCATAAAGTATAGCACAATGCGCCTCACCCCAATTAGGCCACCGATCAACCCAATCAACGGCGGCCTGATTGGATTTGGCCACAAGATAATCTTCCGCCTCAAAGGCTTCACGAACCGGAATATCAAAAGGAATTTGTGCAGCCGCCATTTAATATATTTCTTTAAAACCTAATAACCAGTTGGAATTTCCCGCATTATCCAATTTTTCTGTTAAAACCAGATTTTCTTGATCCAATGTGAGCATAAGTTGTTCTATATCACCAGAATGTTCAATGTCAATGTTGGCTGAGTTTACCATAATATTTCGGTAAGTCATCTTGCGGATCAAAGACAAGTTTTCAAGTTTTTGTTTAATTTTGAACCAATCTGCGCCCTTATCATATTGAACTGTAACATTAAAATGTGATGATGCACTAAAGTGAACCATGACCTTTTTTTTCCACTGATTATCTAACCAATATGTCGCCTGTTTGATGGCTTCATTATAAAGTGCTCTGGAATATTGATTATCATTCCATGATGGATCCACTGTTATGTCCGTTCTATGGTCATAGCGTTCATCATCATTGCCCAAAATAGTCAATAATAATATTTTGCGACCATGAATAAAATCATTTTCAAGCCGTGCACTCATAACATAAAGTTTGCGAACACCCTGCTGGTCTGCATATTTTTGCAAAAGTTTCTGATTACCTTGTTTTGATTGCCATGCCGTGAGGTTCATGACATTCAATAATGATGGTTGAATAATAGAAATTGGCACAAGGTTATTAATCGTATCATATGCATTCCATGCATCCCGCCAATCATTGATATCCTCCCATAAGAGAGCAACACCGTCTTTTTCAAGAACAGTCAGAATACTAACGGGTTTAGATAATGTTTCCGCAAATGCTATATTTTGTCTTGATAAAAAATCATAAATTTTTTCACGGCTAAAATGAACCGTAAAATCCGCAAGATAACGTACATGAGAACTTTTCTCGTCTTTAACTTCAAGTCCGTTCACAAATTCTGTAATCTGATCATCATTCAATATGGGTAATTTATTAATATCTTCTTCACTGATGATTTTACGAAATAATTTTTCCAAAGCCATATGCTGAGCTTCTCTTACCGCCTCTTTTCGAGCGGAAAGGGCATTTCCTGAGGTTTTATCCACAGAAATATTGTAAATTGTGTAAATTTCTGGCGTGATTAATTTATCATTTTTTGTATGTTGACTTGAGTTTTGCACATCTTGCGCTTTTGATAAATTTTCATCCATAGCAATAAATGACATTAATATTATTGCATAACATATTGTTTTTAAAATGTTTTTAATCAATTTTTATCGTCCAAAAAGTCTGTTTTATGCCTCATACCCATTCTTAGGATCATAATAGTGCATCTTGTCATCAGTATGGCAAGAAATTTATATTTTCTGATAACATAAAAATGGGGTGGCATTTTAAAGCCCCTGCCCTTATATCTGAGACTTGAAATTATTTTTTTTCAGGTGGAATATTGTGAACAAAAAAAAATCCTATACATACAAAGATGCGGGTGTTGACATTGAGGCGGGCAACAGCCTTGTAGAGGCCATAAAACCCGCCGCAGCTTCAACTAAAAGATCAGGATGCGCATCCGGTCTTGGTGGATTCGGTGCTTTATTTGATTTAAAGGCTGCGGGCTACAAAGATCCTATTTTAGTCTCTGGCACAGACGGCGTTGGAACAAAATTAAAAGTTGCCATTGAGTCTGGCATCCATAACATGGTTGGTATTGATTTGGTCGCCATGTGTGCCAATGACTTAATTGTTCAAGGGGCTGAACCCTTATTCTTTCTGGATTATTTTGCAACGGGTCATTTAAGTGTTAAGCAGGGTCGTGCCATTATCGAAGGCATCGCCGAAGGCTGCCGTCAGGCAGGCGCGGCTCTTATTGGCGGTGAAACCGCTGAAATGCCCGGCATGTATAAAGACGGTGATTACGATCTTGCGGGATTCTGTGTTGGGGCGGTGGAACGTGAAAATCTTCTCACAGGGGACGGCGTCAGGGAAGGCGACATTCTTCTTGGTTTAGCCTCTAGTGGTGTGCATTCCAACGGCTTTTCTCTTGTCCGAAGATTAGTCGAAGACTCTGGCGTTCGCTATAGTGATCCCTGCCCCTTTGACCCAAGTAAAAAGTTTGGCGAAGCCTTACTTGAGCCCACGAAAATTTATGTTAAAAGCACTTTAGAAGCCTTAAAACTCGGACATATCAAGGCCATATCCCATATCACGGGCGGTGGATTTGTGGAAAACATTCCCCGCATTCTACCAGAAAATGTTTCTGCCCATGTGGAGGCAAACCGATGGACATTACCCCCCGTTTTTGACTGGTTACGCGTTGCGGGTAATTTAAAACCGTTAGAAATGGCAAGAACCTTTAACTGTGGTATTGGGCTTGTTGTTGTCGTGTCCGCAAAAGGGGCCGATGATGTCCAAAAAACATTCGAACAAATGGGAGAGATCGTTTATAATCTCGGCCATGTGGTCAAAAGATCAAACAGTGAACCCGCAACTGTTGTCAAGGGTGACAAGGGAAGTTGGGGCTATGAAAATTCTTGGCTCGCCACATCATCTCATTAAACAGGATTTATCATTATGCTAAATGTTGCTGTTTTGATTTCTGGACGGGGAAGCAATTTACAATCTCTGATCGATGCCTGTGCTAGCCCGGATTATCCCGCCCGTATCGTCGTTGTTATTTCCAATAATCCAGATGCTTATGGTCTTGAACGGGCAAGGTTAGCCGGAATTCCGACCTCTATTGTCAACCACCGTGAATTTGAGGATCGTATATCCTTTGAAAATGCCATTGATGATGAATTAAAGAAATATAAGGCAAAGTTTATTTGTTTAGCAGGATTTATGCGCATCCTTGATGCACGATTTGTCAATCGCTGGAAAGACCGTATCTTAAATATCCATCCCTCATTACTTCCCTCGTTTAAGGGATTGCACACCCAAGAGAGAGCATTGGAGGCAGGCGTTCGCTTTACGGGCTGCACGGTTCATATTGTTCGGCCCGAAATGGATGAAGGTCCTATTATCTTGCAAGCCGCTCTTGCGGTTGATCCAGAGGATAACGCAGAAAATTTATCCGCAAAAGTTCTTGAGCTTGAACATATCATTTACCCAGAAGCCTTAAAACTTGTTGCTATGGGTGGTGTTTCCGTCAGTGGAAATAAGGCGATCATTAAAAAAGCCACCTATCCCACCGAAGGCCTCATCAGCCCAAAACCACTTTCTTAAGATTTAACGTTTTTTTTCATCATAACAACACCATAAAGATAACAATAAAAAAAGCCGCAGACCATAATAGTCAACGGCTTCTTTAAAATTTTTGAGGCTAAAAATTAGCCGACGATTTCGCTGTCTTTAAAAAAATAAGCGATCTCAATCGCTGCATTTTCATCGCTATCGGAACCATGAACGGAATTTTCACCGATAGACAAAGCATGGGTTTTACGGATAGTGCCAGCTGCGGCCTCAGCAGGATTTGTGGCTCCCATAATTTCACGGTTGCGCAAAACAGCATTTTCACCTTCTAAGGCCTGAACTACAACGGGCTCTGAAATCATAAAATCCACCAATTCACCAAAGAAAGGCCGATCTTTATGAACCGCATAAAAACCTTCGGCCTGTGCCTTTGTCATGTGAATGCGTTTGCTTGCCACAACCCGAAGACCACCGTCTTCTAGCATTTTGGTCACGGCACCCGTTAAATTACGGCGGGTTGCGTCGGGTTTTATAATAGAAAAAGTACGGGTAACAGTCATCATTAAATCCTTGTTGTAAAGTAAATCTCGATTGGGGCGCCTTATAATGTTTTATAACAAGAACATCAACAGAAGAAATCATCCATTGTATTTTTGTCAATAACTGTTAAACCCTGTAGCTAATTTTAAGGAACATAAAAGGTCTATACTATTCAATGCTTCAAATTCAGGATTTAACATATCGTATCGCCGGAAAAACCCTTCTTGAGGACGCTAGCGCTCGGGTACCAGCGGGTCACAAGGTCGGCATTGTCGGCAAGAATGGCGCAGGAAAGTCAACGCTTCTTAAATTGATAACGGGCGAACTGCATGCGGATGCAGGCACCATACAAATAAGACGCCATGCAAAATTGGGACAGGTGGCACAGGAAGCACCAGGCGGCAAAACAAGCCTACTTGATACAGTTCTGGAGGCAGATCACGAGTTACAATCCCTGTTGAAGGCTGCTGAAAATGAAAAAAGACCCGAGAAAATTGCCGATATTCATTTAAGGTTAGCTGATATTGATTCTCATACCGCAGAGGCTCGTGCGGCCAGCATATTATCGGGACTTGGCTTTGACGGCGATGCTCAACGTCGCCCCTGCTCGTCTTTTTCTGGTGGTTGGCGCATGCGGGTTGCTTTGGCTTGCACGCTTTTTACCCAGCCCGATTTGTTGCTGCTTGATGAACCAACCAACTATCTTGACCTTGAAGGGGTTATGTGGCTTGAAAATTTCATCAAAAACTATCCCTATACCATTATTATTGTCAGCCACGACCGTGATCTTTTAAATAGCTCCGTGACAGCCATTTTGCATTTGGATGATCAGAAACTCAAACTTTATACAGGTGACTATGATAATTTTGAAAAATTAAGGCGGGAACAGCTGTCTCACCGACGGGCAAGTATCGTCAAACAAGAGGCCGCCCAAAAACATCTGCAAAGTTTTATTGACCGCTTTAAGGCGAAAGCATCCAAGGCAAAACAAGCCCAAAGTCGGGTAAAGATGCTCGAAAAAATGGGGCCGCTTGACAGTATTATTGAAGATAAAACCTTTTCCTTTGAATTTCCAAACCCTAAGCCCTTGGCTCCGCCTCTTTTTACCTTGGATAAGGGGGAAGTGGGCTACACGGCTGGTCATCCCGTGCTTAGACATTTAAATTTGCGGCTTGATATGGATGACCGTATTGCGCTTCTTGGGCAAAATGGGAACGGAAAGTCCACCTTTGCCAAACTGATTTCTGGACGGCTTGATATTATGAATGGGGAACTTAATAAATCATCCAAACTTGACGTGGGATATTTTGCCCAACATCAGTTGGACGAACTCAACCCCGAAGGCACCCCGCTCAGCCATCTAAAGGAACGCATGCCCAATATTCCAGAAAGCCGTGTCAGAGCAAAACTCGGTGCCTTTAGCTTTGGTGCGGATAAGGCATCCACAAGAGTTGATGATTTGTCGGGCGGCGAAAAGGCACGTCTGTTATTTGCTCTGATGAGCCTTGATGCCCCTCATATCCTGATACTTGACGAACCAACCAACCATTTGGATGTGGAAAGCCGTGAAGCCCTCATTCATGCTATAAACGGCTATGAGGGTGCCGTGATCATGATTAGCCATGATCGCCACCTGATCGAGGCCTGCGCAGACCGTCTATGGCTTGTCCATGATGGTACCGTCACCCCCTATGACGGCGATATGGAAGATTATAAAAAGCTGATTTTAAATGCCCGTTCGGCATCGCGCAAGAAAGATAAGAAGCAAGCAACCACGGGAAAAGTCAAAAGCGAAGACCCTGCACTTACGGCCTTAAAAAAACAGTCTGAAAAATTGGACAAAAAAATCAAGCAGCTACAAACGGAAATTGCAAAATATGACCGTGCTTTAAAAAACCCAAAACTTTATGTGCATGGTGACCTGAAGGCCGCCGCCGCCCTCAAGAAATTTACTGCCGAAAAATTAGACATGACCTTGGATCTTGAGGAATTTGAAGTTGAATGGCTGGAATTACAGGAAAATATTGACGAGTTTGAATAATATTTCCTTTACGAAATTGTATAATATTATGACCATTTATAGCTCAAGCTTTTTTCGTCCAGCCGCCCTCTTCTGTCTGCTGCCAATAGGTTAACGTATGGCCTTCGTCTTTGTTGGTTTTCCAGCGAGTACGGGCGGCAGTGACGGCCTCTGGATCTGTGCCGTCAAACAAGTCAAGACAGCGGTCATAATGTTTCAGATTTTCCGACGTCATGCCGTCAACCAGCACCAAAATGGTGGCTCCTGCGGGGTTTTCATCACCTGTTGTTATATAAATCGGTTGTTGGTCAGAAAATTTACTCTTACTTGACCCATGAGGCAGAAAACTTCCTTTATGATACATCCATAGAAGGTCATCTAATTCTGTAATACGGTCTTCATTTCCCACCTTGATCACAGACAGAAGCCCCGCCCCCATTGCCTTTTCAAGCAATTTTGGCAAGGCTCTATTCAAGGGTTGATGCAAAAGATGGTAAAAACTAATGTCGGTCATGATGATGGGTGCTAATCCTCATAATTATTGCGCACCAATTGATCCAAAAGCCGCACACCATATCCCGTCGCCCCACCATCGGCTACATCGGAGGCTTCCGTATTCCATGCTGTACCAGCAATATCAATATGAACCCATGGCACATCATTGACAAAGCGTTGCAAAAATTGTGCGGCGGTAATGCTGCCCGCATATTTTCCGCCAATATTTTTCATATCGGCAATTTTTGAATCAATGAGTTTGTCATAACCCTTGCTAAGAGGCATACGCCAAACAAGTTCATCAACGTCCTTACCTGCTTTGACCAAATAATCGCACAATGTGTCATTGTTTGAAAATATACCGGCATATTCCTGTCCCAAGGCAATCATCATAGCGCCTGTTAGAGTGGCAAGGTCAATCATAAATTTCGGTTTAAAGCGATCCTGCGTATACCAAAGCGCATCACAAAGAACGAGACGTCCTTCGGCATCAGTATTAATAACCTCGATAGTTTGCCCTGACATACTGGTGACCACATCACCTGGACGCTGTGCTGTACTCGAGGGCATATTTTCAACGATTCCCACAATACCAATAGCATTAACACAGGCTTTTCGTCCTGCAAGAGCGTGCATAGCCCCCACGACAGCCGCAGAGCCACCCATATCAAATTTCATATCTTCCATGCCAGCACCAGGTTTCAAGGAAATCCCGCCCGTATCAAAGGTAACCCCCTTGCCCACAAACGCCACAGGTGCCTCATCTTTGTTTTTTGATCCATTCCACCGCATAATCACAATATAGGACTCACATGCACTTCCCTGCCCTACACCTATAAGCGCTCCCATGCCGAGTTCTTCCATGTCGTCCTCATCAAGAATTTCAACGTCAATCCCAAGAGAAGACAATTCCTTGATTTTCTCAGCATAACTTTCAGGATAGATCACATTGCCAGGTTCGGTCACAAGATCACGAGCAAATTCCACCCCAGCCGCAACAGCCGCCATATCATCAAATATTTTTTGAGCCTTAGCTGCCACGGAAGACATAATACTCACATAAATAACGGAAGGCTTTTTGCTTTCCTCCTGCTTGGTAAAATATTTGTCAAAGCGGTAACGACGTAACCGAAGCCCAAGACCTAAATGAGCCGCAAACTCCTCATGAGATATTTCCGATTTAGCGAGACTATCCGCGGCTACAGAAATTGATTCATCCCCTGATGAAATAAGCGTGGCCATAATCTTGCCACCAATTTTTTCTGCCTTGACTTTGTCCATCTCGGCCACATCACCAAGTCCCACCACAACAAGACGGTTTATTGTCATATTAGCAGGGGCAACAAGATTTATAATTTGACCAAATTTCCCCTCAAAATGACCAATTTTAATGGCCCGTGAAATAAGTCCGCCTGTGATATCGTCCATATCCTTTGCACTATCGGACAATTTCCGATCGGATTTCACAAATACAATATGCGCATCAGACGTGGGGAGTGATTTTTTAATAAATTTTATATTCATTGTTGCCTCAATTATGTCAAAGTATGATTTATATTAGCCTATAGTGACTGATAAAGCTGCTATTGTTATTGTGCAAGTATAAAATCCTTCTTATTTTCTCACAAATCGGAAATAACGGTAGGCAAAAAAAAGAAAAGTATGTAAATAACGCTATATGGGAAGAAGAATTCTTATAAGCCTGCTTGCAGGGTCATTTATAACAACATCTTCATGGGATGGCCTGTCCCTTGGTGTAGCGTCTGCTTATGCCCAAGCCACACTGAGTGAAAGAGATGTTAATTTTTCCGCAGAAATCGTTGAATATCATAATAAAGAAAAACTTATTATCGCGCGCGGCAATGTCATCTTATATCAAGATGGTCGTATTCTGACAACAGACCAGATCATCTATAATCAAACAACCCATGAAGTCAAAGCCAAAGGCAATATCACCATTCGGGATAAGAATGGTAATATTATGTATCTGGACGAAACGGTTCTGACCGATGGTCTGAAAGATGGCTTCATTAAAAATATCAGAATATTATTTTCCGATGATGGCCATTTGGTTGCGGAGGAAGGGACACGCAAGGGTAAAAAAACAACCTTCAAAAGAGCCGCCTATTCACCCTGCAAAACCTGTAATAAGGATGGTGAGCGTGAGCCTTTATGGCAAATCAGAGCAGAAAGCGTTACCCATGATGAAAATAAAAAAATTATAAAATATAATAACGTCTTACTGGAAATCGCTGGCATTCCAATTTTTTACACCCCTTATTTTTCCCATCCAGACCCTACCGTGCATTCCGCATCTGGTTTACTGGTGCCTGAATTTGCGACCTCGTCGGAACTTGGTGTTAATGTGACCATACCTTATTATTTCACCATTTCTCCTGACAAGGACTTCACGTTTGAACCTTTACTCACCTCGAAAGAAGGCTTGGTTTTGGCGGGAACATATCGCCAACATACGGGCAATGGACAATTCTATATTAAAGGGTCTACAACCAATGCCATTGACCGTGATGTTGACCAAATAGACACGGGCAATAGGGAAATTCGGGGGCACCTTGTTTCCGAAGGAAAATTTGATCTTGATAACATCAATATTGCCAGTGATGACTGGCAATGGGATTATGCCCTACGTTGGGTAAGTGATGATACATACCTAAGGCGTTATTACCTTGATCGTACCGACGTACTAGAAAGCCATGCCCAGATAGAAAATTTCACAGAAAGAAGCTATTTTACCGCAGGTGTTTATGGGTTTCAGGGTCTTGATGAAGAAGACAATAGCGCCACCACAGGACATGCTTTGCCTGCTTTTGATCTGAATATAGTATCCAGTCCCGGAAAATGGGGCAATCAATTTACATTTGATGCCAGTGGGGTGGCAATCGTGCGGATGGAAGGTTTGAACTCGCAACGGATGAGCATGAAGGGTGCATGGATATTGCCACTTAAAACAAATCTTGGTGATTTTTATACTTTTACCGCAAGCATTCGGGGCGATGTTTTCCATAATAGCTCGGATGAAAAGCAGGATCAGTTTATATACGGCGGTAAAGATGGAGCATATACCAGAATATTACCAAAGCTTGCTGTTGATTGGAAATTGCCCTTCATTAAAAATGGGGAAAGTGCACAACAGATCATTGAACCTCTCGTCTCTATCATTGTTGCCCCAAACAACAAAAATTCTGATAACATTGCCAACGAAGATAGTCGTAATTTTGAATTTGATGAAAATAATTTATTCAGTCATAACCGTTACAATGGTTATGATCGTTGGGAGGCTGGTACACGGGTAAATTACGGCATTCGTTATTCCCTTTATACCCAAATGACGACGGTGACCGCTACAATCGGTCAAAGTTTCCGTCTCAAATCATCAGAGACTTTCCCTGTTGGCAGCGGCTATCAAGGGAAATCATCTGACTTCGTTGGACGTCTTGACCTTATTTTTGGAGATTATCTTGATTATACGCATCGCTTTCGGTTGGATAAAGATACTTTGGGGCTGCGCCGTAATGAAATGATTCTCTCAGGAGGAACCAAAAAAATAAAAGCATCCGTCAGATATCTAGACCTTCATAGAGAATTTGACGACCTCACCAATACAGAACTTGAAAACCGCAAGGAAATTGGGCTAGGTATGAAGTTTGACTTTAAAGAAGGTTGGACAGTTCATGGCAGTTGGGTTCGTGACATACTTAAAAAAGACACAATTTCTTATGATGCTGGATTAATATATAAAAATGAATGTCTGGAATTTGGCCTACGTTATGAAAAACGTCTGACCACCGACCGAGACATTACACCATCAAGCACATTCCACCTTAGATTGGTGCTAAAACATCTTGGATAATATTGCCTTTTGATTTTTAAAACATTAACAAGTATAGATATGTTGTAAATATAAAGATTAGGCCAGAATTGGATAACTATAATATGAATAGTAAAATAGTAGCAAAATTAATAAAGTTAGGTTTGGCCTATATTGTAGGTATTTTTTTATTATCTCCTTTCTCAGGATATGCACAAGAAGCGGGTAATCAAGAAGAACTATATGATGTTCAACAAATTGTTGCCGTCGTAAACGACTCCCCAATCTCACTCTATGACCTGAAACAAAGGGTTCTTTTGTACATAATATCGTCAGGAAACAGACAATTATCACAAGAAGAAATACAATATTTGAATCAGCAGGCCTTGCAAAGCCTTGTTGACGACAAGTTAAAAACCCAAGAAGCCGAAAAATATAAAACAGTGGTGAGCAACGCTGAGCAAGAAGAATCCTTTACTTCATATGCCCAACAAATGCGCCTTACACCACAACAAATGGAGCAACAGCTTAATCAGGCTGGAATTCGCAAAGAATCAATGTTGAAGCAGATAGAGGCATCTTTGGCCTGGGATCAGGTGGTCGGCGGACTTCTTATGCCTCAGGTAAGTGTTAGCGATGAAGAGATTAACGCCATATTAGACCGTATGAACAACAATAAAGGCCAATTAGAATACCACCCTTTAGAAATTTTCTTACTTGTGTCTGATAATGAGAAACGTGACGAAACAAGACTTACCGCACAACGCATCATTGAACAGTTAAAGAAAAAAGCCTCTTTCCAAGTTATGGCCCGCCAATTTTCACAATCCACAACCTCTGCTGTGGGTGGAGATTTAGGATGGCTTATGAAATCACAAATCAGCCCTGACATTATAACCACACTGGAAAAAATGGAAGAAGGCGACATTTCTGATCCTATTGAGACAGAAGATGGTTTTTATATTCTTCTTCTTGCGGGGAAAAGACAAATTCTAACCGCTGATAAAACAGATGCACAGGTGGAACTGCAACATTTATATTTTGAGGTATCCGACAAAGCCCAAAGCGATGAATTAGAGGCATTAGAAAAAATCATTGCAAATGCCGCTGCAAAAATTGAAAATTGTGATAATTTGGAAGAACAAGGTGAAAAACTTGACGCAAAAGAAACAGGAAGTCTAGGCAAATTAGCCATATCTGATCTTCCGAAAAATTTGCATCAGCCAATTTTAGACACCGCAATCGGGCATGCAACTGCGCCAATTAAAGAAACAAGTGGTTACCGTGTTTTTGTTGTATGCGACAGACAGGATCCCGTTGTGCGGTTGCCTGATTATGACAGCGTAGAGGGAAGTCTTTCTCAACAAAGGGTTGGTCTGATTGCCCGCAGACACCTTAGGGATCTTCGGCGTGATGCCATTATCGACTATAAATAATTTTGCCCCTCTACCACTGTGCATCTCCATGGGAGAGCCTGCGGGCATTGGGCCGGAAATTATTTTAAGATGCTGGCAACTTCGACAACAGCAATCATTGCCAGCTTTTTTCATATTGGGCAGTCATAAAATTCTGGTAAAAACCGCCAGGATTTTGGGATTAAATATTCCCATGAAACAGATTTCATCACCCGCTGAAACGAATAAAATTTTTAAAAACAGCTTGCCCGTTTTTGATATGGGAAATGCGGATTTTGAATTAGGCAAGCCTTCAAAAAATACGGCGGACATGGTCATTAATGCCATAAAAATGGCGGTTACCATGATTTACAAAGGTGAGGTTGCAGGGCTTGTAACCGCACCCATTCAAAAATCCATTCTCTATGATGCGGGTTTTTCTTTTCCCGGTCACACGGAATATCTGGCTGAACTATGCAAGGAAAATGGGGGGAAATTCACATCACCCGTTATGATGCTTATGTCAAAAGAGCTTCGTGTGGTGCCACTTACCATTCATATGGCTCTAAGCCAAGTGCCAAAGTCCATTACACCAGACCTTATCCGTGACACTTGTCTCAAGATTAATCAATCCTTACAGCAGGATTTCGGTATTATAAATCCAAAAATTGCCGTAGCAGGATTAAACCCCCATGCGGGGGAAGACGGCACAATGGGGGATGAAGAAGAACGAATTATTCGCCCAACCTTAAATCAATTACGCAACGATGGTTTAGACATTACGGGGCCTTTGCCTGCGGATACCATGTTTCATGACACGGCACGATCTCAATATGATGCGGCCTTATGCATGTATCATGATCAGGCGCTGATACCCCTTAAAACCCTTGATTTTGACGGCGGTGTTAATGTGACAATCGGGCTACCCATTGTTCGCACGTCACCCGACCACGGCACGGCATTAGTGATTGCAGGAAAAAACAGAGCAAATCCCCAAAGCATGATAAATGCTCTGAAGTCCGCACAACAGATATACCAAAACAGATTACAATGGAGCACGTCCCATGTATGAGGACGGTCTGCCTCCATTGCGGGACGTGATAGAACATTATGGACTGGACGCCAAAAAATCTCTGGGTCAAAACTTTTTGACAGACCTCAATCTCACGGGAAAGATTGCCCGTTCTGCTAATGGTCTTGGGGGAACAGCATTAAAAGATTCTATCGTTTATGAGGTGGGTCCAGGTCCAGGCGCCCTCACCCGTGCCTTACTCATGAACGGTGCCCATCGAGTCGTTGCCGTTGAAATGGATCCCCGCTGTATTCTTGCTCTAAAGGACGTTGAAAGTGCCTATCCCAATCGGCTTTCCGTGGTTGAAGGGGATGCCTTAAAAATGGACGAACAAGCCCTGATTGGTGATACCGAAGGCCGCCCTGTTAAAATTATTGCCAACCTGCCCTATAATGTGGGCACCGCACTTTTGGTAAAATGGCTCACCACAAAGGAATGGTTGCCGTGGTACAGTTCACTGACCTTGATGTTCCAAAAAGAGGTCGGAATGCGGATTGTGGCTGCGCCCCGCACCAAGGCCTATGGTCGTCTGTCTATTCTTGGTCAATATCGTGCCCAAGCAAAAATCATGTTTGATGTTTCTGCCCGCGCCTTCACGCCACCGCCAAAGGTAACATCCTGCATCATAAGTCTTACCCCAAAAGTAGAACTCGACCATAGTCCAAAACAGGATATATTAGAAAAGGTTGTTTATGCCGCCTTTAATCAGCGGCGCAAGATGTTGCGCACAAGTCTAAAGACTTTGGGGGTTGATCCGCTTCCCTATTTAAAGGCGGCCAAAATTGCGGAAACTTGCCGTGCTGAGGAACTCACCATCGAAGACTTTTGCAGGCTTGCAAAAATATATGAGGCCTAATCCTTATTCTTCGCCCGTAATTTCATGGACAAAGGAAACAAGCCCCGTTTGACGTTCCCGTTTTAAGCGTTCCGCTTGCAAAATGGAAAAAAGCTCCCCTTCGGCCTTATCCAAGTCATCATTGACAATGATATAATCATATTCCGCCCAATGGCTAATCTCTCCATTGGCCTTAGCCATACGTCGAGCCACAACGTCATCGCTATCCTGCGCCCGATTTTTCAGGCGACGCTCCAACTCGTCCTTGCTGGGTGGCAGTATAAAAACCCGAACCAGATCATTGGCCACTTTCTGAGATAATTGTTGAGTGCCCTGCCAATCAATATCAAATAGAACATCCCGCCCCTCATCCATAGCCTTTTTCACGGGCGCAGCGGGCGTACCGTAATAATGGTCAAATACTTTGGCATGTTCCAAAAAACCATCCTGTTTCACCAGATGTTCAAATTCATCCTTTGAAACAAAATTATAATCCACCCCATCAACTTCGCTTGATCTTGGGATTCTTGTGGTCATGGATACCGAAAGACTTATATTTTGATCCTTTGCCAACAGTAATTTTGATAAAGTTGACTTTCCCGCACCTGAAGGTGAAGACAAAACCAGTAATAAACCACGGCGTTTAATATTTTTTGCAATAATATTGGTCATGCTGTCCCTACTCGATATTTTGAACCTGCTCACGGAATTGATCAATGAGCGTTTTTAAAGAAAGCCCAATTTCGGTCAGTCTTATATCGGAAGCCTTGCTGCATAATGTATTGGCTTCTCGGTTAAACTCCTGTGTTAAGAAATCAAGCTTTCGACCAATTTGTCCGTCCGATTTTAGATAACGGCGGCCTGCCTCAATATGAGCATAAAGTCTGTCAATTTCCTCTTTAATATCCGCCTTGGTAGCAAGCAACACAACCTCTTGAGCAATACGGTCTGGATCAAAACCTGCCTTATCATCTAATAAGGCATTGACCTTATCCATATAACGTTTTTTGATTATTTCTGGCATTTCTTTTGCCAACTCACCAGCCTGTTTGACGAATATTTCAATATCATTCAAAATATCGTTGAGAATAATTTGCAGCGCCGAACCCTCTGTATCACGGACATTCATAAAAGACTTTAAGGAACTATCAAAAGATTTTAACAATATTTTATCACGGCTTAGAATGGTTTCTTCATCTTCTTCCTTATCTATATATTGGATAACATCTCTAATCCCCATCAAAGCATCAAGAGAGGGTTGCGGCAGATGATTACGCATAGAGGTATCAATAGCCACCTCCACCAAGATATCAAGCATTTCCTGATTAACCTTGAAAGCCGTACTTGCCGCATCACGACTGAGCTGAAGATTAACATTGATCGAACCCCGTGCAATATGATCTTTTATTATTTTCCGAGCCGCTTGTTCAACGGCGTCTAGACCAATGGGCATACGGAAACGCACATCAAGATTGCGCCCATTGACGCTTTTTATTTCCCATGTCCAATGATAATCATTCCACGCTCCGGCCTCACGGGCAAATCCTGTCATACTTGATAATGTCATATAATTTGGCTTTTCATCTTTTGTTGTTCTAATATCTTTGTTTCACTTAATGATATAGCAGGAATAAGCTCATATGAAAAATCCAAAATCAATTCTTATTACAGGAGCCAGTAGTGGATTAGGCGCGTGTCTTGCCCAAAGTTATGCTGCAAAAGATATAACGCTTTTTTTATCGGGTCGGAATGAAGAACGTCTGAAACATATACAGAGTTATTGCATCTCAAAAGGAGCTCAAGTTCATATTGGCCTTATTGATGTTACAGATGAAACGGCTATGAATGAATGGATAATAGCATGTGATGCCATAACACCTTTGGATTTAGTTGTCGCCAATGCGGGCATAAGTCTTAGCTTTAGGCCAAAAACAGATCTTTCCACCCATACCAAACAAATTTTTGATATCAATGTTTATGGGGTGTTTAATACAATTCATCCTGCTCTCAACATTATGAAGGATAGAGGATACGGTCAAATTGCCATTATTTCATCGCTTGCAGGCTATCATGGACTCCCCACCGCACCCGCCTATTCCACAAGTAAGGTTTGCATCAAAGCTTACGGCGAAGCATTGCGGGGACTGTATGCAAAGCATGGGATAGAAATCAATGTGGTCTGCCCTGGATTTGTCAAAAGTGCCATGACAGCGACCAATAAATTTCCCATGCCCTTTTTGATGGAAACCGATCAGGCCGTAAAAATCTTGCGACGGGGATTAGAAAAAAATCAGGCGCGCATAAGCTTTCCTTGGCCATTAAGTCTTATCTTTGGTTTTATGGTGCGATTTCTGCCAGAATGGATTTTTGATAGAATTTTCAGAGTGATGCCTAAAAAACAATGAACTCAAAAACTCTTATTATCTTTTTCAATCTTGCGCCATTTTTTGACATTTTTCATGTGTTCATAAAGACTGCTAGAGAAAGCATGTCCTCCCGTTCCATCCGCGACAAAATAGAGATCATCACTTTTTAGCGGATGAAGAACCGCCTCAAGAGATGCTTTCCCAGGATGGGCAATAGCGGTCGGCGGCAATCCCTTTATGCGGTATGTATTATAGGGGTTGTCCGCATTAATATCTGATTTCTTAATGGGTCTATTAATAAAACCTCTTCGGTCAAGGCCATATATCACCGTGGGATCGGTCTGAAGGCGCATATTTTTACGCAGACGGTTGATAAAAACGCTCGCAATATGAGCCCTCTCATGCTCAAGGGCGGTTTCTTTTTCTACAATAGAGGCCAGAATGATAGCATCATCCACCGATGAAAAAGGTAAATCAGAATCCCGCTTTTCCCAAAGAGATTTCATCAACTCGCTCTGCCTATTCTGCATTCTGCGAACCAATTCATAACGATCCGTATTTTTGGTATAAAGATAGGTTTCAGGTAATATTGACCCCTCGGGTGGTAATTCTCTGATTTCATGCGTCAGATTTTCAATACCATTTAAATAGTCCACAATTTGCCAACTCGTCCAACCCTCAATAACAGTTAATCGATGTTGTATAACCTTGCCACTGCCCAATATGTTCATAATATCAAACATGCTTGATCTTGGAGGAATGGAAAACTCACCAGCCTGTAATTTCCGCTCAAAACCAGACAATATAACACCGACCTTAAAAATATCCTTACTGCGGATTAAATCTTGGCTTTCCAAATCCCATGCCGTACGAATCAATCCCTGACCTTTTGGGATAAAAACGATCCTTTCCTGATCGACCAAGTTTTTTTCATAAAAAGCCCTATAGCCCAGATAAAAAAACAGCGTCGCAAATACGACGCTGCCTAAAAACAATAAGATAATATATTTGCCCACCCCCTTCATGGAGGAAATCACACAGCCTTGAAAATTACAGAAGCATTCGTACCACCAAAACCAAAACTATTGGACAAGACGGCCTTAATGCCAGACTTCTGTTGTGCTTCATGAGGCACCAAATTAATACCATTAATACCATCGGATGGATTATCAAGATTAAGAGTTGGGGGAATTTCACCTCTGTTCATGGCAAGAATACTGAAAATGGCCTCGGTACTGCCTGCAGCACCAAGCAAATGTCCTATAGATGATTTGGTGGAGGACATGGCAATTTTACCCGCCGCATCGCCAAATAATCTTTTTACCGCATTAAATTCAATTTCATCACCCAATGGCGTTGAGGTTCCATGGGCGTTAACATAACCAATATCATCAGGCGTCATTCCCGCCCGTTTAAAGGCGGCCTGCATAGCACGATATCCGCCACTACCATCTGGAGCAGGCGCTGTCACGTGATAGGCATCACCTGACAGACCATAACCAACGACTTCGGCATAAATATTGGCACCTCGTTTTTTGGCATGCTCATATTCCTCTAAGATCAGCATACCAGCACCCTCCCCAATGACAAAACCATCACGGTCACGGTCATAGGGTCTTGAAGCCTTGGCTGGCGTATCATTAAAATTGGTGCTTAAAGCTTTCGCTTGAGCGAATCCTGCGACACCAACTTGACAAATGGCGGCTTCACCGCCCCCTGCAATCATGACGTCCGCATCATCAAGAGCGATCATACGAGCCGCATCGCCAACCGCATGAGTTCCCGTAGCACAGGCCGTAACGACCGCATGATTTGGTCCTTTAAGACCATTGCGAATGGACACATTTCCTGAAATTAAATTGATCAGGCAACGGGGAATAAAAAACGGGCTTACACGGCGCACACCATTTTCATGCATATTAATGGATTCATTTTGAATTCCAGGAAGTCCACCAATACCCGCACCCGTTAATATACCTGTGCGCCACTGATCTTCATCACTGGTTGGTTTCCAACCCGAATCCTTTAACGCCATTTCGGCAGCTGCAATGCCATAAAGAATAAAATCATCAATACGACGACGTTCTTTTGCTGACATCCATTCATCGGGATTAAAGGTGCCATTGGTGCCATCTCCAAGGGGGACTTCACAGGCTATGCGTGCTGAAAGCCCCTCGGGGTCAAATCTTGTGATGGGTCCTGCGCCAGATTGTCCAGCGATAAGGCGCTTCCATGTCTCTTCAACGCCTGATGCAAGAGGGGTAACAAGCCCCAAACCAGTAACGACAACTCGTCTCATCATTTTACCTTTTTCTTTGCATAATCATGATATTATTTAAAGCAGAAAATATTAAAAATAACAAGACCGCGCACACTAATCTTTAACTTTTTAAAAGAAACAGTACTACGCGGTCAATATTATGGCATTATATGCAGATTTTTATGTATTAGCACTGATAAAGTCGATAGCATCCTTAACAGTAAGGATTTTTTCAGCAGCATCATCAGGAATTTCACAACCAAATTCTTCTTCAAATGCCATAACGAGTTCAACAGTATCAAGACTATCAGCGCCAAGATCATCAATAAAACTTGAACCGTCAGTAACCTTATCATCATCTACGCCCAAATGTTCAATCACAATCTTTTTTACGCGTTCAGCTACGTCACTCATATTTCTATCCCTATGTCTATTGGGCAATGTGCCCGAGTTTAGATATTCATAAAACTAGTATTTAATACTCTATTTCTCTTTATTCAATAATTAAAGAAATAAAAAACTTAATTCAAAATGCAAAATAATAGACCTTATCATAACAAGTCATTCATTCTCCGGAGGCTTCCTAGCACATTAAAACCACTATTGCCAAGAAATAATATACATAAAGCCCACCATATTACCCTAAATCATTGCCATTCCACCATTAATATGAAGCGTCTGTCCCGTAATATAGGCCGCCTCATCACTGGCCAAATAAACGACACCTGCCGCAATATCATCACCAACACCTAATCTTTTCATAGGGACATTTCCGAGTAAAGCATTTTTCTGATCATCGCTCAAGATATCTGTCATCGGGCTTTCTATGAATCCTGGTGCAATACAATTTACCGTAATATTTCGAGAGGCAAGTTCCTGTGCTAAACTTTTTGTCATTCCAATCATGCCCGCCTTTGACGCGGCATAATTCACCTGTCCTGGATTTCCTGTCACACCAACAATAGATGTAATATTGATGACCCGCCCATAGCGCCGTTTCATCATGCCCCGCATTAATCCTTGGGTTAGCTTAAAAGCCGCTTTCAGATTAACCTGCATGACATCGTCCCACTCTTCATCCTTCATGCGCATAGCGATATTATCACGAGTAATGCCCGCATTATTGACCAAGATATCAACCTGACCCATCAACTCTTCTGCAGCCTTTGGCAAGCTTTCAACGGACTGTGGATCAGATAAATTAGCAGGAACCACAAAGGCTCTGTCGCCAAGTTCAGTTGCCAATTCTTCCAAGGGTTCAAGACGTGTCCCAGACAAAGCAACCCGCGCACCACTTTTATGCAGTGCAATGGCAATCGCCCGTCCAAGTCCCCCAGATGCCCCCGTAATCAATGCCGATTTACCATCCAAATTAAACATATTATTTTACCCTATTCCTTATTATTAAGCGAATTTACGAAAGACTCTATATCTGTGGGATTTTGCAAAGAAAGTCCGCTCAAATCACCACATATTCGTCTTACCATACCTGTTAAGACCTTTCCAGAACCCGCTTCTATCACGGTGTCCACTCCAAGGTCATTCATTTTTAAAATTGATTCTCGCCAACGTACCCGGCCTGTTACTTGTTCGATCAAAAATCTACGGATATTGTCTGGATTATTTTCAGGAAGAGCCGTCACATTAGTTATGACGGGCACTACGGGGGCTGATATGATAGTTGTTGCCAGCGCATCGGCCATCTCATCAGCGGCAGGCTGCATCAAAGAACAATGAAACGGCGCACTTACAGGTAGAAGAATAGCTCTTTTAGCTCCTTTTTCCTTGGCCAGTATAATAGCCCTTTCCACGGCATCCTTATGACCACTCAACACCACCTGTCCATCAGCATTGTCATTTGCCGCCGTACAAACGTCATCTTGAGCGGCTTCTTCAGCAACCTTTTGCGCCTCATAGAAATTCAAGCCCAAAATAGCGGCCATCGCCCCAGTCCCAACGGGAACGGCTCTTTGCATTGCCTGACCGCGCAATTTCAATAGCCTTGCCGTGTCTGTAATCGTTATAGCATCCGTTGCAGCAAGGGCGGAATATTCGCCGAGCGAATGTCCCGCAACATAAGCGGCCACATTCTTTAACTTCACATCGAATTCTTTGTCCAATACTCGCATAATGGCCATACTTACCGCCATCAATGCTGGTTGCGCATTCTCCGTCAGCGTTAATTTATCTTCTGGCCCTTCAAACATCAATTGAGAAAGATTTTGTCCAAGCGCATCGTTTATTTCTTCAAAAACTTGTGCAGCAGACGGCATATTCAGATAAAGCTCCCGCCCCATACCAACAGTCTGGCTACCTTGACCAGGAAAAACAAATGCGCGTATCATAATGGATGAATTCCTTTGTAATATTTCTATATATTAAAGTTAATAGGACAATAATTAAGTCATAACAACTGGCAAAAATCTGTCAAGGAAAGTCGATCAGAACAGCTTATAATTTAAGATATTTTACTCTTTGAGGCTATATCATATAAAAAAAATGCAAAAAAGCCTGTATTTACCTTGTCTTTACGCCCTTATCCTGTATATTGCGCCGCTTCAGGGTATTCTTTTCAAAAGAATGCCTCGGTTTTCTACGTCGGTTAATTGTATAATGTGATGAGTTTGATATTCGTCGTCACCCCGCCTAGAAGTCCGTTAATTGAAACATTAAAATACAAAGGAGTAGCCATAAATGGCTTTTTATGAACATATATTTATCGCTCGCCAGGATATCCAACCTCAACAGGTTGAAGCGATTAGCAAAGATTTGGCAAAAATCATCGTGGATAATGGCGGCACTGTAACCAAAACTGAACAATGGGGACTACGTACCCTTGCGTATCGGGTCAAAAAATACAAAAAAGGTCACTATGTCCTATTCAATATTGATGGTCCTTCTTC
The DNA here is from genome assembly GCA_021741205.1 of Emcibacter sp. Classification (GTDB taxonomy): domain Bacteria; phylum Pseudomonadota; class Alphaproteobacteria; order Sphingomonadales; family Emcibacteraceae; genus Paremcibacter. The sequence goes on from JAIOYI010000002.1 coordinate 159,852, forward strand.
TGCGATTTCCGAACTGGAAAGAAATGAACGTATTCATGAAGATGTAGTTCGTTTTATGACAATTCGTGTTGAAGAGTTAGAAAAAGAAGATTCTGTTATGCTTCGGTCAAAGGACCGTGAAGGACGTCCTTCACGCTACGAAGGCAGAAATGATAATTTTGATGAGTCAAGCAATGACAAGTCAAATGACACAACTTCAGACGCAACGGTATAAGGAGAATACAAATGGCTGAACAACGTTCCAACGACGATGGTGCACGTCGTCCATTTTTCAGACGCCGTAAATCTTGTCCATTTTCCGGTGCTAACGCTCAGGTAATTGACTATAAAGATGTGCGTATGTTAACAAAATTTATTTCCGAGCGTGGAAAAATTGTCCCAAGTCGCATTACTTCCGTTTCGACAAAGAAACAACGCGAACTTGCAAAAGCAATTAAACGCGCCCGCAATTTGGCACTTTTGCCCTACATTGTTCAATAAGGGAGAATGAAAAATGGAAATCATACTTCTAGAACGCGTCCGTAAACTTGGACAAATTGGCGATGTCGTTACTGTAAAAGATGGCTATGCCCGTAACTTCTTGTTGCCGCAGAAAAAAGCGCTTCGCTCAACAAAAGCAAATCGTGAATATTTTGAATTGCAACGTATTGATATTGAAACAAGAAATCTTGAAGGCAAAAAAGATGCAGAATCCGCAGCAACCAAATTAAAAGGTGCTTCTGCTGTTATTATTCGTCAGGCTGGCGAATCCAACAATCTTTATGGCTCTGTTTCTGCACGGGATATCGCAACAGCTCTCAGCGAACAGAAATTTAAGATTGATCGCACGCAAGTCATCCTAGATCATGCCATAAAATACTTAGGTATATACAATATTCAGATCAAACTTCATGCTGAAGTCATGTCTGTTATTGAAATAAATGTTGCCCGTTCTGCTGCAGAGGCAGAAATGCAAGCCAAAGGCCTAAGTGCTAAAATGATTGAAGAAGAATTGGATGTATCTGTTGAAGATTACTTTGAAAGTGATGTTGCAGAAGATAGTGATGATTCTGCTGAAGAAGCTTTAGCAACTGAAGAATAAAAAAATTAATATCTGTTTATTGCTAAGGGCCGCTTGATGAAGTGGCCCTTTTCTTTTATGATGACATTATGTTAAAAAATTTGATTAAGTAACTCATGATAGATTTTCCAGAAATACCCATAAATGACCCATCAACTGATGACAATGTCATAACCTATGATACGGGAACATTTCGACAAACCCCCCATAATTTGGAGGCAGAACAGGCTTTGCTTGGTGCCATTCTTATCAACAATGATGCCATATCCAGAGTTCAGGATTTTCTTAATGAGGATCATTTTATAAATTCTGCCCATGCAAGAATTTACGAGGCTTCAAAAAAATTAATTGAAAAGGGTCTGATTGCTTCCCCCGTTACCCTAAAACCTTATTTCGAAAATGAAGAAAGTTTAGCAGAAATCGGGGGAACGGAATATCTCGCCCGTCTAGCAGGCTCCGCTATCTCCATTATTAATACGGCCGAATATGGTCAAATAATATATCAAATGGCCATAAAAAGAGCCCTGATTACCGTAGGCACTGATATTGTTAACAAAGCCTATGACCATTCGGTTGATAAAACGGTTCATGACCAAATAGAGGATGCAGAAAAAGAGCTCTATTCCATCGCCGAAAAAGGCAGATCAGAGGGTGGCTTTAAAAGTTTTGCAAAATCCGCCGCTGACGCTATTACGGTTATCGAAATGGCTTATAAACGGGGCGGAGAACTTGCGGGTAAAACAACGGGATTTGGCTCCATCAATCGGAAAATTGGCGGATTACATAAATCAGATCTTGTGATAATAGCTGGTCGGCCCGCCATGGGAAAAACAGCCCTTGCCACAAATATTGCCTTTAATACGGCTAAAGCATACCGAGATGATATGAGCCTCGGCATTTCTCACGAAGAAAGCAAGGGTGCGGTTGTCGCCTTCTTTTCACTGGAAATGGCGGCCGATCAATTGGCTGCTCGTGTCTTGGCGGAACAATCTGCTCTTTCGTCACAGGATTTGCGTCAGGGCAATCTTAATCAGGAACAATTTAGCAAATTAGCCCGTACCGCACAGGAATTGGAAGAACTTCCTCTCTTTATTGATGATACGGCCTCCTTAAGCATTGGCGCCCTGAGAACAAGAGCAAGACGACTAAAGCGAGAAGAAGGCCTTGGTCTTATTATTGTCGATTATCTTCAACTGCTTACGGCGGGCGGAAAATCTGGTAGAGGGGCTGAAAACCGTGTTCAGGAAATATCCGAAATTACCCGTGGCCTTAAGGCGCTCGCCAAAGAACTTGAGATTCCTGTGATTGCCTTATCCCAATTAAGCCGTAATGTTGAATCTCGTGAGAATAAACGTCCGCTTCTATCTGATTTACGCGAATCAGGTTCCATTGAACAGGATGCGGACATGGTGACATTCGTTTATAGGCCAGAATATTATCATAATCTCGTGCAACCAGACGAAGGCACAGCCGAACATTTGCAATGGCTTGAAGAGGGAGAAAAATTATTCGGCATGGCAGAATTTATCATTGCCAAGCAACGGCATGGCCCAACGGGAAAAATTGACCTCCAATTCGAGGCAAATATAACCAAATTCTCTGATCTTCCCGAAAATGATGACCACTTACCAAAGAGAAATTATTGATGCATGAGATTGATTTTCCGTCAGATGTTCAAGCAACCCTGACGATTGACCTTGGCCGCATTATTAATAATTACCAAAACTGCATCAAACTTGCCGGAGATACAAAATGTGCGGCCATGGTCAAGGCGGATGCCTATGGTATGGGCATTGCTCAGGTGGCGCCGGCTCTTTTTCATCAAGCTGGATGTAAAATATTTTTTGTAGCAAATTTAGTCGAAGCCATAAAGCTGCGCCAATATGTGCCAGAGGCCGTCATTTATGTTCTGAATGGTGCCTTTTCTGAACATCTGGATTATTTTGTCCGCTATAACATCCGTCCTGTCTTAAATGATCTGAAACAAATTGAATTATGGGCAAAGTTCGAAAACAGTGACCGTCCACAATGCGCCGTCCATTTTGACACAGGCATCAACCGCTTAGGATTAAGCCCTAAGGAGACGACATTTTTTATCGGTAATACTGATTTGAGAAGGCAACTTGATATCTCATTGATTATGAGCCATCTCGCCTGTTCTGATGATCCAAATAATCCCATGAACAAGCAACAACGGGATGATTTTAGAGCCATCACCCATCATTTTCCCAATGTAACGGCAAGTCTTGCCAATTCTGGTGGTATTTTACTGGGGTCTGACTATCATTTTGATTTGGCTCGCCCTGGATTATTAATGTTTGGCGGTGATCCTCGTATTGCACCGCGCCTTTCACCTATTGCGGGTAATATTCGTCCCGCCTACCATATCTCGGGCAAAATACTACAGATACGCCGTCTTGAAGGTGGCCAGTCCGTTGGCTATGGGGCAACATGGACAGCAAAAAGTCCTCGACAAATTGCCACCGTAAATATTGGATATGCGGATGGTTACTTACAAATGTTCAATAATTGTGGTCTAGCCTATATCCATAATACAATGGTTCCTATTGTTGGACGTGTCTCTATGGATATGATTGCGGTCGATGTGACCGATATAGATCCCAACAAAATTAGCACAGGATGTGATGTTGAATTGCTCGGAGAGCATATAACACTTGAAATGGCGTCGGAAGTCTCTAATTTAAGTCAATATGAAATTCTGACCGGTGTTAAGGAAAGATATCAACGAATTTATAAATAAATTTAGGTGTGTTCATGAATTTTCTTGCCGTTATAGGACGGATTACATTCAGCTTCTTACAGGCCGCCGGAAGACTTGGCGTTTTTGCTGCAACATCTCTGTCCCATATGTTTTCGCCCCCCTTCTATATGAGATCACTCATCAAACAAATGATGACAATAGGCTATTATTCATTGCCTGTTGTGGGATTAACCGCTTTGTTCACAGGGGCGGCGCTTGCTCTTAATATTTATGAGGGCGGTTCACGCTTTAACGCTGAAAGCGCACTGCCAAGTATTGTTGTTATCGGCATTGTGCGGGAACTTGGGCCTGTGTTATGTGGTCTTATTGTGGCGGGTCGTGTTAGTGCTTCTATGGCGGCCGAACTTGGCACGATGCGTGTTACCGAACAAATTGATGCCATGGCGACCCTATCCACAGACCCTTATAAATATTTAATTGCCCCCCGCATTATTGCCACCACCCTGATGATGCCTTTCATGCTTGTGATTGTGGCGGACGTTGTTGGGGTCATGGGGGGGTTTTTGATCGCCACGGGTAAATTAAATTTTAATGCGGGAAATTACATGTCTCTCACCATGGATTTTCTGGAAGCTACCGATGTTTATGCAAGCCTTACTAAGGCTGCGGTTTTTGGTTTTTTCATCTCTCTTATGGGATGTTATCACGGTTTTTACAGCAGAGGAGGCGCACAAGGGGTGGGTATTTCAACCACAAATGCCGTGGTTTCTGCCTGTATGCTCATTCTTTTATCAAATTACATCGTAACGGAGTTATTTTTCGCATCATGACTAATATTCCGAAAATAAGTTTAAAAGGCCTTCACAAGGAATTTGGCAAAAAAGTTGTTCTTGACAGCCTCGATCTTGACGTAATGCCAGGTGAATCCATGGTCATTATCGGGGGTTCTGGTTCTGGAAAATCCGTTATGCTGAAATGCATATTAGGATTACTTCATCCTGAACGGGGCAGCATTAAGGTGGACGGAGAAGAAACCGTAAATTTACGGGGCAATGGGCGGAAAAATCTCCAAAAGAAATTTGGCATGTTGTTTCAGGGTGGCGCCCTTTTTGATAGTATTCCCGTTTGGGAAAATGTGGCCTTTGGCTTACTCGCTGAAAACAAAGTAACCCGCACGCAGGCCAAGGAAATTGCCGTTGAAAATTTACGTCGGGTCGGGCTTAGCCCCGATGTTGCCGAATTAAGCCCTGCAGAATTATCAGGTGGCATGCAAAAACGTGTCGGACTTGCCCGTGCGATTGCGATCAAACCTGAAATTATCTTTTTTGATGAACCTACAACGGGTCTTGATCCTATTATGGCCGATGTCATCAATGAATTGATTGTGGAACGGGTGAAAGAAATGGGCGTTACGGCCCTTACGATCACCCATGATATGTCTAGTGTACGGAAAATTGCCGATAAGGTTGCCATGATCTATAAGGGTAATATTATCTGGACAGGCCCCAGAAGTGATATTGATCATAGCGGTAACGCCTATGTGGAACAATTCATTCATGGCAAAGCAGAAGGCCCAATTCAAATGGAAATTCTAAAGGCATAATGAATGGCAAAGGAACGCAAAATTTTTGTCTGTCAGGCCTGTGGATCAATTACCAATAAATGGGTTGGCCAGTGTGAAGCCTGTCAGGAATGGAACAGCATTGTTGAAGAACAAGACAACAGCCACCCCACAGGTCTTGGAAAATCCACGTCAAGTCGTAACAAAGGCCAGATCATTGCGCTTGATGACCTAAGAGGAGAAGACACCCCGCCTCCCCGTATGATCTCAACCATCAACGAATTTGACCGTGCTTGCGGGGGTGGTCTTGTTTCGGGTTCAGCAATTTTAATTGGTGGTGACCCCGGAATCGGTAAATCCACTATTCTTCTGCAAGCCGTTGCAAAACTTGCCGCCAATAATATTAAAACCGTTTATATATCAGGCGAAGAATCCATTTCTCAGGTTCGTATGCGGGCCAAACGTCTTGATCTCGATAAAAGCCCTGTGAAACTTGGTGCTGAAACAAACTTGCGGGATATTCTTGCTACATTAGACAAAGAAACTGGTTTGCAGGTAGTGGTTATTGATTCTATTCAAACCATGTATGCCGATACCGTGGACAGCGCCCCTGGCACCGTGACCCAAGTCCGCACATGTGCCCAAGAATTAATTCGATATGCCAAACGCAAGAATGTCTGTATTTTTCTGGTGGGTCATGTAACCAAAGATGGTCAAATTGCAGGTCCACGGGTTTTGGAACATATGGTCGATACGGTGCTTTATTTTGAAGGCGACCGTGGTCACCAATTTAGAATTTTGCGGGCCGTAAAAAACCGTTTTGGAGGCACCGATGAGATAGGTGTCTTTGAAATGAGTGACCTTGGCTTGCAAGAGGTTTCCAACCCCTCCGCTCTTTTTATTGGCAATAGGTCTGGTGATGTGAGTGGATCTGCCATATTTGCGGGCATGGAGGGATCTCGGCCAATGCTTGTGGAAATTCAGGCTCTTGTGGCCCCCTCATCCTTGGGGCAGCCAAGACGTGCCGTGGTTGGTTGGGATAATGGCAGGCTCGCAATGATTATTGCAGTCCTTGATGCAAGATGCGGTCTTGGGCTTGGCGCTTATGATATTTATCTGAATGTTGCAGGCGGGCTTCGCATTACGGAACCTGCGGCTGACATGGCGGTTGCGGCGGCCTTAATTTCGTCACTTTCAAATCGTCCAATACCAGAAGAAACCATTTTATTCGGTGAAATTAGCCTATCGGGTGAAATTAGACCCGTATCACAAACAGAGGCACGCCTTAAAGAATCTGTTAAACTTGGCTTTATACAGGCCTATATGCCCTCGAAGAGCAAACATGGTCATAAAATCTCTGCTCAGGGCAAAAAAATGCATTTTATAGAACTTGACCAGATCAGCAAATTAGTCGATCTTGTGGCTGGTGATGCGTTATAATATTAAACAGGATTATATAGAATGAGCGATTTATATCAAGGATTTGCCGTTAATCCTCTAGATGCGGCAGTTGTCGTTGTCTTAGCCATATTTGGCATTACCTCATTCATTCGAGGATTTACGGCTTCCGCCTTGACGATCATGGCATGGGGCGGTGCCTTCATCGGCACAGGATATATAGCCCCCTTCGTTGTCCCCTATGTCTATGAGGTTATAAAGCCCGAATTGATGGCCTTTGCCATCACATATGCGGTTGTCTTTATTCTTGATCTGTTGGTTTTAAAACTCATTGCAGGATTGATTGGCCGCATGGTTAGAAACAGCGATATAGGATCACTTGACCGCGCCCTTGGACTTTTGTTTGGATTATTTGGTGCTATGTTTGTTATCAGTGCCCTTTATATGATTACAACCCCCTTTATCTCGGAAAATAACCAATCCGATTGGTTTAAAACCGCAAAATCCAGACCGTTGATTCAGTACGGTGCCAGTATGATAACGGCGATTAATCCCTATTTTGATAAAATGGATATGGATGAAAAGCGAAAGGACATTGAGGCATTAGACCGCATGAAGAAAATGATACCTTCTTTTCCAACGGACGATAAAAAATCAAATAAAGAAACAAAATACAAAAAACAAAACCAAGAAGAGATGGATAAATTATTCGATAAATTATCAAAAGAATAAAAAAGGTTTCCTTCTGGGATAATAGGCAATATAAGTCCAAAAAACAGCATTATTGACGAATTGGTTTTTAACATATGACAGATCACAATTCCTCTCCCTTGGCCCTAAAGGCATTATTACAAACAAATCCTTTTGTTTCTAATACCTGTGAGGATGATAAATTTCACGACGAATGTGGTGTTTTTGGCATTTGTAAGCATCCCGAAGCATCCGCCCATACGGTGCTTGGCCTCCACGCTCTTCAACATCGTGGACAAGAAGCCGCCGGCGTTGTGTCGTGCGACAATAAAATATTTCATTCTCATAAATCATTGGGACATGTTTCCGATAATTTTAATTCTAAACCCGTGATAGAATCACTTCCTGGGGATAGTGCAATTGGACATGTGAGATATTCCACAGCAGGCGGAGCTGGTCTTCGTAACGTACAACCACTTTTTGCGGATCTTGCAACGGGTGGCTTTGCGGTTGCTCATAATGGGAATTTAACCAATTCCCTCACACTGCGTCAATTTTTGGTCAGCAAAGGGGCAATATTTCAGTCCACCTCAGATTCAGAAGTCATCATGCATCTGGTTGCCACAAGCACCTATCTTAACCTAATTGATCGTTTTATTGATGCATTGCGCCGAATCGAGGGCGCCTTTGCTATTGTTGCCCTAACCAAGGACAGTCTTATTGGCGCCCGTGATCCTCTTGGTGTTCGCCCCTTGGTCTTAGGAAAATTATCAGATGACAGCTATATATTTGCCTCTGAAACCTGTGCTCTTGATATTATTGGAGCGGATTATATTCGGGATGTGGAACCCGGAGAAGTTGTCACTATCAATGACAAAGGTATTCATTCTGTAAAACCCTTTCCTATACAAAAACCACGACCCTGTATTTTTGAGCATGTTTATTTTTCCAGACCCGATAGTCTTTGCGGCGGAACAAGCATCTATAAGGTGAGAAAACATATTGGCAAGGAGCTTGCAAAGGAATCACAAATCAAGGCAGACCTTGTCGTGCCTGTGCCAGATTCTGGTACGCCAGCGGCCATTGGGTATGCCCAGCAAGCTGGAATCCCTTTTGAACTTGGCATTATTCGCAACCATTATGTTGGCCGTACATTCATTGAACCCTCTGACCAAATTCGTCACCTTGGCGTTAAATTAAAACATAATGCCAACAGGGGTGAATTAGAGGGTAAAATAGTTGTTCTTATTGATGATAGCATTGTTCGTGGGACAACCTCGATCAAAATTGTGGATATGGTGCGTCAAGCTGGGGCAAAAGAAGTTCATATGCGCATAGCAAGTCCCCCAACAAGAAGCCCCTGTTATTACGGTGTAGACACGCCAGAAAAAGACAAATTATTAGCGTCCCATATGACAATAGAAGAAATGACCAAGTATATTGGTGCCGACAGTCTTGATTTCATTTCTATTGATGGACTTTATAGAGCCGTTTGTGAAGCAGATCGAAACAACGAAGCACCTCAATATTGCGACGCCTGTTTTACGGATGAATATCCAACCACATTAACCGATAAAGATCAGAATGATACGCCAAAACAGATTTCTTTTCTGAATGATATTGGTCCAAAATTCTAATCAGGACATCCTATAATGACGAGACAGCTTGAAGGAAAAATTGCCCTTGTCACAGGAGCAACCCGTGGCATAGGGGCTGCTGTAGTTCAGGCTTTGGCAAGCGAAGGCGCCCATATTATAATGGTCGGTCGCACCACAGGCGCCCTAGAAGATATGGATGATGCCGTGCGTGAACTTGGCTCAACATCAACATTGGTTCCCCTAGATCTTATGGATTATGACGGTATTGACAGACTTGGACATCATGTGGCCACCACATGGGGAAAACTTGATATATTAGTCGGAAATGCAGGTATTTTAGGTCCCATCAGCCCCATTGGGCATATCCCGCCTAAGGAATGGGATAAATTAATGGCCGTCAATGTTACCGCCAATTACCGTCTTATTCGCTCATTTGATCCTTTGCTCAGGGCATCCGATGCGGGACGGGCTGTTTTTGTGACATCCTCCGTTGCGGAAAATGCCCGTGCCTATTGGGGAGGGTATGCCACAACAAAGGCCGCTCTTAATTGTATGGTTAAAACCTATGCTAATGAAATTGCCAACACCACCAATGTCAAGGCCAACATCATAGTCCCAGGCGCCATACGCACCAGTATGAGAGCAGCCGCCGTTCCAGGTGAAAACCCCAATACCCTTGATACGCCAAAGCAGATTGCACCATTATTTGTCAAAATGCTGTTACCAGAATTTCAAGAAAATGGCGTCATTATCTCTTATCAAGACTATAAAAAGGGTTCTTATAAAAATTTATCTCTATAAAGATTTTGTCAGTGACAAGCTTTGGGCTGGCTTAAACCCGCTATTTTGCAAGAAACTTATCAAGGACAATTGATCAGACCCCGCCTCTGTCCGTACATGGTCAGTACGCAAGACCGTTAAATTTGCCATAAGCTGTGATAATAGAGCGCTCCCCACATGTTTGTGTGCATAGTTAGGATCAACGCCCAAGGTATCAATAATAGCGGAAGGTTCCGTTCTGCCAAATTCACCAAAATCAACACGTGCCATAACAAAACCCACCACATGATCATCAAGTTCCGCCACAAGCGATACGCGGATACCAGATTCCTGCATGATCTCGTTCATTTTACGCTCATAGTAGGATGATCGATCAAAACCCATAATTTTGCTGTCTATTTTCGTGATCGCATAAAGATCATCCTTGGTCAGACTACGACAGGGTACCTGATCCCGAGATAAGGCAACCGTATCATCACCAGAAGGGTCACTGAAATCAATTTCGTCTGAATCTCTCTCTTCTTCAGGAACGATGGGATCCAAATAACCTGCATCCCGTTCATAAATATAACGTGGGGCAAGATCAAAACCCGTAGCAGAAAAATAATGCAATATATTTTGATCAGACCAATCTGCCTGGCTGCGGATTTCTTGAATGCCCTTCTTCTGAACAATAGTAGTCAGTTCCTGCATCAAGACCCGGCCAATACCCTTTCCTTGTGCCTCTTTGCTGACACCGATATCATCAACAACAGCAATGACTTTATCAATGCCAAATTCCCCATGTTGCAACCTTGCCAATAAATAGCCTTGGACATTTCCGCCATTTACATAGGCAATATAAACATATTCTTTAGGGTCTTTTAAAGCCGCAGCAACACGTTTTTCAAAGAAATTTTTCCTCGATCTTCCTGTATTACCCTCATCTATCAAGATAACCTGTTCTAAATCCGTTGCAATAAGGGGACGCAATATTCCTTCAGCTTTGACCATTTTTCTTCACCTTTTCTATTCCGTAAACTTATTTCCATCAATTTGAATTTTATCGTATTTCTGAATATTCCATCATTAATTCGGCATCTTCTTCTGGCTCTATAATATCCTCTAACATAGGCAGAAGTGCCATTTCCTCTTTCTGGATGTGGGAAATCATGCGTTCAATCAATTCAACACCAGTTTGTCGAAATTGAACCCATAAGGCATCATTAAAACCGTCCGAGCGTGCTACCTTAGCCAGTTCAGAGAGTAAATTTCCAAGGGGCGCGATCACATTATGTTCATTGGTTAGAATATAACTTATGGGACTATCCCCCATAGCACCCAATAAAGGAAATAATTTTTTTTCCTCAAAAGCAAAATGATTTTTGACATCACACTCGGCAAGATTAATAACATCCCCCAATAAAGGGGATATCATGAGATCATCAGAGCCTGGTGTTTTTTTAGGACCATATTTTTGAAACACACCTTCTAATTTTTCAAGAACACTAATAGTCACAAGATGTTCATCATGAAGGGTGCGGGTTATTTGACGATCAAATGAAAACATAAAAACTCTCTTAATTAAATATGTATTTTGGTACTGTAATACTTATTAATTTTAAAATCAACCTCTTTATGAAATTTTATATAAACATTCTGCTAAAAATTTAATTGGATTTGGCTTTCACCATATGAGCCATAACGGAGACCAGAAAATACAATAAAGAGATCGCAGAAACAAATCCAATGACGGCACCCGCCCTCATCAAATCTTCCAAATCAAATGCAATAGCCACAGAGGCCGTAAAAAATCCTATCAAATGACAAGTTCCACTGACTTTCAATAATCTGTCATCTGCCATGGATGATACCAACATCGGAACACCCCCCGTATCAGACGTATGCATGCTGCTTAAAAAAGGAATAATTCTTTGCAAAACCCCCATAAGGAAAGTTAAAAGCCAGCCAACTATGGCGAGTAATCCTAAAATAATTGGGCCATATTCAGGCCAATATCCCATTAAACCCAAACCACCCCATAAAATACTTGAAATAAGCATGACCCAACTGATCCTAATCAGCAGGAAAGGCATCCCCAGGCGTTTTCTCATGCGGGATTTATAGACAAGCATCATGCTGTGAACATAAATTCCCGAGCCAAAGCACGCCGACAAAACACCCAATAGACTTAACCACGTCTGTGCACTATTAACGCCCCACAAAACAAGCAAAAGACCAAAAATATTACTCAACACCGACAAACGTCCTCTATACTCAGGTGGTGCAGGTGAAAGACTGAACATTGGAATTAAAATATAAGAAAATCCCATAGCAAGCAAACTCATAAATCCATATGTGGCGAGAATAAAATGACTTAATGCAATGGATAAATGATCATCCATAAAGCCTTTATCCATATCAATAATAAGTAAAATACCTAAGGCTATAATACCCCCTAATGATAGCATGGCCGCCCAGCAATGGATCATGATAGCACCCATCCCCTTGACGCCCCAAATATTATCTATAATCAGATAAAAATAAATCAAAAGTCCTGCACCCGTTAGCACCGCTCCAAACAACATCCCTAAATATAGGGAGAAAAACATCGAATAGGCCAAAAGCATAAAACCCAATATATAAATCCACGAAACAAGACGACATAACCAAAACCCCTTAAAGGGTCTTCGTGTTGCTACAGATAAAAGTTGTAAAGAGGCACCTATGGCGCTCATGGTCAAGACCCCTAAAGTTGCCAAATGGATCATACTAAGGACAGGACCGCTTCCCATAATATAACCCCTAATTTGATCTGCATTAAAAAAAACAAATATCCAAAACAGACCATAAAAAATCACTGCTGCCGTAAAAAAACGAAAAGGAATGGAAGGGGGCAAAAGTCTGCTGCTTGCGCCTGATAAAAAATTATTTCCCAACATCTTTTCCGTTTTCCTTTTCCTGAATAATTTTCACCAAAATACCGCCCTCATTCTGCTCAATAATCTCTGCGTGCCATTTTCTTGTGACCAGTTCTGGATAAAGATAGATAGGATCACGGCTCAGTTTCACAACAAAATGACCCCTGATATCCCCGCTTTCAATAATTTTAAGGATTGCTATCATGGGATTTGGGGGACTGAGCTGCCTTAAATCCATTTCCAAAATCCCATCCTGCCAATAAAGCGGAAAAGGAGGCAAATCGGTAATATTTGGTAGTAAGGGTAGCGTTGGACTTTCTTGTTTTTTAAAATAAACCTGCCAATGGTTACTCGCCTTTTCAATAACGTGGCAATTATATCCTCTTGATGCCATCATGCGCCGCAAAGGCAATGGATCAAAAGGAGCCTCTATTCGTAAAATATCATCCTCAGCCAAAGCCTCAACCTTTGCCATTATCTGTACCAAGGGATCATTGCCTTCTGCTAAAACGGGACGCACGTCCAATTTAATACAATGATCATCTTTACAATTCATAACCCAATGGGGTATTTTTGACATGGAATTAACCTCTGGCATTAACCTCTGGCAATATCATCTTTTTATATCAAGACCATAACAATAGCTTGAAGATAACATAGTATATTGGTATTGTAATGCGCAATTGATAATAATATAAAATGATAATCAGGCATTATAACCAGAATATGACACCATCTAATACCTTAAATAATAAAAATGATATTACTGTACGTAGTGCAATCGATCGTGATTTGCCTCATATCATTGACCTTGATACCCGTAATGGCGGCATTAGCAAGCCCGACTACTGGCCAGAATCCTTGCGTCGTTTTGGTGGCAATAAAGAAGGTCGCCATTTTTTGGTTGCTGAAAAGAATAACCTTATTGTTGGCTTTATTGTTGGTGAAATCAGAGCATGGGAATTTGGTTCGCCTCCCGGTGGTTGGGTATTTTCCTTGACCGTTGACCCAGACACGCGACTTTCCGGCGTTGCAACCTTAATGTTTCATACAATATGCGATTACTTTAAAAAGGCAGGCGTCGAAAAGGTTCATACCATGATCGACCGTGATAATATTACAGTCATGTCCTTTTTCCGTAGTCAAGGCATGATGGCGGGAAGCACAATACCCTTACAAATGGCTCTTTCTGACTTAGGGGATATATCATGAAATTACAACGCTCGAGCCGTCTTGCGCTTTATTCTGTGCTTGAACTGGCATCCAAACCTGACCGTCAGCTTTCCGCATCGGATATTGCGACAAAATTTGATGTATCCCTAAATCATCTTGCCAAAGTGCTTCGTGATTTAGGCAAAGCAAGACTGGTTGAGGCTGTTCGAGGTGCTGGAGGTGGTTATCGTTTTTGTGGTAACGCACGGCGCACGACGTTAAAGGATATTGTCGAAATTTTTGAGCCGATCACGCTTCAAGATGTGGGCGGCTTTGAACCAGGTGACAGAACGGAATTTGGCCTATCTCTTGGCGTTGTTCTTGGTGAAATTGATGACATTGCTTTGGCAACACTGGATTCCATCACCTTAGAGACCATGCTAAACCTCACCCAAAGAGTGCAAAAACAAATGCCTCAGAAATCTGAATCCCCTTCGGAAAACGTATATTCTTAGGAAATAGGGTTTATTTGCGTTCCCATGTGGTACCATCTGGCCCATCAAGCAGAGCGATACCTTGGGCAGAAAGAATATTGCGGATTTCATCAGCTCTGGTAAAATTTTTATTCTTTTTAGCCTCAGCCCGTTCTGAAATTAATTTTTCTATGTCGCCGTCATGATCCGTTGTGGCAAACCAATCATCGGCTTCTAATAAACCAAATAAATTGGCCGAAGCCTTCAACTGTTTTTTGGCCAGAAGGTCATGAGCGGCTTGTTTTGCAATACTATTTAAGGCGGCAACAGCTTGAGGGCTGTTTAAATCATCCCGAAGAGCCTCCAGAATACTGTCATGGGCCTTCACACCCTCGGCATCCACGCCTTCTGTCAAACGATACCAACGGTCAAGTTGCTTTTGTGCCTGAAGTATCCCGTCACGGCTAAAATCAACGGGTTGGCGGTAATGGGCGGATAAAAGACACAAACGTATCGCCTCACCCTTGCCCTTAAATTCCTCAAGCAATTCGTGAACGGTAACAAAATTGCCGAGGGACTTTGACATTTTTTCTCCCTCTACCGTCAAATAACCATTATGCATCCAATAATTGGCAAGGGGTGCGCCGTCATGGACGCATCGGCTCTGGGCTATTTCATTCTCATGATGAGGGAAAATCAAATCAAGCCCGCCGCCATGAATGTCAATGGTTTTGCCAAAATTATCCTCGATCATGCAACTGCATTCCAGATGCCAACCGGGGCGTCCCCTACCCCATGGGCTATCCCAACCGGGCTGGTCACCGGTGGATGGTTTCCACAAAATAAAATCCGCCGCATTTTTCTTGTAGTCTGCAACCTCAACTCTTGCCCCAGCAATCATATCATCCAGTTTACGCCCCGACAGTTCACCGTAATTTTCCATACTCGGCACTGAAAACAGCACATGTCCGTCTTTTTCGTAAGCATGCCCCTTATTCACAAGCGAGGTCGTCATACTTATCATCTGTGCAATATAGTCGGTGGCATGAGGACGAATATCTGGCAACCTTGCGTTCAATTCCGCCATGTCGGTTTCATAAATGCGGGTAAATTTTTCGGTAATTTCCGAAATCGGAACGCCCGTGTCCTGTGACGCCTCAATAATCTTATCATCAATATCGGTAATATTGCGGGCATAGGTGACAGAGGCATAATCATGACGCAACAGGCGCACCAACAGGTCGAACACCACAACAGGGCGGGCATTACCCACATGGGCATAATTATAAACCGTAGGCCCACAGACATAAATTGTCACATGATCAGGATTTAGAGGGACGAAATCTTCTTTTTGCTTGCTTAAGGTATTATATATTCTGAGGGTTGATGTCATGCGGCTTTACCTTGTAAACGCGCCCTCACTTTTTCTTGATCAATAAGAGGCAATAATGCGCCCATATCCGGCCCATGATCCATACCTGTTATGGCCTGACGCAGAGGCATGAAAAGCTCCTTACCCTTTCTGCCTGTTTTTTCCTTGATGGCACTCGTCCAATTTTTCCACGTCATGTCATCCCAATGACCATTGGGTAAAAGAGCCCGGGCCTCATTTAAAAAAACCTGATCGCCTATTATTGGGTCAAGTGATCCTTTAACAATATTAGACAGTTCATTGATATCATTTAATTTATTTAGATTTGAACGACAAACATTCCATAAGGCCTCATCCACATTATTCAATCTATCCGAAACTGCTGAATAATCTGTTTGATGCAATATTTTGGCATTCAGAATGTCAAGATCTTTGGGGTCAAATTTTGCCGTTGACCGGCTAAATTTCGCAAAATCAAAGCTCTGAATAAGCGGCTCTAGCGATGTCATGGGCTCAATAGGATCAGATGATCCAAGACGTGCCAGCAGACTATTGATTGCCATAGGTTCTAAGCCATCATCTTCCCGATAAGATTGGATACTCGCCGTCCCAAGTCTTTTGGACAACCCCTCGCCCGCTGCCCCTGTGAGCAAGGAAAAATGCGCATATGCAGGAACATAACCGCCCAACGCCTCAAATAATTGAGCCTGAACGGCGCTGTTGGTGGCATGATCTTCACCCCGCATAACATGGGTGATGCCAAAATCAATATCATCAACGACCGAGGGTAATGTATAAAGAAAACTGCCATCCTCACGGATCAAAATCGGATCACTCAAGGCGTCAATATCAAAACTTAAAGGTCCCTTCACCAAATCATTCCATTCCACCCGTGCGGGGGTGTTCAGTTTAAACCGCCAATGGGGCTTGCGGCCTTCGGCCTCATATTTGGCAATATCCGAGGCCGTAAGATTTAAACCTGCCCTGTCGTAAACGGGTGGTTTTCCCTGACCAAGCTGAATTTTTCGTTTAAGATCAAGTTCTTGCCCCGTCTCATAACAGGCATAAAGACGACCATCATCACGCAATTTTTCAATAGCGCCATGATAACGATCAAAGCGATCCGTTTGTTTTGCCGTTTCATCCCAAGTAAGCCCAAGCCAAGTTAAATCCTTCTCAATAGCCTCGGCATAGGCCTCTGTTGAGCGGATTACATCTGTATCATCAAGGCGCAAAAGAAATTTACCCTTTTGTTGTCTGCAAAATAGCCAATTCACAAGAGCCGTACGAATATTTCCCACATGGAGCAGTCCAGTGGGACTTGGGGCAAAGCGAACTTTTACGTCTTTGGTCATTTAAATTTCTCATTCCTAACTGGCAAATCCCTATAATCGGGCATTGCGAAAACCATTGGTCAAGGGGTAACGACGATCCCTGCCAAAATTACGGCGGGTTAATTTTACGCCGGGTGGGGCTTGTCGTCTTTTATATTCTGCGGTGTATAGCAGATGTTCAATCCTTGCAACAGTCTCTATTGTATATCCTTTTGCAACAATGTCTTTTATGGGCATTTCTTTTTCCACAAGACACTCCAAAATATCATCAAGCACCTTATAAGGTGGCAAGCTATCCTCATCCTTTTGGTCGGGTCTTAATTCTGCGGTCGGGGCTTTTTCAATAATATTTTCTGGCATAACTTGCCCCTTTGGCCCAAGGCCGCCTTTTGGATGATGTGCATTCCGCCACCGGCTGATTCCAAAAACATCGGTCTTGTAAATATCCTTTAGCACAGAATAACCGCCACACATATCACCGTAAAGTGTCGCATAACCCACCGACATTTCGGATTTATTGCCCGTGGTGAGCAACATATGACCAAATTTATTACTGATCGCCATAAGAAGAACAGCACGAATTCTCGATTGCAAATTTTCCTCAGTAATATCCGCTTCCCGTCCCGCAAATTGTCCCGCGAGCATAGCATCAAAGGCCTTCACCCCAGATTCTATGGGAATATTATCCATACGTGCCCCAATCCAGTCCGCACAAATTGCCGCATCAAGTAGGCTTTCTTCACTGGTATATTTGGACGGCATCATTACAAGATGAACTTTATCTGCCCCAAGGGCGTCAACGGCGACAACGGCACTAATGGCACTATCTATTCCGCCCGACATACCAATCACAACACCAGGAAAGCAATTTTTGGTCACATAATCCCTTAATCCCGTCATCATGGCCTGATAGATGGCCTCATAACCCGTGGGGGCAACCTGTATATCACCCTTGTCACAATGCCATGCCCCACTACCATCCTTATGCCAATTCGTCATGGTCATTGTTTCTTGCCAAGCGGGGCTTTGCACAGCAAGAGTGCCATCCCGATTAAGGACAAATCCCCCCCCATCAAAGGCGAGCTCATCCTGCCCGCCATATTGATTAACATAGATCAGGGGAAGGTTATTTTCCTTAATACGCCTCAGGGCAAGCTGACTGCGTTCTTGATCCTTATTTTGCTCAAAGGGCGAACCATTCAGGACAATCAGTATTTCAGCACCATCCTTTTCTAGGGCTTTAGAAACAGGGGGTTGCCACATATCTTCACAAATCATAACCCCCAGTTTAACGCCTCGGAAATTCAGTGTCTTTGGGGATGGGTCGCTTACAAAAACTCTTTTTTCGTCAAAAACACCATAATTTGGCAAATCGACCTTGAAATGCATGGCGAGTATTTTTCCAGTATCCAATAAAAGCGCCGCATTATAGAGCTTATCATCCACAAGCCAGCAGGAGCCAATCAGCATAGCAGGCCCACCGTCAGAGGTCAGAGCGGCAAGCTTTACAACATGATCCATTGCAGCCCGTTGAAAGGCACCTTTTAAGACAATATCTTCTGGCGGATAACCAATAAGACATAATTCGCTATATACGACCAGATCCGCACCCGATTTATGAGCATCATCACGGGCGGCCACAATCTTATTTAAATTCCCGACCAAGTCCCCAACCGTCGGATTTAAACTCGCCAGAGCAATATTTAATGTATTCATGCTTGCACATCTCTTTTCATGAAAAAGATCAAGCCTGCACTATTTCACTTTAGTCTGATTTTTTAAAGCCTTTTTTGCCAAAGCCTGTCTTTCTTCTTTTAGACTTTCTGCAATTAAAAAGGCAAGTTCCAGACTTTGACTGGCATTCAGGCGTGGATCACAAAAAGTATGGTAGCGATCCCCAAGATTTTCATCGGTGATGTCCATTGCGCCGCCTGTGCATTCCGTTACATTCTGTCCCGTCATTTCAAAATGCACTCCGCCCGCATAGGTGCCTTCGGAACGATGAATGCGGAAAAATCGGCGAATTTCTTCTAAGACTTTCTCAAAAGGCCTTGTTTTAAAACCCGTTGATGATTTTATGGTATTGCCGTGCATAGGGTCAGATGACCAAACCACCTGACAACCCTCTTGTTCTATTCTGTGAATAATGGGTGGTAATTTCGCTTCTATGAGATCGGCTCCCATACGACAAATCAAGGTGATTTTACCAGACTCATTTTGAGGATTAAGCTTGTCCAAAATACGAATCAGGTCGTCTAAATTTGTGGTAGGTCCAACTTTCACCCCGATGGGATTGCCGATACCTGATAAAAATTCAATATGGGCTTCATCAATAAAGCGTGTGCGATCCCCAACCCACAACATATGGCCAGACGTGTCATACCAATCCCCTGTGGTACTGTCGATACGGGTTAATGCCTCCTCATACCAGAGCAATAAAGCCTCGTGAGAGGTATAAAAATCAGTACCGCTTAATTCACGGGTATCAGCGTCCATACCGCAGGCTCTCATGAATCCTAGGGCTTCATCAATACGATTGGCCATATCCATATATTGTTCTGAGGCAGGATTATTTTTCACAAATTCAAGATTCCACTGATGAACCTTGTGCAAGTTAGCATATCCACCCTGTGCAAAGGCTCTCAGAAGATTTAAGGTAGAAGCTGATTGGCTATAGGCTTTGAGCATACGATTAGGGTCTGGCATTCGGGATGGTTCGTTAAATTCAAAGCCATTAATAATATCACCCCTATAACTGGGCAATTTTACACCATTCACCGTCTCGAAATCGTCGCTGCGGGGTTTGGCAAACTGACCCGCCATGCGCCCGACCTTAACCACGGGGCACGCCGCCGCATAGGTCATGGCCACAGACATCTGAAGCAATACCCGAAAAGTATCCCGAATATTATTGGCGTTAAATTCACCGAAACTTTCAGCACAGTCGCCGCCTTGTAATAAAAATGCCTTACCCTGAGCCACATCGCCCAATTGCTTTGTCAAACGTCTCGCTTCACCCGCAAAGACAAGCGGAGGACATACACCCAATTCTTTTTCAACTCTTTCAAGTTCCGCTTGGTCGGTATATGTCGGCACCTGTCTGATTGGTTTTGATCTCCAACTACGAGGCGTCCATGTATTACTCATCATTATATCCAGTTTTGTAAAAAATAATTTGGTTCCATATAGTGCCGTTCATCCGATAATGCCAGTAAAAATATCATCGGAGGGGTATTTTCTTCTGAAAAAAATGCTTTCATTAAAATATTATTTCATTAAGACAAATTCTTCTGCTGAGGAGGGATGCACCGCAACAGTAGCATCAAACTCTGCCTTTGTCGCACCGCATTTCATGGCAATGGCAATTCCCTGAATAATTTCAGCGGAATCAGGGCCAATCATATGAACGCCAATAACTTTATCCGTTGATTTTTGCACAATTAATTTCATCAGAGATCGCTCATCCCGTCCGCTCAATGTAAATTTCATGGATTTATATTCAGACCGATAAATTTTAATATCATCCCCAAATTTTGCAATGGCCTCGGCCTCTGTCATGCCAACAGTTCCTATGGAGGGCTGGGAAAATACAGCCGTTGGAATGTTGTCATAATCAACGATAGTGGGTGTATTGTTAAATTCAGTTGCCGCCAATGCCGCCCCTTCCTTTATGGCAACGGGTGTTAATTGCACCCTCCCCGTCACATCCCCTACGGCAAAAATATTGCCCACAGATGTTTTATAATGTTCATCCACTATAATGGCACCATTTTGTTCCATCTTTACCCCAATTTCGGAAAGCCCAAGTCCCATAATATTTGCCTTACGTCCCGTGGCATACATAACTTGATCCACCTCTAAATTAGAGCCGTCTGTGAGTGTTAATATCAAACCATTGTCGGATTTTGTAATTTTTGACACATTGGTTTTTACCCTCACATCAATATTTTTTTTGGTCATTTCCTCATTGAGTTTTTGAGCAATATCGAGATCAAAACCCCTTAAAATCTGTTCTCCCCGATAAAGAAGATGGGTTTTTACGCCCATACCATTAAATATTCCTGCAAATTCAACGGCAATATATCCCCCGCCCACAATCGCAATATTTTTGGGTAAGTTATCCAAATGAAAGGCTTCATTAGACGTAATAGCATGCTCAATGCCTGGGATTTCAGGCATTTGAGGCCATGCACCAGTGGCAATCAGGATTTTATCGGCTGTTACCTTTTTAATACCCTGATCTGATGACAATTCCACCGTATGGGCATCCAAAAGCTTGCCCCGAGCCTGAATAATTTCCACACCGCTATTTTTTAAATTCTGAATATAAATCCCGTTTAGGCGGTCAATTTCCTTGTCTTTTGCCGCAATTAAGGCGGGCCAATCAAAATGATGGTCCAGAGACGACCAACCAAACCCTCTCGAATCCTTGAAATGAGCCGAATATTCCGAAGCATAAACAAATAATTTTTTAGGAACGCAGCCCCGAATGACGCAAGTTCCTCCGACACGGTAATCCTCACATAGGCCGACGCGGGCACCGTAAGTGGCCGCCATACGACTTGCTCGCACGCCACCAGAACCCGCCCCAATGACAAAAAAATCATAATCAAACATCGTTTTATTCCTATACTTTAATTTAGCGCAAACTCTAACTTAAGCCAGAGAATAAAAATATCAAGTGACTGATTTATAATATGCTTTATAATTCACCTAATAAACACTTGAAAAACTGGGGCAGCACTCATGAAAAATAAAAAACTGATTGGACTCTTGGCTATTATAATGGGGCTACTGCTTATTGCTCCCTATTTTACAGG
Organism: Emcibacter sp.; assembly: GCA_021741205.1. Taxonomy (GTDB): domain Bacteria; phylum Pseudomonadota; class Alphaproteobacteria; order Sphingomonadales; family Emcibacteraceae; genus Paremcibacter. The sequence goes on from JAIOYI010000002.1 coordinate 181,712, forward strand.
CAATATGGCCAAAGAAACCGTCGAAAAACAGGCCGAAGAAATTTCAAAAATTCCAGGCTATGTTTTTAAAGTAATCTCCTATGACAAGGGCTGGTTTACCTCTCATGTTATCATGAATTATGGCTTTGATGAACATACCTTGAATATTCTGGAAAAGTCCGCAGAAAAAGGTAATGACGTTGATCAGCAGACCATGAAGGCGTTAAAAGACGGCATAACCTTTGACGTGACGGTTGCCCATGGACCCGTTACGTTGCAAAATGGCCTCAATTTTGCGCTTTTGACCTTGTCTGGATCATTAAAAGATATTGACCACGAAATTTACCGAGACATAAAAGAACGCACCAAAATCAATAGCCCACTGACCATTTTTGCATCTGTCTCTTATGGCGGTGAAACAACCCTTAATGTCCAAAGCCCAGCCTTTGATATTGATTATATAGATAACATCACCGCCGAAAAATTCACCCTCAATTTTGGAGGGATTTTCGCCAAAACCCATATTAATAGCCATTTCGATCAATTCGAAAGCAACTTAGAAATACCACATGCCCAATTTACAATGCCCACGGGAAATATTTCACTAGAGGGCATGAATGCAATATCCAATGGTATAAAAGTCAATGATTATCTTTGGCTTGGAAATGGTAATTTTTCACTGAAAAACCTTAACTTTGTTGAGCAAAAAAATGATATTTCATTTTCGCTGAATGATTTCAATACGACATATAATCTTAACAAGGAAAGTGATAAAAATCTTGCCTTTCAGAGCAATCTCAACGCGGAAAATATAAAAGAAAATGACATAAATTTGGAGAAATTTCATTTGGATTTTAGCCTCAGTCAACTGGATATTGATGCTGTCACAGATTATGTGAAATCTATAAATGAAGCCTATCAAACAGCAGAAAATATGACCCAGACAGCAGAACAAACATCAGAGAAAATAGTAGAAATAGTTAAACGGGTGGGTGATAATCTTCTAAAATCTTCGCCAAAATTTATTGTTCATGATTTAAGTTTTATGATGGGCAACGGGATCTTTAAAAGTGATGGAAAGTTATTTCTCAACAACGAGAATCTTGAAAATATTCCGCCTCTCTCGGATCCTTCCGCCATCATGGCTTTAAATAAAAATATTAATCTTTCTATTTTTATCGCGTTTGATAAAACCATCGCAAAATCATTAGCTGCCATTGCCCTAAAACGACAATTGACCGCAGGTGGTGTGGACATGGATAAAATGCCACAGGAACAATTTGATCAAATGATTGAACTTCAAACATCTGCAGCACTACAAAACTTTACTAATCTAGGGTATTTAATCATGAATGGTGAAGATTACACAACTTCCTTTAAAATGGAAAAAGGGCAAAGATCATTTAATGGCAAACTATTGCCGGCAATGTTACATGCTGCGGAAACTCCCGTGGACAAATGATTATCACTCAAGAAAAAAGGCTCCTAAAACAAGGAGCCTTTTGTCATACGATCTATTTTAAGTATCTCTATTTAAGCGGCTTTGGATGTACTTAAAATTTTTCTTTTTGGTGAGAATGCTTTATTCCCCCCATTATCCTTAGTCTTTGATTTGGACAGTCTTGGTGCCTGCCTAGCTCCTGCAACTACTTTCTTACCGCCTCTGACCTTTTTACGATCAGAAGGTGCTGCATCGGCTTCTTTTTTCTTAAAAGAAGTTTTCTTTGCAGCGCCAGATTTAACAAATTTTGACTTATCTTCTTTTTTACTGTTAATTTTTGGTGCTTTTCCAATAATTTTACCAAGAACGGGATCATCTGAATATTCTTTAGCGCCAGCCCATGGATCATAAGCCTTAGCAACCCTTGCACCACTATTGTCAGACCTTACAGGTTTTGCAAATTTATTGGTTTTACGATTTTCATTTTTTTCCGCCGTTGTCCAAGGTTTTTTGTCTGATTTAACAAAAGTGCGCGGTTTATCCATATTGCCTCTGTTGACATGACCTTCAATGCGTGCGGGACGGTCTTCACTACGGAAAGGACGATTTTCACTACGAGCAGTACGATCTTCGCGCTTTTCACGAAATCCTCTATCACTCCGAGAACGATTAAATCCACCCTCACCTCTGCTTTTACCTTCTCTGGAGAAGCGGCCTTTTTTACCGCCCTCTTTACCCCGTGTGGTAACATCAATGTGATATTCATGGTCCGCATCAACCTCAATGGGTTGTTTGATCAATCTTTCAATATGAACAAGCAGGCGCATATCGCTTGGATCACAAAAGGATATGGCAATACCCTTATTTCCTGCACGACCCGTTCTGCCCACACGGTGAATATAATTTTCAGGCTCAATGGGTAATTCGTAATTCACCACATGGCTAATGCCGTCAACATCAATACCCCTTGCTGCAACATCCGTTGCTACAAGCACCTTTGTCCGGCCACGGCGGAAATTCATCAGAATTTTTTCACGAACCCGTTGACGTTTGTCTCCATGAATAGCATCTGCTTGAATACCCTGTTCAAGCAAAGCATCCGATAATTCATCAGCACCCATTTTGGTACGGGCAAAAACTAACGCCTTTTCCACATCATCGCCTGCCAATATTTCAGCCAAAAGTTGGGTTTTGTTTTTACGACTTACATTCATCAATTTATGAGAAATAGTACCCGCAACAACAGTTGCAGACTGAATATCAACAAAAACTGGATCTTTCAGTAACGTCTTGGAAAGATCGCGTACTTTTGGATTCATAGTGGCAGAGAATAAAATAGTTTGATGATCCTCGGGCAAGGACTTTGAAATATCCTGCACATCATCAATGAAGCCCATGTCGAGCATGCGATCGGCTTCATCAAGGACAAAAATATTGGTATCGGCAAATTTAACATTATTGCGATTAATATGGTCAATCAAACGCCCCGGTGTTGCCACCAATATATCAACGCCACGACGCAAATTTGTGGTTTGTGGAGGATAGGGTTGACCACCAGCCACAACAAGACTTTTAAGGTTTGTACCCTTACTGAACGTCACAATACATTGCTCAATTTGCATGGCAAGTTCACGGGTCGGGGCAAGGATCAGAACCTTTGGCATATTCTGTCTTGGTTTTTGGTAATCCTGCAAAAGCTTATTAATGATGGGAAGGGCAAAGGCTGCCGTTTTCCCACCACCCGTTTGGGCGATACCCATTAAATCATTACCATCCATCAAGGGCGGTATTGCCATTGTCTGAATGGGTGTGGGGGTTGTAAAACCTTCTTTTTCAATAGATTTTAAGATTGTTTCGGCCAGATCAAATATCTCAAAGCCAGACTCTTCTATAATAGGCGCATTATCATGCGTCATTGCATATTCCTTTCGCGACTGTTTACTGTGCAAAATTGCACTTTTTTACATCCGCGATTGCACTTAAATAACAGAAAAACTCGTCTGTTTTACATGGATTATACGAACCATGCCTGCTAAGCGGAATATCAAAAAAATAGCGTGAATATTAGAATCACGCTCTTAGGTATGGTTATGTGCAGTCTTTCTTTGGCAAAGTCAAGGTTTATATTTTTCTTATATATGAATAGCATGACCAAGGGTTGCGAGTGCCGCCTCGGAAAAACTTTCGCTCATGGTGGGGTGAACGTGAATGGTTCCCTCTATATCTTCAAGCCTTGCCCCCATTTCAAGTGCTAGGGCAAATTCACCGGAAAGTTCCGATATATGAGGTCCAACCGCATGAATTCCAACAATCACGTGATTATCCGCCCGAGCTGTAATACGCACAAAACCGCCGCCCTCTCCAGCCTCCATGGTGAGCGCCCGACCATTGGCCATAAGGGGAAATTTACCCACAATAGTTTCTATGCCCTTGAGCTTTGCCTGTTCCGCAGAAAGTCCCACAGAAATAATTTCAGGGTCTGTAAAGCATACGGCAGCAATGGCATTGGGGTTAAATTCTCGTTTCTTGCCCGCAATAATTTCGGCAACCACCTCTCCTTGTGCCGAGGCACGATGGGCAAGCATAGGTTCGCCCGTGATATCACCAATGGCCCAGACATTTTTCATGGCTGTATGACAATGTTGGTCAATTTTAATGAAAGCACCCACCATGTCGACCGCCATATTTTCTAGTCCAAATCCCTTGGTATTTGGGGTGCGTCCGACAGTGACCAATAATTTATCCGCAGCGATTTTCTGCTCTGTGCCGTCCTTATCTTTATAGAGAAGATGATTATTTTCAAAGCCCATGGCCTTTGCCCCAAGATGAACCGTGATCTCATGTTTCTTCAAGCTTTGCAAAACGGGGGTGGTAAGTTCCTTGTCATAGGTGGCAAGGATACGATCTTCGGCCTCAATAAATGTCACCTTTGAGCCAAGCTTGCTATAGGCAATACCAAGCTCAAGCCCGATATAGCCTGCGCCCACAACCACAAGTTTTTCTGGCACATGGTCAAGCATTAAAGCCTCGGTCGAGGACATAATATCCCCGCCAAAGGGCAAAAATGGTAATTCGGTTGGTTTTGATCCATTGGCAAGAATAACATGCTCGGCGGTAATGGTGATAAGGCCATCATTGGTTTTAACATCGCAAGTCTTAGCATTTTTAAAGGTTGCAAAACCTTTGATCAATTTTACCTTGGCTTTTTTTAGTAAACCCTCAACACCGCCATTTAATTTATCAACAATGCTTTCTTTCCACGTCATGGTGTCCTTTAAATTAAGTGAGGGTTTTTCATGAATTTTAATACCAAGATAAGCATTGCCCACATGAGCGGAAAGTTGTTCATATTTGTCTGCCGCATGGATCAAAGCCTTTGATGGAATACAACCCCGAATAAGGCATGTTCCCCCCGCACGGTCAGCCTCCACAATGATGGTGTCGATACCTAGCTGGCCTGCCCTTATCGCCGCCACATAACCACCAGGCCCCGCCCCAATCACCAAAAGTTTGCAATTCATTTCCATAGTTTGCCTAACTGTCTTTACATAAATAAGGTTGCGGGTTGTTCAAGCAACCCCTTGATATATTGAATAAGCTCTGCCGCAACATAGCCATCCACAACCCGATGATCAAAGGATGAGGATAAATTCATCATCTGGCGAATTTGAATGTCTGTACCATTCATCACCATAGGACGGGGGACAATTTTATTGACCCCAATGATGCATACTTCAGGATAATTAATAACAGGTGTTGTAACGATCCCGCCCGTCTTGCCAAGGCTCGTAATGCTAACCGTTGAGCCAGACAATTCCTCTCGGCTCGCTTTGCCCGTACGACCTGCCTCTGTTACACGTTGCATTTCGGTGGCCATATCCCATATATCACGCACTTCAGCGTGGTTTACGATCGGCACCATAAGACCATTTGGAGTCTGGGTTGCAATACCAATATGGACGGCGGAAAATCGTCTTATCAGACTATGTTCCGGATCATAATGAGCATTACATTCAGGAAATTTTTCCATACCCTTTAAGGTTGCCATCATAATAAAGGGCAAAATTGAAAGCTTTGGTTGTGCGTCAGTACGATTATTATTCAGGAAAACCCGTAATTTTTCAACTTCAGTCACATCCACTTCTTCCACATAGGAATAATGGGGAATGCTGCGTTTACTAAGTTCCATACGCTCGGCAATTTTGCGACGAATACCAATGACAGGAATTTCTTCTATGGCGGTGCGTTTCTTTGCCTTTGGTTGTGAAATACGTCCGCCAGAGGCAATAAAATCATCCAAATCCTGATGGGTTATACGTCCCGCAGGGTCATGACTTGGCACAAGGGATAAATCAATATTAGCCTCCAATGCCCGACGTCTGAGGGCTGGTGATGCCATGGGCTTATCGCCAAAAGATCTAGAAGATGAACTCATAACAGGCATTGCAACGGGTGCGGGTTTTGGTGACGAAGGTATTTTTGCTGAGGGCATTTTAGGCGATGATTTTTCCTTCACAGGTATAATTTCTGTTTCTTGTTTTTCAACAGAATTATTTTGAGCAACCTCATTACCTTGACCTTCGACTTCAAATATCACAAGCGCCTGCCCCACGGCAACCATCTCACCAATATTACCACTAATCGACAGAACCTTACCATCAACAGGGCATGGAATTTCAACGGTCGCCTTATCGGTCATCATATCAATCAGGGGCTGATCTTCTTTGACGTGATCACCGACCTTTATGTGAAGTGCCGCTATTTCTGATTCAACAATGCCTTCGCCAAGATCGGGAAGATTAAAACGATACTGTCCCATGATTATCCTTCCATTACTTTTTTGATAGCGTCCAGTACTCGCCCTTGTCCTGGAAAATACTCCCATTCAAAGGCATGAGGATAGGGAATATCCCAACCTGCCACACGACCGATAGGGGCTTCTAATTTCCAGAAACATTCTTCCTGAATTTGCGATAATATTTCAGCGCCAAAGCCCCCTGTTTTTGTGGCCTCATGCACAACAATACAACGACCCGTACGACAAACTGACTCTGCGATATGGTCGATATCCAAGGGAATTAAAGTTCTAAGGTCAATAACTTCCACATCATAATCTGATAATTCCGCCGCCGCTAGTGAAACATGCACCATCGTACCGTAAGTTATAATCGTGAGATCATGGCCCATGCGTACGGTATTTGCCTTGCCAATGGGAACGGTATAATAGCCCTCTGGCACCTCTCCCTTTTCATGTTTATCCCATCCTTGGGATGCCTGTTTTGGATCACCAAAGAACGGCCCGTTATAAAGCCTTTTTGGCTCAAAAAATAAAGTTGGATCATCATCCTCAATAGCGCTGATGAGCAATCCTTTTGCGTCATAGGGGTTTGAGGGCATAATGCTTTTTACGCCCGATACATGGGTAAAAATACCTTCTGGGCTTTGAGAATGGGTCTGCCCACCCCGTATTCCCCCACCACAAGGGGTACGGATCGTAATTGGCGCCCAATATTCACCGCCGGAACGATAACGCAAGCGAGACGCCTCGGACACAATCTGGTCAAAGGCTGGATAAATATAATCCGAAAATTGAATTTCGGCTACGGGTCGCATTTCGTTAACCCCCATACCAATGGCCAACGCAATAATACCGCCTTCGGCTATGGGTGTATCAAAAACTCTTTGTTCGCCGTATTTCTTTTGCAAACCCTCTGTGCAGTTAAAAACACCGCCAAAATAACCCACATCTTCACCAAAGATAACAACGCTGTCATCTCTTTCAAGCATCACATCCTGCGCCGAATTAATGGCCTGTACCATATTCATTTTAGCCATCTTATACTCCTAGCTGTTGGCGTTGACGACGCAGATTATCGGGCTGCTCTTTGAACACATCATCAAACATACTGCTGATTTCTGGTCTTGAGCCTGAATTTAAAGTACCAAAGGATTCGGCCTCTTTGTATTTTTTGATGACCATGGCATTAATTTCTTCCATAGCCGCCTTATGGCGTTCCTCTGACCATTCACCGATTTCAATCAAATAATTTTTTAATCTTTCAATGGGATCGCCCAAGGGCCATACCTCATATTCATCTTCTGGTCTGTATTTTGAAGGATCATCACTGGTTGAATGGGCAGAAGCACGGTAGGTGAAGTGTTCAATCAATGTGGGGCCGCCACCATTGCGGGCACGATCCGCCGCCCATTTTGTAACCGCATAAACGGCCAGAAAATCATTGCCGTCCACCCGAAGTCCTGGCATCCCATAGCCCATCGCACGACTAGCAAATGTGGCCTTTTCCCCGCCCGCGAAGCCCTGAAAACTTGAAATAGCCCATTGATTATTAACCACATTAAGGAGTACAGGGGCATTATAGACTGCGGCAAATGTCATACCATGATGAAAATCCGACGTTGCGGTTGTTCCCTCCCCAACCCAAGTAGCCGCAATAGCATCTTCGCCCTTATAGGCGGACGCCACGGCCCAGCCAACGGCCTGACAGAATTGCGTGCCGAGATTACCCGAAATAGAAAATAAATTACCGTCCCGCCATGTGTACATAATGGGCAGCTGTCTGCCCTTGCAGTTATCTTTGGAATTGGACAAACAATGGTTCATCATATCAAGCAAATCACGCCCCCGAGAAATCAATAGGCCCTGCTGACGATAAGATGGAAATAGCATATCCTTTTTATCCAGTGCCATGGCCTGTGCCACAGAAACGGCCTCTTCTCCCGTCGATTTCATATAAAATGACATTTTCCCAACCCGCTGCATATTTTGCATACGATCATCATAAATACGGGTTGTCAGCATATCATAAAGCCCTTTACGCATGTCATCAGGGCTAAGTTTAGGATCCCACTCTCCAAGAGCATTATTCTTCATATCCAGAACCCGAATAACGGTATTGGCATAATCAAACATTTGCTTTGGATCAGTCATAATATCAGGGCGAGAAACAGTTCCCGCATTTGGTATATCAAGATTATCAAATTCGGGTTCTTCTCCTGGTCTGTGACGAGGTGAAGGAATATTGAGATTTTTACCAGATTTGGGCACCATTTTATTCTCCTTTTATATAATTATACGCCTTAAATTATGAAATATCTTCCCTTTGACTTCATATATTGCTAGAATTACGGTATAAAATTTCTATTTTAATCAAATAAACGGGACAAAATGCCATAATGGACAAATTAGACAAAAAAATTCTAAATCTGCTACAAGATGATGCCATGCTTCCTGTTGCCGAGATAGCCGAAATAGTGGGATCGTCTAAATCTGTATGCTGGCGCAGAATTCAAAAATTTCAAGATGATGGCATTATTAAAAATCGGGTGGCTATCGTTAATCATAACAAGGTCGGATTAGACATCATCCTGTTTGCTCAGGTAAAAATGACGGCTCATGGCAGACGGTTACCTAATTTTATTGAAATTATAAAAAATATTCCACAAATTGTTGAATGTTATACTCTAATGGGTAATGTAGATTTCTTGCTTAAAATTGTCGTCAAAGATATTCAAGAATATGAGGATTTATGGTGGCACAAATTATCCCAAATAAAAGGTGTGCAGGAAATCAGTTCCACCATTGCCATGACGGCAGTAAAGCATACTACAAAACTGCCTTTGTATGAGTAAAATCCAAAAATTATGATTTTAAGGCATGTGCTTTATCAATAATATCTTGCGCCATCTCGTCTGCAATATGATTTGTAGGACGGTTTTCAGCTACAGATCGATCAAATATAACCGTCAAATTATCGTAAATCTTTTCAACCTTTGCCATCACCCAATTGACATCATATTCACCGCGCGTTTCCGCCGCAACATTGATAATACCACCCGCATTAATAACATAGTCTGGGGCATAAAGTATGCCACGATCCATCAATAGTTTGCCATGGTCATCCCGAGCCAGCTGATTATTGGCGGCACCTGCTATAATATTTGCCTTAATGAGATTAATCGTTTCATCGTTAAGGATGGCGCCCAATGCACAAGGAGACAAAATATCAACATCGGCAGAAATAATTTTATCCAAATCCACAACTTTAGCCTTAAATTCCCCTTCAACACGGCTTAGGGCATCCTTGTTAATATCCGATACGAACAGTGATGCTCCTGCCTCATAAAGATGCTTGCATAAATAATATCCTACATGCCCGACACCCTGCACGGCAACACGCAAACCTTTCATATCATCTCGGCCTAATTTATGCTTAACCGCAGCCTTAATACCAAGAAATACACCAAGCGCCGTAAAGGGGGACGGATCGCCGCTGGCATGAGCGCCTTTATCAAGACCCGCTACATGACGGGTTTCTTTGGCAACAATTTCCATATCTTCCACAGAAATTCCCACATCCTCTGCGGAAATATATTTGCCCCCAAGGCTGTCTATCATGCGACCAAAGGCTCGAAAAAGGGCCTCTGACTTATCCGTTCTAGAATTTCCTATAATGACGGCTTTACCGCCGCCAAGCTTCAAACCCGCCACCGCATTCTTGTAACTCATTCCCCGAGACAGCCGCAAGGCATCGGTCAGAGCCTCCATTTCATTATTATAACTCCACATACGGCATCCACCCGCAGCAGGCCCAAGAGATGTATCATGAACCGCAATAAAAGCTTTCAAACCTGTTTCCTTGTCGTGCAGATAAACAACCTGTTCATGACCTTTGAATTGATTGGTGTCCATAATTATATACTCTATCTTTGAAAAATTTGTTAGCTTTGCCTAGTCTAAAATCATGTTACTTGGTAGTAGCGTGACTTTTATTTGTCGAGGATTTTATTTTTTGAAAATTTTACAACTTAAGCAATAATTCGTGAATTTTGTCCATATTCGGAATATCTATAAAGAACAGAGAATTCATAAAGCAACAAAATTGCGAGCCATCTTCTTTTTAAGAATGAAAATTATTTCACTTATATAGAATAATATTTCACTAATATAGAATAATATTCCAACTACCTAGATTTATTATGGATTTCTTACCTCTCTCTTGAAATTAAATTAGTCAAAATATTTTTGATTCGGAAAAAAAGAAAAATACGAATGAATATATTGCTCAAATGCCTTATATTACGGATAAAATTTAATCAAAAAATAGAAAATTGAGAAAGAAATGCTGGATAATTTAAGTGAAATTGATAAAAAAATACTCGATATCTTACAAAATAACTGCAACTTAACCAATAACGAGCTTGCTGCCCTTGTGGGCTTATCCCCCGCCCCATGCTGGCGACGGGTAAAAAGATTGGAGGATCTGGGCATTATAACCCAAAAAGTTGCTCTGATTGATCAAAAAAAATTGAGCCTAGACATCATTGTCTATGCCAGTGTCAAAATATCTAACCATACCGAAGAGGCTTTGGATATTTTTGAAAGCACCATAATTACTTACCCTGAGGTTACGGAATGCTACACCATTAGCGGTGGCATGGATTATATGCTCCGAATTATCACCAAGGATATGAAAACATACGAAGATTTTCTTAGAAAAAGATTGTTGAAAATGGATATGGTTCAAGAAATCCATTCCCGTTTTGCCGTCACAAAGGTAAAATACACAACAGCGATTCCCCTGATCCTTTCCACCTAATGTCCTCTTACTTTAATGGCGAGAATTGCAGAGAATATTTTGTTGCACCGGGTAAAAATGGGGTCATATTTCCCTCTAACCAATCCTTATGTCCTGCTCCATAATAAGGGGAAAGCGGATGGCCACTTTGACCCGCAGGAATATTCATAACCCCATCTTGTTCATGACCGGGACTGACCACAATACGCTCTGATTGCCCAAAATCATGGCCTGCTATATGAGGCATTTTTTCATGAACCCCATTTTGCATATTTTCTGGCATATCGGTAATTAAGGAAAGCAATGGTACGGCCTTGCTCAGGGGATGCTTGATTTCAGCCCTGTTCTCCTCACCCCAAATATAATCACGAAGCGGAATTTCTCCCTTCATGACAGGCTCCCAAGCTTTATAAGCCATGGCCTCGAAAAAGACTTGCCAGTCATCGTGATATTCTGGCGGCAGCCATCCCAAAGGCTTCACATCAACCAAACGCCATAAAGGACTTTCCATTTGATTTGTGGCCTTGTTATAATTGCAAAGATCGAATTTATCCGTGCAAGCCTTGGTTAAATAACCCATCATACCCCGATAGACCATTTGACGATAATTTTTAACAAGCCGAAAGCCCACCGAGGCAATATCCGCCCGTCCACCCCAATTTTCAACAGGAGGAATGAAGAGTTTAAGGCGGCTATCCGAAGAATTATTTAAAATGATCAAGAGCTGCTTTTGCCAACGATCCCAAAAAATTGCCCGATTATCCATCTGAATGGCGTAAAGATCCCCTTCCACAATTTCCTTATCTAAGGCCATCAGATTATCTCTTATTTGATGTTGGCGGGCACCAATATCAGTTCCACCGTCCCCAACTTTGGCATAATCAGCACCCGAAACAACACGGCTATTGGCGCTCCATAATCTATTATTTTCTGGATTATAAATTTTGGGATATTCATCAAAATTGAGCCAACCGTCCCACCCCATATCACTTTCTGACCAATCAGAGGGCTTGCTATAATCTCCCGATTTACGCCTTGGTAAAGCGCCAAAATGTATCCAGCCGATATTACCTTGTCTGTCGGTCAACATAGCATTTTGGGTTGGAATACCAAAAGTTGGCGCTATCTTCATAATATCCCGCACATTTTCGACCTTTTCCATGGCCATAAGACCCATATTCACGGCCTCCCAATGATGGGCCGTCCATTGAACGGCAAATTTCTGGGCTATACCAATATCCATAACAGGCCCCCAAATTGTTTCTTTAACCGTTATGGTGATATCTTCTGCATCCTTTATCTTTATAATTTCGTCATAATGGGAAAAATTTTCATAACCATTTTTGGTCTTATATTGATCGGGATTATCTGGATTTATTGTTAAAGCAACAAGATCGGCCGTATCCACGAAAGAATTCGTATAGCCCCAAGCCACAGAACCATTGCTTCCCGCAATGATAAGCGGTGTTCCGGGCAAAGAAACTCCCGATATATCAAGAGATTGATCAGATAATTTAAGCCTTAGACGGAACCATGTTGACGGCGCACTAATACCCAAATGCATATCATTGGACAGCATCGCAGCCCCCGTTTTTGTCATTTTACCAGATACCGCCCAATTATTACTGCCCGGCAGTTCATTTCTTTCATTCTTTAAAAAAGCCAATTCCGTAACAGAAGAAGAAAGCGCATCCACAGACGGAATCTCTTGCGCTGTCCAAGGCGTAGCGTCTAGCTGTAGCGGGGCATCCCATTCCGTTTTAGAGGGTAGTAGGAAATTGACCAACCTTTGATCTAAGCTCTGTTCCAAAAAATATTTTTGCAGATCAACCTCTATATTGCCACCCTGCAAAGCAAAATACATGGAATAGATAACCAAAAAGCTATCTTCCACCGTCCAAGGGCGAGGCTCTTGCCCCAAAAGCCAATATTCAAAAGGCTTGCTTCCCAACGTCTTCAACCCATCATTGATGCCCGCAACATAATGATACATCAAGTTCTTATGATCTTCTGCCATATGGTCAAAGGCCCATTTTGCCCTAGTACGAAATCGGTGTAATCGATTTCTTTTATCCATATCCAAGGCGAGCGTTCCAAATAATTCCGATAATTCACCAGCGGCCATGCGCCGTGATAAATCCATTTGAAAAAATCTTTCCTGCCCATGAACAAAGCCCGTTCCATAGGCAAGATCGAGCCGATTGTCCGCGATCAACGTGGCGTTGCCATTTTCATCCCTCTCAACGGCCATATGTCCTTGAATGGTGGCGCTTTTAATATTACCCTCTAATATTGGTAAGCTGCTGCGAAAGAAAAAATAAAGGCCACCTGCCGTCAAAAATAAAAGAACCACTACCCCAAGCAATAGTCTGTATAAATTTATGAGTAAGCGTGATCTATTGGTCATAATAAACCCCCTGTTATTCTTCATTTCTCTTTAAGACGTTCATAAGCCTCGATTGTGTCAATGTCAAAAAATATTGCCTCTGACCCAATGTCAACTTCTTTGATATATTCTGGATATTCGCCAAGTAAAATTTTTGCGCCCATATCCCCTTCCAATCGCTCAAAATCACCAAAGAATGCACGGTCCCATAATATGGGATTTCCTCTTTTTCCTTGATGTTTCGGAATAACAATCAATCTTTTTTCATTGGGATTATAGGCCGCCATAATTTGGCGTAAAATTTCTGATGATATATTGGGCATATCCCCCAAAATAATGAGTGCCGCATCCACATCCTTTGGCAGCGAAGCCATACCGATTTTCACGGAACCACTCATTCCTTCTGCGTAAAGATCATTATGAATAAGCGTAATATTTTGTCCGATGATTTCCTTTTCTATGGTCTCTTTTTGATGCCCTGTTACGATAAAAACAGAATCAATGCCAGCACCCTTTATCTGTTCAATGACATGGGATAGAACGCTCTTCCCTCTATAGGGCAATAATAATTTATTATCCTGCCCCATTCTTTTGGATTGACCGGCGGCTAATATAAGGGCAGCAATTTTTGGGGATTGTGCTTTATGGTGTAACACATCAACTTTTGGCTCTCTGGGTTGAGGCCGCCCTGGGTATTCACTCAATAATCCCCCAACACCCATCGTCATAATATCATCGCTCGTCACATTTTGCCCTGCGGCTATCTGGGATAATATAAGGTCAATACCATTTAATTTAGGAGAACGGGAACAGCCCGGCAGACCGAGCACCCATTTGCCCTCTAATTTTGCCACGAGCATTAAATTTCCGGGATCAACGGGCATACCGTAATGAATAATCTCTCCCCCCGCCTGAATGATGGCTGCAGGGATCACATCTTTTCGGTCTGTAATCGCCGATGCCCCCATAATTAAGATCAGATCATGATCAGAGCAGGCTTTATTTTTTAATATTTCCGATAAGGAGTTTTCTTCATGTTTGCATCGTAGCTCAAGCCCAATCTTTGCCCCAAACATATCAAGCCTATGGCTCATGACCCGCTTTGCTTTTTCGAATATTTTTTCTGTTGTACTGCTCAATTCTGTGTGGATCAACAACGCCGTCTGAGATTGAAAAGGATGAAGCGTTATAACTTTCTTTTCGATGTCGGATATAATTCTCACTATTACTTCATGTCTGACGGCAAGAGGGATAATCTTGATGGTGGCGATCATCTGTCCCTTTTGCACAATGGCTTTTTGAGGAACAGTGGCGAGTGTTGCGGATTCATCAAGATGATTTAGGGCATTTACCGCATCCTCATTGATGACAATCAACCCATCATGCACCGCATACAGATTAACCCGTCCCGTGAAGGCCTCAGCGCAAGTAATATGATCACCGCAAATATGATGTGCGATCATAAAAGCCGCCTTATCCTCTGTTATATCATCCTCATCAAGAATAGCCGCCATGACATGGGAAATATTATTCTCAGCCAATAAATCAATATCTGATTTTGTAACCACATGGCCTTTTTTTAACATTTTAGTGGGCAGTTTCAGGGAATGCGCCAAAATACTCCCAAGGACTTGTGATAAGGGAAAGTGGCCAAATTTCATCTGTTGTCACCGTGACGATATATGCTTATCATCTGTGCCATAACAGAAAGGGCTATTTCTGCTGGTGTTTTAGCACCAAGATCAAGGCCAGCGGGGCCAAATATTCGCCCGATTTCGTCCTCGGAAAAACCCTTTGCCAGAAGCCTTTCTTTACGGGATTTATGGGTATTTTTACTGCCAAGAGATGCCACATAAAAGGCATTAGACCGAAGGGCAATTTCAAGAGCTGGATCATCTAACTTTGGATCATGGGTCAGGGTGACTATGGCTGTGCCTGAGGTTATGTTTCTCGCGTTTAAGGCTTCATCTGGCCAATCCGTGCAAAGATCCGTATTTGGAAAACGCACCTGACTTGCAAATGTGGTGCGAGGGTCAATTACGGTCACTGAAATGTCCAAACTTTCGGCAATTTTAACCATGGCCTGTGTAATATGAACCGCACCAATAACAATTAATTGCAGAGGTTGTTCTAAAATTTGGCTAAAAATAAGCTGATCTTCATTTTCAAGGAGCTTGCTTTTTTCCGCATTATTGCCCCCAAAGCTGAATGTCGTATCGCCTGTAATACAATTCGTCCTCAGAATGATGGGTTTATCTGCGGACAATATTTTATCCATAAAGGGTATTTTTTTATCAATGGATTCCACCAATACCCTAACACGACCGCCACAAGACAGCCCAACCTCCCATGCCTGATCATTTGTCACGCTGAATTCAAGCATTTGAGGGGTATGGGAAGTCATGACATCAAGAGCGGCCTGTATCACAGCTCCCTCAATACAACCCCCAGAGACCGAGCCTTCAATGGCCCCCTTATCATCCACGATCATATAGCTTCCTGTGGGTCTTGGCGATGATCCCCAAGTGTCCACAACGGTTGCAAGAGCAATGTCACGACCTTCATCGTGCCATAACTTAATATTTTGCCATAATGCTTTCCAGTCTGCGCTCATGTTCTTAACTTTAGTTTATATTTAAAATAATGCAAATAACTATTCCGACCAAACGGCCATTTCATTACCATTTGGATCGGTAAAATGAAACCGCCGCCCACCGGGAAATGAAAAAATATCAACAATGATCTTACCTCCTGCCTCTTTGATCATTTCCATGGTTTTTTCAAGATGTTCACTGTATAGAACAATGAGGGCAGCACCTGCTGACTTTCTGGACTTCAAGTCAGATTTATAAAAACCACCATCTGTCCCTTGGCCAATAAAACAAGTATAGTCTGGGCCAAAATCCATAAAAGACCACTCAAAAACCCTATTAAAAAATTTCTTTGTGGCCTGAATGTCTGATGCGGGGAATTCGATATAATTAATCTTATGATGATTTGACATTATACAACTAACCTCCTTTGCTAATACGAGTAAATAATCGCAAATCATATAATAAACCCACCCAAAACAAAAGACGGCTAGAAAATTAATTCTAACCGTCCTTTTTGGCCTAATATATAACCTGAATTGGCTTTTAGTTTTTCCCCCGTTTATTCAGCAACCGTAACCGCAGCGCATTAAGCTTAATAAAGCCTGCGGCGTCATGTTGATCATAAACCGTATCTTCCTCGAACGTGACATGCTCCATAGAATAAAGTGATTTTGGTGATTTACGCCCCACCAAATGAACCCCACCCTTGTAGAGCTTAAGCCGAACCGTGCCACAAACATGTTCTTGAGATTTATCAATCATGGCTTGTAACATTTCCCGCTCAGGCGAGAACCAAAAGCCGTTATAAATCAATTCCGCATATTTCGGCATCAATTCGTCTTTTAAATGCATAGCACCACGGTCAAGGGTAATGCTTTCAATACCACGATGTGCGGTTAACAATATGGTTCCGCCCGGCGTTTCATAAATACCCCGTGATTTCATCCCAACAAAACGATTTTCTAATAAATCAAGTCGACCAATACCATTTTTTCCACCAAGTTCATTCAATTTGGTCAGGATTGTCGCAGGGGACATTTTCACCCCGTCAATGCCCACCGCATCGCCACGCTCAAATTCAATTTCAATATAAGTGGGTTTGTCTGGAGCATTTTCTGGGGATACCGTTCTATTATAAACATATTCTGGCGCTTCTTCCCATGGGTCTTCAAGCAATTTTCCTTCGCTCGAGGTGTGGAGCAAATTAGCGTCAACAGAAAAGGGCGCCTCGCCCCGCTTATCTTTTGCCACAGGAATTTGATTTTTTTCCGCATAATCAATAAGTTTGGTTCTGCTGTTTAAATCCCATTCCCGCCAAGGGGCAATCACCTTAATATCAGGATTAAGAGCATAATAGCCAAGCTCGAAACGAACCTGATCGTTACCTTTACCGGTTGCGCCATGACAAACCGCATCTGCTCCCACCGCATGGGCAATTTCAATCTGTCGTTTGGCAATCAAAGGACGGGCAATAGAAGTTCCAAGCAAGTAAACGCCTTCATAAAGCGCATTGGCCCGAAACATAGGAAATACATAATTCGCTACAAATTCTTCCCGCAAATCTTCAATAAAGATTTCTTTAACACCAAACATTTCTGCTTTTTTGCGAGCAGGCTCCAACTCCTCGCCCTGTCCCAAATCAGCCGTAAAAGTGACAACCTCACAATTATACGTGTCTTTTAGCCATTTTAGGATAATAGAGGTATCAAGTCCGCCAGAATAGGCTAGAACAACTTTTTTAATATCTTGGGTCATCAATTTTTCCTGCTATTGTTCAGAACAGATAATCGTTCAGATTTTCTCGCGCAGTATAGGCAAAAGACCGCAGGACGCAACTATTTATAACTAAAAAACAGCAAGAAATTTTGTTTTAGGATAGAACATTAGAATATAGCTTGGATAATAACATTTCCATTCAATAAGAATGACTTATTCTTGTAATTTTCTTATACTAAAAATCTGAAGGAAAATTTTATTCTGGGGTTATTTATGCGCATTCTCACCATCATTTTTCTATTACTCATAGTGGTATCGACCAGTTATGCTCAGTCCGTAACGACACTTTGGCAGCAAGCGGGTCAAGCCTATGATGCTCAGAATTTTGCGCTTTTCCAATTTAAAATAGAAGAACTTGAAAAACAACGTCCCTATCAATTAGCGGTTAAAAAAAATCTCATACGTGCCTATAGCCTTAATGGAAAAATCGAAAAGGCCACAAAAACCATAGAACAAATCATTGCCCAAGGTCTTAGTATGGAATTTACGGATCCCGATTTTAAAATGATCACCGATCATGCCGCCTATGAAAAATGGGCAAAACAACTGTCTGAAAATAATCAACCGCTTGGGCAGGAAAGTATTTTTATGACAATTGATGAAAAAGGCCTGCTGCCAGAATCTGTGACCTACCATGAAAAGACAGGTGACTATTTCATAGGGTCGGTAAGAGAAGGAAAAATTTTAAGAATATCCCAACATAAAGCAGTCTCATCTTTTGTAACTGCCTCAGAGAAAAATCAATTAACGGGAATTTTTGGCCTTAAAATTGACCAGAAAAATAACCATCTTTGGGTCGCAAGCAACAACATAGAACAACATATTTCCCTAAATAAAAATAAAGAGAATATTTCGGGGATTTTTCAATTTGACATCACAACCGGCAAACTTCTGCATAAATATTTTCCCAATGACGGTAAAAAAAATCTTTTTGGTGATTTAATCATTTCGCCCCAAGGAGAAATCTACGTGTCAGATAGCTATAATCCCATAATTTATAAAATAAATAAAAATACGAAAAGTCTTGAGCCCTTTGTTGCGGGCGATCATTTTGTTAATTTGCAGGGGCTTTGTATAGCCAATAACAGACTCTATGTTGCAGACTATAACAAAGGTCTCTATTCCATTGATTTAAAATCTAAGGCAATAATTGCTCTACAGCATAAGGACAATATTAATGTCGGTGGTATTGATGGACTCTATTGCCAAAATCATAAATTGATCGCTATTCAAAATGGCATAACGCCAAATCGAATTATTAGACTCGAGGTAAAAGACAATAAAATTGACAAGCTTCATGTACTAAACCGAAACCTACCCCAGTGGAATGAACCGACTTTGGGTATGATCCACAAGAACAGCTTATATTATGTGGCAACTAGCCAATGGGGCGCTTATGATAAGGACGGTTCTGTTAAGAAAGATGCCACATTACTACCCATTTTAATCATGAAAACCAAGATTGAATAGGAAAAGCAAAAAATCGCACGCCGCAAAAAACAAAACAACAAAAAAGCCCAAAATAAATTCGGGCTTTAGAATAATAATTATTCTATGGATTTATTTTCCATGCACCAGATTTGCATAATCTTTCATCAAGGTTTTGCAAACGTCACCCACTTCAAAATTATAGGGGCCAATTTCACAAAGCGGGGTTACTTCGGCCGCAGTTCCAGTGAGAAATGCCTGTTCAAAATCAGCCAATTCTTCTGGCATAATAGCCCGTTCGATAACCTTAAAGCCACGTTTTTCAGCAAGTCCCTTAACCGTACGTCTGGTAATACCATCCAGAAAACAATCAGGCTTTGGTGTATGAATAACACCCTCTTTTAGGAAAAATATATTGGCTCCTGTGGCTTCTGCTACCTGACCACGGTAATCAAGCATCAAGGCGTCATCATAACCATGGGCCATAGAGGCATCCTTACAAAGAGATGCAATCATATAAAGACCTGCGGCTTTTGCATGAACTGGTGCTGTATCTGGGGCGGGACGACGCCATTTGGCAATTTCCAAACGCAATCCTTTATATAATGCCTCTTCTCCGAAATAAGGCGGCCATTCCCAAGCAGCAACCGCCAAATGAATTTTACTTCCCTTGGTCGCAACACCCATCATTTCAGAACCACGCCAAGCGATTGGTCTGACATAAGCATTCACAAGGTTATTCGCCTTAACAGCATCAATTGAGGCCTGATCTATTTCTTCAACGCTATAGGGAATTTCAAAACCCAGAATACGACCAGAATCGATCAATCTTTGTGAATGTTCACGCAGTTTAAAAATCTTCCCACCGTATGCTTTTTGGCCTTCAAAGACGCTACTGGCATAATGAAGCGCATGGGTCAAAACATGGAATTGCGCATCACGCCAATTAATTAACTTGCCATTGTACCAGATAAATCCATCACGATCGTCGTATGTTTTGGCTGACATTATAAAACCTCATTATAATAATATTTCACTTATACCTTGATATGAGTAACATTATGATTTAAATATGTCAACATGACTGACGTATTTTTTGATATAAAAAAACATTCAGAACGCCAGAGATTTCTGAAAGGAATGGAGCTTCTGTATTTTGGCTATCGTGATTTCATCAGTTGGCCTGATGATATCCTACATACATACGGTTTTGGTCGTGCGCATCATCGTGTGCTTCATTTTGTAGGCCGCAATCCCGGTCTGAAAGTGGCTGAGCTGCTGAAACTATTAAATATCACGAAACAAAGCCTGTCCCGTGTTTTAAGCAGTTTAGTTGAAAAAAACTATATCAGACAGGATATTGGTGATCTGGATCGCAGGCAACGCTTACTTTACTTAACGGCTCAAGGCCATGAACTTTTAGACAAGATAGCAGAACACCAACAAGATCATATGCTCAAAGCATTCAAAAATGCGGGAGACGATGCCGTAGAAGGATTCTGGAAGGTCTTATCCGCCCTAATTACCGATGAGAATCGCGAAGATATTTTAAACATCGTTAATAACGATATGGGGCAATAACAAGAGGGATCAATAATAACGACACCCCCAATTAATCCGCCAATTCCCTTGATCTTTTGTTTGCTGCCCGAACGGCCTCCATCATAAGTTTCCCAAGACCATCATCCCGCATCAGGATATTAAGGGCAGCCTCCGTGGTACCATTTGGGCTTGTCACGTTAATGCGAAGTTTCGAGGCATCTTCATGGGAATGTTCTAACAACGCCCCTGATCCTAATACGGTATAGCGGGCGAGTTTTTTGGCAAGTTCCTTATCCAGTCCTATTCGCTCACCAGCCCCTGCCAGGACTTCAACCAAATGGAAGACATAGGCAGGCCCACTACCAGAAATCGCCGTTACAGCATCCATTAGATTTTCATTCTCAATCCATTCAACAACACCGACCGCCGCAAGCAAATCGTTGCACATGGATTTTTGAGCATCACTCACATTCATATTAGAACAGGCAACCGTAATACCCTTACCAATCGTCGCAGGTATATTGGGCATCGCCCGAACAATGGCCTCTTTTTTTCCAAGATGACTTTCAAAAAAACCAATTGTTTTACCTGCTGCTATGGAGAGATAAACGGTATGATTACAATCAACCATCCTGATATCAGCAATAGCCTGTTCCATCACCTGAGGCTTAACCGCAAGAACTACAAGTTGAGGATTTAAAGGCTTCGGCAAATCAGAAATTTTCTCAACTATGTTATTCTGATTTAACAAAGGCGTCATATTTTTCAGAGAATCTATAAAAGGTTCAACCACATATACCGCATCAGCATTAAGGCCTCCGTTCAGCCAGCCCTGCAACATTGCACCACCCATTTTGCCACAGCCAATCAACACCAAAGGCTTTTCTCGCGTAAAATACGACAATATGGCCATTTTTATTTCCTATACTAAAATTTTGTTGCAGTTTCAGGCTTCGCCAACCGTATCCAGCATCGCCGATGCGATGGCCTCTTCTGGACTTTTATCTGCCCAAAGAACAAACTGGAATACAGGGTAATATTTATTACTCTCCGCAAGGATTGTATCTGTAATCCGCTCGCAGGTATCGGCTGTAACATCACTGGATGTATTGACCATATTGCTATAGCGGAACATGAGCGTATTATCCTCTGTCCAGATTGCAAAATGTCCTATTGCCAAACGTTCATTAACAAGATTGATAGTTTCTAAAATTTTTGTCTTTTTCTTCTCAGGAACTCGCATATCAAGCATGCCTGCCGCCTGAAGAAGGTTATCTTCGGCGATCCAGAAATAACGAATATGAAAATCGCACCATTCCCCGCTCACGGCGACCGTGATTTCCTCCTCGGTAGACCTTTCATACGGCCATTCATTCTGGCCTGCAATCATCTCAAGAATATCAAGAGGATTATCGCCTAAATTGTCATAGCCTTCCATATTTACCACGGTCATTTTTTTACTTCTTTACTGGTTTTATTCTTTGACGTTTTTACGGCATTTAGTTTTTTTTCCAAAGCTATAATTTTCTGCTCCAACTCCAGATTTTTAGCACGAGCCTCCTTTGCCATATCAAGAACAACATCATATTCTTCTCGCGATACAATATCCATGGTCATCAAGGCCTGCTCAAGTCGGGCATGAATTGCCGATTCAATTTCACTCTTCACCCCATGAAGTGTGCCCACAGCACTCTGACCCAATTTTGCAAGATCATCAAAAAATTTATTGTCCGTCTGCACTTGACCACCTTTAAAATAAAATATTATCCTTAACCCAACATAGCTGTCCAAGTAGGATATGAAAAGCGGTAATATGACCAAACTCTTGTCCAAAGCCAAGCGGATTCAATTTAATCCCACTTGACTTGACGATAAAGGCCTGCATGATAGGCTCTAAGCATTTGTAAAATAGCCATAACCGGTAGCCAAGACATGTTAGAAATTTTATTATCAAACGCCCTCAATTACCCCAACATTTCACCAGAAATCGTTAAAATTGGTCCCTTAACGATTCGTTGGTATTCAATGGCCTATTTATTGGGCTGGGGCTTTGCTTGGTATTATATGCTGCAACTGATCAAAAAAAAGGGCTCCCCCTGTAATGCAGCACAAATTGGCGATTTTGCCTTTTGGGCCATGATGGGGGTGATTTTGGGCGGCAGACTAGGCTATGTTCTTTTCTATAACTTTAGCTATTATATGAGCCATCCTTTTGACATTCCTGCCATGTGGGACGGGGGAATGTCTTTTCATGGGGGCTTTATTGGGGTTTCCTTGGCCACCTATATTTTCTGTAAAAAGCAAAAAATAGCATTTTTTCGGTTTACCGATATTCTCGCCTGTGCGTCCCCTATCGGATTATTTTTGGGTCGGCTCGCAAATTTTGTTAATGGCGAACTTTTTGGACGTGTCACGGACGCTAAGATCGGAATGATCTTTCCCCGTGGTGGCCCTTTGCCCCGACATCCAAGTCAGCTTTATGAGGCGGTCTTAGAAGGATTGTTATTATTTTTCCTGCTTTGGTATCTGTTTAATTTTACCAATTTACGCAAAAAGGCTGGTGTGATTACAGGCATTTTTATCATAGGTTATGCGGCATCCCGCACCTTTGTCGAACAATTCCGTGAGCCTGACAATCATATAGGATTTTTATATGGCACAAAATTTTTGACCATGGGTCAATTGCTTTCCATTCCCATGGTTCTTATTGGACTTTACCTTATATTTCGAAAGCATAAACCCAGCCTATGAATACACTTGAAACCTATTTAATTCAGCTGATTAAAACCCAAGGGCCTATTTCCATGGCACTCTTTATGGCAGAGGCCTTGGGCAATGAAAAATATGGTTACTATATGAAACAAGACCCCTTTGGACATGAGGGGGATTTTACGACGGCACCTGAAATCAGTCAGATGTTTGGCGAAATGCTTGGTCTGTGGCATGTGGAAAATTGGATTAATATGGATAGTCCAAAAAAAGTCCATCTCATTGAACTGGGCCCCGGTCGTGGAACATTGATGCAGGATATGTTACGCACCATGAAAATTGTCCCAAATCTCATGGATGCCGTTGATATTCATCTGGTGGAAATGTCGCCTCATCTGAAAAAAGTTCAAGAAAAAAACCTGAAAGAATATAAGACTACGCAATGGCATAACCGACTGGGATCACTGCTCGACCAAATAAAGGGCGACCCCGTTCTTATCATTGCCAATGAATTTTTTGATGCCCTTCCCGTAAGACAATTTGAAAAAACAGAAACGGGATGGCATGAAAGGCTGGTTTGTGTTGATGAAGAAGATAAGCTTTGTGTAAAACTGGCTCCTGTGCCTTCTCCTGACCATATCATTCCGCTCGCCTTGCAGCGTTCTGACATCGGAAGCATTACAGAAATATGTTCTGTAGGCGAAAATATTATGTCTGAAATTTGCGAATACATACCCCAATTTGGAGGGGCGGCACTTATTATTGATTATGGCTATGACCATTATGCTACTGGCGACACCCTTCAAGCCGTAAGAAAACATAAATTCAGCAATATTTTTACAAATCCTGGAGATGCGGATTTAACCTGCCATGTTAATTTTCAAAAACTTAAAGAAATTGCTCTTCATCATAATATCAAATCCTATGGCCCCTTGAATCAAGGATCATTTTTAAAACAATTAGGCATTGAATCCCGTGCAGAAAAGCTTCTTTCAAAGGCCACAGAGACGCAAAAGACAGACATTCTTTCTGCTCTTCATCGATTAACCCATGACAGCGAAATGGGGAAATTATTTAAAGTATTGGCTCTGACAGATTTAAGCCTTGGGAATGTAGCAGGATTTGAGAGATGACATGACCCCACTCACGAGCTCAATATTGCATCACCCCACTATTCGTCATGGATTTTACACCAGAAAAGGCGGTTATTCCACAGGTCTTTACAATGCCTTGAATTGTGCGCAAAGTTCAGATGATATAACCTCGACTGTGATGAAAAACAGGCAAGCTGTACGCATGAATCTAAATCCAAATGCAACATCACTTTGCGGTCTTTCCCAAATTCACAGCAATATTGTTCATTTTCTGGATAAAGAATGGGACAGTCGCAATTCTCCAAAGGGAGATGCCATGGTAACCAAACAAAAAAATATTGCTTTAGCAATCCTTACGGCTGATTGCGCGCCAGTGCTTTTTTCTGATCCCATAAATGGTGTCATCGCAGCGGCACACGCAGGCTGGAAAGGCGCCAAGACGGGCATTCTGGAAAATACCCTTGATATGATGTGTTTACAGGGTGCCGAACGCCATCATATTGCGGCGGCCATTGGCCCCGCCATTTCACAAGAAAATTACGAGGTCGGGCCAGAATTTATAGAAAGTTTTACAAAGCAAAAAGCCAACTATCATATTTTCTTCAAAGACAGCCCGAAAGTGGATCATCACTTCTTTGATTTAAAAGCCTTTGTACAGCATAGACTAAAAGAAGCTGGCCTGCATCAGATTGCCACTATGCCCAACGATACCTATGCGGATCAGAATAATTTTTTTAGCTATCGTAGATCAACACACAAAAGTGAAAAAGATTATGGACGACAAATATCCGTCATCACGATTCTTTAGTATCAAGAGTCGCTTTTTTAAAAAAAGATGGCTATATTGCCCTCCTAGATTCGATAATAAAGTACAAGAGGAATAGCCCTATGAAACTTCTGTCTGGCAATAGTAACCGTCCCCTCTCAGAAGCAATCGCCGCCTGCCTTAATCTTCCCTTGACCAAGGCTGATATCAAACGCTTCTTAGACGAAGAAGTTTGGGTGGAAATTCAGGAAAATGTTCGAGGTGAAGATGTTTTTGTCATTCAGCCCACATCTTATCCTGCTAATGACAATGTCATGGAACTTCTTGTAAGTATTGATGCTTTAAGACGAGCATCCGCAAGCCGTATTACGGCGGTTATTCCCTATTTCGGATATGCCCGTCAGGATAGAAAACCAGGACCACGTACACCAATTTCTGCAAAACTTCTGGCCAATCTCATTACAGAAGCTGGTGCAGATCGTGTCTTAACTATGGATCTTCACGCTGGACAAATTCAAGGATTTTTTGATATTCCAACCGACAATCTTTTTGCCGCCCCCGTTCTTATTAATGATATTCGACAAAATCTTGTCAAAAAAGGCGAAAAGATTATGGTCGTATCCCCCGATGTTGGTGGTGTGGTACGAGCCCGTGCTTTAGCCAAACGACTTGATGCGAATCTTGCAATCATTGATAAACGCCGTGAAAAGGCTGGGGTATCTGAAGTCATGAATATCATTGGTGAGGTAGAGGGTTATCATTGTATTCTGGTTGATGATATTGTGGATTCAGCAGGAACATTATGTAATGCGGCCAAGGCCTTAAAAGCCAATGGGGCAACAGGCGTTAGCGCCTATGTTGTTCATGGTGTATTATCTGGTCCTGCGGTTGAGCGGGTCACAAATTCAGAGCTAAAGGAATTGGTCATCACGGATAGTATCTGCGCGACTGAAATGGTCAAAAAATGTAAAAAAATTAGACAAGTCAGCATAGCCCCGCTTTTTGCGGAGGCAATTAAACGCATCAATATGGAATCATCCGTTTCAGTTTTGTTCGACTGATTTGTTTAATTCAAAAAATATAGAAATAATCATTGAGTTTTAAGCTTTTTCACGTTAAAAGCTGCCATCGCTAAGGTCTGTACTCTTATTCTAAAGTGTGCAGGCCTTTGATATTGGCACCCCTGGAGGCCAATATCTTTATTATCATTAAGGAGAAATAAAATGGTAAATACAGTAATAAATGCTGAATTACGCAGCAAAGCGGGTAAGGGGTCCTCTCGTGCGTTACGTAGAGAAGACAAAATACCAGCCGTGATCTACGGCGATAAAAAAGATCCTGTTATGGTGACGATTGGCCGTGTCGCCTTGTTTAAAGAATTGCATAAAGGCGGCTTCATGAATAAGTCTTATGAAATTCATGTGGGTAATGATATTGTTGAAACTGTGCTTCCTCGTGATGTGCAATTTCACCCTGTAACCGACTGGCCTCTTCATGTTGACTTCTTCCGTCTTTCTCATGGATCAAGACTGGATATTATGATCCCAATTCACGTCGTCGGCGAAGAAGTAAGCCCTGGCATTAAAGTGGGCGGTATTTTAAATATCGTTCGTCATGAAGTTGAATTTTCTTGCCTCGCCGATTCTATACCTGAATATATCACCATCGATATTTCAAAACTTGCTATGAATGAAAGCATTCATATCAGCAATGTTGATTTACCAAATGGGGTAACACCTGTTATTGATGATCGTGATTTCACCATTGCAACCATCGCTGTACCGAGCTCTATGAAGAGTTCATCAGCTGATGAGAATGAAGATGAAGGTGAAGAAGACGCTGCAGAAGAATGATTTTGTGGCATTAATTTATAAGGATTAGCCGTGTTGTTATTGGTAGGACTAGGGAATCCTGGGAATAAATACAGCAACAATCGGCATAATATCGGATTTATGGCGGTGGACGAGATTGTTCGCCGCCATAGTTTTTCTGCTCCAAAGATTAACTTTCAAGCCATAACCTTTGAAGGAAAAATAGGGTCTGAAAAAATAATAATTCTTAAACCGCAGACTTTTATGAATCTTTCTGGCCAATCTGTGGCCGCAGCAGCACGTTTTTATAAAATAACCCCGGAAAATATCATTGTTTTTCACGATGATCTTGATCTTGCAGCGGGCAAGATCAAATTCAAAACGGGTGGTGGTCACGGCGGACATAACGGTCTTCGCAATATTGATCAACA
The DNA here is from genome assembly GCA_021741205.1 of Emcibacter sp. GTDB lineage: Bacteria > Pseudomonadota > Alphaproteobacteria > Sphingomonadales > Emcibacteraceae > Paremcibacter. Next base: position 209,265 of record JAIOYI010000002.1, read on the forward strand.
TATTGGACAAAATTATCACCGCATACGCCTTGGTATTGATCATCCTGGTCACAAAGATCAAGTCCACGATTATGTGCTTTCGGATTTCACAAAGCATGACAAAGAATGGCTTGAGCCACTACTTGATGCTATAAGTTTTTCAGCCCCCGCCCTTTTGGATCAGTCTGGGGAAACTTTGGGTGCTCGATTTTTAAATCAAGTCGGATTAAGACTTAACAACAAATGATGGATGAATAATTATGGGTTTTAAATGTGGCATTGTCGGACTTCCGAATGTAGGAAAATCAACGCTATTTAATGCACTTACCAATACCGCAGCAGCGGCCGCGGCCAATTACCCCTTTTGTACCATTGAGCCAAATGTGGGGCAGGTTCCCGTCCCCGACCCAAGGCTAAAGACGTTAGCCGAAATTGCAGGATCAAAAGAAATTATCCCAACCCAGTTATCTTTTGTTGATATTGCGGGTCTTGTACGGGGGGCTTCCAAAGGAGAAGGGCTTGGTAATCAGTTTCTTGCCAATATCCGTGAGGTGGACGCCATAATTCATGTCCTGCGCTGTTTTGAGGATGATGATATAACCCATGTGGAAGGTGTTATAGACCCCATTTCCGATGCGGAAACCGTGGAAACGGAATTGATGCTTGCCGATATCGAAAGTCTTGTAAAACGCAAAGTCGGTCTAGAAAGACGTATCCGTGGACAAGATAAAGAAGCCAAAATTATCATGGCAATTGTGGAACGTATGCAGGAGGTTTTGGAACAAGGCATCCCTGCCCGCACCATCAAAGCCCAAGATGATGAAGAACAGAAAATGATCAATGAGTTACAGCTTTTGACAACAAAACCCGTATTATATGTCTGTAACGTCAGTGAAGATGATGCAGCAGAGGGAAATGTCTTAAGCCAAAAAGTAGCCACAAAAGCTAAGAGCGAAGATGCCGTGTCTGTTATTATTTCCGCAGCCCTTGAATCTGAAATTGCTCAACTTGATGACAAGGAAGAACAAAAGGCATTTCTAGAAGACTTAGGTCTTGGTGAAACAGGTCTTGGCCGTGTCATTAGAGCGGGCTATGATCTCTTGCATTTGATCACCTACTTCACTGTTGGCCCGAAAGAAGCTCGGGCGTGGACAATAACAAAAAACACCAAGGCACCACAGGCTGCGGGTGTTATCCATACGGATTTTGAAAAGGGTTTTATTCGTTCTGAAACCATAGCCTATAACGATTATGTGAATAATAAGGGTGAGCATGGCGCAAAAGAGGCTGGAAAAATGCGGCTTGAGGGCAAAGAATATATTGTCGTAGACGGCGATGTGCTACATTTCCGTTTTGCCAATTAGAGGGTATCATGAAAACATTCGAAGATTTTATCATTGGGGAAAAGGTAACATTTGGTAATTATCTTGTCACCGAGCAGGAAATCATTGAATTTGCGAAAAAATATGATCCGCAACCCTTTCATACTGACCCTGAATTTGCCCAAAAATCTTTTTTTGGTCAACTCATCGCCAGCGGTTGGATGACATGCTCCATTATGATGCGGCTTATGTGTGATCATATCTTAACAAATAGCAGCAGTATTGGGTCACCAGGTGTTGATAAATTACGATGGGCAAAACCTGTTTATGCGGGTGATCGTCTCAAGGTATCTGGCGAAATATTAGCAGCGCGTTTATCGAAAAGCAATCCGACTTATGGCATTGTGAATTATAATATTAACGTCCTCAATCAAAAGGATGAGCTTGTCTTAAGTCTTGTTTCAACGGGTATGTTTTTAACCCGCACAGCCCTCGCCAAAAAAAATTCACAGGCTTAATTTGCTCCTCTGATTAAAAAGGGCCACCCATGGGCAGCCCTTAAATTATTATAGCATTAAGCGAAATCCTTAAACAAGGTCATCGCCCTTTTTAACCTTTTTCCAAACGCGCTTATTCACAAAATACAGCAGGATGGTCAAAATGCTCATGTAAATAATGACTTTTAAACCCATTGCCTTGCGGACCTCCATCTTTGGCTCAGCCGCCCAATACATAAAGGTTGCCACATCATGGGCAATCTGCTCCATAGTCGCAGGTGTACCATCGGCATACTCCACAAGATCATCCGATATGGGCGGCGCCATGGCAATCTGATTGCCAGGGAAGGCTTCATTAAAATGCATGCCTTCTGCTAGCACTACCCCATGAGGCGCCTCCTCGTGATAGGTTGTCAGAATACCAACGATATAGTCTTCGCCGTAAATACTGTTCCAAGGGGTGAACATGGAGAGATGTTCACGAGATTTTCCAAGCAAAGAGAAATCAGGTGGTAGGGCACCACTATTCGAGTCCCTCGCCTCGGTTTCTGAGGCAAAAGGAGCTGGGAAATAATCCTGCGGTAATCCCTTGCGATATTTCACATCACCGTCATCATTGACGCCGTCAGCGAATTCATATTCGGACGCAAAGGCCTTCACCTCATCCGCAGAATAACCAAGAGCTGTAAGTTCACGGAATGCCACCATATTCAATGAATGGCATGCAGCACAAACCTCTTTATAGACCTGAAGTCCCCTTTGCAGGGCAGCCTTGTCAAATTTTCCGAAAGGTCCCGCATGGGGCCAGTCATTTTTCTTTAAATGATAGGCACTATCACCAGAAGCCTGAGCCATAGTGATGCCGCCGAGCGCAATAATAACCATCAGGCCAATATTTTTGACTAATTTCAACATATCCTATGCCTCCTTCCTTGAATCCAGTACGGACTGAGCGATGCTCGTCGGTACAGGTTTTGTTGACTCCATACGGCTTACCAAGGGGACAATCACAATAAAATAAGCAAAGTATAAGATTGTACCAATCCGACCAAGGGTCAGGGCATCAAGACCACCACCAATATGGATCATGATTTCATCCGGTAATTTTGTGCCCAAATAACCAAGGAAGATGGCATTGGCAATGAATAACCAAAAGAAGAAAGCCGTTACTGGGCGGAATTTTGCTGATCTTATTTTTGAACCGTCAAGCCAAGGCAAGACAAAGAAAATCAGAATAGAGGCAAACATGGCAACCACGCCAAGTAGCTTATCAGGAACCGCCTTCAAAATTGTATAGAAGGGCAAATAATACCATTCTGGCACAATGTGGGGCGGTGTTACCATCGGATTTGCTTCGATATAGTTATCGGGATGTCCCATGATATTGGGCAGATAAAAGATAAAGATTGCAAGAATGACGATAAAGAAAGACAACCCAAAGGCATCTTTTGCTGTGTAATAAGGATGGAAGGGAATCTTGTCGCCTGGCCCCTTTGCATCAATCCCCAAGGGATTGTTTGACCCAGGTAGATGCAACGCCCAAATATGAAGAATAACCACACCCACAATCACGAAAGGCAAGAGATAATGCAGACTAAAGAAACGCTGCAAGGTTGGATTATCAACCGAGAACCCACCCCACAAAAGATGCAGAATGCTTTCCCCCATACCGTTATAAAAATCAAAGGCACCAAAAAGATTGGTAATAACCGTTGCACCCCAGAAGCTCATCTGACCCCAAGGCAGCACATAACCCATGAAACCCGTAGCCATCATTAATAAATATATGACAAGCCCTAGGAACCATAAAACTTCACGGGGGGATTTATAAGATCCGAAATACATACCCCGCAAAATATGAATATAGACCACGACAAAGAACATAGAGGCGCCGTTAGCATGGGTATAGCGTAAAAGCCAACCATAATTCACATCCCGCATGATATGTTCAACAGAACGGAAAGCCATGTCCACATGGGGGGTATAATGCATAACCAAAACAATACCCGTAATGATTTGCACCACCAACATAAAGCCCGCCAACGATCCAAAATTCCACCAATAGTTCAGATTACGGGGTGCCTTATATCCCGCACCAAGTGTTCCATGAATAAGTCCAAGAATCGGCAAGCGTTCCTCAAACCATTTTGCCGCCTTACTGGTCGGCTCGTAATTAGATGATCCCATTTCCTGCTCCCTAACCGATCTTGACCGTTGTGTCGTTCAAAAATGCATATTTCGGCACCTCAAGATTGCGCGGTGCCGGGCCTTTACGAATACGACCTGAAATATCATAATGTGATCCATGGCAAGGGCAGAACCAACCACCAAAGTCACCACGCTGATCAAGAGGCACACAGCCAAGATGCGTACATACCCCAACCATGATCAACCATTCAGGTCGTATGGCACGTTTTTCATCATCTTGCGGATCTTTTAAATCCGCATGATCATCCGCAACAGCCTGTTCTATTTCAGACTCTGTTCTGTGACGGATAAAAACAGGTTTACCGCGCCAAAGAATTTTTACGGTATGTCCCATTGGAATGGTTGACAAATCAACTTCTACGGAGGCAAGGGCCAACACATCGGCCGATGGATTCATTTGATTTACAAGGGGCCAAGCAGCAGATGCAACACCTGCTGCACCAACGGCACCCGATGCAACATAAAGAAAATTACGGCGGGTAACTTCCTCGCTATGTTCAGCCTGGTCATTAGTGATCATTAAAGAAACCTTTTAACTGCTATAAATAAATTACAAAAATGGCAAGAGGGTAAAACTACATTTTTATACCAAATCGGTATTTATACCAAATCGGAAAAAAATAAAAAAATACTAAGACTTTTCCACCCTTCACATACACAGTCATGATTTACTCATTTTGGTATAAATATGCAATCAAATATTAGGTTTTTTATGTGAGTGCAACCCTTCATACAAATTTCATTCATTTATTATATTATACATATTGTTATAAATTTCACTCAAATAACGATTTGATAGAAGCTACTTTTGGTCAACACAAATGAGTTCTCCTATTGTTATTTTCTCTTATAATCAAGAATTCATTTTTCCATTGTTTAAAGTTGAATAAATAAACAATTATAAAGAATTGAAAATATCTACAAAATCAATAATACCAGAAACTATCATTAATTTTATTATGGATTTTTCGCCCAATAGTATAAAGAGACGGCGTCCTTAATAAAGGGTTGCAATTTTTATCTGCTGCTCTTTTAGCTTGAGATAATTTTGAAAAGTCAACCGATACAAAATCCTGATCATGCTCAGCAATAAATTTGCATAATTTTTCCAGTCTTTTTTTATTAACCCTATTACGAGTTAGTTCATTATACTGCATATCGGCCTTTTTTATATATTCAAACGGATGTGTTAATATTACAATATTTTGTATCCCTAATTTGCGCGCATTCCATAATATATATTTCATTTCAGGCCAAGAACAGCTGGTGATTTGCAAGGACTTAATATGCATTCTGCCAAACATATTCATGTCGTTATAAGAAAAAACAGGAAATTCTGTGACGCCCTCTATTTTCGTATATCCATTATATATTTGCAATTCTGGTTCATCTGGTTGAAATACTCCAAGGGCTATATTTGATGCCAGTGGAATTTCCAGATCCCGCATTACCTTATATAAATTTAAATCCGCAACTAAACTACCTGTCCGTATCGCTTCTGGCCTTTTTCCGGTCCAACGTTGAAATACCTCGATACATAGTTCAAAAATTTTTCTTAACTCATCATAATCACGTCCCGCACAGCTATCATTAGTCGGAAAAGTGCCAATATTTTTGTCTTGATTAAAATTCAACCAACAGGGATGTATGTGAAGTTGTGTATCTAGTCCTGCATCTAATATTCTTTTTACAAAAGATTTCATCGGTTCATCACCAAAATAAAAATAATTTGCGCATTCCACAAAAAAACTAGCCGAGATATTATATTTATTAAAGGCTTCGAGTAAAAACCCTAATCCATGTTCCTCTCCATCCGTACGACATAATACGGCAGATTCTGAAACTGGCTTATATTTTTCTGGATTACTTAATGCCCCGCCAATGCTAAATTCAGTATCTATCGTAATACTAATTTCTGTACGTTTATCCATAATAACGCTCCATTACGGTTGAATTATTCAAATAATATATATATCACAGCAGTTATATATGAATTTCTATAAGATGAAACTATGCAATTTGCTCTCTATCAACCAGATATCCCCCCGAACACAGGAACCATTATCCGCATGGCCGCCTGTCTGAATATTAAAGTGAATATTATAGAGCCTTGTGGTTTTCCCTTTGGCGAAAAGTCCTTTCGTCGTGCAGGCATGGACTATATTGATCAAAGCAAGATCACCCGCCATAAATCATGGGATCATTTTAAGGAAAGCATTGGATCATCTCGCCTTATTCTGCTCACCACCAAAGCTACAGTGGCCTATACGGATATATCTTATCAGGATGATGACATTATATTGCTGGGACGTGAAAGTGCGGGTGTACCAGAAGACGTGCATAAAGCGGCCCATAAACAGGTTATTATTCCCATGACGCCCGAAACAAGATCTTTAAATGTGGCAATATCTGCGGCTATGGTGCTCGGCGAAGCCCTGCGGCAAACAAATCTTTTTCCAGACCATACAGGAATCTAATATTATGACCCTTCTCGACCAAGACATCACCAAAGATCATCAAATACGTGCCGAAAAATGGTTTGAAGAATTGAGAAATAATATATGCAATGCTTTTGAACAACTAGAACAGGATTTAATCGGCACGAATGCGGATCAAGAAGCCGCAAAATTTAGCCGCACAGCATGGCACAGAAATGATAACCCAGAGAATGGTGGCGGTGTGATGTCGGTGATGAAAGGCAGAGTATTTGAAAAAGTTGGTGTTAATATCTCTACGGTTTACGGTGAATTTCCAGAAGAATTTGCCAAATCCATTCCAGGTGCTGATAAAGATCCTCGTTTCTGGGCAAGCGGTATTTCACTTGTGGCCCATATGCATAATCCCCTTGTTCCCGCCGTCCACATGAACACCCGTCATATTATCACGACCCGTGACTGGTTCGGTGGGGGCGGAGACCTCAATACGGCATTTCCAAATGATAGGGATACCGCTGACTTTCACAACAGTTTTAAATCCGCCTGTGATAAGCATGACCCCACCTATTATCCCAAATATAAAAAATGGTGCGATGAATATTTCTATATCAAACACCGCAATAAGGCTCGAGGTGAAGGCGGTATCTTTTACGATCAACTCAATACGGGAAATTGGGATAATGATTTTGCCTTTACCAAAGATGTGGGACGTGCCTTTCTTGATGTTTATCCTGAACTTGTCCGCCGTCATATGAACAAAGAATGGACAGCAGAACAGCGGGAAGAATTACTCTATTACAGGGGACTCTATGCGGAGTTTAATCTGGTTTACGATCGGGGAACGTCTTTTGGGCTTAAAACAGGCGGCAATGTGGATGCGATCCTCATGTCCCTTCCCCCAGAAGCAAAATGGCGCTAGAGGATATTATCTGTCATGAAATGGGAAATTCCAGAGAATATTACCCCCCCCACTATGGGCGGAAAATATCTTTGGGCCGATTTATATCTTCTTGATCATTGGCGCATACAAAAAAACATTCTCACCGACCACTATCGCTTGCTTGACGATCACAATAACCGGCGAGCGCAAGGTAGTTATCAACATTGTCTTGAAAAATTAAACCATTTTAAAATTACCTTAGACTTAAAATTTCCAAGCTCACATATATTTCTTATTTTACATGGTTTAGGCCGTCACAGAAAATCCATGGAAAAGCTCACCCAATTTATGAATGGTCACGGTTTTTCCGCCTATAGCTTGAATTATCCGAGCACTTTTCTCACCCTCAAAGATCATACAGATAATCTAGAATATCTTTTAAACCACCTTGAAGGAATAGATTCAATAAGCTTTATCGGTCACAGTCTCGGGGGGCTTATTGCCCGCTCACTTTTATCCCGAAAGGAGGGATGGCGCAAAAAAATAGAGGCAAAACATTTAATCATGCTGGGTACGCCCAATAATGGTGCGCGGATTGCTGATATGATGAGTGGTTCAAAGTTATTTCACATGATCGCAGGCCCATCAGGTCAGGATGTAAGGCCCATAAATGTGCAAAAACTATCATTGCCCGATATACCCACATTGGTCATTGCTGGCGGACGGGGAACAAAGACTGGTTACAATCCCATATTTGGCGAAGATAATGACGGTATTGTCACCGTTAATGAGACAAAAATTGACAATATGAGCAACTTTAAGCAAGTCAATGTGATCCACACCACCATCATGGATCATCCCCAAAGTCTTAAGGCCATATTAGATTTTATCCATCAGAATTAAGGTCATATTCCGTTGCTTTCTTCATAAGGTCATGATGAGAAAAACTGAAATCGCTTTTGATCCAATGTTGTTCCAGTTTTTTTAAGGTCTGTCCCAGTTTTTTCCCCTGAACAAACCCCTTATCTTTTAAATCCGCCCCTGTCACAGGAAAGATGGGAATGGGCCAGTTTTCGCTGTAATGCAAAATTTGGGGATTAAAGTTAAACTTTGTCATAGCAAAATAATCCAGAAGCGCAAAAATGAAAACATCTCGGCCAGATTGGTAGAGATGTTTACGAATGTCTTTTTCACCCATGTTATTATCTATGATGACGGTATGTTGACCATAAGCCATTAAAATTTTTGTTTCATGATTGGACAATTTTAAATGATGGCTAAGCTTTTGAATATCACCCTTATTTTTCGAAATTAGACAAGAAAGTCTCATCAAAACATCACACCGACCAAGGCTATTTTCTAAGGCGACAAATGCGTTAAATTTGCTCAGATCAATATGATCTGGCAGAAGTTTCTCCAAGATGCCACATTCTTTCATAACCCCCATGATCGGCATCACATTATCCGATTTTAGGATTTTAAAAAACTCCTGCGCCAAACGCTCTCCTGACAAGCCATCCATCAATGATTTATGTTCAATACAGGCTTTAAGTCCCAAAGGATCAAGATTTCCGCCCCCAATTTGGGCGGCAAAGCGAAAAAAGCGCAAGATACGCAAGGCATCCTCCCTTATGCGTATTATAGGATCGCCAATGAAACGCACTCTTCTTTCGTCCAGATCAACAAGTCCCTTACAGGGATCATACAGACTTCCGTCACGGTCAAGATAGAGCGCATTGATGGTAAAATCCCGCCGCTCTGCATCCGCCTGCCAGTCATCCGTAAAAGAAACCTTGGCATGACGACCATCTGTTTCAATGTCTTTGCGTAATGTAGTAATTTCAAAATGATGTTTTCCCACAAGAGCCGTTATTGTGCCATGCTTTAGACCCGTTGGAGTTACCTTAATCCCCGCCTTTTTAAGACGTTCCATGGTTTCTTTAGGTTCCAGGGCACAGGCAAAATCAAAATCAATAATTTTCCGTGATAAAAGAGCATCCCGTACACAGCCCCCCACAAGGCGTATATTTATCCCATCACCATTCAAAACATCAAAAATTTTCGTGAAAGATTTTATCTGAGAGTCTGAATAAGCCGTTAAATCAAGTTTTCTCACAACTTTCATGGATTATGCCCATTGATTAATTTGGCAAAACGGACCAGCATTGCAGCCGTTGCCCCCCAAACATTATGTTTTTCATTCATAAAGACATAATAATAGCGGCGTTGCTCGTTCCAAACCCTGTTTTGTAATTCATGATTGGACTCATCCAATATATAATCCAGAGGTAATTCAAAGGCTTCGTCCACCTCGCCCTCATCCACGATTAGGGTGAATGTTGGTTTAATAAGACCAATGACGGGCGTTATAACGTAACCCGTCACCGTTTCATAATCCTCCATCGCCCCCAATATTTGAATATGGGAACGATCAATACCCACTTCTTCTTCTGTTTCTCGCAGTGCCGTTTCCATGGCATGTTTGTCATATTCTTCACAGCGCCCCCCCGGAAAGCTCACCTGCCCAGAATGCGCCTTCAAATGTTGCGCCCTTTTGGTGAGCAGCACCGTCATGCCCTGTGGTCTGTCGATAAGAGGAATAAGCACCGCCGCAGGCTTCAGGGGTAATTTCGCCTCATGATAATCGGCATCCCTACAATAGATATTAAGGTCACCGTATTTTGGTCGTTCCATAGACCGATATTCCGCATGCTGTTTTGCGCGATTAAGATCTGGATCATAATCCTTAAAAATTTTGATGATTTTATTTTTCATGATGCCACGTCATGGTCCCTCATTCTGACCAAAGGAAAAGAAGTTTCCTCTGCTCCATACCCCATATTGCCCTCTATATTCCACTACCATTTCCGCCAATTCATAATAAACTGGTCTTGCGATAAGCGCTTCTAGACGATCCCTGACCAAGATATAGGGTGATGGTTCCCCCTTATCCGAGAATGCAAATCTTAAGGGATGGTCATTATCCAACGTCATCTCGTCACCCACATTTGTCTTAAAATGCAGAATTTGCGTTAAACCCTCACCCTCTTTTTCAAGAGAAACCGCAACAAAGGGAGCATCATCAACCCGAATACCCACCTTTTCCACGGGCGTAACCAGATAATATTTTCCATCATCGTCATGACGTAATATGGTTGAAAACAGCTTAACCATTGCGGGACGTGCAATGGCGGATCCCATATAATCCCAACTCCCGTCCCGTTTGATATGCATATCAATATCACCACAAAAATCGGGATTCCATAGATGCACAGGCGGCAATCCTTTTCCTTTTGTGGCGGATTTGACTTCGCTTGCGAATATATCTGGTCTGAATGGTGTTTCTATCTTTTTTGTCATTCCCATAATATAGGCAATTCAAATGACAATTTGAAGTATATTAGGATCAGAGGCTAAGATTATTTTACTTTGGAAATAAGTCCTTTTATGCCCTCAAAGGAACCTTCAACCAATTCTTTGGCAAGCAGACGATCATAATCCACAGGTCCTGGCATAATTAACCCCTCGGCAAGGCTTCTTTTAAATCCTATTTTCCTATAAAAAGGCTCATCCCCCACAAGAATGACACGGCTTGCCCCAAATACTGCTGCTTGTGTCAAACTATGTTCTATAAGAGCAATTCCCATACCCTTTCCCCGAAATTCTTCGTCAATGGCAATGGGACCAAGCAATAGGGCGTCATAGCTTTTGTCCTTATCCTTAATCAGAACAGGCCAGAACCGAATAGTCGCCTTTAAGACGCCGTCAATACGAATGACAAAAGACAAAGTCTTAACATCAGAGACGCCATCCCGCAACCTATAGGCTGTTTTATTATGTCTGTCTTTTCCAAAGGATTTATCAAGTAAAGATTCTATTTCTGAAATATCATTCGGTTTTTGTGGCTCAATAAAGAACATTATATTGTTTATCATCCAATTAAAAAATCTTATGCGTTATTATTGGTCATAATATAAAAACAAAATAATGGCTATAAAAAAAACACATCCCCTTAAAAAAATAAAAAAAGGCGGAATAAATCCCGCCTTTCCGTTTAGATATCGTAATATATTTTACCAATCAACTTGGAACCGAAGACCAAATGTATCAACGTCTGTTACACCAACGGGATCTTTTGTCACATTTGAATGAGAATAATCGGCCATCATGCGGACATAGTTATTCAAGTGCCAATTCACGCCAAGAAGCATCGTATTTTGTTTGCCACCAAGAATATCCGCAGCAGCGTCATTTAATTCCAAAGTATCATAGCGTACGGCAACTTCCCACGCACCCATGCCACCTTCGAAAACGGGATTTTTCACTTTTACACGATCCATTGCACCATTTTTATATCCACGGCTTTCGCCCGTAATAAAATATGTTGCGCTGGCATAACCACCAGAAAATTTTGCATTATTAGATGAGTCAGTCAGATTAACGCTTTGCACGGCATATTCACCTTGAAGGGAGAATGGCCCCATAATACCTGCCGCTTCTAAACCATATAATGTATCGCTTGTCGCATCTAGAGTGTGGGTATCCACATAACGGCTAACCGCAAGATGGGCAAAGGGGCGTTGACGATAGCGCTCACCACCTGCTGTATCAAGTTCACGGTAACGAACGGATGCACCTACATGCAGACGAATATCACCATCCAACTTAGGGCCATAGGTTACACGCGCCGCATAGGTACGGTCTTGCTGATGATCTGTATTTTCAAAGTCACCTTGGAAGAGACCCGCATTAAATGTGATATCATTTTCTGCATACCCAACAGCAATACCAATCTGACGAGCAAGGCCGAAAGCATCGGTAAAGGCGGCACGTTCCATAAAGGTTATGTAACGTGAAGATGTTTGTTCTTCCAATGAGTTTGGTGTCTTAAATTGACCAACAGTGATAGAAACAGGTTTTAAGTTCCATTGGAAATAAGCGTCTTTAATCTCTGTTTCGCCACCAGTTAAGTCTGTTTCAAACTTATATTTAACATCTGAAAATAAAACGCCCTCGACACCAAGACGGGCTGTACGGAATTCTGTTGCATCTCTTTTTTGATCTGCGAGTGAAGTTCCTGCAGCATTTTTCACGGAAACACTGCTATAATCTGTAAAGATGCGACCACGGATTTTCATTTTGAATTTACCGTCTGCACTGGAAAGTTCTGGCGCACCCTTCCATTTAACTTTTAAGTCTGGGGCATTTTTTGCTGTTGCAGCCTCTTTCTTTTCAAGTTCAGAGACTTTTTTGCTAAGGGCATCAATTTGCGCTTTCAATTCGTCTAAGGATTGAGCAGAAGCAGCGGGTGTGAATGCAACGGTGCATAATGCGGTTGCGGCCAATAATCCTAATAGTGGTTTCCTCATAATATATATTTCCTTTATATCTATAACAATTAAGCAAAATAACTCAGAGACAGCAATAAGTCATTCGCTATCCTCGAAATAGAAAATAGTGATCTAAGATGTCAACATAATGTAAGATTTATGACAATTTTGTGACGATGTCTTTTTATCGTCTGCGATAAAGTGGGAGTGGCTCATCAGAGGATGTTTGATATTTAACTGAAAAGTCATCAAAGGCTTTCAAGGCATCCTGAATATCTCGCCCCGCTTTGATTTCATAGGCGTTAAAGCCGCAGCGCTGCATATAAAACAATTGATCCCGCATCACATCACCCACGGCCCGAATTTCGCCCGCATATCCATAACGATCTCGTAAAATTTTAGCAATGGAATAGCCGCGTCCATCATTAAAGCTTGGAAAATTAATGGCAATAAGGGCAAAATCATCTAAGTCACTTTGAATATTTTTAACCAAACTATCTGGTTCCAGTCTAAGACCAAGCCTGCGACCTGAGAGCTTATCTTTGTTTTCCGCCCAATAGTCAAAGGACACAATAACATCACCCTTTGGCAAATCACCTTCACCAGAATAATGTATCCAATGATCTTCAACGATTGCTTTGTCTTTAATGATTTGCATAAAGCTGTTCCTTAAAAGGTTCCATACCGACTCTGTTATAGGTGCTTAAAAATTCTTCACCCTCAAGGCGTAGACTGATATAGGTCGCGAGTATTTTTTCAAGCGCTGGCACAATTTCGTCCTGATCAAAACCTGGGCCAATGATCTTCCCAATTGAGGCATTATCGTCCGCCGACCCCCCAAGGGTAATCTGATAATATTCCACATCCTTCTTATTAACACCAAGAATACCAATATGACCCACATGATGATGACCACAGGCGTTAATACAGCCCGACATCTTTAATTTTAAGATACCAAGATCATAAAGATAATCAAAATCATCAAAGCGACGTATTATTTTATCAGCAATTGGAAGGGAGCGCGCATTCGCAAGCGTACAAAAATCAAGCCCTGGGCAGCAAATGATATCTTGCAGCGTTCCAATATTAGGTTCGCCGAAACCCAGATCCCGTACGGCTTTCCATAAGGCAAATAAATCATCCTTTTTGACATCTGCTAAGACAAGATTTTGTTCATGGGTAGCCCTTACCTCACCAAAGCTATAGTGATCGGCAAGATCAGCCACCAATAACATCTGGACATCGGTAATATCCCCAGGCGGTACACCCTTTTTCTTCAAGGATAAATTAACAATGGCATATCCAGATTTTTTATGAGATTCCACATTATATTTATACCATAAGGAAAAATCCTTATTATCTCTCAGATTATGGTCAAGATTTTCGCTCTCACCTGAAAGATTTTCATAATTGGGATCGACAAAATGAGCCGACACCCGTTCAATCTCGGCCTGATCAAGAGGGACAGCACCCTCTTCACAGATTGCGGTAAACTCGTCTTCTACCCGACGGGTAAATTCCTCTAACTTTAATTCATGAACCAGTATTTTTATGCGTGCCTTATATTTATTATCGCGGCGGCCAAACTGATTATAAACCCGCATAATGGCCTCGGTATAGATCAGAAGGTCCTTTTCTGGCACAAAGTCATTAACCAATTTCCCAATCATAGGCGTACGCCCCATTCCGCCGCCCACATAAATTTGAAATCCAATTTCACCCGCCTCATTTTTTACCGCACGATAACCAATATCATGAAACTTAATAGCGGCTCTATCTTGTACTGCGCCCGTAAAGGCAAATTTGAACTTGCGGGGCAAATAGGCAAATTCTGGGTGAAAGGTTGACCATTGACGCATAATTTCCGCATAAGGACGGGGGTCAACAATCTCATCCTTTGCCACACCTGCATATTGATCCGCACTGATGTTACGGATACAGTTACCACTGGTTTGAATGGCATGCATCTGGACAGAGGCCAAATCATCTAAAATATTAGGCACATCTTCCAATTTTGGCCAATTAAATTGAATATTCTGACGTGTTGTCATGTGGCCATAACTACGGTCATATTTATTGGCAATATGGGCCAGCATACGAAATTGACGGGATGATAATAAGCCATAAGGTACCGCTACACGCAACATATAGGCCTGAAGTTGGAGATAAAGACCATTTTGCAAGCGCAATGGACGAAATTCTTCTTCCTTTAATTCACCTTTAAGGCGTCTTTCAACCTGTCCTCTGAATTGAGCAGCACGTTCCTCAACAATATGCTGATCATTTTTATCGTATATATACATTCAGTCAAATCCGTTCACTTGAGTGCTTTATAGTTTTACACCTTTATTATGTGCAATAATATATTTTACATATATATAAGCTATATTATCAGAAAAACAATGTGAAGATAGGATTTTTACAATTTTTTCTCAACCTTTGAACAATTCATCGAACTGTCACATTTTTACGCTACATTTCATTCATTAAGATTATGGGCAATTAAGGTGGATAACAGATGAAAATATCAATTATAAAATATATGAGCCGAATAATGGGAATAATGATTATTGCGGTTACACCAGAAAATGCATTAGCACAAGACGAAAGCATATTAAATCTTTCATATCTTGCCTCCTATGAAACCGGTATTTTTGACAAGTCAGCAGCAGAAATTGTTGTTTATAATAAAAAAAATAAATTTTTCTATGTGGTAAATGGCGCCAAGCCATCAATTGATATTTTCCAACTGGAGCATAATAAAACCATTTCTTTACCATCCCTGAATTTATCGAAAAAAGAAACCCCAACAAGCGTTGCTATTTTTGGTAATTTTATGGCCGCTACTGTCCATGATGCTACAGAAAGTGCCAGAATGGGAAAAATCATTCTCTTTGACAGCCACCATAACCGCATTGCCGAATTTATGGCCGGTTCGCTGCCTGACATGGTCATCTTTTCACCAGATGGTCAATATATTCTTTCAGCCAATGAAGGGGAACCCTTAGACGGCGTCGATCCCGTTGGTGGCATTACAATGGTAATCTTAGATCATAAAAATCCTAAAAATAGCGTTGTGAAAGAGCTCACTTTTGATAATTTCAACACAAAAGAGCTTGCAAAAGAAGGGGTTCGCATAGCAAAAGGTAAAACATTCTCTCAGGATGCCGAGCCTGAATATATTGCCTTTTCACACAATAGCGCCAAAGCTTGGGTGTCCTTACAAGAAAATAATGCGCTTGCGGAAATAAGTTTGCAGGATGCTAAAATCACAAAAATTATTCCTCTTGGCCTGAAGGATCATAATATTGCAGGCCAAGGCATTGACCCCAATGACAAAGATGGCTTAAATATTATTAATGTTCCCGTTATGGGAATGTATATGCCAGATGCCATTACCACGCTAGAGTATAAAGGAAAAACCTATATATTAACCGCCAACGAAGGGGACGCCCGCGATGAGGAAGTCAAAGCAAATAAAGCAAATTTTGACAATTCCCACCTCAGCAAAGAACAAATAAAATCTTTGGGTAAATTACGTATATCCTCAACGGATGGTGACCTCGATAGAGATGGTGACATTGATATTCCCCACAGTTATGGTGCAAGATCCTTTTCAATTTACACAGAAGATGGCAAACAAATTTTTGATAGCGGTGATGATTTTGAACAAATCACAGCCAAAACACTTGGTCAGTCTTTTAACAGCGACAACACAGAATCCAATAGCGGCGATTCCCGTAGTGACAACAAAGGTCCAGAACCAGAAGGCATTTGCCTTGGGATCATTAATGGACATACATATGCCTTCATCACCTTGGAACGTATAAGCGGTATCATGATTTATGATGTCTCTAACCCAGAAAAGCCCATATTCCAATCCTATTATAACAATCGAAACTTTACGGATAATTTGGATTATACCAAAGCAGAGGATCTCTCAAAAGCCGGATTTTTAGGGCCAGAGGGAATATATTTTATTAATGCAAAAGATAGCCCAACCGGAAACCCTCTGCTTTTGGTTGCAAATGAAGTTAGTGGCAATGTTGAAATACTTAATATTATACAAAATCTCAACCCATAATTAATAAATCATCAATATATTAAATATAAGATATCAATTATGTAACATTTTCCTCCCAGACTGGGCGGTCTCCCATAATGAGCCGCCCTTTCTTTTGACTATTCCTCCCGTCCTAATTATGATAATTATCCTTCAAAAATTAGGAATATTATGGCAAAAACAACACCTACATATCATCTTGAACGCCAAATAGGCGGCATTGTTTGTGGCGTGGACGAAGTTGGTCGCGGACCATGGGCAGGTCCCGTCATTACGGCGGCTGTCATTTTTAACCCTAATCACATTCCCCATGGTCTTAATGACAGTAAAAAATTAACCGCTAAAAGGCGTGAAGCCCTTTATCCGCTCATTATGAAATCCGCCAAAGTTGCCTTTGGTTCGGCAAGTGTAGAAGAAATTGACCATCATAATATTTTGCAAGCAACCCTCATGGCCATGTCACGTGCTGTGGAAAATCTTGGGATCAAACCAGACCATGCTTTAATCGACGGCAACCAAATTCCCAAGCTCAATTGCCCTGCGTCGTTTGTGAAAAAAGGTGATACAATCTCTCTTTCTATTGCGGCAGCATCCATTGTTGCTAAGGTAAGACGAGATTTTTTAATGAAAAAATTGAGTGAAATTTACCCAGAATATGGTTGGGAACGTAACGCAGGATATGGTACCCCGCAGCATCAAGAAGCACTAAGACTTGTGGGTCCGAGTCGTTTTCACCGAAAATCATTCGCCCCAATTCGAGACCTATTTTCTCAAGGAATTGCGATAAGAGATTGATTCAAATAAAAAAACTACTTGACCTGATTCTATTTTTGACTCAGAATCTCCTCAAATTAACCACAAGAATTTGAAAAAATAAATTTTAGAGAGTCAAGTAAAAATGAAGGCAACACAAAAAACGCAGGTAAAAAAATCAAAGCCTGCTCCAAAAAAATACACCGAGCTGCCTCTGGATCAAATCCTTCAAGGGAATTGCATAGAACTTATGAACAGCCTTCCTGAAAAGTCTGTAGACGTAATTTTCGCTGATCCGCCTTATAATATGCAGTTAAAAAATGACCTCCATCGTCCTGATAACTCCCATGTCAGTGCCGTCAATGATGATTGGGATAAATTTGATAGTTTTGAAAATTATGACAAGTTTACCCGTGAGTGGCTAACAGCTGCCCGCCGTATATTAAAAGACACCGGCACAATTTGGGTTATTGGCAGTTATCACAATATTTACCGTGTGGGATCCCTTATTCAGGATATTGGCTTTTGGGTCTTAAATGATATTGTCTGGCGCAAAACCAATCCGATGCCAAATTTTCGCGGAACCCGTTTCACAAACGCCCATGAAACGCTACTTTGGTGTAACAAAGGCGAAGGTTTTAACAAATACACCTTTAATTATGATGCCATGAAGGCACTTAACGAAGATGTTCAGATGCGCTCAGACTGGATGCTCCCCATTTGCTCAGGTAAGGAACGCTTAAAAATTAACGGTCACAAGGGACATTCCACCCAAAAGCCAGAATCGCTGCTTTACCGAGTGTTACTTTCCTCCACCAACAAGGGCGATGTGGTTCTTGATCCCTTCTTTGGATCTGGCACAACAGGGGCTGTCGCCAAAAAACTTGGTCGACATTTTATTGGTCTTGAATTGGAAGATAAATATATAAGCCTTGCGACCGACCGCATTAATATGGTTGATACCTTAAACCCCGAGGACTTGGAAATTAAGCCTGCAAAACGCACACAGGCCCGTATTCCTTTTGGTAATCTTGTGGAACGGGGCATGATAAAACCCGGCACAATTCTGGTCGATCCCAGCAAACGGCATTCCGCAAAGGTTCGGGCGGATGGTACCATCATCAGCAAAGATGACAAAGGTTCCATTCATCAGGTTGGCGCTCTTGTTCAAGGTGCACCGTCTTGTAATGGCTGGACATTTTGGCATATGGAAAAAAATAATAATCTAATTTGCATAGATACCTTGCGCCAGCAAGTCCGTGCAGAGCTACATTAAGCATTAAGAATTAAAAACAATAATAATCTATTGTTAAACTGACCCGCCTTTAATCTCTTAAGGGCGGGTTTTTCCTTATTTCACTCATAATATATTTTGATTTTAAACATCATAATCATTACCATGTGATCTTTAGCCTTTAGAAATTTTCTTTTATAAGTGAACCCTATTATGTCTCTCCCAAGATTTCATCTCGCTTTTCCTGTAACCGACCTAAAAGAGGCCAAAATATTTTATACAGAAGTTCTCGGCTGCACCCTTGGACGGCAAAGTGAGAATTGGATAGATTTTAACTTTTATGGCCATCAAATTGTTGCTCATTACAACAAAGTAATGCCAGATTGCCCCACAAGCCTAGTCGAAGACAAACAGGTTCCCACAAGTCATTTTGGATTACTCTTGAGCCGAAATGACTGGAACGCCTTAGCCCAACAATTAACTGTAAAAGATGTGAATTTTCTGATTGAACCCCATATTCGTTTCAAGGGAATGCCAGGCGAACAGGCAACCATGTTTATTCAAGACCCCGCAGGCAATGGCTTGGAATTTAAATCCTTTGCCTCTGATGATGATATTTTTGCCGTATAGATAAACCAGATAAAAATAAAGAAGTAGCAACATTATGACCCTATTAATTCTTATGCCTGGCAAAGAAAATAGTGAACTATTAAAGGCCTTAAAAACTTTAAACCCCAATCTGGACATTAGAATATGGCCGGAAGTTGGCGACGTGAATGACATTAGCTTTGCAATAGTATGGAATCACCCAAAGGGAGAATTAAAAAACTACCCCAATCTAAAGGTTATTGCATCCTTTGGGGCGGGCGTGGATCATATTTTCAAAGACCCAGACCTGCCTAAAAATATTGCCATAACAAAGCTTGTCGATGATAGCCTTTCTGGACAAATGTGTGAATATGTTGCCGGTGTTATCCTTAACCAACGTCTCAGATTAACGGAATATCGAGAATATCAAGCCGCCAGTGTATGGGCACCAAAAGCCTTTAAATCTGGTAATAATGTATCTCTCTTAGGGCTTGGACATATTGGAAAAGAGGTTGCGGAATATCTCGTCCAGCTTAATTTTAAAGTATCTGGCTGGAGCCAAAGCAAGAAGGACATTAAAAATGTCACGACATTTTATGGACAGAGCGCCCTTAAGCAAGCCGTTCATGACGCAGACTATATTGTTTGTTTATTACCGCTCACCCCAAAAACTGAAAATATATTAAATAAATCACTATTTTCTATGGCAAAAAAAGGAGCATATCTCATCAATGCTGGGCGTGGTGGTCAGTTGAACGAAGATGATCTTCTTGATGCTCTCTCAGAAGAAAAACTCAGTGGAGCATGCCTTGATGTTTTTAAAGTTGAACCCCTACCCAAAGAACATCCTTTTTGGTGCCATCCTAAAATTTACATAACACCCCATAGTGCCAGTATGACAAATATTAAAAAAGCTGCCTCTCAATTTTATGACAATTACTTAAATATGAAAAATGGGGAAACATTGTTTCACCAAATTGACCCTGATAGAGAATATTAGATTTCTGACGTGAATAAACATTGCATCAGCTGTGGCAAGCTGTTAATTTGCGCGCGGAATTAATACGCTCTTTTAAAAGGTTCAAGAAATGAAAATTGATGGTAACAGCATTCGTCCCGGTAATGTCATTGAACATCAGGGAGGACTTTGGCTTGCAGTGAAAACCCAACATACCCAACCCGGCAAAGGCGGTGCCTACCTTCAGGTGGAATTAAAAAACCTGCGGGACGGAAGAAAGCTTAATGAACGCTTTCGTTCTTCTGAAAAGGTGGAGCAGGTTCGTCTGGAACAAACCGACTATTCTTACCTTTATGAAATTGATGGCATGTACACCTTCATGGACCTTGAAACATACGAACAAATCGAACTTAATGCAGACATTATTGGCGATCAGTCCGATTATTTACAGGACGGCATGATTGTTACCATTGAATCATACGAAGGAAGTCCGCTTAGTATTCGTTTACCTCCGAATGTTATCCTTGAAATTATGGAAACAGAACCCGTTGTGAAGGGACAAACCGCATCATCATCCTTTAAACCAGCCGTTACGGATAATGGTTGTCGGGTTATGGTGCCTCCCTTTGTCAATGTAGGTGATAAAATTGTCGTGAACACCGAAGATGGCAGCTATATTGAACGTGCCAAATAACACTTAAAAAACAAGTATATTATTTACTTTCAAAGGACACCCTCTCATGGCTTTAAAATCTGCCGTAATTAATGTCATGGAAATGGCGGCTCAAAAAGCTGGGCGCAAACTTAACCGCGACTTTGGCGAAGTGGAAAATCTTCAGGTATCCCGAAAAGGACCGGCTGATTTTGTGTCATCGGCCGATTTAAAAGCCGAAAAAATTATCAAAGAAGAATTGTTTAAGGCGCGCCCCAATATTGCCTTCCTTCTAGAAGAAGAAGGGGAAATAAATTTTGGTGACGGCAGTGGCCGCTGGATTATTGACCCCCTTGACGGCACAACAAATTTTCTTCACGGCATTCCTCATTTCTGCATTTCTATTGCCTTGGAACAAAATGGAGAAATAACCGCAGGGGTCATCTATAATCCCATAACGGACGAAACCTATTGGGCAGAAAAAGGCCGCGGTGCTTATCTGAACGACATGAAAATCAGAGTATCGGCAAGGCGTGACATGCAATATAGCCTTCTTGCTACAGGCATTCCCTTTCATGGCACATTGGGACATAAAACCTTTATCCATAATCTTGAAACAATTATGGGAGAAGTATCAGGTGTGCGGCGTTTTGGATCAGCGGCCCTTGACCTTGCCTATGTTGCCTGCGGAAAATATGAAGGCTTTTGGGAAGAAAATCTAAATAAATGGGATATTGCAGCCGGCATTATTCTTGTTCGTGAAGCAGGCGGCAGTGTGACCACATTCGATGGCAAAAACAAAGCCTATGAAACAGGTCAGATTCTTGCCACAAATACTATAATTCACGGACCCCTTACCCGCCTATTGGCGAAGGCACGAAAAAATGCTAAACTGGAATCCTAAATATTTTTGACTGGTTATTTTTTTGTGGAGTATACATGTTTTTTTCTTTGACAACCGCATTATGGATAAGTCTTTTTAGCTTCCAAAATGCGGATTTGATGTCATCAAATGAAAATCGCAATTCCTATAAAAATGATTTTCTAGAAGTGGAATTGCTCACCAAAATTAAGCCCCTCGAACTTCAATATAGCAAGAACCAAATTGACATTACGTCCCCCAACCGTGAAATAATCCACAATTGGACTAAACAGGTCATAAAATATAACATCCCAATTTACATTCATAGCTTCGCATCTCTCCCCTCAGCTATCATGAATTTATCCGAGGATATCGCTCGCCATGATGCCGTTCATGTTGCGTTCAACCGAGGTGTCATTATTAAAAATATTATTCTTCAACAAGGCATAAAGGACGACCATGTTATTATAACCGCATCTGCACAATGTCATTCGATCAATTGCAATACGGTTATCATTACCACTCGCCGCGAATAAGTGACCATACAAATTTCTAGTCCCCTTAAGCATATTACTTATAATGCCATAATATTGCCTCACTAATTCTTAGACTCTTTAGTCTAGCCCTGATAATATCAGTAAAATATTTAAGAAGAAAAAATAATAAGGACCATTACCGCATGACACGACCTCAGAAATATCTGACAAGAATCACGATTTTCCTTATACCTGTTACTATTCTTTGTGTTTTTTTATATCCAAAGCTAGAACAAGCCTTTATCACAAATCCGGGATTAAATGGATTAATCGCCGCCGTATTATTTTTCGGTATAATCTTATCCATTCGTCAAGTGACCATGCTTAGCCCAGCCACAAACTGGATTGAAAAATTCAGACGGAGCGAATTTTCCGAAATTCCTGGGGATGCCCCAAAACTTCTGGCGCCCATGGCGGCTATGATGGGCGAAAATGACCGCCAGTTATCCTTATCTGCTCTGTCTTTGCGAACTATTTTAGATGGTATTGCAGCAAGAATGGATGAAGGTCGGGAAATAACCCGTTATTTCATTGGTCTGTTAATATTTCTAGGCCTGCTTGGCACATTTTGGGGGCTGCTTGGAACCATAGGCTCTATCAAAGATACCATTAACAACCTGACCGTTGGTTCCAACGATATTACCGTATTATTTGAAGATTTAAAAGAAGGGCTCTCCGCACCACTGGGCGGCATGGGAACCGCCTTTAGTTCATCTTTATTCGGTCTTGCGGGATCTGTCATACTCGGCTTTATTGATCTGCAAGCAGGACAAGCCCAAGGGCGATTCTTTAATGATCTTGAAGATTGGCTCTCCAGTTTTACCAAACTCTCAAGAGGCAGCAGTATTGCCCTTGATACGGGCGATGCGACGGTTCCCGCCTATGTCAGTGCGCTCCTTGAACAATCCGCAGACAGTTTAGAAAAACTGCACAATGTTATTGCCAGAGGAGAAGAAGGTCGCAACGATGTTAACCGCGCCATGCTCAGTCTTTCCGAACAGCTTTCCACCCTGTCCGATAGCCAAACAGAAATGCGCCACGTTCTTAAACAAATGCTGGAACTATTTTCAAAGCAGCTTGCCGCAGAAGACGGCAATCTTCAGATAAAACATCTACGTAATATTGATGTTCAATTTAAATATCTGACAGAGGAAACAATAAAAGGTCAGAATCAACTCAACGAAACATTAAAATCCGAATTCAAACTACTCGCCAGAACCATGGGAGCCATGGCCGACGTGAAGTCCAGCGCAAGTTTCACCCCATCTATTGATGAAAAACGTAAAGAACCAGAAATATCAGACGATGATTATTACAAAGAAATAGATGTCCCCAAAACCAAAGTTCCGTTGGACGATTCTATGGATTACGATATGCCCACCCCTAATCCAAAGGGGAACAAGAAACCTGTTCTGACAACACCCAAAAACCTGACCGCCAGAAAGGATGACTGATGGCTCTGTTGCGTAATGGCAGACGCCCCGGGTCAACCACTGATCACAGTTGGCCAGGCTTTGTTGATGCCCTAAGCACCATGCTTTTGGTCATCATTTTTCTATTGTCTATCTTTATGCTCGCGCAGTTCTTCTTGGGTCAAGCCCTGTCTAGCAAAGAGGATATTCTTGATAAACTCAGAGCAGAAATTTTTGATCTTCAAGATAGTCTCTCGATCCAAGAACAAATCAATAACGATCTTAACGTTGAATTTAACCGTATTTCATCCAACCTCCAAGAAGCCACAATTTCCAAAGAGGAACTGACCGCCCGCATATTAGAACTGGAATCCGACCTTGCAGATGCACAAGGCAAAACAAGCCGTGCCAAAAGAAGCACTGAAGATCAAAACCAAATTATTCGTGATCTGGAAAAAAGATATCGTGATTCAACCGCAACCCTCGCCCGTGAAAAGGAATTAACCCAAGCTGCCAACCGTAAAGTCGACTTATTAAATCACCAATTAACAACTCTTCGTAAACAGCTTTCTGCCCTTAATGCTGCCCTAGAGGCATCAGAAATTCGGGATAAAGAACAACGTGTATCCATTGAAAATCTGAGCCAGCGGTTAAATGCGGCTTTGGCAGCCAAGGTACAGGAGCTTAATCAGTTTCGCTCAGAATTCTTTGGCAGGCTTAAACAGGTTTTGGGTAATCGTTCCGATATTCGCATTCATGGCGACCGTTTTGTTTTTCAATCCGAAGTACTTTTTGCTTCTGCTTCCGCCGTATTGGGTATTGAGGGGCAGCAAGAAATGACAAAACTTGCCACGGCCTTAAAAGAAATATCGGCCACCATACCAAAAAACATAAACTGGGTTTTGCGGGTTGACGGCCATACCGATATTCTTCCCATCAGAACACAACAATTTCCATCCAACTGGGATTTATCAACAGCGCGCGCTTTATCGGTTGTAAAATTCCTTATTTCACAGGGAATAGAGCCAGAAAGACTGGCCGCAACAGGGTTTGGACAATTTCATCCTCTTGACACGTCCAACACAGAAGAAGCCCTTAAAAAGAACAGACGTATAGAAATGCAGCTCACCCAAAGATAACGATTTTATTCAATCGCACCAAATTGAAGATTTGCTAGACGGGCATAAAGGCCACCCTTCAGCAATAGTTGTTCATGAGTGCCAATATCAACGATTTTGCCGTCATCCATCACCACTATCCTGTCTGCCTTTTGTACAGTGGCCAACCTGTGGGCCACCACAAGCGTTGTTCGCCCCTGCATAAGTATATCAAGAGCTTCTTGTACTTTTTGTTCACTCTCGGCATCAAGTGATGAGGTTGCCTCATCCAATAATAAAATAGGTGCATTTCTTAATATTGCCCTTGCAATAGATACCCGCTGACGTTGGCCACCAGAAAGCCTTGTCCCACGCTCACCTAAATAAGTTTGCATCCCATCGGGAAGTTTTTCAATAAATTCATACGCACGAGCCGCCTTCGCTGCGGCACTAACCATCTCATCTGTTGCTTGTGGGTTACCGTATCTTATATTTTCTTCAACACTTGTCGCAAAAATAACACTGTCCTGTGGAACAATGGCAAGCTGCTTGCGCACCTCTTCTGGATCTGCTTCTCTAATATTAACGCCGTCTATGAGTATTGCGCCGTCCAGCGGATCATAAAATCGTTGAATCAGCTGAAATACCGTAGATTTTCCCGCACCAGAAGGCCCAACAATGGCAAGAGTTTCCCCCTTTGCAACTGAAAGACAAAAATCATCTAGAATTTTTTCATCGGGTCTTGAAGAATAGGTGAACGTCACATGATTAAAATTTATTTTTCCCTTATCCTGCGCTGGAAAAGAAAGTGGAGTGTCAGGAATCTCGATATCTGTTTTTGTTGATATGATCTCGATACAGCGACTTATAGCTCCTGCGGCTTTCTGTAATTCCCCGTAAACTTCACTTAATGAACCAACGGCTCCCGCAACCAGTGCTGCATACATCACAAAGGAGGCAAGTTCTCCTCCCGTCATATGACCTGAAATCACATCATGGGCTCCAACCCAAAGAATTAAATCCATCGATGCGAAAATCAGTAAAATCACGATACCTGTAAGCAATGCTCTGACAAAAATACGATCAACGGATGCCCCAAAAGACCGTTCAATAGAAATTTTAAATTTTTTCGATTCTCTTCGTTCTTGGGTAAAAGCTTGTATGATTTGCACTGCCCCGATAGTTTCATTGGCCATAGCACTGGATTCTGCAATCTTTTGTTGGGCTAAACTGGATAATTTACGCACCCGTCTACCCAAAAAAATTATAGGAACAACAACAACTGGCACCACCAACAATACCAAACCCAACATCTTAGCACTTGTGATCGCCATAAGTGCAAGTCCACCAACCAAGGTTAGTATATTCCGTAAGGCAACCGATACGGTTGATCCCACGACAGACTGAATAACGGTTGTATCAGTTGTGAGCCTTGAAATAATATCCCCAGACATATTTTTTTCAAAAAAGGTGGGGCTTAAACGTATTACATTATTAAAAACAGCCTGCCTTATGTCTGTCACAACCCGTTCCCCGAGCCACGTCACAAGATAAAAACGTGAAAATGTTGCCACAGCCAACACCAAGGCCACAACAAGCAAAAGACCAAAATATAAATTAATTAAATTTGTTTGCTCTCCTGAAAATCCCACATCAATCATATGCCGAAAGGCCATAGGAATCATCAAAGTAGCTCCAGATGCAAAAAGCAATGCGATAAGCGCCCCAACCATAGTTTTTTTATAATGAGAAAGAAAATGCCATAATAAACTAATTTCAGTAACTTTTCCCCGAGGAGGTGCTATTTCTGCTTGTCCCACCGTAATGGATGGTATTGGTCTTTGCATTTATTATTTAAGTCCTTTGTAATTTTAGCATGACATGCATATAGCAGGCATAATCTAATGGAACAATGTTGATTACAAATTAAAGTGACATATTGCTTTAAAAAACTGCAAAGTTATCCTTGCTTTCATCATATGAGTTGAGTATACAGGCGCAATAAATTTTCGCGGAGAAGAATAGCGATGAAACAGAATACACATCCAGACTATCACGAAATTAACGTGGTTATGACAGACGGCAGTAGCTATAAAACTTTTTCCACATGGGGAAAAGAAGGTGACACGATGAATTTGGAAATTGATCCAAAATCTCATCCTGCTTGGACTGGCGGAACGAAAAAAGTAGCTGACAAAGGTCGGGTTGCTCAATTTAACAAGCGTTTTGCAAGCTTCAAATTACAAAAATAATTTGCTGTATTGTTTTATATTACAATGAGAGGCCGCCTATAAAGCAGCCTCTTCATTTTTTATGCCTAATGATTAGGGAATAATATTCCCCTCAGCGTCAACAATCTCAACCTGCCCCATATTGAGCGCCCGAATTTTTTGCTCTATCTTAGACAAATCCCCCACAACAATCCATGTTAAGCTATCCGGTTTCAGATAATTTTGTGCCATTTTCAACAGAATATCCTTATTCAAAGTCTGATATTTTTCTGGCAATGTTTCGGCATAATTATACGCCCGTCCTCTGGCCTTATTATCCATCATATAACCAAGTAGAGCCTTTCCCTGCTCAAACATTCCCGGTAAGGTCAGGATTTTGTTCTTCTGCATCAAATCCACCTCATCATCCGTCGGCGGTAAAATATCCTTAATTTCAGAAACCTCTTTTAAAATTTCCTGCATGGCTTCCGCGGTTTTATCAATCTGTACAGGGGCGACGAAAAGATAAAGTCCTTTCTCCTTAGCGGTTGTAATGCCACTATAAGCACCGTAAGCCCAACCCTTATCCTCTCTCAGATTCATATTAAGACGTGATGAGAAATTCCCACCTAGAATTTCATTCAAGGCCTTAATGTCAAAAAAATCCTTATCACCAAATGACGGCGCAAGATGACCCGCCATAATCGTTGCCTGCGGTGAATTGGGTTTATCCACCAAATATATTCGTTTCACTTTTTCGTCTTGAGTTTTAGGATAATTTTTCTTGGCCAAGGTAACTTTCGGATTTTGCCATTGGCCAAAATTTTTCTCGAGCGACGGCATTATGTCTTCTAATGTCGTATCGCCTACCACAAAAATAGTAGCATTGTCAGGCCGTATCCAACCATTGATAAAATCAAACAAATCATCACGGGTCATTGATTTTATAGAATCTTCTGTGCCTGTTTCTGACAGCCCATAAGGATGATCTTTGCCATAAACTTTTTTCTTCAGAAGGTTCATAGCAATAGATTGTGGATCAATCTTTTCTTGTTCGATCCGATTAAGAATAAGTCCACGGTCCCGTTCAAAATCAACGTCTCTAAAGGCTGGGTTCTGCACAACATCCGCCCAAAGTTCTATAGAAGGAGCCAGATTTTTCTTTAACGCTGAAAGGCTTATACTGGAAGAGTCCCGACCATTATCAAAACCTATATCAGCCCCCAACATTTCCTTTTTATTGGCCATTTCCAAAGACGTTAAGCTTTTGGTGCCCTCATTCATCAAGCCGAAAGCATAATTTGCAGTGCCCTCATGACCATTTTGATCACTGGCTGTGCCAGCATCAAATTGAATACTCATATTAACCACAGGAACAGTATTGCGTTCAGCGAGAATGACTTTTATGCCATTATGCAGTTGCCCCTGCTGAAGCGGTGGCAATTTAAGAGATGAAATTTTTGTCATTTCTGGCATTTTACTGCGGTCTGCGCTAGCGATTCCTGCCTTATGATTTCCATGAGGTAAAATAGTAAGCTGATATGAACCATCCGACAGCCATTTCTTTGCCGCATTTTGTACGTCTGCACGGCTTGCCCCATTCACCCAGCCAAGTGATCTATTGATAAAATTTGGGTCCGAGGCATAAAGCTCCCCCGTTGCGAGCATTTGGCCCTTACCTGAAACGGACTCCAAAGACCGAATGGCATCGCCGTCTAATATGGCCTTTACTCGCGCCAATTCCTGTTTCTCTGGCCCTTCTTTTAGAAATTTTGCCAAATTATCTTCTATGATTTTTTTAACCTCATCCAGATCAGACTCTGGCTTTAAGGTTACGTTAATGGCAAAAATACTGGCCAATTCGAATTTCTGGACATAAACAGAAACATTGGTCGCCAATTTATTGTTATGGATAAGCTCTTTATAAAGACGTGCATTCTTGCCCGTTCCCAATATAGCGCTTGCAAGGCTTAAGTAAGCGGTTTCTTCTTCTGTGCGCCCTGGGACAGCCCATAAATAACGAATTTCTGGCTGTGGCACCTTATCATACATTACTTCAGCCGTATTTATCGTCCGATCGGGAACCCATGATTTTTTCTGTACCAAGGCCTCCCCTGGTTCCACATCAGCAAAATATTTCTCCATCAAAGTCTTTGCCATTTTCACATCAATATCACCCGCAAGAACCACAACCGCATTGGTCGCGCCATAATATTTTTTAAACCAGCCCTTTACATCGTCAATACTGGCGTTGCTTAAATCCTCCATCGAACCGATTGTGGAATGATGATAGGGGTGATCTTTCGGGAATAATCCTTCTGATTCCAGATATTCCGCCATAGCATAGGGGCGGTTATCCCCTTGCCTTTTTTCATTTTTAACCACGTCACGCTGTTCATCAAGCTTTTCCTGACTGATCGCCCCAAGCAAATGCCCCATTCGCTCCGATTCCATCCATAATGCACGGTCAAGCCCCCCCGTTGGCACGGTCTGATAGTAATTTGTCCGATCAAGCCATGTGGTGCCGTTCATGCTCGTTGCACCAATTTCCTGCAAGGGTTTAAAATAATCGTCATCATAGTTTTCGGTACCATTAAACATTAAATGTTCGAATAAATGCGCAAAGCCCGTTTTGCCCACTGGCTCATCCTTTGATCCCACATGATACCAAACCCCCACAAAAACAACAGGGGCTTTATGATCTTCATGAACAATCACCGTCAAACCATTATCCAACTGAAAGCGTTCATAATTCAGCTGAATACTATCTGTTGGTGATTTTTCAGCACCATGAGAAAGCGAATAAACAGAAAGAGAGAAAAAGAGTGCAACAAAAAGGAATATTTGTTTAAAGGTCATAATGTTATTATCCCACATTGAGTTAATGTTTTTTATTTTTTTACCCTTACATAATGTCATAAATAAGGTTACTAAGGAACATCTATTTTAAAGGTTTTTCTATGTTAATTGATTATAATCCCCCTATCTCCCCCTTGGATATTTTATATCAGGATAAAGATATTGTGGTCTTAAATAAGCCCAGTGGATTATTATCGGTTCCGGGACGTAAGGAAACAATGAAAGACAGTCTAAGCCTTAGAGTTCAAGAAAAATTTCCCTCCGCAACCGTTGTTCACAGACTTGATATGGATACATCGGGCATTATGATCATGGCTTTGAACAAGAAAGCCCACCGACATATCAGCATGCAATTTGAAAAAAGATATACGGAGAAATCCTATATTGCCCATCTTTACGGCATAGTTGAACAGGATGAGGGTGAAATAGATCAACCCCTTATGCTTGATTGGCCAAACCGTCCCTTGCATATTGTTGATGTTGTCAATGGAAAACAAGCCCTCACCCGATGGAAAGTTCTGAAACGCGGGAAAAATTACACAAGAGTGGCCTTCTATCCTGTAACGGGTCGCACGCACCAATTAAGAGTACATGCCCTGACCATAGGCCACCCTATATTAGGGGACACGCTCTATGCCCATCAAAAAGCTCTTTCTATGACAGATCGGCTTATGCTTCATGCAGAAATGTTGACCATCACCCATCCCTATACCAAAGAAAAAATACGCTTTACCTCAGAGCCTGATTTTTAATGTTATGGATTTCTTAAAATTTGTGACGGACGAACCGACATAGAAAACCAAATACTTCCCGCACCAAAAAGCAATGTCATCGCGATACTTGCCGATACAGTCATTAAAGGAACATCAAAAGGCATCGACCAAGAC
This sequence comes from Emcibacter sp., assembly GCA_021741205.1. GTDB lineage: Bacteria > Pseudomonadota > Alphaproteobacteria > Sphingomonadales > Emcibacteraceae > Paremcibacter. Next base: position 240,027 of record JAIOYI010000002.1, read on the forward strand.
AATTCCATCATAAATTTTACAATACTATAGGCCGCAAGTGTTCCCATAACGATTGCCGCTACCCCAACCGCAAATCCCAAGACAATAAATTCAAGTACATAAGCGGCGAGAATATCAAGACGGGTCGCCCCAATCACTTTTAATATGGCCGCATCATATAACCGCGCCCTATGACCGGCCGCAATGGCTCCCGCCAAGACAAGAATGCCTGAACTAATTGTAATGGCGGCTAATATATCAATGGCCAAAGAAATTTTATGAAATAATGCCATGGTATCACTTAAGATATCCTTCATGCGGACAATCGAAACATTGGGAAATTTTTCATATAATTTTTGGTAAATAAAATCTTCTTCCGACGTCTTAACCTTTGCGGTTGCCACATAAGTAAAGGGAGCCGATTTTAAGGTCGAAGGATCCAACATCATGACATAATTTATACCAAAATTTTCCCAGCTAAAGCGACGAACAGAAGATATGGGCAGACTAAAATTACGTCCAAGTATATTAACTGTTATCTCATCACCTATGGTAAGCATCATACTCGTTGCCATCTGCTCTGAAATGGATATTTCTGGCCGGCCTGCATAGTTTTGTGGCCACCAAGTCCCTGCCACAATAACATTATCAGACGGCAATGTGGGGCTGAAACTAAGTCCTCTATCGCCCCGTAATATCCATTCCCCTTCTGGGCTTACCTGAACCTTGCTGGATTCTATGGCTTTCACATGCGTAATTCTGCCGCGCAGATTGGGAACCATACGATATGCTTCAATTCCTTTATGGTTCTCCATAAAATCCATAAAATCATCCTGTTGTGATTTTTGAAGATCAATAAAGAAAAAAGACGGTGCCTCATTATTGATCCGGCCTGTGATATCCCGTGTGAGATTATTTTCCACCAATCCGATTGTGGTAAATAATATTAAACCAAGACCCAGTGAAATCATAATGGATGTGGTGGAATTTCCTGGTCTATAAATATTGCTTAGAGTGATTTTAAAGATGGGGCGTAATATTGTTTTTGTTCGCTGTAAGAATTTTCGTGCAATATGCTTCACCACAAAAGCCAACCCATATAATATCAAAAAAGCACCCATTGCCGCCCCAAGGGTCATAGCGGCAAGCATGCGATATTCCGACATATAAATCACAACAGAAATAAATAGTGCCGCTAACATAAAAATCACCAAACCATAAACAAATGGTGGATTAAGTTGTTTTTTCTCATTCACCATTTGCCGAAACAAATGAGCGGCGGGCGTTTGCATGGCCTGACCCAAAGGCCAAAGCGTAAAAATCACAGCAATCGTAAAACTATAAAAGGCTGCAAGAAGCAAAGGTTTTGCATAAAATGTTATGCTTAATTCGAGCGGAAGACTGTCTTTTAATATTCCACCCGCCATAATCGGCAATATTGCCCCCACCATAAGACCCAACATAATCGCCGCAGCGGCCACCATCAGAATTTGCATTAAATAAATCCACAAGATCGTCCGACCTGTACCACCCAATATTTTATAAATAGCGATTGTATTGGTTTTTCTGGACAAATAGGTGCGCACAGCATTGCTAACCCCAACACCACCAATAAGTAGGGCCGTCAAGCCCACAAGGGTCATAAATTGACCCATCCTGTCTATAAAACGTATCAGGCCCGCACCACCGCTGCTGCTGTCCCTTATTTGCCAGCCATTTTCAGGAAAAGTCATTTTTATGGCATTGATAAAAATAGTGTTGCTGATGTTTTGATTTAATTTAATTCTATAATAATATCGAACAAGACTCCCTGGCTGTATAAGGTCATTTTCAGAAAGGCTGCTCCGTGAGATAAAGGCACTTGGTGCAAGTTGAAAACCCTGTGTAGTAGCATCGGGTTCTTTTTTGATAATGCCCCGTACCTGATATATTTCGGTGCCAAGCCTTACCATACCGCCGACTGTCAAATTCAACCTAGCCGCCAAGGCATCCGAAAGCAGAATGCCATAACCCTCGCTCTTTCGAGCCAAAATGTCATAACTATATTTCTGTCCCATAAGGGAAAGCTCACCATAAAGCGGATAGGCCTGATCGATAACTTTTAAATCCACCAGGCTGCTGTCATTTTCCGCATGCAACATACTGCGCAAATTGGCGATTTCGGATAAGTCGCCAAATTCAGCAATATAGGTCAGTGCCTTATCCTCTAGGGGCTGTTGCGTCTGACCAATTTCCACATCACCTCCAAGAAGTATTTGTCCATCCTGCTTTATACTATCCGATATATTCGCTGTTACCGAACCGACGCCCGCCATGATGACGGTGCCGAGAAAAAGACTGGCAAAAAAAATCTTAAAATTCTGGAACAGAGCGCGCATCTCTCTAACTGCAAATTTTAAAACAGCTCCCGTTTGAGCATGAGAAGGAGATTTTCTCATTCTGCAACCTTTTTTTGATCTGCCTCGATCACAAGACCATCTTCCATACGCAAAATACGATCACAATGGTCGGCCACGGCGGTGTCATGGGTAATAATCACAAGCGTCGTATTGAATTTTTTCTGTAAATCAAAAATCAGATCAATAATCTTGGCACCCGTTTTAACGTCCAGATTTCCCGTCGGTTCATCAGCAAAAATAATCTTAGGATTAGGCGCCAAGGCACGGGCTATTGCAACCCTTTGTTGCTCTCCGCCCGATAACTGGGATGGATAATGATTTAATCTGTGTGATAGCTCCACATGGTCCAGGGCCTCTTTTGCTATCTCAAGAGCATCCTTCCTGCCCGAAAGTTCTAAGGGAACCGCAACATTCTCAAGCGCCGTCATGGTTGGAATAAGGTGAAAGGATTGCAAGATAATACCAATATTATCACGGCGAAACAGAGCCAATTTGTCTTCATTCATATGATCCAAAATATGATCATTAACGCTAACACTGCCGCTCGTTTGTTTCTCAAGTCCCGTCATAATGGATAAGAGGCTTGATTTTCCAGATCCTGACGGCCCTAATATGGCGACCGAGCAACCCTTATCAATGTCAAGATTAACACCGTTAAGAACCCGCACGTCATGCCCCTCCCCCTGAAAAGAAAGAAAAATATTTCTCAGCTGTAAAATAGCCATATTTAACATTATGATCCCTTAAATAATTAAATAAACTTATGATTGCTTTAGGTGTAAAGATATGACTGTTTTAAAAACTATCAAGATGTTTGCGACATCTTTGTTATTTATAGCGATTAACGCATCGATTGTTATGGCCAATAATTATACAGTTTTGGTCTTCGGTGACAGCTTGACCGCAGGTTATGGGCTTTTCCCAGAGCAAAGCTTTACCGCACAGTTAGAGCAAAAATTAAAACAAGATGGTTATGCCGTGACAGTTATTAATGCAAGTGTATCTGGTGACACATCCTCTGGTGGTGTTGCTAGACTTCCTTGGGTTTTGTCTGGCACCAAACCTGATCTTGTAATTGTGGAACTTGGTGCAAATGATGCCTTACGGGGTATTGCCCCAGAGATTACCCGTGCAAATATGGATATAATCTTGTCCTATCTCAACAATAATAAAATCAAAACTATCGTTGCAGGTATGCTATCCCCCCCTAATATGGGCGCAGAATATAGCGCAGAATTTAACCGAATTTTTCCTGAATTATCTACCCAATATAATCATATGTTATACCCATTTTTTCTAGAAGATGTCGCAGGAGAACCATCTTTAAATCAATATGATGCCATGCATCCCAATGCGGAAGGTGTTGCGGTTATTGTCTCCAAAATTATGCCTTATATCTTAAAAGCACTAGCAATTCCCTCTCTTATACAAGAACCATCCTCTCCCTTATCGCAATAAAATGACCTTTCACCGCAGGAGACTTTTATTCACCTCAAATAAAGTGCAATTTATTGTTAAGAAATACGCAAACTACAGAATTATTCGTAGACAACAAGACAGGTGAAATTACTTTTAAATGGTAATTCCCTACTACCCCTCACATCTGTCTTGCCGAAGCAAGCTCCTTACCCCGGGGCTTGCTTCTTTTTTTGTTTTTTTTAATTAAACATCACACTCTTAAAATATTTCGGTTATCATAGTTCTTATGAAACTAAATTATTTCCAGATGGGCACGGGTCCAACCCTGATTATTTTGCATGGTCTTTTCGGATCGGCCAGCAATTTCCGCACCCTTGTCAAATATTTCAGCCCCCATTACACAGTCTATTGTCTGGATTTAAGAAATCACGGCAATTCCCCCCATGATAATGACACATCATTTGAAGCCATGGCGTCAGATATTATTGAATTCATGGATGATCATACCTTAAATAATGTGGCTCTCATGGGCCATTCTCTTGGTGGTAAAGTTGCTATGCAGGTGGCCTTAAATTTTCAGTCCCGCATATCAAAGCTCATCATTGGTGATATTGCCCCTGTCGCCTATCCTCATCATCATGACCAAATATTCGAAGGACTAAGCGCCGTTAGTCGACTTGCACCGACCTCTCGCAAGGAAGCGGAAAAAATCTTAGCGGACTATGTTGATACCCATGAAGTAAGGCTGTTTCTCCTAACTAATCTTACGCGAAACGAGGATAATAAATTTATTTGGCGCATTAATGTGGATGGACTTCATAAGGGATATGAAAATATTGCAACTGCCCCCAACGGCGCACCTTTTTACGGCAAAAGCCTGTTTATTCGGGGATCTTTGTCCCATTATGTGAAAGATGATTATTTTGAAGCGATTTACGACCTCTTTCCCAAAGCAGAAATTACCACCCTAGAAGGCGCTGGTCACTGGCTTCATGCGGAAAAACCCGTTGAATATGCTGAAATGGTTTTGAATTTTTTAGATGAGGAATGATAATGCGTATCGCAATCATGGGCAGCGGCGGTATGGGGGGATTTCTTGGTGCAAAGCTTGCCCTTGTAGGGCACAATGTCACCTTCATCGCCCGTGGAGCGCATAAGAATGCCATCAATTCCAATGGCCTTAAATTATTATCACAGGACGGCGACATCCATATTTACCCCGCGCAGGCTTATGAAAATACGGATAATATAGCGCCCGTTGACCTTATCCTTTTTTGTGTAAAACTTTATGATACTGAGACTGCGGCCCGCAGCTGTTTACCCCTTATGACTAAGGACAGCTTTATTCTTACCTTGCAAAATGGCGTAGAATCCGTCGATCTTATTTCAAATATTGTGGGAAAAGGCAGAACCCTTGGCGGATCCATTTATGTATCGGCCAATATTAAATCTCCCGGCATCATCACACATTCGGGCGGCAACAATACCATTCATTTTGCAGAATTTGATCACAAACCAAGTCACAGAATAGAAATACTCGAAAATATTCTAGCAGAAGCCGGATTAAATCCAGTACACGCCAAAAATATGGACGTTATGCTCTGGTCTAAATTTGTTGTGCTTTCTGCCAATGCAGCCCTAGGCACATTGACCAATCTTGGTGCGGTAAGCTTATGTCATAATCCCGACACTAAGGAATTATTCAAGCAAGCCATGTATGAGGTTTTTAATCTGGCTCAGGCTATGGACATTATTTTACCCACAGATATTATAGACAAAAACCTTGCCATGATCGCTTCCTTAAATGAGAAAAGTGATCTTATTTCATCACAATGTCTGGATTTTCGGGCGGGTAAAAAACTTGAACTGGAATGGATTCAAGGCACAATTCACAGGCTTGGTCAAAAACATGCCATAAAAACGCCCATCAATTCCACAGCCTATGTAGCGTTAAAAAGATTTTCTGAAGGGACAAATTAAATTGTCCTTTACAACTTTTTTCTGATTTTTTGGACAGCTTGGATAATTTCACCCACGGCAAAATCAACCTCTTCAACGGTCGTCATCCGGCCAAGCCCCAAACGGAATGAGGATTTTATTTGATCCTTACTAAGGTCTAGCGCCCGCAAAACATGGGACGTTTCCACTTTTCCCGAAGCGCAGGCCGACCCACTGGAAAATGCAATATTACGAAGCTCTTTGATCAATTGATCTGCCGTCACATCTTTAAGAGTAAAATTTAGATTACCGGGATACCGATGTTGATCTGATCCATTTAAAGAAATTCCATCACATTCTTTCAAAAGAGATGTTTTAATTTTTTCTGCTAAATGAGCAATATGATCATAATCCTGTGTCATCTCGGTTCTTGCAATATCACAAGCCGCCCCAAGCCCCGCACATAAGGCAGGCGACAATGTGCCAGACCGAAATCCCCGTTCCTGTCCTCCGCCGTCAAATAGGGCAAAGGGACTGAGCTTACTATGGTTACTGATATAGAGAGCGCCAACCCCCTTTGGACCATAGGTTTTATGTCCTGAAATACTTAATAAATCTATGGGAGATGCCCCCACATCAAGAGAAATTTTTCCCACCGCCTGTGCCGCATCCGTATGAAAAATAATATCTCTTTCGGCACAAATTTCAGCTATTTTATAAATATCCTGAATCACACCAATTTCATTATTAACCGCCATAACAGAAACAAGAGACGTCTTAGATTGTAGCGCATGTGATAGGTCATCAAGGTTAATCAGCCCCTCCTTATTCACGGGCAAATAAGTAACCAGAAAGCCAGACCGTTCAAGAGTTTTAAAACATTCAAGAAGACTACTATGCTCGGTTGCAACGGTAATGATATGATTTTTTTGAGGGTAGGCCGCATAAGCAATACCCTTAATGGCTAGATTATTGGATTCTGTAGCGCCCGATGTGAATATGATCTCGTCTGGCTCCGCACCAATTAAGTCCGCCACTTGTCTGCGCCCCATATCCACGCCTGCCAAAGCCTCCCAACCATAGGCATGGCTCAAGGAATGAGGATTACCAAATTTTTCCGTAAAATAAGGCATCATAGCCTTCAACACCCTTGGATCAAGGGGCGTTGTAGCCTGATTATCCAGATATAGGGGAAATTTCAGAGCGGACATCATATTGTCTTCTTTTTTCTGCTATAAATTTTTTTCCAAGCTACAATAAAAGCCTCCACATCCTCTTTTGTCGTTTCAAATCCAAGACTTACACGAATCGTTGACAGAGCCTGTTCAACCCCACCTCCCATGGCAGCAACAACATGAGAGGGCTTTACCTTACCCGATGAGCAGGCAGACCCCGAACTCACACAAATACCTTCAAGATCAAAGGCCATGACTTGGATTTCACTCGTAACATGCGGCATTAAGATGGTGGATGTATTGGGTAGTCTTTGTGACTGCGCCCCATAAAATACGGCGTCCCTAGCATAGGCCGCAATTTCTCGCTCCATATAATCCCGTAATTGTCTAAGGCTATCCATTTTTTGCCGTTGATCTGGCACTAAACTCACAGCCTTTGCAAATCCTGCAATGCCCGCAATATTTTCTGTACCAGAACGTCTGCCTACTTCTTGACCTCCGCCCAGAATAATGGGGTCAATATTTATTTTTTCTAAGGCAACCAAAGCTCCCACCCCTTGGGGACCTCCTATTTTATGGGCAGAAAGCGACAACATATCAACGCCAAGCGCCCTAAAATCCAGCGAAATCTTGCCCAAGGCCTGAATGGCATCACAGTGGAAATAGGCCCCCGCATCATGGGTGATGTCTGCAAGATTCTTAATATCCTGAATAACACCAGTTTCGTTATTGGCCAGCATAATAGAAACAAGCGTATGAGGCCCAGAATTCTTAAGACGTTCTTTTAAGTCGTCCGCTGAAACATATCCCATGCTATCCACGGGCAATATATCTATTGTTCCTGTAAAGTTATCCCTGAGCCTAAGAATTGAATCATGTTCTATGGCTGATATAATAATATGATCAAGACCCGTTATCTTTGCGGCGATATTGTTGGCCTCTGTTCCGCCACTGGTAAAAATAATTTTTTGAGGACGGCAGTTAATAATTTTTGCAATAGTCTGGCGGGATTGTTCCAAAACAGTCTTGGCACGGCGCCCCACCCCATGAACCGATGATGGATTTCCCCCAATTTTCATCACCCTGACCATTTCTTCTATGACTTCGGGTTTTATGGGGGTTGTCGCATTATGATCCAGATAAATCATCTTAAGGCGTGGTTTCTGTTTTAACGGCTTTTGCTGTACTGGCTTTCTTTGGTTTACAGGGTTTTACGGCTTTTTGAACGATATCCCGTACCTCTTTCTCCGCAAGTTCCAGTTCAAGTTCCTCAACCCTGCTTTTTAGGCCGCAGACCATATCGAAAATACCCTCCAATGACCGCGCAATAGGATCTGGCACATCATTCGTTTGCATACCATAAGCACAAAAATCTTTAAGCTCTTTGGTATAGGCCGATTGAACGGCCTTGGCGGGTATTCCCACAACCGTCATATTTTCTGAAACGGATTTTACCACAACGGCATTTGAGCCAACACGGGCATTTTTTCCAATGGTAATGGGGCCAAGAATTTTTGCCCCCGCACCAACAATAACGCCCTCTTCCAAGGTGGGATGACGTTTTCCACCCTCCAGCGACGTTCCGCCCAAGGTCACCCCTTGATACAGGGTTACATTATCGCCAACCTCTGCGGTTTCGCCGATAACAACGCCCATACCGTGATCGATAAAAACACCTTTTCCTATTTTGGCGCCAGGATGAATTTCTATGCCGCTCAAAAAACGACCAATATGGGATAAAAATCGCCCCAAGGTGGTGAATCCATTTTCCCACGCCCAATGTGCCATACGATAATATATCAGCGCATGAACTCCAGGATAAGAAATTAAGGCATCTAGTTTTGATTTTGCAGCGGGATCCCGCTCCAAAACAACAGAAATATCATGACGCAGATTATCAAACATTTTTATAATACCTATTTCTCTCTTGCTATTTATATATGCTTTTATGGTATAAAACCATAGATTCGGCAATTCATGCGTAAGCGTTGCAATTATAATAACTCATATAAGTTTAACAGACCACAACGTCAAGAGATGAACTTGATAACAAATATATACACCCTATATAATCTAATAAGGGTCATTTTAACTTTAAGGAAAATAAACCAATATGCCTGAAGTCATTTTCAACGGCCCAGATGGGCGTCTTGAGGGTCGTTATCAAGAGGGCAAAGGGGATCACCCCCCTATCGCATTGATACTTCATTCTGATCCTCAATTTGGTAGTAATATGAATCATAAAGTTTGTTATTATCTTTATCATTCCTTTAAACGCCGGGGATTTTCTGTTCTACGCTTTAATTTCCGTGGTGTTGGACGAAGTCAAGGGATCTATGATGATGGCATTGGCGAATTAAGTGATGCAGCGGCAGCATTAGACTGGATACAGTCCCATAATCAAGATGCTTCTAGCTGCTGGGTTGCAGGATATTCATTTGGGGCATGGATTGGAATGCAACTTTTGATGCGTCGCCCTGAAATAGAAGGCTTTCTCTCGGTTTCTCCACCCGCAAATCTCTATGATTTCAGCTTTCTGGCACCCTGCCCTGCATCTGGTCAAATTATTCAAGGTACGGCGGACAATGTTGTAACCGAAAATTCCGTACAAAAACTTGTGGATAAACTAAAAGCTCAGAAAAGCATTACAGTTCAATATAACAAAATTGAAGGTGCGGATCATCTTTATGTGGATTATCACGCCCCGCTTGTGCAAGAAGTTGACAAATATCTAACCGCACGGCTCGGTTACTAATTTTTTTCAGGTTTATATAAAACGCCCCCCAGGGATGACTGGCTAACACCCGTTGTCCCTGGAAAAGTTATGGGCAGTCCTTTTAGGTGACGACAGGCCAAAAAGGCAAAAGCTTCAGCTTCGAGAAAATCCCCCTGCCAACCAATCTTTTCCACCACACTCACAGGAATATCATAGCGTTCTAGTCCCGCCATCAACGTCTTATTGTGGCGACCTCCACCACAAATATAGATATGTTTTGGTTTTTTCGGACAATGCGTAATCGCCGTATGAATGGATTTTACGGTAAATTCCAATAGGGTTGCTGCGCCATCCGCAAGAGAAAGACCTTCCAAGCCTGCAAGAATAAAACCGTTGCGGTCCAATGATTTGGGTGGCGGTTGATGAAAATAACCATTATCCAACCATTGTTCTACCAAGGCGGCGTCTATAGTGCCTTCTCTCGATATCATGCCGTCCCTGTCCATAGGGTCGCCTGTATGTTTTGCTATCCAGTCATCAAGAAAAGCATTACCAGGTCCCGTATCAAAGGCAAGCATATGGCCCTCTTTTTCACTGCCCATCCATGTGATATTGCTCACCCCGCCAATATTAACAATGGCAATAGGATAATCTGGATCAGAAAGCCCCTTAATCAGCGCATGGTGGTAAATAGGCACCAAGGGTGCCCCTTGTCCGCCATGCTCCACATCCTTTCGTCTAAAATCATTCACAACAGGAATTTGAATTAGATTGGCTAGTCTTTGTCCGTCCCCAATTTGCCAGCTAAATCGTTCATCTGGTTTATGGAGCAAAGTTTGTCCATGAAATCCCACAACATCAATATTATCTGAAGTCAGTCCATTTGCAGACAATATTTCAGCAACCGCATCACCGTGAATATCCGTCAGCCACTTTTCCAATATATATAAGTGTTCAGTCATCTTTGAAGGATGGCCAAGCTTTATGGCCTCCGCCATGCCTTGTGATATTTTGTGACGTAATTCATGATCATAGGGAATATGCACCGCCTTTCCCACTACATTCGCGTAATTACCATCGCTTTTGATAAGGACACAGTCCACACCATCCATAGAGGTTCCGCTCATCAATCCTATGGCCAAATATTGTTTTTCTGAAAAATTCAATTCAAGTTTCCATTTTTAAATCTTTAAAGATATGCTACATGATGCGGCTAATGAGATCACCTATTTATTGGAAAAGAAAAGAAAATGACAAACATAATGGACAATTTTATCCCAAAATCCGATTTCCTGCAAAATATGATTGACCGTGGATATGTTCATCAATGTACAGATTTGAATGCCCTTGACCATAAATTAATGGGAAATGCGATGCCGGCCTATATTGGTTTTGATTGCACGGCCACAAGCCTGCATGTGGGATCGCTTGTTCAAATTATGATGCTACGTCATTTACAAAAGGCTGGCCATAAGCCAATCGTCCTTATGGGCGGCGGCACAACCCGCATAGGTGACCCGACGGGACGGGACGAATCCCGCAAAATGCTCACCGATGATGATATCAATACCAATATGGACGGCATCCGCCAAGTTTTTGAAAAATATCTTATCTTTGGCGATGGCCCAACTGATGCCGTGATGGTCAATAATGCCGATTGGCTCGATCAATTAAGCTATATTGATTTTTTAAGGGATATGGGGATTCATTTCACCATCAACCGTATGCTGACATTTGATAGTGTGAAACTTAGGCTTGAGCGGGAACAGCCTATGACTTTTCTGGAATTCAACTACATGATCCTTCAGGCCTATGACTATTTGGAACTGGGACGCAAATATGATTGTGCCCTGCAAATGGGGGGGTCGGATCAATGGGGTAATATTATTAACGGCGTTGAATTAAACAGACGAGTTGATCAAAGAGAGGTTTTTGGCCTTACAACGCCTCTGGTGACTTTGGCAAGCGGGCAAAAAATGGGAAAAAGCATGACCGGTGCTGTGTGGCTTAATGATGATATGTTGTCCTCTTATGACTTCTGGCAATTCTGGCGCAATACGGCTGATGCGGATGTGGGTAAGTTTCTGCGCCTCTTTACTGAGCTTCCCCTTGCTGAGATCAAACGTCTTGAATCCTTGGAAGGATCAGAAATCAATGAAGCCAAGAAAATTCTGGCCAATGAAGCAACAAGTCTTTGTCATGGCACAGCTGCCGCAATAGCAGCAGAAGATATCGCCAAAATGGCATTTGAACAAAAATCACTTTCCGCTGATCTTCCTACTGTACTTTTGAATAAAGCCGAATTGGAAAAAGGCGTAGCGATCAGTGATCTTTATGTAAAAAGTGGTCTTGCCCAATCAAAGGGAGAAGCAAGACGCCTTATAAAACAGGGGGGAGCCAAATTAAATGATGAGAAAATTTCCAATGAGGAGGCCATCATTACCACGGGTGATATTAATGTAGAAGGCACCATAAAATTGTCTTCTGGTAAGAAAAAACATATTCTGATCAAACCCGAATAAAAAAACTAATTCTCTTTTACGGGATCTTTGGCATTCTTGCTATCTGGGATGCTGTTGGTGTCTGGATTTATTTTTTGGATTTCCTCTGCCTTTTCCCGCAACGACTTTTTCTTACCCCCTATTGCACTAAAGATATTGCGTAATATTCCAGGAGCCAAAGCTGAGAGAGGGTTAATCTTAACTTCTGGATCATTTAAGGGGCCACTAATGCTATAGGTTGCTGCAAAAATTCCTTGTCCCTTTCCTCCCGTTAATATTGTCCCAATTAAGGGAATATTGCCGAGCAAGGAATTAATGCCATAAGCGGGTATTATGGTGCCTGACAAGTTCATTTCGTCATAGGCCTGATCCACAACACCATCAAGTGTTATCCCAAGCATATCGCCACGCGCCCTACCTTTGTTAATTTCCATAACACCGTTATAACTTCGAAAATCCATTTCAAAATCGCTAAAAGATAACCCACCCTTTTCTAATTCCTCCTGAGCTTTTGAAAACTTCTTCTCAGCGAGCAATTTTGAAAATTGAGGGGAGCTTGTGACTTTAAAATCGGTTATGTCCACATGCCCCCCCAATGAAGTACCACGCTCATGATTAACCATATCTGCTGTAAGAACCATGTCTCCACGCACGCCAAGATTAAACAATCCAATGCCTCTTAAGGCTTCTCCGGCATCATCACTGGTAAAGTTCAGTTTACGAATATTACCCTCTGGAGAAACGGCAATACTTATGTTCTTATCCTCACCCAATTTTCCGTCAAAATTAATATGAGTAAAATCCTGATTTCTATATCTTGCGGATAATGTTATCCCCTTTAATCGCACATTATTTCTGGTGAGAAGCTCATCAAATTCCGCTTCCAAATCAAAATCAGGAAGCCTTATTTGTTCATCTTCACCCTTCGTTGCGGTTAAAATTTCTATTAAAGAACTGCTGTTAAAAGATGACCCTGTCAGAGACGTAATATAATATTGTTTGTCCTCGTTCCATTCCATAAGCATGATAATATCAGTATTTTCCATGACAAGTTTTGGAATGAAAAAACGGCTCACATTGCCCTTTATCATATCAATTTCAAGATTAGCCTCAAGATCAGAACTTTGCAGGAAAATATTTTTGATATTGATATGATCATTCCCCTTAAATTCCAAATCAAAATTCACAAGCCCCGCCTTACTCTTTTCTTTGTTCCAACCAATGGGCGTAAAGAAGCTTGTAGAATTTATAAGATTGAATTGACCGCTTCCCTTTGAAAGAGTTCCCCCCTTACCATAGAGGATCAAATCCATTTCCACAGGTCCATCCACATAAGGATCAAAGGGCAAATGAAGTTGATCCCATTCTGCTCCCTCAATATTTCCCTTAAGAGCATATTTTGTCGGAAGTTTTTCTAATTTATCAAATTTTTCCGCCCAATTCATGGCAAAATCCACACCATTCAGCAAAATTTCACCATTGGCCAAAATGCCGCTCCCATCGACATCCATTTGAATTTTACCATCACTAATAGCCAAATTCTCAGTGAGTTCTGGTATGGAAATATGATCAATATCAGCCTTAACGGAAAAAGTGACATCACTGAGTTTCACATGTTTCAATAGGGGAAATTTCAAGGCTACATTTGCTCTGGCATCTCCCGTTATGCTGCCCTCTTTAATGCCATATTGAGAAGGGTAACCAAGGGGTTTATGATCAATGACCCGTAAAATTTCCTCTACAGTTCCATCAAGAACAAGTTTAATGTCGGCATAACTCTCGCCTTTTTTATAAATATCTGAAAAGAGAAGATCTGCTGTTTTAACGGAAAGTTGTTCAATCTTTCCGCTCTGTGCTTTCATGTGGAAATTACGAAGGTTAAGTTCGGCCTCTCCCGAAATATCCACAAGCGCCGGCATTGGACGAAGATAATGGGCTTTAATATTGTGAAAATCAAAACGGAAAGTCATAGCATCATAAGGCAAACTTTCATGGCTCCCTGCTTCTGGCCACATTTCTGGCTCTATATAGACCTCTAGTCTACCTTCTGGTACGATACCCGCATCAATATTATTGACAATCCAGTCATAGGCACCCTTGCCAAATTGTCCCGGCCAATAAGATTTTAAGTCCAAAAAAGGCAAATCCGCTATATCCGCTTTTAAGATTATTCCAGGTTTGTCTATTGTTCCAAATAATAATCCAGAACCGCTTATATAAGTTTTACCAAGCTGTAACGATATTTCATCAAGAGCGATGGAGCTCTCACTTTTTAAAACATAGCCGTTAAGAGCCGCGGACGTAATATTTAAAGGTTTTTCATAAAGATTGGCTGGATTAATTGACCCCTCTTCCAAGGAAAGCGCAAAAATGACCTTATGGATGTCAAAATTTCTATCAATGGTAAATTCCACATTACCATTTGCAGGAATATCAAAACTGGAGAGAATCGAAAGAGCCTCTATATTGCCCGCAAGAGCTTTTGGCCTTAATCCTGAAAAAGCAATATTTGTAACGGCCTTCTTTTTCTCATTATCAAATGAAAGTGAAACATTAATCGGAATGATACTGGACGCTGCCGTATGGATATCACCCAATATGCGAACGTCTAATCCAGAATCTGTTCGGCTCAGTCTTAAATGCGTTTCGGGAATTTCCCATTTATTACCAGACAATTGATCCGTAAGACTTATTTTAGTGCCAAGCAAAGAAATATGCCGCAAATAACCTGCGGTAACTGATGATTTAGGGGCTGATAATAATTGTTGTGCAAGTTTAAGGGGCAAAGTTTTAGAGGTTTGAAAATTCTCTATAAAGGATTCCATCTTTTCCATAAAGGATCTATCATCGGAAGATTCCCAGAAATCAGGCTCCAAAACATAATCAACCGCCAGACCATAAATATCAATTTCTGTGGGGGCAAGTAATCCCCTTATCATAGCAAGACCGCTAAAGCGCATACCAACTTCTGGTACATTCAAAGAAAATTCTGTTTTATGATTATTAAACTTCAGGTCATAAAAAATAATTTGAAGTCCAATGCTTTCCGAGTAGGCTTGATTATCCTTTTTACTCCAAGCCAGAACAGCTTCTCTAAAGTCAACGTCAATTCCCTCTTCACTTGCCTCTATAACTCTCTTTAGATAATCTCCAGTCCAATCCAAAGCAATAGGGCCTATGCTTAAACGCCAGCCAAGCAAAGCCACAATAAAGACTAATGCGGCCAAAAGTCCCAGAAAAAATTTTAGTGCTAAAGCATATCGTTTCAAATTATAATTCTCTATAATGATTTTTCTTTATTTCAAATAGGTTACATCTTCCTATAGAATAAAAATTTGACCTAAATAAGGTATTAATACGATGACCTCTAATTGTTCACATTTTCCTTTGGCACAAGATAATAAATCAGGTGAAGACAAACTTACTGACTTTATGACCATATGCCGTGAGCAACAAGTAACAGATATAGAGGAATTAATTAATAAAAAAGATAACAGAAATCTTTTGCAGGCAATATTTTCTGATAGCCCCTATTTGTCCCAACTTCTTTTGCGTAATATTGATTTTTGTCATGATCTATTTTCAAAATCATTTGATATACTTTTCTCGCAATTAATAGAAGACCTTACAGAAAAATTACCGTTAATAGATGACAGCTCACATTTTGGAAAAATCTTACGCAAAGCAAAGGCAAAAATGGCTTTGATTATATCTTTTGCGGATCTTTCTGGTGAATGGCCCCTAAAGATGATCACGCAACGGCTCACTGAATTCGCAGAAATTTCTGTCTCATTTACTGTAAGCCATCTCTTAAGAAGAGAAATGGTTAAGGGCAATCTCGCCGTTCCTGACCATTTTAAGGACATACCCTCAGATCAGTTAAAAGCCACACCAGATATTTCAAAAGACACGGGTTATGTGGTGTTGGCCATGGGAAAAATGGGCGGTTATGAACTTAACTATTCAAGCGATATTGATCTTATTGTCCTTTATGACAATGATATTGTTCGCTATACGGGCCGTAAAAGCGCACAGGATATGTTTATTAAACTCACCCAGAATCTTGTAAAAATTATTCAGGAAAGAACATCCGAAGGTTATGTCTTTAGAACCGATCTCAGGCTCCGTCCTGATCCAGGAGCCACAGCCGTTGCCTTGTCTATGGAGGGTGCTGAAGTTTACTATCAATCCATGGGGCTTAACTGGGAAAGAGCCGCCATGATAAAGGCACGTCCCGTTGCCGGAGACATCAAGGCGGGATATGATTTTCTGAGCCGTATCAAGGGTTTTGTCTGGCGCAAACATTTAGATTATGCCGCATTGGAGGATATTTATTCCATCAAAAAACTTATCCATCAACATCACGGACATCAACCAATTGCCTTTGCAGGACAGGATATAAAGCTTGGTCATGGGGGTATTCGTGAAATTGAATTTTATGCTCAAATTTTCCAACTTATCTCAGGGGGGCGTGAACCTGATTTACGTATAGCACCAACTTGTGATGCCTTAAATGCCTTGGTAAAGGCTCAGAAAATCTCCGAGGCCGACAATAAAAAACTTCAAACGGCCTATGTTTATCTACGAACATTAGAGCATAGGCTTCAAATGATTAATGATGACCAAACCCATTCAATGCCAGAAAGCGAGGGTGATCTCAAAAGAATAACCCGTTTTATGGGTTATCAAAACCGCATAGATTTTGAAGACGTCTTAAGCCAATATTTACATAATGTGCACAGTCTTTTTACGGATCTTCTCAAAGAAGCCCATCAGGATGACGATGATAATGAACAACTTCTCGCCTTTCCCTCAGGTCATTATAATCACAATACACTCGAGGTCATTAAAAACAATGGCTACAATGATCCCAAAGCCATATATGACATCATCCTAACATGGAATTTAGGGCGTTACCGTGCCTGCCGAACCGAAAGAGCCCGCAAACTTTTACAAAGCTTTATTCCCGATATTCTATCCAATTTTGCAAGATCAGGAAAACCAGACAGAAGTTTTCGCCGCTTTGATGAATTTCTGTCAAGGTTGCCATCGGGGATTCAGCTTTTCTCCTTTATCAAAGCCCATCCTTGGCTTTTGGAATTGTTATCTGAAATTATCAGTGTAGCGCCGTATTTATCAGATCAGCTCGCCAAACGACCTCTACTGCTTGATGCGGTTCTCAACAATGATTTCTTTAAAAACTCATTCACAACAAAACATTTAAGTGATCATCTTGAAGGATTACTCACTGTTGCCAAGGATTTTCAAGACATTCTGGACATCACCCGCAAATGGGCAAGCGAACATAAATTTCAAGTCGGAGTCCATATCCTGCAAAATAAGATTGACTCAAAAACGGCTGGCAGAAATTTATCTCTCTTAGCGGACGTTATCTTGAACGTCATGCTCAAAAAGGTTGAAGAGGAATTTGCCCAAAAACATGGCAAGTTTGAGCATGCTCAAATGGTTGTACTTGGACTTGGAAAATTTGGTGGACAGGAGCTTACCTCCACCTCAGACCTAGACCTTGTCTTTATTTATGAAGTCGGTCATGAAGCGGTACTTTCTGATGGTAATAAACCTCTCACAATTAATCATTATTTTTCACGCCTAAGCCAGCAATTTATAAATTCTTTAACGGCGATGACCAGTGAAGGGAAACTTTATGAAATTGATATGCGATTGCGACCATCGGGGAATGCGGGGCCTATTGCCATTACCTTAAACAGCTTTGCGGAGTATCAAAAAAATACTGCTTGGAACTGGGAACATCTTGCCCTGACCCGTGGCAGAGTTATTGTGGGTAGCGATGATTTAAGCCATAAAATTACTACGATAATAAACCAAGCACTTTGTAATGAAATACGGGATCAAAATAAATTATTGCAAGATGTTTTTTCAATGAGAGAAAAACTAAGGGCAGAATTTGGTTCTGAGGATATATGGTCCATAAAA
Organism: Emcibacter sp.; assembly: GCA_021741205.1. Taxonomy (GTDB): domain Bacteria; phylum Pseudomonadota; class Alphaproteobacteria; order Sphingomonadales; family Emcibacteraceae; genus Paremcibacter. Next base: position 258,109 of record JAIOYI010000002.1, read on the forward strand.
CATACCCGTGGTGGGCTTGTGGATATAGAATTTATTTGCCAATATCTATTGCTGAAACATGCTGCCCAATACCCTGAAATACTAGTGACAAACACACTGGATCAGATTTTACAATTGAAAAAATTTGCCATACTATCCGATAAAATGGCAGATGAGATGTACGCAGACTGTTATTTTATGCAGGATGTTCAGGTAATTTTAAGGCTTTGCATGGGAAGCAATGTCAAATTCAACCATATATCCCATGAAAATTATTTGGGATTGATTGATACATTATGCATAAGATTTAGCGTAAAATCTATAAATCAACTGGCAAAAAAATTAACAAAAACACAAAATAATATTTATAAGATTTATCAGCAGATCATTGAATATCCCGCTCACACATTATGAACCAACTATTTTAAGGACACAAAATGCTTACGATTGGACATAAGGCTCCAGATTTCACCCTTCCCAATGAAAAGGGTGAAATAATCTCGCTCCGTGATTTTAAAGGCAAAAAATTAGTGCTTTATTTTTACCCAAAGGATAGCACACCCGGTTGCACCACAGAGGCCAGGGATTTTTCCTCTCACAAAAATGACTTTGCCGCAGAAAATGCTGTAATCCTTGGCGCTTCAAAAGACAATATCAAACGCCATCAGAATTTCATTACAAAACAAGACCTTACAATCAGTCTGATTTCTGACGAAGAAGGCGTGCTTTGTGAGGCGTATGGTGTTTGGATTCTTAAAAAACTTTATGGCCGAGAATATATGGGCATTGAAAGAGCTACTTTTCTGATTGATGAAAATGGAATTATTAAAAATATTTGGCATAAAGTAAAAGTTAAAGGCCATGCAGAAGAGGTATTACAGGCCGTAAAGTCAATGTGATGCACAGTAAAATAACAATTGGCGATGCGGCAATTTCTGTTTTAAAAACCGCTTGTGCTGTTGATAAGGCGGCTATAAGTGGTCAGTATGCCAAATTATGGTTTGACGGAAAACTTCTTTTTGATTTTCAGACACCACCACCAAAACGCCCAGCAAGACCTGATAAGCCTGAGCTTCTTTTACCAAAATACATGCCGAAGAGACGCCATAAAGGCCGCCAAGACAATATCATTGCCCTTCTTCATGCCATTGCTCATATTGAATTTAATGCCATAGATCTTGCGTGGGATATTGTGGCACGCTTTGGCAAAAATATGCCCAAAGAATTCACTGACGACTGGGTGAAGGTCGCGGGGGAGGAAACCCAGCATTTTAGCCTGATATGTCAAAGAATGCATGCCTATGGTGCGGCTTATGGTGACCTACCCGCCCATGATGGTTTATGGCAATCTGCTGATGATACAGCGCATGACCTTAAGGCAAGGCTTGCCATAATACCGCTCGTTCTTGAAGCCCGTGGGCTTGATGTTACTCCTGCCATAATAAGCCGATTTGAAAAAACTCAAGATACTGAAAGCGCCAAAGCCCTAACCATCATCTATACCGAAGAAATAAATCATGTCTATGCTGGACAAAAATGGTTTCATCATCTTTGTAACATTGAAAAATTATCACCAGAAAAAACTTACCAGAATTTGGTAAAGCAATATTTCAATGGTTCGCTTAAACCTCCCTTTAACAAAGCGGCAAGGTCTCAAGCGGGCCTTCATGAAGCCTTTTATCTTCCGCTTTTGTCCAAATAAAATATTAACACGATTGTCTTAAAAGATAAAAATGACTGAATTGATGAAAATTATTGATTTTTTTTACGCTTTAGTATCAAATACATCCTATAAAAAGAAGACTAAAGAAATATACGGATGTAAGAACACAAAAGGAAAAGAATAATTTCCAGTTTATATAATAAGTTAAAAGGATTTTCTGCACGCCTTTTCCCTGAAAGACAACTGTATTTCAGGACGAACGGTATTGTTCGTTTTATTTCCATTTCTCAAGCTACTCAAATTTTTCTCTCTCTGATTTTTATTTCCATTCTCGCTTGGTCAATTGTAACGTCTTATAATTTCATCTATCGCGCCGAAATTCTCGCAAAGAAAAATATGGAATTAATGGAATTCCAAAAAAAATATGCTGAGTCCAATGACCAATTTAAAAAACTAAAAAATAATATTCAAAAATCCACTATGGCGCTTGAACAACGTCAAGTTTATTTACAACAATTAATGGATGCGGATAAATCCTTTTCCAGTCCCATCATTCCTGATGCCAATGAGGACAATAAGGCCGCTGACAATAAGACCAGTGATAATAAGGCCGCTGACAATAAGACCAGTGACAATAATCAGAACACAGAAGAAAACAAACCCATATCATTAAACAACACATCCCCTTTTACAATAGATTCTGGTGCCTCTTCTGTTTATAATATTCATCAAAAGCAAATGGCGAACCTTCAATTCAATATTTCACGTATTGAACAGCAACAAGAATCTCTCGCTCAATTAATGATAGATCATATTTCAAATAAAATTTCTTATGTTGAAAATACCCTTAAAAACTCTGGCATCAAAAGCAGCATGTTAATGAAACTTGCGACTAATAAATCTTCGGCCTTTCTGGGTATGGGCGGACCTTTTATTCTTTATGCCGAAAATAATGACATCAATGACCTGTCTGAAAATGAACCCTTTGCCAAATTATATGCCCATTACAATAAATTAATTGGGCTCGAAAATGCTATCCAACATATGCCGATTGGGTTACCGACAAAAAAATATTACATCTCTAGCGGATTTGGTATTCGTAAAGATCCCTTTAAGAACAAATGGGCGCGTCATAACGGTCTGGACATGGCAGGATGGTGGAAAACACCAATATATGCCTCTGCCAATGGTACTGTAACAAAGGCGGGCAGCAATGGTTCTTACGGTAATTTTATCGAAATTGATCATGGCAATGGATTTCGGTCACGATATGGACATCTTTCTAAGATAAAGGTAAAAAAAGGCGAACATGTAACACTTGAGCAGGAGATTGGTTTGATGGGATCAACTGGTCGCAGCACAAGCCCTCACCTACATTATGAAATCTGGTTTAATGGCGTTCCTATAAACCCTCAAAAAATATTCAAGGCATCAAATAATGTTCTCAAAATCCAACGACAAGAATACGACGGTTAAAACAATGAATAAACCTGCAGCACGACCTTCAAATTCAGCACCTTCGATTATTGGGTCGGACGTTACCATCAAGGGTGATATTACAACCGCTGGTGAAATACAATTGGACGGTACAGTAGAAGGGGATGTGCGTTCCACTTCTCTGACCATTGGTGAGCATGGTTCCGTAAAGGGTATTGTAACTGCAGAAGATGTTGTCATCAAAGGCTCAGTCACAGGACAGGTCAATAGCCGAAATATTCGTCTTGAAAAAATGGCCAAGGTTAAGGGTGATCTATTCCATGAAACATTAAGCGTTGAGGCCGGTGCCTTTATTGAAGGAAAACTTACCCATAAAAGCAATGTCTCCCAAGCCAAGGAGGAAAGTGCAAAACTTTCTCCTACAGCAAATTCACACCAAAAACCCGCCTAAATTATAGTGGCTCGGATTATGACCTACTATCGTTTTTAGTCGATGTCTTCAACTTCGGTTGTACTGCCATGCACACGGGCAGCAAGGGCTGCGTTAAGAAAATCATCAATTTCACCGTCCAATACCTTGTCGGGTTGGGCCGATTCCACGCCTGTTCGCATATCTTTTACCATCTGATAAGGTTGCAAAACATAAGAACGTATTTGATGCCCCCAACCAATGTCTGATTTGCTGTTATGGGTCGCATTGGCCTCTTCTTCTCGTCGTTGCAATTCGGCCTCATAAAGACGTGCTTTAAGCATATTCATCGCCGTCGCCCGATTTTTATGTTGAGATCTATCATTTTGGCATTGCACGACAATATTTGTCGGAATATGGGTTATGCGTACCGCACTATCGGTTGTATTAACATGCTGTCCTCCCGCACCAGAAGAGCGGTAAGTATCAATACGCAAGTCTTTTTCTTCGACTTCAACCTTGAAATCATCATCAATGACGGGATAAACCCAAACACTCGCAAAACTTGTATGTCGGCGAGCATTAGAATCATAAGGAGAAATACGCACAAGCCTATGAACCCCGCTTTCCGTCTTTAACCAACCATAGGCATTTTCACCCTTAACCTCTATGGTCGCAGATTTTATACCAGCCTCTTCACCATTATGAAGTTCAATAAGATCAACGCTGCATTCATGAGCATTCGCCCAACGGCTATACATTCTGAGCAGCATATTGGCCCAGTCCTGACTCTCCGTACCACCAGCACCAGAGTGAATCTCAACATAAGCATGATTAGCATCGGCCTCGCCCGATAACAAGGTTTGAAATTCTAATTCCGACGTTTTACCCGTTAAGGTCAAAAGTGCCTTCTCGGCCTCAAGAATAACATCATCATCACCCTCGATTTCCCCAAGTTCAATCAATTCAATATGATCTTTTAATTCCTGATCCACCGATTTACACAGATTTATCGACTGCTCAAGGCGATTCTTTTCCTTCATCAGTTTCTGGGCATTCGTAGGATTAGTCCAAAGATTGGGGTCTTCAGAAAGAGCCGTCAATTCTTCTAGGCGGTCAAGGGCAACATCCCAGTCAAAGATGCCTCCTCAGCAGTTCGAGCGACTGCTTGATTTTATCAACTAAGGTCTGTATTTCGGCTTTCATAACGCATCACAATCAAATTATATTAGTAAATACCGCCCGTTCCCGTGCGGAGTTTGGTGTTTGTTTGCACCAGAGAATTAAATCCGTCAAGTACTTCGCCGTCTTTTGTTGGAAAACTTCCCTGACGAAAGGCTTCAAGGATCGTATTTTTCTCTCCCGCTTCGGCGAGCTGTCCAGTTTTCGGGTTAACTCGCACCAATCTCACACCCTCTGGAATACGAAAGGGAACAACGGGACTATCTTTTGTGGCATCCTGCATAAAATCACGGAAAATAGGAACGGCAACAGACGCGCCCTCCTCTTGGTTTCCTAGTGATCGTGGTTTATCAAATCCCACAAAAACACCAACCACAAGATCGGGAGAGAAGCCAATAAACCATGTATCAAAACTATCATTGGATGTTCCCGTTTTTCCGGCAAAAAATTTTCCGAGTGACTTTATTCTGATGCCCGTTCCTCTTTGCACAACACCTTCCATCATAGAAACCATTTGATAGGCCGTAACGGGGTCTAATACTTGTTTGCGCTCATCTGGTATTTCTGGCTCGGCTTGAAATTGCCATTCATCTGTCCGGCAATCGGGGCAGGAACGCTCATCATGACGAAATAAGGTTTTACCATACCGATTCTGAATTCTGTCAATGAATGTTGGGGTAATCTTCTTGCCCCCGTTCACAATCATACCATAAGCCGTAGTCAGTTGAAGTAATGTCGTCTCACCGGCGCCCAAGGCCATAGAGAGCACTGGTGGCATATCATTCATAATATCCATACGTTCTGACATTTCAACAATGCTATCCATTTTTAAATATTGCGCCAAGCGCACGGTCATAAGGTTACGAGATTTTTCCAGCCCAAGACGTAACGTGCTCGCCCCATAAAACTGATTGCTTGAATTTTGTGGCTTCCATTTCCCAAGACCATACCCCTGTTCAATAACAAAGGGGGCATCCAATATCATACTTGAAGGGGTAAAATCATGTTCTAGGGCGGCGGCATAAACAAAGGGTTTAAAGGCTGAACCCGGTTGACGTTTGGCCTGTGTTGCACGATTATATTCACTGCGTTTGTAATCAAATCCCCCCACCATGGCAAGAACGCGCCCCGTATGAGGGTCCATTGCGATAAGAGAACCTTCTATTTCTGGAATTTGTTGAAGCCTATATGATTGGCTTTCCTCCATCTCATCCGAACGTGTTTCAGAAGATAACGCTTTACGCATTTTTTCAACAACTATAATATCACCCAAGGCAAGCACATCAGTTACCGCAACAACCTCGGAGCCTAAATATTCTTTTTCCTTCCATGCCCTTGCCCATTTAACCTCATCAAGACTGATATGACCCTTAACCCCACCAGATAAGAGAATGGCCGCGACATCGTCCTTCACATCCACCACAAGAGCAAGCTGCCATCTGTCCATGCCAAGCGGAATATCCTTTTTTATAAAGCTCTCTAGTTGCTCCAATTGATCAGAAGTCGAGGCAATTTTATCTAAAGGTATTTTTGCAAGAGGTCCTCGCCAACCATGACGTCTGTCATAGGTAATAAGCCCCAGCTTTAACTGCTGTTCGGCAATATATTGATAGTCGGGCGACAGCGACGTTCTGACAAATAACCCTCCCTCATAAAGCTCCTCGGTCCCGTATAAATTTTTCAGTTCACGTCTGACTTCTTCTGTAAAATATTCAGCTTTAAAGATTCTAGTTTTATCTCTATCCGAAACAATCAAAGGTTCGCTTTGTGCGATGTTTTTTTCTTCTTCGGTAATATAACCCTCTTCATACATTCTTTTTAACACCCAATTACGTCGGCCCACGGCACGATCATATTGTCGAATGGGGTGATAATTGTTCGGGGCCTTGGGAAGTGCCGCAAGATAGGCCATCTCGCTCAACCTCAACTGGTCTATGGGTTTGTTGAAATAGCTAAGGGCGGCGGCGGCAATACCGTATGATCCAAATCCTAAATAATTCTCATTCAGATATAATTCTAATATTTGATCCTTGCTAAAGGCTTTTTCTATTCTGTAAGACAGAATAGCCTCTTTGATTTTACGCTCATAAGTCTGGACACCACTGAGTAGAAAATTTTTAGCGACCTGCTGAGTGATTGTGGATGCCCCCACCTTGCTCCGCCCTGTGAAGGTATTTTTTGCATTGGTGATAACCGCTCGCATAAGGCCCCAATAATCAAGGCCGCCATGAGAATAGAAATTTTTATCTTCGGCCGAAAGATAGGCCTCAATCACACGTTTTGGCACGGCTGAGATTGGTATAAATAACCTTTTTTGCTTGGCAAACTCAGAAAGCAAGCTACCGTCTCCCGCATAGATACGGCTGACGATCGGCGGTTCATATTGGGCGAGTTGAGCATAATCTGGCAAACCCCTGCCATAATAATTGAGGATATAAAAAATTCCTCCCATTGCCATAACCATAAGAATAAGGAGCATGACAACAGTGCCCCCTATTATGTTCACGAATATTTTACGGTTTATAATTTTCATGGCCCTGTCATGTTATTTTAAGGAGACTTAATTCCACCACCAGCATCTAGAGATTAAATATGTCAGCACAATGACATTATCAAGATAATATTCTGTGAAGCGAGCTCTATTGACCCTAGTTTGCCACATAACTTTTATTAAAGAAATTATCCGCAGCCCTTACAATAGATTTTCCGATTTGAACTTGTGTTTCTTTTTGCATGAGCAATTTTGCATCCATATCGTTGGTCAAATAACCAAGTTCCACCAAAACGGACGGGACATCCAAACCCTTCAGAACAATAAGTCCTGCTGTTCTATGAGGTCGTTTTCTTAACAAAACCACTCTTTGCAATTGCGGGATAAGCTCATTAGCAAAACTGCTTGATAAATTCATGGTTTCCCGTTTCACCAAATCAATCAAAATAGATTGAACAATATCAATTTCTTCATCCAAATCCATGCCCGCAATAATGTCGGATTTATTTTCCCTCGCCGCCATGGCATCCGCTTCTTTGTCTGATGCTTTTTCCGACAGTGTATAAACGGTTGCACCACGAATATCGGGGCTTTTAAAAGAATCCGCATGAATTGAAATAAATAAATCAGCCTGCTTATTATGGGCTATCCTGCTTCGATTGCGAAGTTTAAGAAAAATATCCGTATTACGTGTCATAACAACCTCATAACGACCCGATTTCTCTAACTCCTTTTTTATAGTTTGCGCAGCGCTCAGAACAACCGTTTTTTCAGGATATCCCCGATATTCCTTTCCCCCAAGATTACCAGGGTCATGTCCTCCATGCCCAGGGTCTAAAACAATCAGTTTTTTTGTACGCTGCTCTCTTAAGTTTTTTTCTGGCACATTATCATTGGCACTTCTTACGGGAGAAGGTTTGGACTTTTTAACAGAAGTTTCAAAAGTTGATATACTAATTTTTTTAAGATCAATAACAAAACGATAGGGTGTATTTTTCTTAGGCTTGATGATGAAGGCCTTATCAATTTTTACAGGATTATTGACATCAAGTACAATGCGTGACGTACCGGGTTTAAATAAACCAAAACGATAACTATCAATATAGCCCAGTCCCTTTGCGCCACCGAAATCATCTTTCCATGTAACTTCTGTTATATCAATAACAACCCGATTTGGATTGGATAATGTAAAAATATTAAATTCAATATTCTGATTAATTTCAAGAACAAAACGCGTCTCATTCTTATTATGCCCAACACGAATATCCGATACCACTGGTGTCGCCCCCGAAGCCAAAGATGATGGTATAATGGCTGTTACATAAAGGAAAAAAAGTCCAATAATTCCCGTCAATAATAATCTAAATATTTTCACTAAAATTTGCATCATCCTGTTTTTATGCCTAAATTTATTTGATAATATTTCAATCGCTCATCAGAATATATATCAACAGTAAGAAAATCTCATTAATTATTTATAAAAATTAACACTTTAGCTATTGTAGTGTGATCATTGTATGGTTATGTTATAAGTGCTGAGGAATATTTATCTATAATTTAATATACAAAATAAATTAATGTGAAATATTGATACAGCAAGTTGCTAACCTTCAGGAATTAATCATTCCTCATGTCAAAAAAATGACAAAAAAAATCTGATGATTTTTAAAATCAAATAAAGACACAATGGTGGGCAAGGATAACAGGATCGTCTATTCATTAGACAATCCATTACAATAAAGACGAACAATATATGAATTTTTGCATTCACGATTTCAGAGCTATAGGCAGGTTTCAGCAAAAGGATTTCTTATTTCCATTTGCTGCTCTGTTATTAGCCTTGTGCAAGTCTGTGGCTGCCAGCTTTTTAACCCCTAGTAAACATAACAGCCTTAAACCAGCACGCCTGTTAAAAACAATTAACACAACAGGCTCGAGCGGATATGGCTGCGGAGAAAATTTAAATGACTATAAAAATGTTAATCGATGCCACGCACGAAGAAGAGACGCGTGTTGCAATCGTTCATGGAAACCGAGTTGAGGAATTTGACTACGAGTCTTCCGCAAAGAAACAAATTAAAGGCAATGTATATTTAGCAAAAGTAACCCGTGTAGAACCTTCTCTACAGGCGGCCTTCGTTGAATATGGAGGAAACCGCCAAGGTTTTCTTGCTTTCAGTGAAATACATCCCGATTACTATCAAATCCCTGTATCCGACCGTGAAAAGTTAATTGCGGAAGAAAAAGCGGCCTATGCCTCTTTGCTTGCGGAGGAAGATGATGTTATTGAGAAAAAACCAAACAGAAGACCTCATAAAAAAGATAACAAAAGATCTCAGAAACCCTCTGTTACATCTGATGCCCCTTCTGATGGTGAAAACCGTGACAATATAGAAGAACATGAGGCGGCCAAACTCTCAACAGATATTATGCCAAGCGAAGATGTTTCCGAAGCAAAAGAAACGGTAACGACCAAAGCGGAAACAGTTAGAGAGCCAGAAAATATTACAGAAGAAGTTGTCTCTGAAATTAACATACATGATGAACATGATGAGAATGACATCAATGGCTCCCAAATCACGGATGATGAAGAGGCCGAAGAAAAATTACGCATCAAAATAGCCAAAGGGCTTCGCCACAAATATAAAATTCAAGAAGTTATTAAAAAAAATCAAGTTCTGCTCATTCAAGTAGTTAAAGAAGAAAGAGGAAATAAGGGCGCGGCGCTTACCACCTATCTTTCTTTACCAGGACGTTACTGCGTTTTAATGCCAAACACATTACATGGCGGCGGCGTTAGCCGCAAAATTGCCGGCATGGGCGAAAGAAAATCATTAAAGAAAATCCTTTCTGATTTAAAAATGCCCAGTGGCATTGGATGCATCATTCGCACCGCAGGACAAAGCCGAACAAAAACTGAAATCAAACGTGATTTTGATTATCTGATCAGAACCTGGGAAGGTATCAAGGAGAGAACCCTTAAATCTATAGCTCCCGTTTTAATTAACGAAGAGGGTGACTTGATAAAGCGAAGTATTCGTGACCTTTATACCCGTGAAGTGGATGAAATTCTTGTTGAGGGAGAAAACGGTTACAAAACGGCACGCTCCTTTATGCGCCTGCTTATGCCAAGCCACGCCCGCAAAATAAAACAATATACCGAATCTATTCCACTGCTTCAAAAATATCAGGTAGAAAGCCAACTTGATTCAATGTTTTCGCCCATTGTGCAATTAAAATCAGGCGGATATATCGTTATTAATCCAACCGAGGCCTTGGTATCAATTGACGTAAACTCTGGCAAGGCCACCAAAGAACACAACATAGAAGAAACGGCCCGTAAAACCAACCTTGAGGCCGCCGAAGAAGTGGCAAGACAGCTTCGCCTTCGTGATATGGCAGGACTGATTGTTATTGACTTTATTGACATGGAAATTCGCGCCAACAACAGGGCTGTAGAACAAAAATTAAAAGATTGTTTGGCGTCCGATCGTGCCCGCATTCAGGTGGGTAAAATAAGCTCATTCGGCCTTATGGAAATGTCCCGTCAAAGACTGCGGTCTGGTATGTTGGAATCCAGTACAAGAATATGCCCCCACTGTGAAGGTTCCGGCGTTATTCGTTCCGTAGAGACCCAAATTCTTCATATTTTAAGAGAATTAGAAGAAGAAGGCAGCAAAGCCCGTAGCAAAAAAATATCCCTTCACCTGCCTGAAAATATGGCTATTTATTTGTTAAATAACAAACGGGCAAAACTTGTCAGTATGGAAGAGCAATATGATTACACCATATTGATCGTCATTGATAAAAGTTTGACGGAATCTGCCTATAAAATAGAATTACCTTTTACACCTCAAAAAAATGAGGAAAAGCAAAATAATATTAAACCAACAAGACCCGCATCTCTTGAGCAGCAAGACACAACAATACAGAATAGAAATAATCGTGATCAATCAACTGGCTCAAAAAGGAACAGAAATCGCAATCAGGATCGTCCTAACCGCGCTAAATATCAGGATAAACCAATAGAAGGTGCAGAAGTTCAGGAAAACACACCTGCTGCAGAAGCAGGCTCTGTTCAAGAAACTCCACCATCTGTAAATCCAGAAGGAAAATCAAAACGCCGCCGTCGCAGACCGCGTCGTGGCAATAAATTCCAATCGGAAAATGCTGTATCCGTTAATACAGAACAAAGTACCCCTTCACCAGATACGGTTAAAGTAACAGAAGCCGCTGTTGAACTGACTTCACAAGAACCCGTAGAAAATACAGATCATAAACCTGAAGCGGATAATACAGATGCGCCAAAACGTCGTAAACGTGTTCGTAATACCAGAAAAAAATCCGAAGATAAGCCCGAAGATACAATCGAGGCACAAGCAACAGATGTTAAATCTGAAGCAGACGTAAGTAAAAAAGATGCGAGTAGTGAGATAACGCCTGAAACGAAAAATGAAACGAAAAATGAGACAAAAACTGAAACAAAAACTGAAAAGAAACCAACAAGACGGCCTTATCCTCCACAAACAAGGGCAAGACGAAAAGCTGTTGACAGTAAAGTAGCCGATGCAACCAACGATACTAATAAAACAACGCCGAGCCCCGTAAAATCGGAATCCGCCACCGCAAAGAAAACCAAATCGACGCCAAAGTCAGAGCCTAAAACGGATGGGAAAAACCCCGTAGAACCCAATAATAATGGACCGAAAAGAACGGGTTGGTGGCAACGTACCTTTGGCTAAAATCTAAAACCACATATTTTATCATTAGGGCTCAGTTTTCTGGGCCTTAATTTTAACAAGATAATTTTTTATTGATCTCGTTCATGCTGGGTTTATGTGACGCAATTATAATGCTTCATACTTTACAATAATTGACTAATCCAATTGACGAAACAAAACACAATAACTAACGTGATACTATGAATGTAATCAATACCATAATTTTCCAATGTCATGCGATGTTCAGGATATTCTGTCAGATATGTTCTATGGCAGTTATTATTGGCTTAAGCATACCAACATCCGGTTACGCCCAATCTGGTGGTGGTCTTTCCATATTACGGGATGCTGAAATCGAACATACCATAAGGCTTATGGCAGAACCAATTTTAAAAGTTGCCGAACTGGATAAAAGTTCTGTCAGCACCTATCTTATCAATGATGATAGCCTGAATGCCTTTGTGGCAGGCGGTCAGAATATATTTATTCACTCAGGTCTGCTTATTCAGGCAAAAGACGCCAATCAGGTTATTGGTGTTATTGCCCATGAAACGGGTCATATTACGGGTGGGCATCTTTCTCGATTTTCCGATGGTATTCAGAGCGCAACTGTAATGACATTAATTGGTGCCATTCTGGGAGCAGCCGCCATTGCGGCGGGTTCTGGCGATGCGGGTATGGCCTTAATATTGGGGGGGCAACATATTGGGGAAAGAACTTTTCTCCAATATAGTCGCACTCAAGAATCCTCGGCTGATCAGGCGGGGCTTACTTTTTTGGAAAAAAGCCACCAATCTGCTATTGGTCTCATTGATTTTCTGGATTACCTTGGCGATCAGGAATTAATGTCTGGTCGCTACCGTGATCCCTATGCGGGTACCCACCCTGTAAGTGGTGAACGTATTTCAAAACTAAAACAAAGAGCTGAAAGCTCCGTTTATTATAAAACAAAAACACCTGATAGCATCGAAAATGATTTTAAACGTCTTCAGGCGAAACTTTATGGCTATTTAAAACCCCCCTATGCAACGCTTAATAAATATAATCTCAAAGATCAAAGCCTTTATGCCAAATATGCCCGTGCTTTTGCCTATAATAAACAGCATGAGATTAAAAAGGCACTGCAAGAAATTGATGATTTATTAGAGAGCCATCCTGAAGATCCATATTTTTGGGAAACGAAAGGGCAAATATTATTTGAGAACGGCGATATCATTCAATCCATTGCACCCTACCGCAATGCCGTTCAATATGTTCCAGACGAACCCCTAATTCGAGTAGCCCTTGCCCAGTCTCTCATTGCAACCGAGGAAAATCAATATCTTGATGAGGCTCTAAGCAACCTTGAATATGCTCTATCCAGAGATCCCAGCAATGCATTTGCATGGCATCAATCCTCCATTGCCTATCATCGACAAAAGAATGAGGCCATGACTTATTATGCAACAGCGGAAAGATTTCTTTTGGTGGGTAATTTACGGGGTGCCATGGTCAATGCCAAGCACGCCGTTGATAGCCTGCCCAAGGGTAGTACACAATTGCTCCGTGCCCAAGATATTCTCGTCATAACCCAATCAAATATGTCCGATAAAGAGCGTAAAGAACAAGAAAAACCAGAAAAACCAGAAAACAAAAGAAATAAAGGGTAAAATATAATGTTATTTTTTGTAAAGAGAATGTCTATTTTTGTGATAGTTCTGACTTTTCCACTCACCAGTTTTTCAGGCTATTCGGCTGAAGGTTCCTTTTCCAAGGAACAGAAGATGGAAATAAATCAGATGATACGAAATTATATTCTGGAACATCCAGAAATATTACCAGAAGCCATCCAGATTTTGCAAAATCGTTCCAAAAATGCCTCTTTAACAAAGAACCATACCCGTCTCTATAATGATGGTTTTAGTTATATTGGGGGAAATCCAAACGGCGATGTGACACTCATTGAATTTTTTGATTATAACTGCGGCTATTGTAAACATGCCCTTGATGCGGTTGAAAAACTCAAAAAGAACGATGCCAATCTTCGCATTATTTATAAAGAATTTCCCATCTTATCAGAAATATCCTATACCGCTGCTAAGGCTGCAATGGCTTCAATGGAACAGGGAAAATACGAAGAATTCCACATTGCTTTGCTTAAAAATTCAGGCAATCTGACAGAAGAGCGCATCTTTGAAATTGCTCGCAATGTTGGCCTTGATACGCAAATGCTTGCAAAGGACATGACAAGTTCTGTTTTTAACCGAAATATCAAAATCAATCACGATCTTGCTGAAGAGTTGGCCATTTCGGGAACACCGGGATTTATCATTGGCGATGTTATTGTGCCTGGTGCTCTTCCCTATGAACAGCTTGTTAATATTATTGCAGAAAAAAGGCAAAAAATAATTAAATCAAATCAAACCCGATAAAGGCGAAGATGGATCCGCATACATTTTTTTGGGCATTCTTCCTGATAAATAGGCAGCTCTGCCAGCTTCTACCGCAAATTTCATAGCGTGAGCCATTCTAATGGGGTCTTTTGCCGATGCAATGGCCGTATTCATTAAAACACCATCGCAGCCAAGTTCCATAGCAATAGCCGCATCAGATGCCGTTCCCACCCCCGCATCCACAAGAACAGGCACGTTCGACTGCTCGACAATAAGTCTTATCTGGACAGGATTTTGAATACCAAGCCCAGAACCAATGGGTGCTCCAAGTGGCATAATGGCGCAACATCCCATGTCTTCTAGTCTTTTTGCCAATATGGGATCATCACTACAATAAACCATTACATCAAAATTCTCTTTGATTAATACCTCAGCCGCATGAAGCGTTTCAATCATATTAGGATACAGTGTTTTTTGGTCGCCAAGGACTTCCAATTTAACCAAATTCCAACCACCTGCCTCACGGGCCAGACGTAAGGTCCGAATGGCATCATCGGCGGTAAAGCATCCAGCAGTATTAGGCAAATAAGTATATTTCTTAGGATCCAAATAATCCACCAACATAGGTTGACTAGGATCAGAAACATTCACCCTTCTGACAGCAACGGTCACAATCTCGGATCCCGATGCCTCAACCGCACACTTTGTTTCCTCAAAATTCTTATATTTTCCCGTACCGACGATTAATCGTGATGAAAAAATTTTGCCCGCAACTGTAAATGTATCATTCATTGAAAAAGTCATAAAAAATCCTTATTTCCGCCACCTATAAAATGTACAATCTCTAATCGATCACCATCAAGGAGGATTACATTTTGATAAGTTGTTTTGGGAACAATTTCAAGATTTCTTTCGACCGCAACCTTCAAAGGGTCAAGTTTTAGATTTTGCAATAATACAACAAGAGAAGTACTCTGCTCTATTTTATGCCGATCTCCATTAAGGATAATTTCAATCACAATTATTAGCCCTATTTGTTAGTTTAACTATGCAGAATTAATACAATACTTTATAGTCTACAGAAATTTTGCGTCAAATATATATTCATGGTTTCCAAAATGACCATAAAATATTATATAGTGCAAAAGAAAAATAAGAAAATAGGTCGGCATGATTGAAATAAACAAGAAAAACATTCTGGTGCTTAATGGCCCAAACTTGAATATGTTAGGAAAGAGGGAACCTGATCTATATGGCTCAGATACACTCGGGGATATTGACAAAAATTTAACCTCCCAAGCCCTGACAATGAACTATCATATTGATTTTCGCCAAAGCAATAGCGAAGGCGATCTGATAGGCTGGATACAAGATTCAAGAGATAGTTGTGATGCCATCATTATAAATGCGGGCGCCTATACCCATACCTCTATTGGAATACTCGATGCCTTGCGACTTATAAAACAACCTATCATAGAGGTACATCTTTCAAATATTTTCAAGCGGGAAGATTTTCGTCATCATTCCTATATTTCCCCTGTGGCACATGGTGTTATTTGCGGATTTGGAAGTCATAGTTATATTCTAGCACTTCAATCAGTGCATAATATTTTAAGTAAATAAATTAAAGTAAGGACCAAAATATATGTCAAAAATGTTTGTGGATCAGGATGTTATTCGTGACCTGGCAACATTGTTAAATGAAAACGATCTTACCGAGATTGAAATTCAGGACGGTGAAAAGAAAATTAAAGTTGCCCGAAATATGACAACGACTGCGGTTGTTAGTGGACATAACGCTCCCTCGGCACCTGTGGCAGTGCCAAGTGACACTATTGAGACCACTGTGTCTGATAAAGACCATCCCGGTGCCGTAGAATCTCCCATGGTGGGAACCTTATATATGGCTCCAGATCCCAGCAGTCCAAATTTCATCAATGTGGGTGATAAAGTTACCGTTGGTCAGACATTAATGATTATTGAGGCGATGAAAGTCATGAACCAAATTCATGCCCCAAAAGCAGGAACAGTCACCAAAATTTTAGTGGAAAATGCCCAACCCGTTGAATACGGCGAAGTTTTGGTCATAATAGAGTAACGGAAACCAAATGTTTGACAAAGTTTTAATTGCCAATCGTGGAGAAATTGCTCTGCGTATACATCGGGCATGTCAGGAAATGGGCATTGCCACTGTTGCCGTTCATTCAACGGCGGACGAGCATGCCATGCATGTGCGTTTGGCCAATGAATGCGTTTGTATCGGCCCCCCTTCTTCACAAGATAGCTATTTAAATATTCCTGCCATTATTTCAGCTGCTGAAATAACAGGAGCCGATGCTATTCATCCTGGCTATGGATTTTTATCTGAAAATGATAAATTCGCAGAAATTATTGCGGAACATAAAATTGAATTCATCGGTCCATCGGCTGAACATATCAGACTTATGGGCGATAAAATATCGGCAAAAGAAGTCGTTAAAAAACTTGGAATCCCTGTTGTTCCAGGTTCAGACGGTGAAGTAGCCGACATTACCAAAGCAAAAAAAATTGCTGATAAAATTGGCTATCCCGTTATTGTAAAGGCGGCGGCTGGTGGTGGTGGTCGTGGCATGAAGGTCGTACACAGCGCCAATGAACTTGAGAGTGCAATCCAATCTTGCAAAAAAGAAGCCGCCGCCTCTTTTGGTGATGCGGCTGTTTATCTTGAAAAATTCCTTACACTTCCTCGACATATCGAGTTTCAAGTCATTGCCGATAAATATGGTAATGTTTGTCACTTAGGGGAAAGAGATTGTTCTCTTCAACGCCGTCATCAAAAAGTATTGGAAGAGGCCCCTTCCCCAGCACTTAATTCTGATGAACAGTCCCGCATGGGAGACATTGTCAGTAAGGCCATTAAAGGTCTTGGCTATGTAGGCGTTGGTACCATAGAATTTCTTTATGAGAATGGGGAATTCTTTTTTATCGAAATGAACACCCGTTTACAGGTAGAGCACCCTATTACGGAAATGATCACGGGTATCGATATTGTTCGTGAACAAATACGCATTGCCGCTGGTCTTCCTCTATCATTCCGTCAAGAGGATATCAAATTTTCTGGTCATGCTATTGAATGTAGGATTAATGCCGAAGACCCCTTTACCTTTATGCCAAGTCCGGGAAAGATCAAAGACTATCATGCCCCAGGTGGCTTAGACGTTCGGGTAGATTCTGCTATTTATTCCGGTTATTCAATACCGCCTTATTATGACAGTATGATCGCAAAACTCATTGTGCATGGAAAAACCCGCAATGAATGCCTTATGCGCCTCAGACGTGCTCTAGCGGAATATGTTATTGATGGCATTAAAACCACCATTCCATTACATCAAAGTTTGATTCGTGAACCTGATTTTATCAATGGTGCCTATGATATTCACTGGCTCGAAAATTATTTAAAATCCATAAAATAATGAGCAAAATAACGACAGAACTTATTATAGCGGCATATTCCCAAGGCATCTTCCCTATGGCCGAAAAGGCCACATCGGCGGATGTTTATTGGGTTGATCCCGAAATGCGGGGCATAATACCGCTTGATAAGTTTCATCTTTCCAAGAAACTATCTCAAAATATTCGCAAAAGAAAATTCGAAATCAGAGTGGATACTGATTTTGATCAGGTTATTAGGGGATGTGCAGCCTCTTATGCCGCAGCCAAGCGTGAAGAAACTTGGATCAATAATCAAATTATCACGCTATATGGAAAATTATTTGAACAAGGTATCGTTCATACAATAGAAAGTTGGCAAAATAATAAACTTGTTGGCGGACTTTACGGTCTTTCTCTAGGAGGCGCCTTTTGCGGGGAAAGTATGTTTCATACCGTAACAGACGCAAGCAAAGTCGCCCTAGCCTATTTGGTCGCTCGTCTAAAGGTCGGAAACTATAAACTGCTGGATACTCAGTTTATCACCTCTCACTTATCGCAATTTGGTGCCATGGAAATCCCGCGCCATGATTATAAAATGCGCCTAAAAGAAGCCCTAAAAATTAAGACCGATTTTTATTCTCTTACCTCAGACGCAAGTCCTGAAACCATTTTACAGTCCTTGACCCAAACATCATAAATCGGATGTTCAAGGGATGAAAGTGCTGGACTTGAGGCAAACATCCATCCTGAAAAAAAATTTGTTTTTACAGTGTCTTGCCCAACTTCAACGATTTCAAGAAAGGCTGTGCTTTCTGGTGGCTCCTCTGGTGGATTTTTTCGACAAGTCCGAAGCGTAATTTCTAATGATCCAAATCGAACCATTTGGTCACGTTTAATTTCAATGGTCGATAATTGTGTGGTAATTTTATCAAGTCCTGCAAGTACCACCATGGGAATATTATTTTGATCTGTCGCTGGCTCCCCGTCCTCGGCAAAGCTATGAGATGATAAACAAAAAAACAGACCAATAGAAACGAGACATTTAACGCTCATAACCATTATTTACTGTCACCTTTTCCGGAACCCGCAAACTTATCCAAGAGATTAAGGAAATCAACGGCGCCCTGAGTATTGGTAATTTCATCACCCTCATTCAAAATCTCGTCATCCTCATTACCAGGGTCCAACACAAGGTAATTTCCCCCCAACAGTCCTTCCGATGTTATTTTGGCGAAAGTACTTTCACTGAGTTTTATGTTTGGGTCTATGCTAATTTCAACAACGGCGTAAAAATTTTCTTTATCCAAATATTGTTTAACAATCGTTCCGACCTTTATGCCGCTAATTTTAACATCACCCCCCACGGAAAGACCATCCACCTTATCAAATTTAGCAAGATAAATTTTGCCCCCATTGGAGGATAGGCTTGAATGGCTAAAAGCAAAATATAGAAAGCCGCCTGTAATAATGAGAACAATAGCCCCCATTAAGGTTTCAACGAGGTTATTTCTCATGCTGGATATACCCTTGTGCGTCGTATAAAAATAAAAAATCAATCATTATGGTTTGGTACCCAAGCCTCATAATCACCCGTGGTTTTAGAACGTATACCGCCCTCATTCAAGCTTCCCGTTGGATAATAGGCGTTTATCGTACCCGTCATATTTGGCTCAAGGGTTTTCTCCCATTCCTTGCGGTCTGGCTTTCTTTCAATCGGTGTGTAATTTACCGTGTGGTGAAGCCACATATGCCATTCAGGGGGAATTTTAGAAGATTCTATTTCGGTTTTAAAAATAACCCAACGCTTATCCCCCTGCTTTTGCTTATAATAAATGTTACCTTGAACATCTTCCCCAACTTTTTCACCGTTAAAAAAAGTATAAACAATTGTCCCAATCGTGGCACCATACCACCATCCAAAAATACGTCTTATAAAAGCAACCATCTTTAAATTTCCTAAATAAACAACAATCTATTTAACAGCTTTCTATACTCTGAATTAATAATCGGAACAACCGCATAACGACAATAAATACATTTCAATTGAATTTATAGAACAACATCACTCTTTAGGCTATCATAAATAATTTATTTATTAACGTTTTTTTACATCTGTTTTTGACCTATCGACTCATTGAGTAGACACAATATGTAGCAACATGAACAACTTTCAAACACTATATATATTAATAAAATATTAAAAAAGTGGTTGTGCAGCCCACATTTATTATTATAGAATTAGCCTAAGCAATTCACCATAACCGATATAAAATATTCGAGGACATCAGATGAGGATAAACCGCCGCTTTACGTCAGCCGATCAATCACCTTACCAAGGAATCGAATTCAGAAAAGCCGATAGTGAAATTAAAAATCCAGACGGAACAATTATATTTGAACTTAAAGCATTTGAAGTTCCTGCAAATTGGAGTCAGGTGGCTGCGGATATATTGGCTCAAAAATATTTTAGAAAATCAGGTGTTCCCCATTGCCTTAAGGTCGTGGAGGAAAATGATGTACCAAGCTGGTTATGGCGCAAAAAAGAGGATCAAGACGCTTTAAAAAAAATTTCCAAAGAAAATAAATATGGCCCTGAAACCAGTTCAAAACAAATTTTTGACCGTTTAGCCGGAACATGGACTTATTGGGGCTGGAAAGGCGGTTACTTCTCAGCAGAATCAGATGCCCGCAGTTTTTTTGATGAACTGCGTTACATGCTCGCCAATCAAATGTGCGCCCCGAACTCGCCGCAATGGTTCAATACGGGTCTCCATTGGGCTTATGGCATTGATGGCCCCGCACAGGGTCATCACTATGTTGACCACAAAACTGGAAAACTAACCAAATCAAACAGTGCCTATGAACATCCTCAGCCTCATGCCTGTTTTATTCAGGGCGTCACAGACGATCTGGTTAACGATGGCGGGATCATGGATCTTTGGACCAGAGAAGCGAGACTCTTTAAATATGGTTCTGGCACAGGCAGCAACTTTTCCCACATCAGAGGAAAGGGCGAACCCCTATCAGGAGGAGGAAGTTCATCTGGCTTGATGAGCTTTCTAAAGATTGGCGATCGGGCCGCAGGTGCCATAAAATCTGGTGGAACAACAAGACGGGCTGCCAAAATGGTTATCGTCGATGTAGATCATCCCGATGTTTCGGAATTCATTAAATGGAAAGTAACAGAAGAACAAAAAGTCGCCTCACTTGTTGTCGGTTCTCAAGTTACCAAAAAACATATGAAAGAGGTCATGAAGGCTTGTTTCGACCATGATGTTCCTGAAGAAAGCCGTTTTGACCCCAAAATCAATAATAATCTTAAGATTGCCCTTCTTGCAGCCCGAAATTCCATGGTCCCCGAGGCCATAAGCCAACGGGTTATCCAATTTGCAAAACAGGGTTATAGCCAGATTGACTTTGATACCTATGATACGGACTGGGACTCAGAGGCCTATGTCACTGTATCTGGACAAAATTCCAACAATACAATTCGTGTAACGGATGATTTTATGGAGGCCATATTAAATGATAGTGATTGGTCCCTCAAAAGCCGATCCGACAACAGTGTAACAAGAACGATGCCCGCTCGCGAATTATGGGATGATATTGGACTTGCCGCATGGCAATGTGCAGACCCCGGACTTCAGTTCCATACCACCATCAATGATTGGCATACATGCCCAGAGTCTGGCGAAATAAGGGCTTCCAATCCTTGTTCTGAATATATGTTCTTGGATGATACCGCCTGTAATTTAGCCTCGCTCAATCTCATGAAATTCCGTGGTCAAGACGGCGAATTTGAAGTCGATAATTTTGAACATGCGGTTCGGCTCTGGACGGTTGTTCTTGAAATTTCTGTTATGATGGCGCAGTTTCCTTCCAAGGAAATTGCCCAGTTAAGTTACGATTTTAGAACCCTTGGATTGGGCTTTGCCAATATCGGAAGCCTTATTATGTCCTCAAGTCTGTCCTATGACAGCGAAGAGGGACGTGCCCTTTGTGGTGCTATTTCAGCGCTTATGACAGGAACATCCTATGCCACATCAGCGGAAATGGCCAAGGAACTGGGATACTTTGCGGGCTATGAACAAAACAAAGAATCCATGCTACGGGTCATCCGTAATCACCGCAATGCCGCTATTGGAAACACGAACGGCTATGAGTCCCTTTCCACCCTGCCGATACCACTTGATATTGTCAATTGTCCCTTTCCAAAACTTTCCGTTGCCGCTGGCATGGCTTGGGATAAGGCTCTGCAATTGGGTATGCAACATGGATATCGCAATGCCCAGACGACCGTTATTGCTCCCACGGGAACAATCGGCTTGGTTATGGATTGTGATACAACGGGCATTGAACCCGATTTTGCCCTCGTCAAATTTAAAAAACTTGCTGGTGGTGGGTATTTTAAAATCATTAATCGCATGGTGCCTGAAGCGCTTAAAAACATTGGCTATACCCCAAAACAAATTGATGAAATTGCCAATTATGCTGTGGGATATGGCACCTTAAAAAATGCGCCCGCCATTAATCATCAAATTCTAAAAGCCAAAGGTTTTTCTCAAAAGCAACTTGACGCATTGGAACAAACCCTTGTCAGTGCTTATGATATCTCTTTTGTCTTTAATCAGTGGACCTTAGGTCGGGATTTCTGCACGGATGTGCTTGGCATTAGTGAAGAACAACTCAATGATTTTAACTTCAACATGCTTGATTATCTGGGGTTCACCAAAGCGGAAATTGACGAGGCCAATCTTTATTGTACAGGCTCCATGACCATGGAAGGGGCACCTCATCTTAAAGACGAACATTTATCAATTTTTGATTGTGCCAATCCTTGTGGTAAAACGGGTAAACGCTTCTTGTCTGTTGACAGTCATATTCTTATGATGGCTGCAGCCCAGCCCTTTATCTCTGGCGCCATTTCAAAAACTGTCAATATGCCCGCATCCGCAACAGCAGAAGACTGCAAAGAAACTTACCTTAAATCTTGGAAGTTAGGTCTTAAAGCCAATGCCTTGTACCGCGATGGATCAAAACTCAGCCAACCCTTAAGTGCTGCCTTACTTGATATGGATGACTTACAAGAAACCATCACATTACCAGAAAAAACCAAAATTGTTGCGGAACGTATTGTTGAAAAAATTGTTGAACAATCTGCGCGCCGCCGTCTACCGGGACGAAGAAAAGGCTATACCCAAAAAGCATCAGTGGGCGGTCACAAAATTTATCTGCGCACAGGGGAATATGATAACGGACAATTAGGTGAAATATTCCTTGATATGCACAAGGAGGGTGCAGCCTTCCGTAGCCTGATGAATAATTTTGCCATTGCACTTTCTATTGGTCTGCAATACGGCGTTCCCCTAGAAGAATATGTTGATGCCTTTACCTTTACAAGATTTGAACCATCTGGACAGGTAACTGGAAATGATGCTATTAAAATGGCAACCTCTGTGCTTGACTATATCTTCCGAGAACTTGCCGTATCTTACCTTGGCCGCAAAGACCTTGCTCATGTCAATACAGATGATCTTGCCCCCGATACCATAGGCAGAGGTTTGGGCGACACCAATTCTGAATGCGCCGAATCAACAAGCGATACACTAGATCGTGTTATCTCCTATGCAAGTACAGGTTATGTAAGAAAAAATAATCTCTATGTTTTAAATACCTCCACGGAATCTAAAACAACCGTGGTAGCAAGAGATGTTAGCCAAGAATCTGTCTATGAAACCAAAACGGCCGTGGGCGAAAGTATGACTAATAACAGCACAACCAATAAAAACGATATCCGCACGTCCAGAGCAATGGAAGCACGCATAAAGGGATATGAAGGAGATGCCTGTACAGAATGCGGGAATTTCACTATGGTTCGTAATGGAACTTGCCTTAAATGTGATACATGCGGAACAACCAGTGGTTGCTCATGAATTAATTTAAATAGTTTTACTTTATATTTACCAAAATGAGCCAAATTCGTAATCTTTATATATTTAAAGATTACGGTTGGCTGTAAATAATGATATTTTGGATCAGATGTTATGTTGCGCATTGTTAGTGTACCCTTTTTATTTCGTAATTCAACGCCGAAATACCTACCCGAATCCTATAATGTTTCACATCATTATGGTATCGCTATTCTTGACGTTATTGATAGTGACACCATCATAGCAACAGAGATCAACGATGATTTTCTTTCCTTAACCCACCAGAATAAAAATTCTCTCATTAATTGTAATCTCAATGACAATCCCATATGGAATGATAATGGCGAGTTATGGCGGGCCATTTGTTTATCCTTAACCGATAAAAAAACCCAAGCCATTCGTTGGAATCTGAAGAATGGCAAGGTCAATAACGTTTTAAATTGTAGTATTGTCCCCATATTGGGTCCCGAGGGCAAAATATCGACCTTGACACTTATTTTATCCAATGACAGCGCCGAAATTGCTTTTGCTGACCAAATTAAAAGATTTAACTATTATGACACCCTTACGGGACTTCCAAACCAAAATTATTTGAATGAAATTATTGAATCTGAGTTAGCCGAAAAACATCCCTATGGTGAGATTGCAGTTTTAATGATTAATATACAAAAATTTCAACGTCTCAACGAAAGTTATGGTTATGAACATGGGGATATTATTATCCAGAAACTGGCTCAAAGAATCAATTTTATTTTACCAGAAAATGCCATATTAATCCGTTTTGATGGTGATAAATTCACGATAGTCTTATCAGATAACACGGTGGGAAAAATACAGAGAGAGGCGGAAGCACTTGCCGCATCCCTTCATCATAACTTGCTCACGCCAATTACAATCCAAAAGAAAGAAATCCACCTCTCTATTTCTATTGGAATTGCCGTTGGGGGATGTTCTCCCGCAGAAAGCCACTATCATATCCAACATGCTCACATCGCTATGCAACGGTTAAAGACCACGAGCAGCAATAAAACTCTCGTTTATCAACCAGAGTTGCAGGTGCGAGCCAATTCACGACTAATATTAGAAGATGATCTGAGAAAAGCCTTAAAGAAATCAGCCCTAACGGTTAATTACCAGCCGATTATAAGCTTACAGAATGGAAGCCTAATTGGTTTTGAGGCTCTCTGCCGTTGGAACCATCCAAAGAACGGTATGATCTCTCCCATAGAATTTATTCCGCTTGCCGAAGAAACGGGATTAATTCTACCTTTGGGAAATTTTATACTGAGAGAAGCCTGCAAAAATCTAAAAATTTGGACAGATAAATATCAAAATATCTCTCATTTAGTCATGAACATCAATGTTTCAGGACTACAGCTTTTGCAAGATGATTTCGTCTCAATAATACAAGAGGCCATGTTAAAGTCGGGCATAACTGGTCAACAGTTAAAACTTGAGATAACGGAAACCACCCTGATTGAAAATGCTGAAATAGCACGGGATAAATTGCTAGACCTAAAGGCTTTAGGCGTTGCACTAGCCATTGATGATTTTGGAACAGGTTATTCATCACTCAGTTACCTTAATCTATTCCCTATAGATACCCTAAAAATTGACAAAAGCTTTGTGAATAAAATGAGTGCAACAAAGGACAGTTATAAAATTGTTCACATTATTTCAACCCTTGCACAGACGCTTGGAATGAATCTAGTTGCGGAAGGTATTGAAGAACAGGATCAAATGATGGCACTTAAAAAATTAGGGTGCCAAGCGGGACAGGGGTTTCTTTTTTCCAAGCCGCTTAGCTTTGAAAATGCGGAAGAATATATTAGAAAAGAGCTAACTTCCCTTGTATAGGCATACAATAGTATGATATAGTCCTATTGTAATTAATATCACTATTGGACGTACGTTGGATTATAACAGATACTATACTCAAGTAAGGCAAAAACTAGATCATCTTATTCGCACCAGTTCCCATGATGATTACGCCTCCATATCGGCATTAATCGGCAGAAACCATGCCTATATGCAACAATTTATCAAACGGGGTGTGCCGAAATGTCTCAAAGATGATGATATGGATAAGATTATCAAACATTTTGGTATTTCTATGAATTATTTTGGTTCTCCTGATGATTTTCCAAATCCAGGACAGGAATATTCCGATCAGCAGGTGGATGATTTTGATGAAGAATATATTCGTGTCAATGTTTATGATATAGAGGCGGCGGCTGGTGCTGGTGCCATTGTAGAAAATAATATCATTGCAAATAAATTGGCCTTCAAGAAAAGTTGGATCAGAAGCAGTTCTAATGCCACAAATAATGATCTTGCCGTAATTACGGTGTCGGGCGATTCCATGAATCCTACCTTATTTGATGGTGATCATATTTTAGTTGACATGACCATCACGTCCATCAAAAGTGACGGCATTTATGTTATAAGAAATGATGATATGATTTTAGTAAAACGTATTTCACTTAATCCCGTGTCAAAATTATGCACAATAAAAAGTGACAACGGTTTTTATGAAAGCTGGGAAGGCTGCAAACCCTCGGATTTGGATATACTTGGCCGTGTTATTTGGATGGGAAGAAATATATAATGAGCAATCCTAATGTTTTTCACGGACGTCAACCTTCAATCAGAACTGTCCCCATGCCTTCAGATCTAAATGCCAACGGCCATATTTTTGGGGGTTGGATATTGTCACAAATGGATCTTGCCGGCGGCGGGGAGGCTATTCGCTTTTGCAATGGCCCCGTGGCCACGGTCGCTATTGAAGGCATGAAATTTCATCAACCTGTATTGCCTGGTGACTGGCTAAGTGTTTACACAGATATTGTCAAGATTGGCTCTACCTCCATCACTTTTCATATCGAGGTTGCCGTCCTTCGAAGAGGGCATGATAACGAGATAAAAGTAACCGAAGGAGATTTTGTTTTTGTTGCCCTCGATGAAAATCATCGACCTAAGAAAATCAAATGTATTTCCTAATTTAATGAAATAATCCCATAATTTTCATAAGAGTGAACTATGGGATTATTTTTGTCTTATGTTTTTAGAATAATTTTCCCCATATTATTCCCGCTCTCCAGAAATCTGTGGGCGGCAGCGGCTTCTTTCAGAAAATATTCCCGACTGATGACAGGCTTTATTTCACCCTTCTCAATAAGCGGCCATACCTTTTCCTTCAAATTTTTTGCAATTTCGGCCTTAAATTCAATCTCCCGTCCTCGTAATGTGGATCCTGTAAATGTCAATCGTTTTAACATAATGGGCAATATATTTGCGGTAATCTTTGGCCCTCTCTGAACGCCAATCATAACAATGCGGCCTTCTGTTGCCATAACGGTAAAATTACGTTTCATATAGTCGCCCGCAATCATATCCAGCAAAACATCAACCCCTTTGCCGCCTGTGAATATTTTTACTTCTTCGGCAAAATCCTGTGTTCTATAATTAATGGACAGATCGGCACCAAGTTCCCGACAAAAATCAACCTTTTCATCAGAACCCGATGTGGTAATCACGGTCGCACCAAAGGCCTTTGCCATTTGAATAGCGGCAACACCGATCCCTGATGAGCCTCCATGAACCATAAAAATCTCGCCTTTTTTTAACGCCCCACGGTCAAAAACATTAGACCAAACCGTAAAAAAAGTTTCGGGTAATGACGCCGCCTCTTCCATGCTCAACCCTTTTGGAATAGGCAAACACTGCACCGCTGGCGCCACACAATATTCCGCATAACCGCCGCCCGTGACCAGCGCACAAACCTCATCCCCTTCGGCCCATTCCGTTACCCCCTTACCCACGGCTCTAATTTCTCCCGATATTTCTAGTCCTGGAATTTCAGATGCCCCAGCAGGTGCGGGATACAGGCCCATTCGTTGCATAATATCAGGGCGATTTACGCCAGCCGCCTTGACACGGATCAGCACTTCACCGTCCCTTACTCTCGGTATTGGCATTTGTCTTGGTTTTAAGACATTGGAATCGCCAAATTTCGAAATTTCAATAGCGGTCATTAATGTAGTCATGAGCTGTCCTTTATTGCGACTCTTACGTTACTTATGGTATAGAAAATGAATAGAAACAACAAAATACCAAGGAAGTAAAATGATTAATTCCGATTTTGATGATGAGAGCGTTTTCCCAAAAGACACGCCCCTTAAATTAATGATGAAAGAAGACCTTGCTTTACATTCTGTGGAGGCGTTAGAAATTCGCCTTTTGGCCTTAGAAAACGAAATAACCCGTACAAAAAAAGCTATAGCAGAAAAGAGGGATGCTAAAAAATCGGCGGAAAGTTTTTTTAAATAATGCCCCTGCCTTTTCCTAAGGCAGAGGCTCATTCTATGTATTAATTAGGCGGCTTCGCTATTAATACTTCTTGGCTTCTTCACAGCACCATTAATATCTATTTTCCGAGGTTTAAGATGTTCAGGCACTTCTCTCTGTAAATCAATGGTCAAAAGCCCATTTTTAAGGTCAGCTCCGATAACGCGGATCGTCTCGGCAAGACGGAAACGACGCTCAAAAGACCGCTTTGCAATACCTCTGTGCAGATAGCGGCTTTCATCCTCATCTTTATCTGAATTATTTATGGTTGAAACAATCAACACCCCCTCATTAATGGTAACGTCAAGATCATCTTCAGAAAAACCTGCTAATGCAATAGTAATTCTGTAATCATCTTCACTAATTTTTTCAATATTATAGGGGGGATAACTGGCTTCATTGCTGCTCTGAGAATTATCAAGCAGACGATTAATATGGTCAAATCCAATGGATGACCTCAAAAGCGGTGTTAAGTCTAAGCTACGCATTTTATATCCTTTCTTCTTAGCAATATTTACGTATTCCACCAAATGGCTGGAATGGTTCAGATTAATATTCGATCCATTTTTGGCACCGAATATGAAATATAGATAATTTGATAAAAAAAGATTTCAAGATGACACACATGAAAAAGTAACATCATTTTAAGAAATATGATTTATCCTATGTCTATCTTCATGATGAAAGTAAATTTATGACAGAAAAAAACCTTACCAAAGGTTTATTAGACCCCCGTTTCTTGGAAAGGGCGTATCAGGATGCCATGATTCTGACCCAAGATGTTGCAAATTATCTTGATCATAAAAACAAAACGAAACAGCTTGAACAAAATAAACAAGATGCCAAAACGGAATTCAATTATGTCAGTGAAAGCATGCGACTGTCGACCTGCCTGATGCAGGTTATGGCTTGGTTTCTGGTTCAAAAAGGTGTTTTGACCGGTGAAATCACAAAGAAACAGGCCGGTGAAGAAAAATTTCGTTTAGACGCTGCAGATATCTGCCTGAAAGAAATAAACTCCTCTCAAGAGGATTTTCCGCCGGAATTTAACTATTATAGGGAGAAATCTCAGGATCTATACCGGCAAGTCGAACGCATGGATAAAATGATCTATGGTAAAAATCAAAATCATACAAATCCGGTGCATGATTTAATAGATCACATCCACAAAAAAAATAGCCCAGACAATTAATAATTTATAATCATTATGCTATATTCATATTGACCTGTGGTATTGTGGGTTATATGTTGCCCATTCCTCATTATGGGGGCCCGTAGCTCAGTAGGTAGAGCAGCTGACTCTTAATCAGCGTGTCACAGGTTCGATCCCTGTCGGGCTCACCAAATATGCCCTAAAGATATCAATATATTATAGTAAATTTTCTCATGATTATTATTGTTTTTTGCCCTGCGGTATTATCGAAGATAAATCTGCATTTAAGATCTTGCCTTCCATGGCTCCAAGCCAATCCAAACCTGTTCTGAGTTTAACATTCTCACCAAGCACAATCATAGCAGGCGCCACTATTTCAGCTTTTCTAACATCTTCCGCAGCGTTGGATAGTGTTGTCTCAATGACAACTTGTGCGTCCGTTGTTGCCTTACTGATAACAGCAACCGTTTCATTGGGTAATCGTCCAGATTTCAGAAATTGTTCACACATCAATTCTATTCTGTTCAAGGCCATATAAATTACAATAACAGGAGAAGATTTTGCGAGAGCATCCCAATCTATATCCTTTGATAGACCACCGTCCTCTCCATGCCCTGTCAGAAAAGTTACTGCAGAATTCGTATGTCTGTCTGTGAGCGGTATTCCCGCATAAGCAAGCCCTCCAATACCCGCCGTAATACCGGGAACAATACGAAAGGGAATATTTGCCTTTACCAAGATGCGGGCTTCTTCACCACCTCGACCAAAAACAAGAGGGTCACCGCCCTTTAATCGAAGCACTCGCTTGCCAGTTCTTGCATGTTCAACCAGACGTTCTGAAATATCAGCCTGCAAAGCAGAAGCCTTTCCACCTCGTTTTCCAGCATATTCCAACACCGCATTTTTATGCGCCAAATCTATGATTTCTTGGCCAACCAAGGCATCATAAATTATAACATCTGCTTGTCCCAAAGCCTTTAGAGTTAGAAGCGACAAAAGCCCGATATTTCCGGGTCCAGCGCCTGCTAACCACACTGTGCCTTCCTCTAGATCAGGTAACTTATCAAAAATATTATTTATTTTCATATGTTAGTCTTTAAAAATTTTATATTATTTCCCATATAAACAGTGTGCACAAGGCCGCCTAAAATATGCCATTAATTTATTGTTAACTCTACTTATTATCAACTTTTTAACACTAATAATGTTAATACAGTAATATGAAATAATGAATTAAGAACAAATTTTATATAGTTTGATATATATTTTACAGGTATGTTTGGATGAAGTTTAAATATAAATTATTGGCTATTGCAAGTACTCTCGCACTAAGCACTTGGGTATACAATGATTTTATTGATACGGATACCACAAAAAAAGCCCTCAATGATCAAATTGAACAGCTTAAAGACATAAACAATTCAGCCTCTGTCAACAGTCAAGAATCAGGTGATACTAATATTATTTTTGCTGCGCCTACTGATGACATAGAAAAAATTAACAACAAAAATAACATCAAACAAAAAACATTAGTTCCCCAAGGCCCTGTTTTTTCTAATACTCCCCAATCTATAAAAATTAATCCAACAAAAATTGCGCCCAAAGAAAAAGCACAAATCACCCTTGAGGAGGCTTTGAAGGCTGCTATTGATGGTACGGAAGAATCTTTAAAAATTCTCCAAGACTATCTTGACAGTTCCGCAGGACAGCCGAGCAAGATAACCGACCTTGCCTCTGGTCTACTGGAAAGTTTAAAGAACGCAAAAAATATTACAAGCTCTCAAACTCTTGAGAAGGCTGCAACAAGAATTATTGATGCCGCTGCACGTGCGGCAACATCCGCATTTACGATGCCCTTTACTTCAGTTTCTGACTTTGGCTTGAGTTTTGGTGATATGGGATGGGATTTTGGTCCTGATAAAAAAATTCCGCACCGAGGCTTTGTCCGAGTTACTCCGACAAGTGATAATATTGAAGGGAAAAGCCCCCTAGCTCTAGAATTTTCAAAGGAAAATGATTTCTTAAAAGATGGTATACTCGATGTAAGCAAATTTGGCATTCCAGAAATTGAGAAAAACAGCTACAGGCTATATGTCTTTACAGCTCCCCTTCCCTCGGAAATAAATATATCGCATCCTTTTGGTCAAAAATTTGGTGTAAATGGTAATGAGCTGCGTGTTATTGATACATCAAGTGCAGGCAATAACCAATGGGCAAAATTATCCGCTAATGGCATAAGCCTTGAGGGTGAATCCTCACATAACGGGACTGATTTTTCAGCGTCTATTGAACCTGTTAGTCTTGGATCAAAAGAAAAAGATGACATCCAAGGTTGGCTATTAACCACTATTGTTAAAACAACAGGCGAACCTATTACCATTAAATTTGAATCCGATGATAAATCCAAAACCTATATAGTTGGTATCATATTATCGCCTGTTAATTTAAGTGACATGGAAGATAAGCTCAGCGAACAATTGTTGGCTATGTTAGAAAATTTAACACCCGGCGGTACCGACACATCAGGATATACATTTAACAATGATTTTACAGCACAAACATTAAACCAATTTTTTAATAACCCCAATACAAGATCAGCATTAGGACCCAATGCCCAAGCTTTGGACGGTTTAGGCAGTAGAATTACACTTCCTGCACCGCCCACAGGCGGCGGTGGTGACACGGGCGGCGGTGGAGACACGGGCGGCGGCGGTGACACAGGCGGCGGTGGAGACACGGGCGGCGGCGGTGACACGGGCGGCGGTGGTGATACTGGCGGTGGTGGTGACACTGGCGGTGGTGGTGATACAGGCGGCGGTGGAGACACGGGCGGTGGCGGTGACACAGGCGGCGGTGGAGACACGGGCGGCGGTGGTGATACTGGCGGTGGTGGTGACACTGGCGGTGGTGGTGATACTGGCGGTGGCGGTGACACAGGCGGCGGTGGAGACACGGGCGGCGGTGGAGACACGGGCGGTGGCGGTGACACAGGCGGCGGTGGTGATACTGGCGGTGGCGGTGACACGGGCGGTGGTGGAGACACGGGCGGCGGTGGAGACACGGGCGGCGGCGGTGACACGGGCGGCGGTGGAGACACGGGCGGCGGTGGTGACACGGGCGGCGGCGGCGACACGGGCGGCGGTGATACGGGAAATATACAGCTCTTTGCGGATGGCGGCCCAGATCAAACCATATTACTTGGCATGGATTTTAATCTAAACGGGTGTGCACCAGATCCCTTCTCTATTACATCAATATCCCTATGTGATATTGAGACCGAACTTGGATCTTCTCAATTTGATACTCTGTTTAACATCAGCTGGGAACTTCATATTGATGGTGTTGACACAACAGTGCTTGGCAATGATTTGCAACTCTATAATGTTATTGACAACAACATTGCTTTATTCCCCATGAATGGTACAAATTTTCCAGGCCTTGGAAATTATCTCATTGAATTAATTATAGAATATAGTGGAATACCCTTTAGTTACGGCAATACGCTCATAACGAACAATGGTGTTGCATTATCCGCAACCGACCAAATGACCCTTTATATTGTCAATGTGTCTGAGCCCCCTATGCTTTCAATATTCGGATTGGGTTTTGGATTTGCAGCCTTCAGATCACGTAAAAAGATAAAAAAATTGTTCTCATAAACTTTATACTGTATTTTATATCCTGAATAAATAATTTAAAAAAACAGGGTAAAAAAATACCAATCATAGATATTGTAACGAGTTATCTATTTTTTCTTAAACTGTTACTTTTTGTAACGGCATTTTTTATGCTGTTGAGTAATCTTGATGATTTGCTCGTTGATATTTATTATTTTCTTTATAAAATCCACCGCAAATATTTTATTTATAAGAAATATCGCCCCTTTCAGGTCGAGGATATTCTTACCAAAGAAGAACAGTTTCTTGCCGTTATGATTCCCGCTTGGCAGGAATCTTCTGTCATTCAGGCCATGTTAAAAAATACCCTATCTAGTTATAATTACGTAAATTATCATATTTTTGTTGGTTGTTATCCCAATGATCCCGCCACTATTTCAGAAATAGAAAAAATACAACGTCACCACAATAATATGCATATTTCCATACTCAAATCTTTTGGCCCAACCAGTAAGGCTGATTGTTTAAACGAAATATATAAAAATATTATAGCCCATGAACATAAGACGCAAATAAGCTTTGCAGGTTTCATCCTTCATGATGCAGAGGATATTGTTCACCCTTTGGAGTTAAAACTTTATAATCATCTAATTCCACGCAAAGATATGGTGCAAATTCCCGTAATTCCGTTGGAACGTCCATGGTATGATTTAACGGGTGGCCATTATCAAGATGAATTTGCTGAAAACCATATTAAAGAATTAGTGGTAAGAGAAAGTCTAACGGGGCATGTCCCGTCCGCAGGTGTCGGCACCGCCCTCAGCCGGCAGGCTATGGATATTATAAGTCAAAATCAAACCATTCAACCCTTTGATATATCAAACTTAACAGAGGATTATGATCTTGCCCTACGGTTAAAAAAACATAATCTTAGTTTAATTTTTGCGCGGTTTAAAACCAGCCCAAATGACATCATTGCCACCCGTGAATTTTTCCCAGATACCATAGCAACCGTCATACGGCAAAAAAGTCGGTGGATTATGGGTATAATTTTTCAAGGCTGGCGCAATCAAAAATGGGATGGCCCCCTTTTGATGAAATATGCCCTGTTTCGAGACAGAAAAGCAATTTTCACGGCTCAAATATCCATAATGGCTTATTTTATTCTCGTGAATATTTTAATGGTCTGGTTTATTGAATGGTTATTGCCCGAAAGCTACCACTTTCCCCCGCTTGTACGGCGCGGTGAATGGCTTGAATATATGTTATGGGGTAATTTTATCTTTTTACTGAACCGCAGCCTACACCGATTTTATTTTACCTATCAGATTTATGGTACTTTAACGACGGTCATGTCACTCCCTAGGCAATTATGG
Source organism: Emcibacter sp. (assembly GCA_021741205.1). Classification (GTDB taxonomy): domain Bacteria; phylum Pseudomonadota; class Alphaproteobacteria; order Sphingomonadales; family Emcibacteraceae; genus Paremcibacter. The sequence goes on from JAIOYI010000002.1 coordinate 292,197, forward strand.
GGCAATATACTAAATTTTATGGCATCCCTCAGAGCCATATATCTCTATAGCTGTCATATCATGTTCGATATGCCCCTCGTCTGGGATAAAACAGAGCATATGTTCCCAGATAGTGAACAACTCGTGCCTTACCGCAAAAAACTAGGTGAGTTTCTTATCCACAATAAAATTATTGCAGTGGACAATCTCCATGATGCCCTTTTATTTCAGAAGAAAAATGGAGGAAAAATAGGCCAAATATTGATTAAAATGGGCTATATCACAGAACAGCAATTATCAGACACTCTTACGCTGCAGGATGAGTAGAATGTATAGCAAATTGAAATTTATAAACCTGCTATTGATGCTCATTCTACTGCCCTCCCTTGCGCTTTATTTTTTTCTTCAAACCGATTATGCCATCCGAGAAAGAGCATATTTTCATGATTATCCCTATCAGAAAATAACCAAGAAAGCATTACCAACCGTCACGGTTCATGTTATGACAGAAACACCATCTGCTCTTATAAGCTCACCAAAGAAATCAATAAATCCAGTGAAATCCATTCAGATAGAACCCCTTGCAAAAATTCAGGATGACTTTAATACTCCCTATTCAAAGCCCGTCGTTATACCCCCTGTTAAAGCTATAGTTATAGCCAAAAAACAAAAAACAACAGCTATAACACATCCGAAAATATCCCAAGAAAATAGCACACCAGACATCAAAAATGACATCATAACAGACAAGCATAATGAGGCAGAACTTGGCTATCTGGTCTATGAAAAGGGTGATTTTGAAAAGGCCATCCAATATTTCGAAACGGCACTTAAACAGTCGCCTCATAATAGTGCTATGCGAGAACAATTATCCTATGCCTACAAAAAATCTGGCCACAATAAAAAGGCCGTCGAGAGTTTTAAAATAACCATTGACCAATATCTGGAGAAAAATGATGGAAAGGTGCCATTTTCCCTAAGACGGGAAGTGGAACAGTTGGAAAATCGCCTCGAATTCAATAGCTACGCTATTTACAGAGATCAATCATCACATGCACAGAATTTATCTGGTGCTGATTTGACCCAGTCGCAGGCGGGAATGGAATTTGTCTATCAACCTGAAAATATCGGCTTTAACAATGGTCGTAAATTTCAGGTTTATGGTCGTTTGCTATCCTCCATGCAAGCGGATCAATTTAACCCTAATCCCAAAAGTTATCAGGCAGGTCTTGGTCTCCGTCTGAAGCCATTTTCCGAGCATAATTTTATAATTTCCGCAGAACGATTGATAAAAGTTGGTGATTATGCCCGCAATGACTGGATGGTTCGTATGGGTTATTCTCTTGATCATGGCACAGATTATCAGGAACACAAAACAAGCTGGTGGAGCTATAGTCTTTATCTTGATGCAGCATTGATTAATCCCACGTCCCATCCTGATATTTTGCTGACCTCACAAGTCGTCAGCGGTTATAACATACCCCTCACAGCGGGTATTATTCTGCAACCACGTCTTACGGGACTGGCCACTTGGCAAAAAGATATTTTTCACAAAACCAGCCTCATTGAGATGGGTCCTGGTGTTAATATACGCACCTATTTTCATGAAACAAAATACGAGGCCTATCGAAGCTATATTGACATAACAGCCGAGTATCGTCTTAAAATTTCAGGCAATAGCATTGGGGGAAGCGGACCCATTCTAAGTCTTATCCTACATTTTTAAAATTCGTTATCACTTTAAACTTTTTGATACAATTTCATAAGTATTTTCGGAAAGATTGGGCAATGTAAAAATTCTTTTTAACGTCTTCTTCATCAATATTTGCCGATCAAGATCATAATATTTCCAACGACTTAAGGGTTGAACAAGACGAGAGGCAATTTGTGGATTAATAGGATCCAAGCGTTCAATAATATCGCCGAGAAAGTCATAACCCCTGCCCGATTTATCGTGAAAACAACTAAGATTGACACCACAAAAAGAACCAATCACAGACCGCACCCGATTGGGCGTTCTGATATCAAAATCCTTGTGTTTGATTAACGCCCGAACAAGATCATGTGTTTCTGGTTTACATACCGCACTTTGCACTGAAAACCATTTATCCAGCACCAAATCATCATGATGCCATTTATCGTAAAAGGTCTCTATGGCCTTTTCACGCTCAGGAAAACTGCTATTGACAAGGCAGGATAACGCCGCAATCTCATCGGTCATGTTATCTGCATTATTAAACTGGGCCAAACATAACCCTAAAGTTGATTTATCTTCCAATTCCATCAAATAAGACAAAGCAATATTTTTTAATTGCCTGTTGGCCACCGCCTGTGAAGTAAAGCCATAGGCTTCATGGGACTGGCATGTTTTATAAAGAGATAAAAATTGCTCCCGATGCTGTACAGCTAAGCTACGACGCATAAATTTTCGAGCTTCATGGATGGCGTCCACATCTATGGGGGTTTTATATTGTCCTAGAATGCCCTCTGCAGGCAAGATCAGAACTTCTGCTATAAAGGCGCGATCAACAGTTGTATCCACCAGTATCTTGCCAATAGCGGTGCCAAAATCACCATCAAATATAAGAGGCTTACCCGTCCCATAATCCCTTGCCAAATTCATAATAACCTTAACGGCGATATCCTGCCCCGCCTCCCAGCGATTAAAACTATCACTGTCATGGGCAAGCAAAAACAGCCGATCCGTATCGCTAAGATCCGTTTTTAATTTAACGGGCGCCGAAAATCCTCTGAGAACAGAGGGAACAACTTTATCCTTGATTCCCACAAAGGTAAAATTCTGATTTTCCTTTGTCAGGTTAATCATTCTTGTGCCTTGCATGTCCTTTGGTGAATTTTCGCCCTCCAACTGAAGCGGTATATCCTGACCGTCACGACCAACCAAACCAACGGCAATGGGAATATGCATTGGTTTTTTGCTTTTCTGATTTGGCGTATCGGGAATGGACTGCTGAAATTTTAAAGTGACGGTTTCCGAGGTCTTATCATAATGATGAGATAGGGTAATTTCCGGTGTTCCTGCTTGCCCATACCACAGGCGAAACTGACCAAGATCAATGCCACTTGCATCCTCCATGGCGGCAACAAAATCATCACAGGTTACGGCCTGTCCATCATGGCGTTTAAAATAAAGATCAATACCTTTGCGATATTTTTCTGAACCTAGAAGATTATAAATCATGCGAATAACTTCGGCACCTTTTTCATAAACGGTGACGGTATAAAAATTATTAATTTCTATATAGCTATTGGGGCGGATAGGATGAGCCATAGGGCCGCTGTCTTCGGCAAATTGATGTTGACGCAGAATACGCACGTCTTCTATGCGTTTTACCGCAGATGATCCCATATCCGCTGAAAATTTTTGATCCCGAAATACGGTCAGTCCCTCTTTCAGGGAAAGCTGGAACCAGTCTCGACAGGTAACCCTATTTCCTGTCCAATTATGAAAATATTCATGAGCAACAATAGATTCCACTGCCTCAAAGTCTGCATCTGTTGCGGTTTCCGCTTTGGCCAAGACACATTTTGTATTGAAAATATTAAGACTCTTATTCTCCATTGCTCCCATATTAAAATGGCTGACGGCCACAATGTTAAAAATATCCAGATCATATTCAAGACCATAAACCTGCTCATCCCACAACATCGCCTTTTTCAGGCTTTCCATAGCATGGACGCATTTATCCAAATCCTGAGCCGCCGCATAAATCCGTAAAGTCACCCGTCTTTTCGAACCTGTCGTGAAAAAATCTTCCAAATAATCAAGATTTCCTGCAACAAGGGCAAAGAGATAACTCGGCTTTGGAAATGGATCATCCCAAAGAGCAAAATGGCGTCCCTTTGGCAACGTCCCCTCATCAATTTTATTACCATTAGACAATAAGACAGGAAAAGAAGATTGATCGGCCTCGATCCGAACACGGTATGTGGCCATAACATCTGGTTGATCAAGAAAATAAGTGATCCGCCGAAATCCCTCAGCCTCACATTGGGTGCAGTACATTCCCTTTGAAATATAAAGCCCCTCGAGTGCCGTATTGAGGGCAGGATTAATATCATTTTCTATTGTTAGTTCAAACTGTTGCGGGATTTTTTTAATAATTAACCTATTATCGGAAACATCATAGTGATCTCTGGATAATGCCTCACCATTTATGGCTATAAAGGTGAGCGCCATATGATGTCCTTTAAGAATAAGCGAGGGATTTCTTTTTAAAAAATTTCCCTCGGAACCATTATATTTGATCAAGGTCTTTGCTTTTACATGAGTGACCCCATCCCGCAGATCAAAGGAAAGGTCAACATGTTCAATAAAAAAATCAGGAGAATTATAATCCTTTAAATATTTTGTTTGGGGAGAAGATTTCTGCGTTGTGTGAACAGCCTTAGACGTATCAGACATATATTTTAATCCTTATAATTTTTTAATCTGATTATAATATTAGGAATTATTATCCTGCCAAGACTTTATCTTGCGGTATAGGGTAGACGGATTTACATCCAAATACCCCGCAGCCCGTGAAATATTTCCGTTACAAATTTCGATTGCCTCTTCGATGATCTGTTTTTCCACTTCCCATAAAGGTCGTATTTTATTGATATCTCGCCTATCATTTTTTGCTGTTAAATTTTCCCATTCATAATCATGTTGAGAAACTATGGCGTCCGACGAAAAATTTTGCGTTAATTCATTCAAAAAATCATTAGGCAACATATCTTTTTCGACGACTTCTCCTTCGTTAAGAACCACAACATTACGAATAATATTTTGCAATTGTCTCACGTTGCCAGGCCATGGATGTCTAAGAATAATATTTTCGACATTTGGGGAAAAACTTCTAAATATCTTACCTTCCTCTTCAGAAAATTTTCTAAGAAATTTTAGAGCAATTTCCAATTTATCCCTTCCACGTTCACGCAAAGAGGGCAATTTAAGAGGAATAACATTCAAACGATAGTATAAATCTTCTCTGAATAAACCCTTTTTTACCATTTCAAGGGGGTCACGATTGGTGGCGCAAATATAACGGATATTTACAGTTTTAGTTGTTGAATCACCAACACGCTGAAAAGTACCAGATTGAATTAGTCTTAAGAATTTTGACTGAAGATTGATATCCATTTCACCAATCTCATCAAGAAACAATGTTCCGCCGTCCGCTCTTTCCGCTGCACCCATACGATCTGATACCGCCCCCGTGAAGGATCCTTTTACATGACCAAAAATCTCACTTTCCATAAGATCTTTCGGAATGGCGCTGCAATTTAATATCACCATTTCCTTATCTTTACGTGTACTTTTCTGATGAATGGCAATCGCACACAGCTCTTTTCCTGTGCCACTTTCCCCTGTTATAAAAACAGTGGCTGAACTTGTTGCCACATTATCAATAGTATCGTACAACTTCTGCATAACTTGCGAACTACCAAGCATGCCATTATATTCTGCAATACCAAACTGACTTTTATAGCTATTGACCATATGACGCAAATACATGCGCTCCATAGCATTGCGAACAGTGAGAACGAGACGATTTTGGTCAAACGGTTTTTGGAGATATTCAAAAGCACCAAGCCGCATGGCATCCACAACGCGAGGAACAGATCCATAGGCCGTAATAACAATAACACAGCAATCAATAGCCTTATCAGAAATATATTGCAGAATATCCATACCATCAATATCTGGCAAATTCATATCCAACAAAATTATAGAGGGATTATATATTGATAAATAAGAAAATGCCTCACGGCCCGTTGTTATATGGGTAATGTCAACCTTCTCCTCATGAAGATATTCTATATATATCTCCGCAAGTGCTGTGGTATCCTCAATGAGCAATAGGGGCATTTTATTCACGACATTACGCCTTACCGAATTTAAAAAAGTTAAACGCAACTGAATAATACTGACTAAAAAATGATTTATTACGTTTATTTATGATGTGGTATTTTTAAATTAAACAACCTCACTAAATAAACGATCAACCTCATCAACCATATCTTTTAGATGAAAAGGTTTTTGCAATATTTTGGAATTTACGGGACGATCTTTTGCCTTATCCATCGCTACGGCGGCAAAACCCGTAATAAACATAACATTTAACGATGGCTGCATCTTTATCGCACGGCGTGCCAACTCAATACCATCCATCCCTGGCATAACAATGTCGGTCAGCAAAAGATCAAAACCACCTCCAGCAAGAAAGGGCAAGGCATCCGTACCAAAAGCCACGGCGATAACCTGATAACCAGCTTTTTCAAGCGAATTTGCTAAAAAAGCTCTCATTGTATCATCATCTTCAGCAAGCAAAATACGTGGCACAGTTTATAACCTTTATACATATAACATTAATGTTATACTCTATTATTCTAAATAACTATCAAGTGTAAATAATTTAATAAATTTTTTTTTTAACAAACATAGTAATAATGTTTCATTAATGGAAAGGAAGAAGGAAGAATGAAAAAGAGATGATCAATCCTTATTCAATCCTTAAAGCTGGAAAGCACCAAAATGGGATTCTCTTCAATAGCCCCCATAGCGGTGTTTATCTTCCCGACCATTTTCTTGATCAAATATCCGTTGATCCATCGCAACTTCCCTATTCCAGAGACAGTTTCATAGATCAACTTATCAAAGATACCATTATATTCGGTGCCACTAATTTTATCCAACATTATTGTCGTCTATATGTGGATACCAATCGTTCTGCCCAAGAAATAGACCCTGAAATGTTTCACCTTCAGGATCAGAAATACAATTTTGAAAGAAATTATAAAGTTGCAAATGGTTTTGGAATTTTTGCCCGAAAAGACCATAATGGGTTTGATCTTTATAAAAAAAAATTACCCCCGTCCGAAATAGATTACAGAATAAATCAAGTCTATAATCCTGTTCATAATGCCTTAAAGGCTGAACTTGAAAAGATTCATCATAGGAATGGCTATTATATTTTAATTGATTGTCATTCCATGCCATCTCATCGATTTATTAATTTAAGACTTTCCCATCAAAATCAATCTGATTTGATTATTGGTAATAATTTCCATAAGAGCTGTAGCCACACCATAAGCCAATTCATCAAAAATTATTTTACCGCATGCGGGTTAAAGGTTAGCTTTAACACACCCTATTCAGGGGGGTATAATACGCAGCATTATGGGAAATATCATAATAAACCCGAAAACAAACACCATGCCATCCAACTCGAATTTAACCGAGCCCTCTATATGGATGAAGGAAAGCTTGAACCCCACTCAGGTTTTAGAGAACTCGAAAAATGTATAACAGGTCTTAGTGAAAGTTTAAGTCAAAACATAAATGAATATTTACCCGACAAGCCTTAGCTTTTTATTTCCGCCCCATAATGGCTTTTAGGTCTTCTGATTTTATAGCACCCAACATCCAAACAATAGCAAAATAACTGCCGATACCTGCGACAATTAAAATAATCAGACCAGAAATTTTTTCCCCCATATGCCCCATAAGCATGTCTGAAATTTGCCCACTTACCCCCCACACAACGCCCGCCATAATGAGACTAGCCAATAAATATTTTCCAACCCGCACAATGACATTCATATCCAAAACAAAATGTCCCCGCCGCATTAATCCCCCAGACAACAGAACAACATTTAACCATGCGGATATAGCCGTTGCCATAGCAAGCCCCACATGAGCGAAATACTGCATCAAAATTAAATTCAGGACAAAGTTTACCCCCAAAGATATGAGAGCAAATTTTACGGGAGTCTTGGTATCTTTACGGGCAAAATAACCCGGACTAAATATCTTTGCCAGAATATAAGCAGGCAATCCCGCAGAATAAGCCATCAAGGCATAAGCTGTCATCCAGCTGTCCTCTGCTGTAAAGGCATTGCGTTCAAATAAAACATGGATAAGTTGATAAGGAACAACCATAAAGGCCACCGCGGCGGGTATGGTAAAAAACAAACCAAGTTCGATGGCTCTATTCTGATTATAACTGACCTTTTTTTCATCCCTTTCAGCAATATTACGGGCAAGCATAGGCAATAAAACAGTGCCAAGAGCAACCCCAATAACACCGATGGGCAACTGGTTTATTCTATCGGCATAAAACAAAAATGAAATCGAACCTTCGGGCAAATGGGATGCGATGATCATATCCACCATAAGGTTAATTTGGATCACGCCCGCCCCTAAGGCTGCGGGCATCATAATGATCAACATTTCTTTTACCTTTGGCGTCATATGCGGCATAACAATTCTTATTTTAAAGCCAACCCTACGACAGGCAATATATAGCCATATAAGCTGAATAAGACCCGCAACAGAGACGGCGATTGCCAAGGCATGCGCCGGTGTCTCCAATTGTGATGAAAAGAAAATTAAGGCAATAATCATGCAAAGATTTAAAATAATGGGGGTTGCTGCGGTCTCTGAAAATTTTCCAAGGGCATTTAATATACCGCCAAAGAAAGACACCAGACTGATAAAGAATAAAAATGGAAAGGTAATTCTGGTCAATAATACGGCCAATTGAAATTTAGTTTCATCATCACTAAAACCTCCTGCCAAAATGTAAATCACACCAGGAGCAAATAATTCCATACCACCCACAAGGATTAAAAGTACCACAATAAGGCTTGAAAAAGTCGCTTCAGCAAAACTCAAGGCCTCTTCTTTGCCGTCTTGGCTTAGGGTCGCCGTAAAAACGGGGACAAAAGATGCACTAAAGGCACCCTCCGCAAATAACCGTCGGAAAAAATTAGGGAGTTTTAAAGCCACAAAGAAACAATCCGCAACCAGACCCGCCCCAAGAATAGACGCCGATAAAATATCCCGTACAAATCCTAATATGCGGCTAATAAATGTGAGACTGCTGAATATGGCCACGGCCTTTGCAATACGCATATCAGAAAAACATCCTTTGTTGATTATTATTAATCACTTAACATGCGTCCTTGGTCCATTATGTTTATTAGCTGGCGTTATACCGACCATAAGAGCCTCCAAAAGCTTTTCTTTTATTTTTTTCAATTTATGTTCATTATCAATTTTATGACCGAACAAATCACAAATAAAGAACACCGTTACCGCCCGTTCGCCAAAGGTTGCTATATGCGCACTGCCAATGGAAAGTTTTAAATCAACTAAGGCTTGAGAAAGCATATAAAGAAATCCTGGCCGATCAAGCCCGTTCAATTCAACAACCGTATAGCGGTTACTGGCCTTGTTATCGATAAGAACACGAGGTTCCACGGTAAATACTTCGGCTTTTTTTGATCGCTTTCTAAGAGCGGCCAGTTCATCACGGGGCAATAACTCTCCCGCAAGTGTCCTTGCGATTGTTTTTTTGAGCCTTTCAAGTTTATGTTTGTCCCGATAAATTCCTCCATCGGCCTCTTGTATCCAAAACGTATCCAAGGCCATACCATCCTTGGTGGTGAATATCCTTGCATCCTGTATAGAAGCACCGCACACAGCAATAGCCCCCGTCATGCGCGCAAAAAGGCCAGGATGATCTTGGGCATAGATGGTTAATTCTGAAATATTTTTAAATTCATCCACATGAATATTAATGGTGAGTTTATCATCACGCTTATCTGACGTATCGATCATACGGGCGTTTCTGACTTGATTTTCATGATTTACTGCCAACCAATAAGATTCGTAAAAACGCCCACAAAAGGCCGAAAATTGTGCCTCCGTCCAATCCGTAAGTTCAGCCCGCAACTTATGTTTGACATCCTCTATGCGTTGCTTATTGCCATGTTCAACCTGCCCCCCAAGCAAATATTCCTCTGCCTTGTAATAAAGATCTCGAAGTAGCTGACCTTTCCAGCCATTCCATATTTTTGGTCCTACCGCACGAATATCCACAACCGTTAAAATAAGGAGCAACCTTAAACGTTCGGGACTTTGAATGATCTTTGCGCAATCTTCAATGGTTTTTGGGTCATTTAAATCACGTTTAAAAGCCACATGGGTCATCAAAAGATGTTGACGAACCAGCCATGCCACAGTCTCTGTTTGAGCAGATGTAAGGCCCAATCTCGGACAAAGCTTTTTCGCTACCTGTTCCCCTAATACAGAATGATCACCCTTACGCCCCTTAGCAATATCATGCAACATAACCGCCACATAAAGCACCTTTCTCGACAACACCTTATGGATGATTTCATTGGACAAGGGATGATCATTAGCCAAAATTCCTTGTTCTAACTCGGACAATAATTCAATGGCTCGGATGGTATGTTCATCTACGGTATAAACATGATACATATCATATTGCATCTGGGCGACAACACGGCCAAAGTCCGGTATAAATTTACCAAATATGCCAGCCTCATTCAATAATCTCAGAATAAATCCGGGGCCTTTTTCATAGGTCAGAATTTCCACAAACAAATTATTGGCAATGGGATCTTTTTGCAGTTTTTTATTAATTAAGTCCAGATTTTGACGAATAAGGCGCATGGCTTTTGGGTGAATATCCAAATTATTTTTTTGTGCCACATGAAAAATTTGGATTATCGACAATGGATTTTCTCTTAACGCTTCAGAAGATGTCAAGGTTATACGGCTGCCCTCGATAGGAAAGCCTTCTATCTTTCGCTTGCGGAGCCCAAGTTTTGGCATTCTAATCATGGGTTTACGCTTATGCTCATCCTCAAGATAGGCACAATATATCCGCGTGAGATCACCCACGGTCTTTGCCGTCAAAAAGAAATGTTTCATAAAACGTTCTACACCCGACAATCCAGCTCTATCAGCATATCCTAGTCGTTCAGCAATAGTTTTTTGCACCCCAAAAGAAATTCTCTCTTCCGCACGCCCTGACAGATAATGCAGATGAAAGCGCACAGTAGATAAGAAATTATAAGCCTTTTGGAATTGTTTATAATCACTGGCAGAGAAAACCCCCTTTTCCACCACCTCTGAGACATCATCAACACCATAAATATATTTGGATATCCAGTATAGGGTTTGTAAATCCCGAAGTCCGCCCTTACCCTCCTTGATATTCGGTTCCACCACATAGCGAGCTTGTCCTAATTTCACATGGCGTTCGTCTCTCTCAGCCAATTTTTCCTCAACAAATTCCGGTTCAGTACCCGAAATAACATCCTTGTAATAATGTTCAACAAATTCGTTATATAGGGACATATCAGCACAGATATATCGAGCCTCGAGAAGAGATGTTTTGATGGTTAGATCCTGTTTGGATAGCCGTATACATTCTGCCACGGTACGCACTGCATGCCCCACTTTTAAACCAATATCCCAGAGCATATAGAGGATAAACTCTACGACCTGTTCCCCCCAAGGTGTTTGTTTGTAAGGCAATAAGAATAATAAATCCACGTCAGAGTATGGCGCCATATCCGCACGGCCATAACCACCAATCGCAACCAGACTTACTTTTTCACTTAAGGTTCTATTTTCTATAGGCAGAATAAATTCTGTTGTTATTTCATAAAGTTGGATGATAATTTCATCGGTCAAGAATGTTTGGGCAGACACAAGTGGTTTACCATTCCCGCCATTCTCACAACGCATTTGAATTTCATCAAATCCCTTTTGATAAAATTCTTTAAACAATTCAAGTAAGGCAGGTCTTATATTTGAAGAAGAGAAATCCTTCTTAAGCTGTGAAAGTTTTTTCTTAAAATCCTTGCCATCAAAAACTTGTTTATGTTTTCTAACCTTAATCATGTTTTTGCAACTTCTTTAATTGATATATCATGTCCATCGCTTCTCTTGGTGTAAGGTCATCAGGATTAAGACCATTGAGCATAGCCGTTATTTTTGCCGTTGTACTATTCTTATCTTCCTCTTTTGCTTCAATTTTAGTTTTCATCACCGAGAATAAAGGCAAATCATTGGCAAGATCATCTATTTTCTGACCTTTGGCGACGCCCTGCCCTTCCTGCTCTAAGCTGTGAAGCACTTGAGTAGCACGCTCAATAACAATTTTGGGCAATCCCGCAAGTTTAGCAACCTGTATACCATAGGAACGGTCAGCAGAACCTGCGGCAACCTCGTGCAAGAAAATAATTTCGCCTTGCCAATCCTTAACCTTCATATAATGCAAGGCCATATTGCTCAGTTTCGCTGATAATGCGGTCATTTCATGATAATGCGTTGCAAATAATGCCCGACATTTGTTGACTTCGTGAATATGCTCAACGGCCGCCCATGCAATGGACAGACCATCATATGTCGCCGTTCCACGGCCAATTTCATCAAGGATAACCAATGATCTTTCACTGGATTGATTGAGGATTGCTGCCGTTTCAACCATTTCAACCATAAAGGTTGAACGGCCACGCGCCAAATCATCAGAAGCCCCAACACGACTAAACAACCGATCTACAAGGCCAATATGAGCAGATTTAGCGGGAACAAAGCTTCCCATTTGGGCCATAAGAACGATAAGTGCATTCTGACGTAAAAAAGTACTTTTTCCCGCCATGTTGGGCCCTGTTATCAGCCACAATCGGTTGCCAGGGCTAAGATTACAATCATTGGACACAAAATGCTCCGCATGGGTCTTTTCCAAAGCAGCCTCGACCACGGAATGACGGCCATTTTCAATGTCAAAAATCAGACTGTCATCCACCTTTGGTCGGCAATAGTTTTTTTCTGCGGCCAATTGTGCGAGCGCAGAAGCCACATCCAACTGTGCTATACTCTGGGATGCAAGACTTATGGCTTGCCAGTTATTTAATACAACACCGACCAATTCTTCATAAATTTCATGCTCCAGTGCCAAGGCTCTGTCTGCTGCTTGACCTATTTTTTCGGCCAATTTTGCAAGCTCATTGCTGCTAAATCTTGCCACATTAGCTAACGTCTGACGATGGATAAAATCCTCATTCAGGGGCGGTGCCATAAGCTTGTCGGAGTGCAAAGATGTTACTTCGACAAAATAGCCCAATACATTATTATATTTAATTTTTAATCCATTCACACCAGAAAGATCACGATATTTTACCTCTAGGGCTAAAATCAATCTCTTGCTTTCGCTAGACAACATACGAAATTCATCAAGGGCCGCATGATAGCTTTTCGCAATAAAATTACCGTCTCTTATGATGGTGGGGAGATCCTGCGCCAAGGCTCTCGTCAATAAACCAATAATGTCTTGATGGGACCCTAAATTTTGTAAGATTACCCCCATATCCTCTGGCAAAGTCATCGGATTAATTGTCATCCCCGTCTGGAAATTATATTTTATCTCTGCCGCCTGTTTTAAACCATCCCGAACGGCGGCAAGATCACGGGGGCCGCCCCGTCCCACAGAAAGACGCGACATCGCCCGCTCCAAATCTGGACAATGTTTCAAAATGTCTCTTATTTTATGGCGAAAAGATTCATGATCACAAAAGGTCGATACCAAATCAAGACGACGGCTAATTTCCGCAACATTCATCAACGGCGCATTCAGACGATTATGCAGTAACCGTGACCCACCACCCGTTATCGTCCGATCAATACTGTTAAGGAGGCTACCCTGCCGTGATCCTGATAAGGTATGAGTGATCTCAAGATTACGTCTTGTGGCACCATCAATGATCATAGAGCTGTTATCACTCATAACATTGGGATAGGCAATTTTAGGAAGTTTTCCCTTTTGGGTTTCCTGTAAATAGCTGATCAAGGCGCCACATGCCGATAAGGCGGCACGACTAAAATCGCCCAATCCCTCTAATATGGTCATACCAAATATTTCTTTAAGTGTGATCTCGGCACGACCACTATCAAAACTTGTATTATCCACAAAACTTAAAATAGGCTGCCAATCATTAAGCACTTCAGATAATTCTTTTGATTCCATAAGCTTTGACGATAAAATTATTTCCCCCGCCCGAAGCCGTGACAATTCAGCCTCAAGCGTATCAAGGCCCAAATTTGTCACAAAGAAATCACCTGTTGAAATATCAAGCCATGCCAGAGCGTAATTTGTCTGTACCCGTGTTAGAGCCGCAAGAAAATTATTCTGTTTGGCATCCAGAAGATTTTCTTCTGTGATTGTTCCCGGTGTCACGAGCCGCACAACATCTCGCTTAACCACAGATTTATATCCCCGCTTTTTTGCCTCAGACGGGTCTTCCATCTGCTCGCAAACCGCAACCTTAAAACCCTTTTTAATCAGTCTGGAAAGATAAGTTTCAGAGGCATGTACAGGAACACCACACATAGGAATATCGTCACCGTTATGTTTTCCCCGCTTAGTCAGGGTAATATCCAGTGCCTCAGAAGCCTTTACCGCATCATCAAAGAAAAGTTCGTAAAAATCTCCCATGCGATAAAATAACAAATATTCCTGATGCTTACTCTTAAGTTTTAAAAATTGCACCATCATAGGCGTAACAGCAGAATCGATGTCAGCTTTTTGACTTAATTTTTTCTTATTATTATTTTGTAGTGTTAAAGTATCCGTCATATAATTCTTCAATTTTAAAATATAAATAAACTATTTTAGTATTTACAAATAATATAATTACAATATATACATCAAAAACGTAATATTATTTATTTCATTGAATATTGTCCACTATAGTATTTTATTGTTCATGGGATATATTATTATGCATTTAAGATGGAAACACTTTATCTGTTCCGCGTCGGGAAAGCAATTTTTCTAGGCGAAACAAAAAAGCGAAAAATAAAAATAAATAAACAAAAGGACGGAAAATATGAGCGACAAGAAAAGTGATTTTGGCAACAAAGAGGCTCTTCACTATCACGCTGTCGGCCGTCCTGGAAAATTGGAAATTGTGGCCACAAAATCCATGACCACTCAACGTGATTTGTCCCTAGCTTATTCCCCAGGGGTTGCCGCACCCGTACTTGCCATAGCAGAACATCCCAACATGGTTTATGATTACACCGCCAAAGGAAATCTTGTGGCCATCATTACCAATGGAACAGCCATTCTTGGTCTTGGAAATCTTGGTGCACTCGCCTCAAAACCGGTTATGGAGGGTAAAGCTGTCCTTTTTAAAAAATTTGCCGATGTTGACGGTATTGATCTTGAGGTTGATACAACGGACGTTGATGAATTCATTAACTGCGTTAAATTACTGGGCCCTACTTTTGGCGGCATTAATTTAGAAGACATCAAGGCACCAGAATGTTTTATCATTGAACAGGCCCTGCGGGAGAAAATGGACATTCCCGTTTTCCATGATGATCAACATGGTACCGCCATCATAACGGCCGCAGGTGTCATAAATGCTATTGATCTGACAAAGCGAGATATTAAAACGGTTAAGGTCGTCGTAAACGGCGCAGGTGCCGCCGCCATAGCCTGTACGGAACTGGTTAAGGCTATGGGAATTGCCCATGACAATGTTATTATGTGTGACAGTAAGGGGGTTATATACCAAGGCCGAACAGATGGTATGAACCAGTGGAAATCCGCTCATGCTGTCAATACAGAACGCCGTAGTCTTGAACAGGCCATGCAAGGGGCGGATATTTTTCTGGGTCTTTCTGTAAAAGGTGCGGTAACAAAAGATATGGTCATGAGCATGGCCGACAAACCGATCATTTTTGCTATGGCCAACCCTGATCCCGAAATTACACCTGAAGAGGTCATGGAAGTGCGCTCTGATGCTATTATTGCAACGGGTCGTTCGGATTATCCAAATCAGGTCAACAATGTCCTTGGCTTTCCTTATATATTCAGAGGAGCGCTTGATGTTAGAGCCAGCACCATTAATGATGACATGAAAATAGCTGCGGCCAGAGCCATCGCAAAGCTTGCCCGCCAAGACGTACCAGACGAAGTCGCCGCCGCCTATAGCGGGGGTGGTCACCCTAAATATGGGCCTGAATATATCATTCCAGCGCCCTTTGACCCCCGATTGATTAGCGCCATATCACCTGCCGTAGCAGAGGCTGCTATGAAAAGCGGCGTAGCAAGGCGTCCCATTATCGACATGAATGCCTACCGTAAGGAACTGGCCGCACGCCTAAATCCTACCACGGGTTCATTGCAAATGATCTATGATCAGTTAGATAAAAACCCAAGGCGGGTCATATTTACAGAAGCCGATGAGGAAACAGTGCTGCGGGCAGCTCTCGGATTTGAACAAAATGGATATGGACGTGCCGTTCTTGTGGGGCATGAGAAAAAAATCCGTGATCACCTCGAGCGCATTGGCCATGACAGAGATGATAAGCTAGAAATTCATCATGGACGCAGCAGCAGCAAAAGTGCCAAATATGCTGAATATTTATTCGGTAAATTACAGCGTAAAGGCTATCTTTACAAAGATTGTCTCCGTCTTGTTCATTCGGATCGTAATGTGTTTGGTGCCTGCATGTTAGCCTTTGGTGATGCTGATGCCATGGTAACAGGATATGACCGCCATTACGCAACGGCACTTGAAAGTATTATGCAGGTCATAGACCCAATCCCCGGTCGCAAAGCCATTGGACTGTCTATTATCATCAAACAAGACCGTACAATTTTTGTTGCCGATACCGCAATCAATGAAATGCCCACCGCCGAGGAAATGGCCGAGATTGCCATACATGCGGCTGATGCCGTGCGTCATTTTGGTATTGAACCACGTGTTGCTTTTATGTCCTATACCAATTTTGGCAACCCCACGGGCGGAATTCTCGCCACGACATCCCGTGAAGCCGTCAATGTTTTAGACCGTCAAAAAGTCAATTTCGAATATGAAGGTGAAATGCATGCGGGTGTTGCTCTTGATCCTGAAATCATGAAATCCTATCCCTTTTGCAGGCTTTCTGGCCCTGCGAATGTGCTTATTATGCCAGGCATGCATTCTGCCCATATTTCGACAAAACTTTTGCGTGAATTAGGCGGAGGAACTGTGATTGGCCCCGTGCTCGTCGGTTTGCGCCATTCTGTGCAGGTTATTCCTATGGGTTCTTATGCTTCTGAAATCATTAACCTTGCCGCTCTTGCCGCCCATAATGTGAACATCCATGAGCAGTCATAATCCAGAAATCCGCTATTGTTATGTACCTTCGAAAAGCTGAGGGGTTGTTTCCCTCAGCCGATCCACAAGCAAAAGGATCAGGACATCGGTCGTATTGAACTGCTCATCAATCACAGCACCATCCCCGATATAGCAACCGAGTCTGGCATAGCCCCTGACCAATGGGGCCAATTGTCGTTTGGCCTTGCTTCGGTCGATGTCATCCCATTCAAAATAATTCATTTTCTGATATCGGTTAGGCAGGGCCGGTATATTAAAAGCATCTGGCGTTTTATATTTGTGATATAAATAGGATAAGGGCAACTCCAGATCGCCCTGAATAACGCCTGCAAGGCTCGCACAACCAAACAGGCAACCCACATTATGACGGACAATATATCGAACAATCGCACGCCACATTAATTGGATAATATTGTTGGATCTATAATCTTCCCGCACACAGCTTCGTCCAAGTTCCAATAATTGACGTCCCTTCATCAGACCTTGGAAATAATCATTGTGGAAATTTCTTAAGTCAAATTCCTGAAAAGAATAAAAACCATGTAGGTTCGAAATTTTCTCCTCAAGAAGCAAGCGGTAAGTGGCCACCACCGCATCATCACCGCTTTTTGTTGTATCAAACGCAATCATTTGATCACAAATCAAATCAAAATCATCAAAGTCGCGCCTTTGCTTTGCCATTTCCAAACTGGGTTTGGCGCCCATTTCCTCATAAAAAACGCGGTAGCGTAATTTTTGCGCTGCGATGATTTCTTGTTCCGAGGTTGCAATACGAACCTCTATATTACCTGCCTTTAAAAGAATATTGTCCAGTTTGTTCAAGTGGCTAACCTTATTTTGATCAAATACGGAATTTTAACCCATAACGATCACAATATAAAATACACATTAATTTATGACATAATTATATAACGCTATTTAAATTCATTCAATTCTTATAAATCATCTTAACATTCATGCAAGAGCAACCTATAAACTGATATATATTTTTAATGGATTTATTTTTAAGATGGCGACTTTTTCTTTAGCTTGTCCTATTTGCGGTGCAAAAATTTTAACATCAAATAATATCTTTGGTTTTAATTGTGCGTTTTGTGGCTTTGAACGCAAATCAGTAATGGAGAAGAAAACACATTCCCAATTTACGCTCAAAACATCATTCCGTGATATTCCAAAACTCATGAAAATACATAAAATTCCAGAAATATTTATTGAGGGCATCCAACCTACAGAGCCCCATTATAAAGACATCACATTATCGCCTCTAAATAAAGAGCATATCAATCTCGATGGCATATGGTCAGATATGATAATTCCCTTTGAAGCGGATATTTCCCTCTTTTTTCAAGAGAAATTCAGACAGCTTAAACCTCATGGTTTGTTATATCTATCCGCGCCTGTGAAACGCCTCTTTCAAAAAAATGAGCCATACTATGGTCAGATTAATTTTTTCAAAGCAAAAAATATTATGTTCCTGCTTGAACAACATGGCTTTAAGATGGTCTGGCGCAAGAATAGATTTTCCCAGAACCTGCGCATTATCGCACGGAAATGCTAGTTGCTAATCTTTTTTGCCCTGATGTCATTGGTAACATAACCCATCCTTTTCATCACAACCAAAAGTAATATGCCAGGGATAGCCGCCACCGTGGTGAGTAAAAAAAAGGTTTCATATCCCATGAATTCTTGCATCATACCAGAGGGAGACCCGATCAAAAGTCGTCCAAGGGACGCAAATGATGTCAAAAGCGCATATTGAGTTGCCGTAAAGGCGAGATTGCATAATCCCGACAAATAGGCAATGGCAATTGTGCCTCCCATGCCTGAGGCAAAATTTTCAAACCCAATGGTAAAAATCAGCAAGTCCACATCATGTCCCCTCACTGCCAAAAAAGCAAAGCTCAGGTTCGTGACCATCATCAAAATTGCCGCAATCATGAGACCTCGATATGTGCCAAAACGAGCAAGAATAATTCCGCCGCAAAAAGCCCCCACAAGAACCGCAATAAAACCCACCGTTTTATTGGCCCAAATAATCTCGTCCTTTGAAAATCCAAGATCACCAATCAAGGGAGCGGTCATTACCCCCGCCATACTGTCGCCAACCTTGAGCAAGACAATAAACAGCAAGACAACCCACCAACCACGGCGTTGAATAAATTCCTTAAAGGGCATGACCACGGTGATAAAGAAATTCTCCACAAGTTTATCGATAATATCGGATGTTTTATCGCGCTCAAGCTTTCTGCTGCGAAAGGCATCAATTTCCTTATTGATAAAGTCTAAGCCCTGCACCATGGGTTCCCCAAATATAAAGATTGGAATAAGGCCAAAAAGCAGCAACAAAGGCATGCTTAAATAAGCCACATCCCAGCCATACCAATCGGCAAATTTTAAGCTCATGACACCTGCAATAAGATTACCAACCCTATAGCCAAATTGGGTCATAGCCGCTCCAGCAGGCATTTCTTCATCTTTTAATATTTCAATACGGTAAGCATCTATGACCAGATCTTGACTTGCGCTCATAAAACACAGGATCATGGCCATCATGCCAAATATAACGGGATCTTTCGCAGGCGATGTTATGGCAAGCCCCACAATGGAGAGAGCAAGCCCAATCTGTATAACAATCAGCCAAGACCGTCTGCGCCCAAACATTTTATACAAAATAGGTAATCGAATAGCGTCAAGTGCCGGCGCCCATAAAAACTTCAAGGAATAGGGCATCAAGGATAAGGTCAAAAGCCCGATGGTTGACTTTGACACCCCCTCATCAATCAACCAAAATCCCAAAGAGGATAAAAGAAGCGTCAAGGGAAAGCCGCTTGATATCCCCATAAAAAACACCCCAATTACCCGAGGGTGGAGATATTCATCAATGGATTTTCGCCATCCTAGGCCATTTTTCAAATTGCAGCCCTCGCCTAAGCGTTTTTAGAAAAAAGATTAATCATTCAGCTTATCACTTTTCCAATATTTAGTTCCCTGCAATGTGGCCTGAAGGGCAATTCCCTTTTCCGTCATCTGATAGACAGTCACGCCCCCAACAACGGTGTCGGCCGCATTGACCTCGCCGCCCTTATCATCAACTTTTGCCGCCGCATCCGCTTGCCCAGAAAAATCCCAGCCATGCTCCACAAACTTATCAAAGGCCGAACGCTTATGAAAAATCATAACAACACGGTAATCCTTTATACCAAGGCCAATACCTACACCACCAGTTGCCATACGCATAAAAATATTTTTGCCTGACTTATTATCATGGGCTACACCCTTGCCGCTGCCCGCCGAAAAAAAAACCACATTAACGCCGCCGTTATTGAAAACCGCATAGCCCTCGGCTCTTTTGATCATGTTCTTTGCTTCTGGATGGTTTTTATAAAGCTGATTCAAGACCTCTCCCCGCATTTCTAAAATCTCAACCCGCTTCTTTTCATCGGATTTCGCCTGAGCTAAAACTGGAATCATAATGAGCACTATTATAAATATAATTTTCTTAATCATATAAATATTTCCTGTTTTTTTGATTATGACGTAATAGTTTATCACTATACCCATCATAAAGAAACACATCCTTAAACAAAAAAAGACGGCTCAGAAGAGCCGCCTTTCAGAGATTAGAAATGTTTAAATATTAAGCGCGACGTCTGCGAGCAAGGCCAAGACCCATTAGGCCAAGACCAAGTAGCGCAAGAGGAGCAGGCTCTGGAACGTCGCCTCTGCCAACATAGAAAGCATAGTTTATATAACTATCCTCACAAGCGGCGTCTGGATCACTATAACGATTATAACATGAATTATCCAAGATATAAGCAGACCGTACACCAGAAATATAGAGATCACCATTATCAAAGTCCTGTGCAAGCATGCCCATACCAATTGCATAGCCATCATACCAAGCCATATAGTCAATATCGCCAACTTGATCAGAAATGGTGGAAATCACATAGTCACTTGCCGCGCCGCCAAATAATAATGCAGCCGCCTCTTGCGCACTATAAGCAGGCTGTACAGCATCCGACCATTTTGGACCGTCAGCCACTTCCCATGATCCAGTATATACGGGCACAGCAAAGGCCGAAACAGGCAAAAGCATTGCAAGTCCCAGCAATGCTATTTTAAATTTTTTAAAAATTGTCATCTTAATCACTCCGTATAAGTCAATATTAATTATAAATAAGTACTGAATATAAATAAGCAAAATTCATGCCAAATACTTAACACATTGAAAATATTTATATTTTTAAAAATTCCTCTATTTCATACCATAGAAACTGTAAAAAAAACTGACGGTTTTTATGATCATTTTACACTTTTCCACATAATCCCATAAAAAAAGACGGCTCAGAAGAGCCGCCTTTCAGAGATTAGAAATGTTTAAATATTAAGCGCGACGTCTGCGAGCAAGACCAAGACCCATTAGGCCAAGACCGAGTAGCGCAAGAGGAGCAGGCTCTGGAACGTCTGATACATCAAAGGCCAGATCACCAATAACTGTGCAACAGCTATTACCGAAGTTGCCGCTAATATCCATTCTTATATAACGCGCATATGAATCAACCATATCATAAACAGTAGCGCCGTAATTATTCTGGTGCCCATTAAAGTTACCAACCAGTGTCGATACGCCAAAATCACTTGTTAATGATGTTGTCAAACTAAATCCATTGACACTGGCACTAATACCACTTGCACCATCCCACATAACAAGATTTTCAACATTATAGTTATCACCAAGATCAAAAGTTACATAACCAACTAAAACACCTGGGCTACTCAACCAACTATTGGAATCACCACCACTATGAGTTACCCCAGAAGATGTATAAGTTGCAAAGTCTGTAACACCGCTTGTATAATTGCTGCTCAATCCCGTTTGGCTCAACATTTCACCAAAAAGATAATTAGCACCATATTCACCCATATTACTTGCAAAAACACCAGTTGGCGCCAATATGACACCCGCATTGGCTGAACTTGTCACAGCAATCTGCGATACACCTAAGGCCAGTATTATTGCCGTAGTTGATAATATTTTTTTCATTTTACGTCCCTCTTTAAATTTAAATAAATTATAACCCATACTACTATGCAATTATTGCGCCAATAGGATAACGCGTTGAAAATAATATATTTTCATAAAATAACGTCATTTATGCCTTACAAAACTGTAAAAAAAACTGACAGTTTATATGGTCATTTTACACTTTTTCACATAATCCCATAAAAAAAGACGGCTCATAGAGCCGCCTTTCAGAGATTAGAAATGTTTAAATATTAAGCGTGACGTCTGCGGGCAAGGCCAAGACCCATTAGGCCAGAACCAAGCAACGCAAGCGGTGCGGGTTCCGGCACGTTACCATAAACCAAGTTATCATATCTCACCACATAATCATTACCGACATTTTTATCATTCAAAATAACGCCGCCAAACGGGGATGCTAAATATGTTAAATATAATTATAATGACAAAAGACTGTAAAAAAAACCAATAATGTCAGGATAGTTTACAGTTTTCATATATTAGATTTATCTTGCGTGCTTTCTCTGACGATAACTTAAGGCTTCGGAGACATGTAATTTACGGATCAGTTCGCTACCCTCTAGGTCGGCAAGGGTTCGTGCCACCCGCAATATCCTGTGATATCCCCGTGCGGTAAGACGCATAACATCAATGGCCTGTGTCATGATTTGTTGACCCGCCTGATCCAGCACTGCAATTTTTTCCAATATATCTCCATCCGCATCTGCATTGCATCGCATGCGATCCGATACCCCTAAGGTCTGATAGCGTAATTCTTGTATTTTTCTAGCCCGAAGAACACGTACCGCCACGTCCCGACTGGTTTCCTTTGGCTTGGCAAGCGTTAAATCAGAAGCCGAAACAGCAGGAACCTCTATGTGAATATCAAAGCGGTCCATCATGGGGCCTGAAATTTTTGATTGATAGTCCACCGCACATTTGGGCGCACGACTGCAAGCTTGGGCTGCATCATCAAGATAACCACAGCGACAAGGATTCATGGCAGCCACCAATTGAAAACGTGCGGGATAGGTAACATGGCGATTAGCTCTGGCCACCACAGCCTCGCCCGTTTCGATGGGCTGACGCAGGCTGTCTAGGGCGGGGCGTTGAAATTCGGGCAATTCATCCAAAAACAAAATACCCCTATGCGCCAATGAAATTTCACCCGGTTTTGCCTTCATACCGCCCCCCACAAGTGCCGCCATCGAGGCCGAGTGATGGGGATTGCGAAAGGGACGATTGCGGGTAATTTTACCATTGGTCAGAAGCCCCGAGACGGACGCAATCATGCTTACCTCCAATACCTCTTTTGGGGTCATGGGCGGCAAGATCCCTGGCAATCGTGCGGCCAACATAGATTTTCCAGACCCCGGTGGCCCAACCATACAGAGATTATGACCGCCCGCAGCCACAATTTCCAAGGCTCTTTTTGCGGTTTCCTGACCCTTAATATCACTCAGATCAAGAAATATGCTGTCATCGTCCGCAATGGTGGCAATAGGCGGGCTTAAAAGTTGTGTGCCTTTTAAATGATTAATCAGGCTGAGCAGATTTTGAGCCGCAATCACCTCTAACTCGCCTGCCCATGCCGCCTCACCACCGCAAGCAGCCGCACAGATTAGCCCGCAGTCCTCTTCCAAGGCCTTCAAGGCGGCTGGTAATACACCGGGCACTGCCTGAATGCCCGCATCAAGCCCAAGTTCCCCCAAAACAATATAGGAATCAAGTGCGTCACTGGCCAAGGCCTCCATAGCAACCAAAACCCCAAGCGCAATAGCAAGGTCATAATGGCTACCCTCCTTGGGAAGATCAGCAGGGGCCAAATTTACCGTAATTCTTTTGGGGGGGAGTGCAAGGCCAATAGCGCCTAGTGCCGCCCTCACCCGTTCCCGTGATTCAGCCACAGCCTTATCAGGCAAACCCACAATCGTAAAAGACGGTAGTCCAGAAGATACCTGAACCTGAACGTCGACATGAACGGCCTCTATACCAACAAAAGCAACTGTCCCAATATGGGCAACCATCCCCCATCCTTACCTAACGCTATTTATAACTCTCGTAACAATAGCGTTAAAACGTGCAAAAAATAAAGTAATTATTTATCCATGGAGAATAAATTTACCCTGCACGAATTACAAACAACTATATCCAGGAAAATGCCTCTATAGAGCGGTGACTTTTAGAGACGGGGGTAATCTCATCATTACTTTGATTACATTGATAAGTTTTAACATCATGGGAGAGGGGAATAGTCGTATTATCTGAAACAAATAAGGTCAACATCTCAAGATTGCTTAATTCCTTTTCTGCCTGAACGAGCTGTAATTTTAATTCAGAAACGATATTCT
The DNA here is from genome assembly GCA_021741205.1 of Emcibacter sp. Taxonomy (GTDB): domain Bacteria; phylum Pseudomonadota; class Alphaproteobacteria; order Sphingomonadales; family Emcibacteraceae; genus Paremcibacter. The sequence continues at coordinate 316,551 of JAIOYI010000002.1, forward strand.
CTTTTAGCCCATTGGGTATGTTCTCCTGAGCCGTAATATCCTCTATTGAACGGTGCAGGACTTGAACTCTAATGGCGTGCAAGGTGACCAGTTCTCTGATATTTGTATCTGCAGATTTTATACCGTCAAGAGTGTGTCCTTCGCCCCATGGGCGAGCGTCGCTCACTATTCCAAATTTTTGTTCAACCGTAATTTTTGATTTAAGGTTTTCTGCTGTTAGATTTTTTTTCATATGCTGATTTTTGAAATTTTGCCCTATAAAGACGGCACAGGATAGCATAGCCAAAAGCCCAATCGTCGTGGCCAATAATTTTATAATTAATTCTTTATAGCTTTTCTGCTGTTTCATCTTTCTCATTCGCTCACAATAATAATTAAAAATTTACGCAGATACTATTTTCCTGATAAGGAAAACTATATTGAAAATATGACAATACTATGACGACTTCTCCCCAAGCTATACTACAAAAGAGACGTGAAAACAATTATGATAAAAAAATATCAGAAATAGCGTGCCAATCTGATTTGGAAAAAATCATTCCGTGAGAAAGGATAAATGATATCCGTCATGGGAACACCCAGAAAAAATCTCGCATCCACGGATATCTTCCAGTTATCACCTATACGCCGACTGCCTTCCACATTAACGAATTTAGCGGACGTATCCAAATCTAAAATGATACCCGCCAGAAGTTCCGTGCTGTTAATATCATTGGCTGCCCAGCGCATACCAGTAAAAATATCATCTTCAAAGGGCGTTGTGGCATTGGCACCCCGATCATCATAAAGATACTCAACCAGAACACCAATATCCGAATCCCCACCACCCAGACCATAAAAGCTATATTCAAAGCCCCCCGTCATTGCCCAATAATCTGGACCAGAACCCGTTCTGCGAATAGCCTCAAACTTGATCAATAAATCCTCGAATGTACCTTGCATATCAAGGCCCGTCTGATTAATCAAATTATAGCGAGGAATTAAAACATCATTGTCCTCGCTATCCTTACCCAGCAACAATTCAGGCTCACGGTTTGTTCCTCTAAAATGATATAGCCCCACATCAATGTTACCGATCACATGCGACCAGCGAAGAGCATAGTCTGTATGCCATTTACCAGACCCCGCCTCATACTGTGTTTGGGCATAATCAACGGGTAAGGCCATGGAAAATCTTCCCTTGGCTCCTGGATAGCGTAATTCACGGAAATATGTCATAAGATAAACTGAAAAAACCCCAAAATCACTACTGTAAGATAAGGCTGCCATCGGTTGACCTAATTTATCCTCTTGGTCAATGTCTTCTAAATTATCATCCTGATTTAATATATCCACCAAATGGTTGGATTCTGTAACACCCCAAAATACAGTATTAATACCAAGCGTTAATTGCAGACGATCCATGGTTCCTGTCCATTTTAATTTCCGAATATCAAAATGGCTGCGAGCCTTATCATTCACGTCAAATCGACCAAAGGGTTGAAAAGAAAACAGAGAACTATTGCTGTCCGAAACATATTCCAGCAAAGGTTCCACGGCGACCGAGGCCGTCCAGTCCTTTTGTTCTGGCCTAAAGCTTGACTGAGTAAAACCCCGCGTCTCCATTTCCATATAGCCTGACAAGATAAAATTGCTGTTGTCTGTCATCATGTTATCATAGGATTCTGCATGTTCCTCTATGGGTTCAATGTCTGGCGTAATTGATTTGCTTTCTGGGATCTCCTCATATGGTTCTTCTTCTGAAACTGTAACCGCAATCGGCACTGGTGGTGCGGTCAATATCACCTGCCTTGCCCATTCGGCTTCTGAAACAGATTTTACATCAAATACCAATCGATATTGCTTGCCATAATCTGGTTTTAGGATATAGCTTTTATCCACAGTCGCAGGTTTACGCAATGAAACCCGAAGACGAACTTTACCCTTATTATCCTCGACGGAAATCTGATTTAACAACCCTATAACCTCGGCCTTTCGTGCCAGAGCCGAAACATCATCCTTATTTGGCATATCCAAAAAATCAATAACAATCTCTTGATGATGGTCATCATCAGAGCCGTCCAAATAACGGATTTGATAAAAGGTGACTTGATTTATTTCGAGAACAATACGGGTTTTATTAGGATGAAGCCCTGTACGAACATCTATAATTTCCGTCTCGGCACGGGCATATATATTCAAACCAAAAGACATAAAAGCTGCCGCTATTACAGTCAAAACGCACTGTAACAACCCTCCAAATAGGTCGCGCGCTATTTTATCATAATGCAATATTTTTTTTGGCAATATAGCCCTCTCAATCCGTCGTTTGCTTCTCAAACTAAATTATGCGCAAATAAACATCTAGAAGGGCCTAAAAATCGTTCCAATTTTAACGATCTTTTTTCATTTTTTTCTAAAAGTCCAAGTAATAACATGAGATTTCGTCACCACTTACCCTTTGTTAACCATAAAATTTTACCCCATAAAAATCAATAAAAAAGCCCGACAAAAAATATCGGGCTTAATAAAATGGCAGAAAATAGACAATAATACACTTATTTGGCGGTTGCTAACCTACTCTTTGAAAAATCATTTTCCTGCAAGTCTGTCTTAAAATCAAAACGACTCCAAATAAGCTCTGTTGTCTTTCCCGTCACAACATTGTCCATAAACAGATTTCCAGCACGCCAATATTTATTCAGATATAGATTATAATCCGAAAATTTAAGAACTTTGAACAAGTCTCCTCGTCTGTTATAAAATTCCGTTTTCCACGTTCTGTATTCCTTGGTATCAATCCACGCAATCAACTTTGTATAACCAGATTTTTCATATTGCGGATAAGATTCAACCACAAAACAGGTTAAATCACCGCAAGGCTCATCCCGAAGCCATTTATATTTATATTTTCCCACTTCCCGTGATGACATATCCTCATAGGAAAATTCACTGCCCATGAAGGAACCTGATTTGTTGCTGGATGAAATACGTTTGATCCGTCCTAAGGCGGGCAAATATATCCACTGGTCATCTGGCTCAAGAATTTTTGAATGGGTAAGAAACGCTGTTCCCATTACATCACGAGGACTATCAAATATAACCAGAGACTTATCCCCCACGTCAGAGCCAGTCATTTCAAAGGTTTTAATTTTGAGGATGCGAATGCTTTGTGCGCCCTGCCGATTACTTAACGTCATCTGCAAGGTCGCAACCGTATTTTCAAAACCTTCGTCTCTTTTGTCCGCCTCAACAGCAATAGAAAGACCTTTTTCTTCTGGTGTTTCGGAAAAAGCCATTGTCCCCACAAATTGGCCAAAAACTAAGAGTGAAACAAATAGTATTTTTGCCACGCTATACATTCGTAATTTCCTTTTTCTTATCAATATACAGTAATATAACAGGTAAAAGCAGAAAATCGGTAATCAAGGCAATACCAATAATCAACGCTGTCAGAGATCCCATCTTAGAATTCATACTAAAATCAGAAAGCATCAAAGAACTAAACCCAATAATTAAAACTAAAGACGATACCCATAAAGCCGTTCCCACCATTGAAAAGGCATAACGTACCGCATCCTCCGCATCAAATTTCTTTTCCCGCTGACCACGCAAATATTTGCTTAAGAAATGAACCGTACAATCCACAATAAGGCCAAGAGCGGTTGCGGTCACGCTTGCGGCAAACATACCAAGTTCGCCGTCTATAACAGCCCAAACACCAAAGGCAATAACAGCGGGTATTATATTGGGGATAAGACTTACAAGGCCAAGCTTCATGCTTCTCAAAGCCACAATCAGACATATGGAAATCAAGACAAAAGCAAAACCCGTTCCCCAAAACATGCTGTCAAATGTTCTTTTCGTCAAAAAGGCAAAGATTAAATTAACACTGGTTGCCCCTGATGGTCTCATTTCTGGCGGTGCGTTATCCACAAACCAGTTTTCTGCACGGTATTTAAGATCCTTCATCTCGCCCGTATTAATATTATCCAATATTGCCGTCAGTCTAGTGGCAGATTTATCAACATTGATTTGATTGTTTAAATCAAGTCCCATAGGAAGCGACATTTCATATAAAAGAAGATATTGCGCCGCCAAGTCCTTGTTATCTGGCAAACGATAAAAGGCGGGGTCATCTCCATTCATATTTTTATTCAGACGTTTCATAATATCTGTAAAGGTCAGGATATGCCTTACCTCTGGCTGCGCCCTAAACCATTGAGAAAATTCTTCTAGTTTTTTCAGATATTCAGGATTTGAAATACCGCCTTCCTCTCCCGAGGGGACAGATATTTCAATGGTATAGGCTCCCGTAAGATTTTCCATAAGAAAATCTGAATCTTTACGAAACTGAACATTACTGCTAAAAAATTCAATAAATTTGTCATTGTAAATAAGTCTTGGTAACATTGCCGCAAAAAATATCACAACAGCCGTCATGGCAATTAATATTAGTCTTTTATGTCCGATAAGCCATTCGACATATCGGGCCATATAACTATCATCATAATGTTTCTGCTTCATGGGTTTCATAGGGATAATAACCATCAAAGCCGGCAACAATGTAATAGACAAAAACCATGCCGCCGCGGCACCAAAGGCCGAAATATTACCAAGTTCCCTAAAAGGGGGGCTGTCATTAAAATTAAGGCTCATAAAGCCAATAAATGTGGTTAAAGATGTCAGAAAAACGGGCTGCATATTAACACGCAAGCTTTCCACTGCGGCTAATTTTCTGTCTGATCCTTTACGCAATTCACCAAAATATGTAATCAAAAGATGAATACTGTCGGCCACAGATATAGTCAAAATAATAACGATACTGTTCACCGATGCCCCATTAAGCCCCCAACCAAAATATCCAGATAACCCAATGGCCGAAGTTACCGAAAGAAAAACAACGGCCATAGAGCTCATCATTGCCCCAAAGGATCTGGTAAATAAAAAAATCGTTAAGGCCAATAACCCATACATGAGAGGAAACAATGTTGACATATCATGTTCGGCAGCTTCCGAGAATGTATTAGACAGCATAACAATGCCACCCAGAGCCACATGAATATTAGGGTATTGTTTACGAACATTATCCGCCATTTCACGCACGGGATTTACAATTTTAATCAGTGTAGAACCTTGGGTGTCTGGTATTTCAACGGTAATCATAATTTGTGTTGTCTTGCCATCGCTTGAAATCAACCGATTGACCAATGTGGGCTCCGACAAGGATATTTTTCGAATAACATCCAATTGTGCCTGATCAATTGTTGCTGGATCTTCGACCAAATTTTCAACAATAAGATCGTCATTCTCTGATCTTGTATATTGATAATTGGTCAGTGAATCCACACGATTGGCATAAGGAATTTGCCATGCCTCATCGGTCAGATTATAGATAAGATCCAGAAATTCCTTGTTATAAACATCGCCATTTTCAGGTTTTAAAATAAAAGAAACGGTATCCACCTTGGTATAGGTTTTCTCTAATTCATCCTGTGCGGCAAGTTGCGGATTATCGGGACCAAAAAAAACCCGATAGTCACTGGAAAAATAGATATACTTACCCCCATAAGCTGCCATAAAAACGACAACAAGCGACAGTAACAATATAAGCCAAGGTCTTTGAACAACAAATTTTCCGTAAGAAACAACTGAATTATTATACACGATTGAACCCTATAAAATTATTTTCTTACAATGTTAGCATAGAAAACATTATTGTCAAAAAATAAAAAAAGACGCCTCATAAGAAACGTCTTTTATATATTATTGATGAGCATAAATTACCAAACAATTTTTTCTATACCATCAAACTCTATGGTTCCGCCATCATCAAAAATGATCGTTCCGGAGGCATCATCGGATAAAAACATTTCATGGGCATCCTCATCGGTCGATGAAATTTCTGATCCATTTTCCAGCACCAATGTCCAGCCCTGCTCAGACGAATTTCCATCAAAACCATCGAGCTGTATCGTATCTGTCCAGCCTCCACCTGATACTGAATCGTGGCCCTCATTGGCATTGAAAATAAAAGTGTCATCACCAAGGCCGCCCGACATATAATCATCTTGGATTGTGCTGCTTAAACTATCATCATTATCCGTACCAGAAATAATATTTTCACCTTCTGTCACGGTATTAACCGTAGCCGTTGCAACAGTTGTGGCGGCATCTCCACCTAGATTTTCCGTTGATGTTACCGAAGCCGAAAGGCTAAAGTCAGGGACATCTTCTGAAACCGTAATCGTCAACCCTTCTAAATCGCCCTGTTCCAGTGTCCATGTTCCATCACCATTATCAGTACCCGCTGATAAAATAGCGCCGTCCGGCATACCATTAATTACGATGGCGGACATGGTTTCAGATCCGTCCAAATCGCCAAGTTCAGCTGTAATATCAATTGGATAGCTATATGTTGTTACACCACCATCTGGCAAATCATAATCAATGGACGTCAAGACATAATCACTGTGCCCTGAATTACTGTTGGTGAGATCATCTGCTGTTGTGAAAATGATTTGATCAAAGGTCACGCCGTCAATGGTTACAAACCCTTCATGCCCCCCAGACGTTCCTGCTATATTACCTGATCCTACCTCAACACCATCAAGATATAAAGTGTAAAAGCCTTCTTCTTCATGACCATTATTGCCCTCGTTACTATGAAGATTTTCATAGCCAAATGTAAGAGAAGAAATTGGGGCGTCAAAATGAACAATCAATTCCTCCGATTGTCCAGACTTTTCATCATATCCAATCTCGGCATTATTTCCATCATTTTTTCCACCAACCGAGATCGTACTATTGTTATTACCATGTCCCTCTGATACCAGAACATTGGATGATGATGCCTCGCTCAAATTACCTTTTTTATCAATAACCTTTGCTGTAACGGTAAAGCCATTCCCCGTATCCAAAGCATTATCCGCACTAATCGTTGCCGAGGTAATGGTCGTTGCGGTCACATTTCCAACTGATAGAGACAATACAGGATTATCCGCTACTGCTGATACATCAATAGTCGCCAAAGAAGAAACCGTTGTCGTGCCGTCAGATACCGTAAATTCTATCGGAACATCTTGACCGCTATAATTTTCTGTTGGTGTAAATATATAGTTACCATCACCATGATCAATTATTGTTCCATATTCTGCATCAACAGAGACTGATGTTACGCTCAGTGCATCACCGTCCGCATCCGTTGAATTGGCCAAAAGGTCATTTGCTGTAAAGGTAAAAGATGCATCCTCCGCCGTATTTCCAAGATCAACATGGTCTGCATTTGGTGATACATTGTCCGCTGCAACGGAAACATCGTCTTCGTCATCATCGTCATGATGATCATTGTCATCTTCATCTTCATCTTCATCTTCGTCTTCGTCTTCGTCTTCGTCTTCGTCATCTTCGTCATGATGATCATTATCATCATCTTCATCTTCATCTTCATCTTCATCTTCATCTTCATCATCGTCTTCATCGTCGTCTTCGTCTTCATCGTCGTCTTCGTCTTCAGGCTCTTCATCAACAACCACCTCTGGCTCTTCGTCAACGATAACTTCTGGCTCTTCGTCAACAACCACCTCTGGCTCTTCATCAACGACAACCTCAGGCTCTTCGTCAACAACGACTTCGGGCTCTTCGTCAACAACAACGTCTGGTTCCTCGTCAACAACCACCTCTGGTTCCTCATCAACAACAACGTCTGGTTCCTCGTCAACAACAACCTCAGGCTCTTCATCAACAACAACGTCTGGTTCCTCGTCAACGACGACTTCGGGCTCTTCGTCCACAACCACCTCTGGCTCTTCGTCAACAACCTCAGGCTCTACGTCCACGACAACTTCTGGCTCTTCGTCAACAACAACTTCTGGCTCCTCGTCAACAACCACATCAGGCTCTTCGTCAACGACGACTTCGGGCTCTTCGTCCACGACAACCTCTGGTTCTTCATCAACTGGAAATACATCAATAAATGCTGTCGTAGGAACTGAAACACTGCCGTCTGAAACTGTGAAAGCGATTTGGACATCATCGCCCGAATAATCATCATTGGGTGTAAAGGTATAAGTTCCGTCCCCGTTATCCACGATAACACCATATTGGGGATCAACGCTCACGTTGCTGACGTTCAAATTATCTCCGTCAACGTCCGATGAGTTGGCCAATAAGTCAGTGTCTGTAAAGGTTACGCTCGTATTCTCAGCCATTGCCCCAAGATTAATTGAATTTACAACAGGGCCATCGTTACCGCCGATAATAGTCACAATAACATTAGCAGTATCACTGCCACCCCTACCATCAGAAACCGTATAGGTTATGCTAACGTCCTGTGTTTCACCGAGAGCCAAATCATCATAGGCACTACCGGGATTAAAAGTAATATTTGTACCATCATGGGATACGCCACCAAGCCCACTGTCTAAGGCCGCATCTGTGATAAAGAGATTATTGCCTGAGTCATTATTCAAAACATTAATTGTAAAGGCTTCATTTTCATTCGTTGCACCCGCATCATCATGAGCTATAACATCTTCATTTATATCGGTCTCATTCCCAATATTATTCGCAGTATTATCAACAATATTTTGAACATTGCCTATAACCTGTCCTCCAAAAGCTTGGGTGGATTTCTCACTTGTCGCAGAATCAGAAAATTCTGTTGAAAAGGCGTTGTTATTTTGAGTTATATTACCGAATTCAAGCTCGGATGTGGCTGTTCCCGCACTTGAAACAGCTTCAGCGCGCTCTGCTGTATCTGCTTGCGCATTTTCAATCCCTGTTGTTTGCCCGCTCTTTATGTCAAAATCCGTTTCATACTCGCCAGTTTTTGAAGGAGGGTTATTACCATTATGCGCAAATGAAGATGGAACAGACCCGCCTTCAAGATCAGCAGACCCCACACCTTCCACATCTCTACTGCCAAGATGGATATTTGCCCGGGTTTGAGTATCTTGCGTGGCCTCTGGACCGCTGGAATTAAGGCGTACATCATCGGCCTGTCTCTCACTCGCACGGTTAACGCCCTGCATAATGGGATCCAGATCAATATCAGAATCATTATTTGTTGGTTCATTCTGATTATCGTCCGCCATAACCTATATCTCCCGTCAAATGTATCATACCCAATAGAAAACGAATTATACGAAATGGGTACCTGTCAAGAATTTAACAGATAATGATAAACAAACCGTTTCAGCTTATGGTTAATGAAAATTAACGAGTTCTTTATAAAATACATAAATTTCATATAGTTATATCATAAAAATCATCTATAATTTTCATAAAATTTGAATTAAAAGTGATTTACCACCAAAAATTAACCTTTATTCAATGCAATCATCGTAATCAAGAGATACACCGTGCGGTTAGAAAAATAAATTTGATATTGGCTTTAGGTGTAAAAATGTTAAATATTGAACTCATAGTACCAAATAAATTAAATAAAGGTTTTGATGATATAGTATGACTTCATCCAATGCGTATGCACCCCATGATATGAGCCAGAATTCGGAAAAGATAGATCGTCCTACTTTTATTTCTATAATGAGACCAGAAATAATAGCATCATCTTTATTTCTGAATATTTTATCCCTCGCCCTACCAATGGTTCTGCTTCAGGTATATGATAGAATCATTCCGAATGTTGCTCTGCAAACCTTAACCTTGCTCATTATTGGTTTGGTAATTGTTCTTATTATTGATGTTCTTTTACGAACGGCGCGATCTTATCTTTCTGGATGGATCGGTGCTAAATATGAACATGATATGGGATGTAATGCGGTTGAGAAAATATTACAAACGGACCTTCAGGAATTAGAAAAGCTATCCCCTGGCATTCACCTTGACCGTCTATCATCCATTGATTCTGTCCGAGATTTTTACGCAAGCCAAGCTGGTCTGGCCATGGTTGATCTGCCCTTTGTCATATTGTTTCTTGGACTTTTAGGGTATATCGGCGGTACACTGCTTATCGTTCCTGTAATATTACTCCTGATTTTAGGCGGTATTTCCTTTATACTGGGTATACGCCTTAAAGACGCCCTTCAAAATGATACGCTCTGGGAGGATCGGAGATATAGTTTCATCCTTGAAATATTAAATGGTATCCATTCCATAAAAAGCATGGCCATGGAAAATCTTATAAGCCGTCGTTATGAAAAATTAATGGAGAATTGTTCGAAAGCTTCTCACGAGGTTATTTTCTTAAGTGGCCTTTCCCAAAGCATTGGCAATATTTTCTCACAAATAACAATGATTGCGGTTGCAAGCGTTGGAAGCATTTTGGTCATTAATAATGAAATGACAGTTGGCGCCCTTGCGGCAAGCACTTTACTGGCTGGTCGAACTGTCCAACCTTTGCTCAGGGCACTTGGCACATGGACACGTTTTCAACATATTCAAATTGCCAATGAAAAATTACATCTTATCAACGATACGGTCAGAGAAAGATCCCTGCATACAACAGACGTTGAAAAAGTTGAAACAATTGAGATGAAAAATTTCAGTTTTCGATACGAAAAAGATGGCAAAGATATTCTGAACAATATCAATCTCAAAATAAATCACGGCGATATTATAGGTATTAGAGGGGGGAATGGATCAGGAAAATCTACATTGTTATGGGCTATTATGGGCGGTCTTAAGCCGACATTCGGTGAAATAAAAATTAATGGACAAAATCCAGATGCCTTTACCACCGAAAGTTTACGCACAAGAATAGCGTATCTTCCCCAAAAACCCATAATGTTTCGGGGAACCATTCTCGATAATCTCACGATGTTTCGAGGTGATGAATATATTGACGATGCCCTAAAAATTGCCGAGATGCTTAAATTGAATAAAATTCTTGCCAGAATGCCTGATGGTTATGAAACCGTTATCGGCGATGGTGCCCAAGGTGAAATTCCAACCGGTATTGCCCAAAGAATAACCATTGCAAGATCTCTGGCTCATAAACCAGATGTTATTTTATTTGATGAGGCGAATTCTGGATTAGACACGCAATCAGACAATGATTTACATGAATTAATCGAAAGCCTCAAAGGTACGGCTACAATTATTCTGGTGAGTTACCGCCCTTCTCTCCTCAAGATGACCAATAAGCAATATGAATTAAAAGAAGGGCGTCTCATCCTGCAAAAAAAACCTGCCCTCACCAAAATAAAAACTACCCCTCATTCTCCAAAATCAGGTAAAGGAAAGTAACGTGACAAAAAAAAATGTTGCTCGTCCTGAAGCCAATCCCCGAACTGGGTCTAATCAAAATCCGAAAGGGCCTGCCCGTGATCTTCTTGATTCATTAGAAGACCGTATTCATAACGATATTACGCTTTCTCCGTCTGATATAAAACAAATGAACGATGCAAAAAAAAATGGAAAAATTGGTTCTTTTAAAGCCAAGTCACCCTTTGCGGTCTGCTTAATTCCATTATTAACGGCACTTGGTTGGCGGGGTAACATTAGAGGATTATTCGAAGCCTTACCCCATTTTGCTGACAGTTTGGACTTAACAGAATTCAGAAATACACTAGCCCATTTACATTATAAAACTGTTCAAACAACGGCTTGCATAACAACAATTGATGAGCGGTTGTTTCCTTGTATATTTGCTGAAAATGAAGACCATCCCGTCATACTTCTGTCTCGAGAAAATAATAATATCCGAATTTTTGATAGTGCCGATTGCACGGAAAAGCTGATTGAAAATGTGCAAAAAGAAGGCATAGCCTACTTTATAAATTCAGAATTCAAGACCCAAACAAATAAAAGAAAACAAGTAAAATACAAAGAAGCATGGGTAACAGAATTATTTCTACGCTTTAAATCAACGATAAAGCAACTTTTTGCCATGACACTGGCGCTTAATATTTTTGCGCTTCTAGTTCCTCTGTTTATTATGGCGCTTTATGATCAGGTCATTCCATCTAAATCTGGTGTAACACTTGCCTATCTCACTTCTGGGATCGCCTTTGCTATCCTATGTGAAATATTGATGCGTATTGTGCGCTCTCGATTTGTTGCCTATCTTGGGGCGCGGGTTGAAAATATTATAACCAATGAGACATTCAAAAAATTGCTTTCGCTCCCCCCTGCCATGATTGAATCATCGCCTATTGGAGCACAGGTCTCTAGATTAAAAGAATTTGATGCCATTAAGGGATTATTTTCTGGCACCCTCGTTAATGTTATCCTTGAACTCCCTTTTATGGTTATTTTTCTTGGCATCATTGCCATACTAGGCGGTAAATTAGCCTATATCCCCATTGCAATGATGGGAATATTTGGCTTAGTGGCCTTTATTATGTTACCCGCCATGAAACGAAATGTTGCCATTTCCAGTCGTCAAAAGGCCGAAAGGCATGGTTTTCTCGTAGAAAGCATGTCAAATTTAAGAACCATAAAACAAACAGCATCAGAAAAAACTTGGCTTGATCGTTTTCGGCATTTATCTGCGGATTCAGCTTATTCCTATTTTCGCACCTCACAAACTGCTCTTCTCATGCAAAGTTTGGCAAACGCTATTATGATGGCGTCTGGCGTTGCAACCATTGGCTTTGGCGTCTTGAGAATAATTGACGGTGATATGACGGTCGGTGCTCTTATCGCCTGTATGGCGCTTGTTTGGCGTGTTCTTTCCCCCTTGCAAAGCCTTTTTCTGACAATGGTGAGACTAGAACAAACCTTAAACAGTATAAAACAAATTAATCTTCTGATGAAGATACCCTCAGAGGACGACCCAAGCCCATCTAATCTTTCTCAACGGGAATTTTCGGGCAATATTACGATGGATCGGGTTAGCTTTCGCTACAGCCAAAATTCAGAGCCAGCCCTTTTGGGAGCATCCTTTAATGTTAAAGCCGGAGAGATGGTCTCTGTCGTTGGCCCCAATGCTTCAGGGAAATCAACGCTCCTCAAACTTATTCTGGCAATGAATAACCCACAAGCGGGTCAAGTGATTATTGATGGTATGGATATTAGACAAATTAATCCGATTACTCTGCGCCGAACCATCGCCTATGTTCCGCAAGAATCACATTTCTTCCATGGCACCATTGCCCAGAACCTTAGACTTTCCCAACCCATGGCGACTGATGACGAGCTTGTTGATGCCTGCAAAAAGGCCAACGTCATGGAAGAAATTAATCAGTTATCCCATGGATTTGATACCCGCATAGGCGATCAATCCATCCAAAGCCTTCCTTCAAGTTTCAAACAAAAAATTTCCTTGGCACGGGCTTATCTTAAGAAGGCCACTATCCTACTTCTTGATGAACCTGCCAAAACACTGGACTTTGAGGGCGACAATGCCTTTATGAAATCATTAGAATCAATGAAGGGCAGAACAACTATTATTATGGTATCACACCGCCCCAGTCATATAAAAATGGCTGATAAAATCGTAATGTTACAAGATGGCATGGTCAAAAAATTTGGTCCTCCAGAGGATATCCTTCCCTATCTATAGAGAATAAATATGAGCAATAACGAAGAAGACAACAAAGAAAATATTCAGGATAACAACGCAAGAGCCTCACTTGATGATTATCGTGCTCTCATTGAAGTTGGCACCTCTAAACTTGAGCTTTTGGGCATGAAGGCAACCGAACTTGCCCGACAAAAAAAAGCGAGACCCATGAGCTATTACACCCGTTTCCTGTCCCGGGCTATTTTGCTCGAAGAATCTGGCCCGCCAAAATCTATTTTAACAACCATAGGAGTTATTTCCTTATTCCTTTTTGGGGTTATTGCCTGGTCTGCGGTGACAACATTAAATGAAACGAGCATTGCACTGGGTCAAATTCGTCCAGCATCCAGTGTGAAACCAGTACAACATCTTGAAGGCGGCATTGTATCACAAATACTTGTGGAAGAAGGCCAAGAGGTCAAAAAAGATCAGGCCATTTTAACCATGGCACCTGCCGCTGCACTTTCTGATCTTGAAAGAACAAAGGCTCGCCATATTGCCCTCACCCTGCAAATAGAACGCCTCAAAGCATTCGCCGCAAATGAAAAAGCGGACTTTAAAGAATATGAAACGGATTATCCTCAGTTGGTAAAAGATCAAAAAGATGTTCTTAATCAACAAAATAAATCCCGTTCGGCCCAACAGTCCGTTATTCTTTCCCAAATAGCCGAAAGTAAGAATGAATTGGTCCTGCTTAATCGCAAGGAAGAGGCTGAAAAAAGAAATATGGACATCATTGCAGAAGAGATGGCCATGCGACAGGAGCTCACTGATAAGGGGCTTGGCTCAAAAATAAAATTATTAGAAGTTCAACGGGATCATAACAAGGCCCAAGGTGACTTTAACCAAACCCAATTAAGAAAGGCGAGCGTTAAAGCTAATATCGCACAAGTCCAAGGCAATCTCGTTGCTCTTAATGAAAAATTCCGCAATGATTCCCTTATTCAGGTTAATGATTTAAGTTCGGAAAGAGCACAAGTTGAAGCCCAATTGACTCAACTGAATGACCGTGTCAAGCGACTTACCGTTACCGCACCATCAGACGGCATTGTTAAAGGATTAAAATATCGTACAATTGGAAGTGTTGTGCCACCAGGTGATGTGCTGGCAGAAATTGTTCCTATTTCCGATTCACTTGTCGCAGAAGTAAAAATATCACCCCGTGATGTGGGACATATGAAAATTGGAACCAAAGTACTCATTAAAATAGACACCTATAGCTATGCCCGTTATGGCAGTATCGCAAGTAGTCTTAACCAGATATCCGCCTCTTCCTTTATGGATGAAAAAGGAGAGACATATTTTAAGGGCATCGTTAACCTGCCCCAAAATTATATTGGAACTGATCCAAAATCAAATCGCATTACATCAGGCATGACGGTTGTCGCCGATATTCAAACTGGCACCAAAACATTGCTGCAATATTTGATTAAACCCATCAACAATGCCTTAGATACGGCCTTCAGAGAAAGATAGTTCTCAATAATGTAATGAGCCCCAATGTAATATTAGGGCTCATTGCAAGATTATTTTTTCTTCAACAAATCACGAATTTCTTCAAGAAGAACCTGTTCTCTTGGAGGGGCAGAAGGCGCAGCGAGGGCAGCAGCTTCTTTCTTTTTAAGTGAATTCAACCATTTAATCATCATGAATATGGCGAACGCAAGTATCGTAAAATCTATTACCGTCTGGATAAAGGATCCATAATTCAACGTAACAGCGACGGCACCATCCGCTGCATCCTTTAATACAAAATTGAGATCAGAAAAATCTACTCCCCCCATCATCAACCCAATAGGCGGTAATATTACATCATTAACCATTGATCCGACTATTTTGCCAAAAGCACCACCGATTATGATACCAACAGCCATATCAACCACATTGCCACGAACGGCAAAATCTCTAAATTCTGATATAATTCCCATTTAACACCCTCCTTAATTAAATACGCCATAACCCTAAGCCAGAGCCAAATTAAGTCTGTGTCAGAAAAAACAATAAATCAAGATATTTCAAAGACGGGCTTCGATACAGTCCCAAAAAATAGCCGCAATATCCGTACCGTCAAAACGCTGGATTTCCTGAATTCCAGTTGGAGAGGTGACATTTATTTCCGTGAGATAATTCCCGATCACATCAATGCCAACAAAGAGCAAACCAAGCTCACTCAAAGTAGCACCGATGGTTTCGCAAATTTCCATTTCCCGTTTGGTTAGGATAGTTTTTTGCGCCTCTCCCCCCACATGCATATTAGAGCGCACCTCACCTTTTTGCGGGACACGATTAATCGCCCCCACCGCCTTGCCATCAACAAGAATAATTCTTTTGTCACCCTTCACAACTTCTGGTAAATATTTCTGCACAATAAAGGGTTCTGGGTAAAATTGTTGGAACATTTCAATCAAACTGCTGAGATTTTGATCTCCCTCTTGCAAGCGAAAAACACCCGCACCGCCATTGCCGTAGAGTGGCTTGATAATAATATCTTTATACTGCGCCCTAAAATCCTCAACATCCCGCTTATGAGAGGTAATCAATGTCGGTGGCATTAGGCTTGGAAATTTGGTCAGAAAAATCTTTTCCGGTGCATTGCGCACGGATACGGGGTCATTAACCACAAGGGTTTTTGATTGAATATGCTCTAAAATATGTGTTGCAGTAATATAACCCATATCAAAGGGTGGATCTTGACGCATGAGTATAACATCCACATCTTCACTCAGGTCTATTTTCTGTTCGTCACCTGTGGAAAAATGATTGCCCATTTCTCGGCGCAAAATCAAAGGACGGGCATAGGCTGTCACCTTACCATCCAAAAAGGATATATCTTTAACATCATAATGATATAATTTATGGCCACGTCGCTGTGCCTCTAATCCTAAAGCAAAACTGCTATCCCCATTAATATTGACCAACTCAATAGGATCCATTTGTATGGCAATGCTAAGACTCATGATAGGTCATCCCTTATTTTAAAAATATCGTTATTCAACATCTGGCAGTTTATAGACATTGGATTTCTGGTTTTCTTGCTCTTGTTTTTCAATATCCGCAAGTGCATTGATCATTTGTTGTTCAATAAGATCATTAGGCTCAAATTTGTCAATATTGCTCATACAATAAGTCAATAATTTTTTCGCCATAGCATTTTTTTTAACATAAGCAAGCAACATCCCGAGTTCATAGTGATGTATCATTTGTTTTGGGTCAATAACAACCAGTCTTTCCAAGATATTTATGGTCTGACCAAGATCACTTACCTTAAGGCATCTGATTTTGATATTATTCAGCAACCGAACCAAAACATCTCGGTCGGAAAGCACATCGTAATATTTTGGGATTAAGGCATCTCCCTCATCATCAGAATTCTTCAAGATATTTCTTAAGTCCTGTGCTTCCAATATCTTACCTTCATTAAAGGGATCAATAATAACCTGACCATCACTTTGAGAAGATTTACCATATAGTCTTATAAGAAAATGCTTGGGGAAATTTAATCCCTCCACATGCCAACCCTGACTGCGAGCGGCATGCATGTATAAAATACCAAGCGTTATGGGAAATCCTTTTCTGTTATCAATCACAGACATAAGATTTGCATTTTGCAGGTCATCATAATAATCGACATTTCCCGTATAATCATGACGCTCGAAAAGAACCGTGGACAGAGCACCCGCTCTTTCTTTTGCAGAATTTAGACCATGATTTTCAGCAAAAAGATCCAACGCTAAAATTTCCAAATGATGTTCATATTTCTGAAAGGAAACACCTGGTCTGTCAAGTGATGCAAGAATAAGCGCAACATAAGCAATATTTTTAATGGAGCCATCACCAGTTCCGACGGCTTTTAATTGTCTTATATCTTTTTCATTGGTGTCGATCATGATTTTCCAACTTTATAACGATGCCTGCCACGCATTCTTTACATGGGTTGGCCATCGCCACGGTTCAACCGCCATAACATCAAAACGACAAAATATTTCTGTGCCAGAATGGGTTAACCCATGATTATTTTTTGCAAGATACCACTGTGCCGCCTTTATAATTCGCTGCATCTGATTTTTTGATAGGGCATATAAAGCATCCTGTGTATTATTACGTGCCTTGACCTCAATAAAACAAATCATGTTGGATTTTTGTACAATCAAATCAATTTCCCCTGATTTGCATTTAAATCGTCGTTCCAAAATACGATAGCCTTTCAAAACCAAAATTATGATAGACAACCATTCAGCGACTTGCCCCCAAAAATATGCTTTCCTTTTTTTAGCAATATCAGATTTAATCACGTAAAATTCCTCTTGCTCATTCTTTTACAAGCGCCAAGGCACGGGCGTAAACTTGATTTCTTTTTATCCCCGTTTGGAGGGTGACCAATGCAACGGCCTCTTTGACCGATAAATTTTTCAAGGCTTGTCGCAAACTATGATCAAGCTGATCCTCATTATTTTCAATGTCCAAGGGTGGGCCAATAACGATAACAATTTCGCCCTTTGGTCTGTCGGCTTGCCCATAATATTCGGCAAGTTCAGAAAGTTTTCCTCTTCTGATTTCTTCGAATAATTTTGTCAATTCCCGACAAACGGCGGCCTCACGATCACCTAAAATCTCATACATATCCTTCAGGCTAGCCTTTATCCGTTGAGCTGATTCGTAAAATACCAGACTGGTCTTGATGGATGATACCTCTTCAAGGCATTTTCGTCTTGCCTGTGTTTTATTGGGCAAAAACCCCGCAAACATAAAACGATCCGTGGGTAGCCCCGCACTGGCGAGAGCAGCAAGGGTCGCACTGGCTCCTGGAATACTGCTGACCATGAGACCCGCATCTTGCGCTGTTTTAACCAACCGGTATCCCGGATCAGAAATAAGGGGTGTTCCCGCATCACTGACAAGGGCCACAATCTGTCCTGCATTCAATCGTTCCATCAACTGTGGCAAGACCTTTTGTTCATTATGATCATGATAAGAAATAGTGGGTGTCTTTATATCAAAAAAGGCCAATAACTTGCCCGTTACACGGGTATCCTCACAGGCAATAATGTCTGCGGCATTTAAAATATCACAAGCTCTGAAACTCATATCCCCCAAATTACCAATGGGTGTTGAGACAATATAAAGTCCACCTTTGATATGTTTTTGCGTCGTTTTTTTATTTAATTTTATTGGTATTTCCATAACCTTGCCATATTTCTAATTTATTCACGTATCATAGCTTATTTTTGTTATAAAGAGTATGTATGATAAAAAGCAAAGAAAACTGGAAACGGCATTGATATCACCAATTATAAAATATGCGACAACAATCCTCTTTATGGCCTTTGGTCTGTCTGGCTGTGGCGCAGACAAGCCTAAGATCATTCAGGATATTGCGTCTCTTCCGGCACCTGATGTTGCCATCAACCCAGAGGATGACAATATTATTGCCCGTCAAAATATTAATCTTGGGATATTGCTTCCCTTAACGGGATCTGATGCCTCTATTGGTATTGCCCTTCTCAATGCCGCAACAATGGCTCTGTTTGATTCTCAAGACCAAAGACTTGTCCTTATGCCCTATGATACAAAGGGAACCGCAGATGGTGCCGTGATTGCCATGACAGAACTTTTGAAACAAAAACCTGATCTGATTATAGGTCCTGTATTTTCTCATTCCATTAACGCCATAAAGCCCCTCGCAAAGAATGCTGGACTTAATATCATTGGATTTTCAAATGATTATTCTGTAGCGGGTGACGGAGTATTTTTGCTCAATTTCCCTATAGAAGAGCAAATTAAAAGAGTAATAAACTACGCATCTGATCAAGGTTACGCTCGCTATGCGGCACTCATTCCACAAACGGCATATGGCACCCGCGCTCTGGAAATATTTAAAGAAAATGTCCCGCAACTTAACCGAACATTAGCCGAAATAGAGACCTATACACCCGATAGTGCAGCTCTCGTTGATCCTGTCTTAAAAATTACCAATTACAAGGAAAGACGTAAAACCTATAATCGTGAAATTGATTTCTTAGAAAAACTTGGTACAGAAGACGACCTTGCGCAGGAAATGCAAGAAGAGTTAAAAGCGGCTGAAACCATTGGTGACGTTGACTTTGACAGCATTCTTCTGCCTGAAGGTGGCACCATGCTCACAACCCTTGCCGCATGGTTGTCCTATTATGAGATTGATACCTCAAAGGTTAAAATACTGGGTACAGGGCTTTGGGATGATGAAATGTTGTTTCTGGAGCCCCAACTGCACGGCGGATGGTTTGCCGCACCGGATCATACAATTTCCCATGAATTTTTAAGACGTTATAAGGAAATATATCACCACGATAGCCCCCGCCTTGCAACCCTTGCCTATGATGCGGTGGCACTTGCGGCAACGCTCGTCAGACAAGAAAAAATTCCTGACTTTTCTGTGGGAAAACTCACCCATATTAATGGCTTTATGGGTATTGATGGCCTGTTCCGATTTTCCTCTTCCGGCCTTGTGGAACGCGGGCTTTGTATCTATGAAGTAGGGCCAAAATCATTTACCATCATTGACCCCGCCCCAACAAATTTCATTGAGCTGGACAGTGTGAATTTTTTACCGTTAAAGGGGCAGGATATTACTTTAAAAGCCCCCCAAGCAAACTATTCAGAAGCGGCATCCCAAGAGCCGTTGCCCGCAAATGATGGTCGTCCATTTCCATATAACCCAGTTCAAAAAGACGCTGTAAATAAGCTGTATTGATATATTTTTCTATTTTTGCACCAAGCTTATTATGGAAATCATGAAGATCAATGCCACGGACAAGACGAAGCCCCATCATGATCATTTCTTCAGCCTTCATTTGATCGTTCAAACATTCATCATATTCCGTCCCATGCCCCGATGTCATTCCATATTCCATCCATTTTTCAGGGCTTTTATACTGGCTTAGGGCATGCAGATTACCGCCGTAAGTTAACCGCCCGTGAGCGCCGGGCCCAACCCCTATATAATCCCTATAAGTCCAATAAGACAGATTATGGCGGCTTTCATTCCCCAAAGCCGCATGATTGGACACCTCATAAGCAGGCAGACCATGCTGCGTGCAAATCATTTGCGTCAGTTCATACATATCTGCAGATAAATCTTCATTAGGGAGAATAATACGCCCTTTATTATGGGCATGATAAAAAGCCGTGCCCCGTTCAATGGTCAATTGATAAAGGGACAAATGCCCAACAGACATTTGAAGCGCTTCGGTTAATTCCTTTTCCCACGCAAGCATGGTTTGATCCATGCGGGCATAGATCAGATCAAAACTTGATCGTTCAAAATATTTCTGGGACAATGCAATGGCTTTTAAGGCCTCCTTTGCATTATGTTCCCGCCCTAACGCCTTAAGATCATGATCATTTAAGGCCTGTATACCAAGAGAAAGTCGATTAATACCAGCCTTTGAAAAATCTTTAAATTTAGAGGCCTCAACGCTTGTGGGATTGGCTTCCAATGTTATTTCAACATGACGATCCAATCCCCAATTTTCCGATATTTTATGTAATATTTTTTCAACCGTACCCGCCCCCATTAAGGACGGCGTCCCCCCGCCAAAAAATACACTTGTCATATTTCTTGGTCCTGATAAGGCTCTGTAATGATCCAGTTCAGACATTAAAGTATTGAGCCACGCGGTCTCATCAATGTGATCTCTGACATGGCTGTTAAAATCGCAGTAAGGGCACTTTGACAAGCAAAATGGCCAATGGATATAGAGGGCTAAGCTGTTATTCAAAGCAGGCATGGATTAATTTTTTGAAAGCATTTGCCCTGTGGCTTATCAGATGTTTTTTATCTGCTTCCATTTCACCAAAAGTAATATCATAGCCATCTGCCTGAAACATGGGATCATAACCAAAGCCATTTTCACCCCGAACAGGCCATACAAGACTGCCGTAAACCCGCCCTTCAAATGTTTCCACATGACCATCAGGACAATCCTCACAAACAGGCCATGCCAGCGACAAAGCACAAGCAAAATAGGCGGCTCTGTCCCCATTTGTTTTTTTCAACTCATCATCAAGTTTTTTCATAGCATAGTCAAAATCACGTTTGCCTGTATCGGGGTTTTCTGCAAATCGCGCAGAATGAATACCTGGTCTTCCGCCGAGCGATGGCACCACAAGGCCACTATCATCCGCAAGTGCCACAAGACCCGATTTTTTGGCCGCTGAGCGTGCCTTTAACTCTGCATTAGCAATAAAACTATCACCGTCCTCTACGGGTTCAGGGAGATCAAGGCTTGCCGCAGAAACAGTTTTAAGCCCAAAAGCCTTCAGCAAGTCCCCTATTTCACGGACTTTGCCTTCGTTATGGCTTGCGACAACCAAAAGATTATCCTTGAATTTTTTTGCCATAGAATAACTTTCTTAAGATAATCCCAATGCTTTTTTCTGTAATTTCACCAATTGTTCAACCCCAATATGGGCAAGCCGCATCAGGCGCAGAAATTCTTCTTCACTGAAGGGCTGTTCCTCTGCGGTTCCTTGAATTTCTACAATTTTCTTATCACCCGTCAACACAAAATTGGCATCTGTTTCGGCCGCACTATCTTCGTCATAGTCAAGATCCAACACGGGAATGCCCTTATAAATGCCACAAGATACCGCCGCAACGGGTGACTTTACAGGAATGGTGACGAGCTTTCCTTGTGTAATCATTTTTTGAAAACATTGAACCATAGCAACATATGCCCCCGTGATAGAGGCGGTTCTGGTGCCGCCGTCGGCCTGAATAACATCACAATCAATCCGAATTTGACGCTCCCCAAGTCCAGACAAATCAACAACAGACCGAAGCGAACGACCAATTAATCGTTGGATTTCTTGGGTACGTCCTGATTGTTTTCCTCTTGCGGCTTCACGGTCCATACGGCTATGAGTGGAACGGGGCAACATACCATATTCAGCCGTAATCCATCCCTTGCCTGTATCCCGCAAGAAGGACGGCGCCTTATCCTCTAATGTTGCTGTGCATAATACATGGGTATCACCAAATTTTATCAGACATGACCCCTCCGCATGCTTTGAAAAGCCAGTTTCTAGCGTTACGTCACGAAGTTGGTCTGCGGCACGGCCTGAAGGTCGCATATTATATTCTCCTGAAAATCATTGTATTTAAGCTTACTTCTATAGCTTAGAATTCTATGCGTCCATAAATATATGGATTAATTATCATGGATTTATTTTCATACGCCCGTTGACGTTATGGTACATCATACTTACATTTAACTTCAGAAAAATGTTGATAGAAGCTTTAAACCAGCGGTCACGCACCATATTCAAACAAATTGTGGACACCTATATTTTAACAGGTGAGCCTGTGGGATCGCACACCCTAAGCCATAAGCTAAAAAATCCGTTATCTCCAGCAAGTATTCGAAATGTTATGGCTGATCTTGAAGATAGCGGCCTTATCTATTCTCCCCATAAGTCCGCTGGTCGCATTCCGACAAATATTGGCCTGAGGCTGTTTGTGGATGGCATGCTTGAAATGGGTAATCTCTCAACCAGAGAACGCACATCCATTCGCATCCAATGTCAAGAAAGTGGCAACAATATAGAGGATATTCTCACCCGTGCGACGACCATGTTATCTGGTCTATCTCACTGTGCAAGTCTGGTGATTGCTCCAAAAAATGATTTACCTCTAAAACATATTGAATTTGTATATTTAAGCCCTGGGCAAGCTCTTGTGGTGATTGTAAACGACGGTGATGATGTTGAAAACAGACTCATTAATATTCCCATAGGGCTCACCCCATCTGCTCTAACCAAGGCTGGTAATTATCTGAATGCCCGATTAGTTGGCCGCACATTTGTCGAGGTCAAAAGCCGTATAGAGCAGGAATTAAAAACAGAACAGGCCGAATTGGATAGCCTAACCCAATCAATTGTAGAGCAGGGATTGGCCGTTTGGGCTGGACGTCAGAAAAAAACAGAAAACGAAGTCCATCACAATCTGATCATTCGAGGACAGGCAAACCTGCTTGATAATGTCGAGGCCATCAAAGACCTTGAAAGAATACGCCGTTTGTTTAGCGATCTGGAAAGCAAAAAAGATTTGGTGCATATGCTGGAAAATGCAAAAGAGGCGGATGGTGTGCGAATTTTTATCGGTTCTGAAAATAATCTCTTTTCCCTATCCGATTCTTCTGTTATCGCTTCTCCCTATATGGATGGTAAAAATAATATTCTTGGCGTTATTGGCGTTATTGGCCCCACACGTCTTGATTATGCCCGCATTATACCGCTTGTGGACTATACTGCTAAGGTCATTGGCCAAATTTTATAACAACCAGTAATTGGTAAGAAACTCTAAATATCTGAGAAATAAATTATGACTGACAATATTGAAAATAACGACGACACACCAGAAACTGAAATTTCAGAGGCAAATACGCCCGAAGAAAATACCGCACATGATGCGCCTGCGGAAAAATGCGCTGATGATAAGCTCGCCGATGCCATTACGGAAAATGCAAATCTTAAGGACAGATTGCTTAGAGCCATCGCCGAAACAGAAAATTTACGACGCAGATCTGACCGTGAAAAGGCCGATGCGGCAAATTATGCCATCACCGCTTTTGCACGGGATCTTCTTAATGTGAGTGATAATCTGCGCCGCGCTTTGGATAGTATCCCCGCAGATTCAGAAATTGGTGAGAATGCCAAAACCTTATGTGAAGGAATTGAGCTGACCGAACGTGAACTTTTAAATATGCTAGAACGGCACAATATTAAAAAAGTTGACCCTATGGGTGAAAAATTTGATCATAATTTGCACCAAGCCCTGTTTGAAGTCCCCAATACAGGAACACAAGACGGTACAATTGTTCAGGTCATGCAAGTTGGCTATACCATAAAAGACCGCCTGCTCCGCCCTGCTATGGTCGGGGTTGCCCGGGATGCAAAGGAAACCCCGCCCCCCCATTTAGACACCAAAGTATAAGTCTTCAATAAAATCCCAAAAGCCGATGCAAGTCCATCGGCTTTTTTATAGCATAATTATTTTGAACGCGCCTTTCTTTTACTTATCATCCATGTAACAGTTACATCGGTTATTGTAACTGTTACATGATTGTTTTCTTTAAATTTCATTGTCATTACTAAACTTTCTTAACAATATTTGGAAAATACAATGAATAAAAATACCAATCGATTAAAACTATTTCTGCCCAAAATATTATTTTCAACCGTGGTGATGATGTCTTCTATCTCGCACGGCGAAGCAAATGACAGTCAAGCCACAAACAAGAGTTTTGCCTATATTGGAGGAACAGCTTCCACAAGCCTTAATAGCCAAAATAGCAGTAAATTTGGATTGGGTATAGATGCTCTTTATATGAGAAAAATTTGGGGTGGGTTTGCCGTAGGCATCAATATGAATTATACTTTTGGGCTAGCTTCTACAAAAGATTTATATTCAGGTCTCGCCGATATTACTGGCAAATCGAAACATACATCTAATATGTATTCTGCTGCTATCGTGCTAGGCGGCATTTCTGATCATGATAATGGTGGTCGTCTGGCCTATTTTATTGGCCCTATGATAGGGAGACGTGATATAAATTCTCAATATACATGGGACGAAACATCCCAAGAGTTTGGCATTTTCAATTCTAAAAATTCTTCTCATATAAATTTAATAGGCCTTACGGCGGGAACCTATTACAAATTACCAAATACTGGATGGACAGCAGGTATCAATGCTAATGTAAATTTGGGTTCTAAATCTTATGATGAATTTGAGGCAAACAGTCAAATCAGCCTTACCATTGGCTATACATTTTAAAATTCCAAAAGCCGATATAAATCCATCGGCTTTTTTCTATTTTTTTGGCCTATTATTTTCTCTTTGACACATTACAGATTGAAATTAGTTATGAGACTATTGCCTCTCAATTCTTATGATCCATATGGTCATGTTCCATTACAGGTGCATTTTTCATGACCTTAGCAACAACGGTAATATTTCCTGCATTTGTGAATGTTAAAACAAGCGGGAATTCATCGCCCACTGCCAATTTTTGAGTTAATCCAAAAACCATCAGATGAAAGCCACCCGGTTCGACCATAACGGTCTCATGTGCGGGAATAGGAATGTCATCCACCTGTTCCATCGTCATGATGCCATTTTCTTGTTTATGAACATGAAGCTCAATACTATTAGCAAGAAGAGATACGGCTTTAATTAACTTATCCGCATTATCTGTATTATTATGAAGGGTAAAATACAAGGCAGAGGGTCTCCCCTCAATGATAACAGGCCTTGTCCATGCATCCTTTACCGAAAGTCCAGAATCATCTGCATAGCCAAATTGTAAAAAACTTAACAAAAAGAAGATAGCTCCTAATATTTTCAATTATTTCTCCCATATATTCATTAATATACAAGAAGTTTAAGTATTTTTTGCAACTTAGGAAGATAAAATTTCATAAAACTTAATTTTGACCCTTGCAGTGATAAAAAATGGCCTTATATAAGCAACGTAACCGCAAACATTCTTAGGTTTTTTTAACAACATATTATGAGCCTAGAGAATGGATGGAAAAAATTAACCGACCACTGAACTAGGCCATAACGGCTAGCGATGTGATAACAGAAGTAGAGGACAATATGGGTAAAGTAATCGGAATTGACTTAGGTACGACGAATTCGTGTATCTCAATCATGGAAGGCTCAAAACCAAAAGTTATAGAAAATGCAGAAGGCGGCAGAACAACCCCTTCTATGGTGGCCTTCACCTCAAATGGTGAAAAACTGGTGGGACAACCCGCCAAACGTCAGGCTGTGACCAACGCTGAGAACACACTATTTGCCATCAAACGGCTTATTGGGCGGACTTATGAAGATAAGGCCACACAAAAAGACATTAAAATGGTTCCTTTTAGCATCATAAAGGCCGACAACGGCGATGCATGGGTTGAGGCACAGGGCAACAAATATAGTCCAAGTCAAGTGTCTGCCTTCATTTTGCAAAAAATGAAAGAAACCGCAGAAGAATATCTTGGTGAGAGTGTCACACAGGCTGTGATCACTGTACCCGCCTATTTTAACGATGCCCAACGCCAAGCCACCAAAGATGCTGGTAAAATTGCAGGTCTTGAAGTGCTCCGTATTATTAACGAGCCAACCGCCGCTGCCCTTGCTTACGGCATGGAAAAAGAAGACGGAAAAACAATTGCCGTATTTGACCTTGGTGGTGGAACATTCGACGTCTCTATCCTTGAAATTGGTGACGGCGTATTTGAAGTAAAATCCACCAACGGCGATACTTTCCTTGGTGGGGAAGATTTCGATATGTTGCTAGTGGAATATCTTGCCAATGAATTTAAAAAAGAAAACGGCATTGACCTGAAAGCAGACAAAATGGCTCTGCAACGGCTTAAAGAAGCCGCTGAAAAGGCTAAAATAGAGCTTTCAAGTGCACAGCAGACCGAGGTTAACTTGCCCTTCATTACCGCCGATGCAGCAGGCCCAAAACATTTGGCTCTGAAATTAACCCGTGCCAAATTTGAAGAGCTTGTGAAAGATTTGGTCAACAGAACCATTGCTCCTTGCAAAGCCGCTCTCAAAGATGCTGGCCTTACCGCTAGCGAAATTGATGAAGTGGTTATGGTCGGTGGGATGACACGTATGCCAAAAATCACAGAAGTGGTTAAAGAGTTCTTTGGACGTGAACCTCATAAAGGTGTGAACCCCGACGAAGTTGTGGCTATGGGGGCTGCTATTCAGGCAGGCGTGCTTCAGGGTGATGTAAAAGACGTGCTGCTTCTTGATGTAACACCATTGTCTCTTGGTATTGAAACACTGGGTGGTGTTTTCACCCGCCTTATTGACCGTAATACCACGATCCCAACCAAAAAATCTCAAACTTTCTCGACGGCTGAGGATAATCAGTCCGCCGTGACCATTCGGGTTTTCCAAGGCGAGCGTGAAATGGCGGCCGATAATAAAATGCTTGGTCAGTTTGACCTCATGGGCATACCAGCCGCCCCTCGTGGCGTACCACAAGTAGAAGTAACCTTTGATATTGATGCCAATGGTATCGTAAATGTGTCTGCCAAAGATAAGGGTACCGGCAAAGAACAACAAATTCGTATTCAAGCTTCTGGTGGCTTAAGCGATGCCGATATCGAAAAAATGGTAAAAGATGCCGAAGCCAATGCAGAAAGTGACAAAAAACGCCGTGCCTTGGTCGAGGCTCGTAATCAGGCCGAAAGTGCCATCCATTCCGCAGAAAGTCAATTAAAGGAACATGGCTCCAAAATTGATGCTGCGGATAAAACCGCCATTGAAGATGCGGTCAAGGCACTTAAATCCGCTGCTGAAGGTGAAAACACAGAGACCATCAAAACGGCACTTGACACCTTGCAAAAGGCCTCTATGAAATTAGGGGAAGCCATTTACAAGGAACAGTCCGCTGAGGGAGCTGCCGCTTCGGATGAAGATGCTGCGGCATCAAGTGCACCAAATGATGATGTTGTTGATGCGGACTTTGAAGAAGTAGATGACGATAAAAAATAAGTTATTGCTAGAGATGGAAAAAATATTCATCTAAAATCGACATGACTTGATGCCGTTCTGACCACCACAGAACGGCATCCACACTTAAGAGTAGAAGACTGAGCATATCATGGCGAAAATTTGTTATTATGAAATGTTGGACGTTGAGCGTACCGTAACTGCAGACGATCTAAAAAAATCTTACCGCAAAAAGGCAATGCTTTATCATCCTGACCGCAATCCGGGTGATGCCGAAGCAGAGGCCAAATTTAAGGAAATAAGTGAAGCCTATGACATCTTAAAAGATGATCAAAAGCGTGCAGCGTATGACCGTTTTGGCCATGCGGCCTTTGAAAATGGCGGCATGGGCGGTGGCGGCAGAGGCGGTGGTTTTGACAGTTCCTTTTCCGATATATTTGAAGATTTGTTTGGCATGTCTGGTGGCCGTGGTCGACAGAATAGTGGCCCACGCCGTGGCGCCGATCTTCGCTATAATCTGACCATTACACTCGAAGACGCCTATAGTGGCAAAGAGGAAAAAATCACCATTCCAACCTCGGTCTCTTGTACTGAATGCGATGGTAGTGGTGCGGCTCATGGCTCCAAACCACAGTCTTGCGGCGGCTGCGGTGGCGTGGGAAAAGTCAGAACCCAACAGGGGTTTTTCACCGTAGAACGCACATGCCCAAGATGTCAGGGACAAGGCAAGGTCATCTCCCATCCTTGTGAAAAATGTCACGGCACAGGCAGTAAACAGAAAAACAAATCACTTTCCGTTAAAATTCCAGCGGGTGTTGAAGATGGAACCCGTATAAGGCTTCAAAATGAAGGTGAATCTGGCCCCCAAAACGGTCCCAAAGGTGATCTTTATATTTTTATATCCATTGAATATCACCCGATTTTTCAACGGGACGGCTCGACAATTTTTTGTAATGTTCCCATCGCCATGACCACAGCGGCGCTTGGGGCGGAAATTGATATTCCAACGATCAATGGTGGAAAGACAAAAACAAAAATTTCAGCGGGAACACAAACAGGCAAGCAATATCGCTTACACGGCAAAGGTATGCCCATCCTCCATTCCCAACAATTTGGTGACATGATAATTCAAACAACGGTGGAAACACCCGTCAACATGACCAAGAAACAAAAGGAACTTCTCAGGGCTTTTGCGGATGAATGTGGTGACGAAGTCAGTCCAGAGTCTTCTGGCTTCTTTGGCAAGGTCAAGGAACTATGGGAAGATTTGACCTAGGTTGATGACCCATCACCTATGCTTCAATCTGAGAAAGATTTTTTTTCAGACCACTGAATAATTCAATCAGATCATCAAGCTTGTCTTCTGCTATGCTCCCAAGCAATTCATCAACCCAACCCTTATGAATTTGAATGGCATGTTTAAGGACTTTGCGCCCCTCACTGGTGATGGCAACACTATAAACACGTCTGTCAGTGGGTAAGGCCCATTTTTCCACAAATCCATCTTTCATAAGTCGTCCAACCATTCCCGTGGTATTCGCATTTGACACAAGCAACATACGGGATAATTCGCTCATGGTGATAACGCTACCTGGCGAACGATCAATAGCTACCAAAACATCAAATTTTGCTAGCGTTAGGGGCGTATATTCCTTCATACGCTTATTCAAAATTTGAACAACCCGCGTTGAACTTGCCAGCATTCTAACCCAAAGTCTCAATTGTTTTTGATCCTCTATCACTATATTTTTCTTATTCATTGGCTACACCGCCTCTTATAAATTTAATTATTAAAAATACATCTTAAAGATCAAATCTAAACCTTTATGCATAAAAGAAATTGTTATATATCAATTTATTGAATTAATTTAACATAATAATTATGTTTTTTCATACTGATCCCCATCTTATTTGTTTGTCATTTAATCCATTAAGTATTTTCTTTTAAGCATAAAATAAATATGTTACATTAAATAATATTCAGGAAAAAGCATGTATAGTAATATTCTTAAATCTATCACGATTAATAGTATAACCATTCCAAACCGGACTGTTGTTCCTGCAATGGTGACACGGCTTTCTGGCGAAGATGGTTATGTCAATCAGGATATCATTGATCGTTATGTAAGTTATGCGAAGGGTGATGTTGGTCTTATTATCGTGGAAGCCATGGCGATCCACCAATCAAAATCTGGACCTTTGCTACGCCTGTCTGATGATAAATTCATTGAAGGTCATAAAGCATTGACCACGGCCATCCACAACAATGGAAATTCAAAAGTTTTTCCGCAACTTATTCATTTTATGAAAGTGGCGCGCTCTGGTTGGCGACAAACGATTGATATGCTCTCTGATCAAGATATCAAAGCGATCATAAGTGACTTTGGTAATGCTGCCTTGCGGGCAAAAGAGGCTGGTTATGACGGTATTGAACTGCATTCGGCCCATGCCTACACCTTATCCTCTTTCCTGTCACGGCTGAACAAAAGAAGAGATCGCTATGATGGTCGCACGCTTGAGGGACGGCTACGAATGTTTGGCGATGTCATGGCCGAGGTGCGGGCAAAAGTCGGACATGATTTTCCCGTTGGGGTGCGCTTTTTGGCCGATGAAATGATTAAAGATGGCTACACCATAGAAGACAGTCGCCTGATCGCATTACGTATGGCACAACTTGGTGTTGACTATATTTCCCTGTCAGTTGGAGGGAAATTTGAGGATGCTATTTTAAAAGAAGGCCTGCCCCCCTACCCCTATACGGGTTACTCCGGTGAACGCTGCATGCCAGGTGCCTCATATCCCAAAATGCCCCATGTTCATTATGCCTCAACAATCAAAAAAACGCTAAATGACAAGGGTTATACTATACCTGTTATTTCTGCGGGAAAGATAAATAATCCAGACGATGCTGAAATGCTCTTAAACAACGGCCATGCCGATATGATTGGTATGGCACGTCAACTTCTTGTGGATCCAAATTGGCCCAAAAAAATCGCCATGGGACGTGAGGACGATATAGTTCACTGCGTCTATTGCAACGTCTGCAAGCAGCTCGATGAAAATTTCAAGAAAGTCACCTGCTTTCTCTGGCCAAAAAATTATATTCAAGCCCCAGATTATGAGCCTGATGGAAATATTCCCATCTGGGATTGTGAAAAACCTCTAGGTGCAAAATATGTGGATGGTGTCGTTAAATTAACATGGAAAGAAGCACAAGGTGATGTCTCAGGCTATAATCTTTATCGTGCGGAGGATGACCTAAAAATTGATGTTATTGAGGCCAAAAAAGGCCGTAAATTTGACGATAAACTAGTGCTTTGTGGTATGAAATATCATTATTACCTGCGCGCATATACCAAATCCGGTCAAACAAGCGCACCAAGCAATGTGATTGAAATGACTTTGCCATTGGAAGACTATGTATCGCAAAAAAAATCAAATAAACCATAAATTACATTCCATTAAGCCCTGATATTCTGCTAAGGTATTTTTAATAATAAAGGGCATAATAATGAAAGATATTCAAAATTTTCTTAGCGATACGGAGATTGTGAGCCAAGCTCTCAATGATTATATTATTGAGTCTAAAAATAAGACAACCCCCGTATTAAAACAGCTTCCGTCCGAAGAATTATCCAAACTCTTAAACCTAGACAATTTGGTTAAAGAAGGGGGACTGACGGGGAATATTCTTAAAAAATTCATGTCAGATTATCTTGATAATACAACCCGACTACACCACTCGGGCTATATGGCACATCAAGTTGCCACTACCCACCCCATGGGAGCCTTAGGGTCCTTTATTGATGGAACAACCAACAACCCCATGGGCATCAATGAAATGGGACCTGCGGCAAGCAGTATAGAATATTTCATGATTAACTGGATGCTTGAAAAAATTGGTTGGCGAACTGTGCCCAGTTACCAACAACTTGACCCAAGTTCAGACCATGCGGGTGGCGTACTCACTCACGGCGGCTCCTTGGCTAACCTCACCGCCTTGCTTGCGGCCAGAAGTGCTATGGTTCCCGAATTTTGGACAGAAGGAAACCCTGGAAATTTGATCATTCTTGTACCAGAACAATCCCATTATTCCATGAAACGATCCGTGGCTATCTTAGGACTTGGTGAAAAAAACTGTATCACTTTACCCGCAGATCATGATGGCCGTATTCTTTCCCATGAAATTCCAGCGTTGCTTCAAGCGTTAAAACAAAAAGGCAAAAGAGTTATTGCCCTTGTGGCCAATGCTTGCGGCACAGCAGCCGGACTTTATGACCCTTTGCCTGAAGTATCTAAAATCTGTCGCGAACATAATATTTGGTTTCATATTGATGCGGCCCATGGGGGTGGTGCTTTGCTTTCCAAAAAATATAGACATCTGATACAGGGCATAGAATTAGCAGATTCCGTTATTTGGGATGCCCATAAAATGTTGCGGGTGCCTGCTGTTTGTGCAGCCGTTTTGGTACGAGATCATCGTCATCTTGACCACGCCTTTACTCAGGAGGCAAGCTATCTGTTCCACAAGAAAGATCAACCAGGATTTGATTTTATGCCTAGAACCGTTGAATGCACAAAAGCGGGACTTGGGCTTCGTCTTTTTATGACCGTGGCCGCAATGGGAGAAAGTGGGTTAGAAAATCATGTTAACTTACTTGTCGATATGGCAATACAAGCCGCAGAATATATTCATCAACAAGATGGGTTCGAAGTCGCCATCTCTCCTGAAACCAATATCCTCTGTTTTAGATGCGGATCAGATGACGACCTGCAACTAGAAATAAGAAGACGGCTTCTGGAAAGGGGCAACTTCTTTATATCTACCACTCTTTACCGTGAAAAACGCTGGCTTCGCCTTGTCTTTATGAATCCTTCCATAACCATGAACGATGTCAGGGATCTTGTTACGGAAGTTCGTGAAATTAGGGCAGAATTATAACCCTATATGACCGCTGTTGCCTCTATCTCTATTTTTGCACCATGCTCCACAAGTCCTGCAATTTGGATAAGCGACATCACGGGATAAACATTACCCATGATTTCACGGTAGACAGCACCAATTTCTTTTTGTTTATCAAGATATTCCTGCTTATGGGTCACAAACCACGTCATACGAACAATATGTTCGGGGCCCGCATTACATTCTGCTAGGACAGCCAGAATATTCTTTAAGGCTTGCTTTATCTGGTCTTCCAATTCTTCTGACTCAAATTCTTCTTTTTCGTTCCAGCCCACTTGGCCGGCAACAAAAACCATCTCGCCCCGAACCTTTATTCCATTTGAATAGCCTTTTGGCCTTGGCCAACTTGGTGGCTGTAAAATTTCCATTTATTGTAACTCCTTAAATATTTTAAATTCAGACCACAAATTGTCTTTGAATTTCAGCAATATCGCCTTTTTCTTCACCACATGAAAAACGGTAAGGTTCACGGTGTCCACGGTAAAGAACGCCTGTATTAAATCCATCATCAGACATCAAACGTCTTGCCGCCCGTGCAGGATCATCGGTTTCAGAAACAATGGCCGTATGAACCTTTTCCTTCCAAATTTTCTGATCTGGTCTGAAGGTCACGCAGGGGCTTAAAATCTGAATGAAGGAAAAACCGGGATGTGTTATGGCATCCGCTATAATATTCGTTGTCCCCTTAACATCACCAGAAAAAGTGCGCGCAATAAAGTTAGCACCAGAAGCCAAGGCAATCACAAGGGGATGAAAGGGTGAAAGTCCCGTCCCCCCCGGAGACAAGGCACTGTCCCAGCTTGGGTCTGTAGTTGGTGAAGGCTGCCCCTTTGTCATACCATAAACCTCGTTATCCATAACGATATAGGTCATGTTTGTATTGCGTCTGCAGGCATGTAGAAAATGATTGCCGCCAATAGAAAATCCGTCCCCGTCCCCGCCTGCTGCAATCACAGTAAGATCTGGACGGGCGACCTTAAGACCTGTTGCAACCGTAAGCCCCCGCCCATGAATAGAATGAAAACCATAACTATTGGTATAGGCAGGAATTCGAGAAGAGCAGCCAATGCCAGAAACTACCCCTACATTTTCTGGTGCCAGTTGTAATTTCGCCAGGGCCTGCGTTATGGCAAGCAAGACATGGTAATCCCCACACCCTGGACACCATACTGGTTTTAAGTTTGACTTATAGTCGCTTGCCTTTAACTTTTCTTTTGTTATCTCGTTCATTGGAGCCTCCAATTTTTAATAGTGTCAACAATTTCGCCCGGACGAATGATTAAGGGGCCTGCTCTACGGAAAGAGCGCACCTCACCGGGCATATCATAATTTGCCCGCAGTAATTTAAGGAACTGACCAGAATGGCTTTGTTCCACAACCAAAATGCGTTTTGCGCCAATGACAGCTTTATCAAATTGTTTTGGTAAGGCAGGAGATAAAAGCCGTATCGCCACAAGTTTACCTTTAATGCCTTCGCTTTCTAATCTCTGAAGCCCTTCACGCACCGCATTGGTCGTAGAACCCCATGTTAAGACAACCAAATCACTATTTTCATCACCTTCTATATCAGCCCAATGATCGCCGTAGTTAAATTCTGATACTTTGCGTTCCCGCTTGTCCAATTGATCCCGATGATCTTCCATGAGCGTGGACGGCAAACCCTTTGGATTATGTTCAAGTCCATCGGCCGTATATTGCCCCTTAGGTGTTCCGGGTAATGTCATGGGCGATATGCCACTTTTTGTGACCGCATAACGCACATAATCAGCCGCAGGCGCACTTTCCACAAGCCGTTGCGCCATAAATGAAATATTTGCTGGCGGGTCTATAATGGTACTCGCCTGACCCATAAATTGATCCGATAAAACAATAGCCGCCGTCTGCATGGCTTCTGCCAGATGAACCGTCCATTGTGTGGTAAATATACAATCTTCCACAGATGTAGCGGCCGTAACAATATGAGGTGCATCCCCATGTAAACCATAAACGGCAATATTCAAATCCGTCTGTTCGGACTTTGTCGGAATACCTGTTGATGGCCCACCCCGCATAACATTCACGATCACTACTGGCGTTTCGGATGATACAGCAAGACCAATACCCTCCATCATAAGGGAAAGACCGGGACCTGATGTGGCCGTAAGAGACGGCTTTCCACCAAAGGATGCACCGATTGCCATATTAATGGACGCAAGTTCATCTTCGGCCTGAACCAAGGTTCCCCCGACTTTTGGCAAATTAGGGGACATCCATTCCAATACCTCTGTTGCGGGCGTAATGGGATAGGCGGCAACAAATCTTATTCCCCCGCGCAAGGCACCAAATCCCGCCGCCTGATTGCCGCTAATAAGCCAACGACCCTTTTCCTGATTTTCCGTGACATCAACCTTCACAGGCGATTTAATTTTATGAGCGGCCTCATAACCTGCATGAACAGCAGCCCTGCTTGAATTCACCGCAGCATCACCCTTATCACCCAGTTTTTTAGCAATAATTTTATTAAGCGGTTCCTTGGTAAGGCCAATAAGAGCCGCCACCAAACCCAATATCACCATATTAGCACGACCCCCATCAACAGAGGCTGCCAAGGCACCAATAGGAACTTCCACTATTCTTGCGCCTGATGCGGCAAGAATGGCGGGCACGTCACCTGTTTCTGGGTCTGTTACGATCAAGCTGTTCGAACTTAAGGGGACTTCCGCAGCAAAGCGTTCAGCCCCTTTCCAGTCCACCGCAACAAGAATATCAAAGGTATCATCGACACAATGAACGGGTTTGCTTGCTAATCTCAGAAGAGCCGCTGCCTCCCCACCCCTTATTTGCGGGCCGACTGTTCTGGTCATTAAACCATAAAGGCCTGCTTTTGTGGCGGCCTCTAACATCATGGAGCCAGAGGTCATAACGCCTGCGCCGCCACTGCCTACCATAGCCAAAGAAACAGATGTATTGTGAGAAACATTAATCATTTTTCTTATCTCCTGTAACCGATCTAGAGGTCATTATTTTATTTTAAATAAATTGTTCAAATATTTTGTGTTTATACCATTCGGGCATCATTCAGAATTTTTTTGACAATTTATTAATTCAGGTCTTGACCTTTAATTCGGTATTGTGGTACTTAATTACTTAATTACTACTTTACTGAGTCTTTATCATCTCGTCAACTGCAGAAATAAAATAAATTAGATAATATTGAAGGAAATTTTTATTATGACAGCAATCGACCTTGTAAATCACAATCTGGTGAACAAAATTGACGCACCTGGTGTTCTAATTGAAAAGCGTCCTGCAAAAACACCTGATGGTCAACCTGTTGATGGACTTTATAATTATTGGATTATACTTAATAATCCAGCCCAGTATAATTCCTATACTACGGATATGGTCAAGGCGGTTATTCTCGCCTTTCGGGAAGCAAGCAACGCCCGTGATGTGGTGGCGGTGGTTTTTACAGGGGTTGGGGATAAGGCATTCTGCACAGGTGGCAATACCAAAGAATATGCAGAATATTATGCCGGAAACCCACAAGAATATCGTCAATATATGCGCCTGTTTAATGATATGGTTTCAGCAATCTTAGGCTGTGACAAACCGGTTATTTGTCGAGTGAATGGCATGCGCATTGGCGGCGGGCAGGAAATTGGCATGGCCTGTGACTTTTCTATTACCCATGATCTTGCTAAATTTGGTCAGGCAGGCCCAAAACATGGCTCAGCACCCATAGGTGGGGCAACGGATTTCCTCCCCATCATGATCGGATGTGAACAGGCCATGATGTCTGGTACCTTATGTGAACCATGGTCTGCCCATAAAGCATATCGCATGGGAATTGTGGCCGACATTGTTCCCGCTTTAAAGGTTGATGGGGAATATATGGCCAATCCGCTTGTTATTACGGAACAATATTTAGATCAATATGGCAAAATTATTTTAGGAGAGTCCAAATCTGGAGATGCCTTAAAAAGCGGTAAAGCAACTTTTCAAAAAGGTGAAGTTGACCTTACGCTTCTCGATGAAAAGGTTGATGAATTCTGTTCTAAATTTGTTAATACCTTCCCAGATTGTATGACCAAAACCCTTGAAGAACTTAGAAAACCTAAAATCAACGCATGGAATGCTAACAAAGAAAATTCCAGAAGTTGGCTTGCGCTCAATATGATGACAGAAGCCAGAGCTGGATTCCGTGCCTTTAATGAACCTGTGGGAAAAGATCGTGAAATTGACTTCATTGCGCTGCGTCAAGCGCTTGCAGCGGGGCAACCTTGGACAAGTGAATTTACAAATAGCTTAATGCCCGCCGCCAGAAATAAATTAACAAAAGATTAGGAGAGTAGAGACATGGCAACCAGAGAAGAAATTGTTGATCGCTGTCAGGAACTTTATGATGACCTGAACTTCACATCCGCACGGGCGTGGAAAGATGCAGAAGCTGGACGACATGTCATAGGTTTTATGCCTATGTATGTCCCCCGTGAGATCATTCATGCGGCCGGCATGCTGCCTCTTGGCATACTTGGTGGCGGGGACCAATTAGAAGTTATTCAAGGGGATGCTTATTACCAAAGCTATATTTGTCGTATTCCCCGCTCAACTATTGAATTATTACTGACAGAACGTCTGAATTTCGTAGATGGCATGCTTTTCCCCAGTATTTGCGATGTTATTCGCAATCTTTCTGGTATGTGGAAATTATTACGCCCTGATGTCTATGCTCATTATTTTGATGTCCCTCAAAATTACCTTAGAGATGTGGGGGGTGAATTTTACATCCATGAACTTAATGTCTTAAAAGAAGGTTTGGAAAAAATCAGTGGTCGCAAAGTAACTGATGAGGCCTTGAAAAACTCCATTACACTCTATAATGAAAACCGTAAATTAACCCGTGAACTTTATAAGTTTAGAGCCGAAAAACCATGGCTTGCCCCCTCTTCTGAAATTTACCTGATTAACCGTGCAGGCATGCTTATTCCTGTCGAAGATCACAATGTTCTGATCCGTGATTATATCAATGCAGCAAGAGAAGAAGATCGCCCCAAAAGAGATAATAGTCGGGTCGTCTTATCAGGTTCTTTCTGTGAACAGCCACCCCTTAATCTCATCAAGTCCATTGAAATGGCGGGGTGCTATGTTGTGGATGACGATTATATGCTTGTCAATCGTTGGTTTACAAAAGAAGTTCCCACCGACTGTGATCCTATGGAGGCTCTATCCTACACTTTCCTTGAAGCATCCGTTAAAATGCCGTCTTGCTTTGAGCCTAACGAAGATATCAAAGGTCAATTTTTAGTGGACACGGTCAGAGAAAATGGAGCGGAAGGTGTTATTTTTGCCGCTGCAAGCTTTTGCGACCCCGCCCTGTTAGAGCGTCCCATCCTACAGGATGTTTTGAACCTAGCTGAAATACCTCATGTCAGCTTTAAATATTCGGAAAATACAGGACAAATGCAGCCTATTCGCGAACAGGCCGGAACATTTGCCGATTCAATCAAATTATGGAGTTAGAAAAATGAGCGCACCAATAAGGAAACCGTCAACTGACGTTCAAAAAGATGCCTCGATGGCCAAACAAAAAGCCATGATCGACAGTAATTTTGATCGCCTTGGCAATGTAAAAAATTCGGGCGAGAAGGTATCTTATACTTTTGTGCCTGGAAATCTTAATGAACTTGTCATGTGTTTTGATATGGTTGGCAACTATCCCGAAATTAATGCCATTCAAAATGGTCTGCGCAAGACATCAGGCGGCATGATCATGGAGGCCGAAAAATGGGGCCATTCAGAAGATGTTTGCACCTACGTGAAGGCCGATATCGGCATGATGCGCAAAGGCAATATTGGCCCAACAGGTCAACCCATCCCAGAGCCTGATATTCTGATGCTGAGCTACACGGGATGTTATACCTTCCTGAAATGGTTTGAATTATTACGCCATGACTATAAATGTGAAACGGCCATGCTGCATGTACCCTATACAGGTGACGGCGTTATTACCAAAAGCATGATTGATTATGTGGTCAAGCAGCTTAAAGAAGAAGTGATCCCAAAATATGAAAAGGTTAGTGGTGTAAAATTTGACATCGACCGGCTGCGTCAGAACCTTGCTTATTCAGCACAGGCCGAAGATGATTTCGTCTGGGTCTTAGAATCTGCAAAAAATAAACCCTCCCCCATTGATGCTTATTTTGGCGGCATTTATTACATTGGCCCCATATTCACAGCCTTCCGTGGAACGGATCTTGCCGTTGATTATTACAAAACTTTACGGACAGAAATTGAAGAACGCATCAGAAAGGGTCAAGGTCCGATCACGCCAGAGGGTGAAATGAAAAATGAGAAATATCGGATCGTAACCGAAGGCCCCCCAAATTACACCAGCATGCGTGAATTCTGGAAAATGTTCTATGATGAGGGCGCTGTGGTTGTGGCAAGTACCTATACCAAGGTGGGCGGTACTTATGATTTTGGCTTCCGTCATGACCCCTCCCGCCCACTTGAAAGTCTTGCTGAATATTGTCTTAATTGTTACACCAACCGTAACCTGCCAGAACGCACAAGAATGCTGGAAAGTTATATCAATAATTATGAAGCCGACGGGCTCCTTATCAATTCCATCAAAAGCTGTAATAGTTTTGCGGCAGGGGAATTGATGATGATGCGTGAAGTAGAAAAACGTACAGGAAAGCCCGCCGCATTTGTTGAGACTGATCTGGTTGATCCACGTTATTTCTCAGCTGCAAATGTCAAAAACCGTTTGGAAAGTTACTTCCAGATGATCGATCAAAAACGTCGTGCCGGCGTGTAGAGAAAAGGATAATACTATGAAATGTTTTATTGGAATTGATCTTGGCTCTACCACCACCAAAGCGGTTGTGATGAACGAAGAAAGAGAAATCATCGGACGGGGTATTACTAATTCCCGCTCCAATTATGATACGGCAAGTGCGGTAGCAAAACAGGAAGCCATGATTGACACCCGCTTTACGTTGCTGCGCAATAATTTGGACGGCAATGAAAAACTGCGTAATAATCAAGATGTTTTTCTCAATGACCTTGAACGTAATTTTCGCCGTGAACAATTTGTTGAACAATTGGACGATCTTCAGACCACATGCCTACGCAATGCAGAGGGTGATCGTTTTGATGATGTGCGTTCAACCCTCACAGAAGTTCTTGCTGGTGTATTTGACAAACTCAGGCATGAGTCTCTTGCCCTTTATGCCAAAGGAGCAACGAGAAAGTCAGACTTTTTCCGTGATATTGCAGGCGGACGTTTCTTAACCCTTTCCGAAGAAACATCAAGAGAAGCCGGCATAAACTATGATTTTGCGTTGAATGTCTATGACAAATCCATTATCGAAGTGGAAAACAGACCCCCTGCTGGTAACCTTGAAAAAAAATTCTTGGATGGGCTGCGCCATCTAACGGAAGAGTCACCTGAACTCGGCATTACATTTGAAGATGTGCAAGACCCAGTAACAAGAGCGCTTGCTGTGGAATTAGAAGAAACATTTGTCGTGGGAACAGGATATGGTCGTGTACGGCTTCCTTTTCCCAAGGAACATATTCGCTCTGAAATCCTATGTCATGGCCTTGGCGCTCATATGATGTATCCCAGAACCCGGACGGTGCTTGATATTGGTGGTCAGGATACAAAATCTATTCAGGTGGATCGCAATGGCGTGGTGGATAATTTCCAGATGAATGACCGTTGTGCCGCAGGTTGTGGTCGCTATCTTGGTTATATTGCTGATGAAATGAATATGGGACTACATGAACTAGGTCCCATCGCCATGAAATCAACCAAGGCGGTTAAGATCAATTCAACTTGTACAGTTTTTGCTGGCGCTGAACTGCGGGACAGATTAGCACTCGGCGAAAAACGTGAAGATATTTTGGCTGGACTACATCGCTCAATTATCCTGCGTGCCATGTCCATCATAGCCCGCTCTGGTGGTATCAGTGACCAATTTACCTTTACGGGCGGCGTTGCCAAGAACGAGGCTGCTGTCAAGGCACTTCGGGAATTGGTGAAAGAAAATTATGGTGATGTGACCATCAATATCGACCCTGATTCAATTTATACTGGTGCGCTAGGCGGTTCCGAATTTGCCCGTCGTGCTGTAATGGAGGCTTAAAATGACATTAACAATTGGAATCGATGTAGGAACGGGCGCTGTAAAAACAGCATTGTTCGAAATTAACGGCGATGAGATTAAATGGATCGACAAACAAACTGACCGCATCAGAAATCGGGAGCCTTTTGTGCTTGCCGAAGCGGCCTATGATCTTTTACTTGAAAGAAATGGCCTTACCAGAAATGACATTGACTATGTGGCAACGACGGGAGATGCGGAAAGCATTCCTTATTCTACAGGTCATTTTTATTCCATGACCACCCATGCTCGTGGTGCGCTTTATTTGAATCCCGAGGCACGTTCGCTCATGGATATTGGCGCTCTGAATGGTAAAGCCATTAGTATGGATCAGAAAGGCAAGGTTTTAAAATATAAAATGACCAGCCAATGCGCCTCTGGTTCTGGGCAATTTCTCGAAAATATTGCCCGCTATCTTGGCATCGGACAAGATGAAATTGGCGGGCTTAGCATTAAAGCTGATAACCCTGAAATCGTGTCTGGTATCTGTGCTGTGCTTGCCGAAACCGATGTGATTAACATGGTGTCCCGCAGTATTTCGGCCTCCAACATTTTAAAAGGAATTCATATTTCCATGGCAGGGCGCTTGGTTAAATTGTTAAAATCCTTAAAAGTAACCGAAGGCGTTGTTATGTGTACGGGCGGGCTTGCACTTGATAGTGGTTTGGTGCTTGCCTTAAACGAGGCTATGGCAAAAAATGGTATGGATATGCCAGTATTATCCCACGAAGATTCCATTTATGCTGGCGCCATAGGAGCCGCCATATGGGGGGCTTTCCGTCATAACAAGCTTTCTCAGCTTGAAAATATGGCAAAGGCATCCTAAAGTAGAAAAATATATAGATAGGAAAAAGTAAGGAATAAATTATGGCTTTAATGATTATAGATGCCTGTACGGCTTGTGATGCTTGTGAACCTGTTTGCCCAAATGAAGCAATCAAAGAAGGCGAACCAATATATATAATAGACCCCTTTAAATGCACAGAATGCGTCGGAGCAGATGATGAACCGCAATGTGTTCTTGTCTGTCCTGCGGAATGTATTGTTCAAAATCCTGACTTTGAAGAAACTGAAGACGAACTGCAGTCAAAATACGACTCTTTACATTAAAATAAAACCACAGAAAAGATGAAAGCTGGCGGAAATTTTCGCTAGCTTTTTTTTGTAGAAATTTTCCTAAAAGTTACAAAATATCAATACTTTTCAGCGATAATCAAATCAACAATCTTATTTGAGGAGCAAGATCAATGGAATATATAATAGTTGATGACTTTGAAACCAAAAATCTACAGAAAAAAGTCAATGATTATATCAAAAAAGGATATAAACCCACAGGCGGTATTAACGCCGTCCCTCAAAAAGATGGCTTTGTCGAATATTTACAAAGCATGATTAAAGATAAAATATAGGAAATCCCCAACATATCTGTCGTTATCACAACAGATTGATGTGATTTGCAATATTTACAGCCTCTGTTCTGTTTTTTGCCTTTAAGGTTTTTAATATACTAGCGATGTGAACTTTTACCGTACCCGTCGCAATATTCAAATCCCGCGCAATAACCTTGTTTGGCTTCCCTTCTGCCACTAGTCTGAGCACTTCAAGTTGCCGCTTGGATAGTACGGGAAAATATTCTCTAGAGTCCATATCAATATTTCTGGTAATTTTTTTTCTATCCTCAGAAACTTGATTAAAAATTTCCGGAGAGAAATATCGTCCACCCGCCATGGCAATTTGAAAAACCGAAGATATAATTTCTTTCTTTGATAATTTATTGATAAAGGCACTAACACCAATTTCTTGCGCCCTACGTGCCGTCTCTATATTACAGGACGTAGATAAAAGAACAACATTGCTCTCAAAATGTGAGGATTCAATTTTATCGATCACCCATAAACTATCACCCTGTGTTACATCAAGATCTATCACAATAAGGTCAACTTTTTTACCTTCAGAAACTCTAATGCCTTCCTCAATCGTATCTGCCTCTAGAAAGTCACAGTTTTCATTCATATTCAGAATTATATTCTTCATACCTTCTCGGCAGATATCAAATTGATCAATCAACAATACACGCATTCAACCTACCTTTTAGTCTCGTCAACATAATAAAATCCAATAATGAAATGAATTAAGAGGTGGTCCCACTTGGTTGGACAGGTTTGCGGCGATGTTAAGCTACAGTGTGTTGTTTAATGTTATGCCGCTTCTTTCTTTTGATCAGGGGCATGCCCCTGATTTTCGTTTTGATTATAGACCTCGTCGGGAGT
>JAIOYI010000008.1 GCA_021741205.1 Emcibacter sp.
CAAACTCCCGACGAGGTCTATAATCAAAACGAAAATCAGGGGCATGCCCCTGATCAAAAGAAAGAAGCGGCATAACATTAAACAACACACTGTAGCTTAACATCGCCGCAAACCTGTCCAACCAAGTGGGACCACCTCTGTGGGCAACACATAATCTTGCACCCATCCCCCAGAATGCCGTTCAGGGGCCGTATTGGATACATTTCGATACCGGACAGATGGACACCTGCCTTCGCAGGCGTGACGATGATGGTTTTATTTTCTCAAAAAAGAACAAAAAAATATCAAGTTGAGAAAGTTATCCAATATGGGTATGATTAAGACATAACCGTCCAAAAGGGGAAGCTTTTAAATGACCATTTCCGACCCAAAAAAGATATTAAACCATCAAACCTTTCTGTTCGTTACTATAAACACTAATACTATAAATTAAAAAATCTAGAGTTCTAATTACTACTATCTCAGAAAAACATAAGAAAGTTTTTAGATTATGAAAATTGAAAAATTGATCTTATCCAACTTCAGATGCTACAAAAATGAGATTACAATTGATTTTAACGACTTGAATGTCTTTGTTGGAAAAAACGATATAGGGAAATCAACCATATTAGAGGTTCTAGACATATTCTTTAATGAAGGTAAAGGTATCATCAAAATTAGTAAGGATGACATTAACAAACAAGCATTAAAAGAAGGCAATAACGAAATAAAAATTGGAATTGTATTTGGAGACCTTCCTAGTTTAGTAATTATAGATGCAACTAATCCCTCCTCACTTGAAAATGAATATCTACTAAATCGTGATAGAAAACTAGAAATTATTAAAAAGTTTCCCAATGTCGGAAAAGAAAAGGTATTTGTTAAAGCATATCACCCTACGAATCCCTCTTGTTCTGATTTACTTTTAAAAAAACATGATGACTTAAGAAAATTACTTACAGATG
Source organism: Emcibacter sp. (assembly GCA_021741205.1). Taxonomy (GTDB): domain Bacteria; phylum Pseudomonadota; class Alphaproteobacteria; order Sphingomonadales; family Emcibacteraceae; genus Paremcibacter. The sequence goes on from JAIOYI010000008.1 coordinate 945, forward strand.
AAATGATCTGTAAAGATCAGACAAAGAATGCTGAAATAAGGAAAGCCATTTGGAAGCATTATGCTGGTTATTTAGCATTAGATGATGTTGAGATTGAATTAGCTAAACTTGATGCAAAAAATGTTTGGGAAGAACTGAAAAACTATTTACCATTATATGCTCTTTTTCAATCTGACAGAAAAAATAGTGATGGCGACAGTGAAATACAAAACCCAATGAAATTAGCCGTTCAGGAAATTTTAAAAGACCCAAGGCTTATCAATAGTCTAAACGAAGTTGCTAGAGAGGTGGAAACTAAACTCAACGTGGTTGCACTTAAAACCCTTGAAAAATTACGAGAAATGAATCCAGAAATAGCGAACAGCTTAACACCAGTAATACCAAGTTCTGAAAGCCTTAAATGGATTGATGTATTTAAGAGCGTAACAATAACAAGTGATGAAGATATACTTATTAATAAAAGAGGTAGTGGTGTTAAACGACTTGTGTTGTTAAACTTTTTTAGAGCAGAAGCAGAAAGGCGAAAAAATGAAAAACAGATACCTAGCATAATCTATGCTATTGAAGAGCCTGAAACATCACAGCACCCAAATCATCAAAGAAAACTGATAGAAGCATTTATTGAACTATCTAAATCTGCCAATACTCAAATATTATTGACTACACACAGCCCATCAATAGTAAAGCTATTGAAATTTGATCATATAAAGCTAATAAAAAATACACCTTTAAAAGAGGTTGTAAACGTACAAAGAAGTGAATTACCTTACCCATCTCTGAATGAAGTTAATTTTCTTGCTTTTGGGGAATCAAATGATGAATATCATAACGAGTTATATGGCTTTATAGAAAGAGAAAACCTCTTAAACCTATATAAAAATGATAAGGAGACAATGATATACATTGAACAAAAAAATGGTAATACTAAGAAAAAACAGAAGATCATCAGTGAATATATCAGACACCAGATACATCATCCTGAAAATATAGCAAATGTTAGATATACAAACGAACAACTTCAAAACTCTATTGCCGATATGAGAACATTTATTAATGCTCAAAATCAACAATGACCCTAAAAAATCAAATGAACGAGCACAACATAAAAATAGATTCCTGCCTGCGCAGGAATGACGAATGGGGTTAGCCCCCTACCCCAGCCGTTTCCACATATAGCGCACCTGAATTTTATGACCCTCGGCGACTTCGGGGAATTGGTCAATACCGCCCGTATAGCCCATGGCCTGATAAAAAGGGATCGCATTTATGGTGGACCACAGATACACATCCCGCACCGATGAGCGGGTCATAATATCCGCCTCTAGATGAGCAATCATGTGTTGACCAAGTCCACGGCCTTCAAAATTTGGTCTGACGTAAACCGCATTAATGCGGGCGTGAGTTGGCTTTTCAATAACCTGATCACTATTCGGGTGCAAATCAACCTTATCGGTCAGGCTCCACCCGCCAACGACAATAATTTGTCCGTCCTCTTCTACTAAGAAAGCAAATTCTGGAATCTTAAAATGAAAGGCAGGGTTCTTATCCGACACCCATGCCGCCGTTGTCGTCGCCCCATAAGCGTTCGTGCAAATGCCCGCTATGGATATTTTCATGACGTCCTGAAACGCCTTAATATCCGTACCGGTAATCGCCCGAATTTGCATCATCTATTTCTTTTTGGCAAAGGGGTTGTCGCCCTTACGCAGCATAAGACGAATAGGAACACCAGGCAGTTCAAAATCCCATCTCAGCTCATTCAACAAATAACGCTCATAACTGGTTGCAACATCCGCGGGTCTGTTGCAAAAAATCGCCAATGTCGGAGGGCGTGTTTTAATCTGGGTCATATAGCGCATCTTGATACGGCGACCCTTTATAGAAGGATGAGGATGATAAGCAAGCGTTGCGGCAAGCCATTTATTCAATTTTGCCGTGCTGATACGTTTGTTCCACAAGCGGTAGGCCTCGAATACGGCGGGCATAAGCTTATCCACGCCCTTTCCCGTTAAGGCAGATATGGGAACAATCGGAATACCCTTTATTTGGGGCAAGGAATGTTCCAGCGTGTCCATGATATCCTTCATGGCCTCTTGACGATTTTCCATTATGTCATATTTATTCAGGGCGATAACCAAGGCCCGTCCCTCTTGCACGATAAGGCTTGCGATACTTAAATCCTGCTTTTCAAAGGGTTGGGTCGCATCCACCATAAGAACCACAACCTCAGCAAAGTTTAAGGCTCGAATCGTGTCAGCGGTTGATAGTTTTTCCAGCTTTTCCATAACCTTTGCCTTACGCCGAAGCCCCGCCGTATCAAACATGCGGATTTCACGCCCCTCGTAAAAATAGGTCACACCAATAGCATCACGGGTAAGACCCGCTTCTGGGCCTGTAATTTGCCGATCTTCGCCAAGCAGAAAATTAACCAGTGTTGATTTACCCACATTAGGTCGCCCAACGACCGCAAGCTGAAGCGGAAGACCATTATCCTCTTCTGTGGCTTCGGCTTCTTCATCGCTGATCTCTCCGTCAATATAAACAGACTTGCTGGTGATTTCATCGGGCTCTTCCTCGACCTCTAATTTAAGATCAAAAATCATCTTATCAAAGGCATCAATAAGATCGGACAACCCCTCGCCATGTTCTGCAGAAATCGGCACAGGATCACCAAGACCAAGCTCATAAGATTCGTAAATCCCGCCCTCTGCCGCACGACCTTCTGCCTTATTACACAGCAGAATAACTGGAACCCTGCCCCGTCGCAAAATTTCCGCAAAATGCTTATCAAGTGGTGTTACCCCCGCACGGGCATCAATCATAAAGAGGACAAAATCCGCAAGTTCAATGGCGATATTGGTCTGGGCGCGCATCCGAGCCGATAACTGATTATCCCCCTCTTCCTCAAGTCCCGCCGTATCAATGGCCAGAAATTTTATGCCACCAAGGCTCGCCATGGCCTCACGGCGATCACGGGTAACCCCTGGTGTATCATCAACCAGAGCCAGTCTTTTTCCGACCAGTCTATTAAAGAAGGTGGATTTACCCACATTAGGTCGGCCAATAATTGCAACCTTAATCGTCATGTTAATTTCCAGAAATTAAGCCTTATAAGGCTATAACAAATAATATTAGGCCCGTCTTTACTGAAAACGGGCCTATGACGCAATCAATATCATAAAACAGATGTAAAAACATCTATCTCATTGCGATAAGTTCAGCATCCTTCGTTAAAAAATAAAGTGTATCATTCACCACAATAGGTGCCATTTCCATATCATCAGGTAATTCCATACCGCTGATGAAAGATCCATCATAAGGCGACAAGGATACCGCATAGCCATGGGAAGATGTCACAATCAAACGATCCCCTGCCAATGTTGGTCCATGCCAAAGAACAGCTTCTTTTCTGCGGTCTGGGTCTTTAAATCTTTCCAATTGACGCACCCAACGCACAAGCCCCGTACGGCGGGTCACACAAACGGCCTGACCTTCTGGTGTCACCACATAAATATATTCACCCGCTATCCACGGCGTATGTTTTGAACCAATATTTTGTTCCCAAATACGAACACCAGAGCGCAAATCAATGGCCACCATACGTCCGCTGTGACTGATGGCATAAACTTTTCCATCATAGATCACAGGTTCCCCATCAATATCCCGCAAGGTGGACATTGCCGTCAAACGTCCCTGTGTATTTAAGGTATCAGACCATAAAACCCGACCATTTTCCACCCGCATGGCATAAAGTTCACCCGATGAATAGGCGGAAATCACTGTATTACCAATAACAGCAGGGCTAGCAGCACCCACAAGGCCCGCATTTTCAGAAATACCAACCTCATTCCATAATACTTCGCCGTCCTTAGCATCCAAAGCATAAGTTTGATTATCATGGGTCATGGCAAAAACACGTCCATCCGCATAGGTCGGCGCACCCCGCATGGGGATGCTCAAATGGGTCATCCAAATCACATCACCTGTTGATTTTGACAGGGCCGCTATCTGACCATAACCATTGGTCATATAAAGCGCATCAGGTCCAGCTGTTACACCGCCACCATAAGAAATATTCTTTGTTTCGCCAGCCAGATCAAAAGTTTTTTGCCAAATTTTTCTACCCGTATCCGCATTATACGCCGATACCTTGGCCATAGAATCCATAGCATATATCACCCCATCAAGGACAACAGGCATACTGACTATGCTACGGCGATTATTAGACGACGAGCCAATATTGGTCGACCATATTTTCTTTGGGTTATCCCCAAGACTCAAATGTTGCATAACATGCAGCTGATTACCGCCAACCTGCGCCCAGTCTTTATTGCTATATGGTTTTGGGAGCTGAACCTGTAAATTGGCCAATTCAGCATTCTCTGACAAGGTCTGTTCAAAGGTTAAAACAGGTATGCGGTCCCCCGTTAGCCTTTTTTTATCCTTCATTTTTTCGGATGTGCCGCTACAGGCAACAAGTGTTCCACAGAGAACGAGCCCAAAAAAGAGGCGAGAGAAGATTGCGATTGACTTACGATCAGTAACCATAATTGGCCCATCCTTAACTATTATTCTTAAATATTAATCTATTACGGACCTAAAATTCTTTGCGCGGTCTTTAACATCTTGTGGTGCTTCCAGATCTTGTTCTAACTGGGTTAGAATTTCTTTTGCTTCCGCCATATTACCATTTTTTATAGCGGCCATAGCCAAAAGCTCTTTTGCCATATATTTCCATGGATTACCCTCTATCGTCAGAGGCGTCAAACGGGATTGAGCATCATCAAATGTAGCATCATCCAATATAATCATTCCTGCCTTTAAAGCAGACAGATCACGGTAATATTGATCCACGTCCGATGCCTTGGAAAGTTTGTCAAGAACAGCAACCGCCTTTTGATTGTTGTTTCTTGATAATTCGATGTCAGCCTCACGAAAGGCGGCAAGAATTTTATACCCAACCACATCCGTATCCGATAGCAGCCCTAGTTTCTTGAGCGCATCATCCATATCATTTGCTGTAACACTCTGTTCTACAGCACTATATTGATCGGCAACTTTAGCATATTGGCCTTCGTTATAATTTCTTAAGCTCACGTTACCAGCAACAAACAACACCGTACCAACCAAAAAGGCAATCACGTATGACCCGTATTTTTTCCAGAGGTTTTTCATTTGTTGGTGGCGTAAATCTTCGTCTACTTCGCGAATAAATTCTTCGGACAATCAATGCTCCTGTTGTGTTTTTTATCCTTATAAGCCGGACAAGATAGCCCGCATCATCGCATAAGGCAATCAAGCAATGACCCTAGGCTATAAAAAAATACATTATAGCTCTATAAACCCCATAAAAATGTCAGGATTTAGGCTTTATTCCATAAGTATGCTCGATTGCCGGAAATTTACGCGCCTTAACATCATCAGCATAAGCCTTTGCCGCAGAATCAATTATCTCCCCTACTTCGGCATAGCGTTTGACAAATTTAGCATTTTTCGGAAAATATCCCAGCATATCCTCAGCAACCAAAATCTGGCCATCGCACTCCGCCGATGCGCCAATACCAATAGTAATAATATCCAGTTTTTTTGTAATTTCCACCGCAAGGCTTTCTTCGGTGCCTTCCAAGACCACGGCAAAGGCACCCGCCTTTTGAATGGCAAGGGCATCTTCGATCATTTGAGCACGTTCTTTTTTATTCTTACCTTGGGTTTTATAGCCCCCCATAACATGAACGGCTTGGGGTCTGAGGCCAATATGTGCCATCACGGGAATATTACGTTTAACCAGAAATTCAATGGTTTCCGCCATATCAATACCGCCTTCAAGTTTCACCGCTGCACAGCCCGTTTCCCGCAACACACGGGACGCATTGGCAAAGGCCTGTTCTTTTGATTGTTCAAAAGAACCAAAGGGCATGTCAAGAATGACCATGGCCTTTTGCGCACCACGCATCACGGCCTTTGTATGTTCAATCATGGTATCAAGAGAAACCCCAATGGTGCTTTCCATACCGTAAAGCACCATGGCAAGGCTGTCCCCGACCAATAAAAAATCCGCATAAGGGTCAAGACTTGCCGCCATAGGTGCTGTATATGCGGTGAGAGATACGACAGGTCTGACATTTTTTAACTTAATAATGTCATTTATAGTGCTGCGACGAATTTTGTTATCTGCATACATAGTAAACTCCTGATCTTTAATTTAAAGTCAGTCTCCCATCACTTCCTTACATTTTTTTATATAAGCGTTCTAATAGTCGCCCTTAAACAAATCATTACCAATTCGACCCTCCGATGTATAGGTTTATATTCGTCTCAGATCAATCAACTTTCTTTTTTTACAAATAGTATAATGCAATATTCACATATTTCTTTTCAATATTGTTTCTGTTACCTTCATAAAAATAAGGGAATAATTTATGAATAATATTCTTAAAACAGGCCGATTAAGGCGTGATATAAATATTTTAGGGGTAAGTTTTCTTGTTCTTAATGGTCTTATTGGGGCGGCGATCTTTGCCCTTCCGGCCACTTTACATGAAAAAGCGGGACTTTTTAGCCCATGGCTTTTTATCCTTATTAGCCTGTTATTCATTACAATCATTTTATGTTTTAGCGAGCTTTCATCATATTTCAAGGAAAGTGGCGGGCCTGTTCTCTATAGTTATACGGCATTTGGTTCCATAGTAGGTTTTCAAACTGGCTTATTTTTATATATAGCCCGCATGGCAGCAATGGCTGCCAATATCAATGTTATTATCTACTATGCTGCCTTTTTTATACCAAATCTCGCCGATGGTTGGATACGTATCGCCATAATCATCGCCCTACTTTCAAGTCTTGCCATCAGCAATATCTTAGGCATTAAGAGCGCAATAAGAATATTATCTTTTTTATCCACCTTAAAATTACTACCCCTACTTATTTTAATATTGGTTGGTCTACCCTATGTCAGTCCCAGTGAAGTAATCTCATTAGATTTTCCAAAAATTGACAATATGGGAGCAACTGCGCTTATCTTAATCTACGCTTTTATGGGTTTTGAGGGCGCCCTCGTCACGGCTGGTGAAACCGATAATCCACGCAAAAATCTCCCCCATGCTCTCATTTTTACAGTGATGGCCATTACGCTTCTCTATTTTTTTATTCAACTTGTCTATAGTTCTGTTGCACCAGAAGTTATCACCAATAAACCCCTCATAGAGCTTGGAAAAATATTATTAGGTTCAACGGGTGCGATCATTATTACACTTGCGGCGATTTTTTCCATTGCTGGGAACTTGATGGGAAATATGATTACAACTCCACGCATGACCTATGCAATGGCTGAGGAAAGGACCTTGCCACAATGGTTTGGCAAACTTCATTCTAAATATGATACCCCCGCAAACTCCATTATCTTTTATACGATTATCTGTGCTGCCTTAGCCATTAGCGGCTCTTTTATCTGGCTTGCTATTCTTTCCTCTTTAGCCCGCCTCGTTATGTATATAATATGCATTGCCGCCATTCCTGTCCTCAGACGAAAAATGGATCCCGAAACGCTCGCTCAAGCACAACTTGTACCCATGGGCTATGTCATTCTGCCCATTGCATTAATATTATGTCTCTGGATAGCCAGCTATTCCCCTTCGGATGCATGGTATTCGCTGATTGCTCTCATATCTTTAGGCACGGTTTTATATTGGTTTGCTCGGCAGCGAGAATAACCACCTATTCCCACTCAATGGTTCCCGGTGGTTTTGAGGTAATATCATAAACAACGCGGTTTATGCCCCGAACTTCATTGATAATACGAATTGATACACGGCTTAAAAAGTCATGGTCAAAATGATAGTAATCTGCCGTCATGCCGTCCGTGGATGTGACCGCCCGAAGCGCACAAACATAATCATAGGTTCTAGCATCTCCCATAACCCCAACCGTGCGCACAGGCAGCAGCACAGCAAAAGCCTGCCAAATCACATCATAAAGTCCCGCATTTTTGATTTCCTGAAGATATATATCATCGGCTTTACGTAAAATATCACATTTTTCTTGCGTAATATCACCTGGAATACGAATGGCAAGGCCAGGTCCTGGAAAAGGATGGCGGCGAATAAAAGCTTCGGGTAGGCCAAGTTCACGGCCAAGTATCCTCACCTCATCCTTAAACAATTCCCGCAAAGGTTCCACCAAGGACATCTTCATACGGGCAGGAAGTCCCCCCACATTGTGATGGGATTTGATCGTAACACTGGGTCCACCCGTAAAGGACACAGATTCTATCACATCAGGATAAAGCGTCCCTTGGGCCAGAAAATCCGCCCCGCCCAATTTTTTTGCCTCTGCATCAAATACATCAATGAATAAACCACCAATAATTTTACGTTTTTGCTCTGGATCAGAAACGCCTGCAAGTTTGCCCAAAAACAGATCGCTCACGTCTTTATGAATTAAATTGATATTATAATGATTACGGAACAGATCGACCACCTGTTCGGCCTCATTCAGGCGCATTAGACCATGATCCACAAAAACACAGGTTAATTGATCGCCAATGGCTTCATGAAGCAAAACCGCAACAACGGATGAATCCACACCGCCAGAAAGTCCGCAAATAACCCGACCCTTTCCCACCTGACGACGAATATTTTCAATGGCCGTGTCCTTGAAAGAGGCCATCGTCCAGTCATTTTTAAGACCCGCGACCTTATGAACAAAATTAGCAATGATTTTAGCCCCATCAGGCGTATGAACAACCTCGGGATGAAATTGCACCGCATAAAATTTACGGGTCTCATCGGCAATGGCCGCATAGGGCGCATTACCACTTGTTGCGGTGACGATAAACCCTTTGGGAAGATCGATAACCTTGTCCCCATGGCTCATCCAGACCTGATGACTTGTCCCTTTTTCCCAAACACCCTCAAATAAGGCGCAGTCATGCTTGATATCAATGAAAGCACGGCCAAATTCTTTTTCTGCTGATTCTCCAACCTTACCCCCAAGCTGTTCACACATGGTTTGTTCACCGTAACAAATGCCAAGGATTGGAATGCCCATATCAAAAATCCGCTGAGGCGCGCGGGGGCTCTCCATACCAAGCACAGAGCTTGGCCCGCCCGACAAAATTATGCCCGCCGGATTAAAATTATCCAACATCTCATCGGCCTTATTAAAAGGAACAATTTCGGAATAAACGCCGCTTTCCCGAACACGTCGAGCAATAAGCTGGGTTACCTGAGATCCAAAATCAATAATTAATATGCTGCTTGCCATATCTGAAAATACCTTATGTCCTGTCACTTGTTTAATGTATTATTTATCTCTTAAGCCAATTTAATTTTTTCCACTATGGCAACAAAAAAGCCATCACTTCCGTGGGAATAAGGCGAAAGCGCAAGACATTCGGGAATTTCAGACAATGTCTTTAAAATATTATTATTTTCTTGTTTTTTATAAATATCGTTATAAGAAACAAGCCTTGCATCCGCATGATTGTTCAGAAAATCCATAATTTGATCCTCATTCTCATCATAAAGAAGAGAGCATGTCATATAAATCATCCGCCCACCATGTTTTACAAAATCCCAGCCCTCATTTATAAGGTTTTTCTGAATACGGCAATATTGAAGCAGTTTTTCTTCATTAAGGCGCCATTTAAGCTCTGGGTTACGCCGCCAAACACCACTGCCGCTACAGGGCACATCAAGAATGACCCGATCCATACGCCCCACATGTTCAGAAAGTATATTTTTACGCTTGCCACCTGCTGTATCCAAATGTTGTGCTTGAATTATTCTTGCGTCCGCTCTTTTGGCACGGGGTTTCAAGTCCTTTAATCTTGCATAATTATTATCATAAGCGTAAATCTGTCCTTTATTATTCATAAACGCCGCCGCCGCTAGCGTCTTACCGCCCGCTCCCGCACAAAGATCCATAACCTGAAATGATGGCTTAATATCAGATAATAGCACCGCAAGCTGCGCTGCCTCATCCTGAATTTCCACGTCGCCGTTTTTATAAATATCCCAATCATCAATACGGGGATTGCCCTCTAGTATGAAGGCTGATTCCGTCAATTTTCCTCGGCTAAATTCAATATTCTCGGCCTTTAAGAATGTTTCGACCTTGGCCACCGTTGTTTTACCCAGATTAACCCGAAGTTCAAATGAGGCCCGACCATTAAGATGTTCCAATTCCTGATTGAAATTATCAGGAAATCTTTTCAGCAATCTTGACTCTAGCCAATTTGGATAATTCAGTACGTCATGCGGTTCTTTATCATGACGCTCCTTCAAAAATTTCTGTTCCTCATCGGTTAATTGGGTGGGAGCATGGTCATTTCCAGTGAACAAGGCGGAAAAATCCGTCTCCTGAGGCAAAGACAGCAAAATCATCCTGCGTGTATCACTCTTTGATATATCCGACAAAAATCCCCAATTTCGAATAACCGAATAAACCATATCCGTTATTGCTCGACGATCCTTTGAACCCGCATAACGACGGGTGCGGAAATATTTTCGGATCAAAACATCTGCCGATGGCCCGTCGTGTAATAAACTGCTGGCCACCTGATCCAAAATGTCGATGGCGGCTTGAATGCGTGCAGGTTCAATCATTATAATACCTTAAGATGAAGGATAATTGGGAGATTCCCTTGTAATGGCAACATCATGGACATGGCTTTCCCGTAATCCCGCCGCCGATATTTTGACAAATTCAGCCCGTTCATGAAAATCAGCTATGGTTTTACTGCCCGTATATCCCATGCTCGCCCTTACACCGCCAACCAATTGATGAATCATGCTGGCCACATCACCCTTAAAGGGGACCTGTCCCTCGATTCCTTCGGGAACCAATTTTAAACTATCCGTAATTTCCTGTTGAAAATAACGGTCCGCAGAACCTCTCGCCATGGCGCCTATTGATCCCATTCCCCGGTAAGCCTTATAAGATCGTCCCTTATATAAAAAGACTTCCCCCGGAGATTCCGTTGTTCCAGCAAGCAGAGATCCTATCATAACCGCACTCGCCCCACCTGCGATAGCCTTTGCAATATCACCAGATGTTTTCATGCCCCCGTCCGCAATAATAGGAATATCAAATTTTCTGGCAACCTCAACACTATCCATAATAGCGGTTAACTGTGGGACACCGACACCTGCAATAATGCGTGTCGTACAAATAGACCCAGGTCCTATCCCTATTTTGACCGCATCAACACCTGCATCAATAAGGGCCTTTGTTCCATCACTTGTAGCCACATTGCCCCCGATGATTTGGACATCGCCGTATTTCTTTTTTATTCTTTCAATCGCCTTTAAGACACCCATTGAATGACCATGCGCCGTATCAACCACCAACATATCAACGCCCGCCGCAATCAGGGCCTCCGCACGGGCAAAGCCATCTTCGCCAACTGATGTTGCGGCACCGACCCTTAGTCTTCCATCCGTATCCTTGCTGGCATTGGGATGCATACGTGCCTTTTCAATATCCTTAACCGTAATCAGACCAATACATTTATAATTGTCATCAACGACAAGTATTTTCTCGATCCGATTTTTATGAAGCAACTGTTTTGCTTCCTCCATCGTTACCCCAGGTTTTACTGTGACCAAATTTTCACTGGTCATCAATTCTTTGACGGGTTGATCCATTTTATTGGCAAAGCGCACGTCACGATTGGTTAAAATACCCACAAGCTTCCCCGTATTTTCTTCAACCACAGGAATACCAGATATTTTTTGTGCCATCATGAGGTCTAAGGCATCGGCTAATGTTTGATGAGGGTAAATCGTAATAGGATCAATCACCATGCCAGATTCAAATTTCTTAACCCGATGGACTTCTGCGGCCTGTTCCTCGATGGTAAAATTCTTATGAATGACGCCGATACCACCCAATTGAGCCATTGCAATAGCCATGGTTGATTCTGTAACTGTATCCATTGCCGCCGAAATTATCGGAATATGAAGATGAATTTTCTTTGTGATAAGAGTATCAACATTGACCTGACCGGGCAATATATTTGAGGCTTGCGGAACAAGCAATACATCATCAAAAGTAAAAGCTTCACGGATATTCATTTCGACTCCTCATTCAAAACAGGGCAAAAAAAAATATCCCGCAATTGTAATTAAGTTACATCATCAGGGGAGGTTTGTAGCAGATAGCAGTTATTCCCTAAAAGGTCAAAAAAAAAGCGTCAATATTGCTATTTTATATTTCTTTTTTAAATCCTTGGGCAATCAAAAAAGTTTCAGCGGATTCTGCACGGCTAGAGGGAGGTTTATAATGTCGCACTGTCTTAAAACATTTTTTCATCTCAGCAAGCATGTCCTGATCGGCACCACCCCGAAATACTTTAGCAATGAATATTCCACCTTCAGCCAAAGTTTTTTTGGCAAAATCAAAGGCAATCTCCACCAAGGCAAGTGTTCTTGTATGGTCGGTTTGTTGGTGTCCTGTCGTAGCGGCAGCCATATCGCTCATAACCAAATCAACAGGCCCATCCAAAAGTTCAAGCATTTTATCCTCTGCCTCTTTTGAGGTAAAATCCATCTGTAAGAATGTCGCTCCTTCAAGAGGTTCAATGGGCAACAGATCAATACCGATGATACGAGCATACCGACTTGTTTTTTTCAAAACCACCTGAGACCATCCCCCAGGTGCCGCCCCAAGATCAATAACCGATTTCACATGCTGCAGAAAAGAAAATTTTTCATCAAGCTCAAGTAATTTATAGGCTGATCTCGCCCGATAACCATCCCTGCGAGCAGCATCAACATAGGGATCGTTCAGCTGTCTTTGCAACCAACGTACAGAGGATATTTTTCGTCCACGAGATGTTTTCACCCTGAATTTTTCACCTCTGGTTAGGCCCTGTGGATTTGTTTTCCTGACATTTCCTGTTCGAGATAATTTTGGTCTTTTGATCACAGATCCGATACTCCGCCCTTGCGTCCATCAGAAACATTGGCCTTTGGTTTTCTTTTATTGCGGTTTTTATTACGGCGACGGTTTCTGTTTTTATTTCTATTTTTTTCTATCGTCATCATCTCCAACAACATACCCTCTCGAATACCCCTATCGGCCACCCTTATTTGGTCAATGGACCATAAATCCATAATACTTTCCAAAATTGCACAACCTGCAACCACAAGATCCGCCCGATCCGCACCAATCGTTTTCAAAGATACCCGTTCTTCATAATTCAACACAGACAAAGTTTTACATAACTCTCTGATGCGGGACGATTTGACCCACATACCGTCAACACGGTTACGGTCATAAATCTCTAACTCCAAATGCATGGCCGTTAATGTTGTGATCGTCCCAGACGTCCCCAGCAACTGCACCTTTCCTTCTTTAGTTATAACTTGAGTATTATTTTTCTGCTCAAACCTCTTAATTTTATTAAAAATCATTTGTTTCATTTCAGCGTAATGTCTTTCGGACATGGTCTCTTGGGTGCCATATTTTTCCGACAAATTCACGACACCAAATGGAATAGAGGTCCAATCTATGATTTCTGGCATGCCGTTATTATTAATTTTTACCCAGATAAGTTCGGTACTGCCGCCACCAATATCAAAAACAATGGCATGTGAGAATTTTTTATCCAACAAGGCCTTGCAGCCCATAACCGCAAGACGGGCCTCTTCAGCGGGTGAAATAATCTGAAGCTTTATACGAACCTCTTTTTCAACTCGTTCTATAAAATCTTCGCAATTTTCAGCTTCCCGACAAGCCTGCGTCGCCACATTTCTTGAATGGGTAACACCACGTCGTTTGATTTTAGCAACACAAATATCAAGCGCCTCAATGGTACGGTCTATGGCCTCCTTAGATAGATTAGCATTTACGCCAAGCCCTTCACCCAGTCTTACAACGCGTGAAAAACTGTCAATAACCTTAAAACCACTCTCAGTTTGTTGTGCAATAAGTAGGCGACAGTTATTAGTCCCAAGGTCAATAGCGCTATAAATATTATTGGATAACATATTGTCTTTATTATTTTTCTGGCCTCTTGAATTTTGACCAGCCCCTATCGTGCCTCCCTGTTTTTTTTTATAGGGTTTGTTCTTTCTTGCTATTTTTTGACTGTTTGTTTTTTCCTCAACCTTTATAGCAGAATCAATAGCAACAGAACCCTGAACAGGTTTCTGCTTATCTTTATTACGATTTTGGTCGATCTTATTAGTCTCTATATTCATTACAGGTATATTACTCTAAATAATTCACTATACCATCTTTGGTTAGTTGTTCCATTTTTATATAATGCTTGCCTCCTTTGTACCAATTAAAAAAGCCAAAATATTTCTGGACGTGATATAAAAAATAATTATATAAGGCCACGACAAGAATATTGTCGCTGGTCCGGAGTAGTTTAATGGTAGAACTATGGACTCTGACTCCATCAATAGTGGTTCGAATCCACTCTCCGGATCCAAATCATTCCCCAAATAAGCAATCGAATTTAGTCGTCTTTCAAGGCATATTCCAATGCCTTTTCTTCTGTTGAAATCATATATTTATTCATAACAGCAGCACCAACCGCATCACCCCAAACATTTACAGCCGTCCTGAACCGATCAAGGAACCAATCAACCGAAAGCAAAATACCGATGCCTTCCGCGGGAAGTCCAACAGCACCAAGCACAATCAGCATAGTCACCGTTCCAGCCTGCGGAATACCCGCCGCCCCAATGGCCGCCAAGGTTGCGGTAACCACAATTAAAATCTGGGCAAATAAGCCAAGTTCAATACCATACATCTGAGCGATAAACATGGCAGCGATGGCCTCGTATAGGGCGGTACCGTTCATATTAACCGTGCTTCCGAGCGGTAATACAAAGCGTACCGATCTTTCGCTTAAGCCATGTTCATAGGCACATTCCATGGTTAAGGGCAATGTGGCAGAAGAACTTGCCGTACCAAAAGCGGTTAAAAGAGCCCTTGCCATATCCTTTAAATAGACAGCTCCCCTATTAGACATGGATATCATGATAACAAAAAGCACCACAGAATGAACGGCAAGAGCAATCAAAACGGTCGCTACATATTTACCAATACCCAATATAGTTGCCAAAAACGCATCCCCGCCGCCCGCTTCGCCAAGAGCCGTAGCGACAAGGGCAAAAACACCTAGGGGGGCAAAATACATGATCCAGCCAACAATTTTCATCATGGTTTCATTAAGACCTTCAAAAAAATTGATGACCGATGTTCCCATTGAACCCACCGTTGTTACCGCAGTCCCAAACAACACAGCAAAGAAAACCAAAGGTAAAAGTTGCAGATCAGCCGCCGACTTGACCAAATTTGGCGAAATCAAACTTAACAATATATCGCTGAAATCTTGGTTACCGCTTGTTTGAACTTTTTGTTGACCGACCTCTAAGGCCTCTGCCGTCATCTCAACACCAACGCCTGGCTGAATGATATTCACCAACACAAGACCAATTAAAATCGCAATCACCGTGGTTGATAAGTAATATAGCATTGTCAAACCACCCGGTTTGCC
The DNA here is from genome assembly GCA_021741205.1 of Emcibacter sp. Lineage (GTDB taxonomy): Bacteria > Pseudomonadota > Alphaproteobacteria > Sphingomonadales > Emcibacteraceae > Paremcibacter. The sequence goes on from JAIOYI010000008.1 coordinate 16,459, forward strand.
AAGTTTCCGCACATCCCCAAGCGATGCAACCCCCGAAATCACAGCGGCAAGAATAAGCGGCACGATCGTCATCTTCAGCGCATTAAGAAATAATACGCCGATCCATTTCACGATCAGAACATCTTCGCCAAAATACCATCCCGCTAATAGGCCTAGAACCATACCAACCACGATAAGATACAATAATATCATTGAATGTTTATGAGACATGAAAGCATTCCCTTTATTTTTTTTTCGGTTATTTATTGGTTTTACTACTTATATAGACGAAATTACAATCTATTATGGCCATATAAATTATTATTAGTTTACGAACATACCATTTCTTTTGTAAAAGAAGTGCAGAAAATAATGAGACTCTAAAACACAATGTTCTATTTAATTGATAACTATGACAGTTTTACCTATAATCTATACCATTATTTGGGAGAAATCGGCGTTGAGGTCGAAGTTTTCAGAAATGATGCCATAACGGTTACAGAAATTTTATCAAAAAAATCATCAGGCTTAATTGAGGGCGTTGTTTTATCGCCAGGACCATGCACACCAAATGAGGCCGGCATTTGTCTTGATCTTATAAAGCAAGCGAATGGAGCTTTACCCATCCTTGGGGTTTGCCTTGGTCATCAGTCCATTGGCCAGATATATGGTGGCAAGGTTATCCGCGCCCCTTATCTTATGCATGGCAAAATCAGCGACATTCACCATGAGGGCAAAACTATTTTTGCAAATTTTAAAACTCCCTTTCGGGCGACCCGTTATCATTCCCTTATTGTGGAAAAAGAAAGCCTACCAGATTGTCTTGAAATTACCGCAACAACCTTGGACGGACTAATTATGGGGCTTTCTCACAAAAGCCACCCTGTGCATGGGGTTCAATTCCATCCCGAAAGCATAGAATCCGAACATGGCCATGATCTTTTGAAAAATTTTGTGAAAATGAGCAGAAAGTTCAACAAAAAATGAGCTCCGATTTCAAAATATTACTCAATAAAATTGCATCGGGTGAGACTCTCAGCCGACAAGAATCTTGCAATGCCTTTGACTATATAATGAGCGGCAATGCCACAGGTGCCCAAATCGGTGCTTTTTTGATGGGGCTGCGCCTGCGAGGAGAAACCATTGAGGAAATTATCGGTGCGGCAGAAGCCATGCGTTCAAAGGCCCATTTCATAAAGGCTCCTGACAATGCCGTCGATACATGTGGTACAGGAGGGGACGAGGCCCATACCTATAACGTATCAACTGCCATGGCAATTGTCCTTGCGGCATCGGGTTTAAGCGTTGCAAAACACGGCAACCGTGCCATATCCTCAAAATCTGGCTCTGCTGATGTTTTAGAGGTTCTCGGCGTTAATATTGAGGCACCGATGGATTTGGTTGAACGTAACCTTGCTCAGATTGGTATCGGATTTCTCATGGCAACCCGCCATCACAGTGCCATGCGCCATGTGGGGCCATCCCGAACCTCACTGGGAACAAGAACCATTTTTAATCTGCTAGGCCCCTTGTCCAATCCCGCAGGAGCAAAATATCAGGTGATCGGTGTTTATGACAAAAAATGGACAGCCCCCTTAGCCGAAGCCCTGGGCGAACTTGGATCAAAACATGTCTGGATCGTTCACGGCGAAGATGGCCTTGATGAGCTTAGCATTTCTGGCCCTTCTTTTGTCTCTGAATATAAAAATGGAACGGTTACTTCTTTTAAAGTGACACCTGAAGATGCTGACCTAATGCGTTATTCTTTAAATGAAATTCGAGGTGGAAATGCCGCACAAAATGCTAACGCCCTCAAGAAAATATTAAAGGGAGAACGTAACGCCTACCGTGAAATTGTGTTATTAAATTCCGCGGCAGCGCTGCTGGTTTCGGGTAAAGTGGATAACCTAAAACAAGGTGCCATACTAGCGGCGCAGGCCATTGATAGCGGGGCGGCTCTTGAAAAACTTTCTGAGTGGGTGAAATTGTCCAATGAGTAATATTCTTGATAAAATTGCCGCCGACAAACGTCTTTATGTGGAATCCTGCAAAACAAAAATACCCTTAAGCATTTTGGAAAAAAAGGCAAAGGCAGCGGATCCCACAAGAGGATTTTACAACAGCCTATGCAAAGCCAAACAAGAAAATCGCTTTGGTCTCATTTGTGAAATAAAAAAGGCAAGTCCAAGCAAGGGACTTATTCGGGCTGACTTTAACCCACCCGAACTTGCAAAAGCCTATAAAAAAGGCGGTGCTAGTTGTTTGTCTATTCTCACTGATATTCCCTATTTTCAGGGTTGTGATGATTATCTGATAGCCGCTCGTGATATTTGTTCTCTGCCCGTTCTGCGTAAGGACTTTATGATAGACCCCTATCAGGTGATTGAGGCGCGCGCCATGGGAGCTGATTGCATTTTGTTGATTATGGCAATGCTTGATGATGTCTTAGCCCATGATCTTGAACAGGTCGCAGATGAACTGGGCCTTGACGTTCTTATTGAAACCCATGATGAGGATGAAATGGAACGTGCTCTTAAACTAAAAAGTAAACTTATTGGTATAAACAACAGAAATTTAAAAACTTTTGACGTTTCCCTTGATGTCACATTACGACTTTCAAAATTGGTGGAGCCCCATAGGATGCTGGTGAGTGAGAGTGGTATATTTGCCCATGATGATCTTATCATGTTACAAGAGAAGACGGGAATCAACAGCTTTCTCATTGGAGAATCCCTCATGCGGCAAGATGATGTTGCCGTTGCCACCCGCAACTTAATCGGAGGATAAACAATGTCCAAACTGACCCATCTGGATAAAGACGGCAAAGCAAGCATGGTTGATGTATCTCTAAAGCCCGAAACCCATCGCCGTGCCGAGGCACGAGGGCGCATTTATATGATGCCTGCAACACTTGCTCTCATTGAAAGTGGCGGCGTTAAAAAGGGCGATGTTTTCTCTGTTGCTCGCCTGGCAGGTATTATGGCAGCAAAGAAAACTGCCGATCTTATTCCGCTCTGTCACCCTTTACCGCTTCATAATGTGCAAGTAGACCTTGTCGCTCATGAAGCGGAAAGCTGCGTGGAAATAACAGCAAGTGCTAATCTCTTTGGTCGTACTGGCATTGAAATGGAGGTATTAACCGCCGTATCCGTTGCAGCTCTTGCCATTTATGATATGTGTAAGGCCGCGGATAGGGGCATGCGCATTTCTGATATCCATCTTACCCATAAATCTGGCGGAAAATCAGGTGAATTTAACGCCACACCGTGAATAATTATTAATATGTAAATAATCTATTTTTACGCTATACTCTCCCTCTAGTATTTTATCTGCAGTAATCAATAAGTTTTTTTTAACATTATTTATAGTTAACTCAACTGATACAGAGGAAAAATATAATGGATAACGAAACAAAAGAAAAATTTCTAAAGATCGCCCTCACCCTTTTTGGCGTTATTTTTTTACTGATCTATCCGCTTGGGTATGTCTGGCCCGAAGGTTGGATTTGGCATGGTGGAGAAGGACGCTATTATCTTCAAATGATTATCGGCCTTTATGCCGTGCTCGGCATTTTTCTAATTATGGCCGCAAAAAATCCTAGCGAGCATAAAAGTCTGATCTCTTTTACAATCTGGTCTAGTCTGGTGCATGCCATTATTATGGCGGTTCAGGCCTTTGGGGATACCCATGAAACAGGCCATTTAATGGGTGATGTTCCTGCTCTTATTCTTGTTGCTGTTGTTCTTTGGTATCTTTCTCCAAGGAAAACAGAATCTCAGGAATAGCGTTATCTGTAAATTATAAAGAGGTTAAAAGATGGCATTGATGCCCGTTGAACAAGCCCTAATGATTATCTCTGCCGTCTTTAACCCCCTTAAAACAGAAAATTTACCTCTAAACCAGACATTAGGACGTACCTTAGCCAAGGATCAATTTGCCGCCATCACCCAGCCTCCCTTTGATGCCTCGGCCATGGATGGCTATGCGGTAAGAACAGAAGATGTTGTTCATTACCCCGTTGATCTTCATGTTATAGGGGAAGCCCCCGCTGGAAAGTCTTACCAAGGACGGGTAGAATTCAGAACCGCTGTACGCATATTCACAGGCGGTCCTGTGCCCGACGGCGCCGATGCGGTAATCATACAGGAAAATACAGAACGACTGAGCCAAGATAAAGTGCGCCTATTATCGCCCGTGTCTATAGGACAGAATATCCGTCCCGCTGGTAATGATTTTGCGAAAGATCAATGCCTTGCTAAGGCAGGCATAGTTATCACCTCCCGTCATATTGGCATGTTGGCTGCCGCCAATATCCCCCAAGTAGACGTCACGAGAAAACCCCGTATTGCACTTTTATCCACGGGTGATGAATTGATCAATGTTGGGGAAAATGTAGGCCCAGATCAAATTATAAGCTCGAACAATCCCTTGCTTTCCTCGCTCATTATGGAAAATGGCGGAGAAGTCATTGACCTTGGTATTGCCAAGGATAACGAGGCCGCCCTTGAAGAAAAAATCACCCTTCTTAATGCCACAAAAAATATTGATCTATTTATTACAATTGGCGGTGCATCGGTCGGCGATCATGATTTGGTTCAAAAGGTGCTTAGCAAGCATGGTCTTAAAATCAATTTCTGGAAAATTGCCATTCGTCCCGGAAAGCCCATGATCTTTGGGGAATTTAATGGAATTCCTATGATTGGGTTGCCGGGAAATCCTTCGTCTGCCTATGTTTGTGCCATAAATTTTATGTTACCTGCTCTTCATATTATGCTCGGACGAAACCAGGTAGGTGCCGCAAAATCATTTGCTATACTCGCCCATGATCTGCCCGAAAACGGGGATCGGCAGGATTATATGCGAGCCCATTACTCAGAAAATGACAAGGGGGTGAAAATTATCAGCGCAAGCTCCCGTCAGGATAGCGCAAAACTCAGCAGCCTCGCCCATGCCAACTGTTTGCTTGTGCGGCCTCCTCACGCCCCAATTGCCCACAAAGGCGATCTGGTCGAAATTCTGTTGCTCATCCCTTGACAAAAGAATATAAATAGAACATAAATAAAACAAAGTAAGACTAGCTCTATCAGGAGGCAGCCAATGTTGACCAGCAAACAACGCAATTTATTGCTCTTTATTCATGAAAAATTACAGGAAACTGGGGTTTCTCCATCCTTTGACGAAATGAAAGAGGCGCTTAATCTAAAATCAAAATCTGGGATTCATAGGCTTATTGGCGCACTTGAGGAACGAAAATTTATTCGACGCCTGCCAAACCGCGCCCGTGCCTTGGAAATTTTGCGTCTTCCCGATAACGAAGAATCCCATTCAATTGCTCAGGATAATGTCTTTAAAACTGATTTTAGCAAAAAACAAGTGTCTAAAACCGAAACCGATCCTCATATGATTGAAATTCCCCTGCATGGTAAAATTGCGGCGGGAACCCCTATTGAGGCCTTGGAACATTATGAAAATATTTCAATCCCTCTTTCTATGGTTGGGAGCGGAAGCCATTATGCCCTTGAAATTGATGGTGATTCTATGATGGAGGCTGGCATTTTGGACGGTGATACCATTATTGTGCAACGCTGTGATAGGGCGGAAAATGGAGCCATTGTTGTGGCCTTAATTGACGAAGAAGAAGCCACCCTTAAAACTCTGTATAAAAAGGGACCTGACATTGCCCTTGAACCCTCTAATCGGGATTATGAGACCATGACCTATCCCGCAAACCGTGTTCGCATTCAGGGAAGGTTAGTGGGGTTATTACGGCAATATTAGGATAATGAAAATATTACTGAATATAAACTATTGCCCCCTACTCCACGGCCTGTTTCCTCTGCTGTCAACCACGGTTTCAACCCTTATAACATCCCCTGTGTTATGAGGCAGCCATAAGGCATAACCCCCCTTATTATAAAAATCCCATTTATCAATGACAAGGGTTGCAGACGGACATGGCACCTCCACAGGAACCAAGCTTATGACAATTTCTGCGTTGATACAGTCTTCGGTTAAGGCCATTTCGTCCTTCACAAGAGCAATCAATATTTCAGACTGTGTTTGCAAGGGACGGTAAAGACAGCTTAACGCATCGCAAGTCATCCAAGAATCGCCGTCCGTATTTTCCTCATTATAACTCCATTTTTCTATAGTTTTCTGTCCGAAATGCTGTGCCCATCGCTCACGGGTCATACGGCCTGCCCGCAGGCTTGACAGGCTAATCTCTTCATTGGCATTTTTCACCCCAATAAGCCGCCCTTTATTATCAATTACGATATCAGGTTTTGACGTAAAGAAGGCACTCAAAAAGCCCAAAATAACGACCACTATGCCAATATTTTTCCACGGCAATCGCCAAATAATAAACCATAATCCTCCCATTACCATAATGATGAGAGAGGCAATACCGTAAGCTGGAATAAGACTATAAGAGCCTGGTGCATGGGAAATCGTTTTTGCCACGAACATAATGGCCTCGAGCCCATAAGACATAGGGTAAAGAGCCAAAAAACCAAGCCCTATCGGTGCCAAGATCAAATAAACAACCACACAAGGCATGACAAATGACGCCATAATCGGCATGGCTAACAGATTGGCGAGCAAGCCATATTGAACAAGTTTATTAAAATGAAACAAGGCAAAGGGGGCAATAGCGAGTTCAGCGATCAAAGTCGTCAGCAATATGGTGGCAATATAATAGCCCGTTTTTTTAATCCAGCCGCTATTTTTATTGCCATTATTTTTAGTGTATGAGCCGCTTAAAAAACCGTTCCTTTCAGTTATTTTTTCATAAGCCGCAATCAATGCCACCACGGCGGCAAAAGACATCTGAAAGCTCACCGACAATAAGACTTCCGGCGTTAAGATAAGAATGATCATAGCGGCAATGGCCACTAACCGAAGCGATATGGCCTTACGGTCGGTAAGTATGCCAAGAAATAAGATACAGGCCATAATGAAGGCGCGCACAGTCGGCACAGAACCCCCACTCATATATACATAGATAATGCCCGCACCAATAGCAATCAATGCCGCCCATTTTTTAATGGGATAGCGTAAAGTCAGAAATTCTGACCGTGACAACAAAAACCGAGAGAAGAAAAAAGCCGCTCCGCATAATAGTCCCATATGCAGCCCAGAAATCGCAAGCAAATGGGCAAGACCGGAATTTCGCATATTATCCGCAACATCTTGCGATATTCCCTCTCGCATCCCTGTAATCAGAGCAGACGCAAGCCCACCCGCATCCCCCTGAATAATGTTACGGATATTTTCGGATATAATTTGTCTTTGATGCGTTCCAAGACCAATGGCTTTTGGACCCTTTTCAAGAATTTCAGGTTTGCTGATCGCATATCCCAAGGCGCCTATGCCTTGAAACCAGATTTGTCTAGCATAATCAAAATCATTTGGCATAGCGGGGGACGGTAGTGGCATCAATCCCGCTCTTATTTTAATTTTATCCCCAGGATAAGGTAAATCATCATATTTATGAACCTTAAGGCGAATTTTATTAAGTGGGCGACTGCCCTTTATTTCATTGTAAAAATTGGGGTTTTCCAAAATTATGTGCAATTTTCCGTCATTATAATGTCGCACATCCGTGACAAGCCCCGTAATCATCCGTGGCAACAAATTTTTTCCAAGAACAGGCGTTGCGAGAAAATATGTTCTTATATTAGCAGACAAAAACCCGCTAGTGACGATCACCATAATGATGAACATTATCCTCATAAGAAAATAGCGCCGAAAAAGGATAAAGCTCAACAACAGAACAATACAAACCGTCGTTGCCATATATAAAGGAGGTTCAATTGCCAAGGAAAAATATAAACCAATACCAACGGCAAATAAAACCGGAGACCACAAAATTAATCTGTCATATTCCTGATAAAGAACTTCTTCCAACTTATTAATTTTCTATTCCCTCTTTCAAATATTTCTTTTTTTATCATGGATATTCTCTTAACCTATCAAATATTTATCAAGTTAATCAAAAATTTAGCATAAAAGCTTCCCATTTTAGGATAATTTTGCTAGAAAACAGACTATTGAAAAACATCATCAGTTATACGTCTTAGAGATTGAGCTATTTCAGAGACGGCAATAACATGTTTATTTTGCATTTATTTCCGCAGAATAATAACTATTTGGAATATATAATAGAAATGACGAAGAAAGTTATTACACGCTTCGCCCCTTCTCCTACGGGGTTTTTGCATATCGGTGGCGCAAGAACGGCGCTATTCAATTGGTTATTTGCCAAACACCACAACGGAGAATTTCTTTTACGCATAGAAGATACTGACCGTAAAAGACTGACCGAAGGTGCGGTTGATGCTATTTTTGAGGGCTTAAACTGGTTAGGCATCGATCATGATGGTGAGGCCGTAAGTCAGTATGAAAGACGCGATCGTCATGCCGAGGTTGCAAAAGAGCTTTTGGCACAGGGGAATGCTTATTATTGTTACTGCTCCACAGAAGAATTAGCAGAAATGCGCGAACGTGCAAAAGCTGAGGGACGTTCTATTGGCTATGACGGCACATGGCGTGACCGTGACCCATCAGAGGCCCCAAAGGACGTGCGCCCTGTCGTTCGTTTTAAATCCCCAAATATTGGCCAAACCACCATCAAGGATCAGGTACAAGGTGATGTGGTAGTGGATAACACTGAACTTGACGATATGATTTTATTACGGGCTGACGGCTCTCCGACCTATATGTTGTCGGTGGTGGTGGATGACCATGATATGGGCGTGACATACGTCATTAGGGGAGACGATCATTTAACCAATGCAGCCCGTCAGACACAGCTTATTGAGGCCATTGGATGGGCGTTGCCTGTTTATGCTCATATACCCCTTATTCATGGGCCAGACGGCGCGAAACTCTCTAAAAGACATGGCGCCCTTGGTGTTGAAGCCTATCGGGATATGGGATATCTACCCAGTGCCATAAAAAATTATCTTTTACGGCTCGGTTGGTCTCATGGTGATGATGAAATTATCTCAGAAGAAGAGGCCATTCTATGGTTTGATCTAAACGGCATCGGAAAATCACCGTCCCGTTTTGATTTTGCCAAGCTCGAAAATATGAATGGTCTTTATATTCGTGAAAAGGAATCCAACAAAACATTAGTGGACATCTGTCGACCCATCATTGAAAAATCTTTAAACAGAAATTTGACTGAACATGAAGTTTCGCTACTGATCAATGCTATGGATGAATTTAAACCTCGGGCAAAAAATATTAATGAGCTTGCGGCAAGCACATTATTCCTTTTTACCTCACGCCCATTAATGATGAATGACAAAGCTGAAAAAATATTGTCCAGCGATGCAAAAGCAATACTCGCTGAGCTTATTCCTCTCTTGGAGACGTCCAAAAGCTGGGATATATCTACATTGGAGGCTGATATTAAAGCCTTTTCTGAAGAAAAAGCCATAAAACTTGGCAATATTGCACAACCAATAAGAGCTTCTTTGACGGGGAGCAATGTTTCTCCCGGAATTTTCGATATATTAGTTTGGCTCGGAAAAGAAGAAAGTTTAAATAGACTAAAAGACCAAACAAATTGATTTTACAAATTTTGTAAAATCTTAATAATTTTTAACATCTCTATGAGATATGATGCCTGAATTATATCTTCTGAGTCGTTAAATAAAAACAACGATGGAACGGCATAATATTTTTTACATGCTGTTTCCTACAACTGTTAATATGAAAGATGTGGGTTTATGATAAAAAATGTATTTGATAAAACGGTCTCAAATAAAAAAGCGACCCTTACAATTGATGGCAAGTCCCTTGAATTACCAATTTATTCAGGTTCCATAGGTCCAGATGTCATTGATATTCGAAAACTTTATGCGGAAACGGGCATGTTCACCTATGACCCAGGATTTACCTCTACGGCAAGTTGCGAATCAAGCATAACTTACATTGATGGCGACGAAGGCATTCTGCTTTACCGTGGTTATCCCATTGATCAGCTGGCTGAAAAAAGCGACTTTATGGAAGTTGCTTATTTGTTGTTGAATGGCGAACTGCCCAATCTCACTGAAAAAAACGATTTTGTTAAAACCATCACTTACCATACAATGGTTCATGACCAGATGAATTCTCTTTTCAAAGGGTTTCGCCGAGATGCCCACCCCATGGCCATTATGGTGGGTGTATTAGGGGCCATGTCCGCTTTCTATCATGATAGTCTTGATATTAATGATCCAATACAAAGAAAGATTGCCTCTCATCGCCTGATTGCAAAAATCCCAACGATTGCCGCCATGGCCTATAAATACTCCATCGGGCAGGCTTTTGTTTATCCCAGAAATAATATGAGTTATGCGGAAAATTTTCTTTATATGACGTTTGCCGTTCCCCAGTGCGAGGAATATTTTGGCAATCCTATATTGACCAAAGCCATGGATAAGATTTTCATTCTTCATGCCGATCATGAACAAAATGCATCAACATCCACGGTTAGGCTGGCGGGATCATCTGGGGCTAACCCCTTTGCCTGTATTGCGGCGGGCATTGCATCACTTTGGGGACCTGCACATGGCGGTGCTAATGAAGCCTGCCTTAATATGCTAGGCGAGATTGGTCACGTAAGCCGTATTCCTGAATTTATTGAGCGCGCCAAAGACAAGAATGACCCCTTCCGACTTATGGGTTTTGGTCACAGAGTTTATAAGAATTTTGATCCCCGCGCCCAAGTACTCGCCAAGGCCGCCAAAGAGGTTCTTGATGAGCTTGGTGTCAATGACCCCTTGCTTGATGTAGCCCGTGAATTAGAACGCATTGCGCTTGAAGACGACTATTTCAAGGAAAAGAAACTTTATCCTAATGTGGATTTCTATTCTGGCATTATATTAAAGGCCATGGGTTTCCCAACAGAAATGTTTACGGTATTATTTGCCCTTGCCAGAACAACAGGTTGGGTTTCACAGTGGGCCGAAATGGTAGAAGATCCTACTCAAAAGATTGGTCGTCCTCGTCAATTATTTACTGGTGATACCATGCGGGATTTTATCAATATTTCAAAAAGATAATATTATCTATATATCAAAATAATAAGGCCCCCAAAATATTAAAATTTTTGAGGGTCTTTCTTATTTTAGGGTAATGATTCTTCAATAAGCTCAATCATATAACCATCTGGATCACGAACAAAGGCGATCACCGTAGAGCCATGTTTCATGGGTCCTGGTTTTCTCGGGACTTCTATACCTTGGCGCTCAAATTCTTCACAAATACTATAAATATCAGAAACACCAATAGCAATATGACCAAAACCATTGCCTAAATCATAGGCTTCCTCACGGTCCCAATTATGGGTTAATTCAATAACAGTATTATTTTTCTCATTGCCATATCCTAAAAAGGCAAGCGTGAAGCGTCCTTCGGGATAATCATTCCTACGGAACAATTTCATACCCAAATTTACCGTATAAAACGTAATAGATTTTTCCAAATCCATTACTCTGATCATCGTATGAAGAATTTTTTTATTCGCACTCATCGCATTCATTCTATTATTTATCCGCAATCATGGCCGTAAAGGTTGCCTCTGCCACGACTTGTCCATCAACCTTACCAACCCCGTTAAAACGCCATACAACACCCCTATGGCGTTCTTTAGTGATATGAAGCTCCAATTTATTACCAGGCACCACGGGTTTTCTAAATTTTGCATTGTCGATAGACATAAAATAGGTGAGTTTTTCTTCTTCTTCTTCGAGACTGACCATAACGAGTGCAGCCGCCGATTGAGCCATAGCCTCAACAATCAATACTCCTGGCATCACAGGCTTTCCTGGAAAGTGACCTTGAAAAAACGGTTCATTAATAGTCACACATTTTATGCCGACCGCTGATTCACCCCGTTTAATTTCTGTGAGTTGATCAATCAATAACATTGGATAGCGGTGTGGAATCAACGCCATAATTTCTTCAATATTAATCACCGTCTTATCTATACCGCTTTTTTCTAACATAATAAATTTTCCGCCCTTTAAATAGTTGATTGATCGCCCTCATACTAATAAAATTTATTCTACTGTATGATACCCCCAATTTCGAATAAAAAGTGGATATTATTAGTCCAAAAACAAAAAAGACCCCGCATTAGCAGGGTCTTTTCCTTTAAATCTATATTTATTGACCTTCTAAAATACCTTCAGACGATGGTAATTCCACCTTAATACTTGGCAGTGACTGATCTAATGCCTCGATGACCTTAGTCGTAACGTCAAGCCCCGCTGTCTTTTCAATGACAAGGCTTACATCCATAATTATAGTGGCCTTATGCTCTTTAAGAATTTTTTGGAATATAGGTTTTAATGCCCGCTGTAATTCATTTTGAGCATTTCCGAGAGCCGTTTCCAACTGACGATTTCTAATCTGCACTTCTCTTTGTACGGTCAGAACCTTATTTTGGAAATCTTTAACTTTTGCATCATAAGATTCTTTGGGAAGAATTGACCGTTGTGATTTCAACGTGGTTTCTTCTTCTTTTAAAGCCTTTTCCTGTTCCGCAATTTCTGCCTGAAATTTCGTGCGAATTTTATCCAACTGGTTTTGAATATCCTTACCAGCCGCAGAATTAAATCTGACCATTCGACTGTCTATGATAGCAATAACGGCCTGTGGCAATTCCTGTGCAGAAACCGCAGCCGTTCCAATAGTGGTAAAAAGAGAAACTGCAGTCGCAATCGCTGTCATTACCGTAATTTTGATTATTTTTTTCATATTAAAATCTTGTTCCGATGTTAAATTGGAAGAATTCCGTTTTATCATACTTATCTGATAAAATGGCCTTAGCAAAGTCAATTCTGAATGGACCAAAAGGTGACATCCAAGTAAAACCTACCCCTGCTGAAACTCTTGGTTTTGGTGTATCAGCCACGATCCTATGTGTCAATCCCGTAGCAGAATTATATAACTCATCTGGTAAGTCAATAGTAAATAATGCGCCCGCATCAACAAACATGCTGGCCTCAATACCAAGTTCTCTTGCCCCAGAACCAAGTGGGATATACACCTCTAACGATCCCTTATAAAACACATTACCGCCCAAAGCATCCGTTGTTAAATTATCCCGGGGGCCAATACCAGCCTGTTGGAAACCACGCATCCTTGGATTTCCGAGGAAAAACCGATCATTAATACGAACATTCTGGCCAAGTCCCATAATATGACCACCTTCGGCCTTTGCGCCAAAAATCCAGCGACCATAAATTGGAATGAAATAGTTATAGTTGGCCTGTGTCCTAATATATTGCACATTACCACCTAATCCAGCGACTTCCTGATTTAAAACGGCTCGGTGTCCCCTATTGGGTTTTTGGCGATTGTCTAAATTATCATATGAAATGCCATATCCAACGGAGGAGGTTGTAAAGGTACCTATGTTTGTTATGGTATAGGGACTTCTGCTTGATAAATATATCTCAGGAATATCAATTTTATCCCGACGAATATTATATTGACTGCTCATCACGACATATTCTGTCACTGGAAATGCTGTTCTAAGTCCCATTCCGAGAGATATCTGAGTAAAGTTAGCTTCTCTAAAACTATTATCACGGTAATATAAATCTACCCCCGCAACAATTGGGCGGCCTAAGAAATATGGTTCTGTAAACCCTATATCCAATTCTTTACGGCGACTGGAAATTCGGCTGCCAAAACGCAAATCTTGGCCACGTCCCAAAAGATTTCTTTCCCGAATACTAAAATCAAATAAGAAGCTTTCCATGCTAGAGAAACCTGCCCCAACCGAAAGCTCTCCCGTTGCCTGTTCTTCAACAGTTACGTCCAAAATTGTTTTATCGTTTGCAGAACCCTCAACCTGATTGATTTCTGCTTCTTTAAAGAAACCAAGAGATTTGATACGAATTTCAGATCTTTTCATCTTAGATGAATTATAGGAATCACCTTCCATAAGTCTCATTTCGCGACGAATCACACGATCATGGGTACGGACGTTACCATGAATATCAACCCGTTCAACATAAACACGCGGGGCTTTATTAACAACATATGTAATATTGACAGTTTGATTTTCACGGTCCCGACGAATACGAGGACGTACATTCACAAAGGCATAACCCTTTAGCCCTGCCACATCCGTCAAATACTCAACCGTTTTGTCAATTAATTCAGAATTATATAAATCACCCTTTCTGGTAAAAACCAAAAGGCTCAAAACTTCGGACGAAAGATCTGGTATCTTACTTTCAACATCAATATCACCGAAATGATAAATAACCCCTTCATCTACGGTAAAATTGATAAAGAAATCCTCTTTATTGGGGGCAAGTTCCGTAACCGCTGAGGTAATTCTAAAATCTGCATAGCCTTTTGAGCGATAAAAATCTCTCAAGACCTGCTTGTCATAAGCCATTCTATCAGGATCATAAGTATCATCAGATGACATAAAACGCCACCAACGGCTTTCCTTTGATTTCATAACGGCGCGCAAATCGTCATTACTAAATATAGAATTACCCATAAAATTTATTTTACCGATACTGCTTTTTGGGCCTTCGGTGATTTCAAAAACAAGATTTATGCGATTTTGATCCAGCTGAATGACCTTTGGTTCAATACTGGCCGAAAAACGCCCCCCTCTGCGATAAACTTCCAACAGCCGTTGAACATCCGCCCTTACCTTGGATCTGGAAAACACAATACGAGGACGCAATTGAATTTCTTCATACAGTTTATCATCTTTTTTGTATTTGTTGCCCTCAAACACAATACGATTGATAATAGGGTTTTCAGCTATTTCAATAACCAGTTGGCTACCAGACCGACCAATTTTAACGTCTGAAAATAATCCTGTATTAAAGAGTGATTTTAAGGAACGGTCGACTTCTTTTTCGTTATAAAGGTCACCCTTTTGCACGAAAATATAAGATTTTACCGTATCCACCTCAATTCTTTGATTACCCTGAACAATGACATCAGAGATAATATCAGAATTTACCAATGTAGATTGCTGTGCATACGCCCCCTCAGCAGTAGAAAACATACCAACCAAGACAGTAATAACCAATAATGACCAAACTATATAAATATTACAAATGCGATTTATCAAATAACTATATCCTGATTTTTTCTTGTTTTTATAATAACCGGCACTTATTTACCAGTTTATTTTCAATATATCATTGAACGTTGCCAACATCATTAACCCAAGAATAAAAACTAATCCAATACGAAATCCAAATTCTTGTGTTCTTTCACTTAATTTTCGCCCCAAAACGGCTTCAAAACTATAAAAAAGCAAGTGTCCCCCGTCTAATAGAGGAATAGGAAATAAATTAACCATTCCCAAACTAATTGACACAAGTGCCATAATTCTAATCCAAAAATCGATACCTTGCTTTGCAGAATCACCTGCAATTTTTGCAATACCAATTGGTCCGCTTAATTCTTTAACCGATCTTGTGCCCACAATCATCTGTCGGATACCACGCAATGACTGTACAACAATAACTCTGGTTTCAATCACACCTGCCCATAATGCGGACGGGATATTATGCTCCTTAATAACCACTTCTTCAGAATTCTGAATACCAATTTGATATAATTCTAATGGTTTTCCATTTTCATCCAGAACGGGTTCACCGTCTCGGACAATTTTTGTTAATTTTGGCGTTAAAACAAGACGAACAACTTTATTATTACGCAACACATCAATATCGAGACTTTCCCCTGCACTATAAAGTACCTGCACCCTTAAATCATTAAACCGTTCTATTTCGCTCCCATCGACGGCTATAATAATATCACCTGATTGTACACCAGCCACTTCAGCAGCACTGCCCTCTACGACCTCTGATACACGGGCGGGTCTGTCTACTTGACCATATAGATAAAAAAATGTGGCCAGAATAAGGATAGCAAAAACAAAGTTAGCGAAAGGCCCCGCAAAAACGATTGCCGCTCTTTGATGTAATTTTTTAAAATGAAAGGAAACGGCTTTTTCTTCTTCCGTCAGATTATTTATATTTGATTGCGGGGTGCTTGCCTCACTGGCATCGCCAAAAAATTTCACATAGCCCCCCAAGGGAAAATAACTTACTTTCCATCTTGTACCTTTGCTATCTGTCTTACCCCAAATTTCCGGCCCAAATCCAATAGAAAAGACCTCAACACGGACCCCATTGTAGCGGGCGACAATAAAATGCCCCCACTCATGAACAAAGACCAAAATGGATAACATCCCCAAAAATGAGACCACATATATTATTGCATCGATCAAACTGTCCATATTCTTTCTCTATAATTTATCAATAATATTTTGTGCTACTATTCTCGCTTCACGATCCGTCGCATGAAGCATCTCTAGGCAAGTTAAAGGTTCTGCATCAATATGCAATAAAGTTTTTTCAACCGTATGGGCAATATCAAGAAAGGGTATCTGTCCCTGAAGAAAGGCAAAAACAGCCACCTCATTAGCCGCATTAAGAATAATAGGGGCAGTGCCGCCCATATGCAATGCCTCTCTCGCGCAAAGAAGTGCTGGAAATCTTGTCATATCGGGAGTTAAGAAATCTAGTCTGCCAAAATCCGTCAAATTCAATTTTTTTGTCGATGTCTCAAGACGATTTGGCCAGCCAAGGGTATAGGATATGGGAATTCTCATATCTGGTATCCCAAGTTGAGCAAGGACGGAACCATCACGATAAGTCACCATACTATGGATAATAGATTGTGGATGAACAATAATTTCAATTTGATTCTCTGTGAGTGGAAACAGATGATAGGCCTCTATCATTTCCAGACCCTTATTCATCATAGTAGCGGAATCCACAGATATTTTTGCGCCCATATCCCAGTTTGGATGAGCAACCGCTTGCCTCGGCGTTACTGTTTTCATCTCATCCAGGCTATAATTGATAAAAGGCCCGCCCGAGGCTGTCAGGGTTATGTTTTGTACACTGTCAGGTCTTTCAAAATCAAATATTTGAAATATGGCATTATGCTCAGAATCCACTGGCAAAAGGGTGGATTTATGATCTTTGACCTCCTGCATCATAAGATCGCCCGCACAAACAAGGCATTCCTTATTGGCAAGTGCAACCGTAACGCCACGGCGAATAGCGGACAAGGTCGGCCTAAGTCCAGCAGCCCCAACAATGGATGCCATAACCCATTCAGAGGGAAGCTCTGCGGCTTCATTCAAGGCATCTGTCCCCGCAGAAACCTTAATAGCAGTTCCTGCCAAGGCATCCTTTAAGTCCTGATAACAAGTTTCATCGGCAATAATGGCATGTTGGGCTCTAAAAATTTTGGCTTGTTCAGCAAGTAAGGCAACATTTCGATTTGCCGTTAGAGCCACAACATCATAAGCGTCTGGATTTTGCCCAATAAGATCAAGCGTGCTGCAGCCCACAGAGCCCGTTGATCCCAAAATGGTAATCGTTTTTGGAGCATCAAATTTGCTATGGGCTATTGTGTTAATTTCCTTCATTTATCCCCTTACACATAAAGAAATAATGCAACAGCAGGGGCTGCAAAAACGATAGCATCCACCCTGTCCATAACACCACCATGACCTGGAATGATCGTACCAGAATCTTTCACATTGAAATGTCTTTTAAGGGCGGATTCGGCAAGGTCACCCATCTGGCTCCAGATGGCGAGGAAGGCAGTTAAGGGTATAAAAAATTCACTTCTCCATGCGGGGTTCATGGTTGAAAATATAGCATTAAGATCAAAATAATATGCTGCAATAGTCCCCATGATAACAGCGGTAAGCGCACCGCCAATTAATCCCGCCCAAGTTTTATTAGGACTTATACTCGGTGCCATCTTTGGGCCACCAATATTTTTTCCCGCAAAATAAGCCCCTGTATCCATTGACCATACAATTATCATCGTCCAAAGAACAATCCACGCCCCTTGTTCAGAAAATGTTCTTAACCATATCAAGGATAAGGCAGGTAGAAGGGCATAAACCGCCCCAAGTAAAGCAAAATGAAATTTCATTTTTTGATAAAAACAAATGCCCCCTAATAAAGCAACAGGCACAAGATAAACGATAAAGTCAAAATAATGCCTATAAAACATAGAATAAACCAGAATAAGGCTCAAAATTGTCTGGAGGACAAAGGCACCATTAAAGGATTTTTTCTCCGTAATGCCGTTCCATTCATATAATATCATAACGGTGAGCAAGCCGACAAATATGATGTAAGGCACGCCTCCTAGCAATATTATAGAGATAGCAACCGGTAACATCACAAGAGCCGATATAACACGGAGCATAAGACCAGATTTTTTGGAGGGAGATACGGGTGAATTTGTCATAATATGCTCAAGATATCACGCCGAAACGTCGTTCACGGCAGCAATATTCCTGTAGGGCATTTTCATATATTTCCCGATTAAAATCTGGCCATAAAACATCCAGAAAAACAAATTCAGCATAAGCCATTTGCCACAAAAGAAAATTGCTAATTCTTTGTTCGCCGCTTGTGCGAATAACCAAATCAGGATCTGGCAGATTGCTAGTATAAAGATTTTCGGCAAAAATTTCTTCTGAAACATTTTCCAGCTTAACATCACCAGCTTTTATTTTTTCCGCGAGTTTCAAGGCCGCATTGACAATTTCCGCCCGCCCGCCATAACTTAAGGCAAGTGTTAAACATAATTTTGTATTGTTGCTGGTTTTTTGTTCTGCCGCGTCAAGCAGTTCTCGGATATCTTGATGAAGTTTTGTTCTGTCACCAATAAAACTCAATCGTATATTTTTTTCATGAAGCTCGTCCACTTCCTTCGTCAAGTACCACTGAAGCAAATTCATCAGATCGTTGACTTCATCTGCAGGTCTGTTCCAATTTTCAGAAGAAAAAGCATAAAGTGTGAGATATTTAATGCCCAAATCAATGGAATTTTCAACACATTGACGCACAGCATCGACACCACGCTTATGGCCTGCAATTTTTGGTAACATACGTTTTTTGGCCCACCGCCCGTTACCATCCATAATGATAGCAACATGAGCTGGAAGTTCTGATTGTTTATGTTTCTTTTTGGAAGAAAACTCTTCCTTAACCAACAACATGAACCAAGTTGTCTCCTTAAATATGCATAATTTCGTTTTCTTTTATGTCCGACAATAAATCGATTTCCTTGATCATTTCATCGGTTAGTTTTTGTATTCTGTCAGAAAAAGATTTTTGCTCATCTTGGCTTATTTCGCTATCTTTTTCCAACCTTTTTATAGTGTCCATACCATCCCGGCGAACATTACGAACCGCAATACGCGTTTGTTCAGCATATTTTCCAGCCACTTTTGTTAATTCAGCCCGGCGTTCTTCGTTTAATTCAGGAATTGGAACACGCAATGTCTGGCCATCTGTAACAGGATTAAGCCCAAGTCCCGCATTACGGATTGCCTTTTCCGCAGATGATACCATTGATTTATCCCAAACCTGAACCGATATCATACGGGCATCCGGTGTTGAAATTGTGGCAATTTGGTTAAGTGGCATTTGAGACCCATAAGCATCAACCATAACTGGATCCATCAAATTCACCGAAGCTCTACCTGTACGAAGCCCTACAAATTCAGATTTTAAATTTTCAATAGCACCCTTCATGCGGCGTTTAAGATCATTTAGATCAATTTCAGATGACATTTTTTACTCCTTAACGATTATCGTAAAGTCACCCTTACCACACATGACACGGGCAAACTCACCTTGCTTCTGGATAGAGAAAACAACAATTGGAATATTATTTTCACGGGCAAGAGCAATAGCAGAAGCATCCATAACTTTTAAATCCAAGGTCAACACTGTATGATAATCAAGTTTATCATATTTTTTTGCATTTGGATTCTTTTTTGGATCAGAATCATAAACACCGTCCACTTGTGTTCCTTTTAACAGCCCGTCACAACCCATTTCAGCGGCCCTAAGAGCGGCTGCCGTATCAGTTGTAAAGAATGGATTTCCCGTACCCGCCGCAAAAATTACTACACGGCCCTTTTCCATATGTCTAATGGCTTTTCTGCGAATATAAGGCTCACAAACGGACGCTATCGGGAAAGCAGATTGTACACGGCTATCCACGCCCTCTTGCTCAAGAGCATTTTGAATAGCAATAGAATTCATGACAGTAGCGAGCATACCCATATGATCGGCAGAGGTGCGGTCAAAACCACTTGCAACGCCGGTCATTCCTCTAAAAATATTACCAGCACCAACCACAAGACAAACCTGCACCCCTAAGCTTTGGACTATTTTGATTTCAGTAGCGACTCGTCTAACCATATTGGGATCAATACCATAATTTTGATCCCCCATCAGAGCTTCCCCTGAAAGTTTTAGTAAAACACGTTTATATTTAGGAATTTCAGCCATTTTTACCTTTTTTATTAAATATTAATTTTACAAGATTCAGACATCTTATATTTTTTATAAAAAGTTATAGGGCAGAATATACAACTTGGGCCCAAATGCGAACAAACTTTTTAATTTATTCACATATGAGCCCAAAAAAATTAGTTACCAGAGACGGCTGCTACTTCTGCGGCAAAATCTTCTTCTTCTTTTTCAATGCCCGCACCAAGTTCAAGGCGAGCATAACCCGTAAGTTTGATTTCAGCTCCTGCATCCTTAGAAGCCTTAGCGATGACATCAGAAATTTTTGTTTCGCCGTCAATTATAAAGGTCTGTTCTAGCAAAACAACTTCTTGATAGAATTTTGACATACGACCAACAATCATTTTCTCAATGATGTTATCTGGCTTTCCTGATTCGCGCGCTTGCTCAATAAGAACGTTACGTTCGCGCTCTACAGCCTCGGGGTCAAGTTCATCAACGATCAAGGCGAGTGGCGCAGTTGCCGCCACATGCATGGCAAGCTGCTTACCAAGTGCATGAAGAACAGCCTCATCAGCGTCAGATTCCAGTGCCACCAAAACCGCAATTTTACCAAGATTTGGTACCACACTATTATGGATATAGGTTGCCACAACACCCTTAGAAACAGAACAACCAATGGAACGGCGGAAATTAAGATTTTCACCGATGGTACCAACGGCTTCGATCAATTCATCTTTTACACTGAGGCTTGTGTTAGGGTAATCGGCAGCCGCTGTCGCCTCAAAATCACCGTTATGGGCAAGAGCAACATCTGCAATATTCTTAACGATTTCCTGAAATCTTTCGTTACGCGCCACAAAATCCGTCTCCGAATTAACTTCAACGGCAACGGATGTTGTGCCATTTGATGCCACAGCCACAAGACCTTCGGCCGCAACACGGCCAGATTTTTTTGCAGCCTTTGCAATACCTTTTTGACGAAGCCAATCCATTGCCCGTTCAACGTCGGCATCATTTTCTGTCAATGCGTTTTTACAATCCATCATTCCTGCGCCGGATTTATCACGCAGTTCTTTAACAAGTGCAGCCGTAATCTGAGCCATTGTTCTTCCTTATCCTATGAGAAACATTATGCAGGTTCAGAAAATTCCAAACCTGCCTCTGTTATAATTATTCAGAAACTTTCGCTTCTTCTTCAACATTATTTTCGTCTGCAACCTCTTCAACAGCAATCTCTTCAACAAGAGGGGCAACGTCAGCAGCCGCACCAAGGTCAACACCTTTGTTTGTCATTTCCTGCTGAATACCTTCAAGAACGGCACCAGAAACCAAATCACAATAAAGCTGTATGGCCCGTGTGGCATCGTCATTACCAGGAACAGGAAATAAAATGCCCGATGGATCAGAATTCGTATCCAAAATCGCCACAACAGGAATGCCCAATTTATTGGCTTCTAAAATAGCGAGGTCTTCTTTGTTGGTATCGATAACAAAAAGAATGTTTGGAATGCCGCCCATGTCTTTAATACCGCCAAGGGCACGTTCAAGCTTATCGCGTTCCCGTGTCATTTGAAGAATTTCTTTTTTGGTTAAACCAACAGTATCTTCGGCCAATTTAACTTCCAACTCTTTAAGACGCTTAATAGACTTAGAAATTGTTTGCCAGTTGGTCATCATACCGCCAAGCCAGCGGTGATTGACGTAATATTGTCCACAACGTTTTGCAGCCTCTGCAATAGGGCCTGATGCCTGACGCTTTGTTCCAACGAACAAAACACGACCACCAGATGCGGTAACATCCCGTACAGTTTCCAAGGCACGGTGCAGCAAAGGCACAGTGATAGACAGGTTAATGATATGAACTTTGTTGCGGGCACCAAAGATATATTCTTTCATCTTTGGGTTCCAGCGGTGGGCCTGATGCCCAAAATGAACACCAGCTTCAAGAAGCTGACGCATTGAAAATGTTGGCGTTGCCATTGTTTTTTCCTTATTTTCCGGTTAATCCTCCGCAGGAGTGTGGCCCCAAATGGGACACCGGAAAGTCTTGCTCAATATGAGGAGGTCAACTTAAATCCTGCGTGTGAAGTAGGCGGGTGATACCGCCATTTTGAGCCAAAATCAAGGCTTTTCTTCACTGCCATCTATTTTTTTTGACTTACCCATTTCAAGATCAGTGCCAAAACGGGTTCGGCTTTGATCCACATCCTCATAACCGGCCTCTTTTGGGATTTTACGAAACACGCCATTCTTTCCCTCGACGACCTCTGGCATGACGGTGACAATCTTTCGTTTGGATAATGTTTTCAAGGCTTCTGATACTGATTTTGATTGGCCAAGCTTCTTTAAATTCATCATGGTGGGAAACATTAAAAGACCGTCCGATTCCTCGACCAATGTCATGGGATACATCCATTCCACATGGGTAATTTCCTGACCATCGGGGCTTGGATTTTGCCCCATTGGCGCCACACAAAGAAAAAAACGGGTATCAAAACGAATGGGATAGACCTTTGGCGTAATCCAATGAGCAAAGGGCAAACAATCACCCATATCAAGTTCAACAGCAGATAGAGCCAAAAATTCTGCAAGATTTATTTTATTTTCCAAAAAATTCATGCGGTAACGATGATCAATTTCAACCCTATCCTCTTCATTTATGGACATGCCGCCCCTTGTGCCAATAATAAGGCCGGTTTCTTCGAATACTTCCCGTAAAGCCGCATAGCGAAAACCGTGAAATTCCGCTGGAATATCCATATCGCTCTGTAATAAGGTTTCTTTTTCAAGGATGCGGTCCGCCTCATCAAGCTTTCCCCCTGGAAAGACATAAGCCCCACCCGCAAAACGAATATTTTTATGCCTTTTGACCATTAATATCTGTAATGTGCCGTGTCTGGGATGATATTCCCCGTCCCGAATAATCAACACGGACGCCGCATCTATGGTCTTTACTTCTTTATCGGTCATAAAATATAGGCTCTCATTATTTAAGGCATAAAATGGCAAATATACGACAACAGCCCTTACGGATCAAAGCCTTCTATTTCTAGCCGTGAATAAAAGTGGCTATTTTTTTAAGCCCAACCAAGTTCCCTCAAAGTCCAAGGGGCGTTCCATATCTTTGTCATTTCAATGATTTTACCGTTATCATTAAAGGTCAGAGCATAAACATAATCTGCATTGGCTTCTTTCATTGTAGGGGGAATAGGTCCACCCTCGCCCACATGCCTACCTTTGAATGTACCAAAAAACAACGCTGTTTTAGTGGCTTCATCATAGGACGAGCTGTGCAAAATATAGCTACAGCCTTTTAAGGCACCCTTACCAAGGCCCGCCATCCAATCACAATAATCAAGCACATTATCTATGCCTATTAAAGGCTCACATTGAGCCTTAAATTTTGCCCCCTCGGAAATATATTGTTTACAACCTTCGGCCCCCTTAAGGCCTTCACAGGCATGAAAAAAATTCGTTGCAATATCAAAATTTGTCATAATCATTCCTTTATATCTCTCTAACACCTACAACCCCTGCCAATGAGGTAAGGCTGCTCGCCATATCCATGGATATACGGTACTTATCTTTCAACTCAATATCCACATCATAGTCTTTTTCTTCGTCCTGAACATTCATTTTAAAGGTAACATAGCCACGTCCACCTTTATATTTTTCTAGCATATCATAAATCGTCTTCAGAGAGGATTCATCGGACAAAGTGATTTCAAGCCCCATATCTGTATTGGCCGCAACTTGCTCGATATCGGCAAAGCTTTTGGCAGAAAGGCGCACGCCTTTTTCAGGATGAATATTTGTTTCCACCGTGACGATCACAGAACTTCCCACCTGTAAGACATCCCCCGCATTATCCAGAATTTCGGAATAGGCCATACATTCAAAATGCCCATAAGCATCAGACAGGCCTACAAAAGCAAATTTTTGTCCCCGTTTGTTTTTCATCACACGGATGCTTTGAATGGTGCCCGCAAGCCTTATCAATTTGGCTTCTCTCGCTTTTCGTTCAATATCCCCAGACGGCGTTATTTTTTGCCGTTCCAATATTTTAGTGTAGGCATCAAGGGGATGGGCAGACAAATAAAATCCAACGGCCTCTTTTTCATACGTTAATCGTTCTATCAACGACCAATCAATCATGTCTGGCAAGGTTAGGCTGTCAGGCTTGACCACATCACCAAATAAATTCACCTGACTGCTGTTGCGTTGTTCTGTTGCCGCACTAGCATAGTTCAGGATCATTTCCACCGAGGCCAACATCTGCGCCCTGTTTTTATTAATGCTGTCAAAGGCGCCCGCCTTAGCCAAATTTTCAAGCGCCCGTTTATTGATATGCTTCGTATCTATTCGATTACAAAAATCTGCTATGTTTTTAAAGGGGCCGTTCTTTTGGCGTTCCTGTACAAGCCCCTCCATTGCCCCAACACCCACATTTTTCAGGGCCGAAAGACCATATCTGATCCCACGTAACACACCGTCTGACTGTGCGCCGCCAATGTGATCTGTGTCCTTCTGTCCTTCAATGACCTCAACGGAAAATTCAACATGCGATTTATTGATGTCAGGCGGCAAAATCGCAATGCCCATGCTGATGACTTCTTGCTTGAAAACGGCAAGTTTATCCGTATTGGTCAGATCAAGTGACATGATCGCCGCCATAAACTCAACAGGATAATTGGCCTTGAGATAGGCCGTATGATACGACACAAGCGCATAGGCCGCCGCATGGCTTTTGTTAAAACCGTAACCCGCAAATTTTGCCACCTGATCAAAAATGCTCGCCGCCTGTTTGGGGTTCACGTCTTTTTTATGGGCGCCCTCCTGAAAACGGCTGCGTTGCAAATCCATTTCGGACGCTATTTTTTTACCCATGGCACGGCGAAGCAAATCAGCCTCGCCTAAGCTATAATCCGCCAAAATCTGCGCAATCTGCATAACCTGTTCTTGGTAAATAATCACCCCATGAGTTTCGGTCAAAATACCCTTTAGCATGGGATGCAGATAATCTGGCTCTTCTCTTTTATGTTTACAGGCAATATAACGGGGAATATTATCCATAGGCCCCGGCCGATACAGAGCAACCACCGCAATAATATCTTCAAAGCTGTCTGGTTTTAGCTGCACCAAAACATTTTGCATGCCGCTACTTTCAAGCTGGAAAACGCCAATTGTTTTACCGCTACTAAACAGATCATAGCTTGGTCCGTCATCAAGAGGAATTTGTTCCAGATTAACCACAATATCCCGACGGGAAATCTGATCCACGGCCTTGGCCAGCACCGTTAAGGTTTTAAGTCCCAAAAAGTCGAATTTTACCAGTCCTGTCTGTTCAACAAATTTCATATTAAACTGGGTCACGGGCATATCGGATTTTGGATCACGGTAAAGGGGAACAAGCTGATCCAAGGGACGATCACCAATCACAACCCCCGCCGCATGGGTGGACGCATGACGATACAACCCCTCAAGCTTTAGGGCGATTTCAATCAAATGAGCCGTATTTTCATCGTTATCCCGCTCATAGCGTAATTTTACTTCGCTCTCTAGAGCCTCGGCCAGGGTCATGGGGTTTGCTGGATTTACTGGAATCAATTTTGACAGCCTGTCCACCTGACCATAAGGCATTTGCATAACCCGCCCCACATCACGGATCACCGCCTTGGCCTGAAGCTTACCAAAGGTAATAATTTGTGCCACCTGATCATGACCATATTTATCTTGCACATATTTTATGACCTGGTCCCGCTTATCCTGACAAAAGTCAATATCAAAGTCGGGCATCGAAATTCGCTCAGGGTTCAAAAACCGCTCAAAAAGCAAGCCAAAGCGCAAAGGGTCAAGATCTGTAATCATCAACGACCACGCCACAAGAGACCCAGCCCCAGAACCACGCCCCGGTCCCACTGGAATATTATTGTTTTTTGACCATTGAATAAAGTCAGCCACAATCAAAAAATATCCCGGAAAACCCATGTTAATAATAGTCTCCAGTTCAAATTGAAGCCTTTCCTTATAAGGTTTTGCAAGCTTTTCCTGCTCAGAGAAATCCGTCTGTCCCTTATAAACATGATACTTAAGTCGCTTTTCCAATCCTTCCTTAGCCATTAGGGTCAAGGCGTCACCCTCACTTTGTTCACCCTTCGTAAAGCTTGGCAAAATCGGATTAACAGTAGGGACTTTAAACGCACATCTTTGGGCAATGATAAATGTATTGTCTATGGCTTCGGGCAGGTCGGAGAAAAGTGCTCTCATCTCCTCTGATGATTTGAAATAATGTTCTGCCGTTATTTTTCGCCTATCGTCCTGCTCCACATAATTTCCACCCGCAATACAGAGCAGAGCATCATGAGCCTGATACATTTTACGATCAGGGAAAAAAACCTGATTTGTGGCAACGAGAGGAATATCAAATTTATAGGCCATATTAATAAAGGCCTCCTCGGTCTCGTTTTGTGCCTCCATGCCGTGGCGCATAATTTCCACATAAAGCCTGTCTTCAAATAGCCCCAACAATTCCTGTAAAATATTCTCAGCCTTCTCAAGAGACTTAACGCCTGAACCATGGAGATATTTTCCCACAGGACCAGAATGCCCGCCCGTCAGGCAAATAATATCATCCGTATAGCCCATAAGATCGGTAAGATTAAGTTGAGGAACCTCATGAGCCTCCCCCTCCAGATGAGCCTTGCTCACCAATTTCATAAGATTTTGGTAGCCCACTTTCGTTTGAGCAAGAAGTATGAGAAAACCAGGGTCAGGTGCTTTAAACGACCTTGCATCTGGTTCAACCTCATGACGAATAGCAAGGGAACAGCCGATGATGGGTTGAATACCGGCTTCTGGCAGGGCAAGCGATGCCTCGAGCGCACCAAACATATTGTTGGTGTCCGTGATCGCCACAGCCGGCATATGTTCCGCCCGACATAATTTGCTTAAGGCCTTCACATGAATGGCCCCTTCGGACAAGGAATAGGCCGAATGAAGCCTAAGATGTATGAAGGGCGTCGTCACCATTTTAATTCAATATGCCATTATGCAAGACAACACAACGATCCATCTTCTTTGCCAGATCATTATTATGGGTTGCGATCAGAGCGGCAATCCCCTCGTCTCGTGACAGGCGCAACAATTCATTCATAACCTTGCTGCCTGTTGCCTCATCCAGATTACCTGTGGGTTCATCGGCCAATATTATTTTAGGTTTGTTAATCAATGCCCGTGCAATGGCGACACGTTGCTGTTCGCCACCCGATAATTCTGATGGCCTATGGTCTAGTCGTTCGGAAAGACCAAGTTTTTCCAACATTTCGGCGGCCTTTGTCCGCGCCTCATTTTTTGACATGCCCGCCACAATTTCAGGCAACATAACATTTTCCAAGGCGGTAAATTCTGGCAAAAGATGATGAAATTGATAAATAAATCCCACATCATGGCGTCTTATTTTTGTGCGTTTATTATCCGATAAATTTCCACAAGGTTCGCCGTCCATAACAATCTCGCCCTCACTCATACGGTCCAAAAGCCCCGCAATTTGCAAAAGTGTGGACTTACCAGATCCCGACGCACCGACAAGCGATACAACCTCACCCTTTTTAAGGGTAAAATTCACCCCTCTCAGAATATGCAAATCTTTATCGCCCTGAATAAAGTGACGATGAATATTTTTAAGTTCTAGAATTATATTGCTCATTTTTTTGTCCTATTCATACCGCAAAGATTGAACAGGATCGACCTTTGCCGCCCGCCATGCGGGAAGAAGCGTCGCAATGAAACTCAAAACCAAGGATACCAGAACCACAATCAAAACTTCCTTTGTCTCAACAATAGCGGGGACTTCGGATAAGAAACGCACCTCCCCCTCCCAAAGGCTAAGCCCCGTAATACGCTCAATAAAATTCAATATTACCTGTACGTTAAAGGCAATGATCAAGCCAAAAAACGTCCCAAGCATTGTTCCAAGGACTCCTATACAGGAACCAACAATAAAAAATATGCGCATAATAGAGCTGCTGGTGACCCCCATCGTGCGCAAGATCGCCACGTCACGGGTTTTATTTTTGACCATCATAATCATGGTGGAAATGATATTAAAAACCGCCACAAGAATAATAAAGGACAGAATGATAAACATCACATTACGCTCCACCTGAAGCGCATTGAAAAAACTTTTATTGAGAATACGCCAATCAATCAGCCGTCCGCCCAAGTCAAACTGTTGGGTTACCTTTTCAACGGCTTCATACATCTCACTAATCATATCAGGATGAGTGAGGCTAATTTCCAAGGCCGCAATTTCATCACCATATTGAAAATAGCTTTGCGCCTCACCCAAGGGCATGAAAAAATAGCTGGTATCATAATTATATTCCCCAACCTCAAACACCGAAACAATTTTATAGCTTGCAATTCGGGGCATGGTGCCAAAGGGCGTAATACGTCCACGAGGCGTCACAAGGGTTACAAGGTCACCTATGGACAAATCATATTTATCCGCAAGTCTTTTTCCGATAATAATATCATTATCGCCTTGACCAAAATCATCCAAGCTACCAAGCTTAATATTGTTTGAAATAAGAGACATTAGTTTTAAGTCATCGGGCCTGATACCCCGCACCAAGGCGGGGACACTATTGCTGCCAAATGTTGCGAGCGCATTTCCCTCAATAATGGGAAGAACAGAAACCACATGGTCAATTTTCTTTAATGCTTCCACCGCTTCATCATAATGGCTCATCCGTCCCCCCACTGGCTGATAGAGCATATGACCGTTAAAGCCTATGACTTTACTGAGCAGTTCCTCCCGAAAACCGTTCATAACCGACATGGTCACAATCAGAACCATGACACCTATTGCAATACCAAGTAGAGAAAATAAGGCAACGAGTGTTACAAAGCCTTCGTTACTTCTGATTTTCAGGTAACGCATCGCCACCATCCATTCATGTGCCCTAAACATATTTTATCCCTTTTAACATACCGACATAATTTAAGATAACCTGCTGATTGCATCCTCAAGTGACAATTCTTCTCTGTCTCCTGTAGCTCTATTTTTCAATTCAACAAGATTCTTCTCAAGCCCTCTTGGCCCTACAATCAATTGCCATGGCAAACCAACAAGATCCATATCCGCAAATTTTCCACCCGCCCCAATATCACGGTCATCATAGAGAACCTCTATGCCCAGTGCGCTCAGTTTTTGATAAATATCATCACAAGCTTTGGTACAATGGTCGTCCTTGGTGCGCAAATTAATGAGGCCAACCTTATAGGGAGCTACCACTTCTGGCCATATAATACCGTTGTCATCATGATTAGCCTCTATCAAAGCACCCACAAGTCGTGACACGCCAACGCCATATGATCCCATTTCCACAGGCACCAAATTTCCATCAGCCCCCGTCACCTTTGCGTTCATGGAATCGGAATATTTCGTTCCAAAAAAGAATATATGCCCAACCTCAATCCCCTTGGCCGTGCGCAGATCACCACTTGCCACGGGGCAAGTCTCGGGATCATGCTTTTCTTCTTCCATGGCATAAAGACTTTGCAGCTTTTCAATGGTCTGCATATCTATTTCACCGGTTAGGCTTGCCAAATCGAAATTTTCAATTTCTTTATCGTAATAAAGGGTGCTTTCCCCTGTTTCTGCCAAAATTTGGAATTCATGGCTAAGATCACCGCCAATAGCGCCCGTATCCGCTCTAACGGGAATGGCCACAAGCCCAAGCCTTGCAAATGTACGCAAATAGGCCACATACATCTTGTTATAGGAAATACGGCCCGCATCCGCATCAATGTCAAAGCTGTAATTATCCTTCATCAGGAATTCACGCCCCCGCATAATACCAAAACGTGGTCTTATTTCATCCCGAAATTTCCACTGAATATGATAAAGCATCTTAGGCAAGTCTTTGTAGGATTTCACATTATTGCGAAATAAATCTGTTACCATTTCCTCGTTTGTGGGGCCATAAAGCATTTCACGGTCATGCCGATCGGTAATGCGCAACATTTCCTTGCCATAGGCATCATAGCGCCCACTTTCCTGCCAAAGTTCCGCTGGTTGAATGGTTGGCATCAGTATTTCCTGCGCCCCTGCACGATCCTGTTCTTCCCGAACGATCTGTTCTATTTTTCGCATGACCCGAAGCCCAAGCGGTAACCAAATATATATTCCCGCACTGGTTTGTCGGATCAATCCCGCCCGCAGCATAAGGCGATGGGACGTAATTTGAGCCTCGGAAGGGTTTTCTTTTAAGGTGGGCATAAAATAAGAAGATAGGCGCATAATGATAACCTTAATAATTTAAAAAAATTCTATACTGTAAATAATATAATTTTATAGACTTGTCATACCATTATGAACAGGCTTTTCATCACAAGAATTATCTTTGTTTACATAATCGATATAATTCTTCTTGATTGGTTGATGACATTGGTTTGCCGTCAAGGGTTAACTGACCCTCTTTGAGAAGAACATGGCCCAGATTAATTTTACCTTCCAGACCTTTATGCTCCTCAAATTGTCTTTTACTATTTTCATTTCCCATATTTTCTTTGGCCACATCAAGACTCAACATAAATGAAATTTCAGGATTAAGGATAGAATCAGCATTCTGATCCATATCCGCAGGTTTCACCGCCCTTCCCCGAACGTCAACACCACCCCTGTAATTCACATCCTTATCAGGAATATGAGCCGTAACATGGTGACAAATTTCAGGGGTTACAACGATCACTCTTTCCTCTGAACTGCTTGAAAATATTAAGATATTATTAAATATTAATGTTGCATAAATACAACGCCACATCGTCCATACTCCTGTTAATGCTCATTAATCACCCTTTTATTGTATAACCTTTAAATGTGCTATTTATGCAACAATTAAATAAAAATCGAACTATTTATCATTTTCTATGGTGACAGACCATATAAGCTCGACTATTGTCTGTCTCGAAGTAGGGTCCAAGTCTCGGGAGGAAAAACCAAGATCAGGCCGTAAAATAATAAATACATCAAAATAAAATACGGCTTACAAAATAAAAAATATAATAATTTAAAAAAGCAAGGCAGAGCGCCTTGCTTTTTTGTTTTTACACCATTGAACATGATTAATAACCCGCAGCTTGACCATCTTTTCTCATTTCAGAGGCCGCCTTATAAACACCCTGTTTCTCATCCCACATAATCATCTGATATCCTCCATATCCCCCTTTACCAACGATGACATTATGTCCACGGGAGCGCAATTCCTCAACTACACTGTTTTCAATACCCGATTCCACATTTAAGATACCGCCATCAGTCATAATTTCACCCGTTGGCTCACTAGAACCATCATGACGATACCGAGCAACATCACCTGCCTCTTGGACATTCATACCGAAATCTATAATATTTGTAATAATCTGTGCATGTCCCTGAGGTTGCATACCGCCCCCCATTAAGCCAAAGCTCATCAGTGGTTTGCCGTCTTTCATAACAAAAGCTGGAATAATGGTATGGAAGGGTCTCTTCCCCGGCGCATAAACATTAGGATGTCCTTTTTTTAACGTGAACAATTCCCCCCTATCCTGAAACATAAAGCCAAGACCATCTGGCACCAAACCAGATCCCATACCACGATAATTACTTTGGATAAGACTTACCATCATACCATCTTTATCGGCGACCGTCAGATAAATAGTATCGCCGTTTTTCAATACATCTGGATCAGGGTATTTGACGTCCTGTAACGCTTTTTTCATATTAATAAGTGCCCGCCGTTCATCGGCATATTCTTTTGATAACAGATGGTTAATAGGAGCCTTATAAAAATCAGGATCGGCATAAAATCTTGCTCTATCTTCAAAGGCAAGCTTTTTGGCTTCAGCATGAACATGCAGGTAGTCCGCACTATTATGTCCCATAGCCTTTAGGTCATAACCTTCTAAGATATTAAGTTGTTGAAGTGCCGCTATTCCTTGGCCATTTGGGGGAAGTTCAAAGACATCATAGCCCCGATAATTAATCGACAATGGTTCAACCCACGTACTTGTATGTTTTTCCAAATCTTCTTTGCGCAGGGCCCCTCCAATACGCCGCATATAATGGTCAATAACGTCGGCAATTTTTCCCTTATAAAAGACATCTCGACCACCGTCTGCTATCATAGCCAACGTATCGGCCAAATTAGGATTTTTGAATATCTGTCCTTCAACAGGTGCCACACCATTTGGATAATATGTCTTTAAGAAATTGTCCGTTTCCTCAATAGCCGAATCTGGATCAAGAAATCTTTTTCCCGCAGTCTCCATATAGAAAGCAATTAACTGGGTTAAGGGTACACCCTCTCTCGCATAAGAAATTGCGGGAGAAAGAATTTCCTTCATAGGCAATTTGCCAAATTTACTATGCAACTCAAACCAGCCATCTACTGTTCCTGGCACCGATACGGGCAATGATCCAAAAGGGGGAATAGTTGTTCTTCCGCGTTTTTTCAATTCTGCGGCAAGATCATCATAACTCATGCCCATAGGAGAACGGCCTGATCCATTCAATCCATATATTTTTTTTGTTTTAGGATCCCAAACAATAGCAAAAATATCACCGCCAATACCATTACCTGTTGGCTCCATCAAACCAATGGCCGCATTTGCGGCTATTGCGGCATCAACGGCTGATCCACCCTTTTTAAGGATATCAAGAGCAATCTGTGTACCCAAAGGAATGCTTGTAGCGGCCATGCCATTCTTTGTAATGACTTGTGAACGTGTAGCGAATTGCGCCCCCACATTACGATCACCACGATGAGACTTTGGCCAGTTATCCATTGCATTCACATCATAATTTTCTAACATGTTAAATCCCATAATGATAAAGAACAATAGAATATAGCGCATGAGAATTATCCTCATTTATGAATTAAGATATTAGTAGCTTACAACCTATTTTGTGCCGTTCAAAATAAACTGTCTGACATCTTTAGCAAGTTTTTCAAGCGATGGATGATGAAGATACATCATATGGCCCGCCTCAAAATATTCCATAGTAATGCGTTTTGGGTCCATACCATATTGCGCCATGGTATACTCTGTACCAAAGAAAGGTGTTGCCAAATCAAAATAACCATTGGCCACATAAACCCTAAGGTCTTTATTCTGTCGCATGCCACGTGCCACATAATGCCCAAACGCAGGATAGCCTCCTGTCCAGCCCTTTTCTTGTTTCCAATTCCATTCCTTCCCAGGTTTAGAACTTAAGACTTCATACCGCGCATCCCGTGTTAAATTCAAATCACGGGAAAAATAATCATTCACGGCTGCTGTATAAGCCGCACTCATGCCATATCCCGCAGGATCAGCCTCAAATACTTCTCCTGCTTCATCCTCGTCTGTGCCTATATAACGACCATCCAAACGACCAACAACTTTCCCCTGATCGCGCAAAAGCTCCTTCATAAAGCGGAATTCATTCACCCGAAGACGGGCATTTTTCAAATATTCCTCACTAAGACCTGTATATAAACTGAGTTTAGTCGTGATGTTTTTGACTTCTGCCTCGGTCATGCGGTTACCTTTCAGCAAAGCCACAGAATATTCATTTATAGCAAAATTTCGGGCTTCTTCCACAAATGTTTCAAGGGTTCTGCCCTCTTTATCTACTTTGCCATGATACCAAGCGATCGCCGAAAATGTGGGCAAGAAATTCACATAAGGGTCATCATTGGCAGAACCACCATCTGTTGTTTGAAAATCGAGAATAGACGAAACAAGAATCAACCCATTCAAAGCCATACTGTTGTAACCTTGTTGCAATTCTTTGACCAAAGCAGCAGTTCGGGTTGTACCGTAACTTTCACCACCAATATATTTAGGGCTGTTCCAACGTTTATTCTTGGTCACATAAATTTGTATAAATTTTGCAACGGACTGTGCATCTTCATTCAGGCCCCAAAAATCTTTGCCTTCTCCCTTGCCAATCACCTTGGAATAGCCAGTACCAATAGGATCAATAAATATAACATCTGTCACATCAAGAATACTCAAAGGATTATCAATCACATCATACGGTGCCGCCCCAGCATTTGTTCCATCACTTGGAACATCAACCCTTTTTGGACCAAAAACACCCATATGCAACCAAAGAGATGCAGATCCAGGCCCACCATTAAACATAAAAGTTATTGGTCTTTTAGAGGCATCCTTCACATTATCCTTGGTATAGGCAATGGAAAAAATGCTCCCAATAGCCTCGTCCTTATCATTCTTAAGATGTGTATCACTTGCTGTGACTGTATAGTCTATGACTTGGTCATTAAATTTGCCTTTATGCTTGGTGACAGTGGTCTGAACTTCTGCGATTTTTACATCAAGCTCTTTTTTAGCGGTCTCTTCTGCAAGAGAATGCGAAAAAGGAAAGATCAATAATCCGATGATGACTGTAATTTTGAAGGAAAATTTCATGTTATTATCCCATTTTTTATTTAAGTATTTTTTCTAAAAAGCCTGAAAAATATACTGGCAAACTTAAATCAATAAAGCAAGAAATGAGCTTTATATCATTGAAATTTTTCCAACAACCCCTCAAACCCCGATGATTTTGCGAAATCGGCCGCGGTACGATTATCATCAGACTGTATCGTAATATCAGCGCCGTAATCCAACAACATATCAATCACTGGTGCATTACCAAGACTTGCCGATATCATAAGCGGCGTATAGCCACCCATTTGTATGACATTGGGTTTTGCGCCTGCCTTAAGAAGTAAATTCACTATTGCTCCATGTCCCGCAGCGCAAGCACTATGAATTGGTCTTAGGTCAGATATATTGTCGGCATGGATATTAACATTTGCCCCCTTTTCCACCAAAATACTTGCACAATCAAGCGCGCCAAAAAAACAAGCAAGATGCAAGGCTGAAAAACCATCCCCACTTAAGCAATCTATGTTATCAATAGTCTGTAAATAGTCCAAAAGTTTTTCGGGCATATTAAGAGAAGAAAGATCAAAAATATCTAATTCTGGCTCAAAATCCAAGAGCGCTTTAGTCAGATTATACTGAGCCAAATATAAGGTAAAAATTATGGCGGAAAGCCCATCGGAACTGCGGCTTGAGGCAAGGGACCTGTCCTTGTTCAAAATGGACCGGAGCTTTTGCTCATCTGCGATATCAATGGCTTTAAATAAATCATCCCGTGACATGTCTTATCCTATTTTTAATATTGATGCTCGGCCATGCCTTGGCGGGCAAGTTCATCAGCCTTTTCATTTCCCGGATCACCATTATGACCCTTAACCCAATGCCATGTTATATTATGGCTTTCCACCTCGACGTCCAAGGCCTGCCATAATTCGGCGTTTTTAACGGGTTTACGATTTGCCGTGCGCCAACCATTTTTTTTCCAATTATGAATCCACTTTGTGATGCCGTCTTTTACATAAACGCTATCGGTATAGAGTGTCACATGGCAAGAAGATTTCAAGGATTTCAATCCCTCTATCGCTGCCGTAAGTTCCATCTGATTATTAGTGGTTTCAGCCATGCCACCCTTAAGTTCCTTGCTGTGCTTACCAGAGACAAGCCATACGCCCCAACCACCGGGGCCTGGATTTCCGGAACAGGCGCCGTCCGTATAAATAATCACTTCCTTCATAAACTAAATCCATATTCAGAGACATTATTCACCGACTGATGAAATTTTAATTTATTGATATATTCCGTTGGATCTTTGACCTTAACCAAGGCGCCGTCCACTTGATTAAGCCAGTCATAAAGGCGGGAGAGCAAAAATCGAAATGCTGCCCCTCGACATAATACGGACATAGCGATTATTTCCTGTGATGACAGAGATCTTTCTACGCCGTACCCCTGAACCAATCGTGCGGCCTTGGTAATATTAAAGGAACCATCGCCTTCAAAACACCAAGCATTCAGACATATGGCAATGTCATAGGCTAATATATCATTACAGGCGAAATAATAATCAATAAGGCCAGATAATTTATCGCCTCTAAAAAAAACATTATCGGGAAATAAATCAGCATGAATAATGGCTTCTGGTAAATTTGTTGGCCAGTTGCTTTTTAAAAACGCCATTTCATCATGCAACAAATCTTTCAATCCATGAGCCACCTCATCGGCTCTGTTTTCACATTGTCTGACTAGTTCTTCCCATCCTTCGACCGACAAGGCATTTTTTCGCTTAAGATTAAAATCAGAGGCTGCAATATGCATTTGCGCCATTTCAACGCCCAATTGATAACAATGTTCTGGCTCTGGCTTATTGATCGAAAGACCCGACAAAAAACTTATCAATGCCGCAGGACGCCCACATAGCGTCTTAAGAATAATACCCTCACGATCACGCACCGGCGTTGCGCACAACCGGCCCTTATGAACAAGATGATCCATAAGCCCCAGAAAAAATGGCAGATCATCTGGGTTAACCCGCTTTTCATATAAGGTTAAAATATAAGAGGCTTTGGTGGTTTGAAGAATATAATTGGAATTTTCTACACCTTCGGCAATGCCTTTAAAAGAAAGCACCTCACCTTCATCATAACTTGCAAGGAATTTGGAAATTTCTTCCGCATCAACATGGGTATAAACAGCCATTCTTACTCTTCTCTCATTAAAATAGCAGGCAATTTGAACTGAACATTTTCTTCTACTGTTTTGACGGTTTCTAGATGAACATCATAGCGTTTCCTAAATGCCTCAATAACTTCCTCTACAAGAATTTCAGGGGCTGAAGCACCCGCAGAAATTCCAATATTTTCAACATCCAGAACCCAATTCCAATCAATATCCATTGCCCTCTGAATGAGCATGGATTTACAACCCTCGCGGTTTGCAACCTCGACCAGGCGTTTGGAATTTGAACTATTGGGTGCGCCAATAATCAATACCGCATCCGCCTTTTTGGCGAGCGCCTTAACGGCTCCCTGACGGTTTGTGGTCGCATAACAGATGTCTTCTTTTTTGGGATCCGCAATAGAGGGAAATCTGACCTTTAATGCCGCAATAATATCTGCGGTATCGTCCAGCGACAATGTAGTCTGAGTAATATAGGCCACATTATTTTCATCAAGAAGTTCAAGCTTTTCAACATCCTTTGTTTTTTCCACAAGCTTGATACGACCTTCCCCCACCTGCCCCATTGTGCCGATGACTTCGGCATGCCCCGCATGACCGATCATGATAATGTCTGCACCTGATTTTTCATGGCGTTCGGCTTCTCTGTGAACTTTACTCACCAAGGGGCAAGTGGCGTCCACATATAGCATCTTGCGGCGTTCCGCCTCCTTTGGTACAGACTTTGGCACGCCATGGGCTGAAAAAACAACAGGTACGCCGTCTGGCACTTCATCAAGTTCATCAACAAAGACCGCACCACGTTTTTTCAATCCCTCCACAACAAATTTATTATGGACAATTTCATGACGGACATAAACTGGTGCTCCGTATTTTTCCAACGCCATTTCGACGATTTGAATAGCCCTGTCAACGCCTGCGCAAAATCCTCTAGGATTAGCAATATAAAGATTTATTTTATTCCGCATCATAAGGAATTATTACCTATCACCCAATTCTTCCATGCAGGAAACACATAAGACATAAGCATGATTTGGATCATTAAATTGATTAAAAATTGATAATTTTTCTATAACCTGATCCGCTAATACAGATTGTGGCGTTGCCATTTTTGCGCTCAATAATTTTCCAATCCCTGTTTGTCGTTCCATAATATCAGAAATCAGTTTCATGTCCCAAGGAATGGGATCCTCCCAGTAAACAACTTTATAATCATCCAATGCCGCCCGACTTGCTGTTGCATATAAGGCATCATCAAAAGTTCCAAGCTTGTCCACCAGACCAATTTTAACAGCCTGATTTCCTGTCCAGACCCGACCTTGTGCTATATCATTGACCTGTTCTACTGTCATATGACGACCTTCGGCCACGATATTGAGAAACCTATTATAGCCATTTTCAATACTGCTTTGAAAAACAGATTGAATTTTTTCAGATAACGGCTTCATGACCAAGGCCGACGTCAGCGGCGTTGTCCCAACACCATCACTATTAATGCCAATAGCGCCTAATGTTCCCTCAAAATTTGGGATAGCGCCAAAAATTCCGATTGACCCCGTAATGGTGGTGGGGGATGCCCATATTTCATCGGCATTGGCAGAAATCCAATATCCTCCTGATGCGGCCAAAGACCCCATAGAAACCACAACGGGTTTTCCTGCTTCTTTAAGCAATAAAATTTCTTGTCTTATGACCTCCGATGCAAAAGCACTTCCTCCCGGACTATCAA
Source organism: Emcibacter sp. (assembly GCA_021741205.1). GTDB lineage: Bacteria > Pseudomonadota > Alphaproteobacteria > Sphingomonadales > Emcibacteraceae > Paremcibacter. The sequence goes on from JAIOYI010000008.1 coordinate 55,111, forward strand.
CTCTTAATATAACGGCCTTAACCTTTTCATTAAGACGGGCCTCTTGCAAATGTCTTGAAACGGTATCGCCCCCAGCCTTACCCTGCGGCTGCTGTCCATCCATAATGGTGCCATTGGCATAAACCACCGCAATGATATCTTTTGTTGTCAACTTTTCATTGGGGTTTGCTGTCAAATATGCCCGATAATTAATGGCTTTGTCCTTCAGCTTACTGCTTTGAATATTTAATTTTGCGGCCAGATATTCCGTCCAATCGGCCCGTGTTTTAAGTCCGTCCACCAAACCATATTCAATCGCCAAGGCCGCAAGATCCCCCTGCAATGCCACAAGATCTTTATCCACTGTTTCAAACCTATTCAGGAAAGTATCTTTTTCTATTGTTCTGGACATTGTCACCTTAGCCGTATATTCAGACCAAAGATCATTGAGAATCGACAGCATAGCCTCTTTTGCCTCTGGCGACATATCGTTGCGTATAAAGGGCTCCATAGCTGATTTATATTTTCCAACTCTAAAAAGCTGAACTTCTGCCTTAATTTTACCCAGAAAATCTTTAAAATAATTCTGGTAAGAATCATACCCATGCAGCAAAACCGCACCATAAGGATTGAGATAAATTTCATCGGCAAAGGACGCTAAAAAATAACTATTCTGGCTATAATTATCACCGTAACTATATATTTTTTTGCCCTGTTTTTTAAATCGATTCATGGCATCACCGATATAATGCAATTTGGAAGGCATAGCACTTTCCAAGCTATTGGTGTCAATAATCATCATTGTGATTCTGTCATCTTTGGCGGCAAGATCAATAGCCTTAATCACATCACGCAGAATGGTTTGGTGCCTGACTGTACCGCTTGAAATGGCTTGCAATGGAGATTTATCAAAGACCTTCTGCTCCACAATTGTGCCTTCAAGAGAAACAACAAGTACGCCCTGTTCTGGTACGGTAATATGTTCTTCCATAAAAATGGTTGCAATAATAAAGAAAGCCAAGGCCATAAATAACAATGTACCTACCAAAGACTGAAGCTTCCTGAAATACTTCCAAAACAACCTAACTGATTGCCAGATATATGAAAATATAATTTTTATTATTGTCATTGAATATAACTTTCTTGAAATAATCGTTGAAAAATTGTCTTAGCTTTTCTTAAGCTATTTATTGCAGATAATTCTTATCCGATCAACGTCTTAAAGTTTTCATGAGTAATATGTGAGTAAATATTGACTCTATCCATTTTAAGATTATTATACGCAATTGCTTAACGACCCTGCGGGAGAGACTAGACATATTCAACTTTATGCTAGCGCCGAAGGAGCAACCGCCCCGGAAACTCTCAGGCAAAAAGGACCGCAGGACATTATAGCACTCTGGAAAGAGGATTATCCATCATAATCCCACCGACGGCGTAAGTTGTGCTCGCACAATCAAATCTCTCAGGTATCCATGACAGAGGGGGCACCAAGGCACAGGTTTTGTGCTGAACGTGTTTACTCTGGAGAGCTATATGTCCGCTGATACAAGCGAGTTATTAAAGACACCCCTTTTGACATTACATGAGGAATTAGGCGGGAAAATAGTTCCTTTCGCGGGCTATGCTATGCCTGTGCAATTTCCTATGGGTGTGCTTAAGGAGCATATTCACACCCGGACGAAGGCCGGCCTTTTTGATGTGTCCCACATGGGACAAGTGGTGATCACGGGACCGAATGCCGACCGTTGGATCGAAACACTTGTTCCCGGAAATATTGTTGATCTGCCCCTTAACCATATCCGTTACAGCATGTTCACCAATGACCAAGGCGGCATCCTTGATGATCTGATGATTACAAAACGGAAAAATGATTTGTTTCTGGTGGTCAATGCGGCCTGCAAAACCCAAGATATTGCCCATATGAAGCAACATCTCGCTAATGGCTTGACCTTAACCGAAATTACCAACCGAGCCCTTGTGGCCTTGCAAGGACCAAAGGCCGCAGAGATTTTGGCGAAATTCTGTTCTGATGTTGATAAAATGGATTTTATGACTTATGCGGAAATGTCTATTCTTGGGGTCGACTGTTTTATCAGTCGTTCCGGCTATACAGGAGAGGACGGTTATGAGTTTTCAATACCCGCCGATCAGGCTGAACCTATTTGTCGCGCACTTCTTGCTGAAAATGACGTCGAGGCCATAGGTCTTGGCGCAAGAGACAGCCTGCGTCTTGAGGCGGGACTTTGCCTTTACGGCCATGATATCACGGAAAAAACCACGCCCCTTGAGGCATCTTTACTGTGGTCCATTGGCCAGCGTCGCCGCACAGAAGGCGGCTTTATAGGCGATAAAATCATTCTGGAACAGATTGCCACTAAAAATATAGCCCAAAAGCGTGTTGGAATTTTGCCCGATGGGAAAGCCCCTGCCCGTGAGGGGACATCTATCACAGATAAACAGGGCCATGAAATTGGTGTCATCACCAGTGGCGGCTTTGGCCCAACATATGGCGGTCCCATTGCCATGGGTTATGTTAAACCTGAATTTTCAGCTCTTGATACAGAAATTTTTCTTTCCGTACGCGGAAAACAAATGCCTGCCCGTGTGGCCAAAATGCCTTTTGTCCCACAAAATTATTACAGAAAAAATTAACATTAAACATAAACTATAGGTAGCACAAAATGACAATTTATTATTCCGAAGAACATGAATGGGTTTCCGTCGAAGGCGATATTGGCACCATTGGAATCACAGATTACGCCCAAAATGCCTTAGGCGATATAGTCTTTGTTGAAGTTCCCGAAGTGGGTAGTGACCATGACAAGGGTGATGAAGTTGCCGTTGTCGAGTCCGTAAAAGCTGCGAGCGAGATATATGCCCCTATCGGTGGGGAAGTCATTGAAATCAATGAAAGTCTGGAATTCGAACCCGCAATGGTCAATGAGCATGCTGAATCAGATGCATGGTTCTATAAGATTAAAATAACTGATCTTGAAGAGCTTGATGACCTAATGGATACCAAAGCATATAAGGCTTTTATTGCCAATCTAGATTAATAAAAATTTTTACTAAAAGGTTTTAAACCATGCGTTATCTTCCGCTTAGCCAATCTGATCGTCATGAAATGCTTGCCACCATTGGCGTGTCACATATCAATGATCTTTTTAAGGATGTGCCAAAATCAGCCCTACTGAAAGAGCCTGTGGATTTACCAAACCACAAGTCAGAAATGGAGGTAGATAGAGAAATGAGAGCCTTGGCGGGAAAAAATATCCCCGCAGGGTCAGTGCCTTTTTTCTGTGGTGCGGGAGCTTATCGCCATTATGTCCCAAGTACTGTCGATCATTTAATTCAAAGGGGTGAATTTTTAACGGCCTATACCCCTTATCAGCCTGAAATTTCACAAGGGACCTTGCAGGCGCTTTATGAATTTCAAAGCCAAGTGGCTCAGATCACGGGTATGGAAGTGTCCAATGCCTCCATGTATGATGGTTCTACCGCCTGTGGAGAGGCTGTTCTTATGGCCCGCCGTGTCAGCCGCAAGAAAAAGGCCATTCTGTCTGGAAGTCTGCATCCTCAGTATATCGAAGTGGTTAAAACTGTTACAAAATTCACCGATGATGTGGCGGTTTTTAATCCTGTTGATACCTATGCGGTTGATGATCTTATTGCTCAAATTGACGATGAGACCAGTTGTGTTGTGGTGCAAAATCCAGACTTCTTTGGCAATATACAGGATTTCTCTAAACTTGCTGAAGCCCTTCACGAAAAAAATGCCCTGTTGATTGTGGTTGTAACGGAAATTGTTTCTCTTGGCGCTGTGCGCTCGCCGGGTTCTATGGGGGCAGATATTGTGGTTGGTGAAGGACAAAGCATTGGCAATGGCCTAAGCTTTGGTGGTCCCTATGTGGGATTATTCGCCACCCGCCAAAAATATGTTCGCACCATGCCAGGCCGCGTCTGTGGACAAACGGTGGATGCAGACGGAAAGCGTGGATTTGTCCTGACTCTTTCCACCCGTGAACAACATATAAGACGGGAAAAAGCCACCAGCAACATCTGCACCAATGCGGGGTTATGCACCCTTGCCTTTACCATCCACATGACCCTGCTCGGTGAAAAAGGGTTCCGTCATTTGGCGCACCTTAATCATGCCAAGGCTGTGATGTTGGCCGATAAGCTTTCTCATATTAAGGGTGTTAAAGTGCTTAACAAAAGTTTTTTCAATGAATTTACCATTTCCTTGCCCATTGATGCTGCCTATGCCATTGAAAAGATGGCGGAAGCAAAAATTTTGGGCGGAGTTCCCTTATCTCGTCTTTATCCCGATCATGAGAATTTGAAAAACCAAATGTTGGTTGCGGTCACAGAAACCGTAACCGAGGCCGATATGGACCTGTTTGTCAGCGAATTAAAGGAGTGGGTAAAATGTTAAATAATCAAGGCCGTCAAACAGACGTTGGCACCGCGTCCCAACAAACGTCCAACAATTTCACCACCCATAGCGGCAACCGAGGCTTAGAGCAGGATGAACTGCTTATTTATGAAATTGGTGACACCAAACGCACGGGCGTTGATTTGGAAGAAGTTTGGGATTTTGAACCACGCTTAGGCGGGGTGACACGGGATAATGAAATTGGCCTTGCGGGCCTTACAGAACCCGAAACCATGCGTCATTATACCCGCCTTAGCCGAAAAAATTACGCCATTGATATGGGACTTTATCCTTTGGGGTCCTGTACCATGAAGCATAATCCACGTCTTAATGAAAAGGTGGCTCGTCTTCCAGGTCTTGGTGATATTCATCCCTTACAACCCATCTCAACCGTGCAAGGTGCCTTGGAAGTGATGGATAATCTTGCCCATTGGTTAAAAACTTTGACGGGTATGCCCGCCGTTGCCATGTCCCCCAAAGCGGGTGCTCATGGTGAATTATGCGGCCTTATGGCCATAAGGGCGGCCCTAGATAAGCGGGGGGAAAATCGTTCTATCATTCTTGCCCCAGAATCAGCCCATGGTACAAATCCCGCAACGGCAACACTTTGTGGCTATAAGGTTAAATCCATTCCCGCAAACAAACAGGGACGTGTTGATTTGGATGCCTTAAAATCTGCACTGACCCCTGATGTGGCCGCTATAATGCTCACCAACCCCAATACATGTGGTCTGTTTGAACGGGATATCATTGAGATAGCAAAGGCCGTTCATTCTATTGGCGGCTATTTTTACTGTGACGGGGCAAATTTTAACGCCATCGTTGGCAAAGTGCGCCCAGGAGATCTGGGGGTTGATGCTATGCATATCAATCTTCATAAGACATTTTCCACACCCCACGGCGGCGGCGGGCCCGGGGCCGGACCCGTTGTTTTATCCAAAGCCTTAGAACCCTTTGCACCTGTGCCTTATGTTATTCATGGTGATCATGGTTTTGAGCTTGTGGAGCATATCTCAGATAAGGGTGACAGCAAAGATAGTTTTGGGCGCATGACCGCCTTTCATGGTCAAATGGGTATGAATATTCGGGCGTTAGCTTTTATGATGTCCCACGGCGCAGATGGTCTTGCCCGTGTGGCCGAGGACAGCGTCCTCAATGCCAATTATATTCTGGCCTCTCTCAAGGATGTTATGACCGCAAGCTTTGAAGGCCCTTGTATGCATGAATGTCTGTTTGATGACAGGTTTTTACATGGCACGGGCGTTGCAACCCTTGATTTTGCCAAGGCAATGATTGATGAGGGGTATCATCCCATGACAATGTATTTCCCTCTTGTGGTTCATGGTGCTATGCTGATTGAACCCACAGAGAGCGAAAGCAAACAATCCGTTGATCAGTTTATCGGAAGCTTGCGTCATCTGGTGACAGAGGCAAAGGCTGGCAACAAGGAATTGTTTAGCGGTGCACCCTATCTTGCCCCTCTAAGACGGCTTGATGAGACACTGGCGGCACGAAGCCCCATATTACGATGGAGCAAACCTGAAAACGAGTGAGATAAATGAATAAATTGCTGAAAACCTTAGGCGCAACATTATTCTTTGCAGTTGTCATATTTGGTATTGTTGTCGCCGCAAATCTAGAGCAGGCCAACAGACTTTATGGGACAATGACGCTATTTCATAAAGAAAATATTGTTCATAATTTTTCTCATATGAATGATATTTTTCTGTCTAAGCCCATCAAACATTCTGGCACCCCCTTTAATTTCGGCCATGCTCCAAAGAATTTACCCGAAAGTTTCACCTATAAAGGACAACCAATAAAGACCGCCGATTTCTTGGCACGCAGGTCAACGACGGCCTTACTTGTTATTAAAGATGATAATATTGCCTTCGAAAATTATTACCAAGGAACGGGCGAAAATGATCTTCGGATTTCTTGGTCGGTGGGCAAATCCTTTACCGTGACTTTGTTTGGGATTTTGGTTGATAAGGGGCTCATCGACATCAATGTCCCTATTGAGCATTATCTACCTGAAATGAAAGATAGTGGCTATGAAGGCGTGCCGGTTCGAGATGTTTTGCAAATGTCATCGGGGGTGAAATGGAATGAGGATTACGGTGATTTCTATTCGGACATCAATCATATGGGTCGTATCTTGGCCATTGGCGGTTCGCTCGACGAATTTACCGCAACTTTGACCCACGAAAAACCCTCAGGCCAAGAATTTCATTATGTTTCCATGGATACCCATATTATTGGCATGATTGTCCGCCGTGTGGCTGGCACAGACCTTGTAACCCAAATCGAAAAAAATCTTTGGTCAAAAATTGGTATGGAATCCGATGCCTATTGGATTACTGATTCAGAGGGCGCTGAATTTGCCTTGGGCGGGCTTAACGTGCGAACCCGCGACTTTGCAAGATTTGGCCGCCTATATCTTCATAACGGCAACTGGGAAGGGGAACAGATTGTCTCATCCCAATGGATAAAAGCCGTAACAACCCCCTATTCAGAACATAACAAATCCCAATCCGATAAGTTTGGTTATGGGTTTCAATGGTGGATCGGCCCCGACGCCAGACCTGGCGAATTTATGGCCGTTGGGGTCTATGGTCAATTTATTTATATCAATCAGCCAGAAAATATCATCATTGTCAAAAATTCAGCAGACATAAATTTTATGGATAAAATTGACTCAAAACATGAATCTATTACATTTTTCAGAGCGATAACGGATAAGATACATAAGGATGTTATGGTAAATAAGATAACAACCCACTAGACTGATTAACCCTCTGCTTCAATCAATCTAGTAATGCCCTCAATTCTTTTTATGGTGTGAGCAATTGTTTCAGAAAGATGATTGGTTTCATCCTGCGTTTCTTTTTGAGCCATGGGCTTGCCGTCCCGCGCCTCATCCAATTCGTCAGCCAACAAAATAGCCGTCATCAGCATAAGCCGAATATCAGAAACCGACCCCGTCGCTTTTGAAATCTCGCTCGCTTTATCAATCACATATTCCGCAAGCTTTTCCAGACGAGCCTCTCCCCCGCCCTGACAGGCGAGTTGATAGTCCCGATTGTTAAATTTAACAGTAACATTTGCCATATTTTTTTTCGCTATCTAATAATTTAGTGAAGACTTTTTTGGGCTATGATTTGGTCAATATCATGAATCGTTGTTTCCAATGCCTTTTCAGCCGATTCGTTTATTTTTTCCAATTTTTTGTATTTTTTCTCTAACGCTTCATATCCCGTCTTCAGAGCGATACAATGTTTTTTCATTTCTTCCGCATCTCGACTGAGCTGCTTATTTTTATTTTCAAGCTCTTCCATATAGCTCGCCTGCTCCGCGGAAATAGGTTCTGTTTTCTTTTTTTGATCTAATATGGCACGTTCCAAACGAATCAAGGCCTCTTCAACGGCGGCATTGGCATTCTGAGCGGTAAGGCTATTATCATTTTGCGGCATTATAGTCCTGCTTCTTTTGGCATATGAGTTAGATTATTTTAAGACGATATCTTTGCGCTCTATTGTTGCAAAAAAAACACCCTATGAGAAGTCCAAAAATGAAAATCTATTCGAAAGCTTTTGTTTCGTCAAAAAAACCTATAAGCGGGTTGACGTATGAGACACAAATGTTCATTGTGCGCCATAAATAGAGTATTTTATGATCAATCTTTAATATAGTCGGTAATATTAATATGACAATTTCACAAACCAAAATGGCCAATGCAATTCGTGCCCTGTCTATGGATGCGGTACAGGCTGCAAATTCTGGACATCCCGGCATGCCTATGGGCATGGCTGATGTGGCAACTGTTCTTTTCACCAAACATCTGAAATATGATCCCACATGGCCAGAATGGCCAGATCGTGACAGATTTATTTTGTCAGCAGGTCATGGCTCGATGTTGTTATATTCGCTGTTATATCTTTGTGGTTATGAACGTCCTACCATTGATGACATTAAAAATTTTCGTCAGCTGCATCAGCCCTGTGCTGGTCACCCTGAAGTAAACGAACTGGCGGGCGTTGAAATGACAACAGGTCCACTAGGTCAAGGACTTGCCACATCGGTTGGTTTTGCTCTGGCTGAAAGATTATCAAATACCCGTATGGGAAATATCATTGATCATCATACCTATGTTATTTGCGGCGATGGTTGCCTTATGGAAGGTATCAGCCATGAAGCCATTTCCATGGCAGGTCATTTAAAGCTCGGCAAGATGATTGTTCTGTGGGACGATAATCAAATCTGTATTGATGGCAGCACAAGTGACACCGTATCCGATGATCAAATAATGCGCTTTACGGCATCTGGTTGGCATGTTCAGGCAATTAATGGTCATGACATGGAAGAAGTTGATGCCGCCATAACAGCCGCCAAAAATGATGACCGTCCCTCTATGATTGCTTGCCGAACGACTATTGGATTTGGTGCCCCCTCAAAACAAGGAACTTCAAGCGTCCACGGCGCACCTTTGGGAGCTGATGAAATTATTGCGGCTCGTAGATTTCTTGACTGGCCTTACCCAGCCTTTGAAATTCCAAAAGATATTCTTGTGGCATGGCGCAAAGCGGGAGCTCGGTCTCAAAATTTGGCCGCCCAATGGAAAACAGATTTTGAGAAATTAGACAATGGCCTTAAAAATGACTTTAACCGTCGTCTAAACAAGGAATTGCCCGAGAATCTAGAAGACGCTATTAATGATTTCAAAAAACACCATGCAGAAAACCCTGTAAAGGTTGCCACTCGTAAGGCCTCTGAACTTACCCTTGGGGTTATTAATCCCATTGTAACGGAAACCATTGGTGGCTCCGCGGATTTAACAGGCTCCAACAACACAAAAACCAAGGATCAATCCCCCATCGCAACCAATGATTTTTCAGGTCGTTATATGTATTATGGAGTGCGGGAATTTGGCATGGCAGCCGTTATGAACGGTCTTACTCTCCACGGCGAGTATGTGCCCTACGGCGGAACCTTTATGGTCTTTACGGATTATTGTCGTTCTGCTATTCGCCTAAGCGCCCTTATGGAGCAACGGGTGATCTATGTCATGACCCATGACAGTATTGGTCTTGGCGAAGATGGTCCAACTCATCAACCGGTTGAACATTTGATGAGCTTGCGAGCCATGCCCAATGTTGCGGTCTATCGCCCTGCTGATGTCGTGGAAACTGCGGAAAGCTGGCTTTGTGCTCTGCAAGATACAAAACGACCCAGTATCTTGGCTCTTACCCGTCAAAATCTTACACCTGTTCGTTTGACCCACACCACGGAAAATATGGTGGCCAAGGGCGGTTATGAATTGCGCCCTGCAAATGGTGAGGCCATAGTCACCATCATTGCCACAGGCTCAGAAATTGAAATTGCTATAAAGGCGCAGGAAACATTACAGGCCGAAGGCATAGCAACCCGTGTGGTTTCTATGCCATCCACGGATATTTTCGATGAACAGACGACAGACTATAAAAACAAGATTCTGGGAAATACCAAAATTAATGTCTCCATTGAGGCTGGCATAAAATTCGGTTGGGAACGCTATGTGGGTCGTGATGGCATCATTATTGGCATGGATAGCTTTGGAGCATCCGCACCAGCAGAAGATCTTTATAAATATTTCGGAATTACCGCTGAGGCAGTTGTCACAGCTGTTAAAAAAAAGCTATAAGCAGATAAACTTAATTTAATAAAACGGAGAATACACTCATGACTATTCGTGTTGCAATTAACGGCTTTGGACGGATCGGGCGTCTTGCCCTTCGGGCGATTTATGAATCAGGCCGCGATGATATTGAAATTGTTGGCATTAACGACCTTGGTGCTGTTGATATGAACGCATATCTTTTGAAACGTGATTCCGTTCATGGCACCTTCCCTTTTGATGTGAAGGTTGACGGTGATATTATCAATTTGGGTCGCAGCCCCATAAAGGTCACCGCAGAACGCAATCCTGCTGATCTTCCATGGGGTGATCTTGGAGTGGATATTGTTTATGAATGCACTGGATTTTTTGCGGATAAAGAAAAGTCGTCAGCACATCTTTCTGCTGGTGCCAAAAAAGTTCTTATTTCCGCTCCCGCATCGGGCGTTGATAACACCATCGTTTACGGCGTTAATCATGATACCTTAACCAAGGATCATATCATTGTTTCAAATGCCTCTTGCACCACAAATTGTCTCGCTCCCGTGGCGCAGGTATTGCATAATGCAGTCGGTATCGAAAAAGGTATCATGACAACGGTTCACGCCTATACGGGCGATCAACGGGTTCTGGATACCTTGCACAGCGATCCCCGTCGTGCCCGTGCCTGTGGTCTTAGCATGATTCCAACATCCACAGGGGCTGCTCGGGCGGTGGGTCTTGTGCTGCCGGAACTTGCCGGTAAATTGGACGGTACATCCGTTCGGGTGCCAACCCCCAATGTATCCATGATTGATTTAACTTTCATTGCCAAAAAATCAACAACGATTGCTGAAATTAACGATGCCATGGCTGAGGCCGCCAATGGTCGCTTAAAAGGCGTGTTGGCTTATGTGACGGAGCCTGTGGTTTCTATTGATTTTAACCATGATCCAGCAAGCTCTAGCTTCGATGCAACCCAAACATCTGTTATGGACGGCAATTTGGTTCGTATCCTAAGCTGGTATGATAACGAGTGGGGCTTCTCCAACCGTATGTCAGACACAGCGAAAGTTATGGCTGGTCTATAACATAATGGCACAGTATAAAAATATTGATGATTTGGGCGCGCTTTTGGGTAAGCGCGTCCTTATTCGTGCTGATCTTAATGTTCCCATGAAAAAAGATCAGGACGGCAAAACCATCGTCACCGATGACACCCGCATAAGATCCGTCACCCCCACCATTATTTATCTTATGGAAAAGGGTGCGCAAGTCATCGTCATGTCCCATTTTGATCGACCAAAGGGAAAAATTGTCCCTGAGATGTCTTTGGAACAATTGGCGCAGCCGCTTGCTGATGCCATTAAAAAGGCGGTTATTTTTATCAATGACTGTGCGGGGGATGCGGTAACGGAAACCCTTGATGCCATGGAAGATGACGCTGTTCTTCTGCTGGAAAACGTACGTTTTCACAAGGGCGAAGAGAGCAACGACCCCGATTTTGCACAAGCCTTGGCCGACAATGCGGATTATTATATCAATGAAGCCTTTTCTTGCAGCCACCGTGCCCATGCCTCAACAGAAGGTATCGCCCATCTGATCCCCTCTGCAGCGGGATTTTCCATGGAAAAGGAACTTGTCGCCTTGGAAAATGCCTTAGGTAACCCAAAACGTCCTCTTTGTGCCGTTGTTGGTGGGGCCAAGGTATCAAGCAAACTAGACGTTTTGACCAATCTTGTGGAAAAGGTCGATCATCTGATTATTGGTGGTGGCATGGCCAACACATTTCTTGCGGCTCAGGGCATTAACGTGGGCTCGTCACTTTGTGAACATGATCTAGCCGATACGGCACGAGCTATTCTTACCAAGGCAAAAACCCAAAATTGCACCATACATTTGCCAACCGATCTTGTGGTCGCCAAAGAATTCAAAGCCCAAGCAGACAACCGTGTTGTTGGATTGAATGATGTGGCACGTGATGAAATGATTTTGGATGTGGGGCCAGAAACCGTTGTAAAACTTACTGAAATGCTCGACGATTGTAAAACGCTGATTTGGAACGGCCCTATGGGTGCCTTTGAAATTGCACCTTTTGATCGTGCAACTGTGACCTTAGCACAAGCCGCTGGAAAATTAACCAAGGCGGGAACATTAATTTCTGTTGCGGGCGGCGGTGATACGGTGGCGGCACTTAATCATGCGGGGGTTTCTGACCAATTTACCCATATTTCAACGGCGGGCGGTGCCTTCCTTGAATGGATGGAAGGTAAAGAACTACCGGGTGTTAAGGTACTGGAAAAATAGGTAAAACATGATGGGTACGCAACTTTATATCATAACGCCTGAAGCCTTTGTGCTAGAAGATTTTGCTCTGGCTTTAAAGGATGCTCTTGCGGGCGGACCCGTGGCGAGTGTACAGCTGCGTCTGAAGAATGCCTCAGACGATGATATTATAAAGGCCGCAGAGGTTCTTATGCCCATTTGTCATGCCCATGATGTGGCCTTTATCATGAATGATCGCCCAGACCTTGCCAAAAGAGTTGGTGCGGATGGGGTTCATGTGGGGCAAAATGATATGTCTTATGAACAGGCACGTGACATTGTGGGGGCAGATGCTGTTGTTGGGGTAACCTGCAAGGACAGTCGTCATATTTCCATGACCGCCGCCGAACAGGGTGCGGATTATGTGGCCTTTGGGGCCTTTTTCCCCACCACAACCAAAGAAACCACAACCAGAGCAAATCCGGAAATACTGTCTTGGTGGGTGGAGCTTTTTGAAATTCCCTGCGTTGCGATTGGCGGCATAACAGTTGATAATGCCAAAGAAATTATTGATACGGGTGTGGATTTTATTGCGGTATCTGGCGGTATTTGGAACCATGCAAAGGGGCCAAAAGAAGCCGTAAAAGAATTTAATGCGCTTTTTAAGGCCTAATCAAAATGACCCAAGTCACCATCAAAAAAATTACGACAAAAGCAGATAGGGAAAAATGTTTTCATATCCGCGCCGTTGTTTTTGTTGACGAACAAAAGGTTCCCCTGCAGGAAGAAATGGACGGGCTTGATGATACGGCGGTGCAATATCTATTGACTGTTGATAACCATGCCCTTGCCACTGCTCGGGTGCGCTATTTGGATGACATTGCCAAAATTGAACGGGTTGCTGTCCTTAAGGGCAAGCGTGGCCTTAATATAGGAAAACAACTGATGGAATTTATCATGAATGATATTCGTCAGAATCCCCATATTCATCTTATGAAGCTTGGTGCCCAAACACAGGTTATAGGCTTTTACGAAAAACTTGGTTTTGAAAGTTACGGTGATGAATTTCTTGATGCGGGCATTCCTCATAAATGGATGAAACGCCTGCTATAGCTTACTCAATATCGAGAAATCACAATTTTACATCTGATACCCATTTTTCAGCCAGATCACCAGCATAGGGAAGCTTATATTGTTCACCCTGAAAACTTTTAACCATCAATAAAATCCAGAGTACCAATCCAATCACGCCAACCAAGGGAATGAGAGGAAGTCCAATCACGCTGATGGACAGCACAATATGCGCTATATTAAGTCCTCCAAAAACCACTATGGACTGCATGGCGTGAAACCGAATTTCCTTATCCTCTTTTTCAATCAAAAGAAAGATCAACCCTGATACCCAACCAAATACATAACATAGACCCGAAGCAATATTTTTATCTAATCCCGTTGAAGTTTTATTCATGCGACCCTCCAAATTTGTTATAAGAGCATTATATAACATTTTTCTCATAACTTCCAGCGATGGTTTGTGACCCATGAATAGACCAATATTATATAGTTTTAGACGTTGTCCCTATGCAATGCGGGCAAGGCTCGGCCTGTTATATGCCAATGTCAGCTGTGAACTGCGTGAGGTAGTGCTCAGAGAAAAACCCACTGAAATGCTTGCCTTATCAGAGAAAGCAACCGTCCCTGTTTTACATTTACCAAATGGTCAAGTTATTGATGAAAGCTATGACATCATTAAATGGGCCATACGTCAGAACGATCCCGATCATTGGCAAGAATTTATTCCAAAAACCGATTATCTGGTCTCTGAAAATGACGGAAGTTTTAAGATGGCCCTGGATAGATATAAATATGCCTCCCGTTTTCCAGAACAACCACCCCATATTTATAGGGAACAGGGAGAGGTTTTTCTTCATAAACTGGATCAAATTTTACAAAATTCTCCTTTTCTATTAAGTGAAAAGCAAACGATCGCTGATATTGCTCTATTCCCCTTTATTCGCCAATTTGCCCATGTGGATAAGGAATGGTTCTTTAACGCCCCCTATTTGCATCTCAGACGATGGCTACAACATCATATCAACAGCGCATCTTTTAAAAAAGTTATGAAAAAATACCCTAAATGGCATATAGGCGATAATACTGTCTACTTTCCTGATCTTGATCAAGGTTCATGTTGACCCCATGATACATCATACATATAGTAATATAAATATAAGACGTGAGGTGAATAGAGATGGATGCACTAAGTCTGGATAAGGTTGAATTAATCATTTCCATTGCTAGAGAAGTGGGAGAGGAATCTAATTCTATAATCGACGAAGAATTGGCAGAAAATCAAGAACCACAACATTATTCCGAGCTTTCCATGGCCGCAGAGGCGGACTATATCACAAGAGAAGATCATGCAAGCAATTCCTCATATCAAGAATTAAAAGCTATGATTAATAATATGAATGAAGAAGAGCAAAATGAACTTGTTGCCTTAATGTGGCTTGGGCGTGGAACTTTCGGGAAAAAAGAGTGGGAAAGCGCTGTAGAAGAAGCGAGAGAGGCCAATAATGATCATACAGCAGAATATTTAATGAGTACCCCTATGCTGCCTGATTATCTTGAAGAGGGTCTGTCCATCATGATTGATGACTGATTTGCTTATTTTTCGGAAATAATTTTAAGTGCTGAATGATCTAATCTATATCCAATCCATTCGGATTGCGCATTAGCCCCAAGAGATTCATAAAATTCAATACTAGCCGTGTTCCAATCTAATACGGACCAGTCCATGCGTCCACATCCCTCAGTATAGGCTTTCTGAGCCAGATGAAAAATCAAAGCCTTACCCAGCCCATGCCCCCTAGTCTGCTTATTCACATAAAGATCCTCCAGATAGAGCCCCTTTTGACCTAAAAATGTGGAATATGAATAAAAATAAAGGGCAAAACCTTCTGCCTTACCGTTAATTTCGCCAATAATCACATGCGCAGCAGGCGTTTTGCCAAACAATGTTTCTCTAAGCTTATCTTCTGTTGCAACCACTTTATGGGATAATTTTTCATATAGGGCTAGTGATTTGATAAATTCAAGGATAAGAGGGACATCCTCAATAGATGATGACCGTATGGATAAAATGGATGAAGACATTATACTTTTTCAACAATCAATAGAGTAACATCTACACCAACGACTTTGACCTTATCTCCCTCTTTGGCGTCAAAATCGCCCTCAACACTCCAGTTGCTGTCTCCAATACGGATCTTGCTCTTGCCATTTTCCATATCACGGATCAGGTTATAAACATGACCAATATGCTGATTACCACGCTGATTTAAGGTTTGATCATCACTTTGAATGGGATTTTTTTTGATAAAAATGCGCCCCCCAGCTACACTGACAATACTCAGGATAGCAAATATGATAAACTGCAATTCCCACCCAAGATGCGGCATAAAAAATACAATAGCACCAATGACCAAACTGGCTATAGCTATCCACATAAAAACGACTCCAGGAATAGCCATTTCCAAACCCAACAAAATCATGGCAATAATAAACCAAGTCCAATGGGTCATCGAAAAATTATCAAAAAAGTCCATCATATACTCCTTGTTCTCATTTACCTGATTTTGGAACGGAACTCATCGGCTTTTTGGGCTCTTGGCTGATATTTTTTAGCATATCGGCCATACCACCCAAGGCACCAATAACACCGCTCGCCTCTAAGGGCATGAAAATAAGTTTCTCATTGGGTGAATTTGCAAATTTACCCAAAGTTTCCACATATTTCTGGGCAACGAAATAATTGATCGCCTTTGCATCCCCTTTTGCGATAGCCTCTGATACCATGCTTGTGGCCTTTGCCTCAGCTTCGGCTTCTCTTTCACGAGCCTCCGCATCCCGAAAGGCTGCTTCACGGCGACCTTCGGCCTGCAGAATTGCACCTTGTTTTTCTCCCTCTGCTCGCAGGATTTCAGCTTGACGGAAACCTTCAGCATCCAAAATATTAGCACGCTTCTCACGCTCGGCCTTCATTTGTCGCGCCATGGCATCAACGATATCTCTTGGTGGTTCAATATCCTTAATTTCAATTCGGGTAATTTTGATACCCCAAGGCTGGGTTGCATCATCAACAACATCAAGCAGGCGCCCATTAATGCGGTCCCTCTGAGACAAAAGCTCATCCAAATCCATAGAACCCATAACGGTGCGTAAATTGGTCATGGTTAAATTCAGGATAGCAATAATCATATCGTTGACCTCATAGGTCGCCTTTGCTGCATCCATAACCTGAAAAAAGACCACACCATCCGCACGAACCATGGCATTATCCTTGGTTATGACCTCTTGGGAAGGAATATCAAGCACCTGTTCCATCATGCTGACTTTCGAGCCAATACGGTCAAAAAACGGAATGATGAGATGAAAACCAGGATTTAACGTCTTTGTATAACGTCCGAATCGCTGAACCGTATAGTTATACCCCTGCACTACGGTTTGAACGCCCATCAGGATAAGAACGATACCAACAACCAAGAATGCTATACCAAATACACCAAAGCCACCCATTGTATTTCCCCTTTAAGTAAGAAAAAGTTCAATTAATAATAAATAACTGTATCGCAATAGCATCCTCAAGGGAAGTATTAGTAACAGATATTTTTAAAGAAGAGTGGCGGCAGAATATTGAAGTGGTTTCAGCACCGTAATGCAAAATATAAATTGTTATTTATGATATGATTTTCCATGTACCATCCGGCTGACGACAGGCCCTGCCATAGGCCTCTTCTGTCTTTCCACCAATGGTGATGGTTTGTTGATATTCCCGACAATAAGCGCCGACTTCGTCCTGATAGGCAGGTTTCGGACGATAGGTGCCAGAATTTCCTGAATCTGGATTATACCATGTTGCTGTCTGTCCAGAGGCGTATGTTTCTAAGGCAATTTGGCGATTTCGTTCCATTTCCCTGCGGTCTGCATCATCAAGCGACTTTCCAATGCTGTTCCCAATAGCAGCCCCCGCCAGTGCCCCCGTGGTAACAGCAAGAAAATGGGTTGTACCGTCACCATTGTCTCCAATAGCTGATCCAACAGCAGCCCCAGCAATAGCCCCAAGGAAAGTTCCAAATCCTTGTTTTGAACCTTCTTCGCAGGCACTAAGTGTTAGTGCGGTCGTCAAAATTAGAGCCATTTTTACATTTTTCATTGGATTAACCTTTATCTTGTTATGGCTCAATAATAGAATAAATAATCTTAACCCCTTATGAACAAAAAATTCAGATTAAATATTACTAAACAATGACAGCGGGAAGATATAGGCGCGCTAAAAGACCATGCGGTTCATTATCCAAAAGCATGATTTTTCCACCATATAATCCTGATAAATCCTTTACAATAGAAAGGCCAAGCCCTGATCCTGGAATATTCTCATCAAGACGTTCACCACGCGCAAATACGGACTCTCGAACACTCTTTTCAATACCTGGGCCATCATCAGCAACCTGAATGACAATATTTTCACCCTCAAGTTTGTAAAAAATTTGCACTTCGCTCTTAGACCATTTTGCCGCATTTTCAATTAAATTGCCGACCATTTCCTCTAAATCCTGACGTTCCCCCCTAAAAATTAGGGTTTCATGTCCGTAATTAGGTGAAATATAAAATTTCTTATCCTCATGTATGCGGATCATAACTCGACAAATATCCTTTAGGACAGGCAGAATTTCCGTACGGCTCGTAATAATTTTTGTACTAGCGGCAACCCTTGCCCTACGCAAATAATGTTCCACTTGACCACGCATCATTTCGGACTGTTTTGCTACGATCTCAGAAAATTTTCCTTTATGCATCTCGCTCTCGTTTAACAAGACCGCCAAAGGTGTTTTTAAGGCATGAGCCAAATTCCCCACTTGCGTTCTGGAACGCTCAATAATTTGATTATTATGATCCAGTAATTTATTCAATTCATCGGCAAGTGGTTGAATTTCAGTGGGAAAATCGGTGGGCAAATGTCCCTCTTCTCCCGTTCGAATTTTTATAAGTGATCTTCGGATATTTTTTAAGGGTTTAAGACCAAGATAAATCTGTAGGAAAGAGGCCATAATCAATCCAACCCCAAGTGCACTTAGGGAATAGATCAGGATATTATCAAACCGATCCAGTTGTTCCTTAATTTCAGACATATCAACGGCCACACTAAACCGAAAAATTGTTTCATCCCCTGGTATTGTAATATCCCGTTCAACAAGACGTAATTTTTGGTTTTCAGGTCCAATCGCCTCGGTATAATGCGTTTCCCGAGCAGATATCTTAAAATCGGGGTCAAGGCTTTGATCCCATAATGATCTTGACCGAAAAGGTTCATGATCCTGTGCAGACACCTGCCAATACCAACCAGAATAGGGTTGCTCAAACCTTGGATCAATCATGGCACGGTAAAAATTAATCTGGCCTTCTGAATTACTATTGCTGATCCCAATAAGATTTTCCAATAAGCCATTTAAACGCTCATCAAAATTATCCTGAATAGTTTCCTTAAAAGTCAGTGAAAGAAGATATCCACCCAACATAAGAGCAAAAAGCGTCCACACCGCTGAAAAAGACATCAGCCTGAACCATAACGACTTATTTCCTAGTCGATTATATATTTTGCTCTTTGGGGTTAACAAGTTGATATCCCAATCCCCGCACTGTGCTTATGATATTAACACCCAGCTTTTTTCTGACCCGTGTGACAAAAACTTCAATCGTGTTTGAATCACGGTCAAAATCCTGATCATAAATATGTTCTGTTAATTCAGTCCGAGATATAATCTTTTCCGGATGATGCATCATATAGGACAATAATTTATATTCCTGTGCCGTAAGACGAACCGGCATCCCATCCACGGTTACTTTACTGCTGTTGGTATTGAGGGTAACCGTGCCACAACTCAGCTCAGGGGAGGCTTGACCTGCTGCACGGCGGATAAGCGCCCGAACCCGTGCAAGGACTTCCTCTATTTTGAAGGGTTTTGTCACATAATCATCGGCGCCCGCATCAAGCCCTGATACCTTATCAGACCAGCCATCTCGTGCCGTTAAAATCAAAACAGGCGTCATGATTTTTGCTTCTCGCCATTTTTTCAGGACACTAAGACCGTCCATAATCGGTAATCCCAAATCAAGAACGATCGCATCATAATTTTCTGTTTCACCCAGAAAATGTCCATCCTCACCATCGAAAGATACATCAATACTATAGCCGCCACCTTCCAAGACCATCTTCATCTGACGAGATAAATCAGGATCGTCTTCAATCAATAATAATCGCATTAACCGTTCCCCTTAACACTTATAATTTGAGCTGTTGTTGCATTGATTTCAATCATCAATAATTTACCATCCTGCCGTAAGACCTTAACCAAATAAATATAGGGGCGATTTGACATAGCAGGCTCCAATAACCTGACATCGACAATTTTTCCAGGAAAACTCTGACCTATGCGTTTACGAATAATCGATAATGAAACAATACGACCTGATTGCAATGCATCCCTTGCTTGATTATGTCGGTATGTTTTTTCTGGCACAGATCTTTGATTTTCTGAAGGTTTTATAAGGCTATTTTCAACGGGGCGGCGTCTCTCCTGAAAGGCAACTCTCATATTTTTTTCTATTGCAGTGGGCTTGTGTGTGGCGGAATTATTATCTAGGGCCAAAGCAACACCACTTCCTACCGTTCCTCTCAAAAACAGTGCAAAAATAAGCCATAAAATAATATTACGATATCTTTTCATGGGATAATATTAGCCTATAGCTTCTGAATATAAGATGAATAATTCCTATGAATGGTCACCAACACCTAGCCTATCCTGAATGACGCTGTTTGTTGTTGTATAACCGCCAACCATTTTTCGATCGGGATAAGCATAAGCAAAGGCAGCCTTCGCCATAACAGCCGCCTCGTAAAAACCTGTCAGGATTAATTTTAATTTTCCAGGATATGTGCAAACATCACCTATGGCATAAATCCCTGCTGTGTCTGTTGCAAAGGTCTCATGGCAAACCTGCACATGTTTCTTATCCAGATTCAATCCCCAATTGGCAATGGGTCCCAAGGTCACCTTTAACCCAAGAAACGGCATTAAATAATCACACTCAACCGTGACCTTATCTCCCTTTAAGGTTTCAATCTCCACAGCAGAAAGCACACCATCCGCTCCAACAAGGTCAATCACATTACCATATTGCACATCAATTTTTCCTTCTTCGGCAAGTTTTAATACGCGTTGGGTGGAATCATAGGCGCCTCTGAATTCCTCACGTCTGTGAACCAAAGTGATTTTTTGAGCAATAGGAGCCAAATTAATCACCCAATCAAGTGCAGAATCACCCCCGCCCACGATCACCAAATTTTTATCACGGTATTTTTCCATACGGTAAACGGCATAATTTACCGATTTTTCCTCAAATTCTCCTAGCTTATTAAAGGGTGGTTTTTTCGGAATAAAGCTTCCTGCACCAGCCGCCACAACAACAATGGGTGCTTCAAGCATAATGCCACGGGTTGTAGTCACTCGCCAATGGCCATTTTTTTGTTTTTCAAGAATTTCCGCTTGTTGGGAAAAATGAAAATCAGGTTCAAAGGGGCTAACTTGCTTCATAAGGTCATTAATTAGTTCCTTGCCTGTGACCTGTGCACGGGAGGGAATGTCATAGATGGGTTTTTCCGGGTAAAGCTCGATACATTGTCCTCCTGCCCGATCCAAATTATCAATCAAATGACATTTAAGCCCCAGTAAACCAGCCTCAAATACAGAAAACAGACCAACGGGTCCTGCCCCGACTATAATCATGTCCGTCGTAATAACTTCATCTTGCAAATTACAAACCCCTTTTTTTTAAATTGATACGATAACGCTCTCCAAGCTGACTGACTGACTTTAATAATTCTATGTAACCATTAATTGCGACCATAAGGCAATTAAAAACCGAATAAAATTACAGATTTTTTATGGAAATTATATATTTTTTCTGTATCTTTACGCTTATGAATCTTTTGGTACAAAAAAAACATGCTCCTGCAGCTGATCGTAACAAGGAACCTATCTTAGAGGTTTTAAAAGGTTGCTTGCCAAATCATGGCACCATATTGGAAATTGCCAGTGGTACGGGCCAACATGCTGTTCACTTTATCCGTAATCTGCCCAATCATTATTGGCAACCCAGTGATCCAAATGGTGACAGCCGTAACAGCATTAGCGCATGGTGGTGGGAGGTACAGCTCAACAATATTCTACCCCCTTTGGACATAAATACACAGGACGATATTTGGTCTGTGGAAAAGATTATACTGCCCCTGCCTGTTTCGTCCCTTGTCTGCATTAATATGATCCATATTTCGCCTTGGGAATCGACCATTGGCCTCATGAAAGGAGCTGCAAGAATTTTACCATCGGACGGCATTCTTTACCTTTATGGCCCCTATAAAGTTAAGGGAAAGCACACAGCGCCCAGCAATGAATTATTTGACATCACCCTGAAATCTCAGAACCCAAAATGGGGCGTGCGTGATTTGGAGGACGTTAAAAAAATGGCCTCAGATCATGGCTTAACTTTTGTCAAAACCGTTGACATGCCCGCCAATAACCTGTCTGTTATTTTCAAAAAATAACCCCTCAAAGATTAAAATAAAATAGATCAAAAATATATTTCATCATTATGAAAACATCATCTTATTTACTATGCCTAATAGCATACTCCCTATAACACAAGGTCAGATTTTTAGCCAAAATAAGGTTTTATGGCCTATACCCCTCACCATTTAATATATTATAAAGTATTATATACAACCATAATACAAACAAAAAACTATTAGGGCAAAATTTCTAAAAATCACGGCGGAAGTATTAAGGGGAATAAAGATGCTTAATAATATCTATAATACATTAGGCAATATGCGCATTCGAACGAGACTTTTTCTGATCTGTTTGATTGCAATTATTGCATTTCTCTCTGTAGCGTCCATAAATTTGCTGAATTATAATAAAACCGTTAAACAGGCGTCCTATTTTCGTGAATTGGTTGAACTTGCCCCAATTATCGGCAATTTAATTCATGAGTTTCAAAAAGAAAGAGGGGCATCAGCAGCCTATATAAGTTCTATAAAAAATGAAGAGCCCAAACAACAATTATTCCTACAAAAAACTATTACAGATAAGGCAATTGAGGATTTTATCGCTAAAATTCAGAACGAATTAAACCAAACCAAAAATAATAATTTAAGAAACGCCTTCAACACAGTCACAACAAAAATGATGAATTTGAACGAAAATCGTGACAGGGTGACAGAATATTCTATTACAAATGCACAAATGACCTCTTTTTATACCGATACTATTAAATCTCTTTTGACGCTATTTTCTGTGGTGGAAAAGCTTATTGATAATGGTTCGATTACCAAACGTTATATTGCCTATGAAAATTTTATGGAAGCCAAGGAAAAAACAGGATTGGAAAGAGCATATGGGGCTATTGGTTATAGTAAAGGTAGCTTTAAGGGTGACGTTTATATTAATTTTATTTCCCATATCGCTCAACAAGAAGCCTATATGGAGACTTTCCAGGAATATGCCTCATCTGCCAGTGTAGACTTTGTCCAAACAACTCTCGCCGATAAAGACATTCAAGAGCATCTAAAACTTCGTAATCTTGCCCTTGATAGTCTCAACACAGGTAATTTAGAAAATATTACGGTCACACAATGGTTTTCCGCTATTACCAAAAGAATTAATTTGATGAAACAAATTGAGGATCATTTGATACAGGAGCTCTTGACCATTTCTCTTAATTCCGAACATGAGGCGTATCGTAATTTTCTCATTATTCTATTTAGTTCATTGCTGGTCAGCATTCTTATCATTTGTGGAGCCTATATTTTAGCCCTCAGCATTAGTCGCCCTCTAGAAGACATAACAAAATCCATACATAAAATCTCGTCCGTAACAATGGAACAAGAAATTCCTCATAAGGAAATGCAAAATTCTATTGGTGAAATAGCAAGAGCACTTCATCAATTCAAACTAACCATCACAAGGAATATTGAACTCGAAAAACAAATGCAGGAACAAGAAGAAAAAGAAAGGCAGCACCAGCGTTTAAAACAAAACATAAAGAGAAGTGAAGAGGCAAGAAAAAAACTGCTAAAATTAAAAAATCAGGCAGAGGCCGCAAACCAAAGTAAAATTGAATTTCTTGCTAATATGAGTCACGAATTTAGAACCCCCCTAAATGCCATTATTGGATTCTCCGATCTTATAAAACAAAAAATACTTGGGAGTAATTCGGATAGCCGCTATCAAGAATATGCAACGGACATCAATAATTCTGCGGTTCATCTCTTGGAACTCATCAATGACATACTCGATTTATCCAAATTAGAATCCCAGAAAATAAAACTCATCGAAGACGACATATCTTTATCAAAACTTCTTGAGCCTATTCTGTCAGTATTGTCACATGCCATAATAGGTAAAAAAATTACCTTAGATTTTGACAATGACCAACTTGATAAAATTGTAATATATGTGGATAAAAAGCGGTTTAAACAGATCCTGCTCAATCTATTGTCGAATGCTGTTAAGTTTACATCTCCAAATGGTAACATCAGCATACGGGCAACAACACACAATGTATCGGGGTTAATAATAGTGATAAAAGACAACGGTATTGGAATGAAATCAACTGATATTCCCAAAGCTATGTCACCCTTCACCCAGTTAGATGGCTCCATAAGTAAACGATATGATGGCACAGGACTTGGGCTACCGCTAGCAAATAAACTGGTCAAATTACATGATGGGACGTTGGAATTGGAAAGCCAATTACGTGTTGGTACAACTGCCACTATTTGGCTGCCAAAATCACGGTTAATGATGAAGCAAGGGACTCTTCATACCCTTAAAAGCATAAGTTTATAAAATATACTTGGTTATGCGACAAAAAGATTATCCATTCAGAGTATCTTGAAATCGTATAGGTTGACCTGTGGCCTCATCAGCCAACTGATCATACCACATAACCTTTTTACCACGAACAAATGTTCCAACAGGTTTTCCCATAAGCTGCATTCCCGTATAGGGGCTCCAACCACATTTGCTTTGCAGCCAATCTTCTGTGATGATCCATTTTTTTTTCAAATCAACAATGGTCAAATCAGCATCATAGCCAACAGCAAGACGTCCCTTGCCCGCAATATTAAATAACCTTGCGGCTCCTGCACTGGTTAAATCCACAAGTCGTTCCATAGACAGCGTACCTTTATTCACCTGATCAAGCATCAGAGGAAGCAATGTTTGCACGCCTGGCATCCCAGACGGGCTTTTGGGATAAGCAAGAGCCTTCATTTCCTTTTCATGGGGAGCATGGTCAGAACCCAAAACATCAACGATCCCAACGCTCAACGCCTTCCAAAGCCCCAAGCGTTCCTTTTCATCCCGAATGGGGGGATTCATCTGGGCATAGCTGCCTAATTTCTCGTAACACTCAGGAGCTGAAAGCGTCAAATGTTGCGGTGTAACCTCGACGGACGCCACATCCTTATAGGCGGCAAGCAAGGCCATTTCATCTTCCGTTGTCACATGAAGCACATGAATGCGACGTCCCGTACGGCGGGCAATTTCCAAAATACGGTCCGTAGCCTTATAGGCGGTTTGATTATCCCGCCAAATGGGATGCTGCAGAACGCCACCCTTTTCAGATAAATGTTTACGCTCAATAAGCCTTGCCTCATCCTCGGCATGAATGGCAATCCGTCTGGTGCCATTGGACAATATATCCGCCAAGGTTTGATCATCTGCCACCAATAGATCCCCTGTGGATGATCCCATAAAAATCTTTATACCGCAACAGCCCGGCAATCTTTCTAGCTTATGGAGTTGCTTAGCATTTTTTGCCGATGCCCCTATATAAAAGGCAAAATCACACCACATTCTGTTTGTGGCTCTCTCTACCTTATCATTCAATGCTTCTTTCGTTGTGGTTGCAGGCTTTGTATTTGGCATTTCAAAGACGGCAGTAACACCACCCATTACAGCCGCACGACTGCCACTTTCCAAGTCTTCCTTTGCCTCGGCACCTGGTTCACGAAAATGCACCTGCGTATCAATCACACCCGGAATAAGATGCAAACCGCGGGCATCAATCACCTCATTGGCCTCCACATCATCAATATGTCCGATGGCAACAATGATATCATCCTTAATGGCAACATCAGTAGCCTCCGTACCATTATGAGAAACACAAATTGCATTTTTAATGAGGATATCAATAGCCACTAGAATCATTCCTTTAATTACGTTATGGTTATAGAAATAACCTTATTTGATGAAATCGACAAGAAATACATTCAGCAAAATTTTAACTGGGCTATTGAAAGATTTGTATGAGTAATGTCCAAAAAGTTCTTTTTTGTTGTGGCTCACGCCCAGAATTGATTAAAATCTGCCCCCTTTATCATAAATTAAAAACCATTCCCACGATAACCCCTCTTTTATGCAATACAGGACAACATAAGGATTTATTAGATCCCCATTTTACCTCCTTAAATATTGAACCAGATTATTGTTTGAATGTGATGAGAAAGGGCCAAAGTCTTGATCAGCTTATGGCATTATTGTTTGAACAATTGCCCGATTTATTTGATCAAGCATCACCCCATATGGTCATCATACAAGGGGATACCGCAACGGCGCTAGCCAGTGCAATCATTGCCCATAAAAAAAATATTCCCCTCGTTCATATTGAAGCGGGACTTAGAACATATGATATATCATCCCCCTTCCCAGAGGAAATATATCGGCAAAATATTACAAAACTCGCCAAATGGCATTTTTGTCCCACGGAAAAGTCACGCCAAAATCTCCTGCGAGAAAATATTCCAGCCGAAAATATTTTTATGACCGGTAACACGTCTGTGGATATGGTCATCAAAATGGCTCAAAAATTAAAAGAATACCCTCACCCTCTATCAGAGCAGAAAAATAGGCCATATTTTTTGATTACACTGCATCGCAGGGAAAGTCAGGGTGCACCCTTACAAGAAATCATCCATAGCCTGATAGAATTTTCAAAATCCAAGGCTGAATTTGATTTTATTATTCCTCTCCATCCCAATCCAGCAACATCGGACATGATCCGACATCTCTGTTCAGATCAAAAAAATATTAAACTCATTTCCCCCTTGCCCTATCCAGATTTTGTTCAGCTCATGGCGAAATCTTATGCCATTATTACAGATTCAGGCGGCATACAGGAGGAAGCACCGTCACTTAATATCCCAGTAATTGTTGTTCGAAATAATACAGAAAGATATGAGGGCGTAGAAAATGGCTGCCTCAGACTTGCAGGAACGGAAAAGAAAACTATATTATATGAGTTGAACTTGCTTTTCATGACAAAAATCATTATCAAAGAATGCAACAGGCATGCAATCCATTCGGGGACGGTTTCGCAGCAGACAGGATAGTCGCACATCTTAGTGATATTATGAAAGAAAATGATCAAAATCATGACCAAAAATAATGCCCCAATACCGCTATACAACAGATCTATTATTACCCTATCAGGGTCAGACAGAAAAAAATTTCTTCAAGGCTTAATCACCAATAATATTGAAAAAATAACGGATCATAGTGCCATATATACGGCCTTACTCACCCCCCAAGGCAAATATCTATATGATTTTTTTATCTCGGAAAGGGATGAAACTCTTTATTTGGATTGTGAAAAATCAAGAGTTTCAGACATTATTCGGCGGCTGATGATGTATAAATTACGGGCGGATGTAACCATAGAGGATCACACATCTGACCATACGGTCTACGTGATATTATCACAAAATTACAACTTTTCTGGCCATGAAAATTATTATCCCGATCCCCGCTATGCCCCTATGGGATATCGTCTTATAAAGCCATCTCCCTGTGATAGTTCTATGCCAAGTGGGGATAACCAATATGATCTTCACAGGCTTCAAAACGGACTTCCCGATGGGGAGCGGGATTTTGGTATTGATAAAACTTTCATTCTTGAAGGAAATCTAGAAATATTGAACGGCGTTGATTTTACCAAAGGATGTTATATTGGCCAAGAAGTCACCGCACGCATGAAACACCGTATGAATTTAAAAAAACGACTACTTCCCCTTAAGCTGGACGGCGAACTTCCACCCATTGGAACGGATATTACGAATGATGAGGGAAAGAAAATTGGTGAAATAAGATCAGGTCATGGTAAGCTTGCTATTGGATTATTGCGATTGGAAAATATGGAATTTGGTAAAATCTATCATTGTGGAGAGGTTCATGTCACACCATGGCGACCCGAGTGGTACCCAAACTGAGTGGTACCCAAAAAATGAAAGTTGAAATATGAATGATATAATACGATGTTCATGGTGCGGAAATGACCCTATTTATGTGGCCTATCATGATGAAGAATGGGGCGTTCCTGTTTATGATTCTCGCAGTCTTTTTGAGAAACTTATTCTTGACGGATTTCAAGCGGGTCTTTCTTGGATTACGATCCTCAAAAGAAAAGATGGTTTTCTCAAGGCTTTTGACAATTTTGATCCAGAAAAAATCGCCCAATATAATGACCATGATGTTGAGCGACTAATGAATGATACGGGCATTATCCGTAATCGGCTTAAAATCCTCTCAACCATTAAAAATGCGCAAATATACTGTGAAATGGAACGAGAAAAACCGCAAAGTTTTTCCGAATTTCTCTGGAGCTTTACAAATGGTCAAACCATACAAAATAAATGGCACGACATGAGCGACATTCCTGCTGAGACAAAGCCATCACAGGCGATGAGCAAAGCACTTAAAGTGCGAGGATTTAAATTTTGCGGCCCAACAATTTGCTATGCCTTCATGCAGGCCGTCGGTATGGTCAACGACCATACGACAAACTGTTTCCGACATAATTTGTAATTGAATTATCCCAACAATAACATAAACAAAACATAAGTCAGAATACCAACGACAACGGCTGTCAAAAATTGCTTTGGAACGTCTGATCGTTCAATCTGGTATTTCATTTCTATATCCTAAGCTCTCATTTTAAGAGCAAAATAAACTCATTCTAAGTAGGTCGAATATTAAGGAAACACTAATATCCGACATTTCCCCGAGTCGGCGTATTAAGATTAGTATTATAAAGCAAACTAACCAAAAATTCAATTGCTCCATATAATATTTTATAGAAAAAATGAGTTCGTCATATACTGAAAAAGAAATCAGGCAAAGGCACCACCCCGTGAAATTGCGGTATCACGATGAATGGCCGCACAGAGCACAAAACCTATCCCAATTAACAAGGTCAACATTGCAGACCCACCGTAAGATACAAGGGGCAATGGTACACCAACCACAGGCAACATACCTAAATTCATGGCTATATTTATAAACATATACAGAAAAAATGTCACCGCCATACCAAGGGTTAGCAATCGGCCAAACTGGCTTTTCACACTCATACTAATGATAATCGCATAGGCCAGTAATATTATATATAATCCGATTAGCCCCATGCCACCAATCAGACCAAATTCTTCGGCAAGCACCGTAAAAATAAAATCCGTATGCTTTTCAGGTAGAAAATTCAACTGACTTTGACTTCCCTGTATAAATCCTTTGCCGTAAAGCCCGCCCGACCCAATAGCAATTTTAGCCTGAATACTATGATAGCCCGCGCCTAATGGATCACGTTCTGGATTAAGAAAGGTTAATACCCTATTTTGTTGATAAGGTTTCATAAAATTCCATGCTCCGAAAGCCGTTGGAATCATGGCAATGAAGCCCACCACAAAAATCCACCTCCGCACGCCACCACAAAATAAAATAGAAACGCCCCCAAGCACAATAAGCAACGATGTACCAAGATCGGGTTGAAGCAAAACCAATATAGCGGGAGCTGCTATAAGGAAAACTGGTTTTAGTAAACTTTTATAGCGCCTAACGTCTTCTTTATCCAAACAATGATAATACCGCGCTAAGGCGAGAATGAGTGCTATTTTCATCAGTTCCGAAGGCTGAAGATTCATAAATCCCAAATTAATCCAACGGGTTGCACCCATACCCGTATGTCCCGTAATACTCACAAATATAAGTAAAATCAGAGAAAGAAAATAAAAAGGATATGCCAAAAACATCCAAACTCTAATATCGACCAAAGCAATAAAAACCATACCAGCCATACCAATGACGAAGCGTATCACTTGTTTTTTTGCCCAAGGATCAACATTTCCCCCAGACACGGAATAAAGCAGAGCAAAACCGATCATAGCAATGATAAAAACAACGGCAACAATAAATAAATTCAGATCATATAATTTCTGAAATAGGGATTTTGATCGTCTCATGCCCTGTAATCTAGAGGTCAGCATTATCCCTCCCCCAAATTATCACTAGCGTCTATAGGAGGTTCTATCTTCATTTCCCGAGAAAACATATATTCAAGGACATTCTTTGCAATAGGGGCTGCCTTTTTTGAGCCGCCGCCGCCATGTTCCACGATCACACTCACCGCATAACGTGGATTTTCAAGAGGACCATAACCGACAAAAAGCGCATGATCCCGCTCTCTCCAAGGTTTTTCCTCATTTTTACGCACACCGTCGTCACGTTCAGTTTTCGATATACGCCTAACCTGAGCCGATCCTGTTTTGCCCCCAAATGACATGTCATTTTGTCTCATGCGTTGAGCATAGGCAACCCCAAAAGGTTTATTAATAACCGCCTCCATACCCTTTAAAACAACGTCAATATGGCGAGACGTATAAGGCATCTTCTCTATTTTATCTTCTGTCTCATTTGTCTCTGATAAAAGAATTTTGGGCAATACTGCTTTTCCACCATTCACAAGACGGGAGGTCATCACACAAAGCTGAAGAGGTGTTACCAATACATCACCTTGACCAATGCCCACATTAAGAGTATCGCCGCCCTGCCAACCGACACCTCGGGTCGCCATCTTCCAACCCTTAGAAGGATTTAATCCGCTTTTTTCCCCCGGTATATTAATATCAAATTTATTCCCAAGACCAAATCTATCAAATATTTTATGAATGCGATCAATGCCCAAACGTCTAGCCACCTCATAAAAATAAACATCGCAAGACCCCGCAATAGCCTCAACCATATTGACATGACCATGACCTTCACGTTTCCAACAATATTTTATGGTATCCCCTATGTGGTATTTACTATTACAAAATATTTTTTCATCTTCATTAATGACCCCAGCCTCAAGTGCGCCAAGTGCAATAAGCATTTTTATGGTTGAACCTGGAGGATATTCCCCCTGTATTGTTTTATTGGTCAAGGGGTGACGAGCATCATGAAGAAGGGCATCATATTTTTTCTGACTAATCCCCAGATTAAAATCGTTAGGATCAAAAGAAGGTGTTGAAACAAGGGCGAGTACGTCGCCTGTATGTACATCCATCACAACAACGGCGGCACTCTCATCACGAATAAAATCCGCTGTAAAATTTTGAATGTCCCTATCAATGGTCAGATTTAAGGTATCCCCTGGAACACTATCATTTCTCGATAACTCTCTTATCGCGCGACCCATCACATTAACTTCGACCTTACTGTTGCCCGCTTTACCCCGAAGTCTTTGATCCAAAATGCGTTCCATGCCATTTTTGCCAATCTTAAAACCGGGTAATTCCAACAAGGGGTCTTCACCAATTTCCTGCTCATTGACCGAACTGACGTAACCCACAATATGAGCCAATGTATCCTTTTCTGGATAATAACGGGTAATGCCCATGTCTGGTATAACACCTGGCAAATCCGGCATATTAACATTAAGGCGGGCAAATGTTTCCCAATCTAGATTTTCAGCAACGGTCACGGGAAGAAAAGCCCTTTGTTTTTTGACGGCACTCAGTATTCTTCTTTTTTGCCATTCCTGTATAGGCAATATGAGACTTAACGCCTCTAGTGTTTTTTCCACATCCTCTGTTTGTTCGGGAATGATATTCACCCGATAATCCGTCCGATTAATCGCTAACTCATGACCATTTCGATCAAGAATATTTCCTCTTTGCGGGGCTAATAGCCTTAAACTAATGCGATTTCTATCCGCCAAAAGCTTATATTGACTTTGACTGACAACCTGTAAAAAATACATGCGCCCAATAATAGCGGAGGATAAAACCAACATCCCACCAGAAATCAGTCCCGCCCTTCTGGTGAATAATTTATATTTTTCATTGTCGGGTTTTGCTGCCATAAAATGCCTTATCTATTTTCAGTCGCAAGAAATTTATTCACCCAACTGAGCATAAGGGAAAGGAACGGAAAAATTGCGATCGTAAGTAAGCTCTGCCCCAAACTATTCCATAAATTTTGAGTTTCTTTAAGATATAAAGAGGCGATTGCCCAATTTAAAAATCCATAGACAATGGATACCATGATAAAGACAAGCCAATTGAATAAAAATTCTCGCTCCAGAAATCGTCCGCTTTGGGCAATGACAAAAACCCGTATCAGAATAAAACATAACGCCGTCATGCCAAGCGGTCCGCCACTGAGAATATCCTGAAATAACCCCAGAAAAAAAACAGCGCTCATCGGCATGAGGTTAGGTTTAAATATACACCAGTAATATATGGCCAATAGAGAAAAATAAGGAAATATATTATTAATATAAGGTATTTTATAGTGAAGTTGCATAAGAAGAATAAGGATCACTGTACTTATAAAGGGTATTCCCGCCTTAAATCCAATGCCTGATTTATTGTCCAACGCCACCATTTAGTTTGCTTCCTCCTTTACTTCGCCCTCAAAAGCATCAGGCAATTTTTGAAGAACATCATAGGCAACAATACTAACATAATTTAGATTATACAATTTAGCCGATAGTTTTATCCTGATATCCTTATCATTGATCTCAACCACTTGACCAACAGGTAGGTCATGGGGAAATATCATCCCATACCCCGACGTCAAAATAAGATCCCCAATGGCAACTTCTTCACCTATAGGCAAAAAAGAAAGTCTCGGATAAGGCGAGTTATCTCCTTCAAGGATCATATTTATTCCCGTAGCGGCAAGTTTTACGGGAATACGGCTGTTCATATCTGTGGCAAGCAATACTCGGGAGGATGAGTATCCAGCGTTAATTATCCGTCCGACAATACCATCTTCATTAATGACCGCATAACCTTTCTTGATACCATTATTAACACCACGATTAATCAAGACACTTTTAAAGAAAGGGCTATTGCTGTCCGATACAACCCGTGCCGCAGCAATAGTATTAATTTTTCCTTCACCAACATTTAACAGTCTTTTTAATCGTTGATTATCAATAGCGAGTTGAGAAGATATTATTTGAGCTTGCTTTAATTGCTCATTCTCATTGCGCAACCGTTCATTTTCCGAAAATACAATAGCAACCCGCTGCATCCACTGAGCAAAACTATCCGCACCCTCCAATGGTAGGGAGACCACATTAAAAACCGAAACGAAAAAATCCAATGTTGTTGATCGGATATTACCCATTAGTGATGTATTATTTCCCCCAAATATCAGTAGGGCAAGAGACAATATAATGAAGAAGCCGGTGGAAAATCTATACCTTAACTCCTTCATATTTCACCCTCACCTCACTGTATAAAATTAATATGAATCAAGCAGAACATGTTTCAGTATTTCATCTTCCAATGCTCGTCCCGTGCCCAGTGCGACACAGGTCAATGGTTCATCGGCAATGATCACAGAAAGTCCTGTTGCCTTTCGGATAACCTTATCCAGATCACGGAGCAACGCCCCACCCCCCGTTAGGACAATACCCTTTTCCACAATATCAGAGGCAAGTTCTGGCGGTGTTCTTTCAAGTCCGGTCTTTACACCCTCAACGATGGCACTTACGGGTTCAGCCAAGGCCTCGGAAATTTGGAGCTGATCAATGACAATCACTTTTGGAACCCCGTTCATAAGGTCACGTCCCTTGATTTCCATGGTTTTCCCCACGCCATCCTCTGGTGGTGCTGCAGTTCCGATTTCTTTTTTAATGCGCTCAGCCGTTGCTTCACCAATCAATAGATTATGGTTACGACGGATATAAGAAATAATAGCCTCATCCATTTTATCCCCCCCAACCCGAACGGAGGCCGCATAAACAATACCGCCAAGAGAAATCACAGCAACTTCGCTTGTACCGCCGCCAATATCAACAATCATGGAGCCTGTGGGTTCCGTCACAGGAAGTCCAGCCCCAATAGCCGCCGCCATAGGTTCCTCGATTAAAGAGACCCGACGTGCCCCTGCCTCCAAGGCACTATCGCGAATAGCCTTGCGCTCCACGGGGGTGGAACCAGAAGGCACACAAATAACAATATGAGGGCTTGCAAACAGGCTGCGGTTATGAACTTTACGGATAAAGTCCTTAATCATTTCTTCAGCAACTTCAAAGTCGGCAATAACACCATCCCTAAGAGGGCGAATGGCTTCGATGTCACCCGGTGTGCGGCCCAACATCAATTTGGCGGCCTCCCCCACCGCAATCACGGATTTAACCCCATTAACATTTTTAATGGCAACGACAGAGGGTTCATTCAATACAATACCGCGACCTTTTACATAGACAAGCGTATTTGCTGTCCCTAAATCAATAGCCATGTCGGTTGAAAACATCCCAAGAAGCTTTTCTAACATATATTATCGCCTATTTATCTCTTAAAATTAAACTTAGTTCAGAAGACCAGTTCTGATTTTATTTTCTTATATCTTGTTTGCCGTAACATAGCACTCTGAAAGAAAAAAAATTGTATAGTATATGAAGAATTTTATACTTTTTTCCGCTATATTTAAACAATTACCCGATTAAAAGGGATATTAATAGCAATTGGCGTTGGGTACAAGCACCATGAACTTAAAAAATATAGGTATGATATGTTTAAATGGTTAAAAGAAAAAATATCTGGTTATATCATTAATTATATCCATAAACCTGTTTGGAAATACGAAACTTTTTCTGTTACGAGCCCTAAAATTCTAGAAAATCACCTTAAACCAGGCGATGTTCTTTTGATTGAAGGGAATCAACGTATCAGCAGTATCATCAAATTTTTGACCCAATCCACATGGTCACATGCCACCTTATATATCGGTGATAGCCTTTTGACCAAAACAAAAAATGGTGAAGCTTTATGTCTGATCGAAGCAGAAGCAGACGGCGGTGTTAAAGCGGTTCCCTTAAGTAAATATAAACAATTCAACACCCGAATTTGCCGACCAAAAAATTTAAATGCCGATGAAATAAACCAAGTCACCATCTTTGCCATTAACAGCATTGGTCATCAATATGACATGAAAAATATTATTGACCTTGTCCGTTATCTCTTTCCCTATCCGCCTGTGCCTATTTTTATGCGCAGACGCATGCTTGCCTTAGGGAGCGGTGACCCCACACGAGCCATCTGTTCAACGCTTATCGCACAGGCGTTTCAATCTATAAATTATCCTATTTTACCTCACATAACAAAGGAATGTGTTGATAATGGCACAGCACGTTATCTTGAAAAAGAAATATACCACATTCGCCATTATAGCCTTTTCACACCTCGGGATTTTGACCTATCACCTTATTTTTCCGTCGTTAAACCGACCATAGAAGAGGGCTTTAATCACAAATCCATAACATGGGGTTCCACAGAGAAAGAAGAGGGACAAGCTAATATAACCTGACCCTAACAACTTCAATCACTCATAATTTCAGGTGCGGTCTTTTCTCTTTTTACCTGAAGCTTGTTCAAAGCATTCACATAGGCCTTGGCCGAGGCTACAAGTGTGTCCACATGAGCACCGTGCCCATTAACGGTTTTACCATTTTCTTCAAGCCGTACTGTCACCTCCGCCTGCGCATCCGTACCACGGGTCACCGCATGCACTTGATAGAGCTCAAGATGAGGTTCGCCGTCCGTTAATCCACGCAAAGCCTTAAAAGACGCATCAACGGGGCCATTGCCTTCGCTTGATACAGAAACGGCTTTGCCATCAACAGTTAATTTGAATGTTGCCGCACTCGATTTTCCACTATCACAAATAAATGACCAATCCGTGATCTTCATGCGGTCATTATCCCTCATATTTTCATCAACGATGGCAATAATGTCATCATCATAAAGGGTCTTTTTTACATCCGCGAGATCCTTAAATCTTGTGAAGGCGCTCATAAATTCATTATCGCCAAGTTCATAACCCAAGTCTTTCAGCTTATCCCGAAAGGCATGCCGACCAGAATGTTTTCCCATCACAAGTTCTGACTTTTTTAATCCCACCGATTCAGGCGTCATAATTTCATAAGTCTCAGCATTTTTCAGCATGCCGTCCTGATGAATACCACTTTCATGAGCAAAGGCATTGGCTCCAACAATAGCTTTGTTATTTTGCACATCCAGTCCCGTAACAGAAGAAACAAGTTTTGATGTCCTAATAATATTTTGAGTGATGATCCCAGTGTGATAGGGGTAAATATCCTGTCTTGTTCGAAAAGCCATGATGATTTCTTCCAGTGCCGCATTACCAGCCCTCTCACCAATCCCGTTAATAGTACATTCAATCTGTCTTGCTCCCCCCTGCACCGCCGCAATAGAATTAGACACAGCAAGTCCCAAGTCATTATGACAATGGGCAGAGAATATGGCTTTGTCAGAATTAGGTACATTTTCAATTATTCCCTGTATCATCCTGCGATATTCACTAGGAGTTGTATAGCCTACGGTATCGGGAACATTAATGGTCGTGGCACCTGATTTGATCGCAACCTCAATGCTACGATACAGAAAATCCGTTGCTGTTCTTGTGCCGTCTTCACAAGACCATTCCACATCATCACATAAATTGCGGGCATAGCTTACACTGTCTGCTATACGGGAGATTACCTCGTCTGGTGTCATTTGAAGCTTATGTTCCATATGCAGCGCACTTGTGGAAATAAAGGTATGAATGCGGGGACGCACGGCATGCTTCAAGGCTTCAGCCGCCCGATCAATATCCTTATGAGAGGCTCTTGCCAACGAACATACAGCCGTTTTTTTTAATAATTGAGCAATCTGTGAAACAGCCTCAAAATCACCGTTGGAGGCAATAGCGAATCCCGCCTCAATCACATCAACCCCCAAATTTTCAAGCGCCTCGGCCACACGCAATTTTTCGCTTAATGTCATGGAACATCCCGGCGACTGCTCCCCATCCCGTAATGTTGTATCAAAAATAATTACTCTATTCTTATCTATGGTCATTTTTCCAACCTTAATTTAAATGAATTATACAATAGTTCCCAAAAGGAACGAGACTTTACTTTCTCCCCTAAACGCCTGCCAGTTAACTGGTTAAATGATGAAAGCGTCAGGGGCGAATAAGTCGACCAAGAAGAAGGGATAGGAGGAGGAGTGAAGAACAAGCCAACAGTCTAGCATCAGCAATAATCTTGCTAATGCTAGCGATATTTAAAGATGAAATATTTCTCTGTTTCATGCCAATTCTTTTGTAAAATTACACTATAGAGTTTTTATAACCGTTTTTACTTGCGCTGTGAACCAAAAAAAACAGCACAACAAAAATTATTTACTCAAGCGCAAATTGGAAAGATCATTAGCAATGGCTTCAAATGCTCCTGCAAGTTCAGAAGATGACGGTGCATGAAAATATTTCCCACTGTCAGTCGCACAACCTCGATAAAGATTTTGAAGCGTCGTATCGGTCGCTCCGCTACCAAAGGTAATGGTATAAACCATAATCCCCATACCTTTCATACCGGCGCATACATGGGCCAAACGTTTATTGATGGCATTCGTTGTCGCACTTTGACTTGTCGCACCTTCTAAGCGCCCTTCATCACGGCGGCCATAACCGGAATAATCCCCCTTATAATAGGTTCCAATGCTTGACCCATTGCTCGCATCAAAGGCATTTGGACCATTATTTTCATCACCGCTGTCCCAAACCTTCGTTCCACATTTAGGACATTGGTCGTCCCCATCATCATCATAGGTATCATTATTATCATTGGATTTATCCATGCCATCATAATAAGCGTTCTTACCTCTAGAATTAATTATCCAATTTTCACCGTCCGTCATGAGGATAGCAGCCTTTATCATCTGGTCATCATCATAAGCCACCGGATTAAAAAATGGTTCCCCCGTATGCAGCATACGCCAACCCCATATCATCCCCAAATTGGCAATCGTTCCCCCACGGTTATACGAATAATAAAGTGTGGATATATAATCGGTTAAGGCTGTCTTATCATTGGTAAAATCAAGCACAGGTGCTGGACAATTGATATTTGGTCCTGCATCACTTGACCCTTCACCACTACCGCCCGGAAGCTGATAACTTGGTGCAGGCCAATTTTCACCATTAGGACCTTTCATGTCCGCAAGACTATAAAAATGATTGTCATAATGAGGCCGCCAAAGGAAAGGTACCCAGTCAACGCCGTTATAGTCAACCTGAACGTCATAGGCAGAAGAATCCAGCGCGGCATTGGTAGGTCTTGCCTCAACACATCCGCTCCATTTTTCTAAATTCGCCGGATCATATGTATAGCTCGCAGGAACGCCCGACATATCCAGATAGGTGCTATCCAACAAATGGCCTACATTGACCGTTGTAACATAGGGAACAACGGCAATTTCCAGATTGTCCGATACTGTTTCGCCGCCAAATAAAGAATTAATAAGTGTGGTTGAGGCATCCTTAAGGGCGTCCATTCGTGAACCAGAACCCTCTGAACTTCTCATGGAACCCGTAGAATCAAGCACCATTACAAGTTGCAATCCCGTAGTCTTGCTTGTTGTTTCCGCCGTAACATTAATTGGAATAGATTGAAATCCAAAAAGTGACATAAAGGTCGAAGGCACTGATCCCCTCGCCGAAACTGTCAGCGTCTTATGAACAGAATCAATTTCCGTAATGGTCAATTGACCCAATGTCCCTCCCATATAATTTGCCAAAAAATTACTGTCAAAGAAAGATTGAATTTCATCATCTCTGGTTGCAGAATGAAATGCCTTCCCACCCGCAAGTGCCGCAGCATCAAGAGCACCCGATAACTTTGACCGATAAAGATAGGCTCTTGACATATCAATACCGATTCCAAGTGCCCCGATGAGAGGGATCAGCATGAATATTGTTTTGATCAGAATCAGGCCATTTTCGGCTTTTTTTATTCGGACTATAAATTTAGACAGCCCTTGAATAATATTAAGAAACAATTTGTCCTCCAATTCAGAAATATAATCTGAAAACATTACCGCTACGGTTAAAAACTAACACGTATAAGTTTCATCGAGATTAATTAATACTTCAAATTTTAAGACAATTATGTCTAACCCTTAAAGCAAGTTTAAGAAATTTGCGGTATAATTCCGACAAATATTAAAATAGGCGGAATATATATTGATTAAAATCACACCTCATATTTTAAAAACCATATGTCGGAAAGAGGACGGCGTTGCGATCGTTGAATATGCGCTTGTCCTACCGGTTTTTTTCGCCATGACCGTCGGCATGTTTGAAATGGGACATATCTATATGGTCAATGCGGCGTTGGAAGGTGCGGTCACGGACTCGTCCCGCACTGCCATGACTGGCGCTCTACCGAATGGTTATGATACCCGCGCAAGCTATATTGAATCCCTTGTACGGTCTTCTCTTGCAAGCGTTGGTGTGACAACTGGCATCACTATATCTATGAAAGTTTATGATTCCTTTGCCAATATCGGGAAAGCTGAACCTTACGTCGATCAAGACGGTAATGAACAATATGACGTCGGCGAATGTTTCACCGATGTCAATAATAATGCCTTCTGGGATATGGATATGGGATCAACAGGACTTGGGGGAGAAGAAAATATTATGATTATGAAGGTTGACGTGAATCTTCCTTATATGACAAGTTTTATGAAAACTGTGATGAACGGCGTTGATCATATTGAATTATCAGCCAGTACAGCCATCAGAAATGAACCTTTTGGTGGGGTTTCATGGGAACCCAGTAACAATGTGATCTGCACTTAAGAAACTGTCCCGCCAAAACAGGATTAAACCTATGCATATAACGGTGATAAAATATATTAAATCAATAAAAGATTGTCCCAAGGGAGTAGCCGCCCTTGAAATGGCACTCGTTGCCCCTGTTTTGATTATGATGCTTCTTGCTAGCGCCGATGTTGTATCCTATCTCATTGCCCAGCAAAAAATATCAAAAGCGGCCTATACAATTTCTAATCTCATCACCCAAATGGACGAGGGTTTAACAGAATCCAAAGTATCAGACATGATGTTATCCATAGGGGAAGTCAGCAAACCCTTTGATCTTGCAGCGGACGGCAAAGCAACAGTCACGACCATTATAGGAATGGGCGTCGATGGAGCCGCCCCTGATAGCTATGAGGTTTCGTGGCAGAGATGTTATGGATATGCAACTGTCAGCAACAAATTTGGCCCCAAAGGCACGCAAGTTCTCACCAATGATATTCCCGCCAATATGATCGTTACCACATCGCAAATTATTGTCGTTGCAGATGTGGTCTATAATTTCACACCCATTATTGGATTTTTGAATTTGGGTACTAAAATAGAATATCAGTCCTTTTTTCGACCCCGCCTTGGATCAATTAACAATATTATCAATGACGCCGTTTCAACCTCAACATGTTAATATTACTTAATCTTCAAAAGGATCCTGCACCAAAATAGTATCTTCCCGTTCTGGGCTTGTGGATAAAAGTGCCACTGGAGTTTCAATCAATTCTTCAATGCGGCGAATATATTTAATCGCTGTTGCTGGCAAATCAATCCAACTGCGGGCACCATATGTGCTATCGGACCAGCCTTCTAATGTTTCATAGATCGGCGTAACCTTTGCCTGATCTTCGGTAGAGGCAGGGAAATAATCAATCCGTTCACCGTCAAGATCATAAGCAACACAGATTTTTAATTCCGACAACCCATCAAGCACATCAAGTTTAGTAAGGGCAATCCCAGAAATACCGCCAATTTTTGTTGCTTGACGCACCATAACCGCATCAAAATAACCGCATCTGCGGCTTCGACCCGTAACGGTACCAAATTCATGACCCCGCGCCCCAATTCCTTTGCCGATTTCATCAAATAATTCAGTGGGGAAAGGACCTTCGCCAACACGGGTCGTATAGGCCTTGGTAATGCCAAGCACATAATCAAGAGTTCTCGCCCCCGTGCCACTTCCGCCAGCGGCCTGTGAGGCTATGGTATTAGAGGATGTGACAAAGGGATAGGTACCATGATCCACATCAAGCATAATGCCCTGTGCACCTTCAAATAAAATTCGTTTACGGTCATGGCGCATTTTATCCAACACTCGCCAACTTGCCCCAATGAAAGGTATAATTTTAGGTGCAATTTCCTTAAGTTGAGCAATCAAAACCTCCCGATCAATTTCAGGAACCCCGAGCCCCCGACGCAAGGGATTATGGTGGCTAAGTAAAACATCTATCCGATTTTCAATGGCTAAATCCGATTTAAGATCACAAGCTCTGAGTGCCCGGCGACCAACCTTATCTTCATAAGCAGGTCCAATACCACGACGAGTGGTTCCAATTTTGGGTCCACCCGCAGTGCCGACGCTCGTGGCATCTTCACGGATTGCATCAAGTTCCCCGTGCAAGGGCAAAATCAAGGCACAATTTTCCGCCAACATCAGATTGTCTGACGTTACCTCAACACCCTGTGACCGAAGCAGATCCATCTCACGTAGTAAGGCCCATGGATCAACCACAACCCCATTACCGATCACTGAATATTTTCCGCCACGGACAATGCCAGAGGGAAGAAGACTTAATTTATAAACTTTACCATCAATAACAAGTGTATGACCCGCATTATGACCACCCTGAAATCGAACAACGACATCGGCGCGTTCAGATAACCAGTCAACGATCTTGCCTTTTCCCTCATCGCCCCATTGGGAGCCAACCACAACCACATTTGCCACTAAATAACCCTTTCAAAAAGTCTGTGCTAAATCTTAATAACCTGACCTGATTGCCAGACAAATCCACATTTCAATCTTTTGGCCTCAGTCATTCCATCCTTGACGGCCTCTAAGCCACAAATTGTTCGGTAACCGTCATTACGGATTTTATCCAAATCACTTTGTTTCATTCCAAAAGGACAATATATATATTTAAGGGCGTCCATCTCAGGCACGGCGCGCATCAAACTATCCAAATAAAGAGAAAAACCTGTAGCAGGTTCACTTTTTCCATGACCTTCAATCAGATAACGCCCCCCACGCCCAAGTTCACCCCGCACACCCTTTGCAAAAAGACAAAAACCGATACCTGTTTGAAATTCAAAACCACTATATTCACCGGGATCTATGGTAACCTTTAATTCTGGTGCAACCTCATTCAGGCGAACAAGAAGTTGTGCAAGCTCATCACATATTTTTTTGGCGGCACTTGGAAGTTTCAAACCATTGATAATAGACATTGCCTTACCCGCTGAACCAGCCGCAGATAAAAGCTTGCGGCTTATTTGTCCGATTTCACCGTCCAGATTTTCCAATGCGCCAATATCTTTTGCATTCAAGGCAACCCTTACGGACATACAGGTTTCATTATCAAGTCCAAGGCCCTCACAAATTGCCGGTACCAACAAAGGCATTGTCAGGTCGATACTCGCATTTTTAATGCCAACCCCATCTAGTACATCCCGCGCCAGTAGAATAATTTCCACATAGGATTCGGAACTGTTGCTCCCGATCAATTCGACGCCCGCCTGCTTAAATTCCCGTTCAGGTCTAAGCTGGCTGCCCCGCACCCGAAGCACACTGCCAGAATAACTGAGACGCAGAGGACGGGGGGAGCGGGATAATCTTGTTCGTGCAATACGCGCCACCTGCCCCGTCATGTCATTACGCACTGCCATCATACGCATACTGATCGGGTCCATCACCCTAAACATATTACGGGATTGTGCCTTTCCAAGCCCACTCAGTAAACTTTCCTCAAACTCAAGCAAAGGGGGTACAACCCTTTCATAGCCATAACGGGCAAAACATTGCCTTAGTTTTTCAATGACTTCAGCCTGATATTCTGCGTCATAGGCGAGCGTATCATGCAGTCCTTCTGGAAGGAGAGCTGTATCATTGGGGTCAACATCTGTTTTTGGCATATCACGTCCATCTCAAGTGTAGTATTTTAACACCGCCGTGCTTATAGCCTAGCTCTATCAATCCGTCAATTAACAGCACCATAGTATAAGCAAAAAAAAGACCCCTCAATAAGAATCAAGGGGTCTCTTAATAATTAAAGATAAACATCGTTAAAAAGTCAAAGCTTTAACCTGTTTAACATGGGGTAATTTTTGTACCGCAGCCACCGTCGCTCCGCTTGCTGGTGCATCAATAGCAACAAGTGCAATCGCTTCGCCTCCCTGTACTGCACGACCAAGACTAAAGGTTGCAATATTCAATCCCGCATCCCCAAGTGTCGTACCCAAGGCACCGATAAAGCCTGGAATATCCTCGTTGGATACATAAAGCATATGAGGTGTCAGTTCAGTTTCAATTATGATATTTTTCACATTCACAATACGAGGGCGTTTGTCCGCAAACAGAGTTCCTGCAACACTGCGAACCTGTTTATCTGTTGTTACGGTGACCTTAATGTAAGTGTTATAGTCGCCTTCTGAATCATGACGCGTTTCCACCACATCAATATCACGTTCCTTAGCCACAGAAAGCGCATTGACCATATTGACACAATCCATTAATGGTTGAAGTAACCCCTCGACCACAATCGACGTCAAAGGCCGGATGTTTAGTTCGGTCACATCTCCCTGATATTCAATTTGAATGGATTTAAGGGCATGCTCCGTCAATTGGCCTGCAAAACTGCCAAGCTGCTTGGCAAGAGATAAATACGGTCTTAGACGGACAGATTCTTCGGCGGATAAAGACGGCATATTTAACGCATTAGTCACCGCGCCATCAAGCAAATAATCGGCCATCTGTTCTGCAACCTGTACGGCAACATTCACCTGTGCCTCTGACGTTGAGGCGCCAAGGTGCGGTGTGACAACAACCTTTTCATGACCAAAAAGAATATTTTCCTTAGCGGGTTCCTTTTCAAACACGTCTAAGGCGGCACCAGCAACCTTGCCACTGTTTAAAGCAGCAAGCAAAGCGGCCTCATCAACCAAGCCTCCACGGGCGCAATTGATAATTCGCACGCCATCTTTCATCTTGGCAAAGGCGTCCGCATTTATAATGCCTCTTGTGCTATCAGTCAGAGGAGTATGCAGAGTGATAAAATCAGCTCTGGCAAAAAGATCATCAAGCTCAACTTTTTCAACCCCAATTTCAGCTGCCCGTTCAACAGACAAATAAGGATCAAAGGCAATAACCTTCATTCTAAGACCAATTGCCCGCTCGGCGGCAATAGTTCCAATATTTCCACAACCAATAATACCAAGAACCTTGGACGTAAGCTCAACCCCCATGAAACGGGATTTCTCCCACTTACCAGCATGGGTGCTTGCATTGGCCAAGGGAATTTGACGGGCAACCGCAAACATCATGGCGATGGCATGTTCTGCTGTTGTTATGCTATTACCAAAGGGGGTATTCATCACCACAACACCGTTTGAAGTTGCCGCAGGAATATCCACATTATCCACACCAATGCCTGCACGTCCGACAACTTTCAAATTCTTAGCCGCATCAAGAACGGCCTTCGTGACCTTGGTTTCGGAACGAATGGCCAACCCATCATAACGAGGAATGGCTTCAATAAGTTGCTCAGGGCTTAGACCAACAATCTGGTCAACTTCGATGCCACGCTTTTCAAAAATTTGTTTTGCCAGTGGACTTAATTTATCAGAAATAAGTACCTTTACCATTTTCAGATATCCTTTATAAAAAATAGAAAATTATTGAATTTCAATAGAGTGCGGCTTATGCTTCATATTTAGCTTTAACTTGTCCGTAAGCCCAATCAAGCCAAGGCAAAAGTGCCGAAAGGTCAGCAGCCTCCACCGTTGATCCAGCCCATATCCGAAGTCCCGCCGGCGCATCACGATAAGCCGCAATATCAAAGGCAGCCTCCTCCTTGTCCAAAAGCGTCGCAATTTCCTTAGCAGCTGCTGCTTGCGCAGCTGTATCCATATTGGTAAACCAAGGTGCTACAATTTTAAGACAAACAGAGGTGTTGGATACGGTCGCCGCATCATTGGCGAGAAACTCTACCCAGTCATTGGCAATAACCCAATCCCGAAGCACCGCAAGATTATCTTCCGATCTTTGGATCAGACCTTTTAAGCCACCAATTTTTTCTGCCCATTTAAGCGCATCAAGATAGTCTTCTACACATAACATGGAAGGTGTATTAATGGTCGCACCAGTAAAGATATCCTCAATTAATTTTCCACCCTTCGTCATGCGGAAAATTTTTGGCAATGGCCATGATGGGCTATAATTTTCCAGACGTTCCACCG
This sequence comes from Emcibacter sp., assembly GCA_021741205.1. Lineage (GTDB taxonomy): Bacteria > Pseudomonadota > Alphaproteobacteria > Sphingomonadales > Emcibacteraceae > Paremcibacter. Next base: position 99,989 of record JAIOYI010000008.1, read on the forward strand.
CACGAGGGCTAAGTATAATAACGCCGTGAGCCGCTTCACCGCCCAAGACTTTCTGCCAAGAAAATGTGGTCACATCAAGCTTATCCCAAGGAAGATCCATGGCAAAAGCCGCTGATGTTGCATCACAAATGGTAAGACCGGCACGTTTTTCACTGATCCAGTCCCCATTGGGAACCTTAACGCCAGATGTGGTACCGTTCCAAGTAAAGACAACATCACGAGCGGGATCAACTTTTGAGAGATCAGGCAAATCACCATAATCAGCCGTTAATGTTCTCACGTCATCTAGTTTTAGTTGCTTGGTCACGTCTGTGATCCAACCTGAACCAAAACTTTCCCACGCCAGCATATCAACACCACGTGCGCCCAGTAATGACCATAAAGCCATTTCAACAGCACCAGTATCAGAGCCTGCAACAATACCGACGCGATAACCTTCTGGAACACCCAGTACGGCTGCTGTGCGGTCAATAGCTTCTTTAAGACGAGATTTGCCAATTTTGGCACGATGAGAACGACCAAGTGGCGCGTTTTCTAAATTTTGGATCGTCCAGCCTGGGCGTTTCGCACAGGGTCCAGACGAAAACAGCGGGTTCGCTGGTTTCTGTAAAGGTTTCATTTTTTTCTCCTACTCCTTGCAGAATAGGCGTCCCCCGTTGGGGAGGGATAGCCCACCGCAGAACATATAGAGGAAAAAAACGGCGTCAAGCACTATAATGATTTGCCCTCAAAATATATTATATTTTTATCAAACACCTTCATTTAGGTGATGTCAGTCAAGGTGCAGGACCATAATTCCATAGCTTTACATTGCACATCATAAAATCAATAATTTAAAAATAAGAAGAATCACTTTCTATTTTTTCTTGCCAGTTAAAAAATAATTCACTATAGATTACTTAACGATGGTGCCCCGTTAGGGGATAATAGGGAACACGGCCATATCCGTGACTGTACCCGCAACTGTAATTGGCGAGCTTGTATCGAAAATACCACTGAGGAAACTTAGGAAGGTGATATTAAGCCATAACCCATAAGTCAGGAAACCTGCCATCAGGTCGCCCTTTCTGCCTATCGGGTTAATGGGACAGAGCGGAATTTCCGCATAGGTGACATATGTTGCCGTGTGCGGAATGTCATTATGTTTTTCATAAAACATCCAAACACTTAGTTTAAAAAATTTAACTGCATTTTGCAGTAGTTTGGATCTTAAAATGAAGTACAAAATATCACTAACCATAGCCCTTTTTACCTCTGTCTTTATCCCATCATCTGCCCACACAGCAGAGACAGACTTTGAAGAAATAATCGTTTCCGCCACCCGTTACGCCCGCCCCCTGTCAGAAATCGGCAGCAGTGTTACTGTCATCACAGCCGAAGACATGGAAAAATCCCAAACGGTTTTTATTCAGGATATACTGCAAAATGTTGCTGGCGTTTCTCTTAATCAAAATGGACCTTTTGGCGGCACGTCATCGGTTCGCATTCGTGGTGCCGCATCTGCCCAAACCGTGGTTCTCATTGACGGAATACAGATGAATGATGTGGCCGCCCCAAATGGTGGCTACGACTTTGCCAATCTTGACCCAAGCGGCGTGGAAAGAATTGAAGTATTACGGGGTCCCCAATCCATACTTTACGGATCAGATGCTATGGGTGGCGTTGTCAACATCATTACCCCAACAGGAACAGAGGACATTAAAAGCAGCCTCTATGCCGAGGGCGGGTCCTATAATACATTCCGTGCAGGCGGCAATATAATGGGCCAGATGGATAAGATTAGTTTCAATCTGTCCGCAAGCACCATCACCACCGACGGCATTTCAAAGGCCGATAAAAATGATGGTAATTCAGAAAATGACGGTTACCGCAACATAAGCCTTCACGGTAAGATTACCGCTCAATTATCTGAGAACCATAGCCTGCAACTGATTAGCCGATATGGTGACAGCCGTGTTGACTATGATGGCTTCCCGCCACCCTTTTATAGCCTAAGCGATACAAATGATGTGAGCTTCAGTAAAGAATTTCTGATTGCAGGACGGGGATTTTTTAACTATCTGGATGGGGCATTGCAAAATAGTCTTTCTGTTGAATATTCCACGATCAAGCGTCGGGGCGAAAATGATGGTCTGCCTGTTTCTTACCTAAGCTTTGAAGGTAATCGCCTTAATCTTGATTACCTTGGTCATTATGACGTGAATGACGATTTTGGTATTTCCTTTGGTTTACAACATGAGGAAACCAAATCAGATACAATTTCATCCTTGAAATTTAATATTGATAGCGTCTTTTCCGAGCTAAGCTGGCAAGGCATTGACGGGCTAACCATAACGGCGGGGCTGCGTTATGACGATCATAACCAGTACGGCGGCACAACAACCTCTCGCTTTACGGCAGCCTATTATTTTCCTGAAAGCAATACCAAGATTTTTGCCAACTGGGGCGAAGGTTTTAAGGCCCCTACCATCTATCAGTTAACCGATGGTTGGAGCGGCAATCCTGATCTAAGACCCGAAGAATCCAACGGTTGGGAAATTGGTATAGAACAAAATATTCTGGATAATAAAATTCAGATTGGAATAACATATTTTGATCAAAAATTTAAAAATATGATTGGTTGGAATGGTCTCTATTTTAACTTGGATAACGTCCATACCAAGGGTATTGAAATATTTGCCGATTTACACGTAACGGAAAATCTATCCCTTAGTGGAAATTACACCTATACGAATGCCAAGGACACAAATTTGGATACGCCCCTTATCCGTACGCCCAAAAATGCAGGTTTTGCTGAAATCACGTGGCAGACAACATCAGACTTAAGTCTGGGAGCGAGTATGATCTATAACGGTAAAGAAAGTGACGCATGGACAGATGGCACCAAAGGATGGTTAAGATTTGACCTTAAGTCTTCCTATCAACTCACTGATAAAATTGAATTTTATGGAAGAATTGATAACCTGTTTGACAAAGAATATCAACAAGTCGCAGGCTACGGGACCCCAGACAGATCATACTATATTGGTCTAAGAGGAAAATTCTAGTATCATGAAAAATGTCGCAGCAAAATATATAAAAATCATGCCTCTTTTTGTTGCGACATTGCTATACGTTACGGCAAATTCCTTGGCTCAAGAAAAACCACAGGCCGTATCACTAGACTATTGTGCTGACCAGTTTATTCTATCGCTTGCTGATCCTTCTCAAATTATGGCACTCACAACTGACGCAACCGAAGCCCATTCCTATTACCGCAAAAAGGCCAAAGGTCTGCCGCAGTTTCACACAACATCAGAAGAAGTGCTTCATATGAGGCCTGATATTGTTATTCGTTCTTGGGGTGGTTATCGAATGTTACCCCTTTTGGCACGGGCCAATATTCCCATTGCAACAACTGAATATGGTTCTAATCCGGAAATATTATATGATAATATACGCCTTATCGGAATGGCACTTGGGCAATCGGAACGGGCAGACAGGATGATAAAAAATCATCAGAGCCGCATGACAGACTTGCAGTATAATCAAGAAAATTTTTCTATTTCAGGCCATAAACCAAGGGCCGCCTATATTGCGCCCGGTGGCATTACGGCTGGAAAAGATACCTTTATCGATAACATCATAAGACTTTCTGGACTTCAGCCCATATCCGAAGAATTAGGCCTTATTGGATGGCAGCCTTTACCCCTAGAGGCACTCGTCAATAATCCACCCGATATTATTATTGGCAGTTTCTTTGACATGGATAATGTTCATATTTCCAATTGGAGTCTAACAAGACACAGCCGCATTAAAAAGATGATCGACGCCATTCCAACCATTATGGTTCCGGGACGATATTTATCTTGTAACGGTTTCTTTTCTTTAGATGCGGCGGAATATATCCATGCCGAAGCGAAAAGGATATTTCAATGAAAATTTCTCCCACCCTATTAATTTCATTGCTTGGTCTTTTGCTCCTGATGGTGACTTTTTTATCGCTCTTTATCGGAACAACCCCTATTCCCGCACAAGAAATTTTATCTGCTCTTGGGGGAATGGCGGATAAAAATATTGAAATTATCGTGCTTGAACTTCGCTTGCCTCGTGTGCTGATTGGCCTATTGGCAGGTGCAAGCCTTGGCCTATCGGGCGCCGCCTTACAAGGATTACTCCGTAACCCTCTCGCAGACCCCGGGATCATTGGGGTCTCATCTTCAGCGGGTCTTGGTGCTGTGATTTCTATTTATTTTGGTATGTCATCCCTTTTCCCCCTGTCTATTCAAATTATGTCCATGTTAGGTGCTCTGGGTGCCACCCTTATTTTATCCATGATATCAAGTCGGGACAGCAGTGTTCTGACCCTGATACTTGCTGGTATCGGCATAAGCTCCCTTGCCACGGCGGCCATATCCTTGACCATGAATTTTGCCCATAGCCCTATGTCGTTACAGGATATGGTGATGTGGCTTTTGGGGTCGCTTGAAAACAGAACCATGACCGATGTCATGCTCGCAGGCCCCTTTATTTTCTTGGGCTGGTTTATTATGCGGGGCATAGGGCAAGGTTTAGATGCCTCCAGTCTCGGCAGTGATACGGCACAAAGTCTTGGCATCAATATAAAACATCTGCGCATGAAGGTTATTATTGGCAGTGCCATAAGTGTTGGGGCAACCGTATCGGTTTGCGGCGCTATCGGTTTTGTCGGCCTTGTGGTGCCTCACATCATCCGAAGCCTTGTCGGTCATGCCCCCAGTCGGATTTTAGTGCCAAGCGCACTGCTTGGGGCAATATTGCTTTCCCTCGCTGACCTCATCACCCGTATACCGATTGGACATGGTCAATTGCGCCTCGGTGTTGTCACAGCCTTTATCGGCTCTCCACTCTTTCTTTATATAATCTATAAAACGAGAGGTGCCATGAGATGATGATAAAAGCGCACAATATTAATGTCTCGATCAAAGGCCATGTTATTTTAGACAATGCTAGCCTATCAATTCCAAAGGGTAAAATGACTGGTCTTATTGGCCCAAATGGAGCGGGGAAAAGTACCTTACTGCGTTCCATAATGGGTTTTGTGGATATAACATCAGGCATCATAAAGCTTGATGATATAGAATTATCCAACCTATCCATAAAAGACAGAGCAAAAAAAATATCCTATGCCGCCCAAGGTGCGCCTGTTCATTGGCCTCTTGATGTGAACCATATTATTGCACTGGGTCGCATTCCCCATCTTGATCCTTGGCAAAAGATCAGTGATTTGGACAGAGAAATTATTCGAGATGCCATGATCAAAACCGATACGTTACATCTTGCCGATCGTTTAACAACCAGCCTATCGGGCGGCGAAAAGGCCTGTGTCATGTTAGCCCGTGCCATGGTATCACAAGCGGATTATCTTTGCGCCGATGAACCCATAGCCTCCCTTGACCCCTACCATCAACTGCAAGTCATGAATATATTACAAAATTTAGCCAAAGAAGGTCATGGCGTCTTGATTATTCTCCACGACTTAGGGCTTGCCAAACGGTACTGCGATGAGCTTGTTTTGATGCATCAGGGAAAAATATGTGCCACAGGTACGCCGAACGATGTCCTTACAGAAGAAAATCTGGATAAGACCTATCATATCAAGATAAGCCGTTGGCACGAGAATGGCGACCATTTTATTGCCCCATGGAAAACATCTGGACATCCTGATCATAAAAGGCCAGATCATAAAATTTAAGCGTTAAGCAAAGCCAAAAAGCGGGCGACACTATCCAATTCCGCCTTCATGTTATTATGGCGGAGAGTCGCCTCATCGTCTGCGCCCCATTGTTCGATCTGAAAATTTTCATCCAATTGGGCGGCGTCCCATGCCTGATCCACGGTGATATTGCCGCCAATTAAATTAAGCGCAATCGTCACAGACCCACAAAGGGTCGTCATAATATAAAAGGCCGTCAGGAAATGGCTGTTTAATGGTGTTAGAAACTGTCTAAGTTTTGCAATTTCTTGTGCATCCTGTTCCACATGAATGATGCCGTTTGTCACCCTTAACATCATATCATGGGTTGATAGCACCCAATCAAGAAGAGGTTGCCATAATCTATTTTGCCGCTCCACCAATATCTCAGGAAATTCCGCCCGATAACACAAAAGATCAGATCCCGCATATTTCACAAGCTCATCCATCAAATCATTTCGCCGCTCCCCTACCCGATCAATGGCTGTATAATTTAATTTTGCAAGTAGCATATCATTCGCATTCACCTTATCCTTTTGAGCATTCCACTCCACCGCAATAGCTTCGGCCAAGGCCTTGGTCGGAATAACATTTGCTCTTTTTTCTGGTGTCTTTACCTCACGCCCGTCAAGATCAACGACATAGCCATTGTCCAAGGGTCTTATGGTGGCTAATTTATAAAAACGTTTCATCAATAACCTTCCGAAGATGGGATATATGACTAATAATATGATGAGCGCCTGCTTGTTTCAGTCTATCGCTCTTATGATATCCCCAAGTCACCCCAACCGCATGCACATTTGCCGCAAGCGCCATCTTAATATCAAAGGTTGTATCCCCGATCATAATGGTATTTTCGGGCAAAACACCCACGTCCCGCATGGCATTATAAAGCATAGAAGGATGAGGCTTTCCCGGACCATCGTCAGCCGTATTTAAAGTGATAAAATAATCGCTTAGCCCATGGTTTTTTAAGGTGGATTTTAGACCTCTCCTTGATTTCCCCGTTGCAATACCAAGCGTATAACCCCCGTCATTTAAATATCTTATCGTATCAAGAATACCATCAAACAAAGGCTCGTCATCCTCTTCCCGAAGGCGCAATTCCTGAAATCTTTCCACAAAGGCATCCTTAAGGGCCATATGGTTCTTTTCATTTTCGTTGGGGTAGCAAATACCAATAGCCTCCATAAGAGACAACCCCACAATCTCTCGAATGGCATCGTCCCCCGGATAAGTTATTTGGCAAACCTTGCAAGCCCTTTGCATAGAATCAAGAATCAAATGCTGTCCATCAACAAGTGTCCCATCACAATCAAATATAATCAGTTTATTTTGGTTGCTCAAATATCATCATCCTCTATAAATGGATTGCTTTTATCCTCTTTGTCAAAACCGAACATATCCCAACTGTCTTTCATATGGCGGGGTAGTTCTGCTCTGACAGACAATATTCCCCCATCGGGATGATCTATATCCAGACTTCTGGCATGAAGATGAAGCTTTTTACTGACCGTACCATCAAGGAATGCTTCCTTGCCGCCGTATTTACCGTCCCCTACAATAGGGGTATCAAGCAATGTGGCATGAACTCTGATTTGATGGGTACGACCCGTCACAGGTTTGAAAGCTATCCAGCTTGCCGTCCGCAAGGCACTATCCATGAGGTGAAAATCTGTGACGGCCTTTTTACCCTGATCGCTGACCATCATCCGTTCGCCGCCCGCCCCTGGTTCTTTATCTAAGGGTGCATTGATGGTTCCTTCATTGCGTTCTGGCCGTCCCACAACCAAGGCCCAATATATCTTTTGCGTCTTGCGATTACGAAAAGATTCCGTCAAAGACTTTGCAGCTCTGCTGTTTTTTGCAATGACCAAAATACCGCTGGTATCTTTGTCTATACGGTGAACAAGTTTTGGCCGTTCAGGGTTATTGCCCTTTAAATAATCAAGAAACCCATCCACATGACGCGTGACCTTGCTGCCGCCCTGCACCGCAAGGCCTGGCAGTTTATTCAAAACAATGACACTGTTATCCTCATAAATCACCATATCCCGAATATAACGGGCATCGGTCTCATTATAGGATTTCTTTTTCGCAGGGGTTTTATCATCATGGGTGCCAGAGGGATTTACTCCTATGGGTGGAATACGAATTTCCATACCTTCAAGCACACGAAAGCCTGCCTTGATTCTTTTACCATCCACACGCACCTGTCCGGTTCTTAACAATTTAGACAAATGCCCAAAGGTTAAATCGGGGAAATTTTTATTGAACCATTTATCAATACGCCAGTCATTTTCAAACGACTGAACCTTTTGGTGACTAACACCGGACATATATTTTCCTTAGTGAAACTTAAATCTGCGCCATGGTCTTACGCCAAACTGCGACCCGCGTAAAGCCCCAAAAAAAGCGCGGCGACACCGAATGTCAATGATGCCGAAATATAAAAGGCCGCATTCATCATTTCATGACGTTCCAACATTAATCCAACCTCTAATGAAAAGGCGGAAAATGTTGTAAATCCACCCAAAACACCAACAACCAGAAAACCTTGCCATTGATGGGACAAATTATATCGAATAGCAAGCAATGTCACAATCAAGCCAATGGCAAAAGATCCCAATATATTAACCGTGAGCGTTCCCCAAGGAAAACCTGATCCCATAAGGCGCAACATCATCTTTCCAACCAGAAAACGTCCCACAGCGCCTAAAGCCCCACCTGCTGCCACCGCTAAAATCATATTCATCTATTCACTCCTAAGAGACTATATTTACATTATAATCTTGCAGAGCATACGACAAAATGTCATTATGCTGCAAACTTAAACAGGGCAAATGATGTTTTTATTATCTTTTTTTCTTAAAAAGCTCATAAGCTTTGGTACACTTCATATTATTGATGCCACAGGACAGAAACATAGCTTTGTGGGCACAAAATCTCCTGAAATCACGATCCGTTTTCATGACAAAAAACTTCCTATGGCACTGTTTTTTAAACCAGACCTAAAGGCGGGTGAGGCCTATATGGATGGCCGTTTGACCATTGAGGATGGCAAGAGCATTTATGATTTTCTTTATTTGATTACAAAAAATATGGAATGGCGGCCTGATAATGCCATGCATCTTACGGGCGGTGATCCCTATAGCCGATTCAAAAGCTGGGTCGCCCAAATCAGTTCCACGGTACGGTCACAAAAGAATGTGGCTCATCATTATGATTTATCTGGGAAACTTTATGACCTGTTTCTTGATCCTGACCGGCAATATAGCTGCGCCTATTTTTCTTCTGAGAAGGATAGCTTGGAACAGGCTCAGGAAAATAAAAAAAATATCATTGCCAAAAAGCTTTTGCTCAAGAAAAATCACAAAGTTCTTGATATCGGATGCGGTTGGGGCGGTCTTGCCCTGCACTTAAATAAATCGTCTGGTGCCGATGTGACAGGCGTCACCCTAAGCCGTGAACAATATACGATAGCCTGCAACCGTGCCAAGGAAAATAAGGTCGACAAAAAGGTCCATTATAAATTTCAAGATTACCGTAATGTTACTGAAAAATTTGACCGTATTGTGTCGGTCGGCATGTTTGAGCATGTGGGACGGCGGCAATATCAAACCTATTTTGATAAGGTTTATGACAGCCTGAAAGATGATGGCGTTGCTTTGATCCATACGATCGGACGGGCGGATGGCAAGGGTTCCACCGATCCTTGGACCATAAAATATATCTTCCCTGGCGGTTATGCCCCTAGTCTTTCGGAAATAACCCCTATTATTGAAAAATCGGGCCTTTATATTACGGACCTAGAAGTTTGGCGACTTCATTATGCGGAAACCTTAAAAGAATGGAGCATGAGGGTTCATAAAAATAAAGATGCCATTGTTAAACTTTATGATGAAAGATTTTTTCGCATGTGGGAATTCTATCTGGCCAGTGCGGAATGTGCTTTTCGTAACCTAGGTCATGTGGTATTCCAATTTCAACTTGCCAAAAGGCAAGATTCGGTTCCCTTAACAAGGGACTATTTGTTTAAAAAATAAAGGCTCCCTGCCATGTCCGTCCCTATGTATTTAACAGCCTCCGTATATATTGATAGTGATGCGGAAAATATCATCGCCTATGCCAAGGAAACAACACAAGGCATAGATAAGGATATTGATAAGGCCATCGCACTTTACAACCGCATTCGAGATGATTTTTCCTATACGCCTTATGTTGATTATAATAACCCAGATGTTTTTAAGGCAAGTTGGACATTAAATCAGAATGTCGGCTTTTGCATATCAAAGGGCGCCGTTCTTGCGGCCACAGCGCGGGCAATAGGGATACCCGCCCGCCTTGGTTTTGCCAACGTGAAAAACCATGTAACGAGCGAAAGGCTGCGGCAATTTATTGGCAGCGATATTATGCCGTGGCATGCCTATACGGAATTATTTCTGGAACGCAAATGGGTTAAGGCGACGCCCGCCTTTAATGCGGAACTCTGTCATAAATTTAATGTTGATCCCCTTGAATTTAATGGTTACGAGGATTCAATATTCCAAACCCTGACAAAGGACGGCGCAAAACACATGGAATATCTTGATGACCTAGGCCATTATGCGGACGTGCCACTTGATCGCATTATGGACACATTTCGCACGCTAAATCCCACAATCCTGATGTCCGACTTCTTAAAAGGTGATTTCATCAAAGAGGCTATTGTTGAGGATTGATACCCTAAAGATACCAAGTAAAGGCTGACTATTTACAGCTAAATCAATTTTATAGCCAAAGTCTTGGCTTTCTTCTGAACGCTCTCAGGTAAGCTTGTGTAGCTGTCCTTGGCTATTCTGCCCGTAAACAAAGTACCCACCACATCCGCACCAATAATGCGCGCAGTCATTTTAAGTTGTTTATGGGTACCATATAGCCAACGACCAAGAAACCCAGGAGCAGCACAAGAAGAAACGAGAACAGCCTTTTTTCTTAACGAATTATCCTTACGATACTCAGGAAAGTTATTATCCCACGGCCAATAAGCATAAACCACTAGTCGCTCCATGAACCGTTTAAAAATTGCTGTAACTGATCCAAAATTGGTGGGTGAAGCAATGATATAAGCGCTCGCCTGTTCTATTCTTGAAATCAAATCTTCCATACCATCCTGTTGCACGCATTTTCCTGGCAATACACCTGACGTTTGAGTACATTCGCGGCAATTGAGACAAAATCCGATCGGATAATCACGAAGATATACAACATCCGCCCTTGCACCAGATTCCATAATTGATTGAACCATAATCTCAATCGTCTGATCGGTAATGCCATCATCCCGATATGAACCATTAATCACCAATATATTAGCCGCATTAATCATTACATTTCTCCTCGCATCATTGTAGCTAAAAGACACTATTTCGCAATATTTCAAATCAATGTTTTAAGTTCAGCATAAATAAAAAATTTAGGTGTAAGACGTACGAAGCTTATTCCAATAATCCAGACGCTTTTTAATTTCCCGCTCAAAACCTCTTTCTTTCGGGGCGTAGAATTCCTCCCGCTTCATGCCGTCTGGAAAATAATTCTGACCTGAAAAGCCATCCTTCGTATCATGATCATAGGCATAGTTCGCCCCATAGCCCATGTCTTTCATCATTTTGGTGGGAGCATTGAGGATATGCATGGGTGGATTAAGAGAACCTGTTTCCTTAGCCCGTTTCGTCACCGCCTTAAAAGCCTTATAGGCGGCATTGGATTTGGGTGCCGTTCCAAGATAAATCACCGCCTGCGCCAAATGAAGATCACCCTCAGGCGATCCTAAAAATTCATAAGCATCCTTTGCGGCCAAGGTCTGCACCAAGGCATTAGGGTCAGCAAGACCAATGTCTTCGGCTGCAAAACGCACCAAACGGCGCAATATATAAAGTGGATCCTCTCCCCCCGCCATCATACGCGCCGTCCAATAAAGAGCGGCGTCCGTATCCGATCCTCTTAAAGATTTATGGAGGGCGGAAATAAGATTATAATGGCCTTCTCTATCCTTATCATAAACGGGTGCGCGCTTTTGCAAGATTTTAAGTAATCCCGCCGCATCCAATATTTCCTCAAAATCAAGGCTCAGCAATATATCCGTAAGATTCAGCAAATAACGTCCGTCTCCATCGGCCATACCATAGAGCATAGCACGAGCTTCTTTGGTAATGGGTAAGGCTTTGGCTTCCAATCTTTCCGCACGGACGAGCAATTCCTCCATGGCATTATCATCAAGACGATTGAGGGTTAACACTTGCAGGCGCGATAACAAGGCCGCATTCAATTCAAACGATGGGTTTTCCGTGGTCGCGCCCACAAGGATGATGGTACCATTTTCAACGTAAGGCAGAAACCCATCCTGTTGCGAACGATTAAAGCGATGAATTTCATCCACAAAAAGCAGCGTTCCTTTGCCTGTTTTATGACGCCCTGCTGCGGCCTCGAAAGATTTACGAAGATCCGCAACACCGGAAAATACCGCCGAAATCTGTTCAAAATAAAGATCCGTCTTTTGAGCAAGAAGACGGGCGATAGTGGTTTTTCCTGTACCAGGTGGCCCCCATAAAACAAGCGAACGCAGCTTATTAGCGCCAAGCATTCGACCTAATGGCCCATCGGATGCAATCAAATGATCTTGCCCCACCACATCACCAAGGGATGTAGGCCGCAGCTTGTCCGCCAAGGGACGAGGGGCATTCTGTTCAAGACCCGCCGATGAAAAAAGATCACTCATGAAATATAATCAATTCTATTTGCAATAGGAATTTCCCTTGATACGAATAGAGCATTCAACCCTTTTGCCCTCTCGATTAACATCAAAATCAATATTTTCAGGATCCCCATTAAGGGCATGCTCAATATCCTTTATGGTTCCAATCATTTTGCCATTAACGGACTTTATAATATCTCCACGGTTTAAGCTTGTTCTTCTTGTAATTATTTGCGGGGCATCCAAAACTATAACACCCTTTTCGTAAATACTAATCCCAATTTCATCGGCATAGGCGGGTGAAAGATTGGCGAGTTTAATCCCCTTTAAAAGATGATCTCCTGAGAGGATTGTGATATCACGTTTCGGGTCTTCTGGCGCCGCAAGAAGCGGAACTTGCAAGGTGAATTCCTTATTTTTACGAATAATATTGATCGGAACCGTGCCAGACACAGCCTTTAGGCCAATATAATACCGTAACGCTTCAGGGCTAGAGACTTCCTTGCCGTCAATGTTAATGATGATATCCCCCTGCAAAAGTCCAGAACGAGCTGCGGGGCTATTGGGATAAATATCATCCACCAAAATTCCTCCTGGTCGATCAAGCCCAAGACTTTCCGCAATGTCAGAAGTGACCACCTGCCCGCTGCCGCCAAACCACGGACGAATAATTTTACCCCCCGATAATGCGGAGTGAACAACATATTTCACCATATTAGCAGGAATGGCAAAGCCAATACCGTTTGAACCGCCCGAACGAGAAAATATGGCCGTATTGATACCAATCAATTCACCATTCATACCGATCAATGCCCCGCCACTATTGCCAGGATTAACCGCTGCATCTGTCTGGATGAAATATTGATAATCTTGACCACTCACCTGTGTGCGGGCCAGTGCCGAAATTATACCGCTTGTAACGGTTTGTCCAACCCCAAAGGGATTACCAATAGCAAGAACAAGATCACCAACCTCAACGTCATCGGAATCCGTAAAATTGAGGGTCGGCAAAACTTCAGGACCAGATTTTATCCGCAACACCGCAAGGTCAGTCTTCTCATCATCAAGGATAACCTCCGCGTCATATTCCCGCCTGTCCCACAAGGCAACCTTAATTGTATCAGCGCCGTTTACCACATGATGGTTCGTGACTATGACCCCATCTGCTTCCACAATAACGCCAGAGCCTAATGACCGTTCAATGCGTTCCCGAGGAATACTATTAAACTGTCCCCCAAAAAAACGCTGAAAAAAAGGGTCATTGGCAAAAGGGGAATAGCCACGAGTTTTGATCACCCGTTTTGTATAAATATTCACAACCGCAGGCGCTGCCTCACGCACAATGGGCGCATAGGATAATTGCACCTCTAAATTTCCAGAGGGTACCTTCTTCTCAGCAGCCAATAATACCGTAGTCAAAGACAGAATAACGGCAATAAAAGTTGAAAAGGCAAAAAATACTCGGGACAGCTTCATAATAATATCCAGTCAGTTGTTTCTTTTTCTCAAATCATTATATAGGGTGTGATCATTAATATTGAAGATAAATGGCAAGATTATGAAAAAAATAAATATTATCATAACCATATGGTCAGAAAAGAAATTATTATGAAATATGTTTTAATTTTTTTAATGCCATTCAGTCTTATGGCCTGTGACATATCACTTTTGGATTCTAAGACAAAAAGGACATGCAAGGAAATTGCCCTAAGTCGCCTGAAACATCCCGAAAGTTATGAAAATATGTCCACCACGGAAAAAACTACCCCCCCAAATCAAACCATGACAAGGATAACCTTTGATGCTTGGAATGATTACAAGGTTCAAATACCACACAATGTCTCCTGTCTTTTTCAAACAACGGAAAACAAAAAAAATCCGAACCTTATTTCTTTTACTTGGAACGGACGGAACATACGTCAGCATGAGTTAGATGACATTAAAAACCTGTTGGACAAACAATAAAAAACCCGACTATGCTTTCATAATCGGGTCAATAAATTTTATTTAAGTCCATACATTAATGAAGCTGGCTATCCAGTTTATCTGTGCTTGACTTAATCAAGGCATCTTGATCTGCCTTTTTCATATTACCTGCGATCAATTCTCTTGCCGTATCCATCGCAACTTGAACGGCGAGTTGTTGAATTTCTTTGATGGCATTGGCTTCTGACTGAGCAATTTTCTGCTCTGACAATTTAGTGCGGCGACGGATCATTTCCTCAATCTGTATTTTGGCCTCTTTAGCCAACATATCCGCCTCTTCCTTGGCATGGGCAATCATATCAGCAGCCATTTTCTCTGCATCACGTTGATCCCGTTGATATTTTGTCAGAAGTGAAGATGCCTCTTCCCGTAAGGTACGCGCATTTTCAAGCTGTTCTGCAATCGCATTTGATTTGTCATCAAGCATTTTTCCGACCATAGCCGGTACTTTCTTCCAAATGATAAACAAGAAAAATGTAATGATCGCCATGGCAACCCAAAAGGCAGGATCCTGATATAAATGATCATATCCATGATGGGCATCAACATGTTTTGTTTCCATAACCGCTGATGTGGCCTGATCTTCTATAGGAGTATGATCAACCATTCACATTACCCTTCACTGATGTAAATTTCCCGCCCACAACCTTAGCAATAACCTTTTCATCAAGGGCAAGACCAGATACCGAAAGAATAACATCTTTACAAATATCCGCCGCCATTGCCTGCACATCATCAAGAGCAGCCTCTTTGGCAACTTTGATTTTTTCATCTGCAACAGCGATTTCCGCGGTTATTTTTTCACTCAACTTGTTATATTGCGTCTCCACGTCGACCTTAATGGCTTCTCGTTTTGTCGTAATGGTTGATGCGGCCTTGGCACGCGCCTGCTCCAAAGATTTTTCATATAGGATTCTGGCCTCATCGGCCTTAACCTGTAAATCTGAAGCCTCTTCCAGGTCGGACGCAATCTTACTCTGACGTCTTTCCAATACCTCTGTAATCCTCGGGGCAGCATTATAGGTTATGAACAGATAAATCAGTCCAAAAATAACAACCAACCAGAAAATCTGAGGTAAAAATACAGCGGGGTCTAATTGTGGCATTGTCTTATCTCCTTGATCCAAAACATACGGATCAGGCCTGTACAATCAAAAAGCTAAAAGCGGCGATTACGTAAACAGGATGATGAAAGCAATAACCAAACCAAAAAGACCGGTTGCTTCTGCAAGAGCGAAACCAAGCATGGCATTACCAAAAAATTGTGGGGCCGCAGCAGGATTACGGATCGCTGCTGAAACATAACTTCCAAAGATATTACCAATACCAATACCCGCACCAATAAGAGCTGAACATGCGATACCCGCACCGATCATTTTTGCAGCTTCTACTTCCATTTTAACTTCCTTTTATTTTTAAAATTAATAATCTAAAACAACTTAATTCTTACCCGCCATTGCTTAATGCAAATTCAGGGCATCATTCAAATACATACATGTCAGAATAGCAAATACGTAGGCCTGCAAGAAGGCCACCAATAATTCAAGTCCCGTCAAGGCTACGATAAAGGCAAAGGGCACAATCCCAAAAAACCCAAGGGCAACCACAAAGCCACCAAAAACCTTTAACATGGTATGTCCAGCAACCATATTGGCAAACAGACGCACAGAAAGACTTATGGGACGAGATAAATAAGACACAAGCTCAATCAATACAAGCAGCGGCATAAGAGCCATTGGTGCTCCATGGGGCACAAAGAGTGTAAAAAATTTAAAACCATGCCTAATGATACCGATCAATGTTACCCCAACAAACACAAAGGCTGCCATAGCAAAAGTCACGGCAATATGGCTTGTAAAGGTAAAGCCAAAATACGGGATCATTCCTATGAGGTTCGCAAATAAAATAAACATGAACAAGGTAAAGACAAAGGGAAAATATTTCCGTGCCTCCCGTCCTGCGGTATCATGAAGCATATTGGCAATAAATTCGTAACACATTTCCACACATAACTGCCAACGACCAGGAACCAATGCCCCTTTACGCATACCAACAATCATAAAGACCATGATAGCAACAACGGCAAAAGCCATATAAAGGGCAGAATTTGTGAAAGATATATCATACGCCCCGACGTTAATCGGGATCAGTGTTTTGATTTCAAATTGCGCGAGCGGACTAGCCACACTATTTTCCTTCTTTTTTGTTAGCCTCTTGGGCTTCTTCTCGTTTGCGGGCTTCTGCCTCTTCTATTTGGCGGGCTGCCCGTAACACATTAAAAATTCCAGCCCCAAGGCCCAGAAAAACAAATATTATCAGCATCCAAGGTTTCGTTTCCAGAGCCTTATCCAGAAACCAGCCGATTATCAACCCGACAATCAACCCCGACACCATCTCCGCCACAAGACGCATAGCCATCCCGTAAGCATGTGATTCGTTAATAACGCGCTCATTTCTAGGCTTAATAGCCTTTTGAGCTTTCTTAACGCGGCTACTTAAATCCTCAAGGGATGGCTCTTTATCTTTGTTCAAAGCGACCTCTTGATTTCATACCCATAAAATTGCATGCAACATAGTTTCTGCCTAATTGCCTGTCAAGCAACAAAACACACCCATCCATGGAAAAAATCACATATCTCTGTTTGACGTTATGCGCCCACAAAGGCGCCTACCCTATCACGCATTCTTTCTGCGCTTTCCAAATCAACAGAAACCAGTTGAGAAACGCCACGTTCCGCCATTGTCACCCCAAAAAGTCGGTTCATTCGTGACATGGTTACCGCATTATGGGTCACAATTAAGAATCGGGTAGATGTATTTTCGGCCATTTCATCCAAAAGATCACAAAAACGCCCAACATTAGCATCATCAAGAGGAGCATCCACCTCATCAAGGACGCATATAGGCGATGGATTGGTCATAAAAACAGCAAAAATAAGAGATAAAGCCGTCAAGGCCTGCTCACCACCAGAGAGTAGTCCCAGATTTTGCATCTTTTTACCGGGTGGACTTGCCATAATTTCAAGTCCCGCATCCAAGGGATCATCGGATTCAGTCAATTCCAAATGGGCTTCACCGCCCCCAAACAGGGTTGAAAAAAGATGTTTGAAATGCTCATTAACCTCATCAAAGGCCTTTAATATTCGGGAACGTCCCTCACGGTTTAGATCCGAAATGGCGCGGCGCAAGGCTGAAATAGCCTTTTCCAGCTCCTGCCGTTCAGTAACAGAGGTATCAAGTTGAGCCTTAACATCCGTCAATTCACTTTCAGCCCGTAAATTCACCGCACCCAATCTTTCCCGCTCAGCCTTTAGGCGCTCCAAGCGATGATGAACCTGTTCTGGGTCTGGCAGTTCCTCTTCCTCTTCAATTTCAGCCATTTGTCGAAGAAGTTTTGGTTGGCAATCAAATTCATCCATGATTCGCCGTTTAAGATGGCTCTCTTGTTCCTCATATTGTTCTATATTGGTTTCGAGCCGAACTTTTTCTTCTCTCGCAAGAGATAATTTTTCCTGAATATTGCGGATTTCCTTATTCTTGCCCGCTACAAAATTTTCACATTCAAGCAAATTTTGGGCGGCCTGTTTTCTCGCTGCATCCGCCTCGCTAATCAGATGGTTAAGTTTTCGCCGTTCTTCGACAATTTCACCTGGCCTATTTTCCAAAGATTTAAGTTCTTCTTCTGTCTTACTTTGTCGAGCGTGAAGATCTTTAATATGGGTTTCCACATTGTCAATGCGCAATTTCCAAGCCGAAAGTTCCTCTTCAATCTGCTTAAGTCTGTCACGTCTTGCATCACTTTGGGAGATGAAGCTGTCATGATTAAAGCGGGCATCGGAAAGCTCTTTACGTTTTTCTTCTACGGTTTGGCGAGTCTGTCGAATTTCTTGTCCAAGGTCTTCGTCTTCGGGCAAAGCGGCAAGGCTCTGACTGACTTCCAGATGGCGTATTTTCACCTGATCCAAATCCTCAATTAAATGCCCAAGTCTGTCCTTTAATGCACTTTCCTCGGATTGATGTCTGGTGGCCTGTTTCTCGGCCTCGGTAAGTTTGCGCCTGGCATGGGCCGCATTTTCCTCTGCTTCTCGCCATTTAAGCCGCGCCTCTCTTGCGGTCCGTTTAATGGTCTCTAGCACCTCTTGCACCTTATGCAATGTTTCTCTTGCCTGCCCTACATCATTGGTGCATCTGTCCGCAGCTTTATTTAATTCAGACAATCTATTTCTTTGAGCAAGTTTAATGGCCATCTGGCTTGGGGCATCGGATGATACACAAAGTCCGTCCCACCGCCATGCACCGCCCTTCAAACTAACCAATCTTTGACCAGGGGCGAGTTCGTCCAGCAAAGACAAAGCCTCTGCCTCGTCCTTCACGATACCGATTTGAGACAAACGCCGTGACAATATTTTTGAGCCTTTAACATATGTTGCCAATGCCTCAATGCCCTTGGGTAGGCTTTGCGGATTGTTATAATCAGGCAAAGACCGCCAATGAATTTGCGCCAAATCATTTTCAGAGATCTCCAAATCAACATCAAGTGCCGCCCCGAGTGCCATTTCATAACCCGCCGCAACCGTAAGATCATTCATAATCGGGGCATCAGAAGTACCGTCCTCATCTTTAATATTGCGGCTGGACAAAAGCTCTTCCAAGCCTTCTTTTTCAGCCTGAATGCGGGCGAGTTTTCCTTGTAAAGACTGCAAAATATCCCTTGCATCCTGTTCCTTTTGTTGAAAAATCTGTCTGTCATCCTCGGCCTCACGGGACTTTACCGATAGCATATTGATAACATTTTCCGCACTAGACAGACCATTTTCCGCATGGGACAGAGCCTGCGTAAAAAGATTATTGCTTTCCATTCGTCCCAGACGTTCTTCAATGGTCGTGCGTTGTTCTTTTAATGTTTCAAGCCTGCGACTGATTTCTTCCTTATTTCGGGTCAGATTATTTTTCTCTGCCGCCCTATGAGCCTGTTTTTGAGACAAAGTTTCAAGCGTCCATTCGGCTTCTAGGGTTGAAGATTGCTTAACCTTCAACGTTTCCGACAATTCGCCAATATTTCCCACCTGATTTTTAATCTGCTCTAAAAGCTCTATCTTTTCGGCCTGAAGACGGCGCAGAATAGAGGCGGTATCTGCAATAACGTCCCGTTCACGTTCCTCATCCTGTTTTATCTGCTCCAGAGAGTCCCGTAATTTCTCCTGCGTCTCTGATAGGCGAACCTCCTCCCCATCAAGGCCATCAAGCGTGACCGTGATACGGTGCAAATGTGCCGAAAGTTCGGCCTCTTTTTGGCGCAAGCCAGGGAGTTTATCGGACACTATGGCCTGTTCACGGTTTAATTTGCTAAGCTCCGTTGTAATGGCCGAAAGTTTCACCACCACTTCACGCATTTGCCTTTCGGATATTTGTTTATGATCCTGAATAGAAAGCCATTCCATATAATTCATCAAAGCTTGCAGAATACGAATATCACCACTGATTTTCTTATAACGTGTTGCCTGACGCGCCTGTTTTTCCAAACCTCTAATTTGATCATTCAACTGTATTTCAATGTCAGCAAGCCGCTCTAGATTATGTTCAGCCGAACGCAATTTGCTTTCGGCCTCATTTCGTCTGGAATGAAGACCGCTAATACCAGCAGCTTCCTCTAAGACACGGCGTCTTTCCTTGGGTTTAGCATTAATAAGGCTCCCGATTCTTCCTTGGCTCACCAAGGATGGGGAATGAGCCCCCGTTGAGGCGTCCGCAAATAACAGTTGGATATCCTTTGCCCGAACCTCTTTTG
>JAIOYI010000009.1 GCA_021741205.1 Emcibacter sp.
TAGAATTTGAGAAAAAATTGTGTTATGATGGCTCATGGCTTGAATCTCTTTGATATTACTTGGTTTTTTGCAATATCAGTATATCACAAAAGGGAGATTCAAGCCCGCTTATTCGTTACTTAACCGGGACAGCAATGGGTGTTATCCCATTGGTTAACCTGTCACCGCAATGGGAACAAGCCTTTATGGATTCTCTTGTTGGCAATGGTGAAGAGAAACAACTGGCCATGTCACCGAGCAAATTACAGGAATTTATTGGTCTTGTACGGATGACTTTTGAGGATCTGGCCCACTCTGGCGAGATGCCTGTCCTTCTGACAAGTCCCATGATCCGCCCTTATGTGCGCTCTATTATTGAACGGTTCCGCCCATCAACCGTAGTGATGTCGCAGAACGAGGTTCACCCTAAAGTTAAAATAAGAACACTTGGTCAAATTTAGGCGATATCACAAGGATAAATGAAACAATGCGCCTAAAAATATTCACAGCCGATACAATGAAAGAAGCCCTTGCAGAGGTTCGCGAAAGTCTGGGCGATGATGCGATTATTATTAATTCTCTTGAAGAAAATGGCAAGGTTACCGTTACAGCCGCCATGGAAATTGCCCCGACGCTAAAGACCACAAAACCAAAGAAGGCCCCAAAACCAAAGAAGGCCACAGTCCAAAGATCCTTAAAGGAGCTGCAACATGAAGATTTTGCAGACTCAAAAGATCTTTCCTACTTTCTTGCCCATCATGGTATTGAACAACATTTGATGCACCGTATTTTGAAGACAGCGGCCTCTTTTGAGGAAGATGGTAATGTGAATGCTTTGGCTCGTGCTCTTGATTTAATGTTCCATTTCAGTCCTCTCAATAACGATTTTCAGCAACGACCCATCATGCTTGTTGGCCCACCAGGTGTGGGGAAAACCGTTACAAGTGCGAAATTGACCAGTCAGGCCGTGCTTTCTGGACGGATTGTGCGCCTTATCAATACAGATACTATCCGTACAGGCGGGACGGCACAACTTGAAGGCTATGCCGCAGCTCTCAAAATCGCCGTTATAGAGGCGGCGGAACCTTGTATGTTGTTACCTGCCATTGAAACCAATAAGAAACCAGATGAATTGGTCATCATTGATACGATGGGTTATAATCCCTTTGATAGTGATGAGATGGCACAACTGCACAAATTTATCACAGCCTATGATGTGGAACCCATTTTGGTTATGGCAGCGGGTATGGATATTATGGAGGCTCGGGAGATTGCCGAAACCTACATGAATTTGGGTGTGAAACGCTTTATTGCGACCCGTCTTGATGTTGCACGCCGTTATGCAGGTCTGCTTTCTGCGGCGGCCTCTATGGATTTGGCCTTTGCTGGTGTCGGTATTACCCCATATCTTGCCAATGGCATTGAACGCATCAATGCCTTGAGTCTTGCAAAGCTTTTAACCCGAATTCACGACAGAAAAATATTTATTCCCCCTTCAACGGATAAGGATACCCAAAATGAAGATGAAGATGACGTTCTGATAATTGATGATGAAGAAAGTAAACTATAATGACATCTCATGATAAATCATATAATTCTGACGAAGACAAAGCCTCTTCGCGCATTATTACCGTCGCATCGGGCAAGGGGGGTGTTGGCAAGACATGGACCTCCTCCACGCTATCGCACCTGTTTGCCTCTAAAGGAAAACGTGTTTTGCTGTTTGACGGCGATCTTGGTTTGGCCAATATTGATATCCAGCTCGGCATTATCCCCAAAAGAGATTTGGGTCAAGTATTGTCAGGGGCGATTACCTTGGACAAAGCCATTACACGATTTGATCCAAGCACAGGGTCTGGTCTTGGCGGATTCGATATCATATCGGGTCAATCTGGCTCTGGAAGCTTAGCTTCTTTGAAAAAAGAAACCCTTGTTAAACTTAATCGTGACCTTGTCTTGCTTTCCAAACGCTATGATATAACGATTATGGATCTTGGCGCAGGAGTTGAAACCTCTGTGATGACATTATGCGAAACATCTGACCGTATTGTTGTTGTGGTAACAGCAGACCCCACCTCATTGACCGATGCCTATGCCTTCATAAAAATGAACCATATGAAAAATCCGAATATGAATTTGGGCATCATAGTCAATATGGTTGAAAATCGCCACGAAGGCAAAAAAACCTTTGAAACCTTAAAAAAAGTCTGTGAGAATTTCTTAAAATTTACCCCTGACTATCTGGGTTCTGTCAGACGGGACAAACATGTGGTTGATGCCATTCGCCACCAGAAACTACTCCTGTTGCGCCATCCCATCTCACAAGCAGGAGAAGATATGGAAGAAGTCGCAAAAAGGGTGTAGTATGGGTTTATGAGCGAAATTGATGCCCCATCACATACCCCCTTGCAAGCAGCTGACGGTGCTAAACGGGTCACCCCTGCGGCAACCACATCTGACGACAGTTCTGCTCAACAGCAATCCACCCAGAAAAGACCCGCAGCTCCTGAAAATACAGAGATCAAGGAAAAAACAACCCGTTATGATACGGCTGTAATTCTTTCAACAAATCTATCCAACTTGGAGATTGGTAGTCAAATCTCAGCGAATTATCTTGGCGTTGATGGTCAGGAGCGCCCCCTTATTGTTTCTGAAACAGGAACATATGTCGTCAAATATGACAAAGCTTATCAACAGGACGTTGATAAGTTACCGCCTAATGCTAGCCTTGATATAAAAATATTGGAGATTGACCGTGATATTGAAGCACGCTTGACCTTTAAAAACCCTGCCCCATCCCGAACGGAAACGGTAACCTTATCAATTCCTGTAACACTTGAGCTTATTGGACTTGGCAATGCCCCACCTAGACTTAGGCCTCAAACACAGTTGGAACAATTACCCCTAGAGCAACAGAAAAACTTCTATCAGGCTACTGATCTTTATCAGGCAGAAAATATTGCACGGGAAAGTGCTCAGAAACTGAGCGAATTGCCACTACCGACAACCAACACCAATTATACGCTTTATGAAAGGGCGATTCCACAACAGGGTAAACCCACAATAAACAGGCCACGGGTCGCGGGAAATGCATTAATTGCACAAGAGCAGATCATAGGACAGCCCCCAACAAAGGCAGATACCCCTATCCCAGCAACAGAAAATATCCAGAAACAATCTCCTGAAATAACAAATATCCGTGGAGAACCCATTGAAACCCAAGTCGAGAAGTTGCTCCACACAAATATATTAGCCACTGTCATAAAAAACATCCCAAAGGTTGCTATGGATCTTCCCAAAATTGTTCAGAAATATTTTGGACCAACAGGCCCTCTGGACAATTTAAAGGCGGGACATAATTTTAGCCTTCGCATTGAATCCATTGCGGTTCCCCATATAAGACCAAATACCGATCAACATTTGCAGCCTGAAAAAAAGACCTCTGCCATAAATCCAAATAATGTGACCTTTTCTGATCCAACCCCAAAAATGGACGGCCTCTCGGACAAAACACCAGCAGATGCCCCGCCTCGTCAAGATTTTTCAGGCATTATCATTGCCCCAGGCCAGCATATCTTGTCGAACAAGAATAACAGTGATCCTGTTATCTTTAGAACTTCTCACCCTTATCCTGACCCATATAGCGCACGACCCTCTATAAAGCCATTGGGGGATAATGAATTTAAAACCCTTTATGTTGCAACGCCTGTTTCTGTGATCAAATTTCAAAGCCCTCTAGAGCTTATTCCCGGAACCGTCATTAATTTCACACTAGTGGAGCCATCATCAGACGTAAAACCAACCACGCCCATCAACACACAGAAGAACGAAAGCACAAATCAACTCAACTTTGTTCAAAGCGGCGTGGCAACGTCTATCTCACATCCCCTATCACAAGTCACCCCATTACCAGACATTACCCTCCAACCACTGGAACATTTTCTACAAAACTGGCAATCCATCAGCCAGATACTGTCTGTGATGGTGGCGATGGACGGTAATATCATGCAAGGCTTACAGAACAGATTGCCCAATGTACAAAATCCTGCCCAAATGACATCTTCGATAATATTTTTCTTGGCGGCACTTGGGGCTTCTCATCCTGCCAGAGTTTGGCTTGGCCCACATATCACAGAACGGCTTGAAACATTGGGGCAGGGGAAACTATTGAAAATGCTCGATATTGATATGCAACGCCTCTTCCGGCTTGGCACAGAAACGCATCCCCATGAATGGCGCCCCTCTCTCATTCCGTTACAGGTCGGTCAAGACGTCAATGCCATACCCATATTGACAAGACAAATTCAAGATGACAATGCCGACAAAAAGAAAAATAGTGAAGACGGTGATGATGAAAAGATGCCCAACACAAGGTTTCTGGTGGAACTTGATCTTAGCCAATTTGGCCAAATTCAGGTTGATGGATTATTAAAGACCAAAAAACTTAATATTATCATTCGGTCAAAAATTATATTACCTTCGGACATGAAACATAAAATGACCAGTATATTTACCTCCGCACTGGAGGCGAACGATTATGCGGGCGACTTGCAGTTTAAAGATAATATACCGCCTGAAATATCCGTTCGAAATATCATTACCCAGAAAATGCATATGACGAGATCTTAAAAATGAGTATATATCCATGCCCCACGATTTAAGAAACAGGCTGCATGCCACAGCAAATCTCTTTCGTAACCGAAGTTATGTTATTTCAATTCAGCAAGTGATCAATCTTGACCAAGAAAATTTTCTCTTTGGCTTGCGTTATATTCCCGATAAATTAATTTTGAATAATGGTTGTTTAATGGACTATTTAAACCAATATCTATTACACAAGCCAGAAAATACAACGCCTGAAATACTCACCCATACCATATTGGAAGATGTCATGGATAAAATCATTCCCAAATGGATCGAGGTATGCTTAAAACAAAAGGACAATAAATTCGGACAAGAAATATCTATTACCGCCGAGGACAGACAACCAAATTTTGAAGATGATGCTATCTTAAAACGCCTGTCTCCCCTTTTTTAAAAAAATAAAGGTTTTATCCATGAATTTAACATTATCACCCCCCTATTATGCTGTCATTTTTACAAACACCCGTACGGAAAATGATGATGGCTACGCTGAAATGGCAGAGGCTATGGTGGCTCTTGCCGCAAAACAAGATGGCTATCTTGGCTTTCAATCCGTCACAGAAGATCATAAAACCATATCTATTTCCTATTGGAAGGATCTGAGCAGTATCAAAAATTGGAAGCAGGTGACAGACCACATGGCAGCCCAAAGGATGGGACAAGAAAAATGGTATCAAAGCTATACCACCCGCATTGCCAAGGTTGAACGAGAATATTCTTTCGAAAAAGAATGATTTAAAACATCAGAACGGCCAGAGCCAAAACCCCCGATCCAGATCATTTTCACATTTTTTCAACTGAGCCGCATAGGTCAGGCTATTGCGCTTCACTTTACGAGCCACCTCCATAAGCCAGCCCTTCTTCTTATAAGTTTTACGTTTATAGCCGCCGTGTCCCTCATGATAGGCCAGATATTGATTTTCCGCATCCCATTTGGAAATGCCCAACGTTTTCTGGCTGATATCCGTGTACCAGCCCATAAAATCCACAGCATCAGCAAAATTATCTCGGTCGGCGCCGCTGTTGCCTGTTTTTTTCTTATACCAGTCCCATGTCCCATCCTTCACCTGCGCATAGCCGTAAGCCGTGGATTTTCGCCCCCAAGGAATGACCCAAAAAATATGGGTGCGTTCCGTTTTTGCATTATGTTTAAAGGAAGATTCCTGTTTCATGATGGCAAGCTGTACATGAATGGGCGTACCGTAACGCTTCTTCGTGTGTAGCATCGCCTTATACCAACCGCTTTTTTCTCGAAAAATTTCGCAGCTGTCATTGATATTACTCGGCGGCATGGTTGAACAGCCGCTAAGCAACAAAATAATCAAAAATATAAGTACAGCACTTGATCTTAGGGTCATTAGGCTCCTATATTACATGATTTTATACCATATTGCTCGCAAGCCAACGTCTGGCAACCTCAATATCCATACCCCGTCTTTTGGCATAATCCTCCAACTGATCTTCACCAATTTTTCCCATTCCAAAATACTGGCTCTTGGGATGACTGAAATAATAGCCTGAAACCGCCGCTGTTGGCAACATGGCCATGCTATCGGTAAGCGTAACCCCTGCCCTATTGGTGCCGTCCAAAAGCTTGAACAAAGTGGGTTTTGTGGAATGATCGGGACAAGCAGGATAACCAGGAGCCGGACGAATACCGTCATATCTTTCCCGAATTAATTCCTGATTGGTGAGATTTTCAGCCGCCGCATAGCCCCAAAATTCTTTACGAACCCTTTCATGCATATGTTCGGCAAAGGCCTCAGCCAAACGATCGGCCAAGGATTTGAGCAGAATGTCATTAAACACATCATGATGCGTTTTGAATTCGTTGAGCTTTTCCTCGATACCAATACCAGTTGTGACCACAAAGCCGCCCAAATAATCAGGCTTTCCTGACTCCTTCGGTGCCACATAATCGGCAAGACACATGTTATAGCTGCCTTCCCGTTTGCGGATTTGCTGGCGCAGAAACGGTACCATCTCCAGAATATCTGTGCGGTCTTCACCTGTATAAAGCGCCACATCATCGCCCACTGCATTCGCTGGCCAAAAACCGATAGAGGCTCTGGCCGTCAGCCATTTTTCTTCCTGAATAGATTTTAACATGGCCTCCGCATCGGAAAACAGACTGCGGGCCATGTCGCCAACCACATCGTCCTGTAAAATTTTCGGATAATTTCCCGCAAGTTCCCATGTACGAAAAAAGGGTGTCCAATCAATATAATCCACGAGTTTTCCCAAATCATAATCATCAAAGGATTTCACCCCCAAAAAAGAGGGCTTTGGCGGATTATAATTTTGCCAATCAAGGGGAAATTTATTTTCCCGACAGTCCTGAATGCTAATGCGGTCCTGTTTTGCCTTACCCCTTGCATGACGATCCCGCATATCCTGATAGTCACGAGCCGTCTTGGTCACAAAATCCTCTTTTAGGGTTTCACTCAACAGATTGCTTGCCACCCCAACCGCACGGGATGCGTCCAAGACATGGATCACAGGATGCATGTAATGGGGGGCAATCTTAACCGCCGTATGAATTTTTGATGTGGTTGCCCCGCCGATCATAAGCGGGATGGTAAAGCCTTGGCGTTCCATTTCAAGGGCAACCTGAGACATTTCCTCAAGCGACGGCGTAATCAGACCCGAAAGGCCAATGATATCAACCTTTTCTTCCTTTGCCGTCTTTAATATTTTTTCATAAGGCGCCATAACGCCAAGATCAACAACCTCGTAATTATTACATTGCAGAACCACACCGACAATATTTTTGCCAATATCATGAACGTCGCCCTTCACAGTTGCCATAAGGATTTTGCCCTTGTTGCTTATATCCCCTGCGGTGGCTTTTTCAGCTTCAATAAAGGGCAGAAGATAAGCAACCGCCTGTTTCATCACCCGAGCAGATTTCACCACCTGCGGCAAGAACATCTGGCCTGAGCCAAATAAATCACCCACCACATTCATGCCGTCCATCAAGGGGCCTTCGATAACGTCCAAGGCCTTATCAAGTTTTTTTCGGGCTTCTTCGGTGTCCTGTTCGATAAAGCTTGTCACCCCCTTGACCAAAGCATGGGACAGGCGTTTTTCCACCGTCCCTTCCCGCCAGCTTAAATCTTCAGTGAGCTGAATGCCTTTTTCGCCTTTGAATTGTTCAGCAATTTCAAGCAAGCGGTCGGTGGCGTCATCCCGTCTGTTTAAAATAACATCTTCCACCCGTTCCCGAAGTTCATGGGGAATTTCAGAATAAACCGTGATAAGACCTGCATTAACGATCCCCATATCCATACCAGCACTTATGGCGTGATAGAGAAACACGCTATGCATGGCTTCGCGCACAGGGTTATTGCCCCGAAAGGAGAAAGACACATTGCTCACCCCGCCCGAGACATGAGCGTAAGGCAATGTTTTTTTAATCAATCGGGTCGCTTCAATAAAATCAACGCTATAATTATTATGCTCTTCGATACCCGTTGCCACGGCAAAAATATTAGGATCAAATATAATATCTTCTGGTGGAAAGCCCACTTCATTGACCAAAATATCATAGGACCGTGTGCAAATTTCAACTTTACGGGCGCATGTATCGGCCTGTCCCTGTTCATCAAAGGCCATAACCACGGCGGCGGCACCATAGTTTTTCACCAATGTTGCCTGTTTGATAAAGGCCTCTTTACCTTCCTTCATGGATATGCTGTTGACCACTGCCTTGCCCTGCACGCATTTAAGACCCGCCTCAATCACAGACCATTTCGAACTGTCAATCATAACAGGTACGCGGGATATATCAGGCTCAGATGCAATAAGATTTAAGAAAGTGACCATGGCCTGTTCACTGTCAAGCATGGCTTCATCCATGTTAACATCAATAATTTGTGCACCGGCCTCCACCTGCTGACGGGCCACATCAAGGGCTTTTGAAAATTCGCCGTTCAAGATAAGTTTTTTGAATTGAGCCGACCCTGTAACATTGGTGCGTTCACCAACATTAATAAAGATTGCACTTTTTTTCATTGTTGGATCACCTCAAATGATTCAAGACCCGAAAGCCTCATATGTCTTTCAATTTCTGGAATTTTACGGGGTGCTATGCCCTCTACGGCATTTGCTATGGCTTTGATATGATCTGGCGTGGTGCCGCAACAGCCGCCCACAATATTAAGCAACCCACTTTGCCCCCATTCTTTGAGCTGTATTGCCATGTCCGATGGGCTTTCATCATATTCTCCCATTTCATTGGGCAGCCCCGCATTGGGATGAGCGGAAATATTACAGTCCGCAATTTTTGAGACCGACACAATATGTTGGCGCAATTCCTTTGCCCCAAGGGCGCAGTTAAACCCAATACTGATGGGTTTTGCATGGCGGACAGAATACCAAAAAGCCTCCGCCGTTTGACCAGATAAAGTCCGACCAGAAGCATCTGTTATCGTGCCGGAAATCATTATGGGAAGCGTCTTTTTACGCTCAGAGAATACTTTATTGACAGCAAAAATGGCAGCTTTTGCATTCAAGGTATCAAATATGGTCTCAATCATAATGATATCCGCTCCGCCGTCCATAAGACCACAAGCGGCCTCATGATAATTTTTAACAAGTTCATCAAAGGTTACATTGCGAAAGGCAGGGTTATTCACATCTGGTGACAGGGACGCCGTACGGCTTGTGGGGCCTACGGTTCCTACCACGAAACGAGGTTTGTCGGGATTTTGATTGGTGAATTCATCGGCAACAGAGCGGGCAATCTCTGCGCCTCTTTTATTCAACTCATAGGCCAAATCCTCCATACCATAATCGGCCTGTGACACACGGGTGGAATTGAACGTATTGGTTTCCACCATATCAGCCCCTGCTGCATAATATTGCCTATGAATATCCATAATAATATCTGGCTGAGTTAAGGTCAGAAGATCATTATTACCCTTCACATCTTGCGGCCAATCCTTGAATCGCTCACCACGGTAATCGGCCTCACTCAATTTATGCCGCTGGATCATGGTTCCCATAGCCCCGTCAAGGATCAATATGCTATTTTTTAGAGCATTTTTTAATATCTCACTGCGCTGCGTCATTGGTTCTCTCCTTTTGGTCTGACCCCAAGGAAATGGCATATGCTTGTGGTGAGTTCCGATCTGTTTAACGTGTAAAAATGAAAATTTTTCACCCCGCCCTGATAAAGCCGCATACAAAGTTCAGAGGCAACAGTCGCCGCCACATGACGTCTTATTTCTGGACGCAGGTCAAGCCCCGCAAATAAATTTTCAAGCCATTTGGGGATGCTTGTTCCGCAGCGAGCCGAAAAATTGCGCGCCTGAGAAAAATTAGTAACAGGCATGATCCCTGGAATAACGGGTACAGTAATGCCTGCGGCAAGCACTTTATCCAT
Source organism: Emcibacter sp. (assembly GCA_021741205.1). Lineage (GTDB taxonomy): Bacteria > Pseudomonadota > Alphaproteobacteria > Sphingomonadales > Emcibacteraceae > Paremcibacter. The sequence continues at coordinate 10,010 of JAIOYI010000009.1, forward strand.
AAAACGAAAATACATATCCACGTCAAAGAAATACTGAGTGATGGCCTGACTTGCTCCACCATCAATTTTGCGTTTTAGATTATCTATATCTGTCTTCTGGTTTTCGGAATCAGGATGACATTCGGGATAAGCCGCAACCGACAGATTAAAATCACCAATTTTTTTAAGCCCCGCCACAAGATCGGCCGCATTATGATAACCCTCTGGATGAGGCGCATAAGCCGCCCCCGCCTCTGGCATATCCCCCCGAAGCGCCACAATATGACGAACCCCCATATCCCAATATTCCCGTGCGATGTCATCAATCTCACCTCGTGTTGCCGCAACACAGGTCAAATGAGCCGCTGGCACAAGATCTGTTTCCTTTAAGATACGGGAAATCGTAGCATGGGTGCGCTCTCTTGTGCTTCCGCCTGCGCCGTAGGTCACAGAAACCATTTTAGGATGCAAAGGCTCTAATTTACGAATACTTGTCCATAGATTTTCTTCCATTTTTTCATCTTTTGGCGGAAAAAATTCAAAAGAAACATCAATATCCTTTGCCTGCTCAGCAAAAAGACTTGGGTATAACAAGTTTTCATTGGTTAAATTCGTCACAATAACTCTCAATTTCTATGTTTATGATTAAACTTTATGGGCAACCCAAATAGACAGGTCAATTTTCGTACCCTTCAAATGGATCACGGGTTTGGTCTGAAGGCCAACATTTTCAAGCCACATATTCACTTCCTCATCCTTAAAACCAAGACGACGATGAGCCTGCTCATCCCGCAAATATTCCAAAGTATGAGGGGCAAAGTCCACAACAATCACCCGACCATCTTTTCTCAAAAGTCGGCTTGTTTCCCGTAAAGCAGAACTTGGATCATCGGCAAAATGCAGCACTTGATGGATGAGAATAAGATCCATAGAACCGTTTGCCAAGGCAAGATCATACATATCACCCTGACGCACCTGACAATGATGTAAATTTTGTTTTTCCAGATTAACCCGGGCGATAGCCAACATTTCCCGACTAAGGTCAATACCGGTACCTCGCCCTATACGATTTGCAAAAACCTCTAATATACGTCCCGTCCCCGTGCCCACATCCAAAAAGTCATTGATTTTCATATCGGACGTTACATTAAGCAGGATATTCTCCACATCATTTTCCGAAACATAAAGTGATCTTATCTTGTCCCAATTTTCTGCATTCTCGCTAAAATAGCGACTAGCCTTACCCTGTCTTTCTTGTTTTATTTCGGCAAGTCTTTCGGCATCATGTTGCAAAATTTGTTCTGAAAATGGGATAAATTTCATAATAGACCGAGCCAAATCCCCTTCTGGTCCCACTTCGGCAAGACGATAAAAAATCCATGTTCCCTCACGGTAACGCTCCAAAAGTCCAGCCTCACATAACAGTCTTAAATGACGGGAGACGCGCGGCTGGCTTTGTCGTAAAATTGTTACAAGTTCCGTGACCGTCAATTCGCCAGTTTGAAATAAGGCCAATATACGTAATCGTGTTTCTTCCCCCACCGCCTTCAGTGCATTCAATATTTTATCAAATCCTATTTCTTTATCAATCGTCACTGAATATCTCCAAATATCACTAAGTTATATATAAAGATATCTTTATATAAAGTAAAGAAATGAAATTAACGAAAATGTTATTTTTTGGGGATAAGCTATCTTGCAAATGATTGGTATGTACTTTACAACTTCGATAATATTAATATTCAGAAAGAGTATGAATGCTATATTTTCATGAATCAATTGGCTTTTTGCCGGGGAAAATCGTATTTTTTTTACGGCATTTCTCTTTGATTCTGCTCTCTATGGCACTGCTCTTAACCACGGGCTGTGCAAAACGGCCGCCTAATGGTGATCTTCAAGCCATAGAGCAATATGAAAATGATAATGATCCGTTAGAGCCAATGAACCGTGCGATTTTTTCTTTTAATGAGGGATTTGATCGAACTATTCTGGAACCTGCCGCCCGCTTTTACCGTCAATTTGGCCCGCCCGATATTCGAAAAGGCGTTTCAAATTTTGTCAATAACTGGCGAGAACCCCTAACCTTTGTCAATGATATTTTACAAGCCAAACCTGGACGGGCCTTTTCCAGCATGTCCCGTTTTGTTATTAATTCTACCTTTGGCTTGCTTGGCATCCTAGATACAGCCACCTATTGGGGGATAGAACATCACAGCGAAGATTTCGGCGAAACATTTGCTGTATGGGGTATTGGAGAGGGGCCTTATCTGATGCTCCCAATCCTTGGACCATCGAACGTACGCGATTTTACAGGCTTCATGACTGAGTTTTTCTATGATCCTGTGAGCCTGTGGCTTGACCATAAGGGGTGGACCTATGTACGCTATGGCCGCCTTGCTCTGCGGGGACTTATTTACCGAGAAGAAAACCTAGAGACCCTAGATGATCTTGGTAAATCTTCAACAGATTTTTATGCCACAATTCGTAGTGCCTATCGCCAAAACAGAAATTATGACATCAATAATGGTGTCCTTGATACAACAGCAGATGATGATTTATTTGACGAAGCCGATCAAGAATAACAAAAGGTCAGGAGCGGAACCCCTGACCTTTTTATGATCTTATCTCGTCAATTTTTTATATTGTAATTTATGAGGTCTATCGGCAGCAGCTCCCATTCTTCTATGACGGTCTTTATCATAATCCTCATAATTACCTTCAAACCAGACCACTTCTGAATTGCCCTCAAAGGCCATAATATGAGTGGCAATACGATTTAAGAACCAGCGATCATGGGAGATAATAACGGCACAGCCCGCAAAATCTTCTAGAGCGGCCTCAAGGGCACTCAATGTTTCCACGTCAAGATCATTGGTTGGTTCATCGAGCAAAAGCACGTTTGCAGGGGTGCGCAGCATTTTTGCCAAATGCACCCGATTACGCTCACCGCCTGATAACTGGCCTAATTTTTTCTGCTGATCCGTTCCTTTGAAGTTAAAATTCCCCACATAAGCCCGTGTTGCCACGTCCCGACCATTAAAATCAAACACATCCAGACCATCTGAGATTTCTTGCCATACGGTTTTATTATCGTCCAAATCATCACGGCTTTGATCCACATAACCAAGAAGTACTGTCTCTCCGACCTTTAATGTTCCAGAATCTGGTTTTTCAGTGCCCACAATCATTTTAAATAGGGTGGTCTTACCCGCACCGTTGGCACCGATAATCCCAACAATACCTCCAGGTGGCAACTTAAAATTCAAACCATCAATCAGCAAACGATCGCCAAAGCCCTTGGTCAGATTTTCAGCATCAATAACCACGTTGCCCAAGCGAGGGCCCACGGGGATCTGAATTTGGGCATCCGCATGGCGACCCTCTTGGGCAGCAGCAAGCAGGTCATCATAGGCACTGATACGCGCCTTGCTTTTGGCCTGACGAGCCTTTGGCGACTGTCTTATCCAATCGAGTTCCCGTTTCATGGTTTTCTTGCGGGAAGCTTCGATTTTTTCTTCTCGGGCAAGGCGTTTTTCTTTTTGTTCTAGCCAGTCCGAATAATGCCCTTGGTAAGGAATGGCATGTCCACGATCTATTTCTAGAACCCAATTCACCACATTATCAAGAAAGTAACGGTCATGGGTCACCAGAATAACGGTACCTTTATATTCCTTTAAATGATTTTCAAGCCATGCCACAGATTCTGCATCCAAATGGTTGGTTGGCTCATCAAGCAACAATATTTCAGGCTTTGACAAAAGCAAACGACAAAGCGCCACCCGCCGTCTTTCACCGCCCGATAATACGGTTACGTCTGATTCCTTTGGTGGACAACGCAGGGCTTCCATGGCAAGCTCTACACGGCTGTCCAAATCCCAAGCATCAGCTGCATCAATCTGTTCCTGTAACTCACCCTGTTTTGCAATCAGATCATTCATCTCATCGTCACTCATGGGTTCGCCAAATTTCAGGCTTATTTCATTGAATTCATCAACGATAGCCTTCAAATTGCCAAGGCCTTCCATGACATTTTCAAAAACATTTTTCTTAGAGTTAAGATGGGGTTCCTGCTCAAGATATCCCACATTTATACCCTCAGCAGCCCAAGCTTCGCCCTGAAATTCCGTGTCTTGACCCGCAATGATGCGCATCAGGGTGGATTTTCCCGCCCCATTCACACCGATCACGGCTATTTTTGCATCGGGCAGAAAGGAAAGTGTTATATCCTTCAAGGTTGGCTTTGCACCGGGATAGGTCTTGGACAGACCCTTCATCACATAACTATATTGATAAGACGCCATTTGTTGCACTTCACATTAATATTGGTTGATAAATACGCCCCTTATTACTCAATCCTAGAGCATAGTGCAACGGGCAAAAACATTTGTGACAATCTGTTCTAGATATTCTTGGTCAATTTCATCAAAATTAGCCTCTTTTGTGCTATCCACATCAAGAACGGCGATTAATTCTTTCGCCCGATTAAAAACAGGTACCACAATTTCCGACAAGCTTCTGCTATCGCAGGCAATGTGACCTGCAAAGTCATGAACATTATCCACAAGCTGTGTCTGACCCGATGCCGCCGCCACCCCACAAACCCCGCGCCCAAAGGCAATACGCAAACAACCGAGTGATCCCTGATAAGGGCCAATCACAAGTTCGTTCGGTTTCTTATCATCCACCAGATAAAACCCCGTCCAAAAAAAATCTGGAAAAGCCTCGGACAAGAGACAGGATACCGTTGCCATACAGGCAATAATATTATTCTCATCCTCGGTTACGGCCTTAATTTGTTCTGCAACACTTCTATAGCTTTGTTTTTTATCCATCATATTTCCTATCATAAGAGATTTTCTTCTTCATAAGAAATAAAATAATAAAATGATATTCGAAAATAATTAACTGTTGCCTTGTCCCATATAACGCTCTCGTTTTTTTTCTTTTAAAAGATGAAGATCAACCATCACCATACCATCAATAGCATCAGAAAATTCAGGATCTATCCCAAAATCAAAAAACTGTGTCCCCCCCATCTCCGTCAATTCCGTATATTGTTTATAGAGTGTTGGAACCGCAACACCCATATTGGCCAGCAGTTCTTTTAGACGCCTAAAATCTTGAACATAATCCGTACCGCTAAAAGTTTGCGCTAAATCTTCTATGGATTTCTGTTTAAAATGATACGGATGACGCGAGGCTACTATCCCGTTCTGTCTCTGAAAATATAGACGATAAAAATAAACCATCAGATCTTGAGCTGACTTTGGCATCTGATTTGAAATACTGACCGCCCCAAATAAATAGCGGTAATTTGGATGCTTTTTTAAAAAAGCTCCCATACCAATCCAAAGATATTCAAGACTCCGCTTGCCCCAATATTTTGGCTGAACAAAACTACGGCCAAGTTCCAAACCTTCTGTCAAATAAGGATTCATCTCATGACCTAATTCAAAAAGTCGATGGGTATAGAGTGCATCGCGTCCATTTTCATTGATCAATTTATTGGTATCACAAAAACGATAAGCTCCTGCGATCTCCATATCTTGAGGATCCCACAATACCAGATGATAATAATCCCCATCATAAGAATCCGTATCGCGCATCTTGCCTGTTCCCTCACCAACGGCCCTGAAGGTTTCTTCTCGCAATCGACCAATTTCACGAAGCAACGCCGTATCGTCGATATTTTTTGCAAGATAAATGACCTTACCGTCGGGACTTTCCCCAAGAATTTCTTGGCTTGCTAAGTCTCTAAACACATCCTGTGTACGCTCTGGTTGTGCAACAGAGGTATATGTTCGAAACAATCCTTTCCTTCCTTGGCCCAGCCGTTCCACATGGGAGCGAAATAATTTTGCAACGACCCCATCCTTCGCCGCTGTTTCTGTCAAAGTCGTATAATCAACAAGCTCGCCGACTTTGATCGGAATTCTTTTCTTAGCCTGACCAAACATTTCTCGCACCAGCATTGCGCTAGACAACCGTTTAAAAACAAGAGAGATAAGATAAAAGGATAATGAATTTCTTGCATGAACATATACGGGTAAGACGGGTGAATGGGTAAGACGTGCAATTTTCACAAAACCTTTCCGCCATTTGCCGTCACTAATCCCTCGAAGGCTCATGCGTGACACTTCCCCTGCGGGAAAAATAATAACCGCACCATCATTATTTAAATAATCACTTATGGCAGTAATTTGATGACGGGTTGTGGAGTTTTTCATATTATCCACAGGAAAGATTAAATTTTTTATGGGTTTAATGGCACGAAGATGTTCATTAGAAACAATTTTAACATCACGACGCACGTGGGAAATCAGCCTCAACAAGGCAAGACCGTCCAAAGAACCAATAGGATGATTGGCAACAATAATCACCCGCCCCTTTGCCGGTATTCTTGCCCTTTCTTGTTCTGCAATCGTGACATCAAAATCAAAATAATCCATCACAAGATCAATAAAATCTAACCCCTGCGCATAAGGGTATTTTTGTGAAAAATCATAAAAATCCTTTTCGCGCACCATAAAGCGTGCTATCCGACAAGCAATTTTAAAAAGCATGTCCTTCTTTTCCAAAAAGGGGAAATGGTTTCGAATAATATTTTCTGCAGAAATCACAATTTATCTCATATGTTATAGTTCTTCCATGATTTACTATAGAAAAAATTTGTGACAATTAGGCGTCTTGGTGTTTATCTTTATGTGACATATTTATGATATTTTTATGACGGGCCTTTATCCATGATGACGAATTCATTGTGAATTATGTTTTATTAAGATCAAAGGTTTGCTAGCTTGATAACCAATAAAAAAAGGGAAGTTTCATTATGGTTTCAAAACAAGAAAATGCCACAGCCTACTGGCAGGAAAATATCCGTCTGATGTTGGTGTTGCTCGCCGTCTGGTTCATTGCCTCCTTTGGCATGGGGATAATATTTGCCGATGAGCTGAATGAATTTCGTTTTTTCGGGTTTAAATTTGGTTTTTGGATGGCACAACAAGGCTCCATTTATGTTTTTGTCGCTCTGATTTTTATCTATGTTTATCAGATGAACAAACTTGACCGTAAATACGGCGTTGATGAGGATGCGGATAATTATGTGGAGGATGAGGACTATTATCACCATGATGAAAGCTTCATCGAAAGCATTTCCGAGCCAAATAAAAAACATAACAATAAGGCGGATAAATAATCATGGATGTTCAAAGCTTAACCTATATCATCGTAGGGCTTACCTTTGCCCTTTATATCGGAATTGCTCTTTGGTCAAGGGCGGGTTCCACCGATGAGTTTTATGTGGCGGGTGGCAATATCCACCCTCTTGCCAATGGTATGGCGACTGCGGCCGATTGGATGTCGGCGGCTTCCTTTATCTCTATGGCTGGGCTTATTTCCTTTATGGGTCGTGACGGCAGCATGTATTTGATGGGCTGGACAGGGGGCTATGTCTTGCTGGCACTTCTGCTTGCCCCTTACCTTCGTAAATTCGGAAAATTCACGGTACCGGACTTTGTGGGAGATCGATATTATTCCGATACGGCACGGCTTGTGGCGGTGATTTGCGCTATATTTGTCTCCTTTACCTATGTGGCAGGTCAAATGCGCGGCGTGGGCATAGTTTTTTCTCGATTTTTGGAAGTGGATATTGAAACGGGTGTTTTGATTGGCATGACAATCGTCTTTTTCTATGCTGTTCTTGGTGGTATGAAGGGCATCACCTATACCCAAGTTGCTCAATTTTGCGTGCTTATTTTTGCCTTTATGGTGCCCGCAATTTTTCTGTCCATTATGATGACAGGAAACCCAATTCCGCAACTGGGCTTTGGCAGTATGTTAAACGATGGTTCGGGTGTTTATTTGTTGGATAAGCTTGATGGCCTTAGTCAGGAACTGGGCTTTAACACCTATACAAATGGGGTCAAATCAACCATTGATGTTTTTTGCATCACAGCCGCCCTCATGGTGGGAACGGCGGGATTGCCCCATGTGATTATTCGTTTTTTTACCGTGCCAAAAGTACGGGACGCCCGCATTTCTGCAGGCTATGCCCTTGTTTTGATTGCAATTCTCTATACCACAGCCCCTGCCATTGCCTCCTTTGCGCGGCTTAACCTGATTAATACGGTCAGCAATGCAGACTATAGCACGACCCCCGCATGGTTTAAAAATTGGGAAAACAGCAGCCTTATTGGTTGGGTTGACAAAAATAAGGACGGTAAAATTCAGTATGTTGCGGGCAATGCCTTTGACGGAAAACCTGATTTTTCTGAAAATCGTGGCGGTCACGGCGAACGACTGTTAAAAAACGTCCCCACAGCGGGCATGAATGAACTTTATATTGATAAGGATATTATTGTGCTGGCCAATCCCGAAATTGGCGGGCTGCCCAATTGGGTGATTGCCTTGGTGGCCGCAGGGGGACTTGCCGCCGCCCTCTCCACCGCGGCGGGTTTATTGCTTGTGATATCAACCTCTATTTCCCATGATTTGTTCAAGAAAATTCTTTTGCCCAATATCACCGATAAACAGGAATTGATGTTTGCCCGTATGGCAGCAACCATTGCGGTTGCCATTGCGGGCTATTTCGGCATAAATCCGCCGGGTTTTGTTGCCCAAGTGGTGGCCTTTGCCTTTGGTCTTGCGGCCTCGTCCTTTTTCCCTGTAATTATCATGGGCATATTTTCCAAACGGATGAATAAGGAAGGTGCGATTTCAGGCATGGTAACGGGTCTTGCCTTTACGTCCATCTATATCATCTATTTCAAATTCATTAATCCCGCCGCCAATGTGGCGGATAATTGGTTGTTTGGCATATCACCCGAAGGCATTGGAACCTTAGGGATGGCGCTCAATTTCATGGTGGCTTATGGGGTGAGCCGTATCACCGTAGCCCCCCCACAAGAGGTTCAAGACATGGTCGAAAGCATCCGCATCCCCAAGGGCGCCGGTGCTGCTTATCACCATCATAAAGCGCATTGATTATATCCTCTATTTACCGTCACTCCTTGTCCATAAAAGTAAAGGCAGGAGTCCAGCCCGCAAGAAAGAAGCTGGATTCCTGCTATTTTAGTATTTGGGCAAGGAATGACGCATAAATTTTCAACCGTGACCAAAATAATACGCCCCATACCGGAATGTTATATTAATGTTGATACGGCCTCACACTTAGCCGTTATTTATTCTTACGATTAGCAATAATATCCTCCACCACCGATGGGTCGGCAAGGGTTGAGATATCACCGAGGCCTTCATGTTCGTTGGCGGCGACTTTGCGCAAAATGCGACGCATGATCTTGCCCGAGCGGGTTTTGGGCAGTGCGGGTGCAAATTGTATGCGGTCTGGCGTTGCAATGGGGCCAATTTCATGACGTACCCATTTTTTTAATTCGGCCCTCAATTCTTCTGTCGGCTCAACCCCGCCCATTAACGTGACATAGGCGTATATTCCTTGCCCCTTGATATCATGGGGATAGCCCACAACGGCTGCCTCCGCCACCTTATTATGGGCCACAAGGGCGCTTTCGACCTCGGCGGTTCCCATACGGTGGCCCGACACATTGATCACATCATCCACCCGTCCCGTGATCCAGTAATAGCCGTCGGCATCACGGCGGCAACCGTCACCTGTGAAGTATTTGCCTTTATAGGTCGCAAAATAAGTGGTAAAAAACCGATCATGATCGCCGTAAACGGTACGCATTTGACCGGGCCAACTGTCTGTTATACAAAGATTTCCTTCGGCTGCCCCCTCCAAAATCTGTCCCTCATTATCCACAAGTTCAAGTTTCACCCCAAAGAAGGGGAGGGTTGCTGATCCCGCTTTTAAGTTCATGGCTCCCGGAAGTGGTGTGATCATGATGCCGCCCGTTTCCGTTTGCCACCATGTATCAACAATCGGACATTTTCCTTTACCCACAACCTTATAATACCATTCCCATGCCTCAGGGTTTATAGGCTCGCCCACGCTGCCCAAAACCCGTAAAGAGGATAGATCGCAACGGTTAACAAAATCATCCCCCGCTCCCATAAGAGCCCGAAGCGCCGTAGGCGCCGTATAAAAAATATTGACCTTATGCTTTTCACATACTTGCCAAAAACGGGACGCATCAGGATAGGTGGGGATACCCTCAAACATGAGCGTGATCGCCCCATTCGCCAAGGGACCATAAACGATATAGCTATGCCCCGTGACCCAACCCACATCAGCCGTACACCAATAAACGTCCCCCTCATGATAGTCAAAAACAAGCTCATGTGTGAGGCTCGCAAAAACAAGATAGCCCCCCGTGGTATGAAGCACGCCCTTAGGTTTTCCGGTGGAGCCAGAGGTATAAAGAATGAACAAGGGGTCTTCTGCACTCATTTCTGTGGGCGCACATTCCGTGCTTTGTTTTTCCGCCTCGTCCTGATACCAGATATCACGATCCGACTGCATGGCAACCTTACCATCCCCGTTTCTGACCACAATGACGCTTGCAACCTTAACATCCGTCTTGGTCAAGGCCTCATCAACATTGGTTTTCAAGGGAACCATGCGCCCCCCCCGCATGCCCACGTCAGCGGTTATGACAACATGGCTGTCACAATCATGAATACGTCCCGCCAAAGCATCTGGTGAAAATCCACCAAAAACAACAGAATGCACCGCACCAATACGAGAGCAGGCCAGCATGGCATAGGCGGCCTCTGGAATCATGGGCATATAGAGCGTTACCCGATCACCCTTTTTTACCCCCCGTGATTTGAGGACATTGGCAAAACGACAAACATGATCATGTAATTCCTGATAGGTAATTTTTGAGGAAAGCGAAGGGTCATCCCGTTCAAAGATAATTGCTGTCTGATTGGCCCGTTTAGGCAAATGGCGATCAATACAATTGACGCTCACATTCAGCGTGCCGTCCTTATACCAGTTGACATGAAGATCATCTTTGGTAAAGCTTGTGTCTTTTACCTGTGTATAGGGTTTAATCCAATCAAGCCGTTTACCCATATCACCCCAGAATGATTCGGGGTCATTGATGGATTTTTCATAAAGCGCCAAATATTGATCTTTATTCACATGACTATTTTTTGCAAATGCTGCTGGGACTGCATGGATTAAATTTTCGCTCATTATTTTGCCTCTCATATTTTATATTTGCGTCAATATAACAAATCATACAAAAAACTATAGTTAAAAATAACATAAAAGCCCTTTGAAAAGATGATGTTTTTTCTGTTATACCTAATGTATAAATTTTTTCTAATAAAGGCCTTCGTCATATGCATAAGCTTATTCAGCCAGAACAATATGCGCTTTCCATAGGAACGGTGATGATTGATATCATTACCGTCATTGCCAATAACGATATTGAACTTATGACGCTGCATAATTTGACCTCATCCTATCTTATGCTGGAGCAGGGGCGAAAAATAGAATCCCAAAGCATTGACACTTATGTGGGGGGCGGTGCGGCAAATACCGCCGTTTGCATGAGCAGGCTAGGCATGAAAATGGATATATTGGCGCTTGTGGGTAAGGATTTGAATGCTGAAAAAATTCTAAGCCGTCTCAAGGAAGAAAATATAGCCCTTGACCATATGAACGTGGTGCAAGATGTGGGCAGTGGTGTTGCGGTGCATATTTCATCCCATGACCGAAATGCCGCCATTTTCACCCATAGGGGGGCGAACTGCAATCTGACCGAAGATCATGTAAAGGCCATTGATTTTACGAAATATAAATTGGTTTATATTACCAATTTGAGCAACCAGTCCGCCGACCACTTCCCACTTATCGTCAAAAGAGCCGCCAAGGCCCATTGTTTTATTGCCTCAAATCCTGGCATTCGCCAACTCACCAGACTATGTGATGATTTTATTCAAAGCCTGAAATCCATCACTCTACTTTCTGTAAACAAGATCGAATGCGAATCACTGATACCACATCTTGTGACGTACCATAAAAAGTCAAAGCTCATATTGCCTGAATCTTCCAAAGAAAATTTACCGCCACTTCTTGCCACAGGATTTAAATTTGGCGGATTTTCCATGGGGCTTGTGGACTGTATGAAGGCTCTGTCCAACTATGGCCCCCGCAATGTGGTCATAACAGATGGCAGCAAGGGCGCCTACCTCTTGCAGGACAATATATTATATTACTGCCCACCGCAAAAGGTTGAAATGCGGGGTTCTGCGGGGGCGGGTGATAGTTTCTCCTCAACACTATCCTGCCTCATATCCGCCGGCAATAAACCCGATGTTGCTCTTTATGCCGCAAGCCTCAATGCTGTGTCCGTTATCTCCTTTGTGGATACCCAAACAGGGCTCTTAACTTTCGAAGCCCTAAAAGACGCATTCGGTACAGTTGATCCCGCCCATCAAATTATGCGCTGGAATATTCAATAATTATTCCAATCATAGAGAGTTATTTTTTGATTTAGAGTCGGAAATTGGATCCTATTAGCGTTAAGATTTAAGAAAATCATGTCTTAACTATTTGTAAAATAATAATTTTTTATCATCATAATTATTTTTATTGACATCCAATGCTATGGTGTACTATCATTCTACAACACTTAAGCACCACAACAGTTATTGTGCCAACTTTTAAAGATAGGAATTTACCGTGGCTACACAGTGGAAAGATGATCAACCGATATATCTGCAACTCAAAGAGCAGATAATGGCCATGATAATTGATGGCACCCTTGCAGAGGGAGAATCGCTCCCCTCGGTTCGCAAAGTTGCCGTGGATTATCAAATAAATCCCATAACGGCGTCAAAAGCCTATGCCGATCTTGTAAATGAAGGACTTGTAGAAAAGAAAAGAGGACTTGGAATGTTTATTCTCGAAGGTGCCAGAAAAAATCTTTTAAAAGATGAACAGAAGAAATTTCTCACCAAGGAATGGCCAGAAATCATCAAACGCATTTCTAGACTAGGTCTTGACGCCAGACAACTTATTGAAACGGCTGAACAGAACAGCAGTAATTAAGCAAGGATAAAAGAATGACTAATATTATTACAGCTCGTAACCTCAGCAAAAACTATGGTTCTTTTCAGGCCTTAAAAAATGTCGATCTTACTGTCGAAAAAGGTCAGATCATAGGCATTATTGGAGCCAATGGTGCTGGCAAAACGACTCTGCTGAACAGCATATTAGGCCTTAGTGCCTATGAGGGCGAGTTGGAAGTTTTAGGCATGAACCCCTATAGGCAACGTGATGAACTGATGAAAGAAATAAGTTTTATTTCTGATGTGGCAACGCTGCCTAAATGGATCAAAGTGAGCGAGGCCATAGATTTTGTGGAAGGCGTCCATAAAAACTTTGACCGCACAAAAGCGCTTGGCTTTCTTTCTGGAACAAATGTGCCACTTGACAAAAAAATTGGCAAGCTCTCCAAAGGCATGATCGTACAAGTTCATCTTGCCCTCATCATGTCTATTGATGCAAAAATATTGGTGCTAGATGAGCCAACGCTCGGGCTTGATATCATGTATCGCAAGAAATTTTATCATCAGTTACTAGAAGATTATTTTGATGATGAGCGCACCATTATCATTACAACCCATCAGGTGGATGAAATTGAAAATATTTTATCACAAGTGGTGTTCATTCGTGATGGCCGCATTATGCTTAAGGCTAGCATGGAAGACATTAACGACCAATGGTTGGTGCTTAACCCTACCCCTGAAAATATTGAAGCGGCGCGCGCCCTCTCTCCAATATCTGAGCGGAAAACTTTGGGTAGAGTATCTTTCATTTTCAAAGATAAATCACGAGATGATCTTAAAAAGCTTGGCGACGTCAGTCAGCTCAGTCTATCTGACCTTTTTGTTACCCTTATGGATGGAGAATAGTCATGACAAATTTGACCCATAGATTTCATGCTTTAATTATTGCGGCCTTAATCACTATTTTTATGGTGACCGCTATTTTGTTCATGTCCACATTCTCGGGGAATGCACTTACCATGAACTATAATCCATCCAGCAGCTCTTGTGCGCTTAGCGTATGCACATTGTTGTAGAAATTGAAATTTTAACAAAACATGTGGAGAATTCAGATGTTAGCCTCCCTCATAAAAACAACCGGATATAATCCCTTTAAAACTCTAATGCTTAGAGAATACTGGGAAAATCGCCGTGCAATCTTTACAACGCCCCTCGTGATTACGGCGATCTCAATGACACTCATCATCATTAGTATGGGTATATTCGGCAGATCAATCCATATTGACGGCGAATCCTTTACTCTCAATGAATTTATTGCCAATACTTCAGAGCAAGAAGCTCAAGATGTGAAAAATCATATCAATTATCTTTTGCTTGGCTCATCAGCCCCTATTATGATCGGGGTTTGGTTCTGCATGATATTTACAGCGCTTTCATCACTCTATGATGAAAGAAAGGACAATAGTATTCTGTTCTGGAAATCTATGCCCGTATCCGACACCCAGACTATTCTCTCAAAATTACTTACCATTACCCTCGTGATTCCCCTTGTGGCTATTGCTTTTGCCTTTATCTTTCAGATTTTTCTTCTGATTGTTGGTTCATTTGCCACGATCGGCACCGAGCATAGTGCTTGGGATCTTTTATGGTCTTCGGCAAATCTGCCTGTTCTTATTCTGAATGAAGTTGTCTTTATGATTATGTATGGTCTGTGGGCGTTGCCTATCTTTGCCTGGCTCATGCTGGTATCTGTATTTGCCAAACGCAGCCCATTGGTCCTTGCCACTGTGCCCATTGTGCTTATTGCTCTGTTTGAAAGGATTTTCTTTCGGTCAGAATATCTTCTAAACTTCATTGATACTCATTTGTCTCCTGCTCAAATGCTAAATCATGTCATGAATTCAAATACCAACAGCATCAATACTCTTAGTTCGCTGAATATCATAAAATCCGCAGCAGACCATAACTTCTGGATTGGCCTTAGTGTTGCAGCAGCGATGTTATATGCCACAATACTGATTAGAAGACGCAACAGTTTATGACTTAAACCTTGATCTCTTATTAGGAGATTTGGGCATTTGCCCTTAACCCCTGATATCTTCCCACTGCCCCAGTTCTTACTGGGGCTTTTTTTTTAAAATCTCTCCTAAATATTATTTTTTTCCTGACATTAAAGTTCTTTTAAATTATTGTCTTTAAGTACAAATTATAAAGATTAGTAAATGAGTTCATTTTTAAAGGATTTTCCATAACTATGTGTGGTATAGCCGGTATTATAACCTCGCTCGACAGAAAACCTGATCAAGCTATTATCAAGAAAATGACAGATGCCATAATTCACCGAGGCCCTGACGAATCAGGAATATATGTCACAAATGGAGCGGGGCTTGGCCACCGCAGACTTTCTATTATTGATATAAAAAGCGGTCAGCAACCCATGACCACCACCGACCAAGAGGTTACGATTGTCTATAACGGTGAAATTTATAATTTTAATGAAATCAGGGCGGAACTTGAACCCAAAGGCTATCATTTCAAGACCCGTTGCGATACTGAAGTTATCCTGAATGCTTATCACGCTTGGGGGCCAGACAGCGTCAAACGTTTCCGTGGTATGTTTGCCTATGTCATTTATGATAATCGCACCAAAAAAGTCTTTATGGCTCGTGACAGACTTGGCATTAAACCTTTGTTTTATACGCCGATCGGAAAACAGACTATTTTGTTCGGTTCTGAATTAAAGGCACTAACAGCCCATCCAGATTTCATCAAAAACATGCGCAAAGAGGGCTTGGAAGATTATTTCTCTTTGGGCTATGTGGCAGAACCTTATACCATCTATGAAAATGTATTTAAGCTGGAGCCAGGTTATAGCATTATCATTGACCTGCAAACGGGACAATTGAGCAAAAGCCAATATTGGAACGTACAATTCACTGGCGATTACAAGGGCAGTTTTGAAGATGCCTGCAAAGAATTACAAGAACGCACCCGCGAAGCCGTTAAAATCCGCATGGTTGCCGACGTGCCACTTGGGGCATTTTTGTCGGGCGGTGTGGATTCCAGTGCGGTTGTCGCCGACATGGCTGACCTGAATGATGAACCTGTAAACAGCTGTTCCATCGGTTTTTCAGACCCACGCTATAATGAAACTGATTATGCGCTACAAGTCGCCCACCAATATAAAACCAATCATTGGACACGGGAAATAGACCCTAATGATTATTCCCTTGTGGACAAATTAATCGATATTTATGACGAACCCTATGCGGATAGTTCGGCACTGCCCACCTATCGGGTTTGTGAGCTTGCTCGTGAAAAAGTCATTGTTGCCTTATCAGGGGACGGCGGTGATGAAAATTTAGCGGGCTATAGGCGTTATCAATTACAAATGATGGAAGAAAAAATCCGCAGCATTTTTCCAGCCTCCATCCGAAAACCCCTTTTTGGCACCTTGGGAAAATTATATCCAAAGGCCGATTGGGCACCCCGTTTTCTCAGAGCAAAAACAACCTTTCAGGGATTGGCGCGTGATCATATTGAAAGTTATTTTCACGGCGTGTCGATTTTTGACGGTAATATGCGCAACAAATTATTCAGCCAAAATCTTAAAAATGATCTTCAGGGCTATAACGCCCTTAATATTTTTAAGGAATTTGGCGCAGCCAGTGGCAGCGATGATCCCTTATCTATTTTACAATATATTGATATCAAAACCTATCTGGTGGGTGATATTCTCACCAAAGTTGATCGGGCGTCCATGGCCCATTCCTTGGAGGTAAGGGTACCTCTTCTGGATCACAAGCTTGTAGAATGGATTGCAACACTACCCTCTGATTTCAAACTTAGGGGTAATGAAGGTAAGTATATCTTCAAAAAATCACTAGAAGGTCGCTTACCCAATGACATCCTTTACCGACCCAAAATGGGTTTTGGGGTGCCTTTGGGCAATTGGTTCCGTAACGAACTGAAAGATAATATCAGGCAAGCTGTTTTGAGCGAAAGAATGCTTGATAGTGGCTTCTTTGATGCGGACTATTTACACGACCTTCTCGATCTGCATCAATCGGGAAGAAGAGACAACAGCGCACCGCTTTGGACACTCATGATGTTTGATCAATTCCTGTCACGGCAGGTTTAAGGAAAAAATTGCGGATACTGACCCTTACATCGCTTTACCCAAATCGCCTTGACCCCCGTCACGGTATTTTTGTCAAAGCCCGTATGGATCATTTTGATCTTCTGAACAATACCAGCCGCAAGGTCATTGCCCCTGTACAATATTTTCCCCTGCTTGACCTTTATAAAAAAAGCAAATTTTATAAGCTTAATCAAATCCCATTAGAGGAGAATGACGGCGACATACCCGTCTATCACCCCCGTTATTTCACCATTCCTGGGACAAATCTGATTAACGTGACACAGGCCATGACCCGCGCTTGTGAAAAAGCCATCCAGAAAATTCATAGGCAGAATGATGATTTTGATTTGGTGGACGGGCATTATCTTTATCCTGATGGGATTGCGGCCTATGAGATTGCCAGAAAATATCACAAACCGCTCATATTGACGGCAAGGGGAAGTGATGTGAATTACTGGATGACACTGAAAAAACCCAAACAAGATATTTTAAAAGCCCTAAATTATGCCTCAAAAATCATCTGCGTTAGCCAAGCCTTAAGGCGTAAATTAATCGAACACGGGATCAGTGAAAACAAAATTATTGTCATCATGAACGGTGTGGATAGAAATATTTTTAATCCAAAAATCAGAACAGAAGCTAAAGGCCAATATCTCCTGAGCGTGGGTAACCTTGTCCCCCTCAAAGGTCATGACCTTATTTTACAGGCCTTAACAGAATTTCCAGACGAAAATCTCACCATTATTGGAGCCGGTGAGAGGGAAAAATATCTGAAAAACAGGGCACAGGACTTGAATATTTTAGACCGAGTAGCTTTTCTGAAATATGTCTCTCCCCGCGAGCTTGCCGCCTTTTATGCCAATGCAAAGGCCACCATTCTCATGTCATCAATGGAGGGCATGCCCAATGTCGTGCTAGAAAGTCTTTCCATGGGAACCCCCGTCATTGCAACGAATGTGGGGGGCATTCCAGAAGTTATCACCCCTGAGAATGGTATTTTGCTGGACAAGCGAAGTCCAAAAGACTTAACCGAGGCGTTACGAACAGCCCTTAACAAAAATTGGGATCATCAGAAAATTTCAGAGGATGCCAAATATTTCGACTGGAAAGAAAGCAGCAAAAAACTCTATGATTGTTTTTCATCGTTGTTTTGACTTTTAACCCTTAAGCAATTTTAACAATCTGTTTGCCAAAATTTTCCCCCTTTAACATGCCAATGAAGGCCGTTGGGGCATTTTCAAGACCATCCGCCACGGTTTCATGATATTTCAATTTACCTTCCTGCAACCATATCTTGGCCTTTTGAATATATTCCATATTTCGGGCAGGATTATCAAAGACTATAAACCCCTGAAGCTTTAGACGCCGTTGAATGATAATACCCATTCCCCGAGGGCCCGGTGACATTTCGGCCTTATTATAGTCTGCTATCATGCCGCAAATGGCCATTCGTCCAAAATCCCGCATATTCCATAGAACAGCCTCCATAATTTCGCCGCCGACATTTTCAAAATTAACATCAATGCCTTTTGGGCAAAGCTTAGCAATGGTCTTTGCAATAGAGCCGCATGTTTTATAATTAAATGCCCGGTCAAAGCCCAAATCATTGATCAGAAAATCAACCTTGTCATCGGATCCCGCACAGCCGACAACCTCACAGCCCATGATTTTGGCGATCTGTCCCACAACACTTCCCACCGCACCCGATGCAGCAGAAACAAAAACCACCTCACCTGCCTTCGCATTGGCAATATCCACTAGCCCCGCATAGGCCGTCATGCCCGGCATACCCAAGACACCCAGATAATATGAAAGCGGCAACTCTCCCCGCTCCACGCTAAGCAATCCCTCCCCATTGGATTTAGAATAATTTTCCCAGCCCAACATACCCACAACCACATCGCCTTCTTTGAACTTCGGGTTTTGCGATTGGATCACTTCGCCGACAACGCCCGCCTCCAATACCGCGCCAATCTGAAAGGGCGGCACATAAGATTTTGCATCATTCATACGGGAACGCATATAGGGATCAACAGACATAAAAAGATTGCGCACCAATATTTCACCCGCTCCAATGTCGGGAATTTTTCCTGATACCCGTTTGAAATTTTCAGGCATAACCCAGCCCTCTGGTCTGCTGTTTAATATGATTTGCTGATTAATCTCACCCATTTTATTATCCTATCTTTAATATAAAACGTCTAAATTCTATTATTGACAATATTAGGAATAAAAACCACTATTATAATAGATTACCAAAAATGACCAGAATTTGGCCCTACCAGAATTAGACCCAAGATGAAATATTTTATCCTCAATCTGTTTCTTACATTTCTTGTGATTCTTTCATCGGAAGGGGCGGCAACGGAAGAAAATAACCTTTTTCATAAAATCCAACCAAATAAAATATGGGATATAAAGAATGGAAATTTTATTTCCGAAAAGGATTTTATCCGTAAACTAGGATCAAATTATAATCTTCTGCTGGGTATTGATGATAAGAATCCTGAGCATTATCAAAGCGCAAATCGGGTCATAAGAAAGCTGTCCGAGAACAACCATAAGCCCATAATTTTGCTCGGCAATGTGGAAAGAAGCAAACAAAATGCTTTTGCCATATTTGCCTCTAGACAAAAAGACCCCACAAAAATTTACACGGCAACGGGTCTTGATATGTTGCTTGATTGGCAAAATAACGGTCAGGCAAGTTGGGCTGTTGTAAGACCCGTCTTTGATGTCGCTCTAGAAAAAAGACTGTCCTTAGAGGCTGTGAACTTTTCTCGCTATGAGATTGGAAAAATTCATAAAGATGGCCTTATGGGGCTGCCAGAAGACATCAAAGCATCAGTTATTTCACTTCTTTCCGATCCCTTGCCCGATAGTAATATGAATATCATTAAAAAAGCTATTAAAGCCCATTACTGTCTCCCACTTCCCCCTGAGGTCGTGGATAAACTTAGCCTGATCCAACGTGCTCAGAACAGCCTTTTTGCTCTAAATCTTAGCCACAAAGAAACTCAAACGACAATTCTCATTGCCCAAAAAGACCATATTGCAAAAGCAACCGGCATCCCCTTTTATCTCCATAAATTAGACCCTGATAGGGGAAATATCAGTCTCACCCTTATAGAAATTGCACCAGATATTGACATCGCCACCATAAGCCAAAGCGATGTCGATTTCATTTGGTTCACCCGTAAAAACGAGAATTCTTTGCATTGTCCATAAATTTCATCTTCTTATTCAATAAGCTGAAAATGCAACATGGATGATGCAATTGGCTTTTCAGGATCAGATTGCCATGCCTCAGCGTGGAGTGTCGCAAAGCGACGACCTTTTCGGAAAATTTTGGCTCTGGCATAGCTATCCACTGGCTTACCACTTCTTAAATAATCAATCGTGGCATCAACGGTTTTTGGAATATGGACGATGTCTCTATCCCAAACCAGTTCCATAATGGCCGCCATTTCCATTAAAGAGGCTATGGTTCCCCCATGCAGTGCCTGCGGGAAAGGTGTTCCTATCAGATCTGAATGATATTTCATAACCGTGGTTAATATACCGTCTTGTCTTATCAGACGAAATCCCATCATTTTGGCATAGGGGCTAATATCAAGAGGCTGATCAAATTTCTGAAGCTTTTTTAAATCGGTGAGGAAATTTAAAATCATAATGGTGGGTCCTCATCCTGAATATCATTTTCAGACATTTCCTCAGAAGCCGTCATTTCCGCATAGGAAAAAACTCCAACGCCGTGGGCAATAGGTTTTGTTTCACCCTTGGAAAAGACATCGCCTTGAACAAAAATAATCTGATCCGCCTTTTTCAGGCATCTTGTCTTAACAATAACAGACGAATAAGGCTCGGGCTTTTCAAAATAGTCCACCCGCAAATCAAGGGTTACAATTCTACGGTAAGATTTTAATTGCGCATAAGTCGCCGCACCAAGAGCGGTATCTAAAAGAGCTGTTATCGCACCATTGGCAATTATACCACTATTGGGGAAAGTTTCCAATTCTGGATTATAGGGCATCTCGATAGTTAGACCGGTCGCTGTCTTTTCATAAAGTCTAAGCCCCAAACGATGGGCATGAGGAATGGAGAGAATAATCTTGTCAAACGCTATGTCTTGAATGGGGATCATGTGAATCTTTCCTATATCCAATTCAACGAGGCTATTTATAACCTGCTGCAATGCGTTTAATTCTTTCCACCATGGAAAAAAGTCCATTTGTACGCATGGGCGATAAATGTTTTTCTAACCCCAATTGATTCAGAATGTCCCGCGCCTCGAGCGATAAAATTTCTTCGGGCGATTTATCAGAATAGATCATTAATATCATAGCCACAAGTCCACGAACAATATGGGCATCGCTTTCCCCCTTAAATGTCACATGACCATCGGAAAAAGAATGAACAAGCCACACCCGACTGGTGCAACCATGAACACGATTCTCTTCGGTCATATCCTTTTCATCAAAGGGTGGCAGCGTACGTCCAAGATCAATAATATATTTATATTTATCTTCCCAGTCGTCTAGATATGAAAAAGTTTCAAGTACATCGTCTATGGTTTCCGTCATTCCTTACCGATCTTTTTTATAAAATAATAAAAAATATTATCTACTTCTTTCATTTGTATAAGTTTATGACCCGTCTGTTGACAAAAAAAAGGAAAATCAATTTGTGTCATGGGGTCTGTCGCGATAACTTTCAATATAGTATCCGTTGACATGCTTTCAAGGATACGCCGAACACGCAAAACAGGAACCGGGCATTTATGCCCTCTCACATCAAGTATTTCACGATAAATTTCTAAAGCAACGCTCATCATAATAAACCAATCTGTCCATTATTATTCTTGTTTTGTATAATATTCTGAAGATAAATTGAATAAAAATCAAATTAATGGACAAAAAACCAAATATTCAAAATAATTAACAGTATTTCTATTTACGATATTAACGCACTATTAAGGCCATTCATCTAATATTTTGCTTAATAATAAAATAAAAGGGCAGTCAATAATGGGAAATAGGGTTGTAAGTGTAATCCAAAGGCGGGAAAATAAGGGTTTGATTAGTTTAGATGATATATTAAATGGGCTTCCACAAGCTATAGCCCTTTTTGACCAAAATCTTACTCTAACACATTGGAACAAAAGACTACTTGATGTCCTTGAAATACAGAATGATTTTCTGAACGATGTTGTTTATCTTAATGATATTCTGCACATAAACTGGAGCAACCAACAAAAAAATAAGAAAAATAATTTTGCGGCAACCATTTTAAGTGAATTATCCAAGGCAAAGACCTCTGATGATTTGTTTCCTTTCAGCTATGAATATCGCTTAACAGAAGAAAAGAATATAGAAATTAAAGGGGAAATCATCCCAAGCCGCGGATTGGCGGTCACTTTCTCTGATATCTCCTTACGATCCAATCCTAATTATTATCTTCTAAGCACACCCGCACCTAAGTCCGATAATATTAATGAATTAGAAAGAAACCGCCTGATTGAAGCACAGTCAAATCTTCAAACATTAGAGATGGAAGCGGCCAAAGCAGTCCAGATGGCTGAAGATCTTGCTTTTACACGGGAAATTGCAGAAAATAATGCCCTTCACATAGAAGCCATTCTAAATGCTATTTCTGATGTTCTTGTCACAACCGATATTGACGGTAATATCATGACTTGCAACCGAGCCGTACGGGATATGTTCAGCTATACGGCAGAAGAAGTTATCGGACAGAACCTTCTTCTCCTCATCAATACGCCTCATATTTTATCAGAAACAGATATACCAAAACTTTTCTTTAATATTGATGAGGATGAACAGCTAAAAAAACAAAGCGGCACAGGAAATAAGAAAAATGGTATCTCGTTTCCCATTGAATTAAATATTCGTGAGGTAACAATTAAAGATGAAAAACAATTTACCATTGTTATTTCAGATGTTACTGAGCGTCACGAGGCGGAAATACTCATTCGTGAAATGGCTCTCCACGACAGCTTAACAGGTCTTGCCAACCGCAACCTGTTACAACAAAGACTAGATGATGCCATACGAATGGCAAGACGCATGGAAAAAAAAATATCGGTCATGTTTCTTGATCTTGATGGATTTAAACCGATCAATGATTTATACGGCCATGCCACTGGCGATAAATTATTGCGGGTTGTGGCCAACAGGTTGGAAAGCTGCGCCCGTGAAGTTGATACAGTGGCCCGCATAGGCGGTGACGAATTTGCTATTATTTATACCAATATTAACAATGCAACAGACGTCTCCAAAGCAGCCCAGCGCATATTGGACTGCGTCAAAAAACCCATCGTCATTAATGGAAATTCCCATCAAATAGGAACCAGCATCGGCATCAGCTTTTTTCCTCTTGATACAGAAGACCCTGAAGAATTGATTAGAATGGCTGATGTGGCCTTATATCAGGCAAAAAACGAAGGCAAAGGTGGTTATCGCCTTTATAATCCTAAAATGGATTCCAAGGCAAAATCAGACCGTCAAATTGAAATGGATCTTGAAAAAGCAATTAAAAATGATGAACTTATTTTACATTTCCAACCAATGTTAAGTACGCTTGATAACAGTATCATAGGCGCAGAGGCACTTGTACGATGGCAACATCCCGAAAAGGGAATGATCCCGCCTTTTGCTTTTATACCTATTGCAGAAAATTCCGAATTAATCTTAAGACTTGGTCAAAAAATCCTCGAAATGGCGTGCATACAGGGCAAAGCATGGCAAGACATGAACATGCCCGAATTCCGTGTATGCGTTAATATTTCCGCGCGCCAGTTTCAGGCAAAGGACTTTATTGATAATGTAGAAAAAGCGCTGATGCTTTCGGGAATTGACCCCAATCGACTTGAGCTTGAAATCACCGAGGGCATGGTGATCGGTGATACGGAAGCCGTCGCTAAAAAACTGCATATCCTAGCTGATCGTGGTATTTCCCTTGCCATTGATGACTTTGGAACGGGTTATTCTTCTTTGGCCTATTTAAAACGCTTCCCCGTGCATCAACTTAAAATTGATCAATCCTTCATAAAGGACATTGCCCATGATCATGAAGATGCGGCCATTACAGATGCGGTTATTCAACTTGGCCATAGTTTAGGACTGACCGTCGTTGCTGAAGGAGTTGAAACAGAGGAGCAGGCGCGCATTCTGCGTCAAAAGAGATGTGATGTCTTGCAAGGATATTTTTTCAGCAAACCTATCCCAGTCAATGAATTCGAGCCATGGGCCATTGCCCATGCCGCTAAAATTGCAACCTAATATTTCACGGTTTTAAAATTTGGAACCAAGGCGAAACAAGATAGCTGAATTGTCTCCATTTTCCCTATTATGACTAGGGTTAATTTGGTGCAGGATATTAATATCCATTCGTGCCCCAAAGAAATCGGCAAGTCTATAAGCCAGTTCAACATCAATTTCACGCCCATTGGGGGCAAGTGATATCTGATTGGTGATAAAAGACAAACTGTCTGTCTGGTAATTTCTATGGGATGCATAAGATATATCCGCATAACCCGAAACCACCCGAAGCGGCTGACTGACCGCTAAGCTTAATTGATCCCCCTGTTGAAACAAAGAGTTTCCCATCATGCCTATCAAGAAACTGCTTGATGCCAAATCACCGATTTTGCCCACAAGACTTAAGTCCGCATTTTTGACAGATGTCACACCATAAGAAATCTTAGAAAATAAATTAACATTCGGTGCAATATCCACATCAAACCGCAGATTGGAAAATTTTGTCATAGCCCCTTCGCCCAAAGAAATTGCCCCAGAAGATAGACTCCCAAGAACGCTACCCCGTTCATTCATAAGGCCAACATCAAGACCAAAATTTATCGATGCGGTCAAAGCTTTATCTAATTTTGCCATCACAACATAGCTGTCCGCACTTAAGTTATAATGCTGCCATTCTTGGCGTCCATGTCCAAAAACCAAGTCAAGCTTCATATCAGAGCCAAGTTTTTGCCCAAATATCATATTTTGATTATTTTGCCGCCCCATAAGAGCAGAGAAATCCTCTCGCCCGATGGTCAAAAATTCTTCTTGATTATAATTCCCCATGATCTCGTTCAACGAAAGTCCCTCAGAAATTGTGACCTCACGATTTGGTGAAAGCGACAAATCAAGCCGCATACGCAAAGCATGGTTGCGGTTTCTGCTTATATTCTGATGAGAGAAATAATGATCTTCCACCTCTTGAAAACGCCAATCTTCCTGCCACATGAATTTCAGTGCTGTGGATTGATCAAATTGCAAGGATGACATTCTGTGTCCCCGATTGCTTTCCAGCAGAGATTGAAGGCTCACACCATTGTCCTGTCGAAAAATATTTTGCCCAAGGTCAACCCGAAAAGAACGATTATAACCATCCAGCATCATACTATTACCAAGCTCCGCCGAAAAGAACGCAAAGCTTCCAAAGGCACCACCACTTAATAGGACGCTCGTCTTTATATCAACCAAAACTGTCCCACCCACAGCCGTTTTCACAGCAATCGAGGCAACCCCCTGCGGCTTAAAGGCCTCTTCTAAATTAACAAGGCCACGACCATAAATAATATCCGCACCCACAACCCCCAAATCTGTTGCGGTGCTGTATAATAAATCAACCACCTGCTTTCCCGTCAAATTAGGAAAGGCATCCATCAAAAGCGCCGCCGCTCCTGCGATATGAGGAGCAGAAAAAGACGTTCCATTATATAAATAGTAGGCTTGATTGCCATTTTCATCTATGCCGAGTGATAATATCTCCTGTCCACCCGCAACCAAAAAAACATCTTTGGCCACATCGCCCGCCCTATGGCTAAAATCTGCTATTGTTGCTGCGCTATCAACCGCCCCCGCCACAATAATTTGACCATTCGCCCAACTTTGCCATGCAACAGAGGCAGAATTTTCTGGCTGTGCAATAGTGAGATCCGTATCCGTATCATCCCGATTACCCGCGGCAAGCACAATAATCATACCCGCATCAACAGCTCTCTTATAGGCGTCGACAAGAACAGGTAAATTAAAGCCATCACCCCCTAAACTTATATTGACGATTTTAACCCCACGCACCCGTGCATAATCAAGGGCTGCCGCTATATCATAGTCCGAGAAAACACACCCATCAACACTGCTGCAACTGTCTATATCTGCGGTATTGATCGCCAGAATTTTTGCATCGAAAGCAACCCCATGGCTATTGACATTAGACTGATCAGAGGGATTGCGAACAGCGGCAATGACACCCGATACCCCCGTGCCGTGGCCATCAACATCTTGCAAATCGGCTTTTTGCCCCGTGACAATATTGGTACTGTCTGGATGAATGTTGGCTTTAATCTGTAAATTGGTGCTATCAATCCCCGAATCAATGACGGCAACCGTAATACCCGCCCCCGTTGCACCCTTGTCATAGGCCACGATAGCATGTATTTGATCGAGGCCATAATTATTACGATATTCCACAGTATTATAATTAATCGGACTAGGGGGCGGCGTAATAACAGGCGTTCCCCCACCGCCTGAGGATGTCCCCCCACAAGACGCAAGCCATAAACAACTCATCATCACCAAAAAAAAATTAATCCAACACGACTTAACAAAATATTTGGTCATAAGCAATTACTCATCCCCTTGATTTTCTTCATCCAGAGGAATGTTACTGCTATTTCTTTGATAAATAAAATCAAAAAGGATATGCCAATTTTCTTCCTCGATTTTTTTACGCCTCGCCATATGGGAAACGGTTCCATCTTTTTGTTTTTGCCAGCTCAATTTATAAAGATATCCCATAATCGGTGTCTCTGACATCAATTGCATCATATCACCCTCTAATTTTCCTTTTAATATTTGTGATCCAGCCTGATTATCTACCCAAAACTGAACCCACTGCTGACCATCAAAGGCCGTCAGGCTTTTGCCATTCATACGAAAGGGTACAAGGGGGGACGAAAAATAATCATCCAAAGACACCCAAGCCTGTTGTATGGCACAGCCGTTCAACGTGCGGCTTACCCTATCAAAACCCGCAAGTTCACCACTTTCTCTATGATATACCTTCCAATCGCCGACCCAGAAATCAAATACCCTAAACATGGGCGGCGAACAGGGAATAATAGGCCGTGTTTCTTCTTTGGCAAGAAGGGTCTGACTATAAAAAATGAGATTGCCACATATCATGCAAAATATAACCAAAATATTTTTCAATTGTTTTTCCTTCTGTTATAGCGCAGGGTCACGCCTTACTTACCACATTTTATAAAACAGAATAATAGTATAATCATGACAGACAAAGACCTTTATTGGCAAAATGATATGACACCTGCATCAAGGCGCTATGGTGATATTTATTTTTCTGCAGAAAATGGTCTTTTGGAAAGTCGTCACACGTTCCTCGCCGCTATTGATGCCCCTGAAATATGGCAAAATAAAGCGCATTTTACCCTATTGGAAAATGGCTTTGGCTGTGGATTAAATTTTGCGGCTACCTGTCAGGAATGGCTTAAAACAACATCAAAGAAGGCAAGATTAACCTATATTGCCACAGAAAAACATCCTTTATCCCTTTCCGAAATTGATCAGGCTCTGTCCGCTTGGTCTGAGCTTAAGGACATTAAAGAGGAAATATTGGGGAATTATCCAAATGCAATAGAGGGCTTTCATCAAAGGGTATTTTTTTCCGGGCGCATCACTCTATTACTCTTGATCGGGAATAGTCTCTCCTCTCTTAAACAATTAGAAGCCACGGTGGATGCTATTTATCTGGACGGCTTTTCACCGAAAAGCAATCCAGATATGTGGTCAGAGGATATTTTTTCTGAAATTGCCCGTATGGCGGCTCCCCATGCACGGCTTGCCACCTATACCGCCGCAGGATTTGTTCGGCGTGGGCTGGAGACCGCCCAATTTAAAATAGAGAAATTCAAGGGTTTCGGGAAAAAAAGGGAATCGCTTCAGGGTAAATTCGCGGGACAAAAGGCAATATCTTCAAAGCCTTGGTTTATCCGACCGCAACCGCTTTCTAAGAATAGTAAAATTGCCGTTATAGGAGCGGGCATTGCGGGTCTTGTCACAGCCCATGCCTTGCAAATGATCGGCTATAACGTCACCCTCTATGAACAAGATAAAAACTCCATGAATAAGGCGTCTGGCAATCCAGCGGGTATATTGGATCCCGCGGGTGCAACTTTGAGAGAGCCTTATGGGGAATTTTACCAGGCCGCCTTGCTCTACGCCTTAACCTATTATAATGACCTTGACCCTCTGATATTTATGTCAAAAGGTCTGATGAAATATCCCAAAAACCCGTCTGAAGAGCGGCAATATCAGAAAATTTTAGAGTCAAAGATATTCCCCCCAAACATCTTAAGAGACGGACAGAATGGAGCCTTATATTTTCCAGAATGCGGTGCCATATCACCTCCCAAAATAAGAGATATTTTAACGTCATTTCTCAATATTAAAAGCAACATAACCATTACCGCCCTTCGCCAAGATAACCAATGGACATTATTTGAAGACAATAAAATTTGTGATATTGTCGACGGAGTTGTGATATGCGGCGGAATCGAAAGTATTATATTTCCAGAAACAGCTCCGCTGCCCCTCGTTCCAGTGCGAGGCCAAATTACCCTGCTTGACGCAAAGGGTTATGCTGCCCCGCCTCATCATGTTCTTTGTGGCAAAGCTTATATTATTCCACCCTTTGATTTAGATGGCAAACAAACCATCCTAACGGGGGCGAGTTTTGTCAGAGACACTATAGATTTAAGCCTTAGAGCAGAAGATCATCAGGAAAATCTCAAAAATGCAGCTCCATTATGGCCTGAAATTAATAAGTTACCCATCAGCGGCGGACGGTGTGCCATTCGCGCTGCAAGCCCTGATCATATGCCTCTTTGCGGGCCGGTTCCAAATAATGAGTATTATCATTATGCTTATAAGATGTTAAAACATGGACCAAAACATCAAATTTTTAGCGAAGCCCCCTATCATCAAAATCTTTATATTTTGTCAGGTCTTGGGGCAAGAGGATTCTTGTCTGCTCCTCTGCTTGGTGCCATGCTCTGTGCCATAATAGCGGGGGAGCCACTTCCTCTCCCAAGAACTGTTTATGAAAGTTTGCATCCCGCCCGATTTATCATCCGTAACCTTGTAAAAGGCTCATAAAAAAGGCAGCCCCCACAAAAAAGGCAGCCCATGGCTGCCCTTTCTCCTTTAAAATTATGCCCGCTTATTACCAGATTTTCACCCGCTCCTCTGGGGCAAGATAAAGATTATCACCTTCTTTCACGCCAAAGGCCTCATAAAATTCAGGAATATTGCGCACAACACCATTCACTCTAAATTGTGCTGGCGAATGGGGATCAGTTGCCACTTGCTGACGCAAAGCCTCTTCCCGTGTTTTGCTCATGAAAGCTTGCGCCCAACCAATAAAAATCCGCTGTTCTGCCGTCATACCGTCAATCACAGGGGCAGAAGCGCCATTCAAAGACAGGTGGTAGGCCTTAATGGCAATACTAAGTCCGCCCAAATCGCCAATATTTTCGCCTAAGGTATAGTCACCATTCACATTCAAATCATCGAATAGCTTGAAACCATTATATTGATCCACAAGGGCAGCTGTACGCTTTTTAAACTCTTCCTTGTCTTGGGTCGTCCACCAGTCTTTCAAGGCGCCGTCCCCATCATAGGTACTGCCCTGATCGTCAAAACCATGTCCAATCTCATGACCAATAACACCGCCAATGGCACCATAATTTACCGCATCATCGGTCATCATACCAAAGAAAGGTGGCTGCAAAATAGCGGCAGGAAAAACAATTTCATTCATGGAGGGGTTATAATAGGCATTAACCGTCTGAGGATACATATACCATTCATAACGTTGAATGGGACCAGAAAGTTTCACCACTTCTCTGTCATGAATGACCTGATTAGACCGCACAATATTGCCGTATAAGTCATCCGCATTAATCATCAATGCCGAATAATCTTTCCACCGATCAGGATAGCCAATCTTAGGGGTGAATTTAGAAAGTTTATCAAGCGCCTTCACTTTGGTTTCTTCACCCATCCAATCCAATTTTTTGATGCTGTCTTCATAGGCTTTCGACAAATTACCAACCAATTCAAGCATCCGCTCCTTTGCTTCTGGTTTAAAATGCTGCGCAACATAAACCTTGCCTACAACCTCTCCGAGATTTTCATTAACAACACTAACAGCACGTTTCCATTGAGCCCTTTGCTGGGGAATTCCATTTAAGACTTTACCGTAAAAATCAAAATTCTGTTGATCGATTTCCTCGTTTAAAAAACTGGCCATACGGTTCAATGTTTTCCACTTTAAATAGGCTTTCCATGTTGTCATGTCTGTGGATTTAATAATGCCATTTAACGCCTCAAAGTAACTGGGCTGAGAGATAATCATATCCGCTATATCAGGTGTACCGAAGGCTACAAAATAACCATTCCAATCAAAGTCAGGCATCATAGAACCCAAAGCCGCACGATCTCGCACATTATAGGTTTTTACCGTATCCCGGTTATCTTCCTTTTTCCATTGTGCGGTTGCGAGCTGCGTTTCCAAGGCCATAATTGCTGCAATATGCTGCGCAGCATTTTTCATACCCGCAAGGGTCAACATTTTTTCCATATGGGTCAAATATTGCGCTCTAATCCCCACAGATTTATCATCGGTTTTTAGATAATACTCCCGGTCTGGCAGACCAAGACCAGACTGCGAATTATAAATCGCATATTTGGTGGGATCATTAGCATCGCCGTCAATATAGAAATTAAACGGGGCACCGTAACCCGCCCGAATGGATTGGGCAAAATAGGGTGCCAAAGATTTATGATCGGACAATTCGTCAATCATAGAAAATGCGGCCTGCAAAGGGGCAAGACCAATTTCGTTGCGCTTATCCATAGCAAGGTAAGAATTGTATAAATCTCCCACCTTTTGTTCATCTGAACCTGCGACATTTTCACCCGACGCCGACTGTTCAATAATGACCTTTACCGCATCTTCTGATTTATCCCGCAGCATGTTGAAATTACCGTAACGCGCCTTATCCTCTGGCATAACATAGTTTTTAAGCCACGTACCGTTAACATAGGCAAAAAAATCATCGCCAGGCTTTACTGTGCTATCCATATTTTCTGTCAATATGCCAGAATCAAGCTGTGCAGATACTTGCTTTTCGGTCTCAGCGGATTTTTCCGCCGAACAAGCCGAAACCAAAGTGATCGCCGCCGATAGACAAGCGAATTTAATCCCCGTATATATTTTCATTATTTTTATCTCCTTAAATGATATATATTTATTTTTGCAGTTTATTAATTTGTTCCTGCATCATGGCCAATTGAGCTTTTAAATCGTCCAACTGGTCGCTACCTACCCCGGTATTTGAACCCTCACTAGAATTTTGATTTGGTTCGGTTGGGCTTGTGGATTTTTGATCCCCACTCTGTTCTCCCTTTGCAGCCTCCCTACTTGCGGCAAATGGAGAAAACATAGACATTGTCTTTTCAAAAATAACCATATTCTGTTTGGCCATTTCTTCAAAGGGCTTTAAGGCTTTTACACCAAGCGGTGATTTTGTCATATTATGTTCAATAAATCCACGAAATTTTTCTTGATTTTCAGAAAAGGCCGCCATGCTGCTTTCCAGATATTCTGGCACAATATTTTGCAAACCATCCCCATAAAATGCAATTAACTGTCTCAAAAAATTGATCGGTAAAAGTGCCTCCCCCTTGCTTTCTTCTTCAAAAATAATCTGGGACAGCACAGAATGCGTAATATCATCTCCGGTTTTTGCATCAAGTACTGCGAAATCCTTGCCTTCCTTGACCATATTAGAAAGATCATCCAGCGTCACATAACTGCTGCTGTCGGTATTATAAAGTCTCCGATTAGCATATTTTTTAATAATGATCTGTTCGCCGTCCTGTCTGCTTTTTTTAGCCACTTCAATAACCTTCTCTATATTTCTATTGCACGCTTATTTTTGTGTATTTCACGCTAAAATGCTGCAAAGCGCAAGGAAAAATGCTGCGCAACAATAAAAAAAGCAAAAAAAATCATTTTTTGCTTCTCAATTTATCCATAAAGCGTATATTTTTACGATGACAGAACACAATAAAACACCTCCTGGAATGCACTCCCAACCAAAGGATCAATGCTCTTGTGATATTGATAATATTGCCGAGCGCTATCTTGATTTATGGCAAGAAAATTTGCAACGCTGGGCAACCGACCCCGAGGCTCTTAAAAAATGGCTAGATAATATTAAAGATCAAAATATAAAACCATAGGTTAAGAAAAAAATTAGTTTCAAGTTAGAGAATAGCGGAGAAATTTGATTTATTTTTCATGATTTGTTCCCTATAATTTCTATGCATTAAGAGAAAAGTCATGACTGACGACGATATCAGAACATCTATCAGAATGGGACCCCATCCTCTCAGCCTTCATGTGGCGAGTGCGACAAACAGTTGGAGTGGAGCCTTGGCGTCATTCCCTTTATTTCATCTTGGTGGAATGCAAATACATCCTGCTTTAAAAATGCGCGCAGACAAGCTGCGAGCAGACATGACAAGTACCGAGCTAGATCAACTATACCTCACCCTTATTAAAAAAGCAGAAACCAGACTGTCCGATACACTTTCTGGAATCCGTGCCTATCAACATCATCCTTATCGAAGGGATGTGTCCAAAGCCCCCCTATATCACCGCATTGGAACAACGGAAATTAGGGATTATGGGACACAATGCTCACAAGACGCTCCCATTGTGCTCGCCGTTCCCTCACTCATTAATCCAGCCTATATTCTAGATCTCAGGCAAGACCACAGCTTTATACGCTATTTATCAGAACAGAATATTCACCCCTATCTTCTGGACTGGACGTCCCCTGATACAGAGACGTTGGAATTTGATATAGAAGATTATATCACAAAACACTTAATCCCCATGATCCGTGAAATTCACAAACGCCATAACAAAAAAATTCATCTTATCGGCTATTGCATGGGGGGAAATTTATCGGTAGCGGCGGCTCAAATAATGCAATCTGAGAATATTATTGAAAGTCTGACGTTAATTGCAACACCGTGGGATTTTCATGCGCAACAACCCGTACATCTACCAGCATTGACCCAACATTTTATTGCTATGAATAGTGTTGATGAAAAAATTAAAGCCGTTCCTATGAATATAATGCAACTCTTCTTTTTTAGCCTGGACCCCACTTTATCTGATAAAAAATTTCGAAATTTTAAACAGCTCAACCCCGAAAGCCTCAAAGCCAAAAATTTTGTCGCTATAGAGGACTGGGCCAATGATGGTGCACCGCTTTCTCCTAAGGTCACCAATGACTGTCTCATTAACTGGTATCATAAGAACCAACCCCAAAACTTATCATGGAAAATTGCGGATCAAATTATTAACCCTGCCCGCCTGACCATTTCTGGGCATATCATAACACCCATGTCCGATAGGATCGTGCCGCCCGCATCTGCTCATGCTTTGCAAAAATCACTGCCTCATTTTAACCATACAATAGCAAGTGGTGGCCATGTCACTATGATCGCAGGGGAAAAGGCAAAAACAATATTATGGCATAAAATAGCTTTAAACTTAAAATAATATTTCAATAAATCACTAAAAAAAGAAATTATTGCAATGTTTTTTCTCCTACGCTATATCTTTGCTAGCAAATAAATGCTTGATCCAAATATCCAAAGAATTTAATTTGTTTTTTTATTTGTTGCAGTGCGATAATGATTATGAAAAGATCATGATAATACCATGAGATTATCAAGACCATTTTCAAACCCTTGTGAGAAATAACTTAAGGAAAAAAACATGAAAGAAGTTGCAATTGTCGCTGCCCTGAGAACGCCTGTTGGTTCATTTAACGGCGCCCTAAGCACTGTGCCCGCCCATTATCTTGGCGAAGTTGTCATTCGAGGATTGCTGTCTGAGACATCTGTCCCTGCAGAAGATATTAATGAAGTTTTCCTAGGTCAGATTTTAACAGCAGGGGCTGGTCAAAATCCCGCCCGTCAGGCTTCTCTCAATGCTGGGCTTCCCATTGAAACCACAGCTTTTGGTATTAACCAATTATGTGGTTCTGGACTTCGGGCCGTGGCTCTTGGCTATCAGGCCATATTATGCGGAGATGCGGAGATTGTCATTGCTGGTGGTCAGGAAAGCATGAGCCAATCTCAACATAGCGCCCATTTACGCAACGGCTTTAAAATGGGCTCTGCCGAATTCAAAGACACGATGATTTGGGATGCTCTGACCGATGTGTTTAACGATACCCACATGGGTATTACGGCAGAAAATATCGCGGAACAATGGCAAATTAGCCGAGAAACTCAAGATGCCTTTGCCGTATCGTCGCAAAACAAAGCAGAAGCCGCTCAGGCTTCTGGAAAATTCAAAGATGAAATTGTACCCGTAACCATTAAAAATCGCCGCGGCGATGTGGTGGTATCAGACGATGAATATATCCGAAAAGGCGTAACATTAGAGAGCCTTTCTGGTGTTCGTCCCGCTTTCAAGAAAGACGGGACCGTCACGGCCGCAAATGCGAGCGGTATAAATGACGGTGCAGCGGCCGTTCTTTTAATGACAGTCGAAGAAGCAAAAAAAAGAGGCCTTAAACCCCTTGCCATCATCAAATCATGGGCAACCGCTGGTGTTGATCCTTCTATTATGGGTATTGGCCCCGTCCCTGCCAGTAAAAAGGCACTGGAAAAAGCAGGCTGGTCATTAAATGATGTTGATCTGGTTGAGGCCAATGAGGCATTCGCAGCCCAAGCCTGTGCCGTAGGTCAAGATCTTGGCATTCCTGCAGACAAGCTTAATGTAAATGGCGGTGCCATTGCCATTGGTCACCCTCTTGGGGCAAGTGGGGCGCGCGTATTAACGACGCTGCTTCATGAAATGAAACGACGTAATGTCCATAAAGGACTTGCCACATTATGTATTGGTGGCGGCATGGGCGTTGCGATGTGTGTTGAGCGCCCTGAATAATGACCAAAACCCAAAAGCAAATAATATTAATGAGGAAATATTACAATGACTAAAATTGCACTCGTCACGGGAGGTACCCGTGGTATTGGAGCCGCCATTTCAATGGCTCTAAAGAACGCTGGTCACACGGTTGCGGCCACTTATGCTGGCAATGATGAAGCGGCGGCTAAATTCAAAGAAGAAACCGGTATCCATGTCTATAAATGGGATGTTGGTGACTTTGATGCCTGTGCAAAAGGTGTAGCGGACGTTGTGCAAGACTTAGGCAATGTTGACATTCTTATTAATAACGCGGGCATTACCCGTGACGGCGGATTTAGCCGAATGACAAAGGATATGTGGGATGCGGTCATGACGACCAACCTCTCCTCCAATTTTAATATGTCCAAAGCCGTATTTGACAGCATGAAGTCAAACAAATACGGCAGAATTATCTGCATAAGTTCGATCAATGGTCAAAAAGGTCAAATTGGACAGGTGAATTACTCAGCAGCAAAGGCAGGGACTTTTGGTTTTGTCAAAGCGCTCGCTCAGGAAGGCGCCCGTCACGGCATCACCGTAAATGCCATCGCCCCCGGCTATGTCGCCACTGAAATGGTCAAAGCCGTACCCGCAGATATTGTCGAAAAAATTATCAAGGGTATTCCTATTGGTCGTCTAGGTGAGGCTGATGAAATTGCTAATGCCGTGGCTTATCTGATTTCTGATGGTGCAAGCTTTATTACGGGTTCCACCTTAACCATCAATGGTGGCCAATATATGGTCTAATATTCCCCATTCAAATCCCGCTTCATCCCTGCAGCGAAAATTTCGTTGCGGGGATTTTTTATAAAAAACAATCCAACCTTTGAAACACTCTCCAATTTCCGCTACTCTTAAGTTATATAAACCATGAGATAAAATTAATGTATCAAGATGTCGTTGAATTGCGCGCCTTTTACGATTCTCCCTTGGGACGAATTACTTCACGGCTTATCCGCAAACAAATTGCCACATTATGGCCTGACATTGATGGAATGGATGTTATGGGACTTGGTTATACAACGCCTTATCTGGATGTTTTTCGCACGCGGGCAAACCATGTTATCAGCATCATGACCGCTCTTCAGGGCGTTGTTCGTTGGCCGCGTCATAACGGGGATCCAACAAACACAAACAGCCGTGGTTACAAAGGAAATCTAACCACAATTGCCCATGAAGATTGCCTTCCTTTACAAGATGCTGCCGTGGACAGAATATTGATGGTTCATATTCTTGAGCATACGGAACAAAGCCGCCAATTATTGCGCGAAGTATGGCGCACCCTTGCTCCAGGGGGGCGTGTTATTGTGATTGTGCCAAATCGACTTGGATTATGGGCAAGAACAGACAGGACACCTTTTGGTCACGGAACCCCATTTTCTATCCTGCAAGTCCATCAATTACTCAGTGATAATATGTTGATTCCCACAAGAACGGTGTCCTCATTACATACCCCCCCTTTTAAGCGAAGATCCTTTTTCTCTCTCATGACATCTTTGGAAAATACAGGGCAAAGATGGTGGCATAACCTTGCAGGCGTTTTAATCATTGAAGCCGAAAAACAGATATATGCTGCTACTGGCATCAGAACAAAGGCCATAGCAAAAAACAAGGCAAGAACCCAAAGACCCGCCATCGCAGGAAACCAAATAGATACACAAAAATTATCTAAAATAAATACTGTATCATAGTTCTATATTCATAGTATAAGGCAAATATAGTCGTCATAGATGCTATGTTTTTTAAATATTTCTTATCCACCGTTTCAAGGGGTGGTCTAAATTTTACAGGTTAAAATGATTAAAAAAATACTGATATCAACTATTATCCTCATCATAGGAGCTGTACTTTATTTTATTGGGCAATTAAATGTACCGTCGCAGAATTATCGCATGGAAAGACCAGCCGCATTTGTGACTATTGCCCCCGTTATTTCCGATATTTTCACAGACAAGATTGAAGCACTCGGTACGACAAAGGCCAACGAATCCGTTAATCTTACGGCAACAACGACCGATAAAATTTCTAAGATAAATTTTAATGACGGCATGACGGTAAAAAAGGGACAAATCCTCATTGAACTGGTGAGCGATGAAGAGATTGCAAGTTTACAGTCTGCCATAATCAATGCAGAACAACAAAAACGCGATCTTATCCGCACAGAAGGATTAGTCAAAGCCCGAACCCTACCCGCCGCAAAACTTGAAGACCAGCGCACATTATACAAAAAGGCCGAGGCCGATATACAAATTGCACAATCAAGAATTCGGGATCGACAAATTATTGCCCCCTTTGACGGACAACTGGGCCTTAGGCAGGTCAGTCTTGGCGCTTTGGTCACACCTGGAACAGTCATTACCACCTTGGATGATCTGTCGGTGATCAAACTTGATTTCACCATACCAGAAGAATTTTTATCGACCTTAAAGGTCAATCAAACCATTCAGGCAAAAAGCGATGCTTATCCCAATGTGCTTTTCACAGGAAATGTCAGCAATATAGGAAGCCGTATTGATCCCGTATCCCGTGCGGTAACCATTCGGGCCATATTGCCCAATGATGATCTTCTCCTAAGGCCCGGCATGTTACTGCGGGTTAATCTGATTAAAAATCAGACAACCTCTATTATGATACCCGAAGAAGCCCTTGTTTCTTCTGCTGATCAGAAATATGTATTTCTGCTGTTGGATGATACCCATGTGAAACAGCAATCCGTTACGATCGGAAGGCGCCAACCTGGTGCTGTTGAAATCTTGTCTGGCCTAGCGGTTGGCCAACATGTTGTGACAGAGGGCACCTTAAAACTTCAAGACAATAGCGAAGTTATCGTTAAAAACAGAGATGATCTTAATCGTGAGATCAAACCATGATTCTTTCTGATACCTCTGTTGATCGCCCTGTATTTGCAACCGTCATCAGTCTTTTGCTGGTCGTATTTGGTATTATGAGCTTCAAAGATCTTCCCTTGCGGCAATATCCCGATATTAATCCCCCCATAGTTTCTGTAACAACAAATTACAGAGGTGCCTCAGCCGCCATTATCGAAAGCAAAATCACACGGCTTATTGAAGACCGAATAAGTGGAATAGAGGGCATAAAAACCATGTCCTCAGATAGCCAAGACGGCCAGTCTAACATCACTATCGAATTTAAAATAAGTCGTGATATTGATGATGCGGCCAATGATGTCAGGCAAAGAATATCTCGTCTGGTGAACTACCTACCCGAAGAAGCCGCCCCCCCAGAGATATATAAGGTTGATACCAATGACCAACCGATCATGTGGCTAAGATTAAAATCTGCAACCATGACAGGCCTGGAACTCAGCGATTATGCAAGACGGTTTTTGGTTGATAAACTCTCTGCGGTAGAGGGCGTCGCCCGTATTCGTACCGTCGGTCAAGATTATGCCATGCGGATATGGCTTGACCGACAACAATTGGCCGCTCGAAATATTACCACAATTGACGTGGAGCAAACCCTAAGAACAGAGAATGTAGAACTACCCGCAGGACGTATTGAATCCACTGAAAGAGAATTTATCGTTCGGATGGACCGCAAATATATGACGCCGCATGATTTTGCAGAGCTGGTCATTGACAAGGGCGACGACGGTCATTTGACCAAACTTTCTGATATTTCACGGGTAGAGCTTGGCGCCGAAGATTACAGAAGTGAAATGAGCGGCAACGGAGATCTTATGGTTGGGCTTGGCATCATAAAACAATCCAAGGGCAATACGCTTGAGGTGACCCGTGCCATAAAAAAAGAGATCCGCCAAATTAACGAAACCTTGCCCTCGGATGCTTCCCTTTCCATTGTCATGGATCAGTCCATCTTTATTGAGGCCGCCATTAACGAAGTCTACAAAACCTTTGCTATTGCTATGTTTCTTGTGGTGTTGGTGATTTATCTCTTTCTCGGCAGCGCCCGGGCCATGTTTATTCCCGCCATTACAGTTCCTGTTTCCATCATAGCCTCTTTTATATTCCTTAATATGGCGGGATATTCCATAAATCTTTTGACCTTGCTTGCACTAATTCTCTCTATCGGACTTGTGGTGGATGACGCCATTCTGGTGCTTGAAAATATTTATAGACGTATTGATCGGGGGGAGCCCCCCCTGTTCGCTGCCTATCACGGTGCCCGTGAAGTGGGTTTTGCCGTTATTGCAACGACGCTTGTTCTGATTGCTGTTTTTGTACCCATTATTTTTATAGAAGGCGAAACGGGAAGATTATTTACCGAATTTGCCATGGCCATGGCAGCCGCCGTTGGATTTTCATCCATTATTGCCTTAACCCTCACCCCCATGCTTTGTTCCCGTCTTCTTAAAAAGGAAGGAAGCACAAATAAATTTCATGATATAGGAATGACGACACTTCACGCCTTTGAAAGAAAATATATTGCCGTCCTAAGGCGCATTTCCAAACGCCCTCTTTTAATGATGACGTCCCTTATTCCTATCATAGGGTTAGCTTACGGTCTTTTTACCATATTACCTTCCGAGTTTATGCCCCTAGAAGATCAGGGTCGTCTCTTTATCATGGTAAAGGCACCCGAAGGCACGAGCTATAATAATATGAAACACCATATGAAAAATGTTGAGAATGAAATGCTCGATATGATGAAAAATGGTGAAGTTATCAATGTGTTATCAAGGGTTCCAGGCTTTGGCGTTGAGACCGCCGTCAATTCTGGCATAGGGATTGTCGGCCTTGAAGAATGGAGCGAGCGAAAAAGAACAGCACAGGAAATCAGTGGGGAACTTAGCCAACGACTTGCAAAGCTTACTAATGTAAGAGCCTTTGTTGTCATGCCAAGAGGCATTTCAAGTGGGTCGGGCAGCCCTGTGCAATTTGTCTTGCAAGGCAATGACTATAATGAGCTTGTCAGATGGCGGGATGCTATGATCGAGCGGGCAAAAGACTATCCCGGTCTTATGGGAATTGATAGTGATTACGAATCAACAAAACCCCAATTGTTGGTTGATATTGATTTGGTAAGAGCCGCTGATCTTGGCGTCTCCATGTCATCTATTGGCCGGACCCTTGAAACTATGCTCGGATCACGCAAAGTGACCACATACATAAACCATGGTGAAGAATATCCCGTTATTTTAGAAGGCATAAAAGATGAAAGTCAGACACCCAGTGATCTTACTAATATTTACGTCCGCTCAGAAAGATCAGGACAGTTAATCCCATTATCAAATTTGGTTAATCTTAGAGAAACAGCAAGCCCACCAAATCTTATGCGGTTTAATCGCATGCGCTCCATCACCATAACGGCAAATCTGAATACAGGATATAGCTTAGGGCAAGCCCTGACATTTCTTGAGGAAACCAGTAAGGAAATATTGCCAAGCCATGCAAGGTTTGATTTAAATGGTGAGTCGAAAAATTTTAAGGATTCTGGAAATTCTATTTATTTTGTCTTTACCCTTGCTGTTATTACCGTTTTTCTGGTACTCGCCGCTCAGTTTGAAAGTTTCCGCCATCCTTTTGTCATTCTTCTCACCGTGCCATTTGCCATGGTTGGAGCGTTGCTTGGTCTTTATCTTACGGGTCAGACCATAAACATCTATAGCCAAATCGGTCTAATTATGCTGATTGGACTTGCCACAAAAAATGGAATTCTTATCGTTGAATTTACCAACCAGCTTCGAGATCAGGGTGTTGAATTTTTTGAATCCTTATTTGAAGCATCCCGCAAAAGATTGCGACCAATCATTATGACATCCCTGACCACCATAATGGGATCTATTGCTTTGTTAATGGGGAGCGGTGCGGGCTCTGAAACCCGATTTGTTTTAGGTGTTGTCATTATTTTTGGCGTGTCTATTGCAACATTTTTCACCCTTTTTATTGTGCCTGTTGCCTATATTGTTATTGCCAAAAATTCGTCTTCACCTCAGGCTGTCAAAAAATTAAGGCTCGCAATCGAGAAAAAAATCTTTAATAAAGACTCTTAAGCCTGAGAAATAACATCTAAAGATCAGCCCTTATCTTTAAAAAATTCATAACCGATCAGGCGTTGTTTTTAAGACTTTAAAATGATACAAAAATATCCAATGTTTCAAATAAATATCCAATGTGTCAAATAATTATAAAGCCCAAAAATTCATGAATATTAGCCAGCAACTCGAAAAATTGATTAAAGATTTTCAAGATCAGCAACCCCTAAGAGTAGGGTCACTGATTATTACCCTATATGGTGATTTACTTGCTCCTCGGGGGGGGGGCTGTGTGGCTTGGCAGTATTATAAACATACTGGAACCACTGGGCATCAATGCCCGCCATGTCAGAACCGCTGTCTCAAGATTAAACAAAGATAACTGGATCAGCCCCAATCAGATAGGTCGAAAAAGCTATTATAACATCACAATATCGGGGCAAAGGCGTTTTCAAAATGCCACCCCACAAATTTATGACGGCTCAAGAAGCGACTGGGATCAAAAATGGACGCTTGTTATTCTACCTGACAACCAGAATATTAATAAAGATATAGCCATCAAAGAGTTGGGCTGGATCGGATTTGGTAAGATAGCCAAGGGAATAATGGCTCACCCCCTACCTGCTATGCTTTCTCTAGAGCGCACATTGGATTTACTAGCCATTCGGGATGATGTCATTATTTTGCATAAGGCCTCCCATGAACTCACCACATCTTCTGCTTTAGATGTCATGGTCAAGAGTTGCTGGAATCTGGAAGAATTGAGCCTAAAATATCGGAAATTTCTGGAAAGATTTAAGCCTCTTTATGACGCCTTATGCTTGGGCCCTCTCCCATCAGCAATGGATTGTGTATTAATACGTCTGTTGATGATTCATGAATATCGAAAAATTCTGCTTAAAGACCCAAGATTGCCCGATATATTAATGCCGCCCCATTGGGAAGGTAACAGCGCTTATCTGCTTTGTCGGGATATTTATCTTTTATTGTTGGAAAATTCTGAACATTATTTAAACTGTTCAATGGAAACAGAAACTGGCACCCTCCCTCCGTCGGATGCGGAATTCTATAGTAGGTTCGGTGGATTGAGATAAAATACTTTTTATTCTCAATATGTTATTAAAAATATCATTTTATGATACATTTTTTATTGATTTTCTATTTTTTTTGTTACATATTACATTTATTACAGATATTAAATAATTTCCCCTTAATTTAATGAAAGAGGATCCCATGTACGGCGACACATCAATACAAAAGCCCATCGAAATCGTTGAACCAACCTCCAAAGAAATGGCAAAATTAGAAGAGCTTTTCCAACAGAAAATAGAGGATGACATCAAAATTGAACCACAGGAGTGGATGCCAGAAGCTTACCGTAAAACACTGGTTCGACAAATGTCCCAACATGCCCATTCCGAAGTAATCGGCATGCAGCCTGAAGGCAACTGGATCACCCGTGCACCTTCCTTGCGCCGTAAGGTTATTTTACTTGCCAAGGTTCAAGATGAAGGCGGTCACGGGCTATATATATATTCTGCGGCGGAAACATTGGGAACGTCACGAGCAGAAATGATTGAACAATTACAAACTGGCAAAGCCAAATATTCCTCAATTTTCAACTATCCTGCCCTAACTTGGGCGGATATGGGAACCATTGGCTGGCTTGTAGACGGTGCGGCGATCACCAATCAGGTTGCCCTGTCC
Organism: Emcibacter sp.; assembly: GCA_021741205.1. Lineage (GTDB taxonomy): Bacteria > Pseudomonadota > Alphaproteobacteria > Sphingomonadales > Emcibacteraceae > Paremcibacter. Next base: position 52,837 of record JAIOYI010000009.1, read on the forward strand.
CGCTGTTCTTATGGTCCCTATTCACGGGCCATGATTCGTATCTGTAAAGAGGAAAGCTTCCACCAACGTCAGGGCTACGAACTTTTGCTAAGCCTGTCTCGTGGTACACAGGAACAAAAAGAAATGCTTCAGGAATCTGTCAATCGCTTCTGGTGGCCTTCTCTTATGATGTTTGGTCCCAATGACAGTGACTCCCCCCATTCCGCCCAATCCATGAAATGGAAAATCAAACGCAAATCCAATGATCAACTGCGTCAGGAATTTGTTGATGCCACCGTACCACAAGCCGATTTTCTTGGTATTACGCTACCTGATCCCGATCTTAAATGGAACGAGGAACGTGGTCATTATGATTACGGCGATATTGACTGGGAAGAATTCAACAATGTTGTCAAAGGCAATGGCCCCTGCAACAAACAGCGTGTCGCAAACCATGTTAAGGCTCATGAAGAGGGTGCATGGGTTCGAGAAGCCGCTGCAGCATATGCTGAAAAACAACAGAAAAAACAAGTTGCCTAATTCAACAAGGATTATATGAAATGACTGAAGAAAAAAACACAACCAATAAAGAATGGCCGCTTTGGGAAGTATTTATCCGTAGCAAAGCAGGTCTTGATCATAAACATTGCGGCAGTGTTCATGCCAGTGATGCTGAGATGGCTCTGGAATCTGCGCGCGATGTCTATACTCGCCGCAGCGAAGGCATCAGCATATGGGTTGTCCCCTCAAACGCTATTACGGCCTCAAAACCCGAAGATAAGGAAAGCCTGTTTGAACCGGCTGATAATAAAATTTATCGTCATCCAACCTTTTATGACATCCCCAAAGAAGTGGGTAAAATGTAATTGTTCACAATATTCTCGATGAATATTACAGGAGTATAAAATGACTGAAACAGCGAAAAATACAGACCTAACCAAAAAGCAGGCACTTGTTCAATATGCCGCACAAATTGGTGATAATGGACTGATTATCGGCCACCGTATGTCCGAATGGTGTTTTAAGGCGCCGTCCATTGAAATGGAAATGGCCTTAATGAATAGTGCGCTAGACCTGATCGGACAGGCGCGCGAACTTTATACCTATGCGGGCGTTGCGGGCGGCGAAGGAAAGACCGAAGATGACTTTGCCTATCTTCGTGATGAAGAGGATTTTCGTAATCTGCTGCTCGCAGAAATGCCAAATGGTGATTGGGGCGATACCATTGTTCGTCTTTTTTTCATGAGTGCTTATAATAAACTATTTTATACAGCTCTTGCCAAATCCACCGATAAGGAACTTGCGGCCATTGGGGAAAAATCCCTGAAAGAAGTTACCTACCATCTGCGCTTTAGCAGTGAATGGCTTATTCGCCTTGGCGATGGCACAGAAGAAAGCCATAACCGAGTACAAAAATCCATTGATAATTTATGGGCCTTTACGGGTGAATTATTCACCATGAATGAGGTGGAAAATATACTACTGGACGATGGTATTTCCGTTGATGTGACAAGCTTAAGACCTGCATGGGACAAGATTGTTTCAGACGTTCTGACCCAGGCAACTCTTGTTAAACCCCAAAATGATTGGGCACAACTTGGCGGAAAATCCGAAGGCCGACATACAGAGTATATGGGTTATATTATTGCAGAAATGCAATATATGCAGCGTCGTTACCCCGGATGTGAGTGGTAGAATTTTGACCGCATCTAATAAAAAAAATGATCCCGCAGAAATTTGGGCAATCCTTGAAGAGGTCAAGGATCCCGAAATTCCTGTGTTATCCATTGTTGATCTTGGCATTGCCCGTGAAGCAAAGTTCACAGAAGGCGGACAGCTTGAAATTGTGATCTCTCCCACATATTCTGGCTGCCCTGCCATGTATATGCTTGAAGAACAGATCAATGAAACCCTTCATAATCACGGGTTTTCTGATGTCCTTATCACAACCAAGCTATCTCCTGCTTGGACAACGGACTGGATGACGGAACAGGGACGTAAAAAACTTGAAGCTTACGGCATTGCTCCGCCCGAAAAATCGTCCCAAAATAAAAGCGTTTTATTCGGCGGTCAAAAACAAGTATCCTGCCCCAAGTGCAAATCAGATCATACAGAACAAATCAGTGAATTTGGCTCCACAGCCTGTAAGGCACTGTATCGTTGTCTTGACTGTTTGGAACCTTTCGATTATTTCAAGTGTATATAAATTAAGTTTCAGGATAACAAAGACCATGCCCGTATTTCATTCGCTCAAAATTTCAAATATTCGACAGGAAACTGATGACACGGTCTCTATTGCCTTTGAGGTACCCAAAAACCTCCATGAAGAATATCAATATAATGCGGGACAATATCTTACCCTAAAAACCATCATTGACGGCAAGGATACCAGACGATCCTATTCCATCTGTAGCGGACTTTTTGATGATGAATTACGGGTTGCCATCAAAAAAATCAAAGGTGGGTTGTTTTCTTGTTTTGCCAATGAACAATTAAAAGAGGGTGATAACCTAGATGTCATGACGCCAATGGGTAATTTTTTTACCCATTTGGATAAAAATCATGAAAAACATTATGTGGGCTTTGCCGCGGGAAGCGGCATTACCCCGCTGATCTCCATTATTCGTACGATCCTCGCCTATGAGCCAAAAAGCACCTTTACCCTGACATATGGTAATAAAAACCGCAAGTCCATCATCTTCCGTGAAGACCTCATTGATTTAAAAAACAGCTATATCAGTCGCTTTAACATGATCAATATCCTCTCCCGCGAGGATCAGGAAATTGACCTTTTCTCGGGTCGTATCACTGGCGAAAAAGCGCGTGAAATTATGGGCAAACTGATCCCTGCTAGTGGGGCCAATGAAATTTATCTTTGCGGCCCAGAAGACATGATCAATGATGTGTCCGATACCCTGCAAAATATGAATATTCCAAAGAAAAATATTCATTTTGAACTATTCACCTCACCCACTGCAACACAAGGCGAAAAACAGGAAGCAAGCGAAGAAAAGTCTGACCTCTCTGGCAAAATGAGCCATGTGACCGTCATTGTGGACGGCGATGAATTTAATTTTGATCTGGATATGGGCGGAGATAGCGTTCTTGACGCCGCCATGGAACAGGGGGCTGACCTTCCCTTTGCCTGTAAGGGTGGCGTTTGCTGTACTTGCCGTGCAAAGCTGATCGAGGGTAAAGTTTCCATGGAAACCAATTATTCCCTTGAGGAAGAGGAAGTCAACCAAGGCTTTATTCTAACCTGCCAATCCCATCCACTGACCGAAAAGATTGTTGTGGATTTTGATCATCGCTAATCTATTTTTTGATGAGACTATTGAGAAGTTCTGTATAGTGGTTTAAGATTATCTCTATTATTAAACCCCATCCTAACTACTCGGAATATTGTAACAATATGTCACTTGGACTTGCCCATAGAAAAGAACTTCAAAAACGTCGAAACCAAAGATTTTGGCTGATTATTAAAATTATTTTCTTTCTCACCATCTTTATCGGCAGTAGCTACTTAGCCTTCGATACAGGACAGAAAATTGCCCTTCGCAACGTAGAGTATAGTCAGGAGCAGTTTAACCAACAGGCGACAGAGCTGGATAACATGCGTATTCAACTCGGTAACACAGAAGCCGCCCTCAATAAAATGCAGAAAATCCTACCAACATCTGAAATACAGGATCTTTTAAACGTCATTAATCAAAAAGCCGCCAATGGAATTGGTTTTGAAAGAATGTCAGCCCTCATTGCGGGCATGACCAAAGACGGAAAATGTGATGATCAGATCCAATCCAAAAGATTTATTGTCTCAACCCCTATTTCCCAACATCAGGAAAGTGCAGCAAGCTTCTATAGAGGTCTCGTTACAGTCATCGGCAAAGGCAGCCCCACGCTCAATGAACAGGGCAATCCAGAATCCTGGTTTGATCCAGAAAAACCCGTCACTGTAAGTTTTACCCTGCCAGGCGGTGAAAAGCAGGAAACAGATGGAATATTGCCGCTTTATCACAGCGTTATTGTAAAGGATAAAGAATATCGTTTTACCATTATTAATGGACAAAGATCTTTTGCGGAAATCACCGTCATTAGCTGCGATTTATAATGGAAAAAACAATATGATATTACGAAACAATGCGGCGTCATATCTCACCTCTGTTGATTATGACAAAGCCATTCCCATTCATATTATATCACCTGATACTATAGAACAATGGATAGAAACCCTTGATCCTCTACAATCAAAATGGGTGAGGAACAATCACTTTAAAGCTGATAAAAATGAAATTTTGACCCTGAGCAACGTTGATGGCGACATTTCTGCTGTGGCGATGGGGATAGGGGCAAATGATGAGAATTTTTTAAGCGTCTCCACCGACCCTTGGCTTCTTGCGCCCTTGATAAAAAAAATACCCCAAGGGACTTATCGCCTTGTGGGTGAGGAAAATATGAAACTTCCCGCCATTGGTTGGGCACTTGCTCAATATCAATTTGACCGTTATATGAACAAAAAAAGTGATCAGCGCCTCTTACTTGCTCTCCAGGACGAGCAACAAAAAGCAGAAGCTGAAACCATAATCAATGCCATTATTCTGGTACGGGATTTAATCAATACCCCCACCTGTGATATGGGGCCAAGTCATCTATCAGATGTCACGAAAGAACTTGCCGCTTGTTATGGAGCCACATTCACTGAAACCGTTGGTGATGATCTTTTAATCAAAGGTTATAACAGCATTCATGCCGTAGGCAAGGCCGCATCAAACCAGCCCCGATTATTAGATATGACATGGGGACGCCTTGATGCGCCAAAAATTACCTTGGTGGGAAAGGGCGTGTGTTTTGATACGGGCGGACTGGATATAAAGTCATCTTCTGGCATGCGGATCATGAAAAAAGATATGGGGGGAGCGGCACATACGCTCGGTCTTGCAAAAATTATTATGGAAAAAGAACTTGATGTGCGCCTGCGTCTTCTTATTCCTGCAGTTGAAAATAATATTGCGGGCAATGCCTTTAGACCAGGGGATATCATAAGAACCTATAAGGGAACAACGGTAGAGGTGGATAATACAGATGCCGAGGGCAGGCTTGTTTTGTGTGATGCCTTGGCCTTGGCGTCTGAGGAGAACCCAGAACTTATCCTTGATTTTGCAACCTTAACAGGGGCGGCGCGGGTTGCCATGGGCCCAACCATTGTACCCTTTTTCACAGACGGGGACGATATAGCAGCAAATCTTGATCACGCTTCTCGCACAGAAAATGATCCTTTATGGCGCATGCCTCTTTATACGCCCTATATGCCGCAGCTTAAATCAAATTCTGCCGACCTGAGCAATATGGGATCAGGACCCTTTGGCGGGGCAATTATAGCAGCACTTTTCTTGAAACATTTTATCAAAGAGCCAAAAAAATGGGTTCACTTTGACGTCTATGCATGGAATATGAATGATCAGCCTGGTCGCCCTCAAGGGGGAGAGGCTATGGCACTCAGAGCCGTTTATGCCTACCTCCATGATAGATTTAGCAAGAAACCTTAATAATAAAAGTTGCAGAAAAGAAATATTAGAGGCACTATTCACCAAGCGAGAATATAGAAGATGAAAAAATAGGGCAGAGTATGGACATAGATTTAGGTGGACATAATGGGTTAAAGCTGTGGATGCAAACGCTCACCGACACCGTCAAATCAAAACAGATTGATCTGACATCTAGGCAGTTTGCACTACTGCTTAGAATTTATCTAGAACCTGCTCCCCATACTGTCCGTGGACTTGCAAAATCACTTAATGTGTCCAAACCTGTTATTACCAGAGCCGTTGATATGTTAAGTGGTATCGGTCTTGTTAAACGTATAAAAGATGAAACAGACAAAAGAAATGTCCTCATTCAGCGCACCGTAAAGGGTGCGGTTTTTTTAACAGACTTTGCAGGAACAATGGAAAGTGCGAATAACAGCATTAACATGACTGAAAATAATTGACCATAAGTTATATAATCAGGGGATAAATCATACCAAACCAAATACCAGATCCGCGTATAACACCCGCACGAAAAGATCTTGCCGCCTCTCATCTCAAAGGCCATATAAAAGCTGATCGTTACTGTGATGGAACGCCCTATCAAACCGTCCACGGCTTGACTAATCTTTACAGCAAAACGGATAACCAGTCCCCTCTATCCTCTCAACTTCTTTATGGTGAAGAATTTATCGTATATGATATTAAAGAAGGATGGGCATGGGGACAGGCCACAAAAGACAGTTATGTTGGATATTGCAGAGCAGATGCCTTAAGTCCTGATTTATTCAAAACAACCCATCATATGACTAATCTTTCCAGTCATATCTTCAAAGAACCAAGCCCCAAAAGTCCTTCTCAAGGGCAGGTTTATATGATGTCGAACCTATCCGTACTCAACGAAACCCCAACGGATGGCTTTGTCCAGCTTGCTGATGGAAACTGGATATTTGCCCCTCATATCAGTAAAATATATGGCAATAATCCCGCATCAGAGGCCTTAAAATTTTTGTATACTCCTTATTTATGGGGTGGAAATTCTTGTAGCGGCATTGATTGTTCTGGGCTTGTGCAAATTGCCTTTGCCGCCGCGGGTATTTCACTTCCCCGTGATACTAACCTGCAGGAAAACGCCTTAGGTACCATACTCTCCGATGACGACACACCACAACAAGGCGATCTCGCTTTTTTTCCAGGTCATGTGGGCATTATGTTAGATGATATGCATCTTTTACATGCTAATGCCCATCATATGCGGGTGAGCATTGACCCCCTCAGAGAAGTGATCGATATTGTAAGTTTCCAAACAGATAAACCGCCCTTAAGCTTTATCAAAAGAATTATACCATAAGAAAAGGCCGCATCATCACCTGATGCAGCCTTTATAATATTAAATAATGATTCTGTTATTCAGCTGTGTCTGCTGCTGGTACTTCTTCTACTGGCGCTTCTTCTGTTGCAACGTCCTCAGATATTTCGACCATAGGAAGATCAGCAGGTGCATCGCTTAAACTGCGCAAAAAGGCAATAATAGAAGCCCTATCTGTCGCCTTTTTTAGTCCCGCAAAACTCATTTTTGTTTTTGGAACAAAGTCAGAAGGTTTGGTCAAGAAATGATCAAGGTCTTCATAGGTCCAGTTTCCGCCCTTTGCATACATAGCATCAGAAAAAGAGAAACCTTCATGGCCTCCTTTGGCACGACCGACAATATTCCAAAGATTGGGCCCAACAAGATTTTTACCACCCATATCCTGAGTATGACAGGCTTTGCATTTTTTAAAGATCGCTTCACCGTCCGACGCAGAGGCCACGGACAATAGCTGAGCAAGAGAGGGTCCCTCTTCTATAACAGCAGAACTGTCTTGCGCATCAGCTGCCTCAGCATCCGCCTCTGCCACTTCAATAGGATAGGCATTAGAAGCAAGTTTTTCTTCTTCAAATATGACCTCGGTAAGGCCATTTATTCCGATTATAACCAGCACTGTCAGCAACAGCGCCATTACGATTTTATTTATCTCAAAGGAATTCAATTTTCTTCCTCATATCATTAATATTATTTCTACCAGAACATAACCACCCTAAAAAACACATATGGTTTACGGAATAATTCTGCTCGCCCTTTACACTATCCTTTGTTTACAGATGTTTTGATGTCGACACAAGACTTCTTCATCAAGAAAAAAAGAAAAAATACATATTGCTCGTTAAAATATTTGACAGCATAAGACCAACACTGAATACTGCACGAAAAATTAACAGGGTAGAAAAATGCAAAAAAACATGAATCCAGAGAATATTGTTGCTTTCCAGGGCGAACTTGGTGCCTATTCAAATTTGGCTTGCCTAACGATGTTTCCCCACATGCAACCACTTCCCTGTCATAGCTTTGAAGATGTTTTTACCGCTGTCGAAGACGGGCGAGCCAAATATGCCATGATTCCCATTGAAAATTCCGTTGCTGGACGTGTGGCTGCCATCCATCATCTGATCCCTCATTCTTCTTTGCATATTATCGGAGAACATTTTCAACGAATCAATCATCATTTGCTCGCCATTAAAGATGCCACGATGAACAGCCTTAAAGTGGTTCGAAGCCATGAACAGGCCTTGGGACAATGCCGTAAAAATCTTTTAAAATGGGGGTTAGAGTCTGATGTTTATTCTGACACAGCAGGAGCGGCAAAACTTATTTCTGAATTACAGGATCCCACGATTGGCGCCATTGCATCCTCTCTTGCGGGGGAAATATATGGTTTACAAAGTTTAAAAGAAGACATAGAGGATGCAGACCATAACACAACCCGTTTTGTGATTTTTGCTCGGGAACCCATCAAAGATCTTCCCCAAGATGGCACCACTGTAACAAGTTTCATCTTTCAAGTCAGAAACGTACCCGCCGCCCTCTATAAGGTTATGGGGGGATTTGCTACAAACGGCATCAACATGACAAAACTTGAGAGCTACCAACTCAATGGTGCTTTCGTTGCCACCCTTTTTTATGCCGATATAGAAGGGCATCCTGATGATGAAGGCGTAAAACACGCCTTTGAAGAGTTAGCATTCTTTACCAATGAGTTTCGCATCTTAGGGTGCTATTCTGCGGCACAATATCGTCTTGATCGAAAATAGATTATTTGACAATAGGCCCACCATAAGCCATAGTCCCGCCATAAGATAGGGGAAAGGCATCGTCCAAATGCCATTTCTCATCAAGTTCCGGCCAGCCGCGATCGTCCATGCCTGCCATTTCCTTCCAGTTTTCCTTGCCGCTCCATTCTGAAATATCAAGGGCGTAAACCGTTGTCATTTTAATATCCTCTGGCCGAATAGGGCTATAATCCTTGTTCAATTCCAGGGGAGAGAAATATTTATTTATAAGCGCATATAAGGCTGATTTTTGCTCGGCATCATCTGTAACAGAACGAACATCACCGAATGCTATCACGCTGCGATACTGAACTGAAAAATGAAGTGCTTGATTTGAGGGCAGCAAACGCCCCATTTCAGTCGCACAGAAACACATCTTTTCATAGCGTTCTGTATTGGCCCGACGACGCCCAACGGTGGAGCCATGCATGTAAATACAATGTTTATCCTCTACATAAACATAGGTCATCGGATGAACAAAGGGTTGATCGTCCCAACGAGTTGCAAAATGCCCAATCGGTAGACGCTTGATCATGTCCCTGATCCACGCATCACTTTGTTTCAAATGCCCTCTGCGTTGTTGTGATGCGGGGCGGCTTTTTAAATCATATCCTTTAGCCATGACATATTACCTTTCTTATTGAATATGCTACAACAAATAACCTAGTATATGGTTATATAATCGCACCTGAAAATATCCGCAAGTCCATCGCTCATGAAATTAACCATAAACATATGCAGCCCTCTTGGCTTTTACAATTGGCCATGGCTCATTTCATCAGGACAGGCGAGTTAAACAAATATATACGACGCATGTGGCACCATTATGCCTCCACTTCTTGGCACGGTTTTGCTCTTGGTTATGGTCATTTAACAAAGGAAAAAATAGAAATGGGACTGGCCTTACTTGTTGCTAAGTTAAATCAACGTATTAAAAAAGAGACTTAACCCAGTAGGCTTTGAAGATGATTTTTCACCGCATCAGGGAGACTTATTGCCTTGCGTGCCAATCTGTCGAAATAAAGTCCCGTAAGAACGGTTGTCGCCGCAATATCCCCTGTCTCATTATTACGCATTTCATGACGAAATTTAATGGACTTATCGGTATGTTCAACAAGTTCACTATGGATCGTTATAATATCTCCGGGCATCAGTTCTCTTTTATATTTAATGGTCTGCTCTACGGCGACCATCCCCTTTTTATTATCTCGCATTATTTTGCCGCCAAGTCCGATTGAGGAAAAAAAGACCCAAGTTGCCTCGTCAAATTTTCCCACATAATGCATAACATTCATATGTCCCATATGATCACAATGCCAAGGATAAACAACGCCCTGATAAGTTTGAAGTGACATTTTAATCCATGATCCTTTCTTTATTTTTGTTCTATGTGTCTATAATACGACAAGCTCATTAATATTATCTTATTAATCCTGTTTCAACCATTCTTCCAACAAGTTTCGAGCAATCGCAATTTTCGGCGGAATTTTAAGGGGGTGGCTTTGGTTCTTTGCAATAATTTCTCTCAGTTGTTGTTTTTCTATCCAAATTGCATCAACCAGTTCATTTTCATCCAAAATAATCTCTGTGGTTAAGGCATGAGCAAAAACTCCGATCATTAAAGATGAGGGGAAGGGCCATGGTTGGCTCATCTTATAATGAACATCCCCAATTTTAATACCGACTTCTTCAAATACTTCTCGTCTTGTGGCCTCTTCAATGGTTTCACCGGGTTCCATAAAGCCCGCCAAGGCCGAATAATTTCTCTCTGGCCAACCTATACCTCGACCCATAAGACATTGATCACCACAGATCACCAGCATAATAACAACAGGGTCCGTACGGGGAAAATGCTCAGCACCACAACCATCACGGATGCATTTTCGAATATACCCCCCATTCTGAACTTTTGTCATTCCGCCACAACAGGAACAAAAATGCCGCCTGCCATTCCATTCAAGCAACATCTTTCCCCGACCAAGAAGGGCTGGTATAGAATCAAATCCATCCGCACAAATTTGCAGTGCCGCCGAACGCAGATCAATAAATTTTTCATGGGGTAATGTTGCGATTTTTTGAGCCAGACCAAGGGCGAAAAAGGCCACATCGCCGTCCAGCCCCATAAAAGCCCAATCTATTGTTGCCCAATCTATTGTTGCAACATCTTGATCCATAATAGAATTTATCTGATCAACGGTTTTATAGGCGGGTCTTAAATTATCCGAAATATCCATTAAAGGGCGACCACCACTATAAAGCAGAAAACGGCTGGTGTGATCTTCAAGTCTTTCTGAAAGCCACGCCTCATTCCCCCTTAGATGATCTGATGGATTAAGCGAAAATCCCGAAAAAATACAATTATCTGTTATCATACATCACTTATTATTCTTTGAATTTGCTCTGTAATTTGCCTAAAGCACACTGCCACAAGCTATAAAAAAATTCCACCTTAATACATAACTTACTTGATCTTAGAAGAAAAAGAGACCATATAGTCGCCTGAGAGGTTGGCGGACGATTGACCCGCCAATTCGGTCAGGCCCGGAAGGGAGCAGCCGCAACGGGATATATCGGGTTGTCCAATCTCTCACCCTACAAAGGCTTTATGACAAAATATTTGCCTTTTTTCTCCTCGGATTTATAAAAAAAATCAACTCACCACTGGCAAATTTCGTGTGGCGGTTTTATAGTGGAAAAAACAACCTTTTGTCCGTGGATAAATCCGTATGTCAGAAACACCCCTAATCAACAATGATAAGAATTACCGTGTATTAGCTCGGAAATATAGGCCAACCAATTTCGATGAACTTATCGGTCAAGAGGCCATGGTTCGCACTCTGTCAAATGCCATTGAAACAGGTCGTCTTGCCCATGCTTTTATCCTAACTGGTGTGCGAGGTGTAGGAAAAACAACAACGGCTCGCATCATTGCAAAAGCCTTAAACTGTATTGGACCAGATGGGTTGGGCGGGGCAACCATATCCCCTTGCGGTCAATGTAAGAATTGCATAACCATTGCCGAATCTCAGCATGTGGATGTTATGGAAATGGATGCCGCAAGCCGAACGGGTATTGATGACATTCGTGAAATTATCGAAGGCGTGCGGTATTCCTCTGTTTCAGCTCGTTATAAGATTTATATCATTGACGAGGTTCATATGCTGTCCCGCAATGCCTTTAATGCCCTTCTTAAAACATTGGAAGAGCCGCCAGAGCATGTAAAATTCATTTTTGCCACCACGGAAATCCGCAAGGTTCCCGTCACTGTCCTCAGCCGTTGTCAGCGTTTTGACCTGCGCCGTATTTCCATTGAACAACTCACCAACCATTTTAACAAACTGGCCACCCATGAAAATTGCGAGATTGAACAAAATGCTCTCGCCATGATCGCACGGGCAGCCGAAGGATCTGTTCGGGATGGTTTAAGCCTTCTGGATCAGGCCTTTGCCCATTGTGCGGGCATTGTAACCGAACAACAGGTTCGGGACATGCTCGGTCTTGCGGACCGCGCGCAGGTTCTTGATCTTTATAAGGCTGTGATGAAAGGGGAAACCGCAAGCGCCCTTGCTCAATTACGCAGCCAATATGATTTTGGTGCCGATCCTGAAGTCATTTTAAGCGATATGTTGGAACTGACCCATTGGCTTACCCGCCTCAAAGTCGTCCCAGATGCAGGCGAAGACGTTGTTACCTCTGAGACTGAACGCAGTCTTGGTCTGGAAATGGCAACAGGCCTTAGTATGCAGACATTAACAAGAACATGGCAAATGCTCCTTAAAGGACTTAGCGAAGTACGTCATGCCCCATCTCCCATTGCGGCAACCGAAATGGTGTTGGTGCGCATGACCTATGCCACAAAACTTCCCACCCCAACTGACTTGATCAAAAAACTAGAAGATGCGCCTCGAAATGAGGATAATGCCAGTGTAAAGGGAGACAGCAGCCGCTCTTCCCGCCAGTCAAATGTTCAAAACCTAAACAACCCAACCCAAACAGGGCATGAAAGCCGTGAACCAAGAGCATTTCAGATTATTCAGAATAGGGGACAAGCCCGTATCTTAGCACAGGATATATTGCCGTCTCAAGATCAGGATTACGAGCCTTCTCCACAAAACTTTAAAGAACTTGTCGCCCTGTTTGAGCGTCACAACGAAGCCACCATTGCTTTTCATCTTACTGAAAATGTCCATTCCGAAGACTTTGTTCAGGGCCGGATGAATATGCGTTTAAAAGAACAAACCCCCAGTAATTTAATTGGCCGAATCAGTGAGCTTCTGAAACAATGGACAGGGGAAAGGTGGCTTATTTCTGAAACCAAAGAGCAAGGCGAAAAAACTTTATACGAGCAGAAAGAGTTACAAGCACAGCAATTACGGGATCGCATCCATAAAAATCCCCTTATCAAGGCAGTATTAGAACAATTTTCGGATGCAACAATCACGGAGATTAAACAGAAAATCGAAGAATTTTCTCTTTCCAATGATGGTTCCTCAGATTTTTTGTACGAAAATTTCCTTATTGCAGAAGATGAATTTGGTCTTGACTAGGGCCATGACTTATACAAAAAACCAGTATATATATGACAGATTAACAGCATAGAGATTATGTGGAGAGAATATGAAAAATCTTGGTAAAATGATGAAACAAGCGCAAGAAATGCAAGCCAAAATGACAGGTATGCAAGAGGCCTTGGAAAAAGTGGAATCCACAGGGCAATCAGGCGGTGGCATGGTGACTGTCACCCTTAACGGCAAGGGCAATATGAAAAAATTAAAAATTGATCCTTCTCTTTTCAATAGCGATGATGCGGAGGTTGTCGAAGATTTAATCGTTGCGGCCTTTAATGAAGCCAAACGCAAGGTAGAAGAACATTCTCAAAGTGAAATGGCAAAAATAACAGGTGGATTACAACTGCCCGAAGGTTTTAATCTTCCCTTCTAAATCATTATTAAAAAAAGGGTCTGACATTGTATCGCAAGGCATCCTATGGTTCTGAACTTGATCACCTTATCCAGCTTTTATCAAAATTGCCGGGGCTTGGGCCAAGGTCTGCGCGCCGTGCGGCCTTGCAACTGATTAAGCGCAAAGACAGCATCATGCGCCCCCTATCCACGGCACTCGCCGAGGTGGCCGAGCATGTCAACCCCTGTAGCAATTGTGGGAATCTCGATACCATTGACCCCTGCCATATTTGCAGTAGTGAAAAACGTGACGGCACAATAATTTGTGTTATTGAGGATGTGGCGGATTTATGGGCTTTGGAACGGGCAGGATCCTATTCTGGGAAATATCACGTTCTTGGCGGTACTTTATCAGCCTTAGACGGCGTTGGTCCAGATGATCTCAATATTATTTCACTGATTGAACGCGCCAATAAAGATATTGTCACAGAAGTCATTATTGCCACCAACGCCACCGTTGATGGACAAACAACGGCTCATTATATCACAGATCGTCTGAAGAACTGCCACGTTGCCGTAACACGGCTCGCCCACGGTGTTCCCGTCGGAGGAGAATTAGACTATTTAGATGACGGCACCCTAACGGCAGCTCTGAAATCCAGACGTCCTTTTTAAAAAGAACATCCCTTTACCATACCAAGAGATGACATATAACATTCTCTTTATTTTTTCCGTCCCATTGCATCCAAATCATAATAGTTATCCAAAATATTAATAAGATTTTAACCAGTATTTTTGTACAAGAAATATGAAGACTTAAGTCACTCTGGTAATCCCACCCTAGTACAAGTAACATAAAGGCATCACAATATGGCTCAAAAAGATATTACCCCTACAGGAAAAGAAATATTTTTCCCTGAAAATGAATTCATCGTCAGCAAAACTGATCTTAAGGGAAAAATTACCTATACTAATATTTTATTTGAAAAGATGAGCGGCTACAGCCGTGATGAAATCCTTGGCCAACCTCATAATCTGATCCGCCATCCTGATATGCCCCATTGTATTTTTAAACTTTTATGGGATACTCTCCAGCAGAAGAAAGAAATATTCGCCTATGTCATGAATATGCACAGAAGCGGTGATCATTATTGGGTCTTAGCCCATGTTGTACCAACCTATGATTTAATGGGTAATCACGTAGGCTATCATTCCAGCAGACGCTCCCCTAACAGGAAGGTCGTTAAACAAATGCAATCTTACTATCGGGATCTCAATAATATTGAAAGAAAGCATTCTAATGTTAAGGCGGGCATGCAAGCTGCTCTTGATAGTTTTAATGACCTGTTGAAAGAAAAGGGAACGAGCTATGCTGAATATATATTCTCCCTTAATGCAGCAGCGTGATCACCACAAAATATACAGATATTATAAATATACAGATATTATAAAAGGCAGAAATAAATGAGTATCTTTTCAAGAAAAAAAGCATCAAATGATATATTCTCTCCTGGAGACATTAATGAATTAGCGGAAATTTGTAATGATGTTGCATCTGGCGAGAGTCCAGACTCTTTGAAGAATTTTTCCGGCAATCCTGAATTACGAAATTTGGCGCAATCAATTTATGCTGCAATCAGTATTAAAAATAAAAATGATGATAATCATGAAACAAATGCCTTAATGTCCGTATTTGAGCGCATTGTTAAAGGCGATCTCGAAGCCCGCGTTCTTGATGAAGATAGGAACACAGATATTGGAAAAATAGCCAACGAACTCAATATCTTTCTTGATGTGGTTCAATGCTTTATGTCTGAGGCTGGTGAAACCATGCGGGCGGTTCGGGACGGTGAATATTACCGTCGTATTATGCCAGAAGGCATGGGCGGCGAATTTTTGCGTCACAGCGGAGCCATTAATGCCGTTGTAGGACAAATTCAAGAAAAAGACCGTATCGTAAAATCCATGACCGCTAAATTCATCGACAATGTCAAAGA
This sequence comes from Emcibacter sp., assembly GCA_021741205.1. Taxonomy (GTDB): domain Bacteria; phylum Pseudomonadota; class Alphaproteobacteria; order Sphingomonadales; family Emcibacteraceae; genus Paremcibacter. Next base: position 68,386 of record JAIOYI010000009.1, read on the forward strand.
AATGATCAAGTCATCAACGGATTTAGCTCCAAAAGCCACACAAATGTCAGGCACGGCAAGTAATACAAAGATCTTTTGTGACCATGCGGTAAGATCGGCCAATGAAACCAAATCAAGCGTTCAGACCGTTGCTAGTGCCGCTGAGGAATTAAGCAGCTCTATTGGTGAAATCACTCATCAAGTGGAACGCTCCTCTGGTCTTATCTCTGAAACAGTAGAAGATGTGGGCAAAACTGAGCAGGCCATCAACGAACTCTCCACGGAAGTTCAACGTATTACTACGATTTTGAACATTATTACGGAAATTTCCGGTCAGACAAATCTTCTGGCCTTGAATGCCACCATTGAAGCGGCCCGTGCCGGTGAAGCGGGTAAAGGGTTTGCGGTTGTGGCCAATGAAGTGAAAAGCCTGGCCCAAAAAACAGCAGAAGCCACAGACCAAATCACATCACAGCTTCAAAAAATTCAAAGTGTAACAAATTTAGCTATCGGAACAGTGACCCATATTGGTGAAAAAATTGACTCGGTGAAAGATATCTCCGTAAGCATTAATAATGCCATGAGCGAACAATCCGCCGCAACCAATGAAATTAGCCGAAGCGCACAGCTTGCCGCGACAAGCACAGAAGAAGCAAACAGGCGTATCGAAGAAGTTAATGGCGGTGCAGATGAAACAGGCGCTGCTGCGGATGAGATGCTAAACACTGTTAAAGTCATGGCCGAAAAAAGCACATCACTCCAAGCTGATCTCAATGAATTCATGGCTAAATTAACATAAATCTATTTTTAAATTTAAAAGGCCTGTCCACTAATATGGACGGGCTTTTTCTTTTATTCAACGGATAAATTACCCTTAGTCGGTTGAAGAATAACCTCCGGATTTTCACTCTCTTCCAACTGCAAAGCTTCAATCCGTTCGGCACGGCTGGTAATTTTACGAGTGGAGGTAGAGATATGACCGATATCCTTTTCAGCTAAATTAAAATGGGTACGCAGATTATCGACCCGTTTGTCCAATCGTTCCACATCCTCCAAAAGAGTATTTACCTCCTTTTGGATGACCCCCGCCTGTTCACGCATTCTCGCATCTTTAAGCACCGCACGCACCGTATTTAAGGTTGCCATCAAGGTTGTGGGGCTTACGATCCAGACCTTGGCTCGATAGGATTTTTCCACTACATCGGAAAAATTAGCATGGAGTTCCGCATAAACGGCTTCGCTGGGTAAAAACATCAAGGCGGATTCCGCCGTTTCGCCGTTAATGATATATTTTTCCGAGATATCTTTCACATGCTTTAAAATATCGGCCTTAAATTGGCTTATTGCAATCTTGGTATCGCCGTCATTCTTTGCATTGCGTAAGCCGTGATAACTTTCCAAGGGGAATTTTGCATCGACAACAATAGAGCCCGGTGGATTGGGTAATTTAATCAAACAATCAGCCCGACGTCCATTGCTCATTTGTGCCTGAAAAGCATAGGCATTGGGCGGCAAAATTTGAGAAACCAAATCCTTTAACTGAATTTCACCAAAGGCACCTCGTGCCTGTTTATTGGAGAGAATATCCTGCAATCCCACCATTTGTCCGCTTAAGGTCGTAATATTTTTTTGTGCCTCATCTATCACCGCAAGCCTCGTCCTCAGGTCACCGAGAGAATCCGTCGTGTTTTTTGTACTCTTTTCCAGACTTTCCCCCATGCGCTGACTAACCTTATCGAGCCGTTCGGCAAGGGTTCTGTTCATTTCTGCTGTTGCGTTATTGGCCTGTTCTGACATCTGGCTTAGGCGACCTTCGAGATTTGCCGTAATTTGCATCATATGCTGCATTTGGCTGCTCGCATTATGGCGGGTTTCTTCAATCTGTATGGCAAGATTTTGATGGCTATGTCTCATGCTGCGCACCAAAAAAACGATAAACCCCAAAACGAGAACAAATCCCACACCAGCTGCAATAATGATTATTGTTTTATCCATATAACCCTCTAGGTTGCCTCAGCTTTAATTTCATCATATAAAAACATCATACACTTGACGATTACCTTGTATCATATTACCTACAAGGATAAAGCACAAAAAAAGATTAGAAATATGAACATACTTAACATTATAACTGTACCGGACCCTCTATTAAAAACCGTATCTGTCCCCGTGACGGTGGTTGATGATGAACTGCGCGCCTTTATGGATGATATGTTAACCACCATGTATGCGGCTCCGGGTATTGGGCTTGCTGCCATTCAGGTTGGTCGCCCGATCCGTGTTCTTGTTATGGATATAGCAGATGAAGACGCCGAGAAAAAACCTCAATATTTCATCAATCCAGAAGTCACATGGACATCAGATGAATTGACAACCTTTAACGAGGGCTGCCTTAGCGTGCCAGATCAATATGCGGATATTGACCGTCCTGCGGAATGTAAATTGACCTATCTTGATTATCATGGCAACCCGCAAAATGTTCATGCCACGGGTCTTTTTGCCACCTGCATTCAACATGAAATAGACCATTTAAACGGTATTGTGTTCATCGATTATTTATCCTCTTTGAAAAAAACTATAGCCATCCGAAAAGTTAAAAAACTGATTAAGGAGGACTGAGACGTGCGGCTAGCCTTTATGGGAACACCAGAGTTTTCTGCGGATATCCTGCAAGCGCTTGCCCAAAGCACGCATGAAGTCGTGGCGGTTTATAGCCAACCACCCAGTCGTGCGGGACGGGGCAGACCAGAAACGCCCTCCGCTGTGCAAATATTAGCTGAGAAATTAAATATTCCCGTCCATACCCCAAAAAGCCTTAAATCACATGAGGAACAAGAAAAATTTCGTAACCTTAATGTGGATATGGCCGTGGTGGTGGCCTATGGTCTTTTGCTGCCCAAGACTATATTGGATGCTCCAAAATATGGCTGCTTGAATATTCATGCCTCCCTTTTGCCGCGCTGGCGAGGGGCCGCACCCATACACCGTGCCATCATGGCGGGAGACACAGAAACGGGTGTTGATATTATGCTTATGGAACAGGGGCTTGATACAGGTCCTGTCATCTGGGAAGATCGCCTTCCCATTCTGCCGTCTGATACCACAGGAACACTCCATGACAAATTGAAAATACTTGGTGCAAAGGCTATTGTTCCCGCATTAGAAGGCTTTGTTTCGGGTGGGTTAAAGCCAAAACCACAATCATCTAAGGGCGTGATCTATGCCCATAAGATTGATAAGGCAGAAGCTAAAATTGACTGGTCAAGACCAGCCACAGAACTTCGCAATCATATTCATGGTCTAAGCCCGTTTCCCGGTGCCTATAGCATGGTGCAAGATGTCAGAATAAAGATGCTAGAGGCCAAAATTGTCGAGGGCAAAGGTAAGATCGGACACTTAATCGCAAAGCCCATGACCATTGCCTGTGGTGATGGGCAAGCCCTGCAAATCCTTAAAGCGCAAAAGGCGGGTAAAGGCCCCATGACGACTGAGGACTTAGATCGTGGACTGCAACTCCCCCTTGGGACGATTTTTACGTGATGGAAAATAATGCGAATAATAATGTGGAAAAGCCTATCCACCGCTATAAATTGACACTGGAATTTTTTGGAACGGGACTTGTGGGCTGGCAAAGGCAGGATATAGGACGTTCGGTGCAAAGTATACTGAGCAAAGCTGCCGAGAAATTCTGCCAAGAAAAAGTAACCTTTTATGCGGCGGGGCGTACCGATGCTGGGGTTCATGCCTGTGCTATGGTGTGTCATGTGGACTTACCCAAAGATTATTCTGATTACCGGGTGATGGATGCCTTAAATTTTCATTTAAAAGAAGAACCCGTGTCTGTGTTAAAATCAGAAAAGGTCACAACAGATTTTCAAGCACGCTTTTCGGCCACCAAACGCTATTATCGTTATCATATTATCAATAGACGTGGCGCACCAACCATCATGGCAAATCGGGCATGGCATGTAAAAGTCCCCCTTGATACGGATTTAATGCATGAGGCAGCCCAAATTTTGGTGGGTCATCACGACTTTACCACTTTTCGGAGTGTGGAGTGTCAATCAAAGTCACCGATCAAAACTCTAGATCAATTAGACGTTCGCCGTGACGGCGACAATATTTATATTGATACCTCCGCACGATCATTCTTGCATCATCAGGTACGCTCCATGGTCGGTTCAATCGTCTATGTGGGACGGGGAAAATGGACAAAAGATGACTTAAAAAAATCCCTAGAAGCACGTGACCGCAGGGCACTCGCTCATAATGCCCCGCCAGAGGGGCTATATTTCATGGCTGTTGATTATCCTGAAGAATAACAATTTCACAATTTGGATCATCACCACTTATGAAAAACAAAAAAAGCACCTGCCATAATAAGAAAAAATCCAACGAAATGATTCCAATTTAGAGGCTCCCCAAGATAATAAATAGAAAAAATAGCAAATACCAATAGTGTGATGACTTCCTGAATGGTTTTTAGTTCCGCGGCACTGAAATAACCATGTCCTATACGGTTAGCCGGAACTTGGAAGCAATATTCAAAAAGAGCTATTCCCCAACTGAGCAATATTACAATAATAAGAGAAGATGCCTTGAATTTCAAATGACCATACCATGCAAATGTCATGAAAATATTTGAAAGAATAAGTAACCCTATTGTCATGAAAGGTATAGGAATGCTATTCATAATTTTCCTGTAATGTTAAGTTCTGCTAGTGTTATTATAACCGTCCCAAAATAGTAATCAAAAAATCCTTATGATGATCTGCATCATCGTAAGGGCGAACAGAGCCTTAAAGGCCATTGCACCAAAGGCAAGCCATCCACTGATCTTTAAGGAATGCTTGAACAAAAACCACGTTACATATAATTCCAGATAGATGGCCACCGCCATAACCCCAAACGTCCCCATATCTGGCGGCAAAATGCCTCTTGTGATTAATACCGATAAGGGCAGAATAATATAATTGGCAATGACCCACAGCCAATTATGGGCAATAATCATATTAGAATAATAGGTATCAATTTTCAAAAATCGTGTGAAGAATATCATACCCACAGCGATCAGCGGCAATCGTAAAATAAAATCAATGATATGGGCTGTTCTTGAAATGATATGGCCCTGTTCAACCGCCAGATCATAACTTACACTGAGACTCAGGAGAAATATGGGTGCAACAAGAGCAATGGCCCAAAAGGATTTCCAAAACCCATCCGCAGATTTATCAAAATAATCCATACCCTTCGGATTTAGCTTGATAATCTCCCATGCCCCTTTCAGGGATCGCATAAAATAATTAATCAGCTGATTTTCCTTTTCCATCACATTACTCTTTAAAAAAGGCCATTAAAATTTCATGGTAGATTCTGGTCAATTGCATAAGGTCATCAATGACGACACATTCATCCACCTTATGCATGGTTTTATTAACCAACCCGAACTCTACCACAGGACAATAATTTTTGATAAAACGAGCATCCGATGTGCCGCCCGATGTGCTGAGCTCTATGTCATGACCCGTGGCTTTTTTTACAGCATCGCAAATAATATTGCTTAATCTTCCCGGAAGTGTGAGAAAAGCATCCCCAGATGACTTCATCTCTAGGCTATAATCGCCGCCCACATTGTCACAGACAGATCTTATCCAACGCTGCAAACCCTCATTCGTCTGTTCATTGTTAAAGCGGATATTAAAACGAGCCACAACCTCTGCTGGAATGATATTGCTTGCGGTATTACCCACGTCAATAGATACTATTTCCAAATTTGAGGGTTGAAAATGGTCGTTACCCTCATCCAATTTATGGCTGATAAGACCGTCAAGCATTCTCACCAAACGGGGGATCGGATTATCCGCCAAATGCGGATAAGCCACATGACCTTGGCAGCCTTTGACGGTCAAAACACTGTTCAGACTGCCCCGTCTCCCAATCTTTGCCATGTCGCCAATATGGGTGGGATTTGTGGGCTCCCCCACCAAACAATAATCCAGTTTCTCACCTTGTGCGACAAGCCAGTCCAACATTTTTATGGTGCCATTTACGGCGGGGCCTTCTTCATCTCCTGTAATAAGGAAACTGATTGATCCTTGAAATTTCTCTTTATTTTCAATGAATTCGGACACAGCAGACACAAAGGCCGCAATAGCCCCCTTCATATCCGAAGCTCCCCGTCCATAAAGAATTCCGTCCTTTATGTTTCCTGCAAAGGGGTCGTTTTGCCATTGTGCCTTATTCCCCACTGGCACCACATCAGTATGGCCTGCAAAACAAAAATTGGGGGCTTTAGTGCCAAGACGGGCATAAAGATTATCGATCGCATCTTCCCCCTCCTGCTCGAAGGGCAGACGTGTACAAACAAAGCCCAAATCTTCCAGTGCCACCTGCAAAACATCCAAAGCGCCTGCATCATTTGGCGTGATACTCGGACAACGGATTAAAGCTTGCGTTAATGTTACGGGGTCTAGAATCATTAAATATTAATCTCTCAACAGCTCATTAATTGATGTTTTAGAACGGGTGCGCGCATCCACACGCTTTACAATAACGGCGGCATAAAGACTTGGACCTGCGGATCCATCGGGCAAGGGCTTGCCTGGTAAACTACCTGATACAACCACGCTATAGCTTGGCACCCGACCCATAAAAATTTCACCTGTTTCACGGTCAATAATTTTAGTGGACGCACCAATATAAACGCCCATGCTTAGCACGGAACCTTCTTCAATAATGACACCCTCAGCAACCTCTGAACGTGCGCCAATGAAACAATTATCCTCGATAATAACGGGGCCGGCCTGCAATGGTTCTAAGACGCCGCCAATACCAACACCGCCCGATAAATGCACATTTTTCCCAATCTGAGCGCAGGAACCAACCGTTGTCCATGTATCAACCATCGTACCACGATCAACATAGGCTCCAAGATTAACAAAAGACGGCATCAATACAGCCCCCGGAGCAATAAAGGCTGAATGACGCACAACCGCACTTGGTACCGCCCGAAATCCTGCAGCATCAAACCTTGCCTTGTCCCAGCCTTCAAACTTTGACGGCACTTTATCGTACCAATTTGCATTGTCACCCGGAGCCCCCTTGATAATTGCCATATCATTCAAACGAAAAGATAATAAAACCGCCTTTTTCAGCCATTGATGAACCACCCACACACCATTTTCTTTTGAGGCAACGCGGGCCTGACCACTATCCAAAAGATCAAGCGCATGCATAACAGCCTCTCTCACCTCTCCTTGTCTTTTTGAGTTGATTTCTGACTGGTTTTCCCAGGCCTGATTAATTGTGTTTTCCAATGACTGATCAATCATATATCTTCCTGTTACGTAATTATATTGTTAATTTTTTTCGACAATACTGATTAGCCAAGAACTGTCAATCTTTTACCAGATTTTTCAGCCAATCCGCCAAATTTGGCACTTTATAGTCTATAAATTTATGCTCCAAACCTTCGGATGACCATTTATGATCCGTTTCAACCCAAACGGTTTTCATACCCATCTTGCTCGCTGGTATAAGATTACGGGCAATATCTTCAACCATAACAGCGCATTTTGGATCTATGCCCATATCCGAAACCATTTTGTGATAACTCTCAGGGTCAGGTTTAGGATTGAACTCCGCCGATTTAATATCAAAGATATCCTCAAATATTCCCTCTAGCCCTATTTTGTCCACAACCTTCATCGTATAATCACGGGATGCGTTGGTATAAATAAATTTTGTGCCACGTAATTTCTTGATAGATTTTATTAAATCATCATTTTTCTGCAAAACATCAAAATTAATATCATGGACATAATCCAGAAAATCATGAGGTGGAATGTTATGTTCCATCATTAACCCCTTGAGAGTCGTGCCGTAAGTCATAAAATACTGCTTTTGCAGATTTTTTGCCGCATCATAAGGTAAATTAAATTTTTCCGAAATAAATAGTCCCATGCGCCTATCTACCTGAGAAAAAAGGTTATTTTCCGCAGGATACAAAGTATTATCCAGATCAAAAATCCAATAATCCGTCTTGTTCAGTTCTATCATATTAAAAATACAGTTCCTGTTGTTTTTTATGATTTAATAAACTTCTTGTTAAGGCTCAGTCGTTAAAATAGTACCAGCAGTAACATCAAACTTGAGTATACGAAATATGGAATCCAATATTGCACGTATATTGTTAAATAATAGCAACAGTAACAATAACAACAAGAAGAACATTACACAGAATCAAATTCTCCCCGCCCTTTGTCAATTTAATCCATCCGTGATGATTGACATGTTCCCGGGGCCTGCTGTGTTGGTGGATGGTGATATGAATATTCATCATTACAATGTTTTTGGCAAATGTCTGCTTGGTTCCATCAACAATAAAGAAACCTTATTGCAAAGTATGGTTTTAAGATGTCTTTCCAACAATTGTCCGGATACACAAAAAACAACGCTCGATAACAGTGACGGATTGCGTCACTATGATCTTTATGCCTTCCCCATCAAACAAGAACAGACGAATCAGCCTAACATGGTTTTTTTGTTTGGACGGGAAACCACCATAGAAAATAATCTCACCAATGCACTTGTCGATTCCCGACAAATGTTCAAGGATTTAGTGAGCTGCTCAACTGATTTTTCTTGGGAAACGGATAATAAAGGGAATTTCATTTATGTATCCCCCAAAGGAATTCTTGGTTATACCGCCTATGAACTTAATGGTAAAAATTCTTATGAAATGATTGTGGGCGGCAATGAAAACAATCCCTTTGATACCATGGATAAAGTTAATGACATGGAGCTATGGCTTAAGCGTTCTGATGGTTCAATGGCCTGTCTTTTGGTTTCTGCTGTTCCCGTATTAGACAATCGGGCCATGTGGCAAGGTGCGCGGGGCGTATGCCGTGATATTACCCATATTCGTGAGCGTGAGGCCATTTTACGCCGCACCCAAAGACGAGAACATGTTTTGGGTAAAATTGTCTCAAATATCCGTGATATGGCAACGCCTGCCACAATGCTAGAAAATACAATGACGGCCACATTAGAAGGGATCGATGCCGATTACTGCTGCATTATACAAAAAAAACATCAACCCGATGGCCATTTTAAGGCAGAAATAAAACATCACAAGGGACCTTCAATAGAAGACGGCCTCCGTGAAGAACTTTGCCAAAAGGCTGTTTGTCGCTGGTCGGATACAAAAACCCAAAAACAAAAGACAGAAGTCATTCAAATTGGGCGATATCGCATATTAATGGGTATTACCAATCATCATGGGATATGCAATGGCGCCATTTTTCTCATTCGTGCTATTAAAACAAATCATAAAAAAAATGATCTGAAACATGACGAATGGCAAGAAAATGAAAAACATTTATTTACGGGAATAACCAATCATCTCGGTATTGCCCTTGAACAGATAACAACCCACGAAGAGCTGGAAAAACTTGCTACCACAGATGAATTGACAGGACTTCTTAACCGAAGAGCTTTTAATCAGGAAGCAACGAAACGGATATTGCATCAAAAAAGAAGCCAAAAAACTGGGGCATTATTTTATATTGATCTGGATAATTTTAAAAATGTGAATGATACAAAAGGACACGCCCAAGGCGACGAAATTCTTGTAGAAATTTCCAAAATAATCTCTGAAAGCACTCGTATCGGTGATTATGCAGCCCGCATAGGCGGTGATGAATTTTCTATCTGGCTTGATGATATCTCAGAAAAAGATGCCCTTTTGAAAGCCCATAATTTTGTTGCCGCTGGATCACGTTTAGCGCTTCTTGCGGATGTCTCTGGACCGCAACTATCCGTGTCAGTTGGCATTGCTATAAGCAATCCAAAAGATAACAACACATTGAAAGATTTAATGGAAAATGCTGATAGCGCCTTATATCAGGCAAAATCCGCTGGCAAAGCATCCTACGTTATATATCAGCAAGATAACCATAGCTAAAATCGGAAAAGATAAAATTGACGCACCATAATAGCAAAAACAAGGTACTATCTAATGCTTAAAACGATTTTTAAAAACTTAATTGGCAGTTCTGATAAGCAATATTCTTATGAGGAAGCCAAAGATGCTTTAGAGAAGAAAAAAAATCCCGATAAAATCGCTCTTGCAGAAAATAAAAATACAAAACCTGAAATTCTCTATTATTTGGCTTCAGATAAGTCGGTCAAAATTCGTCGAAAAATTGCCACCAATACAAATACGCCTATTCAGGCCGATAGTATTTTAGCAGAAGATAAAGATACAGAGGTTCGCCAAGAACTCGCTCGAAAAATATCGCGCATGTTGCCAGACCTTGCCGACAATGAAATTACGATGATTAGAGAGCGGGCGATCAAAATTCTGGAAACCTTGGCCAATGACCAACTCCCCGGTGTCCGTCGAATTTTATCCGAAGAATTAAAAACATTCGACTGCGTCCCAAAACATATCATTATGCGACTTGCAGAAGACAGCGATTTAAACGTTTGCGCCCCAATTCTGGAATATTCGCCCCTACTCAGCACCGAAGACCTTAAAGAAATTATCGCCATCACAACCGTTGACGGTGCCCTCAAAGCCATTGCCAAAAGAGCATATGTTGATGAAGAAGTCTCTGATGCGATTTCATCGTCACTCGACATTCCCGCGGTAGCAACCCTTCTGGCCAATAAAAATGCCCAAATCAGAGAGAGCACCCTTGATGCCATCATTAATCAGGCAACAGAAATAGAGGAACTTCATCATCCTTTAGCCACCAGACCAAATTTGTCAATTCGTGCCATCAAACGCATTGCGAGTTTTGTTGCCTCGGCGCTCGTGAACCATATGATCACGTCCTATAATCTTGATCAGGATATGGCCAAAGAAATTCTTGAACGCGTTCAGCTGCGCATAAAGAAAAACAAGGAAGAAGATGAAGATTCAGACACCCTCGCCAAACATGCTCAGGATTTCTATAATCAGGGTTTGCTGGATGATACCTTCATTGAAAATACAATCAATAATAGGCAAAGGGAATTGCTGTTTCATTGCCTGTCTCAGATGTCAAAGATGCCCATAGAATCAGTACGCAAAATCTTCACGAGCAAAAAGGCGAGAAGAGTGGTGGCACTGGCTTGGCGTTGCGAATTGAGCATGCGAACAGCCCTTAAAATGCAACAAGAAATAGGCTGTATTCTGACAAGTCAGGTTCTGCACGCAAAGGGCGGATGTGATTATCCTCTGTCCAAGGCGGAAATGGAATATGATCTGGCATTATATGATGGCGGTAATAATTAAATCACCTGTGTCTATTTGCGAATCAATGTTCCAACACCATGTTCGGTAAAGAGCTCGAGCAGCAGCGCATGTTCAACACGCCCGTCAAGAATAACAGAAGCCCCCACGCCCTTTTCCACCGCATGCAAACAGGTATCAACTTTCGGAATCATTCCGTCTTGTATGGTGCCATCCTCAATAAGTTCATGGGTTTGTTCTTTTGTTAATTCATGCAACAATTCTTTATTCTTATTCAATACCCCAGCCACATCGGTGAGTAATAACAAACGCTCTGCCTGAATGGCTCCCGCCAAGGCACCCGCCATGGTATCGGCATTAATATTAAAGGTTTCGCCATTTTCCCCAAGGCCAATAGGCGCTATCACGGGAATAATGTTCGTATTTTTAAACATCTGCAAAAATTCAGCATTAACTTGTTTTGGATAACCCACATAACCTAAATCAAGAACTCGCTCTATATTTGAATCGGGATCTTTTTTTGTGCGAAGCAGAGCTTCGGCTATCACTAGATTATTATCCTTGCCACTTAAACCAACCGCATGACCACCCACTTTATTAATGGCGCCCACAATAGATTTATTAATGCTGCCAGAGAGCACCATTTCCACCACTTCAACAGTGGCTTGATCCGTAACCCTCAGACCATCAACAAAACTGCTTTCAATTTTCAGGCGATCGAGCATGCGGCCAATTTGAGGACCACCCCCATGAACAACAATAGGATTCATCCCAACCTGTTTCATCAGGACAACATCATGAGCAAAACTTAGGGCTAGTCTATCATCCCCCATGGCATGGCCACCATATTTAATCACTATGGTTTTACCGTTATAACGACGCATATAAGGCAAGGCCTTGGATAGAATACCAGCCTTCTTGATCCAATTTGCCTCTTGTCTACTTATAACTGCTGCTGTTTTATCTGTCATAAATGTTGTTTCCCGCTCCTTAACAACCCAAAACCAAATCTGCAATGGATGCCCGTAATTCTTCTATACCATCCCCCTTTTCAGAGCTTGTTAGAATAATGTCAGGATGGGCCGCTACATTTTTTGCAATATCCATTCTGGTTTTTTCCAATATCTTTTCCTGCTCTGTTTTCTTCAATTTGTCAATTTTTGTCAAAACAATCTGATAAGAAACCGCACATTCATCCATCATAGACATAATTTCACGGTCACTTTCCTTAATGCCGTGACGACTATCCACAAGAACAAAAGCACGTCGTAAATTAGGGCGTCCTCGGAGATAACTTTTTAATAATTTTGTCCATTCCTTAACAAGACTGCGAGATACCTTAGCATAACCATAACCTGGCAGGTCTGAAAGATAAAGTCCCGCCTGCTCTTTATCCCCTAGGGTAAAAAAATTAACTTCCTGTGTTCTGCCTGGGGTATTGGACGTTCGCGCCAATCCATTTTGACCCGTGAGCGCATTCAGCAAACTTGATTTACCTACATTAGATCGCCCCGCAAATGATACCTCCACCCTATCAGATGGTGGCAGATGTTGCAAGGCCACCACGCCTAACAGAAAATCAGCCCGTCCCGCAAATAAAAGGCGTCCTCGCTCCAGCCGTTCCTGTTTAAGCTTTTCGGCGACGTCTTCTGACGGATCATCATCTCGTGTCACGATCCGTCCTTATCTTCTAGGGGAACAGTTTCCGCCCTGCGCATCAGAACCCATTGTTGGAGAATGCCAAGGATATTGCTGCATGTCCAATAAATCACAAGACCCACAGAAAATTGTGCTAGCATAAAGGTAAAGATTATAGGCATAAACAGCATGACCTTGCGCTGTATAGGATCACCTGATGTTGGGTTCATCTGCATCTGAAGCCACATGGTAAAGCCCATCAATATGGGTAAAATCCCAAGAGCAAGGAATCCCGTTGGCTGCCATGGGATTAGTCCAAATAGGTTAGTAACCAGCATGGTATCTGGCTCCGACAGATCCTTTATCCATCCAAAAAACGGCGCATGGCGCATATCAATGGTCACATAAAGCACCTTATAAAGCGCAAAGAAAACGGGAAACTGTAAGAACATAGGCAGGCAACCAGAAACAGGATTGACCTTTTCTTTTTTATACAGTTCCATTGTCGCCTGTTGCATCTTAACCTTGTCATCACCGTATTTTTCTTTCAGTGCCTGCATTTTTGGCTGTAATAGCTTCATTTTGTTCATGGATTTATAGCCTTTGTTGGCAATCGGAAACATGACAAGCTTTACGATGACGGTCAGTAATATGATCGCAATCCCGAAATTACCAGAAAAGCCATAAAGCAATTCCAAAAGATAAAAAATCGGCTTGGTGAGGAAATCAAACATTCCCCAATCAATAGCATAGTTAAATTGTTTGATACCAAGGGCATCAACATAATGATCGAGAAGGGAAACTTTTTTTGCACCGGCAAAAATTCTGGATTTTTCCTCATAACTTGCCCCTGCCTCAAGATTTGTCCAATTATGAAAATAATTAGCATAAAAAGTTTCAGAGGTCTCATCGCCACGGCGATAAATCTCGGCGTTAAAAGATTTTTTCTGATCTGGTATCAGTGCTACAAGCCAATATTTATCGGTAATACCAACCCAACCGCCTTCACTGGCTTGGGCTTTATTTTTTTCATTTTTGCCCATATCCTCTAAATTAGAATATGTAAATTCCTCGATACCCTGATCCAATGACCACATCGGGCCTTCATGAAGAATATAAAGCGACTGTCCTTTTGGCCGTCCTTTTCTAATAATTCGGCCATATTGGGCGACCTTTACCCCTGCATCGGATGTGTTCGTTACCTTTTGGGTCACGGTAAACATATAATTATCATCAAGGGTGATGGTTCTGCTAAAGATAAGTCCTGCACCGTTATCCCAGGTCAATGTCACGTCACTGCCCGCCGTTAACGTCATATTATCCGCCGTCCAGACAGAATTCTTATCTGGTCCCTTGGCTCCGTCAATGCCCCAATTAAAATCAACAAAATATTCCTGTACCGTTCCTTGGGGGTTAAGCAATGATACATCAGGCGAATTTTTATCCAGTGTAATCTTATATTCAGATAAGGTCAGATCATCAATCCTTGCCCCCTTAAGCGCAATGGATCCCTTAATACGGGGGCTGTTAATGATGATTCTTGTTCCAGATTTTATAATATCATCCCGTGACACATAAATTGACGAACCGTCTGTTAAATTTTGTTCAGAGAAATTTCCACCCGAAGCGGCGTCAGAACCAAAACTTGGCAGTTCCTCGCCTTCACTACCCCCAGCATTTCCCTTTATTGGTTCTTGCTGTGTCTGTACTTTATTTTGTTCTGCAATGGCTTGCACAGCCTTTTGCCTTGGAGCCTCATAAAAATATGTATATCCAAGTAAGATCACCATGGTCAATCCAATAGCGAGCATAAAATTTTTGTTGTCTTCCATAGATTTTGTTCTCTGTTATTTTTTCATAGGACCAACACTATCGGCCTTGCAATTACATTTTTTTTTCTTCTCTTCTGCGCCACAATATTCCGGAACCGGATCATAGCCATGACCGCCCCAAGGATGACACCGGCCAATTCTTTTAAGGGCTAAAAAACTCCCCCTAAATGGACCAAAGCGGTCAATCGCCAATTCAGCATATTCTGAGCATGTGGGCAAATATCGACAATTCTTTCCCAGTAACGGCGAAAGTGTATATCTATAGACTGTGATCACCCCTTTCAAGAGCCAGTTGAGTATAATCACTTTTTCACCTGTAAAGATGTTGATGTATCGGGCTTTATAGGTGATTTTAGAACTGTATTTGATGGCTTGTTCTGACTATTTTGTTCTTTCAATCGCCGAATACACCACCCAAAGTCCCGAATCAGTTGATCAAAAGGCACATCCACACATTCTGATCTGGCAATAATGACATAATCACAGCCTGCTTCTGCTATCTGCCCCATTGAGGCACGCACCACTTCACGAAGCCTCCGTTTTGCCCGATTTCGCTTTACCGCATTGCCTACTTTCTTGCTTGCGGTATAGCCGATCCGAAAACATGCCCTATCTTCTGTATCTGTATTTGGGTCTTGTCTATTGGCTTTTTGCACAATAATATTTTTGGAGACCCATTTTTTCTGAGCTGCCGCAACCCGTAAAAAATCCTGCCTTTTACGAAGAACAGGAATTTCTAACTTATTATTTTGTTTATTTTTCTCAGAAGTTTGGGTCATTTTTTTTCCAAGCAAACTTTTAAGACAACAAAACCGGCCGCTGAATACAGGGCCGGTTCTCCGTTAAGTGCCTTAACGTTAACATCAGCTGTTAGGCTGAAAGACGTTTACGTCCCTTTGCACGACGTGCAGAGAGTACACGACGACCACCTACTGTGGCTGACCGTGACCGAAAACCGTGCCGACGTTTACGAACTAAAACACTTGGCTGAAATGTACGTTTCACTGGAATACTCCATTTGCCGCTATTATTTTATTATATACATTCTATAAAAATGCATAAAACAGTTACTATCAGATCCGTAAGAATCCGACGATGAATTACAGTTGGGCTGTATAAAGACATTCCAAAGACAAGTCAATCATCAAGTCCATGAAAATATCGGTTTTTTTATCTATGATGGGATGATCATCCTATAAAGCCCCTGTCACACTTCATTTATACCCTTTTATGGGGTAAGCACAACACCTTCACGGCGTTTATCCGCACCGCCCTCATAACGGACGCCCTCTTTATTATGATGAATGATAATACCATGAAGTCCACTGTTAATATTTTTTTCTGCGACCTGATGACCTTTTTGTCTGAGAGGCTTTGCGAGGGTTGTAATAGCCGTATCCTGTTCTAGACTGACCTCCTCCCCCCGTGTGAGGAAATGGGGCTGATCAATGGCCTGTTGCATGCCCATGTTCCAGTCTAATACATTAATGATGGTTTGCGTTACATAGGCAATAATGCTATTGCCGCCAGGTGACCCAATAGCCATAACAGCCCGTTGTTGGTCATCTAAGATTATAGTCGGTGACATAGAGCTTCGGGGTCTTTTTCCAGCCTCTATGCGATTTGCAACCGCCAGCCCATCCTTTTCTGCAAGCAAAGAAAAATCCGTCATTTCATTATTCAGTATAAAGCCACCCACCATAACCCTGCTGCCGAATGCGCTTTCCACGGTTGCTGTCATGCTGACAATGCCGCCCCATTGATCCACAATGGAAAAATGTGATGTAGAGGGTAATTCAGGTGTCATACCATCCCCATAGGCAATATGACGATCAACAGGCGGTATGCCCGCCACGGCCTTGCCCATAGATTTCATCGGATCAATTAATTTTGCCCGTTCCGCCAGATAAGTAGCATCTGTAAACATTTGCAAGGGGACATCCACATAATCGCTATCCGCCATATATTTATCCCGATCCGCATAGGCCAGTCTTTCGGCTTCTAGTATGATATGGACCGCTTCTACGGAATTTGGCACCATCGAGCGCAGATCAAAAGATTGCAGCATCCCCAATATGGAGGAAACCGTCCCCCCACCCGAAGACGGCGGCGGCATACCGCAAACGAGCCAAACATGATAAGGTCCGCAAAGCGCCTCCCTTTGTTTTGGACGATAATTTGCCATATCTTCCATGGTCAATTTTCCAGGGTTGAATTCCGATGAATTCACCGCCGCCACGATTTTCTCGGCAAGGGGCCCCTTATAAAAACCATCCGCACCCTTTTGCGCTATCTGTTTCAAACTATTGGCATATTCTGGATTTTTTAAAAGATAACCTGTAGGATACGGCTTTCCTGCCTCATCAAAGAAATAATCTCTTGCCGCCTTCATTTTGGGCAATAAACGATCCCGAGAAACCAGAAAATAAAGCCGCGGCGAAATTTTAAAACCATTTTCTGCGAGTCTTATGGCTGGAACAAAAAGATCCTTCCACGGCAGTTTCCCTTTTTTTTCATGGGCAAGAGCCATCATAGCAATAAGGCTTGGCGTACCGACCGCACGCCCCCCAAGCACCGCATCAAAGTAACCAAGATTTTTCTCTATGACATCATTAAACATATGCCCCGTGGCCGCAGAAGGTGCCATTTCACGACCATCAAAGGCCGTAACCCTGTGATCAAGAGGGGCTGATGGATCATAATGCATCATAAAGGCACCCCCGCCAATACCAGAAGATTGTGGCTCCACCAAACCCAGAACAAGCTCGACCGCAATGGCCGCATCAACGGCATTGCCGCCCGCCCTTAATATCTCTATACCCGCTCTCGCCGCATGAGGATTTGCAGCAACCACCATAGACGAAGGGGTGGCGTTCTCTGCCCCATAGCTTGACCCTATCATCGTAAGAGATAAGGCAACCACACAGGAAAAAAATTTTACCAATTTATTTTGCATATTCTAAAAATCCAAAGACTTAAGGTGTTAATTGATTAAGACGATTTTGCACATCTACGATTTTACGCATCATATTAGTGTGTATTTCACGGCTGTTATGCCATAAAGTCTTATCTTCTTCCAAAATATCATCATTATTACGGAACAGATTAATGGCGTAAGCGGTGTTTTTCTCCATAATAATCAGACGTGATAAGTAAAATTCGATTGTCCGTCTTGTATCCTGCTTGTCATTATTGTCCGCATATGACTGTAAAGCCTGATCAATGGATAGACTTGTAGATTGATACTTAACGGAAAGAGACTGTAAAATACGGCGGCTTTCATCCATATCCATAGATAACAAAACATCCGAAGATGAGGAATCCAAAGCCTCATCACCGTTGATATCCACATCATTATTAATCACATCTTCCCTTGACGGAAAGGGTTTTTGTCTTTCTTCTGCCATTTGATCCCACTGATCATCCGCCCGAAGAGAAGGCCCGGACATATCGTCATTATACAAACAGGAAGACAGAAGAAGAGGTGAAATAACCAAAATCATCCGTAAGGTTATTTCTCCCAACGGTTTATTTATAAACATCTTTTTTTATTGCTTTCGCTTAAAACCATAATTGCACATTTCAAAATTTTGGCAAGTGTAGGCCATGATCAGGGCCAGAACAAGACAAAGACATAATGTATTTAACAAAAAAAGCATAGGAGAGGAGAAAACATCTTGCAATGTCTGCTCGATAACAGTAGCTTGCGCGCCATGGGATGAACAAATATCCTATATAAATGGCTTTAATGCGCTCGTAGCTCAGCTGGATAGAGCACTAGACTACGAATCTAGGGGCCGGGAGTTCGAATCTCTCCGAGCGCACCATTCTTTCAATGACTTAGCTAAATCGAGCTAGGTCATTTTTTATTCTGGATAGCAAATAAAATGATTTCATAAAGAATGTAAGGGATCACTTGTTATTACAGCACAGAATGCGCATCAGAAGGAACAAATCAACCACAAGCTCTTCTAGAGCAATATCAGACCAGATTGAACTATGGGCTGATGTCTACTTATTTGTTCTATTGCCTTTCATATTTAGGCCGCAATGGTTTTTATTTTTTTGAGTTCATTGGCTTCCGCTTTTGCCGTAACGGACAGGTCATAACCCATTTGCAAGTTCATCCAGAATTCTGCGGTGGTGCCAAAGATACGTGACAGGCGCAAAGCTGTATCAGCCGTAATACTCCGATTGCCCCGTATAATTTCAGTCAGGCGGTTGGCCGGTATATCAATGGCAAGGGCAAGCTGGCGTGCGGATATGTTAAGAGGAATAAGAAATTCTTCTTTCAATACTTCGCCTGCATGTGTTTTAATACGCGTCATTTTATCACCTCTCTTAATGATAATCAGTAATCTCAATATTTTCAGCACCGTCTGACCAAACAAAGCAAATTCTGAACTGGTCATTAATTCGGATGCTGTGTTGGCCTTTACGGTTTCCCTTTAATGCCTCAAGCCTATTTGCAGGAGGAATACGAAGGTCGTTAAGAGTGATAGCAGCCTCAATCATATCCAGCTTGCGTAAAGCGACAGATTTAAAATTATCAAACTTACGAGACTTTCCCGTATTGAATAGCTTTTCTGTTTCTCTGTCTTTGAAGCTCTTAATCATGGTTCATAATAATACATACAACGTATCACGTCAATAAATAATACAACAAACGTATTTCTCTATATTAATTACAAAGGCGACGGGTATATAAAAAATATCAAAGAGATAAGGGGCATATTTTCTTGTGACAGAAGGCAGTGAGGCACTTTTTTATAGAGCCAAGATTAAGTAAGACAAGCTACTGGAACAGTGGCACAATTTCACACTTTATCTCGGCTCCTTAAAAAGAATTCTTGGGTCCTATTCTGGAACATTACCTTTTTTATTAAGGTTTATTGGCTGAGTTCTGTCAGAATTGAATGCCACATTTTTAGAGCAACTGGTAATGTTGCCGTCGGTACCCTTTCATTTAAACCATGCGCATATTCATCAGATGCCTTCATGAAAATTCCTGAAAAAGTATAACTGGGTATGCCAACGGCTCTGAAATGAAGCCCATCAGAAGCCCCAGATGCCATGTGGGGAATGATCGGCAATCCTGGATAAGACAGATGGACACCGTGTCCAATCGCCTCAAAGACATCTTTACGTATAGGAGAGGCATCACTTTCCAAGGGGTTATCCAATATTTTCCAGTCAATAGCGTCATTGCCCACAACGTCCTTCAGTACGGCAAGGGTTTTTGCTACACCAACACCTGGGAAAATACGACAATTAATGGTCGCGGTTGCCGATTGGGGCAAGGCATTTTCTGCATGTCCCCCTTTCAGCATGGTTGGCACACATGTTGTCCCCGTAGAGCCTGCATATTCGGGAATTTCTCTTAGTATTTTAATGGCCTTTTTGTCTTTTGGATTATGCGCGAATCGTTTCATAGCATCCCCCACCGTACCACCAATAATAGGGGCTGTTTGGGAAAAATAGGACTGGGTTAATTCACTGAATTCAACGGGAAATTCATACCCAAAAATTTTATCCAAGGCGACAGAAAGGTCACGTATTGCATTATCTTTTCTGGGAAGTGAACTATGTCCCCCGGGGTTACGGGCGGTCATTTCGAATGTTGCATATGTTTTCTCCGCACTATCGACGGAAAATGATGTCGCATGGCCATCCTCATCCAGATGGCCACCACCACCATCCGCAACCAAGGCAAATTCGGCGTCTATCAATGATCTATATTCCGTAGCAAGTTTACGGGCCGTCATCATAAGACTTTCTTCATCCCCCGAAAGCGCCAAAATAATATCTCGACTTGGGATAAATCCCTCCGATCTCAAACGCATCAATGTTGCCGAAAGAACAGAAACACCAAATTTATTATCACTAGATCCTCGACCAAAGAAAAAACCATTTTCCTCAATCAAAGTAAACGGATCACGTTCCCAATCTTCGGGTAGAGCATCAACAACATCCATATGGGCTGATAAAAGAATGGCTTTCTTTCCAGAGCTATTATTGCCTCGGTAGCGCACGACAAGTGCTGCTGTATCTCCCATGGGAAGCAGATGAATATCCTCTGGTGCAAATCCTGCCTTTTTGAATTCTTCTGCATAATATTGCGCAAGTTTCGGTACGAGACCAAAGCCTTCGGCTGTTCGCATGGAAACACTTGTCCGTAGCATTTCAAGAGCCTTATCCTGAAACGGCAGCACTTTGCTTTCTGCGGCAAGTGTAGAAAGACAACATTGGCTCGCGAGGAAAATTCCTCCAACCACACTCATAAATTTTTTCATCACATTTTCCTGTTAATTTTATTCAATTTACTGTTTATATCTTTTTATATCTTTATTTAAGAAAAAGCTCATACCAATCAAGATTACGACGCATTCTATCTTCTAAATAGCTTGGGACAACAATACCATGATTTTGGTCAGGATAGATAATAAGCTTGGTCTTCACACCAATCGAGCGCAAGGCTTGATACATCTGTTCGGCACCCAAACACGGTACATTAAAATCCTTTTCCGAACATTGATAAAGCGTCGATGTTTTAATCTGTTTTGGATTTAAAAATGGAAAGCTCACTCTTTTATAAGCGTCTAAATTATCCCAAGGGGTTCCAAGCTCCAGTTCATATTCACGGCTATATTGATCATAACCATAATTTCCCAACATATTGGCGGTTCCTGCTCCACTGATAGCCGCCTTAAAACGACTGTCTGTTGCAATAACATAATTGGTTAAAATCCCGCCGTAGCTCCAGCCACCTATTCCTAATTTTTCAGGGTCAATGATGCCATTACCCACAAGAAAATCAGCCCCCGCCAGAATATCTTGGACATCCACGTTGCCCCAATCTGCATAAATGGCTTTTGAAAAATCAAAACCCTTACCTGATGATCCGCGTGGATTTATACCAACAACCACAAAACCTTGTGCCACATACACTTGCCAGTCAGCCATGAATTCATGGGAAAACTGATAGACAGGGCCACCGTGCAATCTGAAAATTGCGGGATAAGATTTATTTTTGTCATAATCTTTTGGATAAACAATCAGTCCACCAATATCATGTCCATCACTTTTAAAATCAAACCGTTCCGTAACCGCAAGATCACGATCTTTTAACCAATCATTATGCGCCGTTAAGGGACGATCTTGCTTTTCTACGGCATAGAGTTCAAATGGGGTCATATCATCACTTTGCTGAATCACCACATTGTCATTCGCCGCAACATCAAAACCCAATGCAAATTTATGCCCCTGTGTCAAGTAAGTGACTTCTTCTGTTTTAACATTTATTTTGGCAAGCAAGGTCGACCGATCCAGCTCAACCAAACTATATATATAAGACCCATCATGTGACCATTGCGGCGCATAAAAACACAAATCAAGTCGCGCCAAAGCATGGGATTCACCAGAGATAATATCTGCCACCGTCAACTGCCATGGAGCATAATATATCCACTTGCTTTCCCCACTTTCAAGCCAGACCAATTTTTGACTATCTGGTGACCATGCAGGCGGGGAAGCCCAGTAAGGATCAACGTCGGTACCTTTAAATGTACTGATACGGCGCTGTTCCCCCCCAAGGTTTGGCGACATAATAAAGACATCAGAATCCATATTACGATCCGCATCACCGTGGTCTTTTGAGACATAAGCGATCCATTGACCGTCCGGTGACCATGACGGCAACCAATGATCCTGATCGCCCGTAGTAATCTGGACATAAGTCTCCTTGTCAACATCAAGAATATGCAGATGCCGGCGGGCACCATCCAAATAACCAATCCCATCCTCTTTAAACTGAAACCGATCAATCACGATTGGCGCTTTGGTGCCCGCTTTTGAAGGCGCCGCCCCTCCAGAAAATGCCGTAAAGACAATTCTCTTGTTATCTGGCGCCCAATCAAAAGCAATAACCCCTCCTGGAACAAAACTGATTTGGCGGATTTTTTTTCCCTGTATATTCATCAGAAAAATCTGGCTATCGGAATTTTTCTTGCCCTCGCCAAGAAAGGCAATCGTGCGTCCATCAGGACTAAACTGTGCCCCCCATTCGCTTTTATTTTCCGTCCTTGTCAGATTTATTGGTTTTCCGCCCTCATAAGGAACCTCCCAAAGATCACTGGTTGCTTTATCCGTCTTGAGGTTATTGGTACTAAGGCTATAGACAACCATTTTACCATCAGGAGATATGGACGGCGCACTTACGTCCTTAATTTTATTCAAATCTTCAACCTGAAACGACCTATTCTCGGTACTATATGACGTTTGTGATAGAAATATAATTGCTATCGCAATCATGAATTTATTAAGGGATTGCATTTAGCTTCTCCTGTAAGACGGCCTTAGCTTGGTCAATATCTGTTAAAATCACTTCTTTCTCCCATGCCGCATTAAAATCATCATCTCGCGTTTCAATATGGTCTTTTATGCGGTCAATCCAGTCTATGAAATAGCGAGCATCTTCGGGCGCATATTGTGGTTTATTTTCCACATTTATCCAGACAGGATTTGTTGTGGCGTAGGTATAGAGATCCTGAACCAAGGGGTGTTCATTCTCATTTACCGCCCGCAGCAATATCCAACCGCTTACCTTTACGGGAACATTCACATCCACATCTGCTTGATACTTATTTTTCGTCATATCAACACGATGTATCACTTTGCCATTTTGCACCACTTCGAGTCTTTCCACAGGCACGAAAGAACGTAAAGCCAGATGGATTTCAAGTTCTCCCCCCTGTTCGGGAAGAGTGACCTCCCCTCCTGAGCCGACAGCATTTTCCTGTTGTTTTTCTTTAACAAGCAAGCCCAGTTGTGGCCCGTTGGTGACATAACCATTGCCCAATTTTATGGCATGCTTCAAAGAAGATGGATTGTTCGGGTCCGCTTGCAGATAGGCTCTGTTCAATCCGACAGGCCCTCTTAATGATGCATAATTTGTCATGGCGTCTGTTCCCGCTCCTGCGGCCAAATGATACCCCAGATTTAGAAATTTATACCACACCTTTGCCGTCTCTTGATGATCTGCAAAAGAGACAACTTCGAGAAAATCCGCCCTGCCCTGTATCACATCCAAGGGCAAGCTATGGGACAATCTGCCTGATGCGCTCGGGTCTGGCATACTGTCAAAAGGATGAACATACCCCACAACGGCACCCTGATCATGGGCTAAATCGCTCATCACACCATTGGTTGGATAAGGAGACGCAAGCGCCGTATGACGGTAACTGGCAAAATCAGGGGTGAGCAAATGATCATTAAGGTGCAAGAAACTCATATGACCCCAATAGCTGGTGTGATATTCCTGTGCCTGATATATGGTCACCCCATCCAAAAGATCTGATGTGGTTTTAAACTGGCTGATATCAGGTATGCGTTGCTCTTTATTCACCAGAAGATTATAGACAACATCCAAACCTTCTGCTTTGGCTTGCTTGGCTAACCTCGCCACTGTCTGTTTATACTGCCCCCCATAATTCATATGAACATGCATATCCGCACTGATATATTGACCAAACTCATCAGGCAGCTTTATTTGAGATAGCGTTAAATTCACAGGCTCTGTTGTCGCCTCTGTCGTCATTTTTTTTAAGGCAGAATTATGGGAAAAACCGCTCATGGCTGTAATAACCACATCCCCTTTTGGCACGTCCAGAATGCAGCTTTTAAAGCAATGAAAATAGTGGTTTTCATGACTTGTTTTCTTTTCATTAAAATAATCATCCCCATGAATCCGACTATTGGTTGGTGCGTAATGTCTGCCATCAGACGCTAAAACCATGACCCGACCATCAAGACCAATTGCCTTATCGTCCTGTAGAGAAATTTGCAGGGACACCATGGGTGATTTATAAACCTTGTTCGTGGCGGTGATTTTCTGGCGAGCGCCGCCAACAACCGTTTGCTGCCAAAGTTCCAACCCACCCGTTTCATTACTGACATACAGAATATGTTTATCTGCAGGTGACCACCGCGCCATCTTAATATCATAATCACCAAAGGTAAGGGGAAGCGGTGATAACCCTTGTGTTGTCGTCAACCAGAGTTGATGCCATTGGCGTCCCTCATAACTGCTAAAGAGCAATCTCTTGCCGTCATGAGCAAGCTCTGGTCTTGCAGACCATGTTGTCTCTTCCACGAGAACCCGTACTCTGTCCTGTGGATTTTTAACAGAAACAGACCAAATATCGCCAGATCCCCAAGCAACTTCATCATTCGAGACATAATACAGGCGGCTGCCGTCCGGTGACCAACTAGGATTGATAGCATGATCCGTTTCAGAATAATAATATCTATCCCGCTCGCTTTTATGACCGACGACTATTGGCCGAATATTTTCCATTTTCTGCTGTTTAATTTCCGCAACATAAAGCCCGAAATAGCCTTTTTCCTTGCTGGAAATATAGGCAATCTTTGTGCTATCTGGGCTCCATCTTGGCTCAACATTGACCGACGTCCCTCTCGTCAGCGGAGTTTCTTGACCTGTTTCTACATTATAAAGTATCAAGTTTAGAGCATTCTCATATTGTCTGGTGAATATAATAAAGCGGCCATCTGGCGACCAGTCGGGCTGATAATCATAGCCTGGCCCCTTGGTTAACTGATAAGCGGTATCACTCCCCATATCCTGCCGCCAAAGTGACCCCTGCATACTATAGACAATTGTTTCACCACTTGGTGCATAACTTGCGGCAGAAGGCCCGCTGGTTAATTGCGGCAAATACATTTCCCGCCAATAATAGTTGTGTGGATGGGCAACTTGAGCCATAACTGGTGTCCGTTGGGTTTCAGCCTCTACCCGAACGACAAAAACTGTCATCATAACAATGATAAACACAACCATACTTGATAATTTCTTCATCTTAATTCCCTTTTGTCATATCAAAATCAAAGGCTTGGCCTTCTAATAAAAATATGGTTTCATTTGTAATCGCCTCAAAACCCATAGCCTGATAAAATTTGGAACCAAGGTCATTCCCCTCGTGAACCGCAAGTCGCATATAGGTGGCCTCACGTTTCTTACCCCGTGCTATGGCTTCAAATGTCAACTTTGCCCCCAGACCCAACCCACGGGCCTTTGAGGTAACAAAAAGATCCTGCACATATATTCCCGGCAATCCGCGCCATGTGGAAAATTCATAATAATAAAGAATAAATCCAAGTGGCGTATTACCCTGCCAAGCGATGATCGCTTCAAATGCCGGAGGGGTAGCAAAACCGAATTTTGCAAGGGCTTCAATGCTACCCTTAAAGTCTTTTTCCTTCCCCAAACCATGGGCAAGCTGCTTTAGGAAATCAAATAGAATGGACGCATCCTTCTTTTCCGCTACGCTTAAATTAATATTTTCCATATGTTTTAAATTCTTATCCTAATGACAGTCTTTTAAAGCGATATCAGTTTTTATATCTGTGATTATCGCCCAATCAACGCCCTCATATTATCATACCTGATTAATAAAATTTTTCAGCATTCATTTTGAGCTTGCCGAAATTGTTTTTCGTCATTACATTCTCCTAAATAATATTAAAAAAAGCAATCATGATTTTAATGAATGATAATATGATTAAAAATGATGAAATAGAAATTGAAGAAAAATCAAATCAAAAATCCATTGACATAAACCGTGTCGCTTGGGATTTGGATTGGAATTTACTTCGGACTTTCATGGTCATCGCACAAGAAAACAGCATAACCAAAGCGGCAAAATGCCTCAATTTAAAACAACCCTCCATCAGTAATGCGTTAAAAAGACTGGAAACAAAGCTTGGCTGTCAGTTGGCGGAAAGAGGGCCACGCAATTTCAAGATGACCCATAATGGCGAGGCTTTATATCTTGAATGCAAGGAACTTTTTGGCACCATAGGTCGCTTGACTAATATCATACAAGATACCCATGAAAATGTTCAGGGCCACATTCAAATTGTCATGGCCAGTCATGTCATGACCCCAATATTGGATCAAACACTTCGTTATTTTCATGAGAAAAACCCGCAGGCTACTTTTTCAATTTCAGTCAGGGGGAGTCAGGAAGTTATTGATGCCATTCAAGAAAAACAAGCAACACTTGGCATATGTTTGATGAAAGAGCCCCTTGAAGGCCTAAAAACTCAGCTATTTTATCGCGAACATTTTGGTTTTTTTTGCGGGGTACCTCATCCTCTTTACGGCAAAAAGAATATATCCATTGCCGACCTTAGAGGTCAACAAAGGGTTACTTTTTATACAGATCAATTAGGGGATGTTTTGCATCCGATCGCCGTTCTGACTGGACAGGCACAACTGAGCAATACGGTGACAGGTGTTTCAAATAATCTTGAAGAGGTACGTCGTATGATCATGGCAGGATTAGGCATTGGCCCCCTGCCCATTCATGTGGTTGAAAGAGACGTTCTCAATGGGCGGTTATGGCGACTAATACCAGACGATCCTCCAACCGCTATTGATGTTTTCACACTTCAAAATCCAAAGTCAATTTTGAATGCAGCGGAAAAAAAATTCTTAAAAATACTCGATCAAAATATCCTTAGTATACCAATCGCCGAACGTACTTACGGTAATTCCATTAAATAATAAGCGGATTGAAATTTTATGTCTCATTTATTTTATCAAACCCGTCAACGTCGCCCTCTGCTCCATCATGCTGAAGGCATCTATATATGGGACGTAAACGGCAAAAGATATATTGACGGCTCCAGTGGAGCCATGGTTTCTAATATTGGTCATAGCAACCCCAATGTTCTTGAAGCAATGAAGGTTCAAATGGGCAAATCAACCTTTGGTTACCGTCTCCATTTTGAAAATGAGCCTGCCGAGAAACTCGCCGAAAAAGTAGCCGAACTTAGCCCATCTGAGCATAATAAAGTTTTTTTTGTGTCAGGAGGATCAGAGGCCGTAGAAAGTACCGTTAAACTCGCCCGTCAATACGCCTATTCTCGAGGTGATGTTAACCGCTGGCGCGTTATTTCGCGGTCTCCTTCTTATCATGGGGCAACATTGGGCGCTCTATCGCTAACATCCTACAAACCTCTGAATGAGCCATTCCGCCCCATGTTATTGGATATGCCTAAGATCCCAGCACCTAGATGTTATCTGGACAATGACAGCTTAACCGATAAGGAAAGAGGTATTCGGTATGCCAACATGCTTCGAGATAAAATTCTTGAGGTTGGGCCAGAGAGTGTGCTTGCCTTCATTATGGAACCCGTTGGGGGAGCATCCACTGGCGCCTTGGTAGCTCCAGATAGTTATTACGGCAGAATTCGTGAGATTTGCGATGAATTTGGCGTTCTGCTTATCTATGATGAAGTCATGACCGGAGTAGGTCGAACGGGAAAATTTCTTGCCGCAGAACATTATAATATCAATCCTGATATTATCGCCACCGCCAAAGGTTTTGGCGCAGGCTATATCCCCTTAGGGGCTATGACAGCTCAACAATATATTGTTGATGTCGTGCTGGATGCGGGTGGCTTCCAACATGGTTTTACCTATGCCGGAAATCCGATTGCATGTGCCACCGGACTTGCGGTTATTAATGAAATTTATACTCAGAATATGATGGAAAATACCACCAAAGTTGGCGCAGAACTCATCACAGGTTTGCGCAGCCTCATGAAAAGATTTCCCTTCATTGGTGATGTACGTGGCAAGGGGCTTCTGACGGCCTTTGAACTGGTCAGTGACCGAGAAACCATGTCTCCCCTACCCGCCAGTTTAAATGCTTTCAGCCTACTTGTGGAACTCGCTTACAATCGTGGACTGATCATTTATTCAAGACGGTCCAGAGACGGCATTGAGGGCGATCATTTCCTTGTATGCCCACCCATGATCACCACATCAGCACAAATCACAGACATTCTCAGTATTTTGGAAGACAGCCTGTTGGAACTTGCCACAACACTGAAGTTACCCATCATTAATTAATCAAGGAATATGACATGAATAATAATAACGATAAGACAGAAGATATTCCGTTATGGGTTGCCTTATTACCTCTTGCCATTTTAATGACTTTACTAGCGGGTGCGGTCAGTATCTTTGGCGATAATGCATCATCTGGTCCCAGTCAGATCAGTCTGATTATTGCTGCAGGCGTCACCTGTGTCATAGGATTAGTCCGAGGGCAAAAATGGAAAGACCTTGAGGGTGCCATCGTTGAAGGTATCATGCATGCCATGCCGGCCTGTCTCATTCTGCTCATGATCGGATCTCTTATTGGGAGCTGGATGTTATCGGGAACCGCCCCAGCCATTATTCATCTTGGGCTAGGAATACTTGATCCTGCTTGGTTTTATCCTGCGACTATGATTGTTTGCGCTCTTGTATCCGTATCAATTGGCAGTTCTTGGACGACGGCCGCAACGGTGGGGTTGGCGCTGATCGGTATTGCTCATATTCTTGGTTTACCAGTAGAGATTACCGCGGGTGCTGTTATTTCGGGAGCATATTTTGGCGATAAAATGTCCCCCTTATCAGATAGTACTAATCTTGCCCCAGCCATGGTTGGTGTGGATCTGTTCGTTCATATCAAACACATGCTCTGGACAACGGGGCCGTCTTTTATCCTTTCGCTCATGCTTTTTGTCTGGCTCGGCTGGAATAATGGAAATATTGTTGTTGAGGGCAACAGTATCGAGACTGCACGTACCTTACTTGAAAAAAACTACGCATTGGGTTTTCCAGCATTTATTCCATTGATACTGCTTCTTATTTTATCCATCAAAAAGGTTCCAGCTCTTCCTACCATTGCGTTTGGTGCTGTGGCAGGATGTCTCGTAGCCGCCCTATATCAAACCGATGCCACACGTCATTTCGGTGATGCGGCGGGTGATCTTTCCAATGCAACTGGAATTATCAAGGGCATATGGATATCTGTTGCAACCGGCTATGAGGCGAATACTGGTGATGTGGCATTAGATCAGCTTCTCTCCAGAGGCGGCATGAGCAGTATGCTCAATTCGGTTTGGCTTATCATTTCTGCTATGTGTTTTGGCGGATCAATGGAATGTACTGGACTTTTAAGTCGTATTGTTCACACCGCCCTAAAAGGGGTGCATGGGACAGGCTCGCTCATCATCACAACCGTACTGACCTCGATTGGCATGAATATCATCGCCGCTGATCAGTATATTGCCATCGTCCTGCCAGGCAGAATGTATCAAATGGAATTTAAGCGGCGCAACCTCGCCCCAGAAAATCTATCTCGCACATTGGAGGATGCAGGAACTATGACATCCGCTCTTGTACCTTGGAACACATGCGGTGTGTTTATGGCAACGACCCTTGGCGTACCAACATTTCATTATTTACCCTATGCCTTTCTCAATCTTTTCAACCCGATCATTGCCATTATCTATGGCATTTTCAATATTCGTATCACAATGCTCGAGGAAACAGTCCCACAGGAGTCTTAAAGTCCATAATTTAAATGGTGTCTAATGAATAATTTTCCTGCCTAGATGACTCTATTCAACAAGTATGTTAATTTTTTTATATTATATTATTAAGATGTGAGATAAAAATGAGACAAATTCTATTACCTCCCGTATTGCTTGCCCTTTGCCTAATGGCTATTGCAGGCACGCATTATTTCCTAAAAGATAATTATATTTTAGTCCAAGGCTCTTTCAAATTCGTTGGTTATGGATTGATTCTGGTCGGTATTTCTTTACCCATTTGGGGGGCGAGACTATTTCGGCATTATAAGACCAACATAATACCTTATAAAAATCCTGACCGCATGGTAACCTCTGGTCCCTTTCAATTTTCCCGCAATCCCATGTATCTTGGTATGTTTATTCTTCTTATTGGAGTTGCTATTTCTTACGGCAACATAATGGGCTTTATATTTCCAATTATTTATTTCTCTGTGGCTCATTTCTGGTATATTCCTTTTGAAGAAGAAAAGATGTTAGATGCCTTTGGTGATGAATTTCTGACCTACAAAACCAAGGTAAGGCGCTGGCTCTAGTGATTAATTTTAAATCTTACTAAACTTAAGAAAGACATTTAAATGACTTCAGTATTTTATCGGGGCGTAACAGAGACTTACCCTAAGGCCATGCGGTCCGATGGCATGTATATTTTTGATGAAACGGGCAAAAAATATTTGGATATGAGCGGAGGTGCCGCCGTTTCCTGTCTTGGCCACCAACATCCAAAAGTCATCGAGGCCTTATGCCAGCAAATCAAAACCATGGCCTTTGCCCATACGGGCTTTTTCACCAATGAACCCCAAGAGAAACTCGCCCAAATGCTTGCGGCAAGGTTTGGTGAAAAAGAGGCGCGGGTTTATTTCACATCGGGTGGTTCAGAGGCCAATGAAACCGCCTTTAAAATTGCTTGGCAATATTGGCGGGCAAAGGGTCAAGAGAGCAAGAAAAAAATCATCGCTAGAAATTTCAGCTATCACGGCAGCACCTATGCAACATTGTCCATTGGTGGCAGCCTAAGACGGCGGGTTGTGGGCGATGTTTTGTTGGAGTGGCCAAGAATTGATCCCTGCTATGCCTACCGCAACCAACTTCCCCATGAATCAGAGGAAGAATACGGCCTTCGGGCAGCAAACAGCCTTGAGGCAACAATTTTAAAAGAAGGTGCTGAAAATATTGCAGCCTTTATCGTTGAGCCCGTTGTGGGAACAACCATTGGCTGCGTTCCTGCGGCAAAGGGCTATTTCAAAAGAATTCGCGCCATTTGCGACCAATATGATATTTTGCTTATTTCCGATGAAATCATGTGTGGAACGGGACGTGTGGGCAGCTTCTTTGCCTATGAACAGGAGGATTTCCTCCCTGATATGGTAACCCTTGCCAAGGGTATCGGCGGCGGTTATCAACCGCTTGCAGCAACCATTGTCCGCCATCATATCCATGATTTCTTTGTCACAAGTGGCAAGGGATTTGATCATGGCCATACCTATGTTGGTCATGCAAGCGCCTGTGCGGCGGGCTGTGCGGTTTTGACCACTATCGATGAGGATAATTTACTGGCTAATGTCAGAAGCAAAGGTGAAATGCTGCAACAGAAACTGGAAGAAGCCTTTAAGGATCATCCCCATATTGGAGATATTCGGGGGCGAGGCTTATTCAGAGCTATTGAAATTGTTGCCGACAAAAAAACCAAGCAACCCTTTCCAGACGATGCCAATATCACGAAAAAGCTGAAACAGGCGGCCATGAAACATGGATTAATCTGTTTCCCGTGCAGTGGTTCAACAAAGGATAATCTTGGCAGCTGTATTATGTTCGCCCCACCCTTTATATTGGAGGAAAGTCATCTTGATGAATTAATGGGGAAATTGCACGCCATACTCAAAGATGTGCTGTAGTGACAACACCCTTTATCATCATGTCAGCGCCCAATGGGGCCAGACGCCAGAAATCAGACCACCCAAGCTTGCCCCTAACGCCCCATGAATTGGCCGAATGCGCCGAAGAAATTATGGCGGCGGGGGCGAGTATTTTACATCTTCATGTAAGAGACAATCAGGGCGCCCATTCCTTGGACGTTGACCGCTACCGTGCGGCAATCACCGCCATTCGGGACGTGGTGGGGGATGATCTCATTATACAGGCTACATCAGAAGCCGTGGGTCAGTATTCCCGCCTTGAACAGATAGACATGGTCAAACAGCTAAAACCCGAGGCCGTATCCTTGGCACTGCGGGAGCTGGTCCCTAGTGAAGATGAATTAAGCGAATTTGCCGATTTTATTGATTGGATGAGGCGAGAAAATATTTTTCCCCAGTATATTCTTTATGATGAAGCGGATTACAGACGTTTTCACTCCTACCTGGAACGAGGAATATTTCAAAATGATCACCCCTTTACCTTATGCGTGCTTGGACGTTATCAGGCCAATTCTTCCGCACAGGACGCAAAATCTGAAGCCCTTAAATTATGCACAACAGAAGCCAAATTTCCTTGGGCTGTTTGCGGCTTTGGCCTTCATGAAATTGAGGCCATTCATCATGCCGCCCATCATGGGGGGCATATTCGGGTTGGCTTTGAAAATAATATCTGGAAAGATAAAAAACATTTACTGTCCAATCACTCGGAAATGATCACCCAATGCAAAAAGGCCGCTTTAAAAGAAAATCGCACCATAGCAACAGCCCATGATGTCAGAAAGACTCTAGATCATAAAAAAGGCTGACGGAATTCCTGCCTTCGCAAGAATGACGAAAAGGGGACGCGGACGCAAGGTCTATTGATGGTATCTCAATTTCATCAATAGGTTATGATCCCATCCAAAATTATGATTTTGTATGGGTGCCGTCGCAATAGGGACGCTTTGCGGATTTTCCGCAGCCACAGGCATAAACCTTACGCGCCTTGTCGAAAATAACCACCTCAGGTGTTATGCCAGATCCCTTGTGGCTGCCATCACAATAGGGGCCGTTCTTGGATTTTCCGCACAGGCAAAAGGCTTTCTTCTCGCCTTCCTTTACCTCAATCACAAATGGTTCATTCTGCCAAGTTGACATGGTTTTCTCCTTAAAAATTTGGCCATCATAGCATTGTCTTATTTATTATTGAAGGGCTATCTGAAGGCTGTTTTAGAAATCGGGTTGGATAATATGAAGGGGATTTTTAGATATTTTCTAAGAAATAATTTTAACATCATTCCATATTGGGCTAAAACATCCATAATGCACAGCCCATAAAATAAATATGCCATGAAAGCCCATTATTCCGTGACAGATGAAGACCAGATTATCCTTTATATTGATGCCGATGCCTGTCCGGTTAAGGACGAGGCGCTGAAAGTCTCCTACCGTCATAAGCTCAAAGTTTATATTGTCAGCAATCAGTGGCTGCGGCTAGAAGTGGGGCCATTGGTGCAAAAAATTGTCGTGCCCGAAGGCGCCGATGCGGCCGATGACTGGATTGCAGACCACATTACCCCCCGTGATATCGCCGTTACCGCCGATATTCTATTGGCCAAAAGATGTCTTGATAAGGGCGCCATTGCCATAGGCCCCACAGGCAAGATCTTCTCAACGGATAATATCGGCATGGCGGTTGCCATGAGGGATCTTAAGGCGCATTTGCGTGAAACGGGTGAAAGCAAGGGCTATAACCCAAGCTTTACCAAGGAAGATAAATCACGCTTTCTCAATACCCTTGAAACCGCCATACAGGCAAAATTAAAGGAAATGGGGACGTAATATAATCTCAAAATAAAACTATGGTGGAAAGGGCAAGATGTAGAAGAATGACCTGGGCCGAGGTTGTGGATGTGACTTAAAAGAAGTGATCATTAAACTCATCTGAAAAATAATTTTTATAGGGATATAGGAGTGAAGGTATAGAGATTCACAGCTCAGATTGTTATTGGCAGGGACTACCATTTCTTTCCGCCTCCTCGCCCCAATCGGCTGGAGGCTTCGGACCCGAAGGGCCGCGCGGAGCAGCAAAAATCTCTCAAAAGATGCTTAACGGGTCTCATCTTTAGAATTATCGAGATTTGAAATTTCTGTTGCCAAAAACTCGCCCCATAATTGGGCCGTTTCTTTTGTAGGATGTAGTAAGTCCTTAAATTTGCTTTTCTCAGCCATATGGCGCATATTTATATAATTCAAAGAATTATTTTTCAAAAAATTTCTCATTACTTGTTCGTAGTTCTTATCATGTTTTGAATACTCATGAACTAATTTATCAAAGGGTAAATCAACAATGATGGGGATCATTTTCATTTGCCGGACTTTTGCCTCAAATCGAATGAGATTGTTTATTTCACGATTTATTGTTTCCTTTTCAGGTTTATATGCTTTTTCCCATTTATCAAATTGCACTTTGGCGGATTCTTTATCCCAACTTTCTCGAGGCTTATTTTCTTTCCTTTGGAAAATAGTCCTCATCTTTAATGTTAAGGTTTGAATTAAATGACTTCCGCATCTAAATGGTAAAGCGGCCTTCAAAATAAGATCCGTTGCTTGGTCAGAATATACCTGAGAGATAGTATCTCCTTGTTCAGCATATAGACCATAATGTAAGAGTTCATTCTCAAGTGGACTTATTGAATTTTCCCATCGAATTGAGTCATCAACGACAACTGCAAAAGCAGCACCTAAAACGGCATAGCTGCCTTGATAGACTTCTTCTGGCATGGCAGCTTTAATAATATCTAATGCTAATATTGCCTCTGACACATTCCCTGATGAAAAAGCGATATTAAATGTATCCAGCTTAGGTAGGAGCTTATTTAATTGCAGTGGACGAAATCCATCTCTCGCATTTGACGCCCCCAGAATAAATATCTTTCTATTAAGAGATTTTTTAATCAGGGATATATTATTCACAAAATGTGAGACATCTCTTGTATCACACGTTAAATTATCATTTATTTGTTCTGTATCAATAGTACTGACAAAAGCTTTTGGTGAAAAGCAAACAAAAACGAAACTCATGATAAGTGTCACACATATAAAATATATAAAAATTCTAACTATTTGAAACATATTTAGAATCCCTGATATACAAATGCTGGTGTTATATTTCTGTATTCAATAACAGCAAACAGGATTAAATACAGATTTATGGCAATAGATACTTCTCTAATATAGCGTAAAGAAGTAAATTGAGGGGCTGAAATTTTATCCAATAAACGAGCCATGAAATGTATCAATGCACCAATTATTGTAGCCCACACATAAACTTCAACCAAGTCGGCTATTGAGGCTTTGTTCCATTGATTGATCATTTGCTCCCAAGTAAACCAAAAACCAGCTATTGCTAAGGCAACATGTGCAAATGTTAGTCCAGAGAAGATGGCCGCCCCTCCTTGAGAGATAAGAGGCAATTTGGAGACCGCTCTTAAGGGTACTGCATTTGCCCAAATGACTTGAGAAATCTTATTTATGCTTGCTCCTGCGCCCAACATAATTCCACAGTAAATAAACGGCAAGGTCGTCCCATGCCAGATACCTAATATAAGAAAGGTGATAAAGTAGGTAATTATCCCAAATAACAAAATCCACCAATATCCAGATTTCCAATAAACGAGAGCTTTCAATAATGGCGTGAATAAATAATCTTTTATCCAGCTTGATAAAGAAATATGCCATCTATCCCAAAAATTGAGAAAACTATGAGCTAGGAATGGTTTATTGAAATTCTCAGGAAGTTTAAAACCAAATAAATTGCTAATACTCAGAATAATATCCATGTAGAGAGGTGGTCCCAGAAAATCGGACAGTGTGTTAAGCTACTATTTTGATCAAGGAAGGATCATTTGAATGAGTAAAACACGCAAGAATTATCCGGCGGGATTTAAAACCAAAGTCGTTTTGGCCATGCTGCGGGAG
>JAIOYI010000001.1 GCA_021741205.1 Emcibacter sp.
TCACAGAAGCTTTGGATGCCCTAGACTTTATTCAACTGCCCAGCATCATCCGGCCAAGCTTTACCATGGGAGGAACAGGCGGCGGTATTGCCTATAACCGTGAAGAATATGAACAGATCGTCACGACCGGTCTTGATGCCTCCCCCGTACATGAAGTTCTGGTCGAACAATCCGTACTGGGCTGGAAAGAATATGAAATGGAAGTTGTCCGCGACAAAGCGGATAATTGTATCATCATTTGCTCTATTGAAAATTTTGACCCCATGGGCATTCATACAGGCGACAGCATTACCGTGGCTCCCGCTCTCACGCTCACAGACAAAGAATATCAGATCATGCGGAATGCCTCGATTGCGGTATTGCGGGAAATCGGGGTGGAAACAGGGGGATCAAACGTTCAATTTGCGGTAAATCCCGATACGGGCGAACTGATCATCATTGAGATGAACCCCCGCGTCAGTCGATCATCCGCCTTGGCCTCCAAAGCAACTGGTTTTCCCATTGCCAAAGTAGCGGCAAAACTTGCCGTTGGCTATACTTTGGATGAGCTTCAAAATGATATTACGGGGGCAACACCTGTATCCTTTGAACCGACCATTGATTATGTCGTCACAAAGATACCCCGTTTTACCTTTGAGAAATTCCCTGGTACAAAACCAACGCTCACCACCGCCATGAAATCCGTGGGTGAGGCCATGTCCATTGGCCGCTGCTTTGCGGAATCCTTGCAAAAAGCCCTGCGATCCATGGAAACGGGACTCACGGGACTTAATGAAATAGACATTCCAGGTTATGATCCCAATAACGGCGATCTAAATGCCGTCAAGGCGGCCTTAGCAAGCCCCACAGATGACCGTATTTTAATTATGGCACAGGCTCTTCGTATCGGTATTAGCGCCCAAGAAATTAACAGCATTGCCAAATATGATCCGTGGTTTATTAATCAAATTAAAATACTTGTTGATACGGAACTTTTTATCAAACAAAATGGTTTGCCCACCACCAAATTTGAACTAAGAAAATTAAAAGCCCTTGGTTTTTCTGATGCAAGACTGGCTCAGTTGGTTGGTAAAAAAGAATCTTACGTTTCGAAACTCCGTAACAAGCTTGATCTCCATCCCGTCTTTAAACGGGTCGATACCTGTGCCGCAGAATTTGAAGCCAAGACACCTTATATGTATTCAACCTATGAAAGTGATGCTGGCGGTGACGCTCAATGCGAATCAAACCCTACGGACCTCAACAAAATAATCATTCTGGGGGGTGGACCAAACCGCATAGGACAAGGAATAGAGTTCGATTATTGCTGCTGTCATGCGGCCTTTGCCCTAAGTGAGCAAGGCTATGAAACAATTATGGTCAATTGCAATCCGGAAACCGTATCCACCGACTATGATACCTCGGATCGCCTTTATTTTGAACCCCTCACGGCTGAAGATACTATTGAACTTATTCGCTGCGAGCAAAAAAAAGGCACTGTCGTTGGGGTTATTGTTCAGTTTGGCGGACAGACACCTCTCAAGTTATCCCACGCTCTATTAGAAGCCAATATTCCAATTCTCGGCACATCGCCAGATGCCATTGATTTAGCGGAAGATCGTGAAAGATTTCAACAGCTGGTGAATAAGCTCGGACTTTTACAGCCAGACAATGGTCTTGCCACCAATACCGCACAGGCCGTAAAAGTTGCCGAAAAGATCGGTTATCCTATTCTGATCCGTCCAAGTTATGTTCTTGGCGGACGGGCAATGGAAATTGTTTATGATACCGTATCGTTGGAGCGTTATATGAAAGCGGCCGTTTCCGTTTCATGGGATAGCCCTGTGCTGATTGACCGTTATCTTGGCGGTGCAACTGAAGTTGACGTGGATGCGCTTAGTGACGGTGAAAATGTTCATGTGGCGGCTATTATGCAACATATCGAAGAGGCCGGTATTCATTCTGGTGATAGCGCCTGCTCTCTCCCGCCCTTTTCGCTCAAAGACTCCGTTATTGCCGACATTAGGGAACAAACCGTGAGACTTGCCCTTGCTCTTGATATAAAGGGGCTTATGAATGTGCAATTCGCCGTAAAAGATGATGTGGTTTACCTTATTGAAGTAAACCCCAGAGCCAGCCGAACGGTGCCTTTTGTGGCTAAGGCTATCGGTTCTCCCATTGCAAAAATTGCTGCCCGATTAATGGCTGGGGAGAAGATATCTGCCTTTAAATTTCCTTCGGCAACACCCAAGCATTATGCGGTCAAAGAGGCCGTCATGCCCTTTAATCGCTTTCCTGGTGTGGATATATTGCTTGGCCCAGAAATGCGTTCGACGGGGGAGGTTATCGGACTTGATGATAGTTTTGCTAAGGCATTCCTTAAATCTCAAATCGCGGCTGGAACGATTTTACCCCTTTCTGGAAAAGTATTCATTTCGGTAAAAGACAGCGATAAGAAGAAAATGATTGAACCGACGGAAACTCTTATAAAAATGGGATATACTGTTTTGGCAACATCTGGTACAGCAAAATTCTTACAGGATCAGGGATTGGATGTGTTGCGCGTCAATAAGGTAATGGAGGGCAGACCCCATATCGTTGATGCCATAAAGAATGGTGAGATTAAATTAATTTTCAATACCACCGAAGGCACACAATCCATCACCGACAGTTACGAGCTTCGGCGCACCGCATTGGTTCATGCTATTCCCTATTATACCACCACACGGGGGGCAATTTCTGCTATGGAAGCAATAAAAGTCTTGAAATCCTGCTCACTTGAGGTTAAACCCCTTCAGTCTTATGTTTATGAGTAAATAATTACGAACAAAAAGCCCTTAAATATAAATTGACGATATAAGAGGATAGCTTGTAACATTATAAGCTATACTAGTTTTTTTTGCAAAAAATATAGAAAATGACATTATGGTAGAAAAAGTACCGATGACAGCAGAAGGCCACGAACGGCTTGAAGCAGAATTAAAACATTTAAAGCATGACGAACGTCCTTCTGTTATTAAGGCTATTGAGGAAGCACGGGCGCACGGTGACCTTTCTGAAAATGCCGAATATCATGCGGCAAAAGAACGTCAAGGCTTTATCGAATCACGCATTCAGGATCTTGAAGGGAAGATCAGTCGTGCATCCGTCGTTAATGCCAAGGATCTTAGCGGTGATACCGTTGTTTTTTCTGCGACGGTAAGTCTTGCCGATGAAGATGATAAGATGTTCACCTATCAGATCGTAGGCGTCGATGAGGCTGATGTTTCCGAAGGGAAAATATCCCATATTTCTCCTATTGGCCGCGCTCTAATCGGACGTAAAGTAGGGGACGAGGTCGAAGTTAAGACCCCCAGAGGTGAAATTTATTATGAAATCACCAAAATAGAATTTATCTGATATTTTGGGCGAACTTTGATAGGGTTCGCCCCACACTATTCCCACAATCTACCCTAAATTACGCTTTATTAATATTTACAACTGGAATGCCGTGCAATTTTTTGGCACACCGAATGCTAAGTGATGTTTTAACACTATCCACATTAGGTGCCGGTGTTAATTTCGTGGTCAGAAAATTCTGGAATTGGGCAAGATCACGGGCGACAATTTTTAAAATAAAATCAATTTCCCCATTAAGCATATAAGTTTCCCGAACCATCGGCCATTCGGATACCATATCTTCAAATGCCTTAAGATCATTTTCCGACTGACGATGCAGTCCCACCATGGCAAAAACCGTCAAGCCAAATCCCATTAACTCATTATCAAGATCCGCATGATATCCTCGAATATAGCCCCCCTCTTCCAATGCCCTAACTCTTCGCAGACAGGGTGGTGCCGTTATACCGACCTTCTCGGCTAAATCTACATTGGTAATTCTACCGGATTCTTGCAAGGTCTCTAAAATTTGACAATCTATATCATCCAGTTTGACATGATGCATAATACATATTCCTCATGAATGTTTATAGTGGTTTTAAAGATATTTAGAAAAATACTGAACCTCCCCCTATTGAGAAATAAAATTTCTTGATGGTGACACATTATATTATAAACTAAGACTTTTACACAATAAAATTCTTGTTTATTCCATCTTTAAGGAAGAAGCTTATATTTCTATCCGTTATCAATTATTTTTTTATCTGGCTTTGAGACAAAAAACAGTTATTATTTTGATTAGAGAATATTAACAATTATAAGTTTATAATGGCAGACAAAGAGACAGTCATTTATGTTCGTCTCCACATTATTGGAAAAAGATAATACCGTGCAAAAAAGAGCGCAATTTGACGACAGAATTCGCAATCTCATTGCCCTTGCGCAAGACGGATCAAAGCATAGTAGAACTCTTTTATTTTCTCATATAAGCGACCTTTTCCTTCAGGGTAGACCAATGGCGTCCCCAACGCATGCACGGATGTTATCTGAGATTTTAAAAGAACTTCTTACTCAGGTGGAAATCTCCACAAGACAGGAGCTTGCCTCAACACTTTATACGCTCTCCAATCCCCCCGAAACACTTATCAATATTATGTGCGAAGATATTGTTGAGGTATCTGGCCCTTTGCTTGAAAAGGCTGTTCTGCCTGATGAAAAATTAATCCATATTATTCGCTATGGTACAGAAGCACACAAAATACATGTTTCAAGACGTTTTGGTCTATCTCCTCTTGTCCGCAATGAATTGGAAAAAGCGTGGCGGGAACTACATAATTCAAAAACAAAATATAGCCTGAATGAACTTGATAAGCAGGCTGAAGACCATATTGTAGACATTGATGAAGAGACAACGGAAAATATTCTTGAATTATTACGGGCACAAAATATTCATAGACACTCTTCTAAACCCGATGACGATAAAATCATTAAAGCAGAAGAAAAACACCCAAAAGAAAATATTTATTCGCCCGCCGAAATAAAACCGACCCAGAATCTTGAACAGGAAATAACAGAACATGATATTTCCCTGAATATGGCCTATTCAGAAAAAATGAACCCTTTTCCTTCACCACCAAAAATTGCCAATGATTCAGAGAGGTATGAGAGAAATACTTATTTTGATAGTCATATAACAATGCAAGATTCCGCACTTGACATCACAGATGATATTAATAAACAAGTTCAAAATGCCCGCCATGACATCAACCGCCAAAAGGAATTTGTCAGAACCGTTGCGGATTGGTTTTGGGAAATAGACCGTGCAGCAAATATTACCTTTATTTCTGAAGAAGCCTTTACCGTCTTTGGACAAGCAAGCTCAACACTGATTGGGGAAGATTTTATCAGCATTTGCACACCGCCTGATACCATGGAAAATGATCATGCCGATCAAAACAAAGAAACCTTCGAGGCGTTATTTGAACATCGGAAATCCTTTAGGAATAAAGCCTTTTATATTTCTACCCAAAACGAAGAAAAAACCCTTTGGTTCCTTAGCGGTATCGCCATATTTGATATCCATTCTGGACGCTTTACTGGATTTCGGGGAAGCGCCCGCGCGGAAATTACGGAACAGGATATATCCCATATCACCTTATCAGAAAAACATTCCAATACCTATGACAAGCCATTGACAAGACGTCAAGAAGAAACCTTGGAGGAATATATCAAGTCCAGAGCCCTAAGGGCGGTTTCTCAAAGTCAGCAAAAGGACAATCCTCATCGGCCTATAAGACCAGAAACAATTGACCATACAAAAGAATATAGTGACGAATATGCAAATGAATTACTCCATAATCTGTCTCATGAATTTAGAACCCCTCTAAATGCTATTATCGGCTTTTCTGAAATGATTGAAATGGAAACATGGGGAGCCGTCAACACCCAATATCATCAGAATATCAAGAATATTCTTACCGCAGCACAACATTTAAAAGAAGCTGTTAATGACGTTCTTGACTCCGCCAAAATTGAAGCTGGATTAATGCAAATAAATCCAGAATCTTTTTCTTTAAAATCCGTCATAAAGAATTGCATGAAAAATGTTGAAAATATGGCGGATAGCAGCAATATTAAAATCGCAGAAAACAACAAAAATATTGATGTTATATTATATAATGACAGACAAAGCGTGGAATTATGTTTGACCAAAATTTTGACAAGCACAATAAAGCGTGGGCAGGACGGCGACATTATTACGCCCTCTGTCTTAATCAATAGCAATGCCCAAGTGCGAATCGAAATACCTATTCTTGGCCCAAAAATTGATGAGAAAAATCAAGATAACCTGTTTCAAAGGCTAAAACGAGAGCCAGAAATAAAAAAAATATCCCCTAGTGATGCCATAAATTATGAATCAAAAATCTCCCCCAACTTCGGATTATCCATAGCACAGAACCTTGCGCACATGATTGGAGGCGACATTTCCACCCATGCCGAACGGGGCTTTCTTACTCATTTTGTTCTAACGCTCAGCAATTATGATAAGACCCAATAAACCCCTAGCATTCCAGTGTTTTACAAGGTCTCCTTTAATTATTATACACCCTCATTGTTAGTCTTAAAAACTTAAAATAATTGAACCTAAAATTTTTCCACACAGAGTAATCTCGAGACAATTCAAAAAAATTAATTAAAATTTTATTAAATTATTTCTTATAACCTTTTGTAATTAAATAATAATTCCTAATATCCGTTAACTATTTATTCATAATTCTAATCCATATTATAGTCACAACATCGGCATAGATAACAATTTTACTTGGCACTTTAAGGAGATTAGAAATGAGAAAATTTTTTGCACAATTACGTAAATCAGAAAAAGGCGCAACGGCTATTGAATATGGTCTAATTGCAGCCTTGATCGCCGTAGCTGCGATTACAGCGATGACATCAGTTGGTACATCACTGACAGCGACTTTTGATAATGTTAGCTCTAAATTAGATGCAGCATCTGCACCATAATATAAGACGAGCTTTCTATTAATAGTTTTGCGTAAATCTTTAAATAGAGGCTTTGGATGAAAATTCCCAAAGCCTCTATTTCTATTTTAAGTGAGGTGAGAAAATGATACTTAAAAACTTTCTGCGTAAACTCATTAAAAATAATAGCGGCGCAACGGCCATTGAATATGCCCTGATTGCAGCCTTGATTATTTTTGCCTCTGTTGGGGCCATTTCTACCCTGAGCAGCACCTTCATTGATAATTATGAATCCACCTCGGCCGCAATGGATGATGCCGCCAATAGGTAGAAAATATTTAATTCCTCATTTAATGAATTTTAAAACGTCCTCCCAAATTTTTCTTAACGATTCCCCCCATATGTAGATCGAGAATTAAATTGATCCGTAGAAATTTCCATTAATCATCTCATTTTATTCACAAAAAATGGCCTAATCCCTGAGGTTTAAACATTTTTACAATATTTTTTAATATGGTTAACGAAAAATATTAACATGGTTAACGAAAAAAACACTTTTTCCATATATTTTCGAATAAATAAAAAATACTGGCTCATTAGGATCACTGTTTTGTTAACCTTAATAATCATTGTTATATTTTCTTTTCTTATGGTCTGGGCGGCATATTCCGATCTGTCCCGCTATATCCTGTCCAATAAACTTTGTCTTTCGGTAACATTGCTCTATCCTGTTTATCTTATTAGCCTTTATATGAATGACCATGGGCTCCCTATAGAAAATATTTTAACCACGCTGGCTCTTGCTGTGGTTTTATTTATTGTGTGTGCGGGTTTCTTTGCACTTAACATT
This sequence comes from Emcibacter sp., assembly GCA_021741205.1. GTDB lineage: Bacteria > Pseudomonadota > Alphaproteobacteria > Sphingomonadales > Emcibacteraceae > Paremcibacter. The sequence continues at coordinate 7,691 of JAIOYI010000001.1, forward strand.
ATGGGCGGCGGGGATGTGAAACTTATCCCAGCGGTAGCACTCTGGGCTGGAACAGCACATATTTTACCCTATCTTTTTATAACATCCGTGATTGGCGGGCTATTTGCAGCCCTCATTCTTGCTAAAAATCGCTTAAATAACTCTAAATCTTATAAATCTTCAGCAAATATAAACCTCTCTGTGGCAGAAATAAAAGAGAGTGTGGTTCCATATGGTGTTGGCATTGCAATGGGTGGCCTTTATGTGGCTTACAATTTAATTGTCACATTCAATCAAAAAGCAACCTAATAGGGAACACGAAACAAGGAATGTATAAATGAATATAAATATAAGAAGCATCATACTAATTGTTATTGCACTGGTTATTGCCGGCGTAACAGCTATGCTTGCCAGAAACCTTGTATCAACACCAAAACAGTCAATAGATGGAACTGGTGTGGTAACAGAGGTTAGAGCCTCTAAGATGAAAATTCTTGTGGCCGCCAAAAATATTCCCCTTGGGCATTTTATCAAAGATGAAGATATGACATGGCAATCATGGCCGGATGAAACCGTTCATGACAGCTATATCAAACAAGATTCTGGCATAAAAAAAGAAAGTTTTGATGGTGCCGTTGCCAAGTCAGACATTTCTGCAGGGGAGCCTATCTTAGATAATCGTTTGGTAAAACCTGGCAACAGAGGATTTATGGCTGCCGTGCTTCCCGTTGGAATGCGAGCTGTTACCGTGCGCATAACAGACATTTCTGGTAATGCAGGATTTATCTTTCCTGGTGATCGTGTTGACATTGTCCTCACCCATGACATTGCCATAAAAGAGAAAAAACAAAAATCCCATGTGAGCGAAACCGTGCTTAAAAATATTCGGGTTCTGGCCATTAATCAAAGGACGGACAGTGCAACCCGCACGCCTTCTGTCGGGAAGACCGCAACCTTGGAAGTCACCTCAAAAGATGCGGAAAAGATTGCGCTCCTCAAGAGCATGGGAACCTTAACCCTCGTGCTCAGAAGCCTTGGTGCGGAAGATGAAACCACTGAACATGCGGCTCAAGAAAAGCCAACCGCCACATGGGACAGCGAAGTCAGCAACCAGATTTCCAATGGTGCGGCAAACTCACCCGCGGGTCATAATGTTTCCGTTGAAATATTCCGGGGCGGTACCAAGAAAAACCAAAAAGTTGATTTTAATCAGCTCTTTAATCAAGCCCTTAATGCACAGAACGGTAATAATACCGATGAAGACACAGCGACTACTACAGATACAGAGGAAACAGAGGAATGATAAGAGAACCCTATAAAAAAGCGTTTCCAACCCTGATAAAATGGGTCAAAGGCGCCATTATTGCATCAATAACTCTGTCTACTTTATGTTTTTCTATAACATTTGCGACAGCCGCCGCAAACCAACCGACGCAGAATATTGAGGTGGGCAAAGGAACCCTGATACGCTTTAAAGAACCCGTCAATAATGTTTTTCTTGCTGATTCTGATATTGCCGATATTCAGGTTAAATCCCCAACGTTGGCCTATATTTTTGGTAAACAACAAGGCGAAACAAATCTTTATGCCGTCACCAGTGATGACCGCGTGATTTATGAGGGCAATATATCGGTTAATCATAATCTAGGTAGTCTTAAAGAGGCTCTCACACATCTATTGCCCAATACCCATATTGACGTTCAGTCCTATGAAGGATTGCTTGTACTGACTGGGCATGTGGCAAATCCAGAAGAAGCCGAAGATGTCCGCCAAATGGCTGAAGACTTCATCGGCAAAAATCATCCCATTTTAAACAAGTTGGAAATTGCAACACCAGTGCAGGTCAATTTACGGGTTAGAATAGCTGAAATTGGCCGAGACACCAAAAAACAATTGGGCTTTAACTGGGAAAATCTTTTTGTTAATGGCGGCACAGCCATAGGAATGGTACAGGGCGCTAATGTGGTGAACCTCATTCCAGACCCCACAGGACTTCAAAACAGTTTGGTAAAGGAATTTGCCGTACAGGGTCGTGGTATTAATAGTCTTTTTGGTGGATTTAATGCGGGTAATTTTGACATCAACTATATTATTGATGCCCTAGAAACAGAAGGTGTTCTCTCTATTCTTGCTGAACCAAATCTGACAACTTTGTCTGGTGAGCCTGCTAATTTCCTGGCGGGTGGTGAATATCCTGTACCAACCCTCAACAAGGATGGTCAAGTTATTATTGAATTCAGAGAATTTGGTGTTTCACTGGCCTTTTTACCGGTTGTTTTGGACAGTGGCCGTATTAATATGAATATCAAACCAGAGGTCAGTCAACTGTCCTCAAATGGCGCCATTACATTGCAAGGCTTTAATATTCCAGCCTTAAGCACACGCCGGGTTGAAACAACCGTTGAACTTGGATCAGGTCAAAGTTTTGCCATAGCGGGACTGCTTCAAAACAGTGTCACCCATGATCTGGAAAAATTTCCATGGCTTGGCGATGTTCCTATTCTTGGAACCCTATTCCGCTCGAGCAAATTTCGGCGTCAGGAAACAGAATTGGTAATTATTGTAACGCCCTATATTGTTCGTCCTCATAACGGCGGAACAATGCCATTACCAACCGATGGCCTTGAAATGCCAAATGATGCCGAACGTTATATTAAGGGTCAATCCTATGCCACCCGTAAACCAGATATGCCAGAGCCTGTACAAGGGGCTAATGGCCAGAAATTAAAATCCGCCGCTGGCTTTATTCTGGACTAGGGGGAAAGAGAAAGATGATGAACATGATAATGACAAGAAAAATATTAAATCTTATCCCTGCGTTGGCTTGTATCATACTCGCCAGTTGTAGCGGACAAGCGAATTTTGCGGATGGTGACACCCAAAAGCGCAATGAGGTTAAAATGATCCGTATACCATTTATGATCACCTTTGACCAAAAAAATGCCTCACTGTCTAAAAATGCCATTGACCAGCTTGATAATTTTATGATGAAGGTAAATATCTCTTATGGGGATGAAATAAGCTTAGATCTTCCCTTGCAGCGAGACGGAAAACTCTCTGAAGAAAACGTGAAGAGAATGACCTTTTTATCAAATATTTTAAAGGAACGTGGCCTGCATTTATCCCCAGAAGTGACACCCTACGGCATGAGTCCCGCCGAAGGTCAGGCGCGACTGTTAATTTCACGTTATACCGTAATACCTCCTACCTGTGGCGATTGGTCAATACCATCAAACGATAATTATGGTAATGCCGCCACGGCAAATTTTGGCTGCGCTAATCAAGCAAGTTTGGGTCTTATGGTTGCCAATCCAAGGGATTTGATCACGGGTGAAAACAATACCACCCCTTATACAGAGAATGCGGCAAAGGCTATCTATACTTATAAAACCAAGAAACCTACGTCATTATCATCAATTACGACCAAAAAGAAAAAATAACAGGAACAGATCATGAGTATAGCTTCACTGCTGAAAAAGAATGAAACTGCCGAAGATGAATTCGGAGCCTTTGTCTGTGATGATGAAACCACACAGATTTTGGTGCCTGTTTTAAATGAACGGGAATGGAATACCTCTTTGATTAAAAAAGGTGGCATCGAAAATGCTATCCGGACACTAGCGACCGCTACTTCTCCTAAATATCTACTGGTCGACTTATCAAAATCAGAAGGTCCCTTGGATGATATCAATGCTCTTGCAGAGGTATGCGACCCTGGCACCATGGTTATCGCCATTGGCAAGCAAAATGATATCGGACTTTACCGAGAGTTAATAAGTTTTGGCGTTCAGGAATATCTTGTAAAGCCCGTTACAACAGACCAAATTAGAGAATGCCTTATTGCCATAGAAAATACACTACGTGTGAGCAACGACGTTGCTGTGCAAGAAAAAGCAAATGAAACCGATAAACTCATAGCCGTTATTGGTATGAGAGGCGGCGTTGGTGCCAGCACCATATCCAGTAGCTGTGCATGGATTATCGCTAATGATATAAAACGCAACACGGCGCTGCTTGATATGGATATATATTTTGGAACGGACGCCTTAACATTTGATCTGGAACCTGGTCGTGGATTATGTGATGCGCTAGAAAATCCAAGTCGAATAGATGGACTTTTTATTGAACGTGCCATGATCCGTCAGAGCGAAAATCTATCTATTTTAGGCGCAGAGGCCTCTCTAAATGATCCCACATATACAGATCCTTCTGCCATGAGCCATCTTCTCACTGAACTTCGGCATAATTTTAACTATGTCATTATGGATTTGCCCCGCAACATGGCGGCGGAATACCCTCTCATGCTTGCAGAGGCAGACGAAATAATACTGGTATCAGACCTAACTTTAGCTGCCGCCCGTGATATTATTCGTTTTTTATCCTTATGCAAAACTGTGGCCCCTGGAAAACCTATTAAGATTGCGCTTAATAAGGTGGCGGGTGCGGGCATGATTGAAGTGGATAAAAAAGATTTTGAAGCCTCCATTGAACGGTCTGTTGACTGGGAAATACCTTTCGATCCAAAACTTATGGTTCAGGTATCAAGAGCTGGAAAACCGCTCCCCCAAGCCGCGAAAATGAGCAAAGTGGTTAAAGTGCTTAAAACCATGAGTTCAAATATTACAGGCAAGGAGGACGAAGTAACCAAGGACTCTTTTTGGAAAAAGATAGCCTCTAAACCGAAAAAATAATTTAACCTACTTAATTTAAATAATAATCGTGAGAAAAAATGAAACCGGCGTTTGGAAGAAAATCAAATCTAGACAACAAATCAATTCTCGTTGCAAAAAAACAGTCAACAGCAACGACTTTTGGTAAGAGTCCTGCAACCACATTAGAAGAAATTTCCAAAACCATTTCATTTCCTGTGGATAGTGCTGTTGTTTCTGATGCTGGCATTGTGGACAAAGCCTATGATCTGATTGAATCCGCCATGATGGAAAAAATCAGTCCCGAAGTGGCGCAAGAAATGGAACGGGATGAGGTCACGGTTTTCATTGAAAATCTTATTGACGAGGAAACAAAACGTCACAGACTGGATTTAAACGAGCTAGAACGTCGGGATCTCATGACTGTCCTGCTCAATGATTTGTTGACCGTTTCTGCCAAGAAAGAAACCCCAGACAATGAAGAAACTGTCAACGTAGTCAGCAAACGTAAAAAAGTCCAGACCCAAACTAACGAACAAAAACAACAGGTTAGTCAAGATAGCATCATGGATGCCAAGGACCGCCTGCAACCATTACTACTTGAATATATTGATGCCTCCGCAGCCAATGAGATGGATAGATCGGATCTTGCCGAACAGGTCAGTGAAGCGGTCAATGAATTAATGTCTCAGGAGAAAATAAATCTGAATTTGCGTGAACAACGCGATTTGGTCAATATGTTACTCCATGACATGCTAGGACTTGGGCCATTGGAACCGCTCTTAAATGATGAGAGCATTAGTGAAATCATGGTCAACGGCCCAAAGCAAATCTATATAGAACGTGGCGGTAAACTTGTTCTTTCCGATGTGACATTTCGGGACAATCAACATCTGATGAATATCTGCACCCGCATTGTGACGGCTGTTGGACGAAGGGTTGATGAATCAACACCGCTTTGCGATGCAAGACTTGCGGATGGTAGCCGTGTTAATATTATTATTCCACCCCTTGCCATTGACGGCGCCTCTATTTCCATTCGTAAATTTGCCAAGCAAAAGATTACACTTGATCATATGGTTGACTGGAAAAGTCTGTCGCATCAAATGGGAACTGTTTTAAAAATCGCGGGTGCTTGCCGCCTAAATATTTTGATTTCCGGCGGAACGGGTTCAGGAAAAACCACTATGTTAAACGCCTTGTCCCGCATGGTTGATCTCGGCGAACGTGTGGTCACCATTGAGGATACGGCTGAACTTCAAATGCAGCAACCCCATGTGGTGCGCCTTGAAACACGCCCCCCTAATCTTGAAGGCAAGGGTGAGATCAGCATGCGTGATCTTGTCAAAAACGCTCTGCGTATGCGTCCTGATCGAATTATACTTGGGGAGGTACGTGGTGCCGAAGCCTTTGATGTGCTTCAGGCTATGAATACAGGTCATGATGGCTCTATGTGTACCCTTCACGCCAACAATCCCCGTGAGGCGCTGACCCGTATGGAAAATATGATCGGTATGGCCAATCTTAAATTACCCCAAAAAGCTATTCGGGAACAAATAGCGGGCGCCGTTGATCTTGTGGTTCAGGTTTCAAGAATGCGCGATGGTGGTCGTCGCTGCGCCGCCATTACGGAAATTGTGGGCATGGAAGGTGATATTATCACCACGCAGGATTTATTCGTTTACGAATTTACAGGCGAAGATTCAGATGGCAATTTGACAGGTCGCTTTCGCTCCACGGGTGTTCGACCATATTTTATGGAAAAAGCCGCCTATTTCGGATTAGATAAAGCTTTGATGGAGGCCTTATAGGAAAATTATGAACGTTACAAATCCAACTATCGTAACCATTGGTATTTTTGCTTGTATATTTCTTATTATTGCTGTTCTAGCCGTCGCTTTTGGCATATTAGGTCAAAATAATAAGGTTATTGACAAGCGGCTGAATAAAATTAAATTCCGCCACGGAAAAGGCAAAAATTTAGAAAAAGAGCAGGCAAAAAAAAATCTTTTTGTTAAAAAAGAAACGTCAATACTCGATAATTTCATTCCAAAACCAGATGAAATGAGAAAAAGACTGAATAAAACTGGCCTAAATATCACCTTTAGAAAATATGTGATTACGACAGTTATAACCACGATTACCATAACCTTTGTTATGAAATTTTTAAGTGGTATGACCTTCATGCCGTCCTTAATGGTTGGCGTATTTGCGGGTTTGTTTTTTCCCCACACCTATATCAATATGGTCATCAAGAAAAGACTGGCACTTTTTACCAAACAATTTCCAGAGGCTATTGACCTTATTGTTCGTGGTTTAAGAGCGGGACTTCCTGTTACGGAATCCATCAGTGCCGTTGCACAGGAAATGCGGCCTCCTATTTCCACCGAATTCAAAACCATTACCGATGATATAAGATTAGGCAAAACATTGGATGAGGCCTTATGGTCCACCGCCCAAAGACTTGACACGCCTGATTTTAAGTTTTTTGTCATAAGTCTATCCGTGCAACAGGAAACAGGCGGTAACCTCACGGAGACACTTCATAACCTTACTGAAATTCTGAGAAGCCGTAGCAGATTAAAACTCAAGATCAAAGCGATGGTTTCCGAAGGCAAGGCTAGTGCCTATATTATTGGTTCTCTGCCCTTTATCATGTGTGGCCTTCTTTCTGTTATGAATTATGAATATATGTCGGTAATGTTTACCGACCCAAAGGGACAAATAGCCCTGATTGGTGCTGGAATATGGCTCAGTATGGGAGCCTTTATTTTGGCCAAAATGATAAATTTTGAGGTATAAAGAATGGAAGCTCTTCTGCCAGACGGCGTTACAATAGAAGACATTATTACAGTTCTTGCGGCAATGTCAGCATTTCTTGTCGTCCTCGCCATTTGGAGCAGTGGCATTATCAAAGATCCTATGCACGGCAGAATCAAACATCTCCAAGATCGAAGACAAGATTTAAAGCGAGGCTATACAGCCCCCACAAAGCGTAAAGCAACCATTGGTAAAGCATCTTACCTTGGAACAATGCAAAACATTGTCAACGGATTCAATCTTATGAAAAATGAGCAGGCGGAAAAATTCCGTATAAAACTGCTTCAAGGAGGCTATCGCTCTAAGGATGCTTTAGTCTATTTCATGTTTTTTAAGCTGGTTCTGCCCATTCTTATTGGTATTATTGCCGTGGTTCTTATATACGGTTTTGGATTATTTGATTTAAAACCCATGATGAAAACACTGGCCTGCGGTGGTGCAGTCTTAATCGCTTCAATCTTACCAGAAACTATTTTAAAAAATATCACCATTAAAAGAAATGAGGCCATGCAAAAAGCCCTTCCAGACATGCTGGATCTCTTGGTTATTTGTGCGGAGGCAGGCCTTACCCTTGACTCTGCTTTAATCCGTGTCGTCAAAGAGATGGCTCAAACGGGGCCTGAGCTTGCTGATGAACTGGCCTATACGGCCGTTGAACTTGGCTTCTTGCAGGAAAGAAAACAGGCTTTGAATAATCTTTCTCTGCGGGTAACACTCCCTGCCGTACAATCTGTTACTGCAACCTTAATACAATCAGAGAAATACGGAACCCCGCTTGCACAATCCCTAAGGGTGTTATCCGCCGAATTTCGTAATGACCGCATGATGAAAGCAGAGGAAAAGGCCGCTAAGCTTCCTGCTACCATGACTATACCGCTCATTTTATTTATCCTGCCAACTTTGTTTGTTGTATTAATTGGCCCTGCGGCTTGTCAGGTATCAAGCACATTTTCCTAAGAAACGCCCGTCAACGAACAATAAATCTTCGCTCAATTAATTATAGTTAACAAAAGGTTAATTTTTTTGTTGATTTAGCGAATCATTTAGGCGATGATTCTCCTAATGATTTGAATCGGAAAGAATTTTTCTCTTCAACCCTTAGAGTAAGATGAGCAAATGATCGTCAAAATTAAAAAACATAGGCTATTCGACCAATGAATGCTTCAATGTTTAATAATAAATCGACAAAAAGAAAAAAAATATCCAATCCAGATATTTTAATAAAAACGCCTCACGAAAAAGAATTTGGTTTATTTGACTCTGTATTCCATGAGGTCAGCAATGCCATAGCCATTATTTCCAATGAACAGCAAAAAAACACCCCCGTCATTATGGATGTCAATCATCATTTTGAACTGGTCACGGGCTATCAGTTCGATGATATTAAAGGGAGACATTTATATGATTTTCTTGCGGAATCACTCTCGAAATCTAATCAATACATTATTGAAAGTGCGCTTAAAAGCCGCCAAACTGCTGTTCTGTCCTGCCCATGGATTAAAAATAACGGTGACATTATAAAGCTTAACATGACCATCCGACCCTTTAGCGGTGATAACAGTGGCTCGCGGTTTATTTGTGTTCTCAGGGAAATCAACAATACAAATTATACCCGTGATAAAGCCGCAAAAGAAATTAAACAAAATCTTATTTCTGCCATGCATCATAATTTCAAGACGCCTCTCAATGGTATTCTGGGATATTCTGAAGTCATTATGTCCGAGTTAATGGGACCCATTGGGCAAGAATCTTACAAAAATTACGCCCAAGACATTCATGGAGCTGGACAAGACCTGCTTCACCTGATCGATAATCTACTTGACTTAAAAGAGCTTGAAACAGGAGAATTTGATCTTCATGAAGAAAATTTCATCCTAAAAGATATGATTTCAGAATGTTTTAAAAAACTATCTTTAGAGGCTGAAAAAAATAATATCACCCTTATTTATAACAATAAATTAAAGGATATCATCAGAATATTCGGGGATAAATCACGTCTTCAGCAAGTTATCCATAGCCTGCTCACCAATGCCCTTAAATTTACAGCTTCTGGCGGAAAAATTATCATAACCACAGAACAAGGTAACGGTGGCTTTTGTCTAATAAGCTGTGAAGATAACGGATCTGGCATGTCATCCCAACAATTGGCAAAAGCCTTTTGTCATGATACTCACCTCTCCAATATCTATTCCAGTCCAACAGTGGGCATCGGGTTTGGACTTTCCTATGTCAGACAAATAATTGAGAAACATCAGGGCACTGTTTCTATTATAAGTTCTGTTGATCAGGGGACAAAAGTTACACTTGACCTGCCGCCTGAGCGACTTAACTAAAAACCTTAATAGCTCAAAGAGCCACAATCCATACTTGCTTTATGCAACCGTCCCACCATATAATTAGAATTAAGCAAAAAATGGTAATCAGGACAAAACATGCAAAATTCTCTCAATGTTATCTCGGCAAATCACTTGCGTAGTGGTTTAAATGTTTATTTTATTCAAGATGAAAATAAAGGACATTGGAATCCTGATATATCTTTGGCAACACTATATGACGAAAATACAGTACAAGCCTCTTTTGAAATGGCAAAGCAAGATTTGGATAAGAATATTGTTGTCGATTGTGTCATTGTTCAGGTTGATGCAAATCATAATCCGCTCACAACACGTGAACAAATTCGCGCAGGCGGTCCCTCAATTCAATATGGACATAACGTCAATTGAAATAAACCGGCATAGGACGATAGAATGATTGTTACACAACTCTACGCCGACAACCCACTCAGAAATTTTCACTATCTGATCGGCTGCCCTGAAACACGGGATTGCCTTGTGATTGACCCTCTTGATGTGAATAAATGTCTTCAGTCCGCAAAAGAACAAAACCTCAACATCACCAAAATTCTGAATACCCATGAACATTGGGATCATATTGGTGGCAACGAAGAAATGAAACAGAAAACGGGCGCCACAATCTATGCCCATTATGGAGCCAAAGATAAAATTCCCCACATGGATATAGGGCTTAAGGCTCATGATTATCTAAACGTTGGCTCAAGCGTGACCTTAAGAATATTAGATACCCCAGGTCATACGATGAGCCATTTATGCCTTTTATCCGAGACAGATAGACAAGCCCTATTTTGTGGCGATACATTATTTAATGCAGGCGCGGGGAATTGTCACAATGGCGGAAACCCTGATGATTTGTATGATACATTCTCAAAGCAACTTGATAAGTTACCAGATCATACGCTGATATATCCTGGCCATGATTATATCATCAACAATCTGGAATTTACCCTAAATCGTGAACCCAATAACAGTGAAGCAAAAGAAATGCTTTCAAGGTTACGTGATCAAGACCCTCATCATGCCTTTGTAACCACAATGGCCGATGAACGCCGAATCAATAGTTTTTTCAGACTGACAAACCCGACCATTATTCAAAAACTCAAAGAAGAAAATTCAGCCATATCTCATAACCCAAACCCAAGGGAAATCTTCAAGGCTCTAAGAGCACTGAGAAACCATTGGTAACAGACCATAATTTAAATAAAGGAAATTCAAATGAGCCTTGAAAATTTTACAGCCATAATTCGCGATAAAGCCCAGTCACTCGATGCCAAAGGTAAAAAAATTAAAGTTGATCTTCAGGGGGATGGTATTATTTTTATTAATGGTGCAACAACGCCCCCCGCCGTCAGCAACGACGACAATGATGCGGATGTGACATTAATTATCAGTGAAGAAAATTTTGAAAGCCTAATGGACGGATCTTTAAACCCACAGATGGCATTTATGATGGGAAAACTTAAAATTGAGGGTGATATGGGGCTAGCGTTAAAATTGGGCGAACTTTTTAGCTAAGCTGTCTTAATCTATTATCCCTTAAAAACAAATAAGGCACCCAATAGGATGCCTTATTCGCATAATATATTTTAAAGGGTTATTGAAGAACGATAACAGTCCGTCTGTTCATTTTTTCCTTAACACCGTCAGCTGTTTCCACTGCATTCTTCTGTTCCCCAAAACTGTCTTGGGTAATATCAATACTGTCCATGCCCTGATTAACCAAAGCATTCTTTACCACTTCTGCTCGTTTCTGAGCTAAGACATCATTATAGTGATCTAAACCTGAACGATCGGCATGACCCGAAACCATAATTTGAACAGATTTGCCTTTCTTGGCTTCAGACGCCGCCTTTTGGATGACGTTTTCTGCTTCCATGTTAAGTCGACTACTGTTTAAATCAAAATAAACAATATATGGTCCCTTATCTATAATAGGCCCAGCCGCTGGCTCAATTCTACTAACTGGTTCTGGCCTACTGACGGGCTCTGGTTTTTCCACTACAGCAGCTACAGCAACGGGCTGTGGCATCTCAGCAACGGTCTTTTTCTCATTACCCCCAAACCGATATGTAAGACCTACAACAATATCATGACTGTCATAACCATTTTTGAAAGTTGCACCATTATGATCAATCAAATTAGCCTTTGCGGTTCCAAGAAATCGATATTTTAATGACATCTCAACAGCATCAGTAACTGCCATTCTAAGTCCAGCAAAAGCCTGATAAGCCATTGTCATATCCGCATCATTTGTGAACATATTGGATGCTGTTGCCAAATTATTAAATTTTACATCGGCAACGCCAAGGCCGCCCCCGACAAAGGGCTCAATAACTCTATCGTTTGAAATGCTGTCAAAATCATACGTAAGATTCATCATATAATGGGTTAATCGCGCATTTCCTGAACTGACTGCAATTTGGCCAAGGCCGCCCAAATCAAGTCCACCATCATTGACAACATTAAGACTCTCTAAATTATTGAAATGCTTACCGATTTCACCCTCTAAACGCCATTGTCCGAAGTCATATCCAACAATACCGTCTATAGCATAACCATCCTTAAAATTACTTTTAATGTCCAGAATACTGTCTTTAGCCTTTTCCTGACCTAATATGCCATAGGCATAATCGATTGTGGCATACCATTGACCATCCGCAGCCTGTGCCATATTGCCAACCAAAGTGACGAAGCAAACGCTTGTAAAAAGAATTCTTTTCATAATATTTCCTCAGTGCACAGAAAATAAATTTTTCTGCTTTATTTATTAAAATTATTGCAGATAATTATAACTGAGATTATGTCAACATTATGTTGTCTAAAATTAATATCTAGGGAGCAATTAACCCATGGATGCGGCAAGCGGCAAGAAGATTATTAAGAGCGATCCGTGCCTCTGCATCAATAGTGCTACCCCCTATGGCATCGCTGATTGCGGCTTGTTGCGGTCCAATAATCTGCTGTCCTGAAATTTCAACTTTTTGGGCTTTTACAATACCTTTCTGCCATAGCCCCGATCTGAATTGTGCCGTCACATTATCATCCTTCAACCAAACGGTCATACCTTCAAATGCTAAATAAAACTGCCATATTCCGCCTATAAATTGTGCCAATTCATCATCATGACCTGTCCAATCCCCTGTAGCAGAGGCAGAGACCAACCATAACCCGCCCTCAATGGGTGATAAAGGTGGGGTTGAAAGGGTTGCGGTCTCGACTGCTGTCTGCACCAAGGCATCAAACATATTCAATGCCATATTATGTGTAACTTCTTTTTGTGATTGGGTAGAAATGATATAAGGCGTTTTAAGCCGTGGCGTTTCATTGCTCATATAAAGATTACCTTTTATTGTTAAGAGATTATTTAGACTATTTTGGTGAGAGGATGGCCTCTACCCACCACATCACTAATTTGCATGATGCGAATATTCAGCGAGGGTTGCACGGATCCAAAATCATCGACTTGCAGAGAGGCTGGATATAGTATTTCTGGCATTTCGGATGTTAAAATACGTACCACATTAGAGCCATTCAGGATTTCCACATCATATTTCTCATAAAGCTCGCCCAAGGGCACATCCGCATTATCAAGCCATTCACCGCTAATACGGCTACGTCTTATCCATGTTATAGTAAGATTTCCGATACTATCTCTTACGCCCTGAGCATGAACGGGTGAAAAGGGTTTTAAAACCTCAGCATCATACTGATATTCAAGGGGTAAAACATCCTCAACACGCCCCCCCACTGTCACGGCCTTGAAATGGCGAATTTTGCCAATATCAGAGAAATTCAATGCCGAAATACTTGTCGTAGTCTCGGTTAAAAGAATAAAAATTTCTGAAATTACATGATTGCTTACAAAATGTTCCGTACCCCGCCGCCCTCGCAACAGCCCACTTAATCGGTAACGGCCATCGGGTTCTAAGACAGCTTGTTGGAACTGAATAATTTCACCACCCACCCACGCAATATTAGCTCCATTTAAAACAGCTTCTGCGGTTTCACCAGAAATACTATAATTAGCATTATCCAATCTCACCAATAAATCATTGCCATAATCCCAATAGGCCGTCGGACCATCAGACATAATATTGTCTACAATACCGCTTATAACAGGCGATAAGACCGTATCTATTTGGCTATAGGTTTGATCATTATCACGAGAAATAAAAAGTCCCGCCCCATTCCATTTTCCAGTCCCTGCCCCCGCAGACCAAAAAAAAACTGGTGAGGTAACATTTTCCCCCATAATATTTGGCATATCAAGGGGGAAAAACTGACTTATCGCGAGTGTCTCAACTGTTTGAATTGGGATATTACCACTATCTGCAAAACTGTTTCTATCCAGCAGTGAATTTGAAAATCTCATTGCCTGACAATTAATCCCTTGTGAACCAATCTCTACTTCTTGAAGCAAGAAATCCTGCGCTTCGCCTGCGATCGTCATGGTAATAATATCACCTGGCAGAAGATCAGCATATTTTTGCGATAAAGAGAAAGAGACACTTTCTCGACCATACCAAACAAGGTCGAGCTGTATTTCAGATACTGTTTTAGCCTTGCCCGAAGAAATAACCAGAGGATAGGCACTTTGGCGAACAATGTCACTTGCCACATTTAACCGTCGTGCTCTTTGATGACCAGTTTGATAATCTCTATCCGGATCAATAAAGGAGATACCAATTTCCTTTGGCAACGCCATATCCTGCTGTCTCGTAAGGGTTATTTTATTTTGACTGTTTGATTTTTTAGCCAAGAGTACAAAATCATCTGACGTAAGGGTGGCATTTGGTGTCCTATTTAGATTTCGGAATATAAGGCTATTTTCCTTTTCAACCACGTCAAAATGATAAATCTGAGACAATTCCTCAAGCACGGTTCTTGATTTTGTTGGCCCCGAAATCATAAAACCCTTAACAATTTGCGTGAGGTCGTTCGCATCATATGACGGCAAATGGCAAAGCGCACAGATATCCGACACAATTGTCGAAAGCATAACCTCACCCCCTATATCGGCAATAATCTCAAAAGTTAGATTTGGAATCCTGTTGGCATATTCGCCAAGCTCTAAATCTTCTAAAACAACATAAGCTAAATTATGAAAATTATTTACACTCGCCAAACCATCCAAAGCCTCGATCATGGGGTCGGCATTCTGAAAGTCCGTCCCTTTATAAAGCCTCATCTCGCCGCCCACGGCCAATTTTCCCGAACCGTCACGCAATAATTTTCCGTCCGCCCAAATGCGCCCCACATTTGAAATTTCACGCCCAGATAACACCACCGCAAAGGATGCAGAATAGCTATAGGTTACAGTTGTGACCTTTTGTCCGCCGCCTTTACCACCACCGCCTTGTGTTTTCTCGTTCCGCGTTTCTTTAAGCCCAGAAGACCAAACCACATTACCTGGCAGACGCATCGTACCATAAACGCGGGAAATAGGTTCGCCGTAAGAAGACGTCTGAACATTCAGATCCTTCAGCCGTCCTCCTTCAATGGTGCGAGAACCACCACCACCAAAAAGGGATTGATCAATACTGCGTCCGACCAATCCCCCTATCATACCCCCAATAGGCCCACCGAAAGCAGTACCCACAACCGTAAGAACAACACTTGCCATCAAATTATTCCTTTATATCCTCTGAAAAAATTGAAAATGTATGAACTGAGATAATTTTGGATCGCCAATCTGCGCTTAATCCATGTTCAGTAACCTTGCCGTATTTTTCACAGGCATGAATGATGCCCCGATCTGTCACTATGGCGGCATGTTCTAAAAACCGTCCAAACCTCAGAAGAATAATATCCCCATACATCATCTGTTCTATTGGTTTTATTCTAAAATCTGCACTATTGGCATAACGGGATATAGCCTGTTTCTTGGGTATTTTTTTGTAATCTAGTTGATCAAAATCACTTAATCCCAATGATTTTGCCACATAGACAACCAAACCAACACAATCTAGACCATAAGACGGATTACGCCCCTGATGACGGAAGGGAACACCGAGACAACGTCTTGCGCATAAAATTATTTGCGCCCGACGTGAATCCTGCTTTGAATCCTTATTCATAATAAATATTTTCATAAATACTTTCTGGGGTCTGGTTATTTGAAATAAACTTTGCTATCAGTGTTCTTTAATAAAAAATAAAATAAGGAACTGTCTGACCATGGACATGAATGTTATCGGGTTACATATTCACGAATTAAGAAACCAATGCCGTTTTATTGAAGCAAGTGTGGACATTTTAAATCAATCTTTAGAGGGTAAAGCCCCTATTGGTGCATTTTTTGCCCTGCAAAATATTATACTGGGAACAAATCATATTGCTCGCACGATATGGTCACCCCGCAAAAAAGGCAAAGACAGATCAAAGGCGTTGCAGAAATTATTAGAATTGCCAGAAAAATATCCTCTCAATAATGAAAATATTTTATCGCTCACGGATCACTCTGATGAGTCTAATGATCAATGGATCGCCCAATCAAAGGGGCAATATATTCTTTATGATTTTATAGGTAATATAGCCGATAGCCAACATAAGGAGGTTGCGACAAAAAATATTTATCGTGCCTTTGATACGCTGACCAAAATCTATACATTTCGTGGCATTAGTTATAATTTAGAAGCCCTTTTGAAGGCCTTATCCGATGTTAGTAATCGGGTGAATCAGATTCATATGCGCCTTTATCCTGATCAATGGAAAACCGAACAATCTAAAACAGCCAAAGAAGCACCCGCAGAAAAAGAACCACCCGCAGCAAAAGAAGCACCTGCGGTAAAAGAAAAGGCTGCCAAAAAAACTCCAAAGAAAAAATAGTCTTAATTACTTCAGACCCGGATAATAATAGAGTGAATCCGTTCCTGGAATGGATGTTTCACCTTTAAAGTTTTTAAAATTCTGAAATTTTGTTCCGCAGGTTGCTGATCTTTTATCGCAACCTGCAACAGCCTGATAACTATCTCCAACCATTATAATATTCGGCAAATTATCAAATAATATAAACTGACCGCCTGAAAAATTTTTGACCTCTGATTTAAGACCGGCATTTGATCCCTTTAACCAACGCACCAGACCATAATCATACCACCCATCTGACTCAGACCGTGTTATGTCTCTAAAGTTATTTCTGCTAAAAGCCTCAGTGACGCTGCCTGTGACCGAGAATTCTTCTAAATTGACATGACAATTATTGCCTCCTAAATCTGCCCGACATTCTGGTGAAAACACATCACCGATGACCTGTTGCAATCGTTGACTAAGACCTCTTATCTCAACAGTAAAATATTTATCCTTTAGAATGAATTCCCCAAGCCACCCATTTCGGATATGAAGTTTGCCTTGAACAGGTGCCTGCCAATTTATTTGAAATATCGAAATCATCGCATGATCAAACAGTCCTGATGAAATATCTTTGTCCGAAATGCCTTCAGAAGATAATAGAGCATTGATTTCAAGATTATCCACATTCAAACTATTGGTGCTACTCACGGATGACGGCAAAAAGCTATTTGCGGGACTAAAGATCAGATTATCAAACTCAATCTCTTTATCATGGGTCGCAAAAGCCATGCGCACTCCATCCTGACGTGTCAAAACCCAACATGTCACCATGTTAGTTACAACCTCTGAAAGATGATTTTTAAGTTCTAAAGATATCGTTTTCATTTACAAACGCACCTCGATCAATGAAATAGATGGCACGTGCCCCGCCTTAAAACTCTCCAAGGTAATGGGCAGAAAATCTTCATAAAAGCGCACAGGAACATCAAACTCATAGCCTGCTGTAATCATGACCCCTGCAGCAGGTGCCACATCAAAGGTTATAACACCGTTTGTCTCGTCACATTGCCAGCCACTTGCCTGCTCTATGGCATCAAATGCAACCTTAACTGTCGCTGTAACAGGCTTTGCAATCCTTCTGGTCTGAGATATACCACCGCTGCTATAGGTTTTGATAAGCTGAAAAGAAACCGTAACCCCATCCCCAAGACCAATTTCCTGATCAGTGGACGAAATAATTTGTTCAGGAGAGGTACTTTTATAATCAATCCAGTCCTTATAACGAAAGCCATAAGCACGGCCTGCCCTCGCCCGAAAGAAACTTATTAAGTCCGCCAAATTATTTTCAGACCTTAACCCAAGTCCCACATCATAGATATTACGGGCCTCTGACCATTCCCGATTTCGTTGTTCATGGCCCGACGCCATTTCAATGATATTGGTCATAAATTGTGGTCCACCACTTGCCCCGTAACTGATGTCCTCTGGCAAGCGTATTTCGTGAAATCCTGTCATGTCGCTTCCTTGATCTATGGTATAAATAACGCCGTCCCGCACAATTTGGGGATAGGCCCAGACAAATATCTCTGTAAAGCCGTCCTTAAATCCAAACCTCGCCGCCTTCATAATGTTCTTCCAATTTTCTGGCGTTGAGGGTAGGAGATTGAAACCTGCAAAATAATGGGTCTGTGATCTGGGGTAAGATAAAGCCTGATCTATGGCCTTTATGGCGTTGGTTCTTTTGCCCCATTCCCCGCTTAAAACAAAATCATAATCCTCGATTTGCATATAATCAAAGGCAGGCCATTGCCATTGGTTAGCTGCAAAATTTGCACTCTGTGCCAAGGGTGCGTTATTCAACATGACTTGCGGACTATAAAAAAGCAGACCAATTTGTGCGGCGGGATATAATATTTTAATCTGATCCCGAAGCCATAAAGTGGATAACCCAAGTTTATTTCTAAGCCAATCAAGATAATCCTGCTGCAAGATTGTTGGAATTTCCGTGGCAAGAAAATGCTTATCTGGTACTGGATTTGCCGTTTCAGACGTATAAAGTGACATGGTTACATCATCATAAAAGTGGGGCACCCCAAGACCATTTTGATCTATCCACCACCAAGGTTCACCGATCTGATAATAATGACCTGATCCCACCTGGCCTACAATATCGCCAAAAGCCAAAAAGACATCCCTTAAGTAATCAAGTGCCAACTGATTTGTGGGCGCAATAAGACCAGAGGGGGGCGACCAACCTGTTCTGGCTGCTGTGCCGTCATGAGCCTTCTGTTGCCAAATTTCTGGAATATTCTCTGCTAATATTTCATAAGACAGGGAAAATATGACCTTAAAACCAAAAAAATTCGCGAGTTCCAGATAATTTTTATGCCAACTTATTGCAGCCTTATTTAATTTGGCCTTTAAGGGGTCAATAATATATCGCGCTTCAACCCCGTCCCAGCTTAAATTATAATAATGGCTCATGCCCACATAATGATTGATATAATCGCTGTAACCCAGACGTAGCATATTCCATATTACCCGCTCAGGGGTCAGGTTTGTCACATCGTCATAACCATTAGCCATGCGCAAATTATGGGGCTTTACAAAGCCGTCCCCAACCTTAAGCGTCGATGTGGGACCTGTAACTTTAATGTCAGAAAGGATCACCCGACCTTCTACCGCACCGGGTAAGGGACCCGTGGTTATACCGTCAAAGTCAGATGGAACCATACTTATGAACATGCGGTCAATATCCGCTGGATAAACGGGATCTGCCTCGGCTGGATGAAGATAGCCCCCCGCTAGATTATCAAAATCTAGGGTAATGACCGCATCATCCACTGTGCCTATGGCATAATTCCAAAGCCGCACATACCATGTTCTGGCACCCCCATTCTGATCCCGTCCTTCTATGGTCAAAGTAGGGCTGTGCAAGAGGTCTAGCGTCTTGATATTACTGCTCTGCCAACGAAAACTTAACACCGTATGGGCGTAATTTTTGCGGGTTTCATAACGGTGAAAGGGGTGATCAAATAAATCTTCTGATTCCCAAATAAGCCCACATAAATCCTCATAACGATAAAAGACAAGATCAATAACAAGACTGTTATAACCAGACGTTATCACGGACGCCATCATTGGGCGGGGGAAGTTCACCGTCCAGTAACGGGGCGAAAAACGCCGCACAAAGCTCGTGTCCGTTTGATCCTCTGTTGTGGCAATCCAATACATTATAGATCCCTTTCGGCACGATCCATGGCACGGCGTACGGCAACAGCCACCTGCCCTGCACTTCGGCTTGTCATGTCGTTTGAAGCACCTTGATTGGTGATATTGATTGTAATATTGCTTGGTCGACCTGTTCCACTCGCACTACCTCTTCCTTGTCCATTTGTGATGGAATTTGGTATAATACGACCTGCATTTTCTGGCACAAAAAGCTCTGGCCCCCTTTCTCCCACAAGATAGGGTGCGCGTGCATTAACGGAACCGCCACCCGCCCGACCAAAGAGGGCGCCGCTCACAATGCTCCCAAGAGAATTGCCGATACTGCTGCCCCCAAATAAATTATTTAAGCCAGACTGAATAGCGCTATTGGCAATATCATTTAACACCGACAAGGCGACCTGACGAAGACTTGAAAAACTAAGTTCGCCAGAACGGGCAAAATTAGCAAACATACGGGTCATACCGTCCGAGGTTCGAGCAGCAGCGGTTTCAAGTCCACCAAAATCTTTTTCAATATTGTCAAGCTGTCCCCGCAGGTCAGCGCTATCAGCTCTGATTTTTACGACTAGGCTGTCGAGTATGGTTTCTGTCATAATTTTTCCCATAAAAAAACCCGCCAAATAAGGCGGGCTTGATAAAAATGAATGGCTAGAAAAATAACTAGCGCACAATATTGGCCAGGTTAAGCAAAGATATGGTGGCTCTGCCGATCAGAAACATGCCTGAATAGATCATGACATTGACCCATTTCATTTCCGCATATCCGCTATTGATATATTGGGCAAGAAAGACCAAAAGCATCACAAGACCAATGCCCTGCAATAAATTGGCACATAATTTTACCCCCCGCAAAATACGGGTGCGTTTCGGATCGGCCTCGGGTTTGATACCGGCTTTTCTGTCTGCAACCCTTTGACGTAGGGGTTTACGTGTTGTTGAATCTTTGACTGTCATATGAGCAAATTACAACGTCTTATCACCAGATACAAGTGCATTTAGCTCTGCACGGCTCAAAGAATTTTGACCCACTGATTTTCCTAGGATTTTTTGCCAACCCCGATAAGCACACCAGAAATCTGACGGTGTCGCCCGCCAAAATTCATCTGGCGACCAACCAAAATTAACATAAGCGATTTGCGCATATCCTGCCCAATTAATCTGTTGAGTTTTCTGAACCATCTAATCCCACAAGACATAAGGTAAGTAAATCACGCACAGTGGGGCTAATTTTTACAATTCCCCCCGACAACAGCAAGTTACCCACCTGCTCGAAATTTATTTTTTGCTCCATGGTTGCCCAGATAATCACGGTCATTTCCTTAAGACCCATATTGCCCTCTGAGGCCTTGACCGCAAGGGCAATGATACTGCCAAGCCGATCTTCAATATCCATAATGGCTTGAAAGGTCGGCTTAAGACGATATTCTTCACCCCCAAGCGTTACTATGATGCTATTTTTAAAAGCAATATCATGCCTATGATCAAACATTGGAGAAGCCCACCACGCCTGAACTTTCCAAAGCAATATTATAGGTTCTTTCCCCGTTATAATCTCCCGCATATTCCAATGATGTCACCTGAAAGGCACCCGTGAAATTGGCACCACTTTCAAAAGTCACCTGATAATTATCCACACTACTGGTCAGTGCCTTGGTCTGAAGCAAGGTCTCGCTTGCAGAATTTGTAAAAATACCACTACCTGCAAGGGAAATATGCCGATTGCCCGCCCCAGATAATATTTCCCGCCAACCACCAGACATTTTATGGCTAACATCAACCATCTCATTATTAATGCGCAGTGATGTAGATCGCATTCCGCCCACCACATCAAATATCTCTGTGGCCCCACCATCGCCAATTTTCAATAGGAAGGCCCGGCCTTTTTCTGCTGTCATCTGTTTAGTCTCCTCAATCTAACTGTAAAATATTTATAAAATTTGGATGGTACGGCCTCGGAATCGTAAAATACCGTGATTAACCTGACCATCCCCGTCAAAAAAATTCTCATAAAAAAAGAAATTCAACCCAACAAGCTCATGTCCATCAAGGTTGAGATTTTGTCCCGAAAGAAGTGTTGCAACCTGATCGGAAAGCTTTCTCACTTCGCTGCCCCCTTTATGTCCAGACCAGATATGAATATCAATGAGATGTTCCTGCCCCTTGAAATCCTTAGCTGACCAATCTGTTGCGCTGCCGTCGCCTATGGTGATGTAGGGCAATTTTTGTCCCTCTGGAGCTGGGTCAAGAATTCCTGAAATTGTGGACATCAAATTATTGTCACTGGCCAGTTTGTCATAAACGGCCTGCCACAGGCTTTGCATTGCAAATTGCGTCATAGTAATATCTTTCCATAAAAGGGGCGGGATGATTAGGGGTTAAGCTTTGAAATTAAATCCGAATAGGTCACCTTTACCTCCTCAACCGAAGGCGTCAAAAAAGGACGGGGTGGGAATTTTACGGTTCCAAACTCCACATAGCGGGCATAGGATATATCCGTTAAAACCCGAAAATTATTATCCCCATCTTTTTCAACTCTGATGGACTCTGCAAGCGGACTATTACCGCTTTTATGGTTTAAATTCCGGTAAACCCGCTTTTTCGAATTTTCCGCAATCTGACCAGCCATCTTTTCCATAAGATTCACAAGGGATTTATCATACTGATCCATCCGATAAGATAATTTCAAAGTCATTTTCAGGGATGATCCTCTACCATATGAAACTCTAAAATCTGTTTTCGATTATCGGGGTTAAGCATGCTCAAAACTCGATAATTTTTCCCCTGCCAAAGAATATTTCTGGTAGCAAGAAGCCTGTCGTCGTAACGAATACGGACCAGATAGAGGGGAGAGAGATAACGTTGTCTTGCTGCATTTTTTATGTCCGATGATTTAACAATGACTTCTGCCCAAACCATAGCAATATCTTGCGAGCTTTCTTGAAATTCCCCCGCCAAGACCGAGGTCAGAATTTGTTTCTGACAGGTGATTTTATGATGCAATGATCTCGTCATTATAAGGATACCCGTCGATAAGATTGCCATAATCTTTCCGCCAAAAGATAGGCCTGATTTTCTGCTAATCGTCCGCCGTCATAGGCACCTGCTATCCAATGCAATATCCCAAGGCGGATATCATGAGGAATTGCATTCTGATGATCCCCAAATCCTGCACTAATGGTTATTCTAATACCAGACACATCTCGCTCTGGGTCTGGCCATAAAAAGCCTGATATGGGTATGATTTTTGCCCCATATGACATATTATCCAGACTATAGTTGATCGCACTTATTTCTTGAAATATATCCGATGACCAATATTCAATTTTATCCACAGAAAGAATGGGAGAAAGCGGAATTTCAATGACACCCTCCTCCCAATCATTCAAGGTCAGTTGCCATTGCTGAGCGATTAGTTTACGTCCGATAAAATTTTCGCAACAATTCATGGCCGCTCTGATGTACGAGACCAATAGGGCATCTTCATCCTCATGGGAAATCTTAAGAAAGTCCCTGACCTCAGACAATAAAACAGGAAGTTGTGCGGGGGCTGTTATAAGTTCAATTTTCATTTTTCTTCAATCCTGATGCTGATGGTTCGTTCATCCGTTCGGCTCTGATTGGTCACAATTCTGTTGGTCAATTGATAAATATGACCCGCAATTCCACCCGATACAAAAACCGTAGCAACATTCGATACAAGAGGGGGAATGTGATCAACAGCCAGATCATTGACAGAACCTTCGGGAAATATAAACCAATCGCTCGTCATAACCTGTTCCGTATCCAACAGATAATTTGTCGCCCAATCGATGACATAATCAATGACCGCATTAGGGTCTTTAATAAATTGCTCACTCATAGGGTTGGATCCGCAATTTCTATATCCCACGTCCCAAGAGTGAGCGAACTACCCGCCGTAAGACCAAGAGCCGTACAGGTGGTCACATAAAGCAGGACACTGTTTACCGTATCAAGTAAGGCAACATGATCAGCGGTTCCCGTATTATCCACCGTAATGCCTGCCTTTTCTATGATGGAGACTTTGCGACCACTCACATCACCATTGGCAAGAATAAAGTCTGTTCCCGTCATAATAACATCGGCCAGAAAATTTAATCCGCCCACATTTGCCGCCGCAAAGTCCGCCGGTTGCCCCGCACAGGCGGTCATAAGTGTACATTTTGTCTTTATTTCATTGAGTGCCGCATCCAGCACACTATCATTGACTATTTTTCCCATAATTAGATCCTTAATGTTCGATTGTTGGAAGGTTGTATTTTTCTGGTTCTGGTCGCAGAGGATAAAACCCTGCGAGCCTTCTGCGCTTGATGTCTTCTGGCGGGATGGGGGCTATAGGATAACGGATCATATAAGCCAATATTATCGTTGCTTAATCCATGGGCAGCATTCATGGTGAGCAGCGCATGAAGTTGTATAGGCGTCAAAATATCCGATGCGAGCAAATGTAGAGCCGTCAAAATATTTAAAGAAAGCCCCAGATTTAAAGAAATATTATCATTCGTGAGGTTATGACTACTTTTGTGAATAGTTATTCCGTGTAACTGCGATAAAGCCGAGCCATCCGAGGTCACAGTATGATTTATGGGCGATATAGCAAGCACAGAGCCAGAAGCCGCAACAGATGTTCCCGCCGTGGCAAAGGTGGCAGGTGCAGATTGATTATTATATTCCGTGATATACCAGCCATCGGTATAGCTGTTCATATCCACAACTAAATTATCGATCAAACCCGTGTAATATGACCACGAATAGGACGCTGTCTCATAGCCTATGGCGAGTTCACCCGTTGAGGAAACCATAGCCAAGGCATTATTGGAGGCGGGTGTGATCAATACACCATTCACCAGCACCTTAAAATAGCCACCCCGAGCGCTGTCATAGTCAACGTCAATCTTCTGCCATATCCCCGCACTAATCACCCCAGAGGAGGAAATCCATCGAGTGCTAGAGCCGCCCGAATAAACCCGCAAAGACCCCGTAGCATCCCATAATCCTATACGTAATTCTTGGGTGCCGTTTTTATCCAAGAAAACAGTTCTCTTTAAAACGTCTGGTTTAATCCAAAATGAAATGCGTCTTGTGGTATAGGATACGGGCAAGGGGTTTGGAATATTAACCCCATCATCAATACCATCTAAATGCAGGGCTTGATTAATTTGTCCTGTTTGTAAGTCCCCAAGCACCATAGACCCCGTGGTTGTGCCATCAACATTACCCGAACTGTCTATTATTTGTGGTGCTGTTACCGAAGGATCATCATTTAAGTGATAGACTACTTTTTGAGCCGACCAAACCGCATTGCGCCCATAAGGATCGGTGGCAAGGGGCTGCACCTCACCCGCTTTCTTATACCAAACATAAATTGTGGTATTTGCCATATAAGATACGCTCGGCACTTTGACATGTATCTCACAAATCCGACTGGCGGGGGTGGCTGATGTGACAAAGGACACAACCTCACAAGGAAGCTGATTTGTTCCCGCCGCATCACTGGAAAAACGAATATCACCGCCACCGTTTAAAGCTGAATTTGCCCCCCCATCGACAATTTCAGAATTCAGGTAGTCAAGGGTGACCAGAAAAGGATAGTTGGTTAAATTTGCTGTACCATTGACCTTAGTATAGTCAATGATAATCGGCTGTTTTCTGCCCCATCCTGTTGGAAATGCCATGACTTATCCTTAATAAATTTATCAAAAAAATAGGGACGACAAAACAAAGTCGTCCCCACAGTTTCTAGGAGGAAAAAATTTTCTATAAGGCAAATTGCAGCAGTTTGATCGCCTGATCGTTGGTCACGGCACCGCCTACCCGTTTTGTGGTATAGAAATGGACATAAGGTTTATTGGAATAGGGATCACGTAGAATCTTTGTCCCCATACGATCCGTTATGGTATAGGCGCGTTTCATATTGGCAAAACAAAGCGACAAAGATGATGCGGCCTTTGTTGGCATATCAGAAACTTCCACCACAGGATAACCAAGCAAGGTGGATGGCGTTCCGCTTTCCATACCAGGTCGCCATAAATAATTGCCGTCCACATCTTTAAATTTACGGATTTCAGCAAGAAGGCTCGTATTCATATAAAATTTTGCTGCTGAACGATAGCCAGACTTCATAGCATGAATAATATCCACCAGAATATCAGACGGATCTGATACCGCCCAATTGCCTGCAACACCTGTCTTTAGGGCTTGAAGCTGACCAAATGTTCGGCTGCTGTCATCGGCGGTACTCACCGTATATTGCAAAAAGCCTTTTGGTTTGTTGGTACCATTACCATTCACGAAGGCATCATTTTCCTGATAAGAAAATTCTTCGGCAAGTTCCTCGGACAACCAGCGTTCCACATTAAAGTTCGCATCATCTAGCATAGTCTGAGTGGCCGCAGGGTTGGCATAAATTTCGCCGAGTGGGGGAATGATTTCTTGTAAGGTTGGCGTGTTGGTTTCAACACGGGCGCCTGTTTCAGAAATCCAGCCAGAGGTAATACCTCCCACATTAACGAGCTTCTTATATCTTGAAGATCCAATCGCAACCACATTGGCATCCGCCCGAATAGGGGACAAATCCCGCAGACGTTTCTCAATTTCCTGATCCAATTCAATAGGAACCGCAAAGCCCCCATCGGTATCAATGGCCGTACTCAAAGCCTTTTGGTCCAGTTTCTGTTCATGTCCTTTACGAATAAAACCATTAAAGAAATGCTTTTTTTGCTCCAACTGCACCATATCTTGATCCTCTTTTAAGGATAGGTTAGGACGATGTGAAGCAGCATGCAGACGATTTGCCTTAAGAGAAAGCTCATCCAATTCCTTATTCATGCGAGTTAATTTTTCTTCTGTCAGAACGTCTGTCTGCCCTTTGCTTTCAATGTCTGCTAATCTTTCATCATTGGCAGACTTGAAATTTTCAAAAGAACGGGTAAGATTTTCCAACGCCTCTTTGGTTTCCAGTGTCATATAGTCATATTCCTTAATTAAAATGTAAAAATGCCCTATGATTTCGAATGATTAGGGCGGGGTTTATGCCCAGTGGCAGCACCAGAAGACGGTGGTGCCATAAGAGCGGTTAAATGCCGAAGACCGGCAACTAATGCGGACTCGTTCACTGTCGTGACCTTTTCCGATTTAAAGGAAAATATTCGTGAGAATTCATTCATAGGAAAGGTCACAAGAGATATTTCCCATAAATCAACCTCCTTAAGTACCCGTACGCCATCCGAACGCTGATAAGATTTTAGGGTATGAAATCCAATGGAAAGACCGTCTAACGCCCTTGCATTCAACAGTTGGTAGGCTTCCCTTGCCCGTTCAACATCAAGAATAAGACGACCCTTAATATAAAGCCCCCTCTTATCCTCATAGGCCTCATCCAAAATGCCCATAGGTTCCTTCGGATCATGTTGCCAAAGAAATTTAATGCCACCCGCTCCCCGATCTTGCAGAGATTTTTGAAAAGCACCCGGCTCAATAAGATCATTGCCCCGATCAACCACATTAAACACACTGGCATAGCCCTCGAAATGACCAATTTGTCCATCGGGCATCATTTTTAAATCATGTAATATCATTTATTGTCCAAAGGTTTGTCCAAGCTGAATAAGCTTGAATTTGACGGCAAGCCCTAGCATCAGAGCCGAAAAACACAGACGCATGAGCCAACGGATCACAGCCTGACGTGCGGTTTTTTTGGTATCGCGCCAACTGTCCAAAAGATCCCTAAGCTCGGAAATATCATGACCTGCATTCTCATCGCTTAACCCCAATTGAGCGAGCGCACGAGCAGCCCCCTCTTCTGAGGCTTGTGCAATAAGAAGATAGATATTTTCATCAGAAACTTTTTGATCTTTTGCTTGACGCACGGCCTGAAGAAGTCCAGAACCTATTCTCATGACTTAACCCTTCATGGGTTACCAATACGATCACCATCCGTGAGCGCCCCAAGACCCACAACGGCTCTTTTCTCATTGATGGTCAGAAAATCTGCATCCCCGATACGCTGCCACAAGGCCTGACGATCACTGCTGAGAGCGGGAATGGAATCAATGTCATAGTCCAGTCGAAGATCATCTCCAAAATAAGGCGTGAGCCAGAAATTTAAAGATGACATAATTTTATCCATCATCGGAAGCAAAGTCATTCGCCATAAAGCACGATTAGCTTCCACATAATTGCTATAGGTATTATCACCTGGGATACTTAAAATCATGGGCGGCACCCCAAAGGCCAAGGCAATTTCTCGGGCCGATACATGTTTTGCATTAATGAAGTCCATATCTGCGGGCGAAAAGGCCATTTGCTGCCATTTAAGACCACCTTCCAAAAGCAGTGGTCTTCTGGCATTGCGGCTGCCTTGGAAATTTTCTTCCATTTCTTGCTTTAACCGCTCAAACTGTTCACTGCTTAAAACCGCATTTCCCTCTTTAGGTTCAAAGACCAATGCCCCTGATGGGCGGGCTGAATTATCAAGTAAGGCCTTATTCCAACTGGACGCTGCATTATGAACATCAATGCTGTAGGCAGCGGCCTCTAAGGGGGACAGACCGTAATAATCATCGGTTGGATGAAAATTTTTCAGGTGCA
Source organism: Emcibacter sp. (assembly GCA_021741205.1). Classification (GTDB taxonomy): domain Bacteria; phylum Pseudomonadota; class Alphaproteobacteria; order Sphingomonadales; family Emcibacteraceae; genus Paremcibacter. The sequence continues at coordinate 36,123 of JAIOYI010000001.1, forward strand.
ATATGGTGCTTTTGCCTGTTACAGGGTCGACAGAGAATTGATGCTCCCGTCCCGATACCCCATAGACATAGGCTTTCGGCCAGCCGCTCGATCCAGGAATGACTTTGATACGGTCAGGCCGCAGGGCATAAAGCTCTAAAGGTCTTCCATCAGCCCCCAAAACCATTTCCACATAGCTGTTACCTGCAATATTAAGATAAGCATATACCGTTTCGAAAAACAGACCCCGACCCTGAGTAGGATTTGGTCTGTTTAACAAATCAAGCAACGGATGATGGGTAAGCTTTTGATCGCCTCGAAAAAGCTGTAATGGAACGGATGCGGCACTTTCAGACAATATTCTCACCGCACGGTGGGTAATAACATTCTTGCGGTAACCCTCTTCGGCAAGACTTTTGTAATTGCGGCCTGACCAGCGGGCATCCTGAAGCCCCACCCACAAAGTTTCCGCCCCATTCATAAACGAGGCAACGGCACTTTGTTTCTGATCTAAATCGCTTGCTTTCTTCTTGCCAAATAATCGATTGAATGGTCCCATGTCTCTCTCCAGTTCATGTGGTGAATTTAAAAATCGGACGAACGGCAAAGTGGGCCGAAAGGCTGCACTTATGCTCACAAAGCTTCTCTATAGTTTGCAGAAACGGTACCTTAGCCGCCGTCCGATGAAACCCGACTGCTTGGGACAATCGGGGGTAAAAATGTTCATAATGTTTGTTTAAAAATTTCTGATTTGTGGTCTGCCTGGTGTTTTAAGCAAAAGTTCCGTCACCGCCCAGACCATCGCATCCACACGATCTGGGCTTTTGCCGTCGCTTAATCCCTCTGCGGTTAGGCTACACATTTGATCTTCAAGCTCAGGGAAGAAACCCTCATGCACCACTCGCCCTTGCTCATACAATGCCGCCACGGGCTCCGCGCGTCTCACCTTTGAGCGGCTCGCTCTCACGGCACTATAGCTCACATTGGGATCAATTTGTCGCAACAGGCTTTCCACAAGTTCGCCGCCATTATTGACCTCGGCCACCAGTCTGTCGGCCTGAAATCGCTCGTAAGCCGCAAGAGCCGCCTTGGCCCATCCATGGGGGCTTAAACCCTGTACTGAGCAATCCTCTATGATATAGGCTCTATTATTATCACGCCCAGCAACAATAATACCGCAAGTATCGGCGTTTTTGCCACTGGTCACAGGCGGATCAACGGCCACAACAATACGTTCAAGTTCAGGGATCTGCCGTACTCTATACTTCTCAAGCAGATCCCTGTTCCACAAGGCACCCTGTACGTCACTTAAAATTTCACCATATATTTCCTGCCGGCCAATTCTTGTTCCCTCATACTGCCCCACGACTTGTTCAAAAAAACTTGTGGGCAAATTGGACATATTGTCAAAAGTTGATCCTCGCACCACGTGGGTTCTGTTGTCTTTTACCAACTTCCTCAGTAAAGGTATATTGCGGGGCGTTGTTGTGGCTAATAGCTTTGGTGTTCTCCCAAGCCGTAAGCCCAACAATAGATTTGACCAGGTATCTTCAACATAACGCCATTTGGCGACCTCATCAGCCCAAGCGACATGATGCTGCGGTCCCCGTAACTGATCCGGTGCCTCGGCGGAATACAGAAAGGCCTGTATTCCATTTGGCCAGATCAGCTTTTTATTGGTGCTTTCAAAGACGGGTTGGAAATCAGGATGGGTAACCGCAAGCAATCCACTTTCTCCCTCTATCATGGTAAGGCGTCCATCAAGAAAACTATCCGCCACCAATGCAATCCGTTCTGGCGCCCCCTTTGGAGCCGTGAGTGGGCTATTTCCTTCCACAAGCCCTCTGATCCATTCAACCGCCGTTCTGGTTTTTCCAAAACCACGACCCGCTAAAATAAGCCAGCAAAACCAGTCTCCCTCTGGCGGCAACTGGTTCTTTCTCGCCCAAAAGCTCCAATCATGCTCTAAGGCGTCACATTCCTCTTCACTGATATCTTTGAATAATTCCTGGCGATGATCAGGGGCAAGAGAAGAAATCCATTCCGCAAGCGATCTATTTTCCCTGTTATCATCCTTTATCAATGGATTTATTCGCCATATTATCCAGTTTTTTTAACAGTCGGCTACGGGGAGATTGTTCCCTAAGCTTCTCATTGGTATCACGTCGCTTTTTACCATCCCCAAAAATTTCTGGTCGGTGGGCTTTTAATAAAAATATTGCAATTTTTTCATCCACCACTCGACCTTCGTGATTGTCGTTCAATTCTTTTCCCATCGCCTTATCCCACAAATATTCTTCTAAATAATCGAGCGCCTGATCCATGGCATTTTGCCATTTTTCCCTAAACTCTGGTTCTGTATTACGTCGTCTATAAACCAACGAACGATCAAGCCCCGCCTTAGCCGTCGCCACCGATACATTCCCCGTCTGCTGCAAGACCTCTAAAAAAAGATCTTCCTTTTTACTGCTCCATCTTTTGCTGGTATTTAATATTGCCATTCAGACCGCCTGACATAAAAAAACCGCCTTTCAAAAGAAAGCCGGTGATCCAAGGGTAAATACCCATATGCTGAAATGAACGGTTACTGGCTGCTTCCCAAGTGTTTTTTAAAGCCAATTTCCGACCATGAAATAAATACTACACTACCTACCCCGCTTTGTCAAGAATTAATTCCTATAATAGGAATAAAATGTTTTTAATTTTATTAAAATTTACCTAAATAAATAATATTTGCCTATCTGTGACGATTGTTTTATAATTATGACGGATAAAGAATTAAGCCCTCTTTATCCACGATTTGTATATCATGATTGGTATGCATGACCGTCTTTTTTTGCGATTTAAAGGCGGTCTTTGATCGAAACCCCTTGCAACTTGGCGCCTCTCCATAATATGGAGAGCGCCATTTTTCTTTCTATTTCATATTTTCTGCTTGAAACACAGCCAAAGCATCTATAGGGAAATGATATATAAACAAAAACCAATGACGGATATATTATGACAAATTATAAAGTCACCTTAAAGGCGGACCTAAAAAGAGGATCCTTTTACTGGGTTGCAACAGTAAAGGCTGATAGCGAAGAAGAGGCGGAAGTTGCGGCAGAGAATCTTTTTATGGCTGAAATGGAGAATACGCACGAATGGAATTTTTCTGACAGCAATATCGAAATTGCCTAAATTCTATTTCTGATCTGGCGACCAGCCTTTGGACCAAAGTGCCGCTGGTATAATTTCGGGTGGCACGCCATTGGCATGAAACCATGAATCAACCACATAATGCCCATCGCCCAAGATATCCTGTTTTCCCATTTCATGAATGGTTGCCGTATTATGGGGCCAACGATTGATGTAATTTCCTCGGTGAAGAGGTTTACCCAAAGTATGAAGCTTAATTAGGCCAAATTTGCGCAACAGATAAAGATATGTGGTTGTATTAAAAGCCTCATCAATACAGTCCATCTGGTCATGGGTGGAAAATCCTATGAGCTGCGCGCCTGCATTATCGGTATCTGTACCTGTCTTTGGCCCGATAAATTGTTCAAAAAGGCCAATCGCCCTTTTAATCAATACCTTCTCTTCGTCGAAATTTTTTGCAGAATTTTCAAATATCTCAACAATGTTATGCCACTCCTCATCCGAAAGACCAGCCTTGATATAATATCGGCATCCATACCCTTTACAAACTCCAAAATCATCTGGAACAATCAGATCATTATGATGCTGTTTCAAAGACGCCATCTCGGGTGGATAGCCCGCACAGGAGGATAAGACAAGAAGAGTACTTAAGACAAAAAACCGACGTAACCTTGTCTTATTTCTTCTCACAACCATCATCATCACCCATATTATGATCATAGGTAATCCATCCGGATTTTTTACCAAATTGATCATAAAAAATTTGCGCTTCCTGATTATAATTGGCGGTGATCCACCTTATGGTTTTGCATCCTTGGGCTTTTGCAATATCTTCTAATCGACGCAACAATGCATTACCAACGCCCCTTCGGCGAGCCGTTTGACAAACATAAATATCATCTAAAAATATACCAATCTCGGCCGCAAGCGGACGGAGAAACCGTCTGTAATGAATAATGCCCCGAGCCTCCCCATCAACCAGTGCCGCAAGCCCAAGTAATTCCGTTTCATAGCCATCAAGCCAAGCCCAAACTTTCCGTAATTGATCCTCTGTCATAGTGACATTATAAAATTCCGCATAAGACCTATAAAGTTCAGCCCATTTTTTGAACTCTATCTGCCTAATTTCAACAATCTCAACCATTTTATTCCCAATATTTTGATAATTTTTATATATATTTTTATATACTATAGCGTAAAAAAGCCGCACCTCAAAGCTATGAGGACGGCCTTTTAAGAAATTTAACGAAACGTGCTTAAATAACGCCGTCGCGTTCTTCACGTTTACGATCAAGCTTACGCGCACGTCTAACGGCAGCGGCTGTTTCACGGGCTTTCTTTTCAGAAGGCTTTTCAAAGAAACGGCGCATTTTCATTTCACGGTACACGCCTTCACGCTGTAGTTTTTTCTTTAGCGCACGAAGAGCTTGGTCTACGTTATTGTCGCGGACAGAAACCTGCATTGGTCTGTCACACTCCTTTCTAGGGTTTAATGTTAAAATTAAAGCTTTAAAAATCTTTACAATCTAAAAGCAAGTGTCTTCTATCACAAAGAAGATAGCGTTGTGAAGCAGTTTATGTTTTTTTATTAGACCCCATATAAAACATCCCTTAACCGATAAACACTTTACCCAATATATCAGCCCTGTTATAATGATCGTTATGGCCAAAATTAATACTGATGTACCGGACAAGTTACGAGCCCCCCTTTTACAGGCAGCATTGATACGTGTGCCTTTTGAGGGTTGGTCTGAAAAAACCATTTCCCGTGCGGCGCGAGACATTAATATTAAACCCACATTGGCACAGCTCGCCTTTCCCGGAGGAGCGTTGAGCATGATTGACCTCTTATCACAACAACAAGATCAGAGAATGGTTGATATTTGCACAGTGGAACGGCTTGCTCCTCTAAAAATTCGTGAAAAAATAACCCTGCTTGTGCGTTCTCGAATAGAATCGGAAAAAGAAATTCGTGAAACTGTTCGTAACAGCGTTATTTACCTTGCCTTACCCATTAATTATTCCCATGGGCTTAAAATACTTTACCGCACCGTTGATCTTATGTGGAAAACAATAAACGACCCCTCCACGGATTTTAATTATTATACCAAGCGCCTTACCTTAGCCGGTGTTTATTCCTCTGTCCTGCTTTATTGGCTGAGTGATGAATCCGATGACTATGTTGACACTTGGGATTTCCTTGATCGGCAAATCGCCAATGTTATGCAGTTTGAAAAAATAAAGGCTAAAATCAGAAATTTGACAAATAAAATTCCTGACAAAGGCATGACAATATTAGACAATATGAGTAAATTAAGATATCCATAATATATGACCGTCCCAATTTGAGACAAATTAAAATTAAATCCCTGAAAAGAGTCAAGATTCTTTACAAAAATAGAAAATTAATTTTCAAGCTTTTTCCGTAGGGGCTTAAAATATAACAATAATTTGATTCTGGCATAATTATTGCTTATTATTTGAGTGTAATATTTTTTAATAATAATATAAGTGTAATATTTAACGATTAAAATATACAGAAACATTTATGGTCTGAAAATATAAAGTTAAAATACAGACACAGAGGTTAATAAAATGAAGAAGATATATTCTTATTCTCGTATTTCAAAATTTCTTGCCGTGGGCATGGCTGCATCCCTTTGGGCAGCTAGCAGCATGATGGCTTCTGCAGCTGATTTTGTCTTTGATCTTATCCCATTTACTGGATCGCCAGCTGCGGTACAAGTCACCGTGCACCAACAGGATAATAACACTTTAAGATTTACCGCAAGCTTAGAATCACCTGATACTGGCGACCTGCGCGGAATATTTTTCCATATTAATGAATCTCTTTATGCGCCTGGTGATTTGACATTCGCCTATGTATCATCCGTTGATGGACTTGCAGGCAATCCTACTTTTCTTTCTGCCTTTGCGCTTAATAGCGTTACCAACGTAGGTGGCAGTGATAATAAAGTAACCCCACTTGGTAACTTTGATATAGGATTTGAATTTGGTGGATCTGGTGTTGGCGGCGGCGATTGGGTTCATAGCATTACTTTTGATGTAAATGCGATCTCTGGTAATCTTGACCTATATACCTTTATGCCCGTCAATATGACAAATTTCATGGCAGCCCGTGTCATGAGCCTTCCTAATGGCGGTTCCAGCAAGCTTTCTTGTTGTGGTACGGAAGTACCAGAGCCTGATTCAAGCCTAGGTTTGCTCGCCTTTGCTATCGGTGGACTTCTATGGCGCAGACGTAAAACTGTTTAATCTTCGATAACCTGCCGAGGTTGTTAAAAAGCACTTGAGATATCTCAGGTGCTTTTTTTTATATCACTTTGGCAATATATGGGGAAAAATTCTGGTCACATGGCCCATCTTGCGCCCGGGGCGAGCCTCTCTCTTACCGTAATGATGAAAATTCGCATCGGGATCCTTTAAATAAATATCCATATCCAAAATTTCATCCCCAATAAGATTTTTCATTTCTGCCCGACCATAAAGCGACGTCTCACCAAGCGGCAAACCGCAAATAGCTCTGATGTGCTGCTCAAACTGACTAGTGGGGCAGGCCTCAATCGACCAATGCCCACTATTATGAACCCGAGGGGCAATTTCATTCACCCTAAAAATAGGATCAGATGAGGACACAAAAAATTCTACCGCAAGAACCCCAACATAGTTAAGCTCAGAAACAATATGATGCGCAATCTCTACGGCCTGCTTGCGAAGGACAGGATCAATACGAGCTGGTACAATGGATAGATCAAGGATATGATTTTTATGAATATTTTCCGCAGGATCAAAGCATTTAATTTCGCCGTCCTGACCTCGCGCCGCAAGAACAGATATTTCCATATCAAAATCAATAAAGCCCTCAACAATCACTTCACAGGAATTAAGGCTTTGCCAAGCCCTCTGCACATCACGCTCCGTTCTTACAATGGCTTGTCCCTTGCCGTCATAACCAAACCGCCTTGTTTTTAAAACAGCCGGATAGCCAATTTGTTTTAACGCCTCGATTGCCTCATTCATTGTGGATACTGGGGCGTAGGGAGCTGTATTAACATTAATATTGTTCAGAAATTTTTTTTCATGCAGGCGATCCTGAGAAATCTGTAACACCTCTGCACTTGGGAAAACCGTCACATATCGGCTTAAAATATTAACTGTTTCCACAGGAATATTTTCAAATTCATATGTGACCACATCAACGGCCTTGGCAAATCCTATTAGGGCTTTTTCATCTTCATAATCAAAACGACTGATTTTATCAGTCACCTGCTCTGCAGGATTTTTTTCATCGGGGCAATAAATATGGGTATGATAACCAAGTTGTACGGCCGCCATTGCAAGCATACGGCCTAACTGTCCCCCACCAAGTATTCCTACGGTCGCCCCAGGTGTAACTTTAATCATATTTTTCTCATGAATATTATTCTGGTGCATCTGCGACTGAAACTGTTTGTTCCTTTCGCCATAGGAAAAGCTTTTCTGCAATATTTTCATCCATCAATGCGATAATGGATGCGGCAAGTAATCCTGCGTTCTTAGCGCCTGGCTTTCCAATCGCAAGCGTTCCCACAGGAACACCCCCCGGCATTTGCACGATGGATAACAAACTATCCATACCTTTTAATGCCTTGCTTTCAACAGGAACACCGAGCACAGGCAATGTGGTCATTGAGGCCACCATACCCGGCAGATGTGCCGCCCCACCAGCACCCGCAATAATGACTTTCAGACCTCGTCCTGCTGCGTTTTGGGCATATTCCATCAACCGTTTAGGGGTTCTATGAGCCGAAACAATCTTTGCTTCAAACGAAACCCCAAGCCGTTCCAAAATATCGGTAGCCTCCTTCATGGTATCCCAATCAGACTGACTTCCCATGATCACACCAACGACAGGTTCATTGTAATTTATCATTCCTGTAACTGTTCCCGTTTAACGTCCTATAATTTAGACGCTTTTCCTAAAAATTAGACCATATTAAAATATGGAACATCAAATTATAATGATAGTTTATAATTGTGCAAGCTTTCCATAATTTGTTCAATATAACCAGAAAGCCTTCTGGATAATATATTAAAATATGCTATTATAAATAACCTACCCATAAATATATAATGATTTTTCAGGTGTTATAAGATGAGAGTACCCATTTCAGGTCCAACAAGAAGCACAGAACCGCTTCGTCGTAAAGTTGTTGGAAATACATCAGACGCAGCACTTGTAACTGAAACATCTCATGCTCGAAACATCAATGATACCGCAAATATCATGGGTATTCCTTCTAGCGAGGTGACCGAAAAAGTTCGCAACGCCATCATGGCGCTCATGTCGGAAGTAGACGGCATGCGCAAAGAATTGGAACTTGCCCACCGTAAAATATCCGAGTTAGAGAAACTTGCCGATCAGGACAGTTTGGTTGCCATTTCCAACAGGCGCGCATTCGTGCGAGAAATGTCCCGTATGATTTCCTATTCACAGCGTTATGGTATCAAAAGCTCTTTGGTTTTCTTGGATATGAATGATCTGAAAAAAATTAATGATGAAAATGGTCATTCTGTGGGAGATGCCGCTCTTGTTCACTTAAGCAGTGTCATTGTAAAAAACCTGCGTGATTCTGATATCGTTGGAAGATTAGGGGGTGACGAGTTTGGTATTATTCTCCCCAAGGCGGACGAACAGACGGCAACCACAAAGGCGCAAGACCTTGTTAACACCATATACAAAACTCCCCTGATCTGGCAGGGAAAAGAATTCCCCCTCAAGGTCGCTTATGGGATATATCCTCTGTCTGGAAATGAAAGTGCGGATCAGGCCTTGGACATGGCCGATAAGAATATGTATGTTCATAAGAAAAAATTAAAAAATGAATAAACCCATTCTGTTTTAAGCAATGATATCGGGTAGTAATTCATTCTCAAGACGAACTATCTTGTCCTTCAAATGCAATTTCTGCTTTTTCAATCGCTGTACCTGAAGTACATTAGATTTTCCACTTTCTATCAAGGCCTGAATAGCCATATCAAGATCTCTATGTTGAACAACGAGCTCTTGGATCTTTTCGGCAATTTCATTTTCATCCATCACAATTCCAATAACAAATCATCTCGTTGTATATACCTAAGACCACAAATATAACCTTATGCTACCATATTTAAGGGAAGCAGACTGTAAAAAAATACTTAAAAGATCTTTGTTTTATTCTGATTTCCACCGTCTAACTTCAGCGACATCAATATCAAATAGATCCAACAGACGACCCAACGTATGATCAATCATCTCATCAATGGTGCTGGGTTTTGCATACATCGCAGGAACGGGCGGCGCTATAATGGCTCCCATCTCTGAAAGTGCCGTCATGGTCCGCAAATGCCCCGTATGAAGGGGTGTTTCTCTCACCATCAAAACAAGTCTTCTGCGCTCTTTTAACACCACATCCGCTGCACGGGTCAAAAGAGATGAGGTAACGCCTGTGGCAATCTCTGACATAGACCGAATCGAACAAGGTACAATCAGCATACCCATAGTTTTGACAGATCCACTGGAAATTTTTGCGCCAATATCATCAGCCGCATAAGAAAAATCCGCCAATGCCTGAACATCAGAGATCTTCATGTCCATTTCATACCCTAATGTTACCTTGGCAGAGCGTGACATGATCAAATGCGTTTCTATATCAAGCCGACTTAATATCTCAAGAAGCCTTACTCCATAACAAATTCCGGATGCTCCAGACAGCCCTACTATAATTTTATCTCTCTCTTTTGCCATAAAAGGATATCCTTAAAAAAAATTATATTTCCGCATAAAATATTAACACATTATATGGTATAATATTTTCTATTATGCCAATATTAATAAATGAATCATAGATTTCCGTGACAATATTCATTTTTTATGGTCTAATTTTTAAGCTAAATATTTCCACAAAAGGAGAATCAAATATGCATGTAGCAGCTCATCTTGCAACGCTTTCAGAAAAACATCAAAAAATTGACCAAATCATCATTCAAGAAGAACATAGACCGTCCCCCGACACCATAATACTTCACGAATTGAAAAAAGAAAAACTGAAGCTAAAAGACGAGATCGAGCGATTTAAGAATACAGCATAATGAAACAATGAAAAAGACCCCCAATTGGGGGTCTTTTTAGTTTTATGAGAAAATATATCAGCAATATCATCCTTCTTCGGATATTTCTGCTTCTGGTGTTTCTACAACTACGGGTGGCGTTGCCTTGGTAACGGCGGCATCCAATTCACCCTGCCGACAAAGCCCGAGTAAAACAGGGTCAACAGCTTTAATTTCGCTCATATTCCAATGACTGCGTTCCCGAATCGCTAAGATCGTGGGTTTTGTTGTTCCCACCAGTCGGCATATCTGGGCATTCGATAATTCAGGGTGATGTTTCAACAACCACGCAATCGCATCAGGTTTATCCTGTCTTTTTGACACGGGTGTATATCTTGCCCCGCGAGAACGAATTTTAGCGGGAATCTCATCCTTTATAATCTTAAGGCTCGCCGTACTGTCTTCTTGACAGCGTTCAATTTCTTTCCACGTCAGTTGACCATTCACAACGGGGTCAAGACCAACGATATTTTGAGCAACCTGCTCGTCTGCAATTCCCTGCACTTCCAATTCATGCAAATTACAAAATTCTGCAATTTGACGAAAGGATAAGCTTGTATTATCTACTAACCAGACGGCCGTTGCTATTGGCATCAAAGGCTGGGTCATATAACCTCCTACGGGATTTTAATCCGTTATTCTTAAAAAATTGTATGATTACTATGCCATAACATAAAGGGATTCTTTCTTTTGGCAAAGCTTTATACGCACGGAAATGTCATATTTGTTTCTCACCAAAAGGGCAAGCATAAAAGACTTTTTACCTTATAAAAAGACCCCTTATCCATTCAGATCGTTCTTTTTGCCCATAATACAAGTAAATAGACTTGAAATATATCTGTATACCAGACTATCTAATATGGTAAGTTTTCCTATAATAAAGACTATAGTAATCACAAACCAAATAACCGTTAGAAAAATAATGCAAAAAATTCGTTCCTTAGCCATCCGTATAATATTACTGCTTTCTATATCCTCTGTTGCCTATGCGGATTCCCCATTAAATGTTAATGATATTCAGTATTTTATGAAGGTGATGCCGCCCTTACAACTGCTCGGGCAAAAATATAACTTTGAAAATGGCGCCGAACAAAATCAAATTATGGACATCAATAATTTTACCCCTATGTCCAATGCCTTGGAGATCATCCAAACTCATAAAGCCTTTAGCGAATTTCAATCCATTATTCACACGGCTGGTTTTTCCTCCCCTCAACATTGGGCAACCGTTGGGGACCGCATCATGAGAGCCTATATTTCACTTCAGACGGCAAAAAACATGACACCAAAAAAAATACAAGACATGACGATAAGCATTGAAGAAATGAATAAAAACGAATATTTATCATTGGAAACAAAACAAAACATTCAAAATAACCTGAACAATATGATTGAAATGGTACGTAACACACCACAAGACATCAAAAATGATCAAGAAACGCTTAAACCTTTTCTAACCCAGTTAGAACGACTATTCGAGGAACAACAATGACCAGAACAGAAGTTATGCGACTGCGTAAATATCTCAATGATAAATTCGACAACAATAGTTTTGAATTAAAATCCGGCAACCAAAAAGATGACAGTATGGAATTGCATTTTGAGGGTGAATTCCTTGGCGTTATTTACCGCGATGAAGAAGATGGCGAGGTTTCCTATGCTTTGAACATTGCCATCCTAGAAGAAGACCTGCCATACGCCTCTGATGCCTCTTTGATATAGCAGAATTGTCATCCTATAATGGTTTTATCAGTACGTAGACGATTTTAATTCATGGATCGCAAGCACTATGATTCGGTAGCTTGCTGTCACCGAAAGGGTCGCCATAACCGTTGCAACGATAAAGTCTGGCCAACCTGATCCTGTAACAAAAACCCCAGACGCCGCAACAATAATGGCAAGATTTCCAATCGCGTCATTACGGGAACAAAGCCATACGGACTGCATGTTGCTATCACCTGTTCTAAACTTATAAAGCAAAATTGCACTAATCATATTGGCAATAAAAGCTATAACGCCCATTGCTCCCATAATTTCATATGCGGGTGCGGTATCATAAAGCAGGTAAAAGATCATCTGTCCATAGACCCATAATCCCAAAAGCCCAAGACTTATTCCTTTAAAGAGTGCGACCCTTGCTCTAATGGTTTTTGAAAAACCAAGAGCCATTAATGTTAAGGCATAGGTGACTGTATCCCCAAGAAAATCCAAAGCATCCGCTTGTAAAGAAACAGAGTTCGCATAGAAGGCACTGGTAAATTCCGCCACGAACATCACCCCATTAATAAACAGAACAATCCATAATATATTACGAAATGACTTTATTTGGAGGAGGGATTGATCAATTTCATCATGATCACAGCATCCTGACATAAATAATTTTCTCTCATCACTATTATTTAAAATAAAAAGCTAACATTAATATTTACCCATGCCTATTATATATTATAAATTGTATCTGATATCATCATTTTTTCTAAGACTTTCACAACCGCATTAAGTAGACTAATATCCATGACTAAATTATATCATTATTGGTTTTCTCCTTTTTCCAGAGCAATCCGTATTGCGCTCATGGAAAAAAATATTGAATTTGAGCTTATTCTGGAACTACCTTGGGCCCGCAGGCATGATTTTCTTGCCTTAAATCCAGCGGGCACCGTACCTGTTATGCGACTTGATAATGAATTGATCATCAGCAGCAGCTATGCTATCAGCGAATTTTTGGAAGAAACTCACCCGGAACCCCGATTACTTGGCAATGGCCCAGAAGAAAGGGCTGAAATTAGACGCTTGATCGATTGGTTTGACGTAAAGTTTAACGAAGAAGTTACATCCTTATTAATCACCGAGAAGATCATGAAAAGATTTCTCAAACTAGGTGTACCAGAAGCCAGCAACATCCGATGCGCCACCATCAATCTTAAACAACATCTGCGCTATATTGAATATCTGGCAGAACGACGCAATTGGTTAGGAGGCGATGAAATTTCATACGCCGATATCACAGCCGCTGCCCATCTTTCCTGTCTTGATTATCTCGGCGACGTACCATGGGATGATTTCAGCGGGGCAAAGGATTGGTATGCTCGCATAAAATCTCGCCCTTCTTTCCGTCCTTTACTGAAAGACCTGATCGCGGGACTTCCCCCTGTGCCTCACTATAAGAATCTTGATTTTTAAACGTCGATGTCGGACATAAGCCCCGCCAAAAATCACATTATCCAAACCGCAAAAGAGGCGGGCTTTGACCTTGTTAAAATAACATCTCCTTTTGGTTTAGAAAAAAATGCCCACCATTTTAAACAATTTCTTGATCTGGGTCGTCACGGGGATATGGCGTGGATGATGGAAAAATCGGACAGACGACAGTCTCCCTTAACCCTTTGGCCCGAAGTCAAAAGCATCATCATGCTTGGTATGAATTATGGCCCGTCTCATGATCCACTTTCCCTGCTCTCTCACACCGATCGAGGTAATATTTCAGTCTATGCAAGAGGACGGGATTACCATGATGTGGTCAAGAAAAAACTCAAACAGGTGGCGCGAAATCTGCACCGGAAATATGATGCGGATGTTAAGGTTTTTGTGGATACCGCACCCGTCATGGAAAAACCTTTGGCTGAAAAATCTGGCATGGGCTGGCAAGGCAAGCATACCAATCTGGTCAGTCGTGATTTTGGCTCGTGGCTATTTTTGGGCAGCATATTTACGACCCTATATCTTGAGCCAGATGAGCCAGAAAAAGACCATTGTGGATCTTGTGTGAAATGTCTTGATATTTGTCCAACCAAGGCCTTTCCCGCCCCAAACCAATTGGATGCAAGGCGATGCATATCTTACCTGACCATAGAATATAAAGGCCATATTGCCAAAGAATTCCGAAAAGCAATGGGCAATCGTATCTATGGTTGTGATGATTGTCTTGCGATCTGTCCTTGGAATAAATTTGCCAAAAAAACCCTTGAACCGTCCTATGATCCCCGCATTGAATTTACTTTTCCGCGGTTGAGTGACCTCATTGAATTGGATGATCCCGCATTTCGCAACCTTTTTTCTGGCTCCCCCGTAAAGAGGATCGGGCGGGATTATTTCATCCGTAATATCTTAATTGCAGTGGGCAACAGCAATGATAAGTCTTTAATCCCCAAGGTGAAAGATAAGCTTTGTGATCCATCTCCTTATGTACGGGCGATGGCGGTTTGGGCGCTTTTACAATTATGTAATGAGGAAGAATGGCAAAATTTCAAAGATAAATATTCAATCAAAGAAAATGATGATGCTGTACGGCAAGAATGGCAAAAATAAGCAAGGAGGCGAAAACGCCTCCTTAACCTTTTAAAGATAGATTATGTTCTCAAAATATTGAGATCAATCATCATGATCATTTTCATGATCTTCCTTATGTTTCATCTTCTTCATTTTTTCTTTAGCTTCTTTGTCCTTATATTTCTTTTTTTCTTCTTTATGGTCTGAAGGACAATTTTTAGGGTCTGCTTTACAGGCGGCTTTTCTAGCTTGTTTTTCTGCCTTTTTCTCTGCCTTATGAGCCTCCTTTTCCTCTTTCTTGGCATCCCGCTTCATCATTTGCTCGGCTTTTTCCTGCTCTCCTTTGTCATCGGCAAAACTTAATGCAGGAGCCAAAATGAACGAAATCGCAACAAAGGCTGCAACCACAAATTTTGATACAATATTTTTTTCATCTTTTTTCATCATAGAAATTTCCTTATTTTTAGTTAAGAGAAAACACATAATCATCAGAATACTTACCTAAGATAAGAACATTACTATGTCATAACTATGGCAATAATACGAATCATTCATTCAATTTTCAGAAGCTTAAGATTAGTTTCAGCCAATTTCGCCGTATCAGAATCAGGGTAAATATCCAATATTCTCTGCCATTCCGCTGCGGCTTCCAATATTTTATTTTGCTCTCTAAAAACGATTCCGCTTTCCAGCAAAATATCTGGATTATTCTCGGAAAGCTCTATGGCCATGTTCAAATCAAGCCGAGCGGCAAGATAATCTCGCCTTTTTCGATATGCCTTTGCCCGCTGCAAAAATGCTTCAAATTGTGTCTGATCCTGCTCTAGGGCAAGGGTAAAATCTTCTATTGCAGCCTTATATTGGCTGCGTAATATTTGTACCGTGCCGCGCTCTAGGAATAAGTCATATAGAATAGCATGATTATCCTGCAGGAGACTGTTCTGCACTATACTAGATAAAGCCGCCCCAAAAGCGTCATAAGCTTTATCCAACTTTCCCGCCTCTTTCCATGAAAGTGCCGCTTGAGCATACAACTCCACCTTTAGCATGGGATCATTAAACGGGGATAGACTTGCGCTATTATCCTCTATGGTCATATCATCCACAAGTTGTTCCAAAAGTTCCGCAGCCTCCACCGCCCTATCAAGCGCCAGATAGCTCAAAGCCTTACAATGTCCCGCTGGAATATTATTTGAAATTATATCTGTTTCTGAAAATATCCAGCCTTGCACAAAAGCCAAGGCGGCATTTGGATCACTGTCCACAAGACTCATACATTTTTGATATTTATCCGCATCATTCTCTATCTCCCCCGCATAGGATAATGACAGGGCGCCAAGGTAAAATAGAATAACTAGGGACAATATTTGTTTCATTTTTGGGAATATGGCCTTAAATTCAAAAAAGATCAATGGGAAGATCAATGGGAAGATCAATGAGAAGCGTAACAATGACACAAAAACTATTCTGTTTTGGATTGGGCTATAGTGCCCACCATCTTATAAGTTTTCTAAAACAGCAAAAAACATCTTGGCAATTTTCAGGTACCACCCAAAAAACCACACCCAACCCCATTCCTCATATTGATTATCATATATTCAATAATCTCTGCCCACTGCCCCATGCTTCTGAAATTCTGTCTGATGTGACCCATATATTGATTTCCATTCCACCGCAGGATCAGATTGGAGACCCCGTCCTCCACCATCATAGAACCGAAATCGCAAAACTTAAAAACCTAAAATGGGTCGGATATTTATCCACAACGGGTGTTTACGGCGATCGAAACGGCGACTGGGTCAATGATGACACCCCGCCCGCACCAACCTCATTACGGGGAGATCAGCGCCTAAAAGCTGAACAAGATTGGCAAAGTCTTTCCCATATCCCCGTTAATATCTTTCGCCTCGGCAGCATCTACGGACCGAATAAAGGCTCCTTAATGAATATCATGTCAGGGAAAATTAATAAAATCGTGAAAGAGGGACAATATTTCTCTCGCATTCATGTGGATGATATTGTCCAAAGTTTATATGCCTCCATGACATCATCTCTTCAGGGTCAAATTTATAATGTGGTTGATGATTTGCCAGCCTCCAATGCGGATGTTCTGGATTATATTTGCAACCTTTTGGGTCGCGAGCCGTTGCCGTCCACGGATTTTAAGGATGCAGAAATGTCACCTATAATGGCATCATTTTATTCGGAAAATAAAAGAGTATGCAACGACCGTATCAAACAAGACCTTGGGATAGCCCTCAAATACCCCACCTATAAGCAAGGGTTTAAAGCCCTAATCAACGACTAAGCCAAAGGCACGCACAGGAAAAGTTCCCATACCCTTTACCTTTACAGGCACCGCAAAAAATTTAAATCCCGATTCTGGCAAATCTTTAAGTCTTGTCATATGTTCCACAATCGGAATGTCCGCACCAAGAAGGGTTGAATGAACGGGACGGGATCCGCCCCTTGTATCATCAATATTATGAGAATCAATACCCACAAGAACGGCACCATGGTCTCTTAAATATTCCGCCGCATCCTTGGTCAAATGGGGAAAATCCTCAAAATATTGATCCGTTCCCCAATGACGGGACCAATCGGTTCTGATGAGCACAGCCTTTCCCATCACAATGACACCCTTAAAATTTTCAGCCGTAATCTTCTGAAGGCTTGCGTCCACATTAATCACAATCCCGTCAAGATTTGCAAGGGAACTTAGGTCGAGTTCAGAAAGATCCTTACCCGTTTCAAATCTATGAAAAGGCGCATCAAGATAAGTACCCGTGTTGGCAATCATATCAATCCGTCCAATATTAAATGACGTATCCTCGTCATAAAATTCTTTTGAGGCTTCTCTGCTCAAAAAATCACAAATAATCGGTGCGGGAAGCCCTTTATAAGTGATCATGCCATGTCTGACCACATGGCTCACATCAATCAATGTCGCCTGTTCTTTCATGATAACGCCCCTGAAATCTCTTTGACCAACTGACACAGACGTTTTAAGTCAGTCTCCGTTGATAAACGGTGATCACCATTCTTAACATAAGTAATAACCACATCTTCGCTGCTTAACTTATCGCATAATCTTTGGGCTGTGATGGACGGTACGTCAGGATCTTTCATCCCTTGAATAAGCCGTACAGGACAATCAAGATCAATGGGCTTTGCGAGCAACAAATGATTATTGCCTTCCTGTAATAATGTCATGGTCATGGGATAGGGATCATCGCCGTAATCGCAGGCCTCATAATAAACCCCGTCCCGCTTTAAGATTGCCTTAATCTCGTCTGAATAGCGATCCCAACATAATTCCTTGGTAAAATCAGGCGCCGCCGCAAGGCCGACTATGCCTCGCACCCTTCTTTTTCGCTCGAGCGCACACAAAAGCGCTATCCAGCCACCCATGCTTGAGCCCACCAAAATCAAATCCCCTTCGGTCAGCTGATCAATAACCGCAAGACCGTCTTCTTTCCATGCCCCGATCGTGCCATCCATGAAATCGCCAGAAGACTTACCATGTCCCGAATAATCAAAGCGTACGTAAGCCTGCCCACGGCTTTGACAAAATTTATCCAAAGTCTCGGCTTTTGTGCCTGTCATATCGGACATAAAACCAGAAAAGAAAACAACTGTCGGACTTTTGCCCAATATCTGCTCATAAGCCAGTTTCCGATCGCCGGAGATTATATAATCCATATATTTCCCTTGTTCTCTCTTCTAACTGAGCTATTTTTATGGCAAAGACACCCAAAATATGCAACTGCTACTTGACAGTTGGTTTTTTCCTTTTAATGTCGCGCAGAACTATACCATAATCCAATAACTGAAAAATAGAAATATGAGTGATAAGATGACGATCCGTGAAAATGTTGCCCTAACCCTGCCAGATGGTAGTATCAGAACCTATCAGGGTTCGGTAACGGGCAGCACCCTCGCTGCTGATATTGGCCCAGGCCTTGCAAAAGTTGCCATTGCCATTGTGGTGAACGGTGAACAATGGGATTTAAGCCGACAAATCACGGAAAATGCCAATGTTTCCATCATCACCAATCAGGATGATGCGGCGTTGGAAATTTTACGCCATGATGCGGCCCATATCATGGCAGAGGCCGTAAAGGAGCTTTACCCCGATACCCAAGTGACCATAGGCCCCGCCATCGAAAACGGTTTTTACTATGACTTTGCCCGCAACGAACCCTTCTCTAGCGATGATCTTGAGATTATTGAAAAGCGCATGGTGGATATTATTGAACGCAATGAAGACATTGTCCGTTCTGAAATGAACCGCAATGATGCGGTGGCTTTCTTTAAAAACATGGGCGAAGACTATAAGGCCGAACTTATCGCCGCCATTCCAGAAGGTCAAACCATCACCCTGTATAAACAAGGAAGTTTTATTGATCTTTGTCGGGGACCTCATTTACCAAGCACGGGAAAACTTGGCAAGGATTGCTTCAAGCTTATGAAGGTGGCTGGCGCCTATTGGCGGGGTGACAGCAACAATGAAATGCTGCAACGAATTTATGGTACGGCTTGGCGAACAAAAAAAGAACTCACTGCCTATCTGACCCGACTAGAAGAAGCAGAAAAGCGTGATCACCGCAAAATTGGCCGTGAGATGAGTCTTTTCCATTTTCAGGAAGAAGCCACAGGCATGCCTTTCTGGCATCCCAATGGCTGGACCATATATCAACAGATCCAAAGCTATATTCGCCGCAAACAAAAAAAATATGGCTATATGGAAATCAATACACCGCAGCTTGTGGACCGTGTTTTATGGGAAAAGTCGGGACATGCTGATAAATTTCATGAACATATGTACACAACCCAATCCGATGACAAGACCTTTGCCTTAAAACCCATGAATTGTCCCTGCCATGTACAGGTTTTCAATCAAGGCATTGTGAGTTACCGTGATCTTCCCTTACGGCTTGCGGAATTTGGTTCATGCCACCGTTATGAGCCGTCGGGTGCTCTGCATGGCCTGATGCGGGTACGAGCCTTTACCCAAGATGACGCTCATATCTTCTGTACCGAAGAACAGATCAGCGATGAATGTATTACATTCTGCAAAATGCTATTGGAAATATATAAGGATTTCGGCTTTGAAAATGTGCGGGTCAAATTTTCTGATCGGCCAAAGGTGCGTGCGGGCAGTGATGAGGTTTGGGATAAGGCAGAAGCGGCATTGAAAATTGCCGTGGAAAGTGCCAATATTGATTATACCATGAACCCAGGTGAAGGGGCTTTTTATGGCCCAAAACTTGAATTTGTGCTGACGGACGCCATTGGGCGGGACTGGCAATGCGGCACATTCCAAGCTGACTTTATTTTGCCTGAAAGACTTGACGCCCACTATATTGGTTCTGACAATAATAAACATCGTCCCGTGATGTTGCATCGTGCAATTCTTGGGTCATTTGAACGCTTTATCGGTATCCTGATCGAAGAACATGCAGGTCGTTTTCCGCTTTGGCTTGCCCCTGTGCAAGTTGTTGTCACGGGCATCACATCAGAACAGGATGATTATGTCCGCAAAATATACGATCAATTAATCGCCCAAGGAATAAGGGCAGAGATCGACTTGCGTAACGAGAAAATCAATTACAAGATACGGGAACATTCCCACGCCAAAACGCCGGCAATTTTTGTGGCTGGAAACCGTGAAAGCGAGGAAAACACCGTAACCATAAGACGACTTGGATCAAAAGATCAAGAAACCCGTGATCTCGCCGCTGCCATTGAGAGTCTTATCGCTGAATCCGTTGCGCCAGATTTAAGATAATATAAAAAAACACGATGTTCGTTGCAATTTTTTGTTTTTTCAGTAATAAAGAACACAATAATTTACACCAAAATAAACAGATAAGCGTATTAAGACTGAATGACAGTCTACGCAGGAGGAAGTTAAATAGCTAAAAAACCAATACAAACCCCACCATCCAGAAAAGGACCAAGGGTTAATGATGACATTATTTCGGATGAAATAAGATTAATTGATGAAACTGGTGAAAATCACGGCACAGTTACCATAGAAAAGGGTCTAGCAATGGCAAAGATTGCCGGTCTGGATCTTGTTGAAATTTCTCCCAATGCAGAACCCCCTGTTTGTAAAATTCTGGATTATGGCAAATTTCGCTATGAAGCCCAGAAAAAGGCAAGTGTTGCAAAGAAAAAACAAAAAACCGTTGAAGTTAAAGAGATTAAACTTCGTCCTGGCATTGAAAAACATGACTATGATGTCAAAATGCGATCTGTTGATAAATTCTTGAGCGTTGGCGACAAAGTAAAGGTTACTTTACGCTTTCGTGGTCGTGAAATGGCGCATCAAGAGCTCGGAATGGATGTTTTGGTCAGAGTCCAAGAAGACTTCCGTGAAAAAGCTAAAGTGGAACAGGCTCCAAAAACTGAAGGCCGTCAAATGGTCATGATTTTATCGCCTAAATAACGCAGTCTTTCACATCCGTAATAAATTTAAGCAGAGAATTTTCTCTGCTTTTTTTTCGAGTCGTTATAAAAATATTTTAGAATAATATTAAAAAACCGTCTAACCACTAAGATCTTTAGACCTCTTTGATTTTTTCGTTTTTTTGATGTATAATAGCCTCGAATGTGCGCCCAAAGGTTAAGCACATCTTGGCATGATGAGAAATAGCAGCTGAATTTTCCACCGTTGCCAGAGACGATGACCCGCCGTAGTCTGAATGGCTCGGCGGGTTTCTCATTTACTGGACTTTTTCAACCTTATAGCCTTTTTCTTTAAGCATGTTCACAAGGCCATCCTTGCCCACCAAATGAGCAGCCCCCACAACGATGAATATATTTTTTTCGCTGTTGATATATCCCTCAACTATGGGCAGCCAATTATTATTCCGATCAACCAGTAAAGCCTTGTACATTTCCTTATGTTTGGCCATATCATTGACCATGGTATCAGAAATCTTGTCACTATCCCCCGATGCCCATGCGGCCAGATATGAAGCAATATAGCTCTGAAAATCATCAAGCTTATCCAAGGTGTCTTCCAGCATTTCTGACTGCACCTTCAAAGGATGATCTATGAGTGCCATCATTTGTTCCGTTGGTGTCTCGAGGCCATGTATGGGTTTACCCTTTTCCATAGCCTTTGACTGCAAGGCAACATCCACACCAGAAGCAGGGTCCATACCAATAGACATAATAGAAACAACAGATAATTGTACGGCCATAAACCACGGTTTAGATTTCGCCGCCATCACCTCATCAACCCCCATAAGACCTTTAGCATGTTTCAGCATTTTCTGATAATGAGCGGAATCCAGATGATTTTTAAGTGTATCCCCATCTTGGAAAAAACCATTTTTTATGACAAGACCTTGTATTTCGGCGGTGGCTTTGGGGTCAATATCCGTTTCCAAAACCAATTCATCCGATGCCTCAAATGACATTTTAATGATGCCGTCATACCATGTGTAATTTTTGGGCAGCAGATGAAATGACCCCAGTAAATAGGTTTTGTTTTGCCCTTTTTCAACAACCCAAAGCGCAGGCTTTGCCTGAACAATATCGCCATCTTTGGCTAATAAAACTGTTGGAAATACAACAAAACTGAAAAAAACTGCGGTAATAAATCGTATAAGATACCGCCTGCTTATCGAACCAATCCCATTATAGATCATATTATTCCTTCCTATCCAAATATTACAAATACAGAATAATTATTAATCATGGTAAGAACAAGGCAATAAAATATAGAAAACTTATTGATTTTTATCACTAAACCCCCTTGCATAACAGGGAGAAGCAGAGTATACACCTCAACTTCATTGAGTGGTATGGCAGGGCATGCCTCATCACTCGGAAAGCTTACCACTGGAAACTGTGGTGCAATATTTGATAAAAAAGGAAAAGCGAAATGCCCAAGATGAAAACCAAAAGTAGTGCTAAAAAGCGCTTCAAAATCACCGGTACAGGAAAAGTGCGCGCATCACAGGCTGGCAAACAGCATGGTATGATCAAACGTACAAATAAACAAATCCGTAACCAACGTGGTACAACCATTCTGTGTGATCAGGATGCCCGTATCGTTATGAAATTCCTCCCCAACGGTTGATTAGGAACAGAAAATGGCACATGTAAAAAGAGGCGTGACATCTCACGCACGTCACAAAAAAGTACTTAAACTTGCAAAAGGTTACCGTGGTCGCCGCAAAAGCACCATCAAGGTTGCTATGCAGGCTGTTGAAAAAGCACAACAATATGCATACCGTGACCGCAAGGTAAGAAAAAGAACATTCCGTGGACTATGGATTCAGCGCATAAATGCGGCAGCGCGCATGCATGATATGACCTATTCACGATTTATGAACGGCCTGAAACTCGCAGGCATCGAACTTGACCGTAAAGTTCTGGCTGATTTGGCCGTTCGTGAACCGGATGCTTTTAAAGCTATTGCCGATCAGGCACAGGCCGCTCTTAACGCATAATGTGTTAATGGCCCGTCGGTCTCTAAAGTTCAAGTAAGGAGCCTGCTGTTATAGCGGTAGGCTCCTTTTATTATTTTAATACATAATTTTATATATTGGATAACAATATGGATGACCTCCAGAAATTAGAAAAAGATATCCTTGCAGCCATTGAGGCCTGTGACGATCTTGTCATACTGGAAGATATTAGAATATCGGAAGTTGGCAAAAAAGGCCGTATTAGCCTTTTAATGCGAGAACTTGGCAAAATGACGCCCGATGAGAAAAAAACCTTTGGCCCCAAACTCAATGGTCTAAAGGATTTAATCAATAACGCGCTCTCAGACCGCAAATCAGCCCTAGAGCTCAAAGAATTAAACATCCGTCTTCAATCGGAAAAGATTGATATTAGCTTGCCCACTTTACCTGAAAATAACGGCAGCATCCACCCCATTACCCAAGTCATGGATGAAGTGACCGAAATTTTCACAGAACTTGGCTTTAGCGTGGCCGAAGGACCAGAAATTGAGGAAGATTTTTATAACTTCACGGCCTTAAATATTCCCGCCGAACATCCTGCCCGTCAAATGCATGATACCTTCTATTTTCCCGAAGACGAAAAGGGCAACCGCAAACTGTTGCGCACCCATACGTCGCCTGTTCAAATCAGAACCATGATGTCAGGACCGCCCCCCTACCGTATCATTGCACCTGGCCGCACCTATCGTTGTGACAGTGATGCAACCCATACTCCGATGTTCCATCAGGTAGAGGCCCTTGTTATCGACAAGAATATTAATATGGGACATTTAAAATGGTGCATCGAAGAATTTTGCCGCAAATTTTTTGAACTGGATAATGTTAAAATTCGTTTCCGCCCAAGCTATTTCCCCTTCACGGAACCTTCTGCTGAAGTGGATATTGGTTGCGCTTTTAAGGACGGTGAGATCCTCATTGGTGAGGGTGATGACTGGCTTGAAATTATGGGTTGTGGCATGGTGAATGCCCGTGTGCTTGAAAATGTTAATATTGACCCCAATGAATATCAGGGCTTTGCCTTTGGCATGGGACTTGACCGTATTGCCATGCTCAAATGGGGCATTCCTGATCTGCGGGATTTCTTTGCCGCTGACTTGCGCTGGTTAAAGCATTATGGCTTTGCCGCCCTCGACATTCCGTCTTTAAGCACGCAAAATAATAAAGTGGGGGGAGATCGCAAGATCGGGGGGAGCTCAAGTAGCGAAAACATGAGCGATAGTTCCCCCCTTAACCAAAATGGGGGACAATAAATGAAATTCACCCTTTCATGGCTCAAAGAGCATCTAGACACCAATGCAACCCTTGATCAAATTTCAGAAAAACTGACCGCCATTGGGCTTGAGGTTGAGGGCATAGAAAATCCAGCAGACGGCTTAGAGGATTTTGTGATAGCCGAGGTTATAGAAGCTGCCCCCCATCCCGATGCGGATAAATTACAAGTCTTAAAGGTCAACACAGGCACAGAAATATTGCAAGTCGTTTGTGGTGCCCCCAATGCACGGATGGGTCTTAAGGGTGCCTTTGCCCCCTCTGGTGCCACTATTCCCGCCAATGATATGGTGCTACGTCCTACCAAAATAAGAGGCGTTGACTCCAATGGCATGATGTGTTCCGAGCGGGAACTCGGCCTTGGCGATAATCATGACGGTATTATTGATTTACCTCAAGATGCCCCTGTTGGCACAAAATTTACCGACTATAAGCAATTAAATGATCCTGTGTTTGAGATTGCCATAACCCCAAATCACCAAGATGCGCTTGGCATATATGGTATTGCTCGTGATCTTGCCGCGGCAGGTCTTGGTCAATTAAAAACAGGCCATATTCCTTCTGTTGAAGGCTCCTATGACTGCCCGCAAAAGGTTATTCTCCAAGACCCGAAATCATGTCCCACATTTGCAGGACGTTATATTCGTGGTCTAAAAAATGGCCCAAGTCCAGAATGGCTGCAAAAAAAGTTACGTGCCCTTGGCATGAAACCCATTTCGGCACTGGTGGATATTACCAATTTCGTCAGCTATGATAGAGCAAGACCTCTGCATGTTTATGATGCAGACAAGCTTCAGGGGGATATTGTGGTGCGCCTTTCTGAAAAAGGTGAATATTTTGAGGCTCTTGATGACAAGGAATATACCTTGAACAGCGGCGCCTGCGTTATCACAGACAACAGTGGTGTGATCGGTCTTGGCGGCGTTATGGGGGGCTTAAGCACAGCCTGTCAGAATGATACGGTTAATGTCTTCGTAGAAAGCGCATGGTTTGACCCCATTACCATTGCAATGGCGGGACGCCAATATGCCATTGATAGTGATGCACGCTACCGTTTTGAGCGAGGCGTTGACCCTGAAACAGTAACATCTGGCCTTGAACTTGCTACCAAATTAATACTTGATATGTGCGGCGGCGAGGCAAGCCACGCTATTGTTGCGGGTACTATTCCCATCATTTCAAAGACCCTAACCCTGCGCCCAGAACGGGTTTCTCATCTTGGTGGTGTGGATGTGAGCGAAGAGGAGATTATTAAAATTCTGCAAAACCTTGGTTTTCAGATAGAAAAATCTGATAGCAAACTCAATGTCACGACCCCTTCTTGGCGTTGTGATATTGATGGTGAGGCGGATTTGGTCGAAGAAGTCCTTAGAATTCATGGGTTTGAGCATATTCGTGCAACGGCTCTTCCCCCCTCAACTCGTGACATCAAAACTGGCCTAAATCCGATGCAAAAGCGCGCCCGCACCGCAAAACGTACTGCCGCAAGTTTAGGATTGCGGGAGGCCATAACATGGTCATTCCTGCCGTCGGCACAGGCAAAATTATTTGCTGATCTTGATCCCGCACTGATCTTGGACAATCCCATCAGTTCAGATCTTGATGCTATGCGACCCAATCTATTGCCAAATTTGATCACGGCCATTGGACGTAATGTGGATCGGGGATTTAAAAATATTGCACTCTTTGAATGTGGTAATCAATTTAAAGACGACACAGCTGAGGGGCAATCCCTTATCCTTGCTGGGGTCAGAAGAGGGCAAAATATTGAAAAACATTGGCGGGAAACCCCAAAAGATGTGGACTGCATCACGGCAAAAGCAGATGCAGAATCTATCCTTCGGGCGATAGGGGTTAAGATAGATAATGCTCAAGTTATCCCAGAGGCTCCTGCTTGGTATCATCCTGGGCGCAGTGGAACAATTCGTCTTGGGCCAAAAAATATTCTGGCCTATTTTGGAGAAATTCATCCTGTCATCTGCAGGGCGCTTGATATAAAGGGACGCTTGGTAGGTTTTGAAATTCTGCTCGAAAATATTCCTTTTCCAAAAAATAAAATTGGCAACAGCCGTGGTCCTCTAAAAACGTCTGATTTTCAGATGGTAGAACGGGATTTTGCCTTTGTGGTGCATAATGATGTAACCTCTGCAAGCCTTATGAGAACTGTACGGGATACGGACAAAAAACTCATTGCAGATGTTAGTCTTTTTGATATTTACGCTGGGGCTGGTATTGATGAAGGTTATAAATCTATGGCGATCAATGTTAAATTACAACCAGAGAATAGAACCCTTACCGAAGAGGAGATAGAGTTATTTTCCTCAAAAGTCATTGCCAATGTACTAAAACAAACCCAAGGAAAATTGCGCTAAGATCACATTTCACCTTATCTGCTCTGTAAATATCGCCCTCATCATGTTATATTTTGAGGGCGTATTATCATTAACATATTATAAAGGCCATTCCATTAGAATAGAATACGATATATTTAGATATTGAGATTTCAGGTTAATGGTTGAAGATATTAAAGATATTAAAGATATTAAGGTTCCCATTAAACTAAGAATAAAAGCTTGGTGGAATGGTTATGACCTAGAGGATGTGAAAGCACGCCTTAGAGAGCTGCGTGACCATGAGACCTCTTTATCAACCCTGAAAGCCTCCCCCAAGGGGACTGAACCAGATGTCTCCTCCTTACCTTGGGATAAAATCAGAATGGAAATGACCCAATTGATATGGGGTGAAGGATATTGTGGCCCAGGCGGCAAAGACCATATCATTAGCATGTGCAAGTTATTGACCATGAATTCTGAAATGAGTGCGCTTATCATCGGTGCGGGTCTTGGTGGCCCTGCCCGTGTTTTAGCAGAAGAATTCGGAGTCTGGATCACAGCCTATGAGTTATCCGAAGAACTGGCCACACAGGGCATGAAGATATCGAATGATAAGGGCTTTGGATCTAAAGCTATTATTCGTCCTTTTGACCCTACGCAGGAAAATCCCTTTGACCGACATTATGACCGCGCCTTTTCCAAAGAGGCGCTCTATTGTTACCCCGATAAGGTTAAAATTATCAAGGATGTTTTTGATACATTAAAACATGGCGCCTTGTTCCTGATTACCGATTATACCTTGACGGATATTTCTTCTCTAGAGAATAAAGACGTACAAAAATGGTTAAAACAGGAACCCTCCCCGCCTTACCCTGTCACCACAGACAATATGAAAACCACCTTAGAGAAGGCTGGTTTTATCTTGAGGGTTAATGAAGATGTCTCTAAGGAATATGTGGAACTTATTGAACATAGCTGGGCAAAGGCTGCAACGGTTGCAGAGCATCTTGCCGCTAAGGGGGAAGAAGGAACCAAGGCTATAAAATCTCTCATGAAGGAGGCAGAGTTTTGGGCATTACGGGCTAAACTTCTCAAAGAAGGTCATATTCATGTATGGCGGTTTCTAGCCAATAAGCCTAATGAAAAAATACGCTAGTAAGTAATCATTATGGCTGCAAAAACAGAAAATAATTCCAAAAAAATCCCCTTAAAATGGCGATTAATCGCTTGGTGGCAAGGCTATGATCTTGCTGATATAGAAGAAAAAATGCGTCTTCGTCATGGAAGTAATCAAGGGTCTCCTGTAAAGACACCTGCTACCGAAAAAAACAATAAAATATCTTGGAATCAAAAGCGTATGGACATAGCCCAAATGATTTGGGGTACGGGATTTTGTGGCCCAGGAGGCGCAAAAAATGTCATTGATATGTCAAAACTTCTCGCCCTATCCCCCAAAATGAGTGCAATGGTTATTGGTGCAGGTCTTGGAGGACCAGCCCGCGTTCTCGCAGAAGAATTTGGTGTTTGGATATCGGGTTATGACCATAACAAACTGCTTACCGAAGAAGGTATGAAAATATCAACAGCAAAAGGGCTTGAAAAAAAAGCCCCCATTATCCACCTTGATCTTGAAAATTCTCCGGCCTTTGACCGTCAATTTGATCGCGCTTTTTCTAAGGAATTTTTATTCAGCATTAAAAACAAAGCCCCGCTCCTCAAAATTATTTATGATCAATTAAAACATGACAGTTTGTTTCTACTCAGCGATTATGTGATAAAAGATGAAGCGAGTATCACCCATCCCGATATCATAGCATGGGAAAAATATACCCCAGATAATTCATACCTCATAACATCGGATGCCTATAATATCCTACTTGAAAAGGCGGGCTTTAAAATCCGCATCCATGAAGATATAACCCAACATTATCTCGAAATGATAAATGAAGCATGGGCCTCCACAGAGAAACTCATCCAAAAACTGGCAGATAATAAACAAGATATAAAAGAAGATCTGTCTGCTATAATGGAAGAAACAAGGTTATGGAATAGCGTAACCAAGGCGATGCGTTCAGGTGAATTAAAACTTTATCGCTATCTGGCTCATAAACCGACGGCTCCGATTAGATAATATCGCCTACATACATAATAATCCGTCTGTTCCCCCACATTATCCCCTTGTCTTTTCTATGCAATGAGTGATAAAAGCCCTGTCATGACCGAGTTAGATAAAATAAGAAATTTTGCCATCATTGCCCATATTGACCATGGGAAATCCACCCTTGCGGATCGTCTGATTCAGCATTGCGAGGGATTGACGGATCGTGAAATGAAGAATCAAGTGCTTGATAGTATGGATATCGAGCGCGAGCGTGGAATCACAATCAAAGCCCAAACAGTTCGGCTTCGCTACAAGGCACGAGACGGCAGCATCTATATTTTAAATCTTATGGATACACCGGGTCATGTGGACTTCGCCTATGAGGTTAGTCGGTGTCTTTATGCCTGCGAAGGTTCTGTTCTTGTGGTGGATTCAAGTCAAGGTGTTGAGGCCCAAACCTTGGCCAATGTCTATCAAGCCATCGACAATAACCACGAAAT
This sequence comes from Emcibacter sp., assembly GCA_021741205.1. Taxonomy (GTDB): domain Bacteria; phylum Pseudomonadota; class Alphaproteobacteria; order Sphingomonadales; family Emcibacteraceae; genus Paremcibacter. The sequence goes on from JAIOYI010000001.1 coordinate 65,350, forward strand.
TTTACCTGTCCTCAATAAAATTGATCTTCCCGCCGCAGAACCAGAACAGGTGCGCACCCAAATAGAAGACGTGATCGGCATTGATGCCAGTGGCGCGATCAAAGTATCCGCCAAAACGGGTGAAGGCATTGATGACCTGCTCAACAGCATTGTGATGACACTCCCTGCTCCCAAGGGTGACATTAATGCGCCCTTAAAAGCTCTTCTGGTGGATAGCTGGTATGACACCTATCTTGGGGTTATGGTTTTGATCCGGGTGATTGACGGCAAAATCAAAAAAGGCATGAAAATCAAAATGATGGTCGCCGAATCAGAACATACCTTGGACAGAGTCGGTGTTTTTACCCCAAAAGAGATTTTGGTCGATGATTTGGGTCCTGGCGAGATCGGATTCTTCACCGCCTCCATAAAAGAAGTATCCCAGACCCATGTGGGGGACACCATTACCGAGGTTAAAAGACCTGCCCTTAAAGCATTGCCCGGCTTTAAGCCTGTGCAGAGTGTGGTTTTCTGCGGTCTTTTTCCAGCCGATGCGGCGGATTTTGAGGATTTGCGAGACAGTATGCTCAAACTACGCTTAAATGATGCGAGCTTCACCTTTGAAACCGAAACCTCAACGGCTCTAGGTTATGGCTTTCGCTGTGGCTTTCTTGGTATGCTTCATTTGGAAATTATTCAGGAGCGCCTGACCCGTGAATTTGATCTGGATATTATCACAACCTCCCCAAGCGTGATTTATAAAATCCACCTGAACAACGGCACGACAAAGGAATTGCATAATCCCGCCGATATGCCAGATCCCACCTATATCAACCATATTGAGGAACCTTGGATTTTAGCCACCGTTCTTGTACCCGATGAATATCTGGGTTCCGTCCTGAAATTATGTCAGGATAAGCGCGGCGAACAGGTGGAAATGACCTATGCGGGAAATCGGGCTATGCTTGTGTATAAACTGCCCCTGAACGAGGTGGTCTATGACTTCTATGATAAGCTAAAATCCGTCTCTCGTGGTTATGCAAGTTTTAACTATCAGATGGATGGTTACCGAGAAGGCGATTTGGTGAAGCTCACCATTATGGTCAATTCCGAGCCTGTTGATGCGCTCAGCATGATGGTGCATAGATCACAATCTGAATATCGGGGTCGGGCGCTATGCGAACGGCTGAAAGACCTGATCCCACGTCAATTGTTCAAAATCCCTATTCAGGCGGCAATCGGTGGCAAGGTTATTGCCCGTGAAACCATCAGTGCCATGCGCAAAGACGTGACCGCCAAATGTTACGGCGGCGACGTGAGCCGTAAGCGAAAATTGCTGGATAAGCAGAAAAAGGGCAAGAAGAAAATGCGCCTATACGGCAATGTGGAAATCCCCCATTCCGCCTTCATCGCCGCCCTTAAAATGGGTGAAGATAAGTAAACCCTTTAACCCTCACCCATACGATTATTATTTACGTACTGGTTTGAATAGAGGTTGCACATTACGTTCAATATGCTGAATGATCTGTTCGGCAATATTCTTCTTTGTGACCTTTTCAATACCCTCAAGTCCGGGAGAGCTGTTGACTTCTAAAACTTTTGGACCTGATTTTGCCCGAATAATATCAACACCCGCCACCTTCAGATCCAACACACGGGCCGCATGCAGGGCGATAGCCTTTTCCTCTGGCGTAATGGTCGCCTTTATAGCCCGACCACCTGCATGAAGATTTGATCTAAAATCCCCCTCGTCCGAGGTTCGGAGCATGGCGGCAATAACTTTCCGTCCCACAACGAAACAGCGCAGATCCGTGCCTGATGCTTCTTTGACAAATTCCTGTGCAATAAAATTTGCGTCCAAACCCTGAAAGGCACTGATCACGGCCTCTCCTGCCTTTTTGGTTTCGGCAAGCACCACACCCCGACCTTGCGTACTTTGCAAAAGCTTCAAGATAATCGGCGCACCGCCCACCAGTTTAAGCAGGCTGTCGGTATCTTTGGGGGAGTTGGCAAAGGCCGTTGTCGGCATAGGAATACGGTGCAAAGCCAAAATTTGATGGGCCGCTAGCTTATCCCGTGACAAACCAATAGAATCCGCTGAATTCAAACAATAGGTTCCCATGGCCTGAAATTGTCGCACCACCGCCATGCCGTAAAAGGTCACAGAGGCGCCAATGCGCGGGATAACCGCATCATAATAGGGCAAGGCCACACCATCATAATGGACTTCTGGCTTATGACTGCTGATATGCAGGTAACAGCGTTTGGTGTCAATGACCTCTATTTCATGACCATGAGCTTCTGCGGCCTCGACGATGCGTTTTGTAGAATAATTATTGGGCTCGCGGGTTAAAATTGCCAAATGCAGTGGTCTTTTTATGGGTTTATTGGTTTTAAGCTTGTTATAAAGATCATAATTTAATTTGGGTTGCAAGAAGGATGTATCAGGGTGCACACCGATGCCTTCCAAGGCGCTTCGGCCCAAGAGCATGCGGTAAGCCATGCTTTCACGGTTGGTGAGGGTTACCTCAATATCCCATGTGCGCCCCGCCAAAGTTACAGGAACCTTGATGACATGGCGCATCTCTATATGGCCATTTGATGATGTCACCTCACGCTTATCAACAACCTCTGCAGAACAATAAATTTCAATATCTGGACGGGAAGGAATAGGATGAATACCAAATCGCACCCGTGGTTTTGCCACAGACCCAAAAGGTTGGATCGTAAAAGCATGCAGCGCAGAAGTCTTAGCTCCTGTATCAATTTTGGCCTTGAGAGCGGGCAATCCCAAACTCGGGAGTGCAAGCCATTCTTCCCAACCAACAATAAATTCATCCATAAAAAGTCCATTCATATCATATTCTGCACCCCCTATGGTACGGTGAGAACCATAAATCAACAACTAAATTTTCATGAAATAAAAAAACCCTCCTCAATCATCTTGAGAAGGGTTTTTAAATAATGTTTTCTAAAGGTGTAAAAATTAGTTTTTATCTTTATCGACCAATTTATTTTCTTTTAACCAAGGCATCATAGCCCGCAAATTTGCCCCAACCGCCTCAATGGGGTGAGCGGCACCCTTAGCACGGGCGGCCTTCAATTTTACCTGACCAACCTTATTGTCGAGCATGAAATCATTGACAAAACGACCTTCCTGAATATCAGCCAATATCCGCTTCATCTCGGCCTTGGTTTCTTGGGTGATGATCCGTGATCCGGTCATATAATCGCCGTATTCCGCCGTATTAGAAATGGAATAACGCATATTGGCAATGCCGCCCTCATACATCAAATCAACAATCAATTTCAATTCATGCAAACATTCAAAATAAGCCATTTCAGGGGCATAACCCGCCTCTGTCAAGACCTCGAACCCACATTGCACAAGCGCAGAAGCACCGCCGCAAAGAACGGCCTGCTCACCAAAAAGATCGGTTTCACATTCTTCCTTGAAAGTTGTTTCGATAACGCCCGCACGGCCACCGCCATTGGCGGACGCATAAGAAAGACCAAGGTCATGCGCCTTGCCAGAAGCATCCTGATGCACGGCGATCAAGGTTGGCACGCCAGCACCTTTCAGATATTCAGAACGCACCGTATGACCGGGACCTTTTGGCGCAATCATAAAGACATCAAGGTCCGCACGAGGCTCGATAAGTTTGAAATGAATATTTAAACCATGGGCAAAAACAAGAGCAGCCCCCTGTTTCATATTTTTAGCCAGATCATTGGCGTAAAGATCGGCCTGCAATTCATCGGGCACCAAGATCATGATCACATCACCCCAAGCCGCAGCCTCAGCAGGATTCATAACTTTAAAACCCGCTTTTTCTGCTTTGGCACGTGTTTTAGAACCGTCGCGCAAAGCAACCGCAATGTCTTTAACGCCACTATCGCGCAAATTTGCAGCATGGGCATGTCCTTGACTGCCATAGCCGAAAATCACAACCTTTTTTGTCTTAATCAAATTCACATCTGCGTCGCGGTCATAATAAACGCGCATATTCTTCTCCTTTAAATTTCATTTTCTCACCATTTATGACATTAAACAGTGAGCCTGTTCACAAAAATAATTCTAACGTCTATAAGGCTTTACTGCCACGGGTTAAGGCTGCAACGCCCGTACGAACCACTTCAACCAACCCCGCATCCTGCATCAGTTGCACAAAGGCCGTTATTTTGTCCGATTTTCCCGTCACTTCAAATATATAACTGTCAAAGCTGCTATCGACAATCTTTGCCCGAAAGGCCTCCGCAATCCTAAGAGCGGCCTGCTGTTGAGCATTTTCACAATGAACCTTAACCAAGGCCAATTCCCGTTCCACATGGGGGCCATTCTCGGTCAAGTCCCCGACCCTGTGAACTGGGACAAGCCTGTCTAGCTGTGCCTTGATCTGTTCTATCACATGGGGCGTTCCTTTGGTTACCACCGTAATACGGGATTCTGTACCTTCTATATCCACAGGGGCCACCGTCAGATTTTCAATATTATAGCCTCTTCCAGAAAACAAACCAATTACCTTTGCCAAAACGCCGGCCTCATTATCCACAATAATGGATAGGGTATGACAGGCCACAATTTCAATTTCTTTATGTGCATGATGCATAATTTTATCCCACAGTCCGTTAAACCAGAGCTGAGCCCCCTTCAAATTCTTTTATTTCTTCATCATCATCGGGCATGATCATATCATTATGGGCAGCCCCACTAGGCACCATTGGGAAACAGTTTGCAAATTTTGCAACCCGACAATCCACAACAACAAGCCCGTCTGTTTCAATCATTTCCTTAATCGCGCCATCAATATCCGCAGGTTTATCAACAACAATACCATGTGCGCCATAAGCCTTTGCCAAGGCCACAAAATCTGGAAGACTTTCGGAATAGGATTCTGAATAGCGTGCACCATGATTTAATTCCTGCCATTGCCGAACCATACCCATATATTCATTATTCAGAATGAAAATTTTAACAGGAAGGTCATATTGGGCGGCGGTACTGAGTTCTTGAATATTCATCTGAATAGATGCCTCACCTGCCACATCAATAACCAAGGCGTCTTTATGGGCTATCTGTACTCCAATGGCGGCTGGAAAACCATAACCCATCGTTCCAAGGCCCCCTGAAGTCATCCAACGATTTGGTTTTTCAAGTTTTAAATATTGAGCGGCCCACATTTGATGTTGGCCGACCTCGGTCGTGAAATAGACGTCTTTATCCTTGGTGAGCTCCTGCAATCTTTCCAATGCATATTGCGGCATGATAACATCATCCATAGACTTATATTTTAAACAATCTCGGCTTCGCCATTGTTCAATTTGCGCCCACCAATCATCATAAGAATGACTGCCTTGCTCTAAGATCGTCGCCTTCCACACTTTTAACATATCTTCTAAGACATGAGCCACATCACCAACGATCGGCACGTCCACACGCACCGTTTTATTGATGGATGAGCGATCAATATCAATATGGATCTTCTTGGAATTTGGTGAAAAGGCATCTAAGCGCCCTGTAACACGATCATCAAATCTTGCTCCAACGCAAACCATAACATCACAGTCATGCATGGCATTGTTCGCCTCATAAGTACCGTGCATGCCAAGCATGCCCAAAAATTGTTTATCCGATGCGGGATAAGCCCCAAGCCCCATCAAAGTGCTCGTGATGGGAGCCCCTATCAGTTGAACCATTTCACGAAGCAATTGTGCCGCCGCAGGCCCCGAATTAATCACACCGCCGCCCGTATAAAAAATAGGCTTCTTTGCACCCGCCAGAAGTGTAACGGCTTGTTTTATTTGATCAATGTCACCCTTGGCTTCTGGTCTGTAACTTCTGTGTTTGACGACACCAGAATGAATGTCTTTGCTGGTATATATTTGAACATCTTTTGGCACATCAATAACAACAGGTCCCGGACGACCATTGGTAGCCACGTAAAAGGCCTCATGAATGGTCTTTGATAACGTATCAACATTTCTGACCAAATAATTATGTTTGGTACAATGGCGTGTTATCCCAACCGTATCGGCTTCCTGAAAGGCATCGCTGCCAATCAGATGAGCGGGCACCTGCCCTGCAATGCAGATAATAGGAATAGAATCAAGCATCGCATCAGTAAGTCCAGTAACCGCATTGGTTGCCCCAGGCCCCGAGGTTACAAGAACAACACCCACCTTTCCCGTCGATCTTGCATAGCCTTCTGCGGCATGAACCGCCGCCTGCTCATGACGAACAAGAATGTGACGAATTTTATCTTGTTTAAAAAGAGCATCATAAATAGGAAGCACAGCACCACCAGGATAGCCGAAAATGACTTCGACATCCAAATCCACGAGTGAATTTATGATGATTTCTGCTCCGCTAAACTCTTTGTTAGACATGATAGCCCTTTCGTAAACTTAATTCTTGAAAATAGCATCGAAGAAAATACATCAAATTGCATTCAATTCAATAGTTTCTGCTATTTTTTATCACTTTAAATAAAGAAAAGTACATATATCCGTTTCCATCCCATTTAGCAAATAAAAGGGACTATATATATGTTCTTCTCTTATGGCGCGCACAATAATATTATATTATTGCTTAGTCAATATAGAAAATGTAATAAAAATACAATAATTTTACTTAAATAGTATTAATATTTCAATAAATGATTATTCCAGTCTCCACATTGGTTGCGAAACCACGTCATTTGCCGTTTAGCAAATTGGCGGGTTGCCGTCTGGCTCAAATATATCATCTCTTCCCATGAACAGTCCCCCTGTAAATGGCGTATGATTTGTGGTACGCCGAGTGATTTCATAACCGGTAAAGAAGATGAATATTCAAGCTGCATTAAGCTTCGCACTTCCTCAATGGCATTACCCTCATCAACCATATGGCGGAACCGTAGGTCACAACGCTCGTATAGTATTGCACGGTCCAATTCTATGACATAGCGTTCTATATCAACATCATCCCGTGCCCCCATACCTCCCACTCGGGGGATACTCTGCCAATAACTAAACGGCTTACCTGTGGATAATATAACCTCTAAGGCCCGTGAAATGCGTTGCGTATCGTTGGGCGCTAATTTCTCCGCCATAAGGGGGTCAAGCTCTGCTAATTTCTGATGGGCTTCAGATGCCGTCTCTGACGTGATAGTTGCTCTAATGCTTTGTCTGATATGACCCTCTATTTCTGGAATTGGCGACAAACCATCCAACAAGGTTTTAAAATAAAGTCCCGTACCGCCGACCATAATAGGTATGCCCCCACGGCTCCAGACGTCCTCAATAACAACCAATGCCATATCACGCCAACGTTCGGCAGAGCAAAGATCATCGCCTTTAAGCACGCCATACAGATGATGCGGGCAAAGGGATTCTTCCTCCGCAGAGGGGCGAGCGGTTAAATGAGACAATTCCGCATAAACCTGCATACTGTCGGCATTAATAATCTCGCCGCCTCTTATCTTTGCCCACTCAAGGGCGGTAGCGGATTTTCCACTAGCGGTCGGGCCAGCCAGAAGAATTATTTTTTTCTTCATTCATTTTCCCATAGCATTAAAGGGTTCGTCTATATATATCATATAAAGCAATATCACCAATCAGGCTCAAAGTTTATGAAAAATATTCTGACATTAATTTCAAATCCTGCCAATCCTGTCTTAACTGACCAGATTATTGCTCGCTATGTGGCCAAATTAGAGAAGGTTACAAACACCACATGGTTATCTAAAAATATTGCCGCCGATATTTATTTCGACGGTGATTTGGATAAGGCCAAGAAGGATTTAAACGCTGATCTTTTGCTGGAAAATTTTGATTATGGCTTCCAAAATACGGCATCCCGTGTCAAAAAGCTTTTTGTTGCCGATATGGATTCTACTATTATTCAATGTGAATGTATTGATGAATTGGCAGATTTTGCAGGACTAAAAGCCAAAGTTTCCGCTATTACAGAGGCGGCTATGCGGGGCGAACTCGACTTTGAACAAGCCCTGCGGGAACGGGTATCCCTGCTTACGGGTATGGATGCAGATGTTCTTCATCAAGTCTATAACGAAAGGGTTCGGCTCATGCCAGGTGCGCTGTCCCTCATTAAAACCATGAATGCGAATAACGCCCGTACCGTGTTGGTTTCTGGTGGCTTTACCTTTTTTACGGAAAAGGTTGCTAATCTTGTCGGCTTCAAAATTAACCGTGGCAATATCCTCGAAATAAAAAACAATAGACTAACTGGTAATGTTCTTGATCCCATCGTTGATAGCAGCACCAAGATCAACAGCCTTGTTGAATTCAGAGAAAAAGCTAAGCTGTCAAAAATAGATACCATGGCTATTGGTGACGGTGCCAATGACATCCCCATGATCCGTGAGGCAGGCCTCGGCATTGCCTATCATCCAAAACCCGCCGCCGCAGAGGCTGCAGACATTGTGATCAGGCATGCTGATCTTACGGCTGTATTATATTTGCAGGGCTATTCAGATCAGGATTTTGTGACGGCATAGAAAAAGGCCATGATCCGCAAAGATCATGCCCCTTACTCTTATTGTTTTAATGTCTATTTCTTCTTTTTCAGATAAGCAAGCATTGTATCGGCATCGGATACTTCAAAGGGGTCTGATCCGCAGTTATCGCTAAAACCCTTTTCCACAAACATTTTTTCAATTTCGCCGTCGTTAACGACCATGGAATAACGCCAGCTTCTGTAGCCAAAGCCCAAATTGTCCTTGTCAACCAACATACCCATTTTACGGGAAAATTCACCGCTACCATCGGGAAGCATAAAGACATTCTTCACATTTTGTGCCTTACCCCAATTATACATGACGAAAGCATCATTCACAGAAAGACACACAACGCTATCCACGCCCAAGGCCTTCATTTCATCAAAATGTTTTTCATAACCCGGTAAATGTGTTGAGGAACAAGTTGGCGTATAAGCCCCCGGTAAAGCGAAAAGAACCACTTTTTTGCCTTTAAATATCTCATCACTTGTCAACATCTTCCATTCAAATGGATTTGGGCCACCCAAGGCATCGTTGCGTACGCGGGTTTTAAAGGTTACGTCAGGGACTCTGGTCATGATATTTTCCTTATGAGTTTATAGGTTGGTTTAGAATCAATTATGATGCAAAATTTATATCGTACAAACCGATAAAAATCAATTTAGAATTATTATATATTATGAAATAACTCCTTGTAGATAATAAAAAGAAAAAAGGCTGGAGAATTTCCAGCCTTTCTTTACATTTTATAGCCTTCCCGATTATTTTACGGGATCAAACTTTATCGTGACAAAGGCAATATTACCTTGACGGATGATTTTAAGCAGGATGCTTTTACGACCCTTATTGCGCAAATCATCAATACGAGCCAAGGCCGCATCCACAGTATCAACCGCCTCCTGCGTAATTTCGACAATAACATCGCCACGCATCAAACCTCTTTCCCCTGCTGGACTATTAAGATCAACAGAAGAAATGACAACACCTTTTACATCATCATCCAGTTTTAATGACTGACGGATCTTATCTGTAATTGGTTCAAGAAGCATACCTAATGTTTTTTTACCTTCTACAGCTGTATCTCCATTATCGGATTCATTCTGACTAGATTGATCTTCACCCGCCTCAGAAAGCTCATCAACCGACAAGGTCACTATTTTCTTTGAACCTTTACGAAGAATAAGAAGCTTAACCTTTTGACCAATTTCCGTATTGGCAACCCAAATGGGCAATTCATTACGTTCCTTTATAACCTTACCCTCATATTCAAGAATAATGTCACCGGCCTGTATGCCAGCCTTATCAGCGGGACCGCCGTCCACAACGGACGACACAAGCGCACCTTGTCCTTCTTTCATGCCAAGACTTTCAGCAATATCATCCGTCACAGGTTGAAAACTTATGCCGATGCGGCCTCTTTTTGCATGGCCAAATGCCTGTAGCTGACCAATAACACGCTGAGCCTGATTAGAGGGAATGGCAAAACCAATACCAATATTGCCCCCAGAAGGCGAGAAAATGGCCGTGTTAATACCGATAACCTCACCGTCCATATTAAACATTGGACCGCCGCTATTGCCCCGATTGATGGACGCATCCGTTTGGATATATTTATCATAAGGACCCGATTGAATATCACGATTTCTGGCAGAAATAATGCCGGCAGTAATGGTGCCCCCCAAAGAATAAGGGTTACCAATAGCCAAAACCCAATCTCCTATACGGGATTTGCTATCATCTCCGAATTTAACAAAAGGCAATGGCTTATCAGATTCTACTTTCAAAACAGCAAGGTCAAGTTTACTGTCTTTACCAATAACCTCGGCTTTAAATTCACGACCATCGTGCATTTTGATCATAATTTCATCAGCCTTATCAATAACATGGTTATTGGTGATGATTATGCCAGAGGCATCAATGATAAAACCAGACCCCAAAGATTGGCGCTGGCGCGTTAGGGGGCGACTTTCGCCGTTGTCCGTACCGCTTTCTTCGTCATTATTTTTTCCGTTATCGCCTTCATGACCTTGACCAAATCGTCTAAAAAATTCTTCCATGCCAGGAAATTGTGGCATTGTTCGGCGATCAATTTTAATGGTTTGGGTTGTATTCACATTGACAACTGCGGGCAGTAATTTTTCTGCCAAATCAGCAAAACTATCCGGCGTCCCCTTTGCAAGGGCCGACATGGGGGTTACTACTATAAATGATGCGACAATCATCGCACTCATAAGAAATTTTTTCATGTTACGCTTACCTATTTCTGATATCTTCATATTATTTATTGTTCTTTCTTCCCACAATTTATTATGCACCAATTATGCACCAATTATGTATTGGGATGTATTACTAACCATACTTACCACAATTTGTGACCAAATTGAGAAGTCCAAAGTCGCTTGGTCGCAATTTTTTATTACTTCACCGCATAAATCAAAAAGAACCCAATAAATACAGCAGCAAGGCCTAAATATCGCAATGTGGAATCAGACATTGTAAGGGAAGCCTTCATTATCTTTCTCATTGTAACAGGAAAGAGGGTAAAGAAAATACCCTCCGCCAAAAATACTATGCCGATTGCAATCAAAAGATCCCGTATCACAATATTTCTCCTCTATTTCATTTTTGGGTCAATTTTACCTTTCATATCACCAAAATATTTGAAGAAATCACCATTCGGAGACAATACCATTGTGGTATTGCTATCCTTGAACGCCTCGTTATAGGCTATCATAGAACGATAAAAACCATAAAATTCTGGATCAAGATTATAGGCATCCGCAAAAATTTTAGAGGCCTGCGCATCGCCCTCGCCTCTTAATTTCTGTGCCTCACGTTCTGCTTCTGCCAAAAGCACGGTTTTATCCCGCTCGGCCTTTGATTTGATACGGATAGCCATTTCTTCACCACGCGCTCTAATTTCACGAGCCACCTGTTCCCGTTCTGCAATCATACTGTCAAAAATAGGCTTACTGTTTTCTGCGGGAAGATCTGTACGTTTTATCCGCACGTCAACAACCTCAATCCCAAGGGCAGCGGCTTCTTCTTTGACAGAATTTGTAATTTCCCCCCGAAGTTCCGCACGGGCACCTGACAGGGCATATTTAAATTCCTGTTGGCCAAATACTTTTCGCAAATTAGAATTAATGGTCGTTGATAATCGTGACTCAGCCCCCGCAACATCTCGCACCGCCTGATAAACTATCAAAGGGTCATTAATACGAAATTCTGTAAAGGCATCCACGATGATCCGTTTTTGGTCTTTGGTGATAACAATAAGTTCTGGCGTATCAAGAAGCAAAATGCGTTTTTCGAAATAAACCACATCTTGAACGAAAGGTTTCTTAAAATGAAGACCCGCATTTTTTTCCGTTTTTACCCATTTACCCAGCTGCACAACCAATGCCTGCTCGGTTTCCTTGACCGTATAAACAGAGGCACCGAGCAAAACAATGCCCGCACCCAGAATGATCAAAGCAATTAGTGTTTTTAAATTATTCATTGTTTTATCTCATCCTATTTCTGTTTTTTGATTTCGGGTAAGGGCAAATAAGGCAAAACACCATTTCCATTACCTTCCAAAATAACTTTATCGGTATTACCCAAAATTCTTTCCATGGTCTCAAGATACATACGTCGACGTGTCACGTCTTTTGCAAGCTTATATTGATTATAGACCGATAAGAAACGAGCGCTTTCCCCCTGTGCTTTGGTGATGGCTTCCGCTTTATAAGCTTCGGCCTGTTGGTTCATCTGTTCGGCCTGACCACGGGCGGTTGGAACGATTTTATTTTGATATTTCTTTGCCTCGTTGATGGTCTTGTCCCGATCGGCCTCGGCCTTTTGCACGTCATTAAAGGCCTCAGAAACCTGCGCAGGCGGAGAAACTGTATCCATTTTTACCTGTGTAATTTCAATACCTGCCTCATAGCTATCTAAAACATTCTGCATAATGCCACGCACCTCAATTTCGATACCAAGACGCTCAGATGTCATGATCTGTTGAATAGGATTTTTTGCCACAACTTCACGCATAGCGCTTTCGGAAACTGATTTAATACTTTGTTCTTTCTGTTCAAGATTAAACAAGAAACGAGCAGGATCCTTAATACGCCACAAAATTGAATATTGCACATCAACAATATTTTCATTTCCTGTCAACATCTGGCGCTCTTTTTTATCGCCACTAAAGCCCACATCAATTTTATTAACGGCCGTTACTTTGGGAATATAGACCTTATCCATTGGCGGAAAATGAAAATGAAGTCCTGTACCTTTGGTTTCAATATATTTGCCAAAACGCAAAACAACGCCAGCCTCATCAGGTTGAATTTTATAAAAAGCTGTATAAAGATAGCCCGCAATAAACAGACCAATAATCAACATAAACATACCTCTGCCGCTGCCCGTTGACCCTCCATCGCCAAATATATTTCGGAATTTATCTTGACCCTTTCTGATCAATTCATCAATATCTGGTGGTTCCTGACCGCCCTTACCCGGCCCACTCCCCCAAGGCCCACGATCTTTCCCATCATTATTATTTTGCCAAGACATATAAAGCTCCTTAAAAATAAAAAATTCCCTACCCCCTATAAAAACTTAGACTATATACTATATAATCTAACACAATAATAGGGAACAATATTACAATAGATAGGATCATTATGACAGAGATCAAGCAAGAACAGGTTATAAATATACTAAAATCCATTCATCATCCTAATAAAGGGTCTGATATTGTTTCTCTTGGGATCGTGCAAGGGCTTGTTATTAAGGATGGGGAAATCGGATTTGCCCTGAACATTAATCCTGTCGAAGCCGAAATTATGGAACAAATCCGGAAAATCTGTAATGAGAAACTGAGCGCCCTTGCGGGTGTGAAAAAAGTAACATCTGTTTTAACCGCAGAGCGCAATGCAGAAAAGAAAATCCCAGAAATGAGTGCGCCTGTAAAGGGTGCAGGACCCCTAAAGAACACCCAAAAAATCACAGGCGTAAAACATATCATTGCCGTGGCCAGTGGCAAGGGAGGGGTTGGCAAATCAACAACGGCAGTTAATTTAGCCCTTGCCTTAAAGCATATCGGTTTAAAGGTTGGCATCTTTGATGTTGATATATATGGCCCCTCTATTCCTATGCTGCTTGGGGTGACAGAAAAACCTGTTCAAAGCCCTGACAATAAAATTCTGCCCATCATAAAATATGGCATCGTCAGTATGTCGCTTGGTTATCTCATGAAACAGGATACCGCCACAATTTGGCGGGGTCCTATGGTCATGTCCGCCGTCAAGCAAATGATTGCCGATACAAAATGGGATGTGGAAGGCGAACTTGACGTTCTGGTGCTTGACTTGCCACCTGGAACGGGTGACGTGCAACTCACCCTCGCTCAAAATGTGGACATGGACGGCGCCATCATTGTCTCCACGCCCCAAGATATTGCCCTGCTTGATGCGAGAAAGGGGTTGGATATGTTTCAAAAAACCGACACAAATATATACGGCATCATTGAAAATATGAGCTATTTTCTCTGCCCAAGCTGCGGTGATCGATCCGACATTTTTGGTCATGGTGGCGCAAGGGACATTGCGAAGAAACTTAATGTGGATTTTCTGGGTGAAATTCCCCTCCATATGGACATCAGGAGCGCATCAGACAACGGTACCCCGATAGTAGTTCATAACCCAGATAGCCCCCACAGCAGGATTTATGTGGACATAGCAAAAAGGATAGCCAAAAAATTATGACAGATACACAAATCAAAGATATTCTCACCCAGACAAAGTCCATCGCCTTAGTGGGAGCAAGCCAAAATGAAGATCGTCCCTCTCATCGGGTGATGAGATTTCTGATCAGTCAGGGATATGACCTCTACCCCGTAAACCCTAAGCTAGCTGGCACAGAAATTTTGGGTCGGAAAGTTTACGCCAATTTGTCTGACATTCCCGTTCCCATTGATATGGTGGATATTTTCAGAAACCCTGATACTGTCCCCCCCATTGTGGATGAAGCAATAAAAATAGGGGCAAAGACTGTCTGGATGCAGCTTGGGGTGATTAATCAGGCAGCGGCCGATACGGCAAAAAAGGCGGGACTGCATGTCGTTATGAACCACTGCCCCGCCATTGAAATTCCAAAACTTGGATTATTGAAAAAATAAAATCCGATCATTAATTATTATTCATAATCAATGATCGGATTTTAATATATTCATTTGCTCATCACTATTCAGATTCGCAAGATGTATGACGGTCTATTACGAAACACGATCCAGCACAATAAGGCTGTAATCATGGCTGTCTTTTTCACCAGCCTTAAATTTTTCATGGAATTGTTCCAACCAATCATCTCCACAAAGATCGGGAAAATAGGCATCGCCTGATACCTCGCCATGAACACGGGTAAGATAAAGCCGGTCCGCATCAGGCAAACATAAATTATATATCTCTGCCCCACCGATCACCATCACCTCGTCCAAGCCCTTAGAAAGGGCAAGATTCAATCCCACATCAAGAGCCATCTCAAGACTTAAGGCCGTAATCACCCCCTCAGCCGTAAATGTCGCATCACGGGTAATCACAATATTGGTGCGCCCAGGCAAAGGCCGACCAATAGACTGGAAAGTTTTGCGCCCCATAATGACGGACTTTCCCATGGTTTTTTCTTTAAAATATTTAAGGTCTGAGGATATTTTCCACGGCAGAGCATTATCCTTACCAATCACCCCATTTTCTGAAATGGCCACAATCAGGCTTAATTTTACCATCAGACCGCAACCTTTCCCGCAATATGTGGATGGGACTGATACCCCACAAGCTCAAAATCCTCAAACTTAAAAGCAAAAACATCTTTAATGTCAGGATTTATTTTCATGGTGGGTAGCGTCAGGGGAGTACGGCTCAACTGTGTATTCACCTGTTCAAGATGATTACTATAAAGATGAGCATCCCCGAAGGTATGGATAAATTCCCCAACCTCAAGATCACATACCTGCGCCAATATTTGTGTGAGCAGTGCGTAAGAGGCAATATTAAAAGGTACCCCTAGAAATATATCTGCGCTGCGCTGATACAGCTGACAACTAAGCTTGCCTTCAGCCACATAAAACTGGAACAGGCAATGACAGGGCGGTAATGCCATATGATCCACATCGGCCACATTCCATGCGCTGACAATAAGTCTTCTGCTGTCTGGGTTATTCTTAATCATCTGGACAAGATGGCTGATTTGATCCACAGTTTCGCCATTGGGCGTTGGCCATGACCGCCATTGATGGCCGTAAACGGGACCCAAATTGCCCTCTGCATCCGCCCATTCATCCCAGATTCGAACTCCATTATCCTGCAAATATTTAATATTGGTATCCCCCGTAAGAAACCACAACAGCTCGTGAACAATGGATTTTAGATGAAGCTTTTTAGTGGTGACCATGGGAAAGCCATCCTTCAGGTCAAAGCGCATTTGATAGCCAAAAACACTGATGGTTCCTGTTCCTGTGCGGTCTTCTTTGATGACACCGTTATCCTTAACATGCCTCATCAGATCAAGATATTGCTTCATATTGTTCTATCACGCTTCATTATTTTTGATATTCACCCCATTTTATATAAATATTTTCGCTTAGCTATTCAATTCTTAATCTTAATAGCCTATATAGAAGATGTTGGGTAACCAACTATGACAATAAACTGATGTATGGAATAGACGTTTCGGACCCGGGGGCGGTACCCGGCGCCTCCACCAATCTCCTGACTGATTGGCGGTAAGGGGGCGAAATAGGATCGACGTGCGTAATAAAGATATAACTTTTGTTCAGCATGATACCGCTGTAAAGGGGTCAAAACTTGTAAATGCAAACGATAATGAAGCATTTGCTGTAGCAGCTTAACAGCTCTTACGCGGGGTTCGAAGGGCACCTAGCAACAGAAGCCCTTCACTTTATTGTAATCACAATTAATATATTTTTGTCCTAGATCAAAGGATCAAGCTCTGCTATGAGCTATGTCTATTCCATGGTTATGAATAAATTTGATTGATCGATGTACGGTAAAAAAACAACAGCATTCTTGTCCTTGATGACAGCACGCCTCGGTCAAAGCGTGAGCCGATTTATTTTATATATTCTGCTGTTTAATATTTTCTCAACCGCGGCCTTCTCTGCGACCAGTGGTAATATGGGCGGCCTTACGGCCGATAATCTACAATCTTCTGTTCAAACCTTTATCATCTGTACGCCCCAGGGATTAAAGCGCATTAGCTTGGATGAAAATGGCAATCCTGTGGGGAATGAGGACGGCAATCTAAAACCTTGTGTTTATTGTCTGTCCTACCACACAATGGTGGTTGGTATATTTTTCGCCCCCCATTACATCGTCCCTTTTGAAGATAGATCGTCAAAAAGCCTGAATATACTCTATTCTTCCACGGTTCCCGCTAGACAACAGGAAGATTGTCGCACCCCCCGCGCCCCACCGCAAATCTAATCCCCCAATTCTAAAAAACATATCATGCGAGCCATAAAGCTTCGTAATATTTTCTATGCTAATAAAACTCTGTGGGAATAAGAAATGCTCATTCAATCCATATCTAAACGGTCTCTATTGTTAGGCACCAGTCTCCCTTTTTTATATCTTCCTCAAACTCTTTTTGCTCAAACCGTTATCATCACGCCGCAAGATAATATTGATGAAATTGTGGTATCGGGACATATGACACAAAAACCAGCTTTGTCCACCTCTGTGCCAAAAGAAACCAATGGTCGTCCCTTCGCCGATGCGGGGGACTATCTCAGACGCATCCCAGGGGTCAGCAGTGGCCGTATGGGAGGACATGCCTTAGAACCTGTCATCCGTGGTCAAAGCAGAAGCCAACTTAATATTATCAATGATGGTGCCGTCATTGAAGGGGCTGGGCCAAATCGTATGGATACGCCGGCCTCATTCTCAGACATTGATACCGCCGATAAGATCACTGTCCATCGGGGCTATCAATCCGTGCAATATGGTGCGGGTGGTAACGGTGGCACGATCATCATCGAACATAATCCACCGACTTTCACGGAAAAGGACAACTTTAAAGGCCAATTAAACGGTGCCTATGAAAGCAACGGCGACATTTGGAGCACGGCGGGGAACCTTGTTACTCACACGGATAAATTATACCTTAGACTAAATACCCATTTTAAGGATGCCGGCAATTACAAGGACGGCAATGATAACGAAGTCAGAAGTTCTTTTCGTTCTTATGGCGGCAGCATAGAAATTGGCTATCGTGATGAATTCACCTGGGCTAATATTGGTATAAGCCACGAAGAAACCCGTGACACCCTCTTTCCTGGTGCTGGCATGGATTCGCCCAAAGGTTCAGGTACAACCATTCGGGGAAAAATAAAACATGATTTTAACAGCAGCCAATTCATCAAGTCTATTGAATTGGATATATATCGTTCCCGTGCCTTTCATCTTATGAACAATTTTTCTTTTCGGGATATTATGATGATGTTCCGTCAAAGTGATTTAGAAGCCATAACCACAGGCGGAAAAATTGCTGCAAAGCTTGATGTGAAAGACTCTGATGTCACCGTAGGCTTTGATATAAAAAATGTGAACCATGATGGCTATAGAATGGGAAATAATATGGACAGAGATAATTTAAATCTGATCCAATCTATTCTTCTGCCCGATGCCACTATCCAAAATATTGGCTTATTTGCAGAAGGTTATATTCCGCTATCCGCCAATGTTCAGATCAAGGCGGGGCTGCGTTATGATTATGTAAAATCATCGGCAGGAAATGCAGATCTTAAAAATAACCTTGTAATGATGGGAATGATGCCCATGTCCGCCAATATGCTCTATCACAATTATTACGGCAGCATGGCCATGGATCAGGTGGATAATAATATGGGGGGTCTGCTTCGTCTTGAATATGACATAAAAGAAGATATCACATTCTATGCTGGCATCAGCCAAAGCAAAAGAAGCGCAAATTCCGTTGAACGCTATATGGCAAGCCTCATGGGTAATGCCATCCTGCCATCTGGTGATGTGATCAATCAAAGTTGGATCGGCAATCCCAATCTTGCTCCTGAAAAGCACATCCAATTTGACGCAGGCTTTGGTGTTCATAAAGCCGACTGGCATTTTCTTGCCACAGCCTATTATGATAATATTAATGATTATATTTTCCGTGACCGTGCCCATGGTCAAGATGGTATTTTGCTGACTAATAATGCGCTCATATATCGGAATATAGAAGCCCGTATCTGGGGATTTGAAATAGAGGCGAGCGGTAATATCAATGAAAACCTGAAACTCTTTGGTCATATTTCCTATACCCATGGACAAAATCAGACTTTGCATATACCCCTTTATCAGATACCGCCCTTTAGCTATGATCTGACAGTAAGTTATGAAAAAGACATATGGACAATAGGCGGTCGCCTTTTTGGGGCCTTCAAACAAAGTCGCATAGATACAGATCCTCTGATTGCTAGTGGCCGTGATGCTGGGGAAACAGAAGATTACATAGCAATGGATATTTTTGGTGCAATGAGCATTTTGGATAACAGCAAAATCCGTTTCGGAGTTTCAAATCTTTTTGATAAGCTTTACGCCAATCATCTCAATCGTGAAAGCCTGAATGATGCCACATCAATAAGGGTTAATGAACCGGGGCGTTCTTTCTATGTACGGTTAGAATCCAAATTCTAATATTATATAATTTTATCAGAGGGCGGCACGACATCCTGATATTCTTGAACCACAAGAATACAAAAATTAGACTAGCCCCCTCTGATATTAGCCGTTATACTTTTGACGAATATAGAGTCGATGACATGTCATCATTAAGGTTTTCAACAGATTAAGATTAGAAGAAAATGACTGATACTGTAATTCAATATGATACCATGGTTCAAATGGCACTTCTTTCTGTAGTACGGCAAGTTTTGAAGGATGCTGCTCAAAAAGGTCTTCCTGGAAATCATCATTTCTACATTACCTTTGATACCAATCATCCTGAAACAATTATCCCACCCTATCTCAAAGAACGCTACCCTGATGAAATGACCATTGTTATTCAAAATCAGTTTTCAAACCTTATCATCGATGATAAGTATATCAAAATATCATTAAGCTTTAACGGTAAATTAGAACATCTCCAGATTCCCTTTTTGGCGCTCGCAGGCTTTTTTGATCCAAGCGTTGATTTTGGGCTTCATTTTCATGCTGCTGAGGTGAATAACGACAATGAAGAAGAACTGCCCTCTATTACAGAACCCGTTTTGACCGCAAAAAATCATGATAAAAATGACGGTAATGTTGTTACCCTGGATGCTTTCAGAAAAAAATAATTTTCTGCCCCCCTTTGTCGAGCAAGTCTTTTATTAATATAATGATTGTAAAAATAAAAAATTTCACCAGCTTGGATGAATATTATGACTGAAATAGCCTATACAGAAATGTTCCCCTTAAAAAAGACGGAAACAACTTACCGAAAAATCACCTCTGATTATGTTTCAACCATAGAAATAGACGGCAAAAAAATCCTGAAAGTAGCACCAGAGGGTCTCAGACTTCTCGCAAAGGAAGCCATGCGAGATATTGCCCATCTTTTGCGGCCAGGCCATCTCCAACAGCTCGCAGATATTCTCAAAGATGATGAGGCCTCTGACAATGATCGATTTGTTGCAACCGAGCTTTTGAAAAATGCCAATATTGCATCAGGCATGATATTACCCAGCTGTCAGGATACGGGAACGGCCATTGTTATGGGCAAAAAAGGTCAATATGTCTGGACAGATGGTGATGACGGTTCCCCCCTCACCCAAGGCATTATTGACACCTATACAGGCACCAATCTGCGCTATTCACAACTTGCCCCGATCGGCATGTTTAAAGAGGTCAACACCAAAACCAACGGCCCCGCCCAGATTGACTTATACACAACAGAGGGCAATGAATATCATTTCCTTTTTATGGCAAAGGGCGGCGGTTCAGCCAATAAGACTTTCCTGTTTCAACAAACCCCCGCCATCATGAGAGAAGATAAACTGCTTGAATTTCTGGATACCCAGTTAAAAATATTGGGGACCTCAGCCTGTCCGCCCTATCATTTGGCGGTGGTGATCGGTGGTTTAAGTGCTGAAATGAATCTGAAAACCGTGAAGCTTGCGAGCGCCCGTGAATTGGACAACTTACCCACCGAGGGCAATGGATATGGCCATGCCATACGGGTGCCTGAACTGGAAGAAAAAATCCACAAAATGACCCAGAATTTTGGCATCGGCGCCCAATTTGGCGGTAAATATTTTTGTCATGATGTCCGAGTGATCCGCTTGCCCCGCCACGGGGCTTCGCTTCCCATTGGATTTGGCGTGTCCTGTTCCGCCGACCGTCAGGCCAAGGCAAAAATAACAGAACAAGGTATCTTTATAGAGGCATTGGAACGTGACCCCGCCAAATATCTGCCTGAAGTCAAAGAACATCATCTTGCCCCCAGGGTGGTTGAAATTGACCTGAACCAGCCCATGGATAAGCTTCGGGCAACGCTCAGCCAATATCCTATAAAAACCCGTCTTTCCCTTACGGGAACCATCGTTGTTGCTCGTGATTTGGCTCATGCCACTATTTTGAAAAATCTGGAAGACGGCAAACCCATGCCTGATTATTTGAAGAATTATATCGTCTATTATGCAGGCCCTGCCAAAACGCCCGAAGGATATGCCTCTGGTTCATTTGGTCCCACAACGGCGGGTCGCATGGACAGCTATGTGGAAAAATTCCAAGCCTTGGGCGGCAGTATGATCATGCTTGCCAAGGGTAATCGCAGCAAGCAAGTCACAAGTTCCTGCCATCAACATCAAGGGTTTTATTTAGGATCCATTGGTGGCCCCGCAGCCATTCTTGCCCAAGATAATATCACCAAGGTTGAAGTCCTCGATTTTGAAGATTTCGGAATGGAAGCGGTTTGGAAAATAGATGTCAAAAACTTCCCTGCCTTCATTGTTGTGGATGATAAGGGCAATGACTTTTTTGAAAATCTATAGAATTGGATTGTGTAACAATGTCCAGTGATGATGGTTTCTTGAAAAAACATTCCATTGTCATCGCCGGACATCAAACCAGCGTGACCCTTGAAAATATATTTTGGAATCAGCTTAAATTAATTGCAACCCATAAAAATATAAGCCTTGGGAAACTTGTCTCAGAAATAGACTTTCAACGCACGCAAAAGGATAGACAAATTAACCTCAGCAGTGCCATACGCGTATTTGTGCTAAACCATATCCTTACCCAAAAAGATCATAGGGTTGAATGAGTTATTGTTCTTTTTCTGGAACGGGTTTTGTTTTTTCAAACATTTTCTGAAGTAAGCGTTTGCCAAAATCCTCGGGTGTTTTTGTGCTGTCTTGTTCAGTTTTATTAGGATCTTCTGGTGGAGGATTAGCCGTTTGAGGGGGGGAATTACCGCCCTTAGGAGCTGTCAGAATATTATTTTGTTGTGGCAGGTTTTCTTTTGGTTTATCCCCAAAAATATTTTCTAATCCGCCCTCATTACCGATAATTTTTTGCAACATATTGGACGCAATTTTTGCGCCTACATATTTTTTCAGCCTATCTGTATTATAGGTAATTTTTGGATTACTCACATCGCCCACAATATCAACGCCAATAGAGGGCGCATCGGGATGATCCATAAGGGAAAGTATCCCATTGGACTTAATGGCCCAATTCAAAAGATCAACATTCATTTTCACATTTGACTTTGCCCCATCCAACGCGAGATCAAATGGACTAAATTGGATATTGCCGTCCTTAACCGTTATATTACTAAAGCCCCCTTTATAGGACGTCTTACCACCAGAAAGTGAGGTGCCAAGCAATTTTAAAAAGGCGCCGTTATCGCTCATCTTTGCCAATTGACCACTGAGCGCTGGAATATCAATTCCCTTAACTGAACCTGGGCTTACGACAATATTACCTCCACCCGACAAAGCAGAAATCATGTCATATTGGCTTATGCCTTCACCGTTAAACTTACCCGACAGGTCAAAAAATCCTTCGATGGGCGCTATACCTGCCGAAGATTTCGTTGCCTCAATCAAGGATGCTTTTTTAAGATTTATGGCCATTTCCATTTTAGGCGTACCCGTGCCACCAATAATACCAGACATTTCGACATCCCCCCCAAACAAACGACCCGTGAAGTTATTCACAGAAAGAACGCCGTCTTTAAGAATGGTTTCAAAAGTTGGTTTCTGAAAAATATAAGCATTATACCGCAAGCTTGCCGCAGACACCGTGGCATGCCCCTCAAAGGATGACAAGGATGACATATCCATCTGGGTTTTTGTCCACTGTCCAAATTTTTTATCTTTAATTGTCGTATTTGTCTTTTTCTGAGTGTCTGCTGCCATAAAATCATGGAGCGGAATATCACCTGCCTTCAGATTAAAATCAAAAATGGGAACCCGTGGTGCCATATCCAATTTACCCGAACCCTTTAATTTTACAGGCCCCAAATCGCCCGCAATACTATTAAATTCATAGTGGTCACCGTTCCCGATCATTTTCACCTTAAGCGCAATGGCTCCAAGTTTCTTGGCAGATGGATTGAAATCAAAACCCAGACCACGAATAAATTCACGACTTTCATTGCCCTTCATATCAAGTACTACATCAAGAGTAGCAGCTTTTCCTTCTCCCTTGCGTCTGCCATTTATGGCAATTTCACCAGCTGCAATAGACAAATTGCCGTCCAAATCAACCAAATCTGAACTTGCTTTTAAGCGACCCTTTAAATTTATGGGTCTGTCATCTTGTGCCATTGGTTTAACCATCGGCAGATCAAGCTGGTCAATCAATGCGGCAAGACTTGTTGAATTTGCATCAACCTGCATATCAATACTGCCTACTTCTGGAAATTTTTTGAGCGTCGCACTGCGCATTGATCCCGTAACATCAAGATTTGTTAGTCCAATGCGGGATTTTATATCTACATCCATTTTCTCTAATGTTGTGGAAATTTTACCCGATAATTTTATTTTACCCAGTTTACGCAAGTTATATTTATCATCAATTTTAGCAACCCTTTGTAAGGTTGAAAGGGAGTCTGCATTGGCATCCAAATTTAATGAAAATTCTGGTTTTGATGCAAAATTACTCCCCTGACCAGAGGCGACAATGTTAACGCCCGCCATATCATCCAATTTAATTATTTTGGCATTTAAGACACCGCCTAAAAGCAACCCTTCCAATTTTCCTGCTTGGATTTTAAAACTGTTCGCCGTAACGTTGGATAATCTCAATTTATAATCCGCATCAAATTGATCCAGAAGAGCCAAGATTTCCCCCAACGATTTGGGATTATCTTTGTCTGCCATCTGATAAGAATCAAAATTAAGATTTTGAATGTCAAGATTTATGCCATAAGACGGTCTGGTCTGAAATGCATAAGATACCCCGCCTTTGAATTTAACGGAATCAACCTCACCTTCCATTCCATAAATTTGGAGCAAATCTGGTGTCGCCCGAATAGCGCTATGATAAGAAAATTGTCCCAACTGTCCTTCGGGGACATCACTCACATCCATCTTGAGCCAATCCAACATGCCCCGAATATTGCTTGCATTCAAGGAAATATCTCCCGTCAAAATAGGAGATATCAGATTATTTTCTGGACTCGCTTCTTGGGCAATTTGACCCTTAAACATCAAGGATGCACCGCCTGGCATGCGGGCCTGAAGAGATGAAATATCCACAACAGAATTTTTGACCGTAATATTGGTGGAAATTTGGCTCGCGATCTTGTCGTTATATTTCAAAGCCCCAAGTTTTAAATCCAGTGTACCAGAAAAATTTTTCAAAAGATCATTTTGGAGTTTTGACCCTCCCTCTTCTGAATCCTCTTTAGAATTTAGAGTAGTTTTGTCATATCCAGCCGCTGATAAGGGTCCAAGTATCGGATCCAAATCTAATTTATTAATCGTCAGGCTAGTCATGAAATTTATGGTTTCATTCAGGGTGATTTCTCCATTACCCTGCCCCCGACTTTGACCCATGCGAATATTAAACTCCGAAACGGCTAGTTTATCATGCGATGCCTCAATAATAGTCTCAAGGGCAAAATCCTGATCAAATTTAGGTTGCGCAAAAGCGGTTGACGATGGTGATGCCTTCTGAAGCTGATCCATGACCGTAATAATGTCGCCTACATCCGTGGCTTTTACATCAAGCTTTCCGTCAAAGGACGAATCGCTACCACTCAAGATGATGCCTCCAATAAGGTTTGCCGTGACCCTTTCATTCAGCATGGAAAGCCCAAGGGACAGGGGCACTTTTTTACCTGGCCTGTCTTTTCCCAATGCAAAAACAATGTTCGCATCCAACTCTTTGTATTTGGCGCTGCCTTCTATCTCAAAGGGACCATTGATGCTTTTGGCAATCACATTGACATTTATTTTTCGGAATAATTCCATCTGCCCTGATGTCATATCCTCGAAACTTATTTGTCCGTTGGTAATTTGGAATTGATCAAGACTGATATCAGCTGATGAATTTTGTTGAGAAATCTTTGTCTCATCACCTTTGCCCATATCCCAATTCACTCGGCCATCTGGTAATATTTCCAGAGCCACTATAGGATCCATAAGAATAAATTTTTCGACCTTTACCTTACCCCCAAAAAGAGAGGATAAAACAGAAGGTAAGCTCACTTTAATATCCAAAGATTTCAAAGACACCATAAATTCCGCACGGCCCATATCCATATTAGTCACCGTAACATCTTTTACGGACAAGGCAGACGTCGGCAAGAGTGATAGGGAGATATCACCCTTAATTTTTACAGTACGACCTGTATAATCAGAGGCAGTTTGCTCTATTTGTTCCTTATATTCATTCCAATTAAGGAAACTGGGAACAGCAAGTACCGTACCAATTAATATTACAATCAGAATGCCAAGGCCTAGCCCAATTTTCTTCAAACTTTTTTCCCCTTACCCTGATTTGTTTTAATCATATTATCCTATATTTTTTCAATAATATTAATTTATATCATTCTAAAGTTATAGAATATATATGACACCAAAACCAAGGCAATATTATGTTTTATTGTTAATAATTTTTCTACTCTCTGTCTCCACTATTACTTTAAAATATTAATAGTTTTTTTATTTATCCATAAAATTTTCAACTATTTTAATGACAATATGATTGTTTTATTAGATAAAGTGCCAACAATGAGTAGAATTTATACGTATTTTAGGAGCATTAGGAAAAAATGCCTAAGGAAAAAAAATACGGCCCCATTCATCTGGAAACTGTTATTCATGAAGATTGGATAGATTATAACGGCCATCTGAATATGGCCTATTATATGGTTATATTTGATCTGGCTCTAACAAATTTTCTAGATAATATCGGTCTTGGTCTGGATTATGTCCAACAACAGGGAAAATCTTTATTTGCCTTGGAAAACCACATTACCTATCAACATGAGCTTAAACTGGGTGACCCTGTATGCGTGCATATCCAGCTTTTGGATGTGGACAGCAAATTTATCCATTATTTTATGAGACTTTTTCACAGAGATTCTGAAATAATCTCTGCTACAATGGAACAGATTTCACTGCATGTAAACATGGAAACCCGAATAGCAACCCGCTTTAATACACAAGGAATGGGCATTTTAGAAAATATTTTAAGGGATCACAAGGTTTATGAGAGACCCCGTGAAATGGGGCGTTCCATTGCCATCAGAAGACATCACCAAAAACCAGAAAATTAAATGTCGAGCAACTTTCCATGATGCAGTTCAGAAAATTTTTGGCCATTTTTCAATTGCATAATCTGATGCAGAAAGACAAATTATTAAGTAGTATTCTTGCCCTGCTTGTGGGAATCATTGTGGCGTACGCTGCTATTGGATTTCGCTATATAATCTATATCACGCAAGATTTTATGCTTGGCAGCTCTGATGAAAATATTCTGGATCATGTGGCTAATTTAACAGCGGGGAAGATTCTTTTATCCACCATAAGTGGTGGCCTGCTCATAAGTTTTATTTACCGTTACCTCATGAAAAATGATCGTGGCCTTGGTATTGCCGATGTTATGTCGGCTAATGCGATTAATCACACCCATATTCCAACGGGCAAGGGACTATACAGTGCGCTTGCCTCTGCCATAGCCCTTGGAACCGGTTCCGCCGCAGGACGTGAAGGCCCCGTTGTTCATCTTGGCGCCACCTTATCCTCATGGATTTCCCAAAAATTACATTTACCGCCCAATATGTCCCGCACTATCCTTGGCTGTGGGGTTGCAGCCGCCGTATCTGCCTCTTTCAATGCTCCTATAGCGGGCGTGTTTTTTGCCCTAGAGGTCATTTTGGGTCATTATGCCCTCAGTGCCTTTGCTCCCATCGTCATTGCATCTGTATCGGCGGCAATCGTATCACGCATACATTTGGGAGATTATCCAGCCTTTATTATCCCTGACTATCATATCACCACATTCTGGGAATTTCCCGCCTTTCTCTTACTGGGTTTTATCAGTGCAATTGCCGCTATAGCTTTTATAAAATGCCTTTTCTTCACAGAAAATATAGCACAGAAAATCCCCATCCCTGAGTGGGCGCGCCCCCCGCTTGGGGGATTAATGATCGGACTTATTGCCTTAATAAGCCCCTATATTTTGGGACATGGATATGGCACAACGGACGGTGCCTTAAAGGAATTATTTTCCTTTAAAATTTTGCTTTTGCTCATTGTCTTAAAGATTGCCGCATCCTCCATCGCCTTAGCCTTTCGTTACGGTACGGGAATTTTTAGTCCATCCCTGTTTTTGGGTGCTATGGTTGGCGGTGCCTTTGGTTTTGTTGCAAGTTTTGCAGCGGGTTTAATTGGAGATCAAACCTTCAGCTATGGCCTTTATGCCATTGTTGGGATGGGCGCTGTATCATCTGCGGTGCTCGGGGCGCCGATTTCCACCATTTTGATTATATTTGAACTTACGGGGGATTATCAAATTACCATTGCCCTTATGGTATCGGTTGTTATTTCAAATCTTGCCACCCAACATTACTTAAAAAATATCTCTTATTTTCATATGCAGTTGAAACAAATGGGGCTTGATCTCGAAGGAGGTCGTGCACGCCATATTATGCGATCAACCTTTGTGCGCTCCCTCATGTCTGATCGCTATGCAATCGTCACAACCGAGGCGCCCATAGACCAGATTCAAGATATGTTACTCACCCCCAAAAACGATAATATTTTCGTCATCGACAAAGGCAACAAAATAGTGGGATCCATCACAGTCGCAGACCTGAGACTTGTCCATAATAAACAGGGCAATGGCTCCCATCAGACCACCTTAAAATCCAGTGATATATGCAGACCCCTGTCCGTTGTTCTAACACCGTCCGACAATCTTGAAGATGCTTTCCAAAAATTTGATCATAGCGGTGAAGAAATTTTGCCCGTGGTCACGGACGATGCCGAAACGGAAATTATTGGGGTTCTTTATCAGAAACATGTTTTGCAAGCCTATAACAAGGCCTTACTCGAAGAAAAAGAATGATGATTTTCTATTAAAAATCCTGTCTTTTCAAAAGAAATAAAGTATATAAGAAGCATGTCCGACCCATTTGATCTTGATAATTTAAACACCCCTGATACCCCTTATAGAGCGGGGGATCAAACCTCTATGCCCGCAGCATATTTAGAAGGCCTTAATTCCCCACAAAGGGAGGCCGTTGAAGCTATTGATGGTCCCTTGCTTGTTCTTGCGGGGGCAGGAACTGGAAAAACCCGCGTTCTGATCACCCGACTTGCCCATATTCTGGCAACGGGAAGCGGCTATCCCGGGGAAATTCTTGCGGTCACATTCACCAACAAAGCCGCCCTGGAAATAAAAGAACGGGTGGGTCATATTATTGGCGATGCGGTTCACAGTCTTTATTGGATGGGTACTTTCCATGCCATTGGCGTTAAAATTCTGCGGCGGCATGGCTCTTTTGTGGGGCTTGAAAATAATTTCACCATTTTAGATGATGATGATCAATTACGCCTCCTGAAACAAATTGTGCGAGGGGCTAATATTGACGAAAAGAAATTTCCGCCTCGTATGCTCGCAAGCGTGATTGACGGCTGGAAGAATCGTGGTCTGTTGCCCAATCAAGTACCAAAGGAAGAGGCTCATAAATATGCCAATGACAAAGCCATTATTTTTTATCGTGACTACCAGTCCCGCCTAAAAAATCTGAATGCGGTTGATTTTGGCGACCTTATTTTGCTTTGTTTGACATTATTACAAAATAATCCAGCCATTCTTTCCGACTATCAACGCCGCTTTCGCTATATTCTGGTGGATGAATATCAAGATACCAATGTAGCACAATATTTATTGCTGAGGCTCCTTGCCCAGTCTCACAAAAATATTTGCTGTGTGGGGGACGATGACCAATCTATTTACGGTTGGCGGGGTGCCGAGGTTGGTAATATCCTACGTTTTGAGCATGACTTTTCTGACCACCCTCTCGGTGCCCGCATCATTCGGCTGGAACAAAATTACCGCTCCACCCATCATATTTTGGGGGCATCTGGCGGTCTTATATCCTTAAATGAAAGTCGCCTTGGCAAAACACTCTGGACAGAAAAAGAGGGCGGCGAGAAGGTGACCGTCAATCCCGTCTGGGACGGGCGAGAAGAAGCCCGCAATATTGGTGAAATGATCGAAGAACGTCAACGCAAAGGCCAAAAAATAAGTGACATGGCTATTTTGGTTCGGGCCAGTTCTCAAACCCGTGAATTTGAGGAACGGTTTTTAACCTTGGGACTTCCCCACCGCATTATTGGTGGCTTTCGTTTTTATGAGCGTGCGGAAATTCGGGATATGACGGCCTATTTACGCCATATACATAACCCCAATGACAGCCTCGCCTTTGAACGCATAATCAATGTCCCAAAACGGGGTATTGGCGACAGTACGGTCAAAAAAATTCATGATATTTCCCGCAGCCAGCAATGTTCCTTATCAAAGGCTGCGGAAATCATCCTTGATACGGGTGACATTAAAGGCAAAGCTAAAAATAACCTTAGAGAATTATTAGATAATTTCAACCGCTGGCGGGATATAGGAAAAGACAGTGACCATATTGCCTTGACCGAAACCATCATGGAAGAAAGTGGCTACCGTGATATGTGGCGTCATGATAAATCCCCAGATGCCGAAGGAAAGCTTGAAAATTTATCAGAATTGATCCGCGCTCTAGAGCCCTTTGAAAATTTAGAAGAATTTTTAGAGCATATTGCCCTTGTCATGGAGAATACCCAAAATAATCATCAGGATAAGGTCAGCATTATGACCCTTCATGGAGCTAAGGGGCTTGAATTTGATACGGTATTCTTACCCGGCTGGGAAGAAGATTTATTCCCGAGCAAAAAATCATTGGAAGAGAATAGCACAAAAGGATTAGAGGAAGAGCGCCGACTTGCCTATGTGGGGCTGACCAGAGCCAGAAAAGAAGCTCATATTTTCCATACGTCTTCCCGTTATCTGTATGGTCAATATACAAACCCCATTCCATCCCGTTTTATCAGTGAACTGCCCAATGAACATACCGAAATTAAGTCTTCTCAAACCATGTATGGCCAAGCCACTCCGAGCGGCTTTTCAGACACGCCACCCGCTTGGTCCCAAGGATATATAAGGCCCCATGATCAATCCCATATTGCATCCCAACTGGATCGGAGCCGAGCCAAGAAAAACTATACCGTCCCCAAAATTTCACAGAAAAAAGAGTTAACATCAGATTTTGACATTGGGGACCGCATTTTCCATGACAAATTCGGCTATGGACATATTGTGAATATTGACGGCAATAGGTTAGAGATTAATTTCGACCATGGATCTTGCCGAAAACTTATGGATAGTTTTGTGCGCTCCGCTTAGGCCCCAATCATCACTGAATAATCACGTGTTTTTTCTTGTCCGAATGATCCCTGATCTGTTTTGGGTGGCCAAAAACATTCACATCACCAGATCCCGAAACATCCACCTCAAGGGTATCACTGGCATAAACTTCTATATTACTCGAACCTGAAATATCGACGTCCGCCGTATGACATATAAAATTCTTACCTGAAAATTCTCCCGAACCATTGATATCAATAGAAAGCTTATCGCAGTCCCCTTTCAAAACAACCAAACCACTACCGTCAATATGCACATCACTCTCTTTGGTCTGAAAGGAAGCGCTTCTGAGCGTGCCAGAACCATTAATCTCGATCTGTAAAGCTTCACTTTCTCCTGAGATATCAATGGTGCCAGAACCATTAATGACGGCCTTAAAACTATTGCCCAAAATCGACTCTATTTTTGCCATAGCCGAACTATTTAGGGTTATTTTTCTCAATAAGGGTAAGCTCATTGTAATTTTAGGTGTATGTCTCTGCCAGCCGTTAGAATATCCCTTCTTATACTCCAAAACCAAAGTTTGACCCTTAACATAAAGTCGGAGATTTTCGATATCCTTCTCATCGGCCTCAATATTCAGACTATAATCCTGACCTACAATGATATTCAGATCGGCTGGAATATCTACGCTAATCTTTTCATAGTCGCCAATAGGGTAATGCTGTTCACCCTTAACAATCTTATGGTCATCTGCCGAGGCGAGATATAAAATCATACCAATAGCAAAAGTCGCTATTCCAAAAAGTTTGAGATAACCCATACTAACCTCTCCTACTCACTGTAATTCATTATATTTGTCATAAACCACAGCAGAAAATAAATTATTTATCGCCCTCAATAATAAATTCCGAACTGCCCGTGGATTTATTCTTTACGGATTTCGGATGGCCACTTACCATCACATTGGAACTGCCGCTTGTATCGACTTCTAGTGTTTCACTGGCAAAAATCATGGCATCACCAGAACCGCTAATATTAATCCAAGCATTGGTGCAGGTCAGTTTCTCACCCTTAAAGTCGCCAGATCCGCTAATGGACATTTTCATATCGCCGCATTTTCCCTGAAGAGCAACATTCCCCGAACCATTGATTTCAGTCCTAAGATTTTCGCTGTCAAAATTTTCGCTCTTAATATTACCAGAACCATTAATTTCAATATCAAGTTTCTTGCCCTTGCCAGAAAAAGTTACGTCACCTGAACCATTTATATGCACGCCAAAGGACGGAGAATTCACATCACGAATTACCGCATCGGAGGAGCCATTCACCGTAAAGTTTGTTAATTCCTGCATGGTAATTGTCACCTTAATACGACCTATATGGCCTGATTTTTTCTTTTTCTTTATAGTAAGAAGGCCGTCTTTAACTGCAAATATAACTTTATCAAAATCTTCCGCTTTACCTTCCATATGAAAAGATGGGGTCTTACCAACAGAAATATCAAAATCAAGGGGAGCTTTAACATTTATCATAGAAAAAACATCCAAAGTAATATTCTTATCTGCCGCTTGAGAAGATGGAATTAACATACCTGTCATCATAGCCGCTATCATGGGGGTCAATATTTTATTCATGGGTTTATTCCTTTGTTCGTGTAATATTTTTCAATCTATTTTTTGTGAACTGTAATACGGCTCAACCAATTTTTATCTTGCTTGATTTCTTGGGGATTACCATAAAGATCGATTTTACCAATACCATTAATCTGAAGGTCGGCGGACTTTGAACCATAAGTATCAACATTCCCAATGCCATTTATCTTTATTTTTGTATGGTCACATTTCAGATTGCGCGCCTTAATATTGCTCGCACCGTTTGAATGAACTGCAAGCTCGGTACAGCTGCCCGAAACTTCTATATCGCTAGTACCATTAACACCCAAGACAACTTTCTTGCTGTTGACATTTTTTATGTTAATTGAACCCATCCCGTTCATCTCTAATCCCTTAAATTCAGGCATGGTAATTGTCATATGAATATCGGGATCAAAAATCGTAATGACGTCATTATCTTCATCACTTTCTATAATCAGTGTATGATCTTCAACACGCATAGTCATTTTGGCGATCTCTTTTTGATTACCCTTAAGCGTTACGGAAAAGTCCTGTCCCGCCTTAACGTCAACCTCCAAAGCCCCATTCACTCTAATTCTATCAAAAGACGATAAATCACGGGATTCTGTAATATCTTCTGCATGAACCCCACTCGGAGTTACCATGTTCAATCCAGCAAAGGTCAATAATATAAGAAAGTACCGCATCATTCTTGTCCTCTATAACGATATAATAGGATACTATTGTACTAAATTCTGTTCCTAGGATACAAGTGGAGCCAAGGTCAATTCACCGCAAAAAGGCCTCTGTTGATCTCATTTTACCCTTTATTTGTGGAAGATTTGCGGAAATTACATTTTTTATTCGCATTATTATTTATTACGGTATAAGTGCTGTGACTTATAAAAATAACATGATGTGATACTATGCCAAGCTGGAAAATAAACCTAACCATTCATCAAGATATCATCCCCATCGTTGAAGAAATCATGGGCACACTTGATGAAGATAACCCACCAACTTTATGTGATTTTGAAATCATAGAGGATGACCAGATAAGATTATTGGAAGCCTATTTCATCACAAAGCCAGATATTGACCTTCTAAAACATCACCTGTTGGATGTGGTTCCACAAATTGCAGAGGCTTTGACCACATTATCGCTGCATGAGATCGAAGAAAAGGATTGGGTGTCTGAATCACAGAAGTTCCTTCAACCCGTTGATAGCGGATTATTTTTCGTTTATGGCAGCCATGATAAGGATAAAATTCCAGAAAATCGCATTAATCTTTTGGTTGAAGCGGGACAAGCATTTGGAACAGGGCAACATGAAACCACCCACGGCTGCCTCTTGGCTATCGGAGATTTAGCCGAAGAATTGGTGGATACAAAAACCCCAAAGATTGTCCTTGATCTGGGGTGTGGCTCTGGGCTACTTGCCCTTGCCATGAGCAAAATCTGGCCCATAACCATTATGGCGAGCGACATCGACCCCATCGCAACAGAGACCACAATAGAAAATGCTTTGGCAAATCAAATACCCCTTGTTGATACGGATTCTGGCAAGGCTGGTATTGCCGCCTTCACCAGTGACGGTTTTTCTGATCCTAAATTAAGTCAGGCTGGCCCCTATGATGTTATTGTGGCCAATATACTGGCTAAACCCTTGCAAGAAATGGCAGGCGATATTGTTGCCCATTTATCTGAAAAGGGGACATTGATTCTGTCGGGCTTATTGGATGTGCAGGAAGATGCCGTTTGTCAGGCCTATAAAAAACAGGGCATGACCTTAGTCAAGCGTTACATCAGGGGAAATTGGCATAGTCTTTTGTTAAGACGGCAAAATGTGAAATAAAAAGCCCGCAATAACCGATCATTCATTATGACCTAGATTATCACGGGCAATCTTTGTTATATCTTGTCTTAAATATTAAGCAACGCGTGCTTTTCTTGCGTCATTGTCATTGCTAGGTTCTGGAACAAAACCTTTATCATGTAGAAGATCCATAAAATTATAATCTTCCGTTTGCTGCTCAACCTTCATAGACAGTTTGCTCACCATTTCATTAATAATAGCGGCTAATTCTATTGTATTCATATCTGTCCGAGGAGCAATCTTTTTGTCCTTCAACAGATCCATGAAACCGTACTTTAATATGTAATTTGTCATTGATCTAAACCTTTATAAAACCTGTTGAATGTATTATTTCATCATTATCATCAAGACAGTTTTTTGCCCTGCGATGACATATATATAGAAGCTTTAGATTAAAAGAGTAGCTCATTTTTTTGCGATGCAGCAATGCGTATTATGCATACCTATATAAATAATCCAACCAAAATTGCATATCTTAGCGAGGTTCGGAATCTTTGCAATTTTGGGAGTTCCTATTTGTGATAATTTATAAAGAGATTTCTAGAATTGTATTCTGGCTTATAAAGCCGGCCTTTTCGATCGCTTTCTGAGCCGCTACATTGTCTTTCTCCGTAGAGCAAATAGCGCACAATCCCATTGTTTGACATCGATGAACTAGGCTTCGTAAAATATTAGTGGCCAAGCCTTGTCTTCTGTAATCTTTTGAAACAATCATGCCAAGGTCGGCATAGGGTTTTTGTGTTTTGCTAACCCTGCATTCCCCAGTAGCAACCAATTGATTATCAATCCATAGACCAAAAATTTCACCTTGATTGATCAGTTCTGAAAAATATCCTGTTAACCAACTGGAATCTGCTCCGAGAGTTGTCGCCCCAAAATCAACGACAATGTCCAATTCACTCAATTCAATATTTCTGAAATGCGCCTGTGGGGGAAAGACACCCTCTTCTATTTCTGTCTCTTCTTCAACATGATACATCAGAGTATGGGTTGTCACTGATGTTTGGTGATCCCAGCAAAGTGATAAATATTCTATTTCACAAGTAGCGAGATGGGCCCCTGAAGCTCTCGTTTCAGATAACATTTGTTTAAATATCGGGCGTGCATCATAGGTATGTTCGACATAAAACTGGAGAATTTTATGCTCTGAATTTATAACGAAATAGCCAATGATTGTACCATTCCTGACTATGGCGTAATGATCCGCAGCTTCAACAAAACATTCCCACATGCCGTCCAATGGTCTCGTGAGCTGTTGTAAATATGCTTGTTTTAAGTCATTGATGTGGGCAGGCTCAATTGGAGAGAGAACATATTCATTCATTGGGTAAATCCTTATAATTAAGATATAACTGTTCCTTCATCTCATCGAGAGGATAGTCTTTAAACACAGAAAGAGCATTTAAAGCGACCCCGTCCAGTTCACTTATGAACCGCCTTGCGGTCATAGTGGAATTTTTAACAGCTGCTGTACGAAACATGGTCTCGGTAAGGGCCAAAAGATAATCTGCCCGCTTTTGTAAAGGTGCCTGAACAATTTGTTTCAGATCAGGTTGAAAAAGAAGACTCAACTGAAATGTCAGATAATCTTTATTTGTCTCTATTGAAAGAAAATAACGATCCAAAAAGAGACGCAGTGTCTTGTCATAATTCTTATTTGGAATCATAGTTTCTGCAATGCTAAACATCTCTTCGCTGGCCTTGTTGATTATCGCAAGTAGTAAATCCTCCTTACTTTTAAAATAATTATAAGTCAGGCCTTTTGAGACATTTGCTGCTTCGGCAATCTGGCTAATTGAAGTGGTATGAAAACCATTTTTAGCAAAGAGCAACAAGGCGGCTTGTCGTATTTTATCTTTTCCAAGTTGAGGGCGCATGCTAAATCTCTGAATCACATAATGACTGACCGATTAGTCAATTAAAATGACTTAATATTCGTCTATACCCTTTTTGTCAATAAAAAATACTTGTCAAAGCCATGAGCTCTGCCTGTTCTTCCTCAAACATTCTGATTGACTGGATTCCGAGACTATTTGATATGATCAAGCCATTCTTGTTCGCTCAGAATTTTAATCCCAAGGTCAGTGGCTTTTTTAAGCTTTGATCCAGCGCCCGGTCCCGCAACAAGAATGTCCGTTTTTGAGGAAACAGATCCTGAAACTTTGGCTCCCCGCTTCTCCGCAGAGGCTTTGGCCTCTTGACGTGTCATTTTTTCCAAGCTTCCTGTAAAAACAATCGTCTTTCCTGCAAGGGGGGAATTATCCCGATCTGGTGCCTCAAAGGGCAAGACCGTAATTTCTGCCAAAAGCCGTTCTAAAACATCTTTATTGTGGGGTTCAGCAAAAAAACCAACCAAACTGTCAGCGACTTTTGGCCCTATCCCATCAATATTTAACAGCTGCTCATAGGCCTCACTCGCATGGTCATGGGCTTGATCCATCACCGCCATTAGATTTTCAACCGTTACATAATTGAGGCAAAGCAATCTGGCATTTTGCTGACCAATATGATGAATACCAAGGGCAAATATAAACCGATCAAATGAAATGATGCGTCTGTCTCTTATGGCCTGCCATAAATTTGACACCGATAAATCACCCCAGCCATCCCGATTTTTTAGTCTGCTGAGACCTTCGGTATCTTTCTTTTCTAGGGTAAAGATATCGGCGGGACTTTCGATCATGCCCTCCGAAAAGAAAAATTCAATCTGTTTGCTGCCCAAACCATCAATATCAAAAGCATTGCGTGACACAAAATGCTTGAGACGTTCTACCCTCTGGGCGGGACATATCAGACCACCAGAACATCGCCAAGCGACCTCGCCTTCTTCTCGTTCCAAATGACTATGGCAGGACGGGCAGTTTTTCGGAAAATTAATCACTCGGCTCTGTTCCGACGTTTTCACCACCTCGACCAGTTGCGGAATAACGTCGCCCGCTCTTTGGACAATAACCTCGTCGCCAATTTTAACCTGAAGCCGCAAAATCTCATCCGCATTGTGAAGGGTGGCATTAGAGACCACTACCCCACCAACAGTCACAGGCTGAAGCCTTGCAACAGGCGTGATAACCCCCGTTCTTCCCACCTGAAAATCCACATCCTTTAAGATTGTTATAGCCTTTTCAGCGGGAAATTTATGGGCAATGGCCCAGCGGGGTGAACGGGCAACCATGCCGAGCCTTTCCTGAAGATCAAGACGATCAACCTTATAGACCACCCCATCAATATCATAGGCAAGCTTTGCTCGACGTTCGCCAATTTTATTATACTGCTGAATGGCTTGCATACTGTTCTTGCAGCGCAGAACCAGATCATTGATCACAAAACCCCAACTGCGCATTTTTTCCAGACAGTCATATTGAGTATCGCCGAAATTATCCGAAACCTCGCCCCAGCCATAAGCAAAGAAATGAAGCCGCCGTGATGCGGTGATACGGCTATCCAATTGACGAAGCGATCCTGCGGCCGCATTACGAGGGTTAGCAAAAGGTGGTTTTCCGATGGTATCCTGTTGTTTATTAAGCGTAAAAAAATCATCCTTTGCCATATAAACCTCACCCCGAATTTCCAAAATATCGGGAAAATCACGGCCTTTTAATTTTTGGGGAATGTCCTGTATGGTTTTAAGATTTTGGGTTATATTTTCACCGACCTTGCCATCCCCTCGGGTAAGACCTTGAACCAATATGCCATTTTCATAACGTAAAGAGGCTGACAACCCATCAATTTTTGGCTCTGCAATCAACATCAAAGCCTGATCGGATGACAGATTGAGAAACCGTCTTACCCGCCCAACAAATTCATCAACATCCTCTGGCCTGAAGGCGTTATCAAGGGACAGCATCGGTACGGTATGGGCCACC
Source organism: Emcibacter sp. (assembly GCA_021741205.1). Taxonomy (GTDB): domain Bacteria; phylum Pseudomonadota; class Alphaproteobacteria; order Sphingomonadales; family Emcibacteraceae; genus Paremcibacter. Next base: position 103,103 of record JAIOYI010000001.1, read on the forward strand.
TTTAAAAAACCAGTGGATACGGCACTTCCTACCCTATGACTTGGGCTGTCTGATCGGATGAGATGAGGAAAGCGTGCCTCTATTTTTTCATTACGCAGGCGCAAATTATCATAATCGCTATCACTGATGTCAGGAGCATCTTTGCCATGATAGAGGGCGTCATGATGGGCAATCTCACGGGAAAGCCTTGCGAGTTCTGCTTTTGCTTGCTCTTCTGTGAGATCATCATCTGCAATGGAACCGTAATCACTCATCCTCAATCCTGCATCAAGATGGCCGCCGCCGCGCGAGCCTCATCCGTAATTTCTGCCCCCGCGAGCATGCGGGCTATTTCTTCTTTGCGGTGATGATCATCGAGAGACGTGATATTGGTAAAAACACCCCCGCCAGAAATTTTTTCTGATTTTTCGATCAACCAATGATAAGCCGCCCGTGCTGCCACTTGCGGTGAATGGGTTATGACCAAAACTTGTGCCTCAGTGGCAAGTCTTTTGAGCCGCTCTCCCACCGCATCGGCAACCGCACCGCCGACACCTCGGTCGATTTCATCAAAGATCAATGTTGGAACCGTTGTTTTCTGAGATAGAACAACTTTCAAGGCTAAGATAAAACGCGATAATTCACCCCCCGACGCCACCTTAATCAATCCACCAAAGGGCGCACCGGGGTTGGTGGAAATCTGAAATTCGATCCTTTCACCGCCCTCCGCACCCCATTCCGCACGGTCGAGTGTCATAATTTCAGTCTTGAATTTGGCTTTTTCCATTTTAAGAGGCGGCAATTCCAGATTAACAAGCTTATCCAATTCCACGGCGGCTTTTATTCTGGCTCGTGACAAGCAATCAACAGCCATGTGAAATTTTTCCTCTGCGGCCTTTATTTCACGCCGCAATCTCTTAACCTCTTCATCCCCATATTCAAGGTCATGCAGTTTTTGCTCAAAATTCGATATAATATTGGATAAATCATCCACCAAGCAATGGTGTTTTCGAGCCGCAGCCCTCAGCGCAAAAAGCCGTTCTTCGGCATTCTCAAGATCATGAGGACTAAATTCCATGTCCCGCACGGTTTGTTCAAGGATGGCAATCGCATTTGATGTTTCCTCTGCGGCTCTATCGAGGGCGCTTGTCACAGGCTCCAACAAGACATTCTCGCCACCAATGCGGCTCAATCGTCTGATGAGGGAACGAAGAGTGGCATCAACACCGTTACGGTCAAGAAGGCTTGTCAGAACATCGCTTAGATCGCCAGACATCTGCTCGCCTTGCATCATCTTACTGCGCTGATCGGCAAGGATATTTTCTTCACCCTCTTGCGGCGAGAGTTCCATAAGTTCCTTTAAATTATAGCGAATATAATCCTCATCCGCCTGTGCAGCGATCAGCTTTACCGTTTCTTGGGATAATTGTTTTTGCAAATTTATTAAGTGGCTATAGGTTTTGCGGACGGTGGTAACAAGATCATCATACTGGCCATAATCATCCAATATTTTACGATGACCTGAGGCATTCAGAAGCCCCCTTTCGTCATGTTGTCCATGAATCTCAACCAACATGTCGCCGATCTCCCGCAAAAGTCCAATACTTACAGGTTGATCATTAACAAAGGCACGGCTGCGGCCATCCTCGGTTAAGCTTCGGCGTAATATAATCTGCCCCCCATCTTTGGTGAGCGAATTCGCTTCAAAAAAAGACCAGATATTATGGTCATCGGGCAAGGAAAAATCCGCAATAACGCTTGCCTGATCGGTGCCATGACGGACAAGCTCCTTGCCACTGCGTGCCCCCACCGCAAGGCCAAGGCTATCCATAAGTATAGATTTTCCAGCGCCCGTTTCACCGCTCAATACACATAGACCGTCTTCAAATTCAATATGAATACGATCGATAAGTATAATATTATTTATGGTTAGACTATTGAGCATATGGGGTCTGAAATCCCCGCATTATCAGGGTTTTTGCACATTAAATTTTTTAACAAGGTTATAGCTGAGCTTATACCATTCGCTATCGGGATAATTAGATCCAAGCACGGCCGCCGCTTTATAGGCTTCGGGCAATATACCAATTTCCATATAGACTTCTGTTAAACGATACAGCGCTTCAGGCACATGGCTTGTAGTTTGATATTTCTCAATCACATTTTTAAATCGACCAATGGCCGCAAAAAATTCATCATTATTCTGGTAGAAACGGCCAATTTTCATTTCCTTACCCGCCAAATGGTCCCGAGCCAAATCAATTTTTAACCGTGCATCTGAGGCATAATCGGAAAATGGAAAGCGGCGCACAACTTCACTAAGCGCAGAAAGGGCAAGTTCAGTTTCCTTTTGATCTCGGCGTACATCTGCGATTTGCATATAATGGCAAATTCCGATCAAATAATATGCATAGGCCGCATCCTTATTTCCAGGATGGAGGGACACGAATCTTTCCGCTGCCAAAATGGATTCATCCAATTTATTGGCCTTAAAATAGGAATAGGCCGACATTAATTGAGCCCGTCTTGCCCATGATGAATAAGGATGCTGTCTTTCCACCTCGTCAAAGGCGACGGCGGCAAATTTAAATTGCCCCTTATTCAAATAGCCAAGAGCGCTGTCATAAATTTCTTCTACACTACGTTCCTGATATTTCAGACGATCCGTACCAGAACAACCAACAAGTAAAAAGGCAACCGTCATAGATAATAACAGTGGTTTGACCATTTTAATGACGTTCAATAAATTTATTCTCAAAACCATACTTATCCCTGATCTTAAACTATCTCTCTTGGACTATAATCCAAACACAAGAGAATCAATATCCGAATCTTATAAGGACTATAATACGCCAAATCAACGCATAGCCAATCCATTTTTAATTTGGCCTTTATTCTCTGAAGCTAACTCTTTATCAGATATAAAACAAATAGGGAATGATTAAGGCAAAAATAAATAATCCGTGAATTATTCTTGACTTAAACTCTGTCCTTCCCACATATGTTATATTATTACAATAAATTCTGGTGATAATGTGAAAAATGTAAAGCACCCCATTTTATTTTTATTTTTTGTTGCCCTGTCTTTCATAGCAACCACAGGAGCAAAGGCAAAGGATTTAAATGTTATTGTCACCATTAAACCCTTATATTCCCTTGTCGCAAATGTTATGGGCGACAGAATAAAAAAGAACGATGTCACCCTTCAACTCATCATCGATGGTGGACTTGATCCCCATATTTTCAGGCTTAAACCATCGGACATTCGGTCGATCCATAATTCGGACGTTCTTTTTTACATTGATCCTAATATGGAAATATTCCTAAAAAATATTTTAAAAACGGATCATCAAAACTTTAAGACCGTCCCGTTGGCACAGCAAAAAGGCATCCACCTTATCCCTTACCGCACCAGTAAAATCTGGTATCAGGATGAGAATGCAGAAAAAGACCAGACTCCTTATGAAATGCAGGATCTTCATATATGGCTCGATCCCTCCAATGCCCGTCGCATGGTACAGGTCATTGAAGAAACATTGTCAGCCTTAGACCCAGAGCATAGCCTAACTTATATCCAGAATGCCCAAAAGACAATCGCACGACTTTACAACCTAGAAGAAGAAATTCGGGAAGAATTAAGACCGCTTCGTGATAAACCGATGATTGTGTACCATGATGCTTTTCAATATTTTGAGAAATCCTTTGGACTGAAAAGCGTGGGAGCCATTGTTCTAAAATCAGATCAGAATCCCAGCGCAAAACATATTGCGATCTTAAAAGAAATTGCCAAAGAAAAAGAGGTAACCTGTGTTCTGGCAATGCCTGGTGCTCACCCCCGCATCGCAACCGTTGTCATGAACGGCACAGAGGCTGGATTTGGCATTCTTGATCCCCTTGGTCTTTATCTGGACAAGGCACCTGATTTATATTCTGATATGATGAAACAAATGGCTAAAAATATTGTAGATTGTCAAGAAGCGCCTGATAAGCTTGATGATCTTCACAGCACAGATAAATAATCCTTTAAAAGGCATAATCCTTAAAAATAGGATCAATATTTTCGCCCCAGCCGCCTTCGGATACGGGCTTGTAATATTTCTCGAGCATTTCCTCGGCGATGGTTTTTCCCTTATCCGCAATATTAACAAGCGGATTAAGAAAAATTCTTTCATCTTCACCAGTACTATTGATCTTTCCCCGACGTTTAAGTCCCTCTTTGGAAAGTTCTATCATATCACGGGCCACATCAAGCACAGTGCCATTTTTAAAAGGCACCGATAGGGCTGATCTTGGGACATTCATTCTCAAATAATCATGATCTGCTTGCGTCCAGCCTTTGACCAGATCCCATGCGGCATCAAGACTTGTTGCGTCATAAAATAGACCCGTCCATAAGGCTGGCAAAGCACATATTTTATTTCCCGTCCCGCCGTCAGCCCCTCGCATTTCTAGAAATTTCTTAAGCCGTACTTCGGGAAAAAGCGTGGTCATATGATCTTCCCAGTCCTGAATGGTCGGTTTATGACCACGATATCCTGGTAAGTTCCCCTTTAAAAAATCCCGAAAAGATTGTCCCGCCACATCAATATATTTTCCATCCCGATAAACAAAATACATCGGAACATTAAGCGCATGGTCCACATAGGCCTCAAAACCCATACCATCCTCAAAAACAAAGGGCAAAACACCACAACGATCAGGATCCGTATCTGTCCAGATATGGCTGCGGTAACTTAAATAACCATTGGGTTTTCCTTCCGTAAAGGGAGAGGCCGCAAATAATGCGGTTGCGATGGGTTGCAAGGCTAGTGAAACCCTGAATTTCTTCACCATATCCGCTTCACTAGCATAATCCAAATTCACCTGAATAGTGCATGTTCGCAACATCATATCAAGACCAAGATTGCCCTTTTTTGGCATATAGTTTCGCATGATGACATAACGACCTTTGGGCATAATCGGAACGTCCGCACGAGCCGTATTGGGGTTAAAGCCCATGCCTAAAAAGCTAATGCCGAGCTTTTTACTCACTTCTTTGGCAAGTTTCAAGTGACTTGCCACTTCACCGCAAGTTTCATGAAGTGTTTTTCGCATACTGCCCGAAAGTTCGAGTTGTCCGCCAGGCTCCAAGGTCACAGATTGGCCATCCTTTTTTAGACCAATGATATTTTCCCCTTCCTTAATGGCATCCCACCCGTCTTCCTTCATAGCAAGAAGGATAGCACGGATGCTGCGCTCCCCCTCGTAGGGAACCGGTTTTAAGCTCGTCTCACAAAACCCAAATTTTTCATGTTCCGTTCCAATCGTCCACTCAGATGCGGGCCGTGATCCTGATGCAATATAATCTATTAATTGCTGCTTGTTCTCTATGGGGATATTCTTCGACGAGGCGCTATCATGAAAAGTTTGAGACATTATATTTCTCTTTATAATATTTTATCTTAAAAAATCTATTTGGGGCCTTGGAGATAGAAAGTCAATACATCATGACAATATAGCCAAATTAATAGAATATATGAATTTATTGATTCTCTTAGTATATTATCCGTTATAAGATGATATAAAAATATTATTACTTTGAAAAAACGGGGAACCATCATGGGGCTCTTTGGCCAACGCCTTATTATTTTATTCACCATAATCTATTTTATGATACCGCACACATGGGCGGAAACATGCCAAAATCCTGTTGGTTGGGTTCCCAAAAACCTGACCGAACTTTTGTTTGATCATCATTTATGGGCAACAGAAACCTTGCCCCCTGATCTCAATGATCCAAGACGATTAAATTTATGCCATGCCGATCTGTCAGGCCTTGATTTCTCACACATCGATCTCTCATATGCTAATCTCAGTACCACTCGTATGGTTGGTTCCAATTTTAAGTCGGCACGACTAGAGGGCGTCAACTTGGGGTCTTCTTATATTGACAATAGTCATTTTGAAGGCGCAAATTTAGATAAAATAAATTTCAAGAATACTGAAATAAAGGATAGCTATTTCACCTATGCAAGCCTAAAAAATGGATTATTTTACGATGCCAAAATTAATAACAGCGACTTTTCAGGCGCAAATTTAGACAAGGCAAGTTTTAACAACACAAAGCTCCAACAGATTAATTTTAATTTTGCCAATCTTTCCCGCGCAAATTTCACAAAAGCGACCCTTCAAGACATTAACTTCACAGATAGTTTTCTTTATCTCAGCAATTTTAAAAAGGTTAATATCGGTGATGAAAGACGAGACATCATCAATGAATTTTGCCGTAAATTCACAAAAGCCCGTGACTGGCAATATAGCTATCGGGATAACGTCATCCTGTGTGGAGCCAAAAAAATTCCCGGAAAATACCCTCTTAATAATTAAAGGTAATCTTATTCTCAATATTACTGTTAAAAATTTTGGCAATATTTAAGAGAATATCAATCTTATATTGCAATGATGACGGTTCATTATTTCATGATAAAGAGAATATTAAAATGGCAGATATAGCATTAGGTACAGAAATTAAATCAGGTTGGTTGCGCAATAAACAATTTGATTTATTGTTTGTGGTGGGGACAGCCTTAATTGCCCTTGCTTCAGGCGCCATTCTTGTCCTTAATCCAAAATATTTCGGTTTAATCCTATTTCTGGATTTATGGATACTCGGCTATCATCATGTTATTGCAACCTATACCCGTTTGTGTTTTGACAAAAGCAGTTTTCAACAGCATCGGTTTTTGATCTTTGGATTGCCCTTTTTGGTTTTTTTGGGAACCTTTATGGTCGCAACGGGCGTTGGAATCTGGACGGTCACAAGCGTCTATCTTTATTGGCAGTGGTTCCATTATACCCGCCAAAGCTGGGGTATAAGCCAAGCCTACCGCCGAAAATCAGGCAATGGCATCACAGAATCCGAAACACTTTCAAAGCTTGCCTTCTATCTCTTGCCCTTATGGGGTATTCTCTACCGGTCATGGCAGGCACCCGATAAATTCATTGGTGCAGAAGTTAAAGTAATCCCCGTACCTGAATTTCTTGTGGATATTGTGGGCGGGATGGCGATATTAACGCTCACCCTTTGGTCAATAAAGCGGGTAATGGCTTTTTGGCAAGGTCATCGCCCCATCGCCCATACCCTATACATGATTTCACATCATATTATATTTGCGGCAGGTTATATTTTGATTGATGATATCACCTATGGTTGGGTAGTGATTAATGTTTGGCATAATGCCCAATATCTGCTTTTTGTTTGGCTTTTTAACAGTAACCGTTACCGCCAAGGCATAGAGCCCTCAGCACGATTTTTGTCATTGATCAGCCAACCAAACAAATGGTGGCTCTATTTTCTCGTATGTTTATCCATAACCTATATCGCCTATTATACTATAGATGCCTTTGAGAGCAGTTTTTACTTGATTGGCATACCATCATTGATCATCATATATCAGACGATCAATTTTCATCATTATGTGGTTGATTCTATTATCTGGAAAATGCGTAAAGCTCCGATGCAAAAAACACTTAACCTGACCTAAGAAACAAGGAATTGAATAATAATGAATCAGGTTATTTCCTCACCCATTTTATCGCTCATAATTCCACTTTTCAATGAGCAGGGAAATATTGCACCTCTTGTTAGGCAATTGGATATCTCAATCAAAAAATTGGATGTTTCAGCCGAGATAATTTTCATAGATGACGGTAGTACCGATTCAACATGGGATCATATCCAATCCATTTGCAACAACCATAAAAACATTCGAGGCATTCGCCTATCCCGCAATTTCGGCCATCAATATGCCATGTTTGCTGGGCTTAAAACGGCCAAGGGGCAGGCTATTGTTACCATGGACGGTGACTTGCAGCATCCCCCCCATGTCATAGAAGAAATGTTTGCCTGTTGGCAAAACGGCGCAAAAATAGTCAACACCATCCGTGACGATGCCCATGTTACAGGGCCCATAAAAAGATATTTTTCCAAATTATTTTATATGGTATTTTCCCATCTGTCCGATTTATCCATAGCCGAAGGCAGCTCAGATTTCAGATTAATCGACAGACAAGTTCTGTGCGAAATAATGTCCTTTGGCGATGTGGACATTTTTCTCAGAGGGGCTATTCAATGGGTGGGATTTCAGGTGGAAACAATAAAATTCAAACCCGAACCCAGATATCTTGGAAAAACAAAATTTACCCCTGCCCGAATGATTAAGCTTGCCGGCGGTGCGATTGTTTCTTATTCCACGGTACCTTTGAAAATTGGAGTTTGGATTGGATTATTTACGGCTCTATTATCCTTTATGGAATTGGGGTATATTTTTTACACCTATTTCAAGGGCGGAACCGTTCCGGGCTGGGCATCCACCATTGGCATCACGACACTTTTGTTTGGGATATTATTCTTAAATATTGGTGTGATCGGAATTTATATTGCCCGTATTCATCAATCCCTGCAGCGACGGCCACCCTTTATCATCCGTGAGAAATACCCTTTTGACCCCAATGAATAAATTGAATAATATCGCAAGAGATTAATTTTAATAAGGCCTATACCATGGTTACATTACCCAATATACTGCTTCTGCTCAGCTATCTTATGATTAGTACAGCAGGTCTTATTTTCTTAAAAATGTCCGATGGACGTTTGTTATCCTTATCTGGTGGGGCGGGTATATTTTTTTATGGCATGGGATTTATCGTCTGGTACTTTATTTTATCAAAGGTTCCCCTCTCGGTGGCTTTTCCTGTTGCAGCTGGTGGCTTGATCGTTGCCACACAAATCACGGGACAGATTATTTTCAAGGAGAATCTAAGCCTGGTCCATCTGGGCGGTGTTTTGCTGATTATTATTGGTATTTCTTTGGTGACCTCAGGAGAGACACATCTGTGACGGCCCATAAAAAAAATCAAGCTTTGATTGACCGCCAACGAGACCATTTTAACGCCATTGCCGATCAATATAACAATGCCCGCAGTCATAAAAACCATCTGCTGATAAAAGAATTAATTTGGCATAATGCTTTAAAAAACTTACCCTTAACGAATCGTCTTAAAGACCAAAAAACATATAATCTCTTGGAACCTATGTGTGGTTTTGCCGAAGGTGGAGCCTTGGTATCTCATCACATGGATATAGCCATAAATTATAGCGGATTTGATTACAGCGATGTGGTCATCGAAAAATTAAAAAAACAAAATCCCAATATTTTGGTCTGGCAAGAGGATGCCACCCAATGGCAGCCAAAAGACAATACTTATGACATTATTATTCTTATTGGCGGCCTTCACCATGTGCCAGATCATGCAGCAGAAGTCGTCAAAAATTTAAGTCACGGCCTTAAAAAAGGCGGAATATTCATAAATTTCGAACCGACCTACGGCAATCCTATTACCCAATGGATCAGAAAGAAAATCTATCAGAAAAATGCCCTTTTTGATGAGAAAACCGAACGGGATTTCTCCGTTAAAGAGCTTAAAAACTACTTTCTAGCGGCCTCTCTCTCGCCGCTTCGCATAAGATACCCAGGCTTATTATCCTATATTCTTTTTTATAATCCTGACGCCTTTCCTTTGCTTAACAGGGGTGGACAAGGATTGGTTAAGACAACATTTCTGATAGATAGACTCCTCTATAAAACGAGATTTGGGGAATTTCTATCTTTTGCGACCCTGTCGATCTGGCAAAAAAATGATCCAAAATAAATATTCCATAACGCCTCTCACGGGGTTTGCAATCATATCCAGCATTTCAGTTACCCTAACCTTGCTGCTGCATTATTATAACCATTTTTGGTATCCTCCCGATGACGGCGCCTATGCCCATGTTGCGGATAGAATTTTAGCAGGTGATATTTTGAATTGGGACGTTCATGATATCCATATGGGTTATATCAATTTTATTAATGCCCTCAGTCTAAAAATTTTTGGCGCCGAAATGGTCAGCCTTCGAATCCCTTTGGTGATCTTAGGAGTTGTGCAATCTCTTATTCTGTTCCGAATTTTTCAGCCAAAGGGGCTAATAACAGCCTTCATGGCATCTGTTATCATAACGGCCTTTTCCTTTATTCAATTTCTTAACCCAACCGCAAATTGGTACGGGCTTTTCTTAACGATATCCGTTATTTATTGCCTTGATTGGCGACCCGCCCAACCATCATACCGAATAGTCACGATCGGTTTCTTGTTGATGCTGCTTTTTCTTTTCCGTCAACTCACCGGTATTATCACCACCATGGGGGTCCTCACCTTTTTGCTCTTTCGGGCCCATGAAAATATCCCTCTTAAGGACAGTATTTTATCAAAATTTCTTTTTGTGATTATGTTATCTGGTCTATCTGGATATTTGGCTTATACAGCATCAACGTCAGTATTTTTTATTTTTGGTTTAGGCCCTATCGTCCTGATCGTGATTGGCCTGTATCGTATAACCGTCAATAATCATAAAACCCTGAAAATGATTATACAACTTTTGACTGGAGGAATTTGTGCCGCCGCACCATTGGTTATATATCATCTTTACCATGGTTCTGTGTCTCGCTGGTATGAGGATGTTGTACTGTCGGCCCTGTTGCTGACAAAATTGTCCTTCATTGAAACCATGCAATATTCTGATTATATTATTTATAATCTTTTTGCTGTCTTCTCAAAGCCGTCATGGGCGGTTTTTCTCAATAGCTTTCTCTGGATATCCTTGGTCTTAGTGGCCTTCTTCACAGCGATATTCTTAAGCTTAAGATTGCTTGAAAAAAATAGCGATCCCCAGAAAATACCAGCCCTGCCCATGATCAGTATTTTTTATGCCTTGGTTTCCATTCATTTTCAAATTCCCATTTATCTTTTTTATTCAGCGGGTCTTTCGTTATGTACGCTCTTATGGCTGCTTTATGATGGTTCAATCGCAAAGAAAACTTTCATAATATTATGCCTATCTCTTCTGTCCTTCACAGCCATCTATTATCACTCAGGACAACCGGCCAGTCGTTCCGTACGCGATATCCTTCAGGGGGTGCGCACAGAAAGTGCAGAAGCCTTTTTAGGCGGTAATGTCAATTTATGGATTGAGCCAAAGGATGCGGCATTATATTACCATATCAAAGCGTTAATTCATGAGAAAGTGGGGGACAAAGACACTATTTTTGCTTTCCCCTCAAATCCTGAAATTTATTTTATTGCTCAAAAACAAAATCCCTTTCGATTTTTCAATATGGCCTTTGGAATTCTGAGCGAGGAACAATATGAAGATGTTCTATCGTCGTTAAAAAATAATCCGCCTCGTCTCGTTTTTTATACTCCGAGTGATAAATATAATACCCCCTACACCCAAGACATTGCCCGCTACATTGGTGCGCATTATGATCTGATCGACAAAAGAGACGGGATTGAAATCTATCAGTTACGAAAAGCCCCATGACGCTCCCTTAACATTTTAATCCTGACTATCGCCCGCGAATGATTGCCACAAAGCAATAGCCACAACGGCGGCCGTATCAGCCCGCAGAATTCTGGGGCCAAGGGTCACAGGCACCACATTGGCATGCGCCCTAATCATGGTGCGTTCCTGCTCACTGAACCCGCCCTCAGGTCCAATTAAAATTGCCCATTTATGGGGTCTGTCTTGCCAAGCATTAACCTCCATAATAGCTCTGCCGATGGGATAAGCATTGTGATCATCTTGCCCTTCTTCATCGCAAAACATAATCAGACGATCCTTTGGCCAGTCTGTCATTAATTTATCCAATCGAACCATAGGTTCCACAAAAGGAACGGTCATGCGCTCACATTGTTCCGAAGCCTCAATAACATTCAAACGCATTTTATCCTCGTTCAATCGTTCTAAATTGGTGCGCTCCGTCAAGACAGGTCTGATCAAGGATACCCCAAGTTCTGTTGCTTTCTGTACCATATAATCAAGGCGGGCTTTTTTAATGGGAGCAAATAAATACCAAAGATCGGGTTCTGTCCTTTGAGGTACCAGATTTTCTCGCACCACGACCAAGGCTTTTCCTTTACCGACCTTCATTACCTCTGCGAGCCAATCGCCCTCACGACCATTAAATAAAATAATATGATCTGTGGTCTGAGTGCGCATCACATTGACCAGATAATGCCCCTGATTTCCTTCTATTGCTATTTCTTGACCCGTTTTGAGATCATTTCCCACGTAAAGGCGTGTTTTTGGTGTAATTTTAGACATGATATTTTTTCTTTGCATTTTTGAGCTAATAGAGACAATTATGGTTATGATAAGTTTTTTACGGTGTAAAAACAAATGACAAAAATTGCGACAAGAATAAATAATGCCCCAAAGGATACGGTGACCAAAAGCTGGGTTAATCGCTTAGCGCCCGACTTTGCTTGGCCCTACCTCCAACTCATGCGGGCAGACAGACCTATTGGAACGTGGCTACTGCTTTGGCCTTGCCTCTGGTCCATAGCGCTTGCAAGCCATCATGCCACAACGATTGGTCTTAATTTCTGGCATTTTTACCTTCCCGCGCCGTATTTCTTGCTGCTTTTTTCTTGTGGTGCCTTTGTGATGCGGGGAGCGGGGTGCGTGGTCAATGATATTGCTGACCACAAATTTGATGCCATGGTTGACCGCACCAAGGGACGTCCTCTGCCCAGTGGGCGTGTTACCATAACGCAGGCCTTCATTTTTCTGGGATTTTTAAGCCTGACTGGTCTTATGATCCTGATAGAATTTAATAACTTTACCATAATGCTTGGGTTTTTATCCCTTGGGCTTGTGGTGTTATATCCTTTTATGAAACGCATCACCTATTGGCCACAGTTTGTCCTTGGTCTTACCTTTAACTGGGGTGCCTTAATGGGCTGGTCCGCCGTTTTGGGGAAATTGGATATGGCACCAATTCTGCTTTATATGGGGGGGATATTCTGGACATTGGGCTATGACACCATTTATGCCCATCAAGATAAAGAAGACGATGCCCTGATTGGGGTGAAATCAACGGCGCTCAGACTTGGGAATCATACACCAAAATGGCTTTATGTTTTTTACACTATCATGCTGACCTTGTTTGGTCTTGCGGGATATTTGAGCCAAATGGGGAATATTTTTTATGCAGGCCTCATCATAGTTGCCCTTCATTGTCTGTGGCAAATCAAAACGCTTCAAATGGACAATAGCGAAAATTGCCTTGAACGCTTTAAATCCAACCGCAATTTAGGACTTATTATTTTTATCAGTATTATCGGTGGGCATTATTATTGATTTTGTCTGCTATAATTCGCTCTAAAAAGGTGATAATCTTATCAAACTGTATGGATCGTTTGAACTTGTCCCTGTTGGGATTGACAAAGTCCTCTAATTCGCCCCGCCTTTTCTGTTCAAGCTTTTTCAAAAGATAAGCAACAATCTCATCGACATCATTGCTCACAAGACCAAAATCATTATCTCTCACGATATCGGCGGCCTCTCCTGTTGTGCTGCCTAAGGATAATATAGGTTTTCCCGCCCCAATATACTCAAATAATTTTCCCGCAATCACCCCATCTTCGCTCGGATCATTCCAACGCAGCAAGAGCAGAATGTCAACCTGTTGCTGTAATTTATGCAACTCTTTTTGCGGAATAAATCTGCTGCAAGTCACAATCTGCTCAAGATTATATTGTTTTATAAGACCCTTTTGACGATTGCTTAAATCCGCTAATCCCTTTGACGTATAAAGTAATAGATTAAAATTTTTTGCGCCGTCTCCTATTTTGCCCAGCGCCTCAAACAAAATAGATGGATCGCGCATTTCATCATACAAAAGACCCGCATACAGCAGGGTGATTTTTTGGTCGTCATAATTGGTTCCCTTATTTCCCTGAAAATCATCAGGATCAAACCCATTCATGGCACACTGAACAGGTAATCGGCGCACCCTTTCCAAATAGTCCGCCCATGTCTTTGTCACCGTCACAAGCCCTGCACAATATCGCAAAAGATAATTTTCCAGAACCATATCCACATATTTCCGAAGCCCTGTGCTGTCATAATGATCATAATAGGGATGACCCGTCCATAAATCACGGTAATCATACACAACTGGAACATCGATAATACGACCCAGTCTGCGAGCAATAAACATTGCCGTATGAGGAGGAGAGGTCGCAAAAATAATATCTGGGCTCCAATCTTTAAACATCCGCATTCCTTCACGAACCCCATGGGGATACCACCCCACAAGATCATCTGGAATATTGGTTAACTGCCGATAGAGGATGCTAATTTTGGATTCTTTTCTGACCTTTGTCGTAACTTCAGGGACAGAAACTATAGGTGCATTATGCTCTCTGACCTTTTTTGTTAAACCAAATAATGATCTGAATTTATTAATCACATAAGTCGGAAAATCATTGATATTTGAATATTCTGTATAATGAATTCTGTTTAACGAAATTTCGGGGACAAGTATTGCTCTTTTAAACTCTGTATTTTTTGGCGCAAGAACACGGACATCATGTTTCTGATCTTCTAGATATTTTGCAAATTTATTTGCACGACTGCTGGCAGCAGGACAATAGGGAGGGAAAGTACCCGCCACAATCAATATTTTCACAATTATGATTTCCTTTTTGAGCTAGTGTATTATTTTATCCATAAAAAAATAATATACAATATGAATTCATAATCTTAGACAAGATAGCATTAAAGAATTCTACGTTTATAAATTCTTGGCACAAGAGAGACATGATTTTATCGCTGTCTAAAAAAGACCATGTAACCACAAAAGCAGATTCTGCGCTTGCTTTCCTCATGATTATTGTGCATTTTCTACTGTCAATATGAAGGAGGAATAATTTCTTTTGAACCACATGTAATACTATAAAAAGGTGGAATAAAGGTTTTAATGTGCATAACAGCAAATAATAAGAGGGAAGTATGAATAATATATATTTAATGATTATGGGGTGTGGTCTTGTCGCACTGATTTATGGAATTTACGCAACACGTCGAATTTTAGCCTTTGATACGGGTAACGCTCGCATGCAAGAAATTGCGGCCGCCATTCAAGAAGGGGCCGCTGCCTATTTAAACAGACAATATAAAGCCATCGGCATTGTTGGCATCGTTGTGTCTGTTGCCCTGTTTTTTCTACTTGGCACCCATGTGGCTATTGGTTTTATCGCCGGTGCCGTGTTATCAGGACTTGCGGGTTATGTTGGTATGAATGTATCTGTTCGAGCCAATGTGAGAACCACGCAAGCTGCTTCTGAAAATATCAACAAAGCCCTTGATGTATCCTTTACGTCTGGTGCGGTTACGGGCATGTTGGTTGTAGGTTTTGGACTGCTTGGTGTTGCCGGTTATTATATCTATATGGTTAACGCAGGTTTTGATGTTCGCACCACCTTAGAAGGCCTTGTTGGTCTTGGATTTGGCGCTTCTCTTATTTCCATTTTTGCCCGTCTTGGTGGCGGTATATTTACCAAAGGCGCCGATGTGGGGGGCGATATGGTTGGTAAGGTCGAGGCTGGTATCCCAGAAGATGACCCCCGTAACCCCGCTACTATTGCCGACAATGTGGGTGATAATGTTGGTGACTGTGCGGGTATGGCAGCTGATTTGTTCGAGACATATGCGGTAACGATTGTTGCCACGATGCTTATTGCCTCCAGCACATTTATGGCCGCATCTGTGGAAAAAATGATGCTATTGCCCCTAATGATTGGTGCCCTCAGCATTTTGGGTTCCATTGTGGGTACCTTTTTTGTTAAAATGAAAAGCGGCTCTGAAAATATCATGGGCGCCTTGTATAAGGGTCTCATCTGGAGCGCTGTTATATCGGCTCTGCTCATTTATGGCATGCTCACACAGTATGATTTCTTCTCAGCTATTCAATACGATAACGGTGACATTTTATCAACAATGAGCATTTATTGGTGTGTTCTTACGGGCCTTGGTGTTACGGCACTTGTGGTCTGGATCACGGAATATTATACGAGTACGGCCTATCGTCCTGTCCGCATTATTGCAGAGGCCTCTGAAACAGGTCATGGTACTAATGTCATCCAAGGTCTTGCCGTTTCCATGGAATCAACCGCTTTACCGGTTATTGTCATCTCAGGCGGAATTTTCATTGCTTTCAGTCAAGCTGGACTCTTTGGGATTGCTATTGCCGCAACGGCCATGTTGTCCCTTGCTGGTATGGTTGTGGCTCTTGATGCTTATGGTCCTGTAACGGACAATGCGGGCGGTATTGCGGAAATGTCTAACCTTCCTGATGATGTTCGCAATACAACAGATAAGCTTGATGCGGTTGGCAACACAACCAAGGCCGTAACCAAGGGTTACGCCATTGGTTCTGCTGGACTTGCTGCATTGGTGCTTTTTGCGGCCTACACCGAAGAAATCACCCATTATATGCCGCAATATAGCGATATCAGCTTTTCACTGCAAAACCCTTTCATTGTGATTGGCCTGTTTGTGGGGGGTATGTTGCCTTATTTATTCGCCTCTATGTCCATGATGGCTGTGGGTCGTGCGGCGGCAAGTGTTGTGGTTGAGGTTCGTCGCCAATTCAGAGAAATCAAAGGCATCATGGAAGGCACAGCAAAACCAGAATATGGCAAAGCCGTTGATCTTTTGACCAAGGCTGCTATTCGGGAAATGATTGCGCCGTCATTACTGCCCATTTTGGCTCCTATCGTACTGTTCACAGTAACCTATATGATCAGTGACATGGAATCAGCCTTTCAGACCTTGGGTGCTATGCTCATGGGTACTATTATTACAGGATTATTCATTGCCATTTCAATGACATCTGGTGGTGGTGCTTGGGATAATGCCAAAAAATATATCGAAGACGGTAATCATGGCGGCAAAGGTTCAGAAGCCCATAAGGCAGCCGTAACCGGCGATACAGTTGGCGATCCTTATAAGGATACAGCGGGTCCTGCCGTTAACCCACTGATTAAGATTATTAATATTGTGGCAATTCTACTTGTGGCCGTTGTGGCAAAGTCAATGTAACATCTTAATTTTTATCCAATTTCAAAACCCCGCTTCACGCGGGGTTTTTTTTATAAAAATATACTGACAAATAGAATTTTTTAGTTATATTGCGCTGCAACAGAATATAATTTTATGCAGGTAACATCCTATGCCCCTCGTCAGTAAAATAAGTGCAGGTCTTAATCCACCAGAAGAAATCAATGTCATTATCGAGGTTCCCTCTGGTGGGGAGCCCGTCAAATACGAAATGCATAAACGCAGTGGTGCCATTATTGTTGACCGTATTTTACACACCCCCATGCGTTATCCCACCAATTATGGTTATATGCCCCATACCCTGTCCGAAGATGGTGATCCCTGTGATGTTATGGTTGTGGTTGGTGCCTCCCTTGTACCAGGGTGCGTTATTCGTGCTCGCCCCATTGGCGTTTTGTTGATGGAAGACGAGGCGGGCGGAGACGAGAAAATTCTTGCTGTTCCAGATTTAAAAACAGACCCCACGTATAAAAATATTCATACCTATACGGATCTTCCAGAAATATTGCTTCATCAAATTGAGCATTTCTTTAAACATTACAAAGATTTGGAAAATGATAAATGGGTTAGGATTAATGGCTGGGAAGGTCCCGAGGTCGCCAAACAAAAAATACGGGAAGGTATTGAACGGGCCAAAAATGCGCCAATAGCTGACTGATATTTGGCCCGTTTAAAATAGTTGTTAAAATAATCAAGCAGCCCTAACGTCCGCAAGAAATTGTTCCACATCCTTTTTAAGGGTTTCTGAAATGCGGCCAAGCTCGTTGGAAACGGACAGCACCTGTTCACCAGCAGTACCCGTTTCATCGGCACCTTGGGCCACTTGAACAATATTGCTTGATACCTCTTGAGTACCCGTGGCAACCTGTTGGATATTATTGGATATCTCGTTGGTTGCCGCACTTTGTTGTTCAATAGCGGCCTGAATGCCCATCGTGGTCTCATTGGATTTATTATTGACGGCAACAATATTCTTGATGCTCTCCACCGCCATTTTTGTCAAATTCTGCATTTCAGCAATTTGCGCGGCAATTTCGCTTGTGGCCTGACTGGTTTGGCCTGCAAGGGTCTTGACCTCGTTGGCCACAACCGCAAAGCCTTTGCCTGCATCCCCCGCACGGGCTGATTCAATGGTCGCATTAAGGGCAAGAAGATTTGTCTGCTCAGCAATGTCACTGATGATACCAATAACATTATTAATCTTATCCGCCGCCGTCGCCAAGGCGGAAATTGCTGTTTCGCTTTTGCTCGCCTCTTGCACAGCTTCCTTTGAAATCTCACTCGCTGTCAAAATTTGCCGTCTGATTTCGCCAACGGAACTGCTCAGCTCCTCTGCGGCAGAGGCAACCATATTCACATTGGTTGCAGCCTCTTCTGAAGCAGCCGAGACTATAGCAGACCGACTTTGTGTATCACCCGATGTCACCACCAATTGTTTGGCGGTAGCGCTCATTTCCGTGGAAGATGCTGCCATGACTTCGAGCATCTCTGTAACCTTGCGATCAAAGTCTGAAATCAAGTTACTGACTTTTGTAGCACGCTTTTCTCTTTCTTCTACGGCTAGGCGTTCCCGTTCAATCTCTTCGCGTTCCCGCACTGTCTCAGCATCTCGTATTTCTTTGTCCCGTTGAAGCTGGGCACGCTCAGCTTCTTTTGTTTCATTTTCAAGACGAATACGCTCAATAGCACTTTGCTTAAATGCTTCCACGGACTCCGCTATGGTTCCCACTTCATCGGCACGATCTCTGTGTGGTATTTCAACCGATGTATCACCCTCGGCCAATGTAGTCATGGCAGTAATAATAGAAGCCACAGGTTTTGTAATAGAACCTGCCACCAAAAGCGCTATAGCAACAGACAAGCCCAACCCAACAGCTAATAAAATCCACAATAAGGTCATCAAACTATGAGAGCTAGAAAGTGCATCCTCCACATCGCTTGACAGCAAATTACGCTGATTAGCAACCATACCACCTTTGCCGTCAGCACCAACCAACGTATTAAGAAGTAATTTCGCACGAGGAGCGGCCTCTGTCACCAAAGTATAATTGGCCATATTCCATTTATCTGATCCGCGAATAGAAAACATTTGATCAGGAATAGACGCAAATTCTTCCCTTTTATCTGAGAAAATTTTAAAAGCCTTGGCCTGATCCCTAGAAAGCAATCCGGACGCTTTATCCAGATCTTGAAATCTTGTTTCGTTCTTTTCCCACAATTTTTCAAATTTATCCTTATAATCGTTATCACCCGTCAGTAAAAAGGCTCTGATATTTGCAAGCCCAATGCCAAGCGTTCCCCTAACATCGGCCATAATACCAAGCAATCTTTTACGCTCAGCCGTAGCAGGCATCTGACCTTCTAAATCAATTAACTGCGTGATTTGTGCAATCATTATTTCAGCTCTTGGCATAGCCTCATTTCTTAGAATAATATTGGCAGGAAATTGTTCAGAACTATTGGCAATATTTTCAACAGTTGTCTGTGCCATACGAAACTCTTCCAAGGTAACTTTAAAGTCACTCCACTTTTTAATATTGTCCGCATTTGTCCAATTTTTGGATAATTTATCCATATCAATCTTCGCGCTGTCAATATCCGCCCAGACTTCCGCTCTTTGGGTTTTAAAGTTATCATTTCCCGTGAGCATCCACCCCCGTAAAGAGGCCAGAGATGCATAAACATCTTTCACCAAAGAAGAGCTTGCCGCCGATGTTGGAACACGCAGTTGATCAACGCGCACAACCTGAGAATCTATATAACTTAATCGCGAAATGGTTAGACCAACCGCAATAGCAATAATCAAACATACGGCTCCAAAACCGATAAGCAGCCGAGATCTTATGGTTAACTGATTTAATTTAGTGAATAAATACCCTGAGTTAGTTTTGACCTGTTTTAACATGATTTGCCCTTTAATCCTTTAATATTCAAATTTTATTGTTTTTCTTTATTGTTTTTTTCTTAAATCAAAATTTATGTAGCAACATAAACGAAATACTTACTTTACATTTGATTCATAAGGATAAAATTAAATGTTTAATATAAAGTTTATAAATTAATGATTTTCAAAAAGAATACGGCCTATGTCTTTTGGGATATTAGAAAAAATTAGTTAATTTAATAAGTAATTCTATGCCATAAGGCATAGGCCAATAGATAAGGTAGTCGTAATGATAAATGACAGAGAATTCACATAAACGCACAAAAGGCATCTCATTGAGATGATTTATATAAAAAAATATAAAGGCTGAAAATATTAAATGCTCTCAAATAAGAAAATATCTTTTTCTCCCCCCCGCAATCCCTTATAAAGATCCTATGACAAACAAAATCGATAAATATACTTCACTCAGAGATTTTATTTTCCACCTAGAGAAGATGGGAAAATTAGTTCGGGTAACCGAACCCGTATCCACACATCTGGAAATGACGGAAATTCAAACTCGGGTTCTGGCCGAAGGTGGACCCGCCATTTTATTTGAAAATGTTATAAAGGCCGATGGCAGCAAAAGCCCTATGCCTGTGCTGGTTAATTTATTTGGAACTGTGGAGCGGGTGGCGCTTGGTATGAATCGCGCCCCTTCAGAACTGCGCGCATTGGGCGAAATGCTCGCATCCCTGCGTCAGCCAGAACCACCAAACGGTTTTAAGGAAGCCCTGCAGATGCTGCCCCTCTTGAAGGCAGCCATGAATGCAAGACCAAAGACTATTAAATCTGCCCCAGTGCAAGATATTGTTCTTACGGGTGATGACATTGATTTGAATGTCTTACCCATTCAGGGCTGCTGGCCGGGTGAGCCCGCCCCCCTGATTACATGGCCTCTGGTGGTCACCAAAGGACCCGGAAAATCCCGTGAAGATGATTTTAATCTGGGCATTTACCGTATGCAGGTTTTAAACAAAAACCAAACGCTTATGCGGTGGTTAAAACATCGGGGCGGCGCTCAGCATTTTCGGCGTTGGAAACAGAAAAAATCTGAACCCCTGCCCGTGGCGGTCGTGCTTGGGGCGGATCCTGCAACCATTTTGGGGGCGGTCACACCCGTGCCTGACACCATGTCAGAATATCAATATGCGGGACTCTTACGAGGAAAAAAGACCGAACTGGTGAAATGCAAAACAATTCCCCTCAAGGTCCCCGCCCATGCGGAAATTGTCCTCGAAGGCCATGTATCTCTTGATGATTATCGAGACGAAGGTCCTTACGGCGATCACACAGGCTATTATAATAGTGTGGAAAAATTTCCCGTATTCACAATTTCTGCCATCACCATGCGGAAAGATCCCATTTACCTGTCCACATATACGGGAAGACCCCCTGATGAGCCAGCCATATTGGGTGAAGCCTTAAACGAGGTCTTTATCCCGCTTTTGCAACAACAATTTCCTGAGATTGTGGATTTTTGGTTACCGCCCGAGGGATGCTCCTATCGCATTGCCGTTATCTCCATCAAAAAGGGTTATGCGGGTCATGCCAAACGAATTATGATGTCCACTTGGTCTTATCTTCGTCAATTTATGTATACAAAATTTGTCATTGTCGTTGATGATGATATTAACTGCCGTGACTGGAAGGACGTTGTCTGGGCCATGTCAACCCGCATGGACCCTGTACGGGACACCACCTTAATTGAAAATACTCCCATTGATTATTTGGATTTTGCCTCACCCATTTCTGGCCTTGGCGGTAAAATCGGCCTTGATGCCACCAATAAATTTGATGGTGAAAGCAATCGGGAATGGGGGCACGAAATTGCCATGGATTCCGAAATTATAGATCGGGTGACTGAAAAATGGCAAAAGCTCAATCTGCCAACTTCGGGCAATCCTATATGGAAAAAGAATAAATGACTGATCATAAAAATTTACAAGAAGACTATCTGGAAAAACTTAATTATCTGATTGACCGCGCTAAAAAGGCGGGTGCGAGTGATTGTGATGCCCTGCTCTATTCTGGTCAATCATCATCTATTTCATGGCGTCTGGGAAAATTAGAGGATGTTGAACGATCAGAAGGAACGGATTTAGGTTTACGGGTGTTTCTTGGCAAGCGTCAGGCCATCGTTTCTTCCAGTGATATGAGCAAAAAAACTCTTGATCTGTTGGTGGAGCGTGCCGTTGACATGGCAAAAAATGCGCCAGAAGATCACTATGCGGGGCTTGCTGATCCTGATTTACTTGCCTTAAAGTCATCGGATATTCCAGACCTTGATCTTTATGATGATACAGAAAAATCAGCAGAAGACCTAAAAACCCTAGCCCGCACTGTTGAAGAAACCGCCCTTGGTATAAAAGGCATCACCAATTCAGAAGGAGCCAGCGCCAGCAGCGGCAAGGGATTAATTGTAACGGCCAATTCAAATGGTTTTTCTGGCCACTATCAATCCAGTAATTTTTCGATCAGTATTTCGGTCATTGCGGGCAAAGACAATGGCATGGAAAGAGATTATGCCTATTCTTCAAAAAGACATTTTTCTGATCTTCGGGAGGCGACCTCTATCGGGCAGGAGGCGGCCGAGAAAACCTTGCGCCGACTTCAGGCCAGAAAGGTAAAAACCTGTCAAGTACCCGTAATATTTGATCCTCGTGTTTCAAAAACTTTACTTGGTCATCTGGCGGGGGCCATAAATGGCGCCGCCATAGCCCGTGGAACCAGTTTCTTAAAAGATAAAATGGAAAAACCAATTTTCAGCAGTGGAATTTCTATCAAAGATAACCCGCACATTATACGCGGCCCCTCGTCCAAGCCCTTTGACGGCGAAGGATGCCGCAATCAAAAATTGGATATTGTCACAGATGGTATTTTAAATTGTTGGATATTGGATAGCACGAGCGCAAGACAGCTCGGCCTTGTGACCAATGGACGGGCGAGCCGCGGTACGTCCTCCCCACCTCACCCTTCTTCCACAAATCTCTATATTGATAAGGGGAAGTTTACACCATCAGAACTGATGCAGGACATAAAATCAGGTTTCTATGTGACCGATTTGATTGGTATGGGAGTGAACGGCATTACGGGGGATTATAGCCGCGGTGCCAGTGGTTTCTGGATTGAAAACGGAAAAATCACCTATCCCGTCAATGAAGTGACCATTGCGGGTAACTTAAAGGATATGTTCATGTCCATGACAGCCGCCGATGATTTAGACTTTATATATGGCACCGATGCACCCACTTTGCGGGTTGATGGCATGATGATTGCTGGAGAATAAAACCTGCTCATAGGCGCATATAAGCAGGCTCTATAGTTAGCCCTTCAAAATCAAAAAGCAGACCCAACTGAAAAAACAACCGCAGCGCTATAATTACGTCCGGGTTTGTCTGTATCAACATAAGATACGCCAAAATCCAAACCGGAATAATTAACAGAAACGCCTAATAACCAGTCCAGCTTCTTATCCGCAAAGGCACCGTCCTCATATCCCAAATGCGCCTTTATGGTTAAAGGTGTATCTGGAATTGCGGAGTCTACATTGGTGTAAATATAAATATTATCTTCATGTCCCGTCGCTTCATTGGAAAAGATGTAGGCGGCACCAACGGTCCCTGATAAAAATCCCAAATCAACGCCCGTTGATCCATATAATTCTAGAAAATCCGTTTTTCCAGAATGATCCCCTGTTGGATATGAATATAAAAGTGTACCGATATTATAGCTTATTCCTTGAATCTCGCCTGCATACCCGCCGTAAACATCCAATTCAATCTCACCGTAAGCATCAGATGCAGAAATGGTTGATGCCCATGTTCCCACATAAAACCCGCTGTCATGGGCGTAATCAAAACCACCCTGAAGGGCAAAATCCTTATCCGTTAAGGAAACACCACGGAAGCGATATTCACTGAAAAGGGATACATTTGCGCTGAATTCTCCGCCAAGAAAGCCTTCTTCAGCCTGTATGGTACCCGATGTCAGGGTGATAACACCAAGAGCCACAGAAGCCATAAGAGTTGTTTTTAATAAATTCACGTTTCTCTCCTTTATTTATTTACATATCAAACGGAAATGTCCCGCCTGCAATATGCATCTTTCAATTTATATGCCAATAATAATATTTCATTTGATAATTTTTATTTTTCATCAATAAATCAAGGTTTTAGGCCTATCAATAGGATGTTACTCTCATAAACAAACAGTTTGTCAAGACTATGACCATAGAGAAATATGCCAATAAAATAGTCAACGAATAGGCTTTACGCTTAAAAATATGACATAATATTTTATGGTAAGGCTTTAGGCAACACAAGCGCTGGATTAAGTCGTTCATCATACCAGTTTAGCCCCCAATGAAGATGAGGACCCGTGGCGCGCCCTGTGGCGCCGACTGTTCCGATTTTATCACCCTGCCCAATATTCTGTCCTTCTTTAACCAGAACCTTATCCAGATGAGCATAAACCGTGCTGATCCCATAACCATGATCAATGATCACGCTATTGCCCGTATAATAAAGATCTGATACCAACGTCACCACGCCCCCGAGCGGGGCAACAATCATGGTTCCCTTTGGTGCCGCAATATCCATGCCACCGTGGGGGCTTTTCGCTATACCGTTCAAAATGCGGTGATTGCCAAAATTACCGCTGATCCTTCCCCGTACAGGCCAAATAAAGGTTGTGGTAAAATCCAAACGATCGCTGTCAATGCGGCGGGCTTTTTTAACCAGTGCGCTGTCTTGCTTGATCCTTTCCTGCACCTCTTTTGGCGGTGTGACCATCTTTCCTGGTAAGCCATCAATATGCTGGACATCATATTTCTGTTTTTTGACAACAAATCTCTGCAAGATTTCTGTACCCTGAAAATTCACCAGTCGAAATTTCACCATACGACCCTCATCCCAACTCAACCCCACAGCAAAATGACCATCCTGTGATATTTTTATCTTTTTATCCTTAAAATAGAGCATCGTTTTCGGCGCAACCTTCCCCACATAAAATCCACCCTGCGTCAATTCATCAGGTAGATTTAAAAGATTACTTGCCCCTGCGACGGCCGTTGTCCCAAAAAAGAAAAGAATGTAAATAACAAGTCTCATAATAAATTACCCTGTCGAGAATCCTTGTCTTTTGGGGGTGATGTTTTTTTCTTCAGAGTTTTGGGCGAAGTATTTTCATCTGTGACAAGACTTTTAACATGACCATCCCTAAATTCAATATCCAGAATTTGTCCTTGTTTAATATGAGAAGCAGAGGTTACCGTTCTCTTTTCCATATTCCAGATAACCGCAAAGCCACGGTCCAAAACCCGTTTATAATTCAAACTTTCAAACAATCGCTCAGCCGCATTATAATGATGGGTTTTTTGATTTAAAATATGTGTTTCTGCCCGTATTGCCCGTTCTGAAAATTGAACGACCCTTGTTTGTGATTGCTGTATATCCCGTAACAGCATATCAGGCCGCAACAGGCGGCTGATATTATCAAATTTCATTTGCCGTCTTTCCAAAAACACGCTCAAAGAACGGGGCAGTCTTTCTGAAATATCATCCAATCTCTGACGACTTAGGGCAAGCATATCAGAGGGTTTAGGCAATCCTCTGCTCAGCCCTTTAAGAATTTCAACCTTGCTGTCAAGCAATCGGCGGATCGATTTTTTTAACCTCAGATTCAAATCCAAAACCGTATAAAGCAGGTCATCCCGCACCGGCACAGCATGTTCCGCCGCCGCCGTTGGGGTCGGAGCTCTTAAATCCGACACATAATCAATAAGGGTTGTGTCGGTTTCATGGCCGACTGCGGATATGACGGGTATTGTGCTTTCCGCGACCGCCCGAATGACGATTTCTTCATTAAAGGCCCAAAGATCCTCCAGACTTCCCCCGCCCCGTGCCACAATCAGCACATCAGGTCTTGGAATATCATCCATATTTGGCATAAGATTATTAAAACCTCTGATGGCCTCTGCAATCTGTCCTGCGGCTCCTTCGCCTTGCACCAAAACGGGCCACACGATCACACGGCGGGGAAATCGATCCTGCAACCTATGGAGAATATCTCGAATAACGGCCCCCGTTGGCGACGTCACGACACCAATAACCTCTGGCAGATAAGGAATATTTTTCTTGCGGGAGGGGTCAAACAATCCCTCCGCCATAAGCTTTTTCTTGCGCTCCTCAAGCAAAGCCATAAGAGCACCAACCCCCGCAGGCTCCATGCGGTCTATAACTATTTGATATTTTGAACGTCCAGGATATGTGGTGAGCTTTCCTGTGCAAATGACCTCTAACCCATCTTCAGGCCTGAAAGTCAAACTACCCGCAACACCCTTCCACATAATGGCATCAAGAACCGATTTTTCATCTTTCAGCGCAAGATACACATGCCCCGATGCGGCTCGCTTAAGACCAGAAATCTCACCCCGTAGACGCACATAGCCAAATTTGTCCTCGACCATATTTTTCAAGGCCATGCTCAACGCCGTGATCGTATATTCTGGTGCATTGCTTGGTTTTTGTTCTGTGCTATACGGATAATCTGTCATATATTTGGCATCTAATAATTTTAGGTTTTACCCTTGTTTCCATCTTTTCCTATGCTACAAGAGTAACAATAAAATTTAAAGGATTATTGACAATGAATATTCTTGTGATCGGTTCTGGTGGGCGGGAACATGCTCTTGTTTGGAAAATTGCCAAAAGCCCCTTGGTCAGTAAAATTTACGTAGCCCCTGGCAATGGCGGTATGGAGGATTTGGCGACTTGTATTCCTCTTGATGCCTCCGATCATGATGCAGTCGTAAAGTTTTGCCAAAGTCATCATATTGATTTTGTGGTTGTAGGCCCCGAGGGCCCCTTGGTGGCGGGATTGGCTGACAGCCTAAATAAAGAAAATATCACAGTCTTTGGTCCCACGGCCTATGCGGCAAAATTAGAAGGCTCAAAGGGCTTCACCAAGGATTTATGTTTAAAATATAACATTCCGACCGCCGCTTATGGCCGCTTTAACAATGCACAAGAAGCCAAAAATTTTCTCCATGGAAAAGATATTCCTATCGTTATTAAAGCCGACGGGCTTGCCGCAGGTAAAGGCGTTATTATCGCCGAAACAATGGCGCAAGCTACACAAGCCATAGACGATATATTAGGCGGGCAGTTTGGAGATGCGGGAGCGGAACTTGTCATCGAAGAATTCTTAGAAGGTGAAGAGGCGAGTTTCTTTGCCCTTTGTGACGGGGACAATATTTTACCTCTTGCCACCGCACAAGATCATAAGCGCGTCGGCGAAGGTGACACAGGGCCTAATACGGGTGGTATGGGTGCCTATAGCCCAGCCCCCGTTATGACCGATGAGATAATACAAAGAACCCTTAATGAAATTATCCTGCCAACCGTACGGGGCATGAAAGCAGAAGGCTATCCCTTTAAGGGTGTTTTCTTTGCAGGATTAATGATAACCGCTAAAGGACCAGAGCTCATTGAATATAATGTGCGTTTTGGTGATCCAGAATGTCAGGTTCTCATGATGCGCCTGAAATCAGATATTGTGCCCGCCCTTTTGGCGAGCGCAAAAGGGGGCTTGGATAAAATTTCCTTGGATTGGCACAATATGCCGGCACTCACTGTCGTTATGGCGACAAAGGGTTATCCCGAAAGCTATGAGAAAAATACCGAAATTCGTAATTTGGAAAAAACGGGTGGTCAAGAAAATACCATGATCTTTCATGCGGGAACCAAAAAAGAAAATAATAAAATTTTTGCGGTCGGCGGACGGGTTTTGAATATAACCGCTATGGACAAAACCGTGTCTGAAGCCAAGGATAAGGCCTATAGGGCGCTCGACTTAATAGACTGGCCTGAAGGTTTCTGTCGCCGTGATATTGGTTGGCGCGCTATTTTGCGGGAAAAAAATAACAATAATTAATAACCATTTGTAATATATCATGTTTTTATAATATTAAGCCATTAATATGGTATTTTTTATTGCATTATTATGACAATGATGAAATCATACCTTTAAGATTTAGCAATTGATTCGGGATTAAATTGATGACCAATATTTCGGCATCGGAGATAAAAATAACAAGCTCCGATAACTTGGCCTTTCGTATCTTTCAATGGTTATTTGTCATATTTCTTATCTATCTCCTTATTACCGCCGTTGGCATGATAGGAAGCGGATTTAAAGGCGCAACCAAAGGTCATGCAACTGATCTTTTTGCCTTTGCAACCAATCCCTTTATGGGGCTTGTTATTGGGGTTATTGCGACGGCCATGATCCAATCCTCCTCAACCGTGACATCCATCATTGTGGGACTTGTTGCGGGAGGGCTTCCCGTTGAAATGGCCGTACCTATGGTTATGGGAGCCAATATTGGTACCACAATCACCAATACCATCGTGAGCCTTGGTCATATTAACCGTAAAAAGGAATTCCGAAGAGCCTTTGCCGCCGCAACAGTTCATGATTTTTTCAATCTTATGGCCGTCGTTATCTTTTTACCCATTGAGATAATTTTTCATCCCTTGCAAAAAATAGCGGGTTTTCTCGCAGAATATTTTGTTGGCGGGGAAAATTTAAGCGTTAAGGGGCTTGATTTTATTAAGCCCATAACCCATCCCGTCATTAGCCTGTTTAAGGATCTATCGAAAATGATTAGTGAGCAAGCAGCTGATATATTGCTGGTTGTTTTTGGTATTATGATTATCTTCTTGACCATAATTTTCATCGGAAAACTCTTGAAGAAATTGATGGTTGGTCGAGCCAAAGAAATCATGCATAGCTCCATTGGACGGGGCCCTGTTTCAGGTATTTTTTCAGGTACAATCATTACGGTTCTTGTGCAATCCTCTTCAACCACAACAAGCCTTATGGTACCCCTTGCAGGATCAGGTGTTTTTAAATTAAAGCAAATTTATCCCTTTACGCTTGGGGCCAATATTGGCACAACCATAACGGCACTTCTGGCGGCCACGGCGATTTCAGGACCATCGGCCATCTTGGCCTTACAAATTGCCTTAGTACATTTTATCTATAACTTTTCTGCCGTTATACTTATTTATGGCATTAAGGGGCTACGTAAAATACCTCTAAACAGCGCTCTTTGGCTTGCACGTCTGGCCTCAGAGCGAAAAACAGTCGCTCTACTCTATATGCTTGGCGTTTTCTTCGTCATCCCAGGCCTCTTAGTCTTTTTATATGAATTAACCCTGTAAGGATGCTATAATGGAACATGAAAATTTCTCATCCCTGCCTCAGAAAAAACTTAAAAAACTGATCAAAGAAACAGAAAATATGTTAGAAGAGCTGAAATGTGAACTTGACAAGCGTAAGACCCATAAACAGCACGAAGAAATTGACCATCTAGAAGAATATTTTGAAGATGCCGATCATAATTTGACCAACCTGAAGAAATTCATCCAACGGGTCATCAATGAAATCAAAAAATAGAGTGATATCCTCCCGATGACTTTACGGAATTAAAGACTTCCCCCGATCATCCCCAACAATATGAATATCCCGTTGCGGGTAAGGGAATTCAATGCCCTCGGCATTAAATTTCTGTAAAATTTTATAATAAACGTCGCTTGCCACATTAGATACGCCATTTTTGGCATCCTTTATCCACATACGTAGCTCAAGATCAATGGCATTATCGCCAAAACCTTTGATAAGTACCTTTGGTTCTGGATCGTTTAACACCCGGGGAACCTCTCTTGTTGCCTCAATAATAAGTTCTATGGCAAGGTCAATATCACTATTATAAGCAATTCCCACAGGAAGATGACGACGGATCAAGTGATTAGAAAATGTCCAGTTAATCACGGTTTGGGTAACCATATCCTCATTTGGAATGAGATGTTCCCGCCCATCTCTTGAAATCACCGATGTATATCGTCCTGCAAGCTTATTAATTCTGCCGTAAGTGCCCGAAATTTCCACCACATCCCCAGGCTTAATGGAGCGATCCATCAAAAGAATAACCCCACTGACAAAATTTGACACCACTTTTTGCAAACCAAAGCCAAGCCCCACACCAATGGCACCACCAAAAACCGCAAAAACCGTAAGATCAATCCCCACACTCGATACCGCAAAAAGAAAGGCAGCAGCGATGAGTATTATTCTGGCAATTTTTGACAACAAAACCCGTGCAGAAGGATTTATCTCGGGAATCCTGCGGAGCCAGCTGTCCATGAGGTTCGTAACAACAATGGCAAGCCAAATCAGCAGCATCAGGGTTAGAACACCTGTAATCAGACCCAATATACTAATCTCGCCCTGACCCAGTGAAAATGTCATCTGATCCAATAATTTGATCAGAGGCGATAACCATCCCACAATATTCAAGGCGGCCAACGTCCATGCGAATGAGCGAATCAATCGGGCAATTTCACGGCTTTCAATAAGACTTGTCAAAAGTCTGATGACAATCCATGCCAGAATAAGACTTGCCGCAATGTTGAGGGCATAGGTTTCCGCCTCTTGATGATCCGCCACAGTCTTTACAAAAAGGATAAGAATAACCCATAAAGTCAAATCATAAAGCGGGGACAATTGACTTTTAAGGCGCCGATAGAGTTCAAACCGGTCTAATATCTGTGGGTATAACATACGAACCAGTCTTATAATGCCGTAACTTATCCACCATAGCACAAAGATAGCACCAAGTTGTGCCAAGGTCTGATAGGACAACAGCGTCTCACCAAACCAAATAAGCACCGCATCAATCCACTGTTTCAATAGTATTATAATATTATTCATATATCAGACCTACCAAAAAACATCTCTTCACCAACAGACCAAGAACTATTCATATCATATACCGTTATTATCTTCGAGACCTAAAAAAATCTCTTAATAACTTAATGGCCTCACCTTCACCTATTCCGCCGTAAATTTCTGGCCTATGGTGACAGCTTTTAGCATTAAAAATTCTTGGGCCATTTTCTACCCCACCGCCTTTCTCGTCATAGGCGGCAAAATATAGCCGCCTAATACGGGCCAATGAGATGAGCTGGGCACACATAGGGCAAGGCTCAAGAGTAACGTAAAGATCACAATTTTCTAAGCGTTCATTTTCTAGCTTGTGGCAAGTCTCTCTGATGGCAAGAACCTCTGCGTGTGCCGATGGATCATAGCTTTCCACAACCTGATTAGAACAACAGGCCATAACCTCACCCGTCAGGCCATTGACAATGACCGCACCCACGGGGACTTCGCCCCTTTCTGCGGCCTTTTCGGCTTCTTTTAAAGCCATCGTCATATAGTTATTGGAAAATGTCATCATTAATTGTATTACATCATTCAAATTTCAGATATTCTTTATCACATAATGCAAACGATTAACAATATTAAGCCCCATTTCAATGATTGATCAAAATAGCGACCCCTCGAACGAGGCAAAAACAGACGATGAAACTACCCCAAAAGGCGAGCGTATTGCTAAAATGCTGGCGCGGGCGGGAGTGGGTTCTCGCCGTGCCGTGGAACGCATGATCGAGGCTGGCATGGTTAAGCAAAATGATAAAGTCATCACAACGCCCGCAACCCTGATTTCATCGGTTGAGGGAATTACCGTTGATGGCATGGTTGTCAAACCACCAGAGCCAAGCAAAATATGGAAATACCATAAACCAGCGGGGCGGGTGACCACCTATTATGACCCCGAGGGACGACCAACGGTCTTTGAAGCCATGCCGAGCAATATGCCACGTGTTCTTGCGGTCGGACGGCTTGATCTGAACACAGAGGGGCTTCTGCTTCTCACCAATGATGGTGAACTGGCCCGTTGGCTGGAACTGCCGTCAACGGGATGGCTAAGGACCTATAAAGTGCGCTGTCATGGTTATTTTGATCGGGAAAAGGTTGATCAGATAAGGAAGGGTATAACCATCGAGGGCGTAAAATACCGAGGTGTACGAATAAATATTAACGAAAATCGGGAAAAATCCAATATCTGGCTTACCATTGGCATCAAAGAAGGCAAAAATCGTGAAGTCCGCAAATTGCTTGAATATACTGGGCTGCAGGTTACTCGCCTCATCAGATTATCTTACGGCCCCTTTGAACTTGATCAGATGGCAAGAGGTGACGTTTCAGAAGTGAAGCTCAAGGATATGAAAGTTTTTTGTGCAGATTACTTTAAAGATCACGCCGCGGATCTTGATAATGGGTCTGAACTTGAAACCGATAAGTCAAAGTCAAAATCACGGACGGGTTGGGCAAAATCAAAACCTAAAACCAACCAGAGACGGATCAACAAAAAAAGAAATGACCCAAAAAGAAAAGCGGAGAAAGCACTCTCTTCTCCAAAATCCGCTAAACCAACTGAAAAATTTAATGGCAAAAAATGAGAATTATTGGTGGTGAATTTAGAGGGCGCAAACTTTTTTCGCCCCCCAATGAAGAAATCAGACCAACCACAGATCGGATGCGTGAAACAATTTTTAATATCTTGAGCCATTCCACCCGTGGTTTTCAGAATGCAAATGTGCTGGATGTTTTCGCGGGCACTGGGGCCTTAGGGCTTGAATCTCTTTCCCGTGGGGCTCATCACGCAACCTTTTTTGACAAAAACGCAAAATCCCTACAGCTTGTTAAAAAAAATATTGCCTTACTTAAGCTCGAGGATAAAACGACGCTAAAATCTGTTACAGCGCCCCTATTCCCCCCCACCAAGATGACTTATGATTTTATTTTTATCGACCCACCCTACAACCTTAACGTTTATTCAGAATCAATGAGTAAATTAGAGAACATGGGTTACATTGCACAAGATTGTGTGATAATTATTGAATGTCTTACATCTATCACAATAGAAATAAACAATAAATACTCATTAATAAATAAAAAAACATTTGGTAATTCCTGTGTTTTTATTTATAAATATTAATATATATACAATTTATACTTTTAATTAATATTTTATTCACTATATTATTGTTATCTAATCTTGTTTGTAGGGCTTAACAAAACATTATTTACAATAAGGGAGATTATAATGAATAAAGTAGTCGCTGATTATAATGCCAATCAATATACCGCAGATACCCAATATGAATATGAGGGCATCATAAATGCCCTTCGTTATATTTGTCAGGAAACCGAAAGTGCGAGACTTGATCTTGTTTGTCTTCACCTTAATATCGCCATTGAAGAATTAAAGGAATATCAACAGCCCTTAGCCAAAACAGGATCCTAAATATTTTACCGACGGCCAAATAATTTTTCTATATCGGATAGTTTTAATTCCACATAGGTTGGTCGCCCATGATTGCATTGGCCAGAATGAGGAGTCTGCTCCATTTTGCGTAAAAGTGCGTTCATTTCCATGACCGTAAGCCGCCGACCAGCACGAACGCTGCCGTGGCAAGCCATAGTGGAGCAAACCGACTCTAATTTTTCTTTCAAGGATAAGGCCTGATCCAGTTCAACGAGTTCATCAGCTAAATCCCGAACCAATCCCTTGACGTCCATATCGCCGAGCAAGGCGGGAACGTCTCTTACCACCACGGCCGTCTCACCAAAGGATTCAAGATATAGCCCCATATCACTTAACTCATCAGCCCGCATGATCAAACGATGAACAGCATTCTGATCAAGTTCGACCACCTCAGGAATAAGCAGAGCCTGTGTCGGAACTTTATTGTCTATAAGATGTTTTTTCATATCTTCATAAACAAGCCGTTCATGGGCGGCATGCTGATCAACAATGATAAAACCGTCCTTGGTCTCGGCAATAATATAGGTTTCATGAAGCTGCCCCCGTGCCGCCCCTAGGGGGTGATCAATCAAAGATTTCTCAGCGGGTTCATCGTCCAATATTTCCTCTACACGGCCCACGGGCGGTAAAATTTCTTGAGCAAGGGACTGTTGGAAATCAAAGCCCCTACCACCAAATTTCTGGTCACCAAATCCTCTATTCTTAGGATAATTTTGGGTTGAGGCAGGATAATATTGTGGCGTTAAGGGAGCTTGCCTCTCTGTCTGAAATGCGCCAAGGGCAGACTGCGCCACACTGGTGGAGGCACGGTGCCCTGCCTCTGTCAAAGCTCTTTTTAACGACCCCACAATAAGCCCCCTGACTAGTCCGCTATCTCGGAACCGTACCTCGGCCTTGGCGGGATGAACATTCACGTCAACCATAGAGGTTGGGACATCAAGAAACAAAGCCAATACGGGGTGCCTGTCCCGTGCGAGATAATCCATATAGGCTCCCCGAACAGCCCCCGTAAGCAGCTTATCCTTCACAGGGCGTCCATTGACAAAAAGATACTGAAACTGGGCATTTCCCCGATTATAAGTCGGCAGTCCCGCATAGCCTGTAAGTCTGATAAATTCTTCCTTTTCCGTACCATCCATTGCTCTTGTCACGTCAAGGGTAAGCGCATTTTCCCCGAATTCATGCCCCAAAATAGTCGACAGTCGCAAAAGGCGAGCATCAATCAATTCTCCCTGTGCCGCCGACACTCTAAAGGCTTTGCGTTCACCGTCCATGAGCGAGAAGCTTACCATGGGGTAGGCCATAGCAAGGCGCTTTATCACATCCAACGCATAATTAAATTCGGTACGTTCCGTCTTTAAGAATTTCAACCGTGCGGGTGTTGCATAAAATAAATCCCGCACCTCCACCTTGGTTCCCTGATTGAGGGCGGCGGGTTTCAGATCATATTTTTTCCCACCCTCAATGTCTATCTTCCAAGCATCGTCACTATTTTTTGCCTTACTTGTCATGGAAAATCGACTAACAGACGCAATAGAAGGCAAGGCCTCACCCCGAAAGCCCATGCTATTTATCGCCGTCAAGTCGTCTTCTTGTAATTTTGATGTGGCATGACGTTCCACTGCGAGTTCCAATTCCGATCCTGACATGCCAAAACCATCATCACTGACCGAAATCAATTTCCGTCCACCATCAATCATAACAATATGAATATTGTGCGCCCCAGCATCAATAGCGTTTTCCACAAGCTCTTTTACAGCACTTGCAGGGCGTTCTATAACCTCGCCTGCGGCAATTTGATTAATGGTGTTTTCTGACAGTCGTCTGATAATCAAACCTAATCTCCAAAATGACATAATATTGTCATGAGACTAGCCTATTTTTACCATAGTGTGAACAAAATCCCCTTTAATAATGGGATTACGATAACATGAACGACAAAGGTGGGAAGATAATATGATGAGAATTTTAAACGGAATATTTTTTGGAGCAGGTCTTGGGCTTATTACAATGGCAATGGGGAAAATGGCTGATGGTTATACATCATCAGCCTATATCGTCGGTACTATTTTAATTATCGCTGCCATAGGCAGTTTAATGTTTACAGAACGCCAAACATAGAGCGTTAATTGTCCCCATCCCCGAACAAAGCCTTTTTCGCAATTTCTTGCGGTGTGTAGGCATTACTCAGATCGTTTTCATCACCAGGTGGACTCAAATGATAATCTGGCGGCACAATGAGAGGTGGGTTTTTCAGCACACTAAATTCATCGGGCCCACCCATCTTAGAACAAGCAGGAAGTATCGCAATAATAGCGACAATCACACCCGTTAATAATAACTTATTTTGCACTAAAAAATTCCTTCTTTTACCGT
Source organism: Emcibacter sp. (assembly GCA_021741205.1). Lineage (GTDB taxonomy): Bacteria > Pseudomonadota > Alphaproteobacteria > Sphingomonadales > Emcibacteraceae > Paremcibacter. The sequence goes on from JAIOYI010000001.1 coordinate 138,605, forward strand.
AAATGACCAATACAACATTCTATGCTATTGTTTTTTGGTGCTTGTACCAAAAAAACTGTCCCATATTAACAGGCCTGCGCCTATGGTTATACAACTATCTGCTACATTGAATATAGCAAATGACCAATCGCCTACATAAAAATGTAAAAAATCAGCCACATAACCAAAAAGGGTTCGATCATAAATATTACCAATCGCCCCGCCTATAACCAAACCAATCGCAACAGCTTGCAGCCTAGTTTGCACATTTTTAAGCCAAATGCCAAGCCCAATTACGATCAATATAGTCACAACAACCAAGACCCACCGGCCAAAATCACTTTCAGCACTGAGCAGGCTAAAACTTATTCCCTTATTCTCTGCCCATTGTAAATTAAATATGGGCAAAATTTTGACCATTTGAATTTTAGGCAGCTCCAGCATATCCATGATCCACCATTTGCTGATCCGATCAAGGAAAAGAGCCCCCAAAGCAATCATTAAACCCAGACGAGAATTTGCACTGAGCTTATCCATGCCTTAACGGGCCTCCTCAACCGCATCAACACAGCGCGGGCAAATATCATCATGTCCAGCGATGCTGCCAACGGTGGGCAAGACCTGCCAGCAACGTTCGCATTTGTGACCGTCTGCCAAGAGACTGATCACAGCCACATCTTTCACATCTTCATGATGGAAGGCACCCTCTGGTCCATTACCCACGATGAGTTCCGCTGATGAAGTAATGGAAAGCTCCGCAAGATCAACATCATGCAGTGCATCAGAATAAGAAGCATCCTTAACATAAACCATCACATGCCCCTGAAGGGATGATCCGATACGTTTTTCACGTCTTTCCACTTCTAAGGCACCTGTGACAACGCGCCGCAAATTTTTAACCTTTTCCCATTTTTTGGCCAATTTGTCATCTCGCCACGGGGTTGCGATAGGATGGAAAGTTTGCAAATGGATGCTATCATTGTCATCTGGGAAGCGAGATTGCCAAATTTCTTCGGCCGTAAACACCAAAATAGGCGCCATCATCTTGGTCAGGACATAAAAAATCTGATCGAGAACCGTGCGGGCGGCTCTTCTGCGGATACTGGATTTTGCGTCGCAGTATAGACAATCCTTGCGAATATCGAAATAAAAGGCACTCAGATCCACCGTGCAGAAATTATAAAGCGCAGTATAAATACGGCTAAAATTAAAATCCGCAATGCCTTGTTTATTAATTTGATCCAACTCATACAGTCTGTGCAGAATATAACGGTCCAATTCTGGCATCTCGGATAAAGGCAATTTCTCTTCTTCGTCAAAGTCCTTAATATTGCCAAGCAGAAACCGCATGGTATTGCGGATTTTCCGATAAGCCTCAACTTGCCCCTGAATGATATTATTGCCTATACGGTGGTCATTCATATAATCGGTTGATGTCACCCAAAGCCGTAATATATCCGCCCCAAATTGTTCAATAATTTTTTGAGGGGCAATCACATTACCCAAAGATTTTGACATTTTTTTACCCTTATCATCAAGGGTAAAACCATGAGTCAGTACATTTTTATAAGGTGCATGCCCCCGTGTGCCACAAGATTCAAGCAAAGATGACTGGAACCATCCCCGATGTTGATCAGTACCCTCCACATAAAGATCCGCAGGCGCATGCAGCTCCGCACGCTTTTCCAAAACAAAGGCATGGGTCGAACCGCTATCAAACCAAACGTCCAGAATATCCTCGACCTTCTCATAATCCGTGGCCTCATAAACATCGCCCAAGAAATAGGCAGCGTCATGGGCATACCACGCATCCGCACCCTCTGCCTCAACGGCGGTCGCAATACGGTCATTCACCGCATCATCTTTGAGCAACGCACCCGTTTCTTTATGCACAAATACCGTGATCGGCACACCCCAAGCACGTTGCCGTGACAAAAGCCAATCGGGACGGCCTGCGACCATGCTGTTGATGCGGTTTTTACTGCTTTCTGGAACCCATCGGACTTTTTCAATCTCGGATATAGCACAGGCCCGAAGACCATTTTCTTCCATGGAAATGAACCATTGAGGCGTATTGCGGAAAATCAAAGGTGCCTTAGACCGCCAGCTATGGGGGTAGCTATGGGTAATAAGATCACGAGCAAAAAGTGCATCTTTCTTTTCTAGCTCTTCACAAACAAGGTCGTGCACCTTGTAAACATGCTCGCCCGCAAATAAGGGAACCGTCTCATAATAAAAACCGCCATCATCAACCGTAAAGGGAGCGGCAAGTCCAAAAGTCTTACCCACTTCAAAGTCTTCCTGACCATGACTTGGTGCAATATGGACATAGCCCGTTCCGGCCTCGGTGGTGACATGAAAACCTTCGACCACAGGCACATCAAAATCATACCCACTGTCATGCCATGGGTGATGTGCTATCGTTCCCTTAAGATCAACCCCCTTAAAGCGGGATATTTCCCGAATTTCGGTAATTCCAGCCCGTGCCATAAAGGCAGGTTTTAAGACCTCGCATGTGGAAATTTTAGTACCAACCGCCACACGGCTTCCGTCCGAAACAGCACTCACCTCAAACAGCACATAATCAATATCCTTGCCATAAGCAATGCCACGGTTACCAGGAATAGTCCAAGGTGTCGTTGTCCAGATGACAATTTTTGCCCCTGGTAAATCGGCAATGGAAGAATTCACCACCGTAAAGCCCACATCGATCATATGAGAGGTATGATCCTGATATTCTATTTCCGCCTCGGCAAGAGCGGTTTTTTCCACCACAGACCACATGATAGGTTTTGATCCACGGTAAAGATCACCCTTCATCAAGAACTTTTGCAATTCCCGAACGATCTGAGCCTCACTCTCAAAATTCATGGTGAGGTAAGGCTTATCCCAATCTCCAAAAATACCAAGTCTTTTAAATTCTTCCCGCTGGACATCAATCCATTTTGCCGCAAAATTTCGGCATTCCTGACGAAATTCAACAGAATCAACCTCGTCCTTATTTTTACCGGATTTACGATATTTTTCCTCAATCTTCCACTCAATCGGCAGACCATGACAATCCCAACCCGGAACATAAGGGGCATCCTTACCCGACATTTGTTGCGAACGGACAATAATATCCTTCAGGGTTTTATTCATCGCATGACCAATATGAATATTACCATTGGCATAAGGAGGGCCATCATGCAGAATAAATTTATCGGGATTATCCTGCCCCTTTTGACGAAGCGTCTGATAAATATTCATATTTTCCCATTTAGAAAGCCATTCTGGCTCCCGTTTCGGCAAGCTGCCTTTCATGGGGAAATCTGTACTGGGTAAGAATATTGTGGATCTATAATCTATGGTCATATGATATCTTATAAATTAATGTAAATTAAGGGCAAAAAAACTGACACTTTGTAGCAATTGAAAGGCCATATTGTCGAGCGTTTTTATATGATTCTCGCGGTTTTGCCTAAAGATAATCCTCAAGACGTGGCATGGGTATAAAGGATTGCTGGTTTTTAGGCTCTTGCAACATTTTTTTTGCCGTACCACAATCCTTTTCAATCTGCCCTTTTAAGGCTTCAAAACCATCAAATTTCTGTTCTGCTCTAATAAAATCAACAAATTCAACCTTAAGAGACAATTCATATATATCATGGTCAAAATCAAAAATATGCACCTCTAATACCAGATCTTCTTTGTTAAAGGTTGGTCTTTTTCCCACATTGGCGACTCCATTCCACATGCCCTGAGCAGGACCCCTATCAATTAAAATGCGCACCGCATAAACGCCGAGTTTTGGTTTAATATAACCCGCCATCGACAGATTGGCCGTCGGAAAATTGATGGTGCGTCCCCGTTTATCCCCATGCATGACATGCCCTTCCACATGCCACCAATGACCAAGCCGTTCTGCACTGCCCCTGACGTCACCTGCTTTAAGGGCTTGACGAATATTGGAAGAGGAATAGATATGATCGCCTTCCATAATTTTTTCAACAATGCTAACCCCAAATTGTTCCCTATGACCCATCTGTTGCAACAAGTTAGCCCCACCACCGCGCGCCTTGCCAAAACGATAGTCATAGCCCACAAAAACATGCAGCACCCCCATGCCTTCCAGAAGAATATCTATGACGAAATCCTGCGCCGCCATGCTAGAGAGTTTTTGATCAAAGGGCAGGACAAAAAGGTTATCCACGCCAAAATTTTCCATCAGATGTGCCTTTGTCCGAAAGGAAGTGAGGCGAAAATCTTCTTGGGTTGGATTAAAATAGCTTAAAGGGTGCGGTTCCAAGACCAGAACAGAAAGACTAACACGCATATCTTTTGCCAATTTCCCAGCCCGAGCAATAACGGCTTGATGTCCTTTATGAAATCCGTCAAAATTTCCAAGAACAATGACGCTTCCCTTTACATCATCTGGAAGGTTTTCATAATGTCTGAAAATTTTCATAGATTTGTTTCACTCTTTGGAATTGACCTCGCTCATTGACACCGCCTCAGATTCTTTTTTCAGGCACCATAAGTTGTGCTTCACCCATCAACACAATTTTATTGTTAACACTGCAATGACAGTCCAATGTCACAATATTTCTTTTTTCATTTAAATCTGTAATTGTTACCGTCGTTTCAACGGTATCTTTAATCTTAACGGGTGCCTTAAATTTCAAACTTTGAGAAAGATAAATACTACCCGCCCCAGGAAATTTTGTCCCAAAAATAGCCGATATATATCCCGCAGATATCATGCCATGGGCTATACGCTCACCAAAGATAGAATTTTTTGCATAACCATCATTCAGATGAATTGGGTTAATATCTTTTGTCACCTCAGAAAATTTTATAATATCTTCATCATACACAATATTTGTTGTTGTATAGGATTGACCAATCTTGAGATTTTTAAAACTCGCCTCTATAATATCTGTCATTTCTGTACCCTAATTGTCATATTTATAATACAAAGTTATTCTGTGCCTAATACCTGCCATAAAATAAAGCAAATAAAAAATCATATAGTTACCTTTGCATTAACCTTTTTTTTAAAAGATTAGTTTAAATTTTAAATAGTCGCCTGCAAAAGTGGATAACCACTATGCTTATATAAACATTATTAGTTAAATAAATGAGAAAATTATGGCTGTAGATAAAGCAATGCCCATCCTGATAGTGGATGACTATAAAACGATGTTACGCATTATTCGTAATCTTTTAAAACAACTGGGATTCGATAATGTTGATGAAGCAAGCGATGGATCAGAAGCCCTCAATAAAATGCGTTCTAAAAGTTATAGTCTGATTATATCGGACTGGAATATGGAACCCATGACGGGTTATGAACTTCTTAAAGAAGTCCGAGCTGATGAAATTCTGAAAAAAACCCCTTTCATTATGGTTACTGCAGAATCAAAAACCGATAATGTTATCGCCGCTAAGAAGGCGGGCGTTAACAATTACATTGTGAAACCCTTTAACGCAGCAACCTTAAAACAAAAGCTTTCAAGCGTTTTGGGAGAATTCTGATGTCAAGAGGTCTCTTACCAGAACATCTTGGTCCCTTAGTGGATAGACTAAGATCCGGCGATCATCAGGCTGTGTCACTGCCTGATGTTGCCGCCTTAACAGAAGTCCTGATGAGATCCCTTGAAAGTTATTTCAAGTCAATTGATCTGACCATTTATCAAGAATGTCAGTCACTGGCTGATTATATTAATGATGCGAGGCAAGAAATATCCTCTCTGTCTCCGAATAATGATGATGAGGCTGGCATTCCAAGAGCGGGCCTAGAACTTGAGGCCATCGTTCAGCAAACGGAAAGTGCCACAAACACAATAATGGAATCTGCCGAGCGTATTATGGAAGCAGACCCCAATGATATGCCTTCATACACCGATACCGTGAATGATGCCGTCATGCAAATATTTGAAGCCTGCTCCTTTCAGGATATTACCGGACAAAGAATTAGTAAAGTCGTCAGCACATTAGAGCATGTGGAAGAACGCGTTGCTAGTCTTGTCAATATTCTGGGTGTCATGGAAGGCCCCAAGAAAAATAAGGCTCCAAAAGAAGAAATAGACCCAGACAAAGCCCTCCTGAACGGCCCCGCCCTAGAGGGAGAAGGTATCGATCAGTCGGAGATTGACGCCTTATTGAATGGGGATGACGGTGATTTTGATGGTGGTGATTTTGATGGTGGTGACCTTGATAATACAGAAGAAATCATTTCTGAAGCCCAAACACCAGAAGAAGATGTTATGGCAAAAGAGGAAGAGAATATACCAAAGCCCTCTCCAAATAATCTGAGTACGGATGACATTGATTTCATGTTTGATGGGCAAGAAGACGTCGCTGATGAGGTGGTTTCTGAGACAGTGATTGAGACTATTAATGAAACTGTTGTTAAAGCCAAAGAAGAACCCGCACCAGCAGCAGTTCCCAAACCAAACCTGATTGAGCAGGCAAAACAACAAAAGGCTGCGGCTCAGGCTGAAAAGAAGGCTAAGGATACGCCGCCACCAAAGCCTGTTGCTTATGAAGAAGGCCCAAAAGTTGCTCTAGAGCCTAAACAAACGGAGAATACAACTCAATCAGATATTGATGCATTGTTTTCCTAAACGGGCTGCCATTGTCTGTTATTTTAACGGCGTCTAGATATCTAGTTGCGTGTCACTGCTCAATCGTGGTTCCCCGAACAGATAACCCTGTCCATAGTCCACGCCATAATCCAGAATATCAATAATGGTTTGGTCGCGCTCAATTTTTTCAATGATTAAATCAAGATCATAACGACTAAAGGCTTCTTTTATATCATCAGGATGAATATCGGACTCACGATTGAGAATCAATTCCGCCCCGACCTTTGCATAGCGAAAATAACGGGAAGAAAGGTCTGCTAAATCCATATTAAGATCCATAACCTGATCAACAGAAAAACGGAATCCACGGCGTCCTAATGTGGACAGACTTCTTCCGACCATAGGAGATTGACGTAGAACATCCTTCTGAGAAAATTCGAATATCAATCTATCTGACAATTCCTCATTCTCCATCATAAAATCTATAAATTGCGGAAAAAATTCTTTGTCATTTAAAGATACCGATGAAATATTACAGAAAAAACGGAGATCAGGACGTCTTGGACCAAGCCTACGGATCACTTGAATACAGCGGAACAGTAACAAATTATCCAGCGTACCCACAAGGCCACTATCTTCGGCCAATTTTAAATATTGGGAAGGAAAGATAACATTATCATCATCATCCCGAACGCGGCTATATGCCTCATAATGAATAACCCGACGGGAGGGCAATGCAACAATTGGCTGAAGATAAAGATCAACCCTATTGCCTTCCAAGGCATGATGCATAATATTTAATACCTCACTCTCACTGCGATCTTTCTTTTTCAAATCATAGTGTGACACCTTCTTTTTGACATCTGGCGTACCAGAAGCCAATTCTCCTTTATTATTCTTGAGATTTGGAGAATGGCTTGATTTTTCAATAACTTGACCAAGAAGCGTTTGCAAAACCTGCATTTCGGTAACAATTTCTGCATTCTGCCGATTATCAACTTTATAAAGCTTTTCCCGCAACTCATCCAATTCAGCCTTATTTTCTTCAAGTTTATCAATACTGACTTGATAATCCTGATGAAGGGCAAGAAGTCGATTAACCGTATCCTCTTTACCGAATTTCCAAATATATAAGGTATGAAATTGCACCCCAATAAAAAATACAATGCCGCCTAATACCACCATCGTCATTTCGTTAAATCCATCAAATACACCAGGAAGAACGAAGGCAATAAAGGCGGCAATGACAGCATAGGTCGCCGCAATCAATATATGTGTCAGTAATGTCATAAACTATTCCATGTTCATAAATAGAATTGTCAAGTAGTTACAATAAATAAACAATATCCTTATATAGAATTATACGATAATCCAGTATAAAAAAACACACAAGTCATATACCAATAAAAAAGCAGGGCGATAGGTAATCGTCCTGCTTTTTGTTCATACTAATCAAGAAATCAGCGCAAAGGTTCTAGCTCAAGAATTCTTTGATTTGCTGCAAGCGTTTCTTTTCCTGTCCAAGATAAGAAATCCACTTTTGAGCCTGTTTACGACTACGACTATCCTTAGCGGCCAACTCAAAAGCCAGTCTAGCCTTATCCAATTCACCAAGATTGAAATAGCTCATTCCTCTATAGATTGCAACCGTGTCAGGACGCTTTAATCCACCCTTTTCAATAGCCACTCCCAGATATAGAGCGGCATTCTTATAATCATCAAGCTGCATATATACCTGACCGAGCTTTTGGTATAGTTCGCCGTCATCAGATAATTCTGCGGCAGATTTTAGAGGGTCAAGAGACTGACGCATATCCTGCGCATTAATCCGCGCCTGAGCAAGGCTCTCATAATTTTTTGCCGTCTTCTTAATAGTTCCAGATTTTATTCCTTTATCCAGAACAACAGATCCCCAATAAGGCACCTCGTGATACATATAAAGTTGCGACATATTGACAAGTTCTGATCCCTTTTCAAGGAAGCCCTGACGGTAAGCCGTTTCATAAGTAGCCAGCTGCTTTTTCTCCAAAACAACCCGAGCTTTTTCTGCTTTAGTATCAGAAGCCATCTCACCATACATACCAGCCAACTGTAACCAATATTCTTTCTTGGGCCATTTTGTGACCAAAAGTTCCAGAATATCAATAACTTTTTGATTTTCCTTCATTTCAAAATACATGACCCGAAGCAAAAGATACCAATTCTCCTTTGGCTCCTTATCCACCTCTTTATAAAGATCAATGGCCTTCAAAATATATGGAATACCCTTTTTATAATATGCATTAGCCTCAGCTTGGGGAAGTCCTTCCTTGGAACCGAGAGAATAATAAGCTTGCCCCAAAAGAACCAATGGCTGTGACGTTGGTGCCTCTTGATATTCGAGCCAGCGATTCATCATTTTAATTGAACTCAAATAGTCCTCTTTAATGAAATAAAGCTGTGCCATAGTATAAACTGTGGTGTCTTCCATAGCAGCAGGAAGATTTTCCTGACGCAATACATTTTCATAAGCTTTTAAAGCCTCCCCATATTTCTCTTGGCTATAAGAGAGGAAACCCTTGAAGTTATAATATTGAGCCCGCTCATAGCTATTAAGTTTATCGATCTTACTTCCAAGACCATCTTCAAGAACCTTTACAGCACATACAAAGTCATTGGCATCGGCACATTCCTGTGCCGCCCCAAGAACCTTGTATATTTTCTCACTCAGAGCCGGTGTCCTACGTGTTTTCCGATCTTCAAATTTCCGATCTTCTTTATCAGTTGATGCGGCAAAAGCCTGATCCGAAGTCCCCACAATAACAGGGGCAATAGAAGCCAACGTCATAAAACTACAGAATGCTGTCGCCGACAGAAGAGTCTTCGTAAGTTTGGTAAATTTCATCATACAAAAGCTCCTTTCTTCTAATCTTCAAGCTCAAAAGTGATTTTATGCAATACGCCAGCCACATCAATTGGCTCGCCGTCCACCACCTTTGGTTTATATTTAAATTTCAGAGCAGCCTTAACCGCTGCACTATCAAACACACTGTTGGTTGATTCAATAACCTTAACATCGGTCACTGTCCCAAGCTTTGTCACCGTAAATTCCAAGATCACATATCCTGAAAGTCCCCGTTCCGCAGCACGTCGTGGATAAATAGGAGCAACCTTCACAATGGGCAAATAGTCCCCATCGCTGGCTGCAAAGCCACCCGTTCCTCCAACGTTCACCTCAGCAACAACACGGGCACCACCAATCTCTATACCGGTATTAACCGTATCAACACTGGTATCCATGTCTAAATCTAAATTCTCCGGGGGCTGTTCTGAGTCCTCGGGCTTATCTGGTTTGCGGATCTTCTGCTCAATTTCCTGAGCAGCCCGCACTTCACCTATTTCTACCTTATGGCCTTCAATACGGCTATCTTTGTTATTACTGCCGGTAGCAATAAGATATTGCATACCCCAAAATAACGCAAAGGTAATCAAAAGGGCGAATATAACTGAAAGGGTATAGCGTAAAATCATTTTTCTGTCGTCGCCACTACATAATCATTAACATTAGCCATACGGACAGCATCAATCACTTCCATAACAACGCCCGTTTTGGCATCGACGTCAGCCTGAATAACCACTGATCCCTCAGGGTTTTCAGCCCGCAAGCGCTCGACGTTAGCCCGAACAGCGCGCGGATCGACCCGGCGTTTTTCCATCCAAACTTCGTTTTTATCACTTACAGCGATCATAATGTTAGCCTTATCAGCTTTCACAGATGTGGAAGCATCAGGGCGGTTAATTTCAATACCGGCTTCTTTTAGAAAGGAGGCGGTAACGATGAAGAAGATGAGCATGATGAACACGATGTCAAGCATCGGTGTCATATCAATTTCTGCATCCCCACTATTGGCCTTAGAGGCATGTTTACGCATATCTAATCTCTCAATGATCTTTTGTTAAGTGGTCTTCTAGCAATTCGGCTTCTTTATTCATCCGACCTTCAAGGTAGGAGGAGGCAAACACACCAGAAAGTGCCCCTACCATTCCTGCCATCGTCGGGATCGTGGCCTTAGAAACGCCAGCCGCCATGGCCTTAACGTTACTACTGCCCAAGATTGCCATTACGTCGAAAACCTCAATCATACCCCATACGGTTCCAAGAAGCCCCATGAGGGGTGCAATAGCCACCAATGTTTTAATCAATGGCATATTGCTTCTTAGATCCATGGTCACTTGACTGATCATGGCTTGGCGAATTTGGCGGGCATACCAAGAAGTGCGCTCTTTGCGCGCTTCCCAAGTAGCCATAACTTCATTCACCTGTTTACGGTGTCCTGTTCTGAAATAAATCACTCGTTCGAACACCAAAGCCCAGAGCACAAAGATAATGATGAAAATCGCATTCAGGATAGGCCCCCCCTTCTCCATAAAGTCACGAACAGTTTCAAACAAATCTATTAGCTCATACATGATCAGGCTCCCTTATGACCCTGTTCCGCATGGACGGCAACAATTCCAGCACTCTGTTCTTCAAGAGTATGAATAATTTCTCTGCTCCATCCCGACACGATAGCGTGCAAGAACAAAGTTGGAAGAGCAACCACAATACCCAAAACAGTTGTTACAAGTGCTTGAGAAATACCACCAGCCATAAGCTTCGGATCACCCGTACCAAACAATGTCATTGATTGGAAGGTGTTGATCATACCAGTAACCGTACCCAACAGACCCATAAGTGGTGCAATAGCTGCGATCACTTTGATCAAAGTTAGGAAACGTTCAAGGGCTGGTGTTTCTTTCAGAATTGCCTCATCAAGTTTCAATTCAAGTGTTTCAACGTCAATATTTTTATTGGAGTCATAAACACTCAGAACACGTCCCAATGGGTTATTCTCATTGACAACATCGCTGCGGATCTGAGCCCGAACCTTTGCCCGTGTAACCATCAATTTCAAACCAGAAATAATGATCAGCAATAAACTTAGAGGGCCAAGGCCATAAATAATGATGTAACCAATAATGCCACCCTGATCAATACGTTCAATGATACTTGGATCCTGAATCAACAGTCCAAGAATAGCTCCGCGAGATACGTCAAGCGCAAAGGGTGTAACACCCGTTGTGGCATCTTGAATGGCCTTAGCTGTATCCAGAAAACGCTCCTTTGGTTGACGAGGCAACACAGAAACATTCTGATACTTTGAACGCCATTCCAAATATTTACTTTCTGAGACAAGGTTGAAGGTTCCCACACGAACAACTTCCTGCTGTGTAATCTCACCACCTGGTGCCTGAACGTCGGTAACAAATTTTACAATTTTACCTGATTCTGTCATTTCCCGTTGCACTTCATACCAAAGACGCGCAATTTCATCAATCGTGGGCAGCTCTGAACTTGATGCCTTTTTAATCAGCTCATTCAAATAATCTTCACGACCAGGGAATTGTGCAGAAATAATAGAAGCATTAAATACGGCCTTTGCATCACCTGATACCTGCTGAAGAACACCAAAGAGTTCCTTTAATGCACCAAGCTCATTGGAAAGATCTTCTTCCAATTTTGCAATTTTACCTTCATTAACTTTAAATTCCGCCTCCAAGCGATCAGAACGACGCTCTTCCTGCTTTTGAGTGTTATTGGCATCAGCAAGCAATTCCTGCTGTTTTGCCTTTTGCTGAGCAAATTCTCTCTCGCGGCGTTTATTTTCTTGACTTTCTTTATAGAGACCCTGCTTAACAAGCTCCAACAATTGATCAAGTGATTTTGCTTCATTTGCCTCTTGCGCAAAGGCAGAAGACGTGAAGCTTAGTCCGAAACCCATAAGGGCAACAGCAAGGACAATACTAACTAGTTTTCTCATTTTGCTGTCTCCTTTTGACCTGCAATTGGGGCCGTCATCGGCAGCGTCAAGAGTGTATCAGCAGCGGCCTGCTTACTTGCCACGGCGAGTGCCTGCTTAATTGATTTGGTATAAGATTGATCAAGTTCAACCCACTTGTCAGTTTCTTTATCCCACATACCAGACTTTTTACCATCACGGGTTTGATAAACCAAAGCGATACGTCCAATATGAAGCATATCAACCTCTAATTCATTACCATCGACCGTGATTTTGTTCGTGTAAGCCTGAACAGCACGACCATATTCACTTTCAATTTGATAGAGTTCAAAAACGCTGCGGAATTTCTCGGAAGCGTCAACATTTGGATTTTCCATTAAATCTCTTAAACGTTCAATACCAGCTTGACGTTCTTCCCGCTTAATCGGGAGATCATTATCAATAAATTCACCCAATGCATCAACCATCTTCATCATCAAAGGTGTAATTTGACGCTTAACGTAAGTCACACCCTTAATAGATTTAGCGAGCTTGTCCATTTCGACATTCTGAAGGTCGATTTGGCGCTGTAGCTGTGCATTATAAACGCGTAACCCTTCAATGGTCCGCAATACTGTTTTGTAATCGCCCGTAATTTTATCGGTTTGATCAACAATTTTATTGATATTTCCTTGAGATTCTTGCGCAACTTTATTTGATTGAATTCCAACATCCAGAATTGCTTTCAAATCAGTAGCGCCCGCACTGCCTGCACCCCAAATAAGGGAGGTGGCAGCAACGGCAGAAAGAACTATCGTCCTAACTTGATGCTTAATCATTCTTCTTCCTACAGTTTTTATTGAATTGTTAAATTTTATACCATTAAATATAGCCAAAAATAAACGAAAGGGCATAATTAAAAATTGAGAACAAACGGAAATAGACTGTATAAAGAAAGATTTCTTCATAGTTATATCAGTTGTCGTCATTTAAATTCCCTAAGCGCATATTAATGTTTCAAATATGGATATACCAAAAGTGTTCCTTTATATCTTAAAGGTTTATACTCACTTTAATGCATGTCCGAATTCCCTAATCCGTCCCAATCATGCCCCCAAACCGAATCTGAATGGCAAGACTATGCGCACACTAACCCAATTCTTGAGTACATTACAAGACCTGCTTAGGTTGAAATTAAAAAAAAATATGTTTTACGGGGGTTTTTACGAATAAACTGCAATAAAAAAAAACAAAAATTGCGTAAAAAGATACAGTATTACTTTGACTTAAGGATGACACAAAAGAGCGAGCCATGTTACGACTTAAGAAGTTATGCCTATAGTATTTTCAGAAATTTTTCCAATAGATTCCAATAGACATAATACATTAATCGTAAAATTTATAGAATGATCTGGTTATGCGTTGCTCACCGCAAGGTGAGTCGGGCAAACTCAACATTCCATAAACAAATAATAAATATTTTTTAATGGGAGCGGACGGAATCAACGGCCTGCAGGACTTCATCCCAATGGTTTTCAATACAGGTCTGGCGCGCAGCTGTAATGCCGAATCTTTTGACAAGTTGAAAAGCCAACTCTTTTTTATATTCAAAATTACTGGAATGCTGTGATTTTTTATTCATAGTATTAGAATGCGTCATTTTTTATCTCCTTGCGGTAACCCTGCTATCCCTAAATGACATAATAAACTTAAAGGACCAGAGGCTTTGCGTCTTACCGTTACCGGTAATTTGCGATTGTCACAGAATATTTCTGCATCTCATTACTTAATGATTTGACTATATATTTAACATGTAAACATCTCGTAAAGATTTAAATAAAAATTTAGATAGTTAATGACAGGACTATATTTAATGATCTGATGTTATTCAATGATCTGATTTTCCTTGAAATTTTGCTGCTATATGATCCACTTCAGCCCAAAGCTTAAGCAGATTGCCACCCCATATTTTAGCGATATCTTGCTCTGAATACCCTCTTTTGAGAAGTTCTTTCGTCACATTCATGGTTTCCGAGGCATCATTCCAACCTTGAATCCCGCCACCGCCATCAAAATCAGAGCTGATCCCGACATGATCAATTCCGATAAGTTTTACAGCATAATCTATTTGATCGACAAATTCCTGTACCGTTGCCAAAGGAAATTGTTGATCAATTTTTGCACTTTCCTTTTTCCATTCTGGCGTTTTCTCAATATTTATCTCATCATCCACCGCAAAATTATAAAGAGCCGCAACCTTTTCATATAGAGCATCAATGGCATCAGAACGTGCGGGGTCATATTTGACAAAACCTGTATAGGCCACCAATTGCATGACCCCGCCATGATCTGCAAGCAATTTCATTTGTTCATCGGTCAAGTTTCTGGGATGGGGAGCCATGGCATAGACCCCTGAATGAGAGGCAATGGCGGGAGCCTTTGATAAGGTTACCGCCTGCATCATACAATCAACAGAAACATGGGAAATATCAACCATCATACCTACTCTATTCATTTCACCAATAACCTGTTTGCCAAAATCACTGACCCCTTGATGCTCAACAGGTTTATCGCCCAGTTTTTCCAATGGCTGTGCGCTGTCACAAATATCATTATGACCATTGTGGGCAAGGGTCATATAACGGGCACCCTGCTTATAATAATCCTCTACAAGACCAATGTCTTTGCCTATGACATAACCATTTTCAATAGCTATGATGGCAACTTTTCGGCCTTCTTTGTTGATACGGATCACATCTTCTGGATGATAAGCTATACCTATTTGATCAGGATATAATTTATCTGCGATTCTATGAATTGCCTTGAATTTAATCTCGGCATCGGTCTTTGCACGGGTATAATTTTCCTCTGTTCTTTGGGTCTGACCAACGTAAACCATAAGAAATGCCGCATCGAGGCCACCCGATTTCATTTTGGGAATATCCACTTTCATGTCCGTGAGTTTACCAGGATCAAAGTCTGGCTCAAGGGTATAATGGGATGATATATCCACATGACTATCGATGGTCAGTATGCGATCATGAACAGCCTCGAGGCTGTTTCTATTTTTCTCGTCATTCTTATTTGCATGACTATCCAATGCTACTGAACTCAAGCTATAGCCAAAAACAAAAACAAATAACGCTATTAACTTACCTAATTTACCTATTATTTTATTTGTCATATTCATCATTTCCCGATTATGCTAAGATATTTAAATCATAATAATTATGGCTTTAAAATCTTAAAAAACTTTAGTTGATCTATATCAATGTTTTGAACTAATGATTATACTAACTGAATAATATTACTCAACATATCAAATAATTTATGTCTAAAAATATAGTATCGGGATATGAAAATATTTAATATATAATAATGCAGGTTAAAACAATGACATCTCTTGCTTCTCTGCCTACCATAAACAATCTCGCTAAATCGCTGACCTCCCTTTGTCTTGGTATTGGTGCTTTGCTTGCCTTAATGATTGTTACAAAAACCACATCAGCACCAATGGCATTTCATGGGTACCTCATGATTGCAGCCTTTGTGCTTGGTATTATTGCAATACTCAATATGGGTTTTAACAATAACGGTAAAATAAAGGCAGATCTATCGCCTTCTGGTGTTTATTATAATGACACTGTTATAAAGGCAGGGGTCATTGCGGCCGCCTTTTGGGGTGTTGCGGGGTTTCTTGTCGGCGATGTGATCGCATGGCAATTGGCTTTTCCTGCGTTGAATTTTGACTTACCTTGGACTAATTTTGGACGTCTTCGCCCGCTACATACTTCTGCGGTTATTTTTGCCTTTGGCGGGAATGTCTTGATCGCCACATCATTTTATGTGGTGCAACGGACAAGTAAGGCTCGCCTTGCTGGTGAAATTGCCCCATGGTTTGTTTTTTGGGGGTATCAACTGTTTATCGTTCTTGCTGCGACGGGTTATCTTTTGGGAATCACACAAGGCAAAGAATATGCTGAACCTGAATGGTATGTTGATTTATGGCTGACAATTGTCTGGGTAACTTATCTTCTGGTATTTTTGGGTACGTTGGTAAGACGCAAAGAGCCTCATATCTTTGTGGCCAATTGGTTCTACCTCGCCTTCATCGTAACCGTTGCCATGTTGCATCTGGTGAATAATATGTCTATGCCTGTATCCTTTACTGAGCCCAAAAGCTATGTTCTTTTTTCCGGTGTTCAGGATGCCCTGACCCAATGGTGGTATGGTCATAATGCAGTTGGCTTTTTTCTGACAGCTGGCTTTCTGGGCATTATGTATTATTTTGTTCCAAAACGGGCTGAACGACCTATTTATTCTTACCGCTTATCCATCGTCCATTTCTGGTCTTTGATTTTTCTTTATATCTGGGCGGGTCCCCATCACCTTCATTATACGGCTCTGCCAGAATGGGCACAGACATTGGGTATGACATTCTCCATAATTTTATGGATGCCTTCATGGGGTGGGATGATCAATGGTCTTATGACCCTAAGCGGCGCTTGGGACAAGTTACGCACGGACCCTGTGCTCAAAATGATGGTTGTCTCTCTCGCCTTTTACGGTATGAGCACATTTGAAGGACCGTTGATGTCGATTAAGGCCGTAAACAGCCTCAGCCATTATACGGACTGGACCGTTGGTCACGTGCATTCCGGTGCGCTTGGCTGGGTCGCCTATGTCAGCTTTGGTGCCTTATATTGCCTGTTCCCATGGCTTTGGAAACGCAAAGACCTTTATTCCCTGAAATTGGTGAATATACATTTCTGGATCTCAACCATTGGCATTGTGCTCTATATTTGCGCCATGTGGGTATCTGGTATCATGCAGGGTCTGATGTGGCGGGCATATGATAGCCTTGGCTTCCTTGAATATTCCTTTGTGGAAACTGTGGAAGCCATGCATCCTTACTATATCATTCGAGCAGCAGGCGGATTGTTATTTGTTATTGGCAGCTTGGTTATGGTCTATAACCTTTGGAAAACGGCTCGTGGTGAGGGCAATGCTGTCACCCTTGACAATGCCCGTCCAGCTCTTGCTCAATAGAATTTAGAAGGAAGCAAAAAAATGTCATTCAAACATGAAATCTTTGAAAAAAATTCCATCTTTCTTCTGGTTGGTATTCTGATTATGGTGGCTATTGGTGGATTGGTGGAAATTGCGCCCCTATTCTATCTGGAAAATACCATCGAAAAAGTAAAAGGTATGCGGCCCTATACCCCCTTGGAGCTTGCGGGACGCAATATCTATATTCGGGAAGGCTGTTACAATTGCCATTCTCAGATGATAAGATCAACCCGTGATGAAGTGGAACGTTATGGTCACTATTCCCTTGCGGCAGAAAGCATGTATGACCATCCCTTCCAATGGGGATCCAAACGCACTGGCCCTGATCTTGCCCGTGTTGGAAAGAAATATTCTGATGAATGGCATCGGGCGCATTTAATTGCTCCGCGCGCTATTGTGCCAGAATCTGTTATGCCTGGATATCCATTTTTGGCCAAGAACGACCTGAAATTCAACAATATTTCTGCGGACCTTAAGGCCAATCAAATCGTTGGCGTACCTTATAGTGATGATCAAGTTACCTTTGCAGCCCAAGATGTAAAAGCCCAACTTGATGAAGACTCAGAGGGATATGATGACTTTATGACCCGTTATCCATCCGCTATGGTGCGTGATTTTGATGGCAATCCAGAAAAAATCAGTGAAATGGATGCCATCATTGCCTATATGCAGATGCTCGGTACTCTGGTTGATTTTTCACTCTATAATGAAAAAGAAAATAACAGATAGGAGCGTTAATATGACACATCAAGACGTTGCTAATTTCGCCGAAAGCTGGGGGCTGGCCTTTTTATTCGGCATGTTCGCTATCGCTATAATTTATGCTCTATGGCCTAATAATAAAACAAAATTTACCAAGGCGGCGCACCGTCCGCTGGACGAGGAATAAGATTATGTCAACAGAACCGGAATATGATAAAATTACCGACACTTATACCACTGGTCATGAATGGGACGGTATTAAGGAACTCAATACACCTTTGCCACGGTGGTGGTTATGGACGTTCATTGCCTGTACTATTTGGGCCATTGGCTATTGGATTGTTATGCCTTCGTGGCCTTTGGTGAGCGACTATACCAAAGGTGTTTTGGGACATTCTCAACGGGACGTTGTCAGCGCAGAGGTTAATGCAGCCATTCAATCTCGTAAAATATATTCAGAAAAACTGCTGACGGCTGATTTGGAAACCATCAAAAATGATCGGGACTTGCTTGAATTTTCCATGGCATCTGGCAAGGCGGTCTTTGGAGATAACTGTGCTGGCTGTCATGGTTCTGGTGCTTCTGGTTCCAAGGGTTATCCGAACCTTAATGATGATGACTGGCTTTGGGGGGGAAGCTTGGAAGAAATACATCACACCATTACGGTCGGTGTACGTAGCACCCATGACGATACCCGCATTAGTGACATGCCTGCCTTCCTCACCGATGAAATTCTGACCAAAAACCAAATTAAAGATGTGGCGACCTATGTGATATCCCTATCTAATAATTCCGTTGCCGCTCCCGAAGGTGCCGCTCAGATTTATCAGGAAAACTGTGCAGTTTGCCACGGTGAAGGAGCACAAGGTCACAAGGAATTTGGCGCCCCAAATCTTACCGATGATATTTGGCTTTTCGGCGGCGATCCAGAAACTTTAAACGCAACTATTTCCTATAGCCGCAAGGGCGTTATGCCCAAATGGGCGGGACGACTTGACCCTGCTACAATAAAAGGACTTGCGGTGTACATTCATACCTTGGGTGGTGGCGAATAAATCATACGACACATTACTATTCTGGTTCCCTTCTGATGGGAGATAAGAGGGAACCAGAATAATTTTACCATAAATTTAAGGCATTTATTCATGAGCGTACAGCCTGAGACTCCCGAACAGAAACCAACATCCATAATTCCTCACGAAAATATTGAACGCGCTCAAGTTGACGCCGTTAATAAAGCAGGGGAAAGATCCCTTTATGCGGCCCGAAAGAAAATTCACCCCAAACGGGCGAACGGTACTTTCCGCACCATCAAATGGTGGGTGATGATTGTTACCCTTGGTATTTATTATCTATCTCCATGGATCAGATGGGATCGTGGTCCCGAGATTCCAAATCAGGCCATCTTGGTTGATATTACCAACAGTCGCTTTTATTTCTTCTTTATCGAAATTTGGCCCCAAGAAGTTTATTATATCACAGGCCTGTTAATTCTTTCGGCTATTGGGTTGTTTCTGGTGACAAGTAGTTTGGGTCGAATCTGGTGTGGTTATACCTGCCCTCAAACGGTCTGGGTTGACTTGTTTTTGGTGGTGGAGCGTTTTATCGAAGGCGACAGAAGTGCGCGGATCCGCCTTGATCAGGCAAAATGGTCACTTTCAAAACTCACTAAGCGCATAACAAAACATATTATATGGCTTATCATATCGATTCTAACAGGCGGAGCTTGGGTTTTCTATATGAATGATGCGCCGACGTTGGCCGCACAACTCATAGAATTTGAAGCCCCCTTAACCACCTATTTCTGGATTTTTATTCTGACCTCCACCACCTATCTATTGGGAGGCTTTGCACGGGAACAGGTCTGTACCTATATGTGTCCTTGGCCCCGCATTCAAGGTGTTATGATGGATGAGGATACTCTGTCTGTCATGTACCGATATGACAGAGGCGAACCCAGAGCACCCCATAAAAAGGGTGACGGATGGGAAGGCCGCGGCGACTGTATTCAATGCCGTCAATGTGTGGTTGTCTGTCCAGCAGGAATTGATATTCGCGATGGTATGCAGCTTGAATGTATTCAGTGTTCTTTATGTATTGATGCCTGCGATTCTGTTATGGAAAAGATCGGGCGGCCCAAAGGACTTATCGCTTATGATAGTCTTGCAAATTTTGAGCGTCGCGCAGAAGGTAGGCCCGAAAAAATCCATATCATTCGGCCACGCACTATGCTCTATACAATATTTATGATCATCATAGGTGGCAGCATCATATATGGTCTGATGCATCGGGATGACCTAGAGGTCAATGTTCTGCGGGACCGCAATCCACTTTTTGTGAAGCTATCATCGGGTGATATTCGGAACGGTTACACCGTCAAAATTTTAAACAAAACCCATGATATTCGGAAATTTTCCCTAGATGTCACAGGCTTTGAACATCATTTTGACATGCGCACCGAGGGTATTGAGGAGAAAGATGCTAATGGTCTGCCCATAATAGAGGTGGGGAGAGACCAGCTCAGATCCGTAAAAATATATCTTTCCATCCCTCATAATGAGTTAAAAAGCACAAGCATAGATATTGAGATTATTGCCAAAGACATTGAAAGACATAATATTAGTCGCAATATCACAAGCTTTCGAGGGCCAAAACAATGACACAGCCTGAAAAAACAACCCCTGAGAAAAAAATCACTGAAAAAAAAATCACTGAAAAAAAATTCACTGGAAAAAAGGTATTCCTTTGGTTTTTTGGGTTTTTCCTGATTGTTTTTATGGCTAATGGCATTATGGCCTATATTGCGGTCGGCACATGGGGTGGCCTTGAAACTGATGATGCTTACCGTAAAGGTATCTTTTATAATCAAGAAATTTCTGCGTCAGAAGAACAGAAAAAATCTGGTTGGGTCATATCCCTCAGCCATATTCCAGATTCATTGGACGACCAAAAAATAAATGTCCTCATCACTTGGCCAGAGGGCGACCTACCCCCTAAAAAAGTCAGTGCTTTTATCAATCGTTCGGTTACAAATGCCTATGATCAGGAAATTATTCTGACCAAGAGTGAGAATAATATTTATACTGGCTCCCTTATACTACCCGAACCTGGCCAATGGAATATAGACGTCCTTGTAACAAGAGATAAAAATACCATATATCAACATAAAGAAAAAATATTTGTGGCAAAATAAAATCAGAAAACAAACAGAGATCAACTGAAGGAAATATTATGACAAAACATTCTTCAGACCATTCCTTTGAAAACAAAACATCAAATCTGGAGCATTTTCTGGTAGAGGGACTGCATTGTCCATCCTGTATCCGAGAAATAGAAGGGGCTCTGAAAGATAATTCCAAAATCAAACATGCCCGACTGAACTTGACCACACAACGGCTTGCTGTCGAGTGGCAGGATGATGCCCAAAATAATCATAAAAATAGCGATATGGTCATTGAAACCTTAAAATCACTGGGTTTTAAGGGTTATCTGTTTAAAGATGATCCCTCCGCATCGACAAGTGACAAGGAAGGCCGCTGGCTTTTGATCTGTATGGCCATTGCAGGCTTTGCCATGATGAATATCATGTTATTATCCGTATCAAATTGGTCTGGAACGGATATGGGCGAATATACCCGTGGTTTTTTCCATTGGGTATCGGCGCTTATTGCGCTTCCTGCTTGTGCGGTTGCTGGTATGCCCTTTTATAAATCAGCCTTTTCAGCCTTAAAAGCCCGCCATTTGAACATGGATGTTCCCATCTCTCTTGCGGTTATTCTATCCCTAGTAATGAGCATCCTGCAGACCATAAATCATCATCAGGATACCTATTATGATGCGGCTGTTATGCTGTTGTTTTTCTTACTTATCGGTCGTTTCCTTGACCGAAAAATGCGCAACCACGCAAGAGCCACTGCCCATAATCTGATGAGCTATCGCCCCAATTGGGCCACCGTTGTTCAGCAGGATGGCACAACGGAAAGCTATGCCATTGAACTTTTAGGTAAAGACATGGTTGTACGGGTTGCCGCCGGTGAACGCATCCCCGTGGACGGCATTATAATTCGGGGAATATCCGAGATTGATACCAGTTTAGTGACTGGCGAAACGCTCCCTGTCAAGGCAACTGTCGAGGATAAAGTCTTTGCGGGGACAACAAATATCAGTGGTGCTTTGGACATTAAAATCACCGCACTTAGCGGAACTACCCTGCTTGATGAAATTATCGGCCTGATGGAAACCGCCGAACAGGGGCGAGCCAAATATGTGAGACTTGCGGATAAAGCCGCCCAAATATATGCCCCTGCTGTGCATTTGCTCGCCTTATTTACCTTCATCGGTTGGATGGTGTTGAGTAATGTTGGTTGGCAACATTCACTCATTACCGCCATTGCGGTATTGATTATCACCTGCCCCTGTGCCCTTGGACTTGCGGTTCCTGTGGTACAGATCGTGGCCTCAAGCCGCCTGTTTAAAAACGGTATCTTGGTTAAGGCTTCAGACGGTTTGGAAAGACTTGCGGAAATTGATGTTGTGGTCTTTGATAAAACAGGCACCTTAACCCTTGGGCAGCCCGAAATTGCCAATGGGGATGATATTGATCCATCCATGATGGAACTTGCGGCAAGCCTTGCCAAAACATCTACCCATCCCCTATGTCGTGCTTTAATTGTTGCCTGTCATGAGCGCAATATCCCGACCGTTGCCACAACGAGCCCTCTTCATGAGGAGGCCGGCATGGGTCTTATGGCGAAAATCAACGGTCAAGAGGTTCGTCTGGGAAACCGTGACTGGTGCAAGGTTCCCTTGGAAGCCCATAAAAATACCCGTTACAGCGAACTCTGGCTAAGGATTGAAGGAGAAGACCCCATTTTTCTCGCCTTTCAGGATCGTCTTCGCACCGATGCCGCGCAGGTAGTAACATGGTTTAAAGACAAAGGATTTGATATCTGGTTATTGTCTGGTGATCGTCCTGATGTGGTGGCGGATGTTGCCCATAAACTTGGCATCACCAATTTTATGGGAGCCGCCAAACCGCAGGATAAGATTAATCAGATCGAAAAATTAAAATCCGACGGCAAAAAAATATTAATGGTGGGGGATGGCTTAAACGATGCCCCAGCGCTGCGAGCGGCCTATGTTTCTATTTCACCCGCAACCGCCGCTGATGTGAGCCAAAATGCCGCCGATTTTATTTTCCAAAGTCAGGATTTAGATTCAATTGTTCGCGCCTATCAAATTTCCAATGCTAGCCGTAAATTAGTTTTTGTCAATTTTGCCCTTGCGGTTATTTACAATATCATTGCGGTGCCTTTTGCGGCGGCAGGATTACTTACCCCCCTTATTGCGGCCATCGCCATGTCGTCTTCTTCCATATTGGTGACAAGTAATGCACTCAGGCTTAATTTTTATAAGCTTTTTTCCAGCAACCCTAAAAAGGCCGCAAAATAATGGAAGGTCTTATTTTTCTTATTCCAATTGCATTGTTCTTGGGTCTTCTGGGTCTTGGGGCATTTCTATGGTCTATGAAATCTGGTCAATATGATGATTTGGATGGAGCCTCCTACCGTGCCTTATTCGAAGAAGATGATATAAATAACGATAAAAAATAATTTTTCCTTTCATACCCTTCCCATAACCCGCCGAATTGGTTAGAAGAGGATAAGAATTATGGAGAATATTATGACACAGATTAATATTGGTGTTGTCGGATGCGGCGGACGGATGGGACAATCCCTCATCGGCGCTATTTTAGACCAAAAAAATGTCAACCTTTCGGGCGGCACGGAACGTCACGACAGCCCCGTTATTGGGCAAAAAATTTGTCATCCTGAAACGGGATCTAAAACCGACCTTCTTATCACTGACAATGCGGAAAATTTGTTTAAAATATCTGATATTGTTATTGATTTTACCTGTCCTACGGCAACGGTTCTCCATGCGGGCTATGCCGCAAAACATAACACTATCCATATTATAGGCACCACAGGCATGACCGCAGAAGATGAAAAAGCCCTCGTCAAGGCCGCAAAATCCGTGCCCATCGTTTATGCGTCTAATTTTTCACTTGGGGTTAATCTTCTGTTTTATCTGACCCGAAAAACCGCCCAAATGCTGGACGAGGATTATGATATTGAAATTCTTGAAATGCATCATCGCCACAAGGTTGATTCGCCCTCTGGCACGGCCTTAAGTTTGGGGAAAGAGGCCGCCCTTGGCCGTCATGTAAAACTTGATCTTGTGACGGACAATGTCCGAGACGGCATTACCGGAGAGCGCAAAAGAGGTAATATTGGTTTTGCGGCCCTGCGGGGCGGTAATATCGCAGGCGAACATACCGTAAGTTTCATTGGTGATAATGAGCGCATTGAACTTAGCCATAAAGCGGGCAACAGGTCGATTTTTGCCCGTGGTGCGGTGAAGGCGGCTCTTTGGGCCACGGGTCAAAAAGCTGGGATATACAACATGTTTGACGTGTTGGGGCTGCCTAAGGAATGAAAAAAGCCCATGTCATTGAATTCTTCCGAAGACTGCAAAGGCTTGACCCAGAACCCAAGGGCGAATTAAATTATACCAATCCCTATACCCTGCTTGTGGCCGTTGCCCTCTCCGCACAGGCAACAGACATCGGCGTAAACAAGGCCACAAAAGATTTATTTAAGGTCGTCTCCACCCCCCAAGATATGCTTGACCTTGGAGAGGATCGTCTCAAAGATTATGTCAAAACCATTGGGCTTTACAACACCAAGGCAAAAAATATCATAAAAGCCGCTCAGATGTTGGTGGATGATTATGGCGGGGAAGTACCCAAAGACCGTGAAGCCTTAGAAAGGCTTGCAGGCGTTGGTCGAAAGACCGCAAATGTTGTCCTCAACATCGCCTTTGGACAACCCACCATCGCCGTGGATACCCATCTTTTTCGCGTGGGCAACAGAACAAAACTGGCGGTCGGGAAAACGCCGCTTGCGGTCGAATTAAAATTAGAAAAAATCATCCCAAAAGAATTTATCCGCCATGCCCATCATTGGCTCATTCTCCATGGGCGTTATATCTGTAAGGCACGAAAGCCCCATTGCCCCACCTGTCCCGTTGAAGATTTATGCCCCTATAAAGATAAAACCGTCATTGATGATTAAGAGGGATGCCGTCATATTTGTCGCCAATCCCTCACAAAATTCTCAAAAACAATCCATTTACGCTGACCCAGTCATCACTGACCCATTAATTGATGATCTTTGGATCATTCTTCATATATGACATAAAGTTTCCTTACGGAACCCACGGTCTCCCACGTGCCCTCAAACCCAGATGCAATGGTAAAATGGTCGCCTACCTTCAGCCGATGCGATGCGCCATTTTTCTCCGTAAGAATCGCCTCACCCTCTAATATCGTGCAAAATTCATCTTCAGAATAAGAAACATGCCATTTTCCCGCATCAGACGCCCAAATACCCGTGAACAGATTACCCTTGGCATTTGTAAATTGATTGACGGTCATTTGTTGTGGCGTACCTGCGATTATTTTTTCTTGGTTTACGGCTTCTGTTATCTCGCTTGTGGCATTAGGGTCTATTCTTTGAAAATTTGACATGTTCATCTCTATTTTTATGATGGGATTTTTCTTATTAAGATATAACATTTTATGTTCAAGCAATTAAACACATTATTCATTATGAATCCCGTCTAGTGGGCTGTTTATGGCGTTTGTGGGATTGTGATAAAACTATCAAGGCAGGCATTGGGCGATACGGTCGGGTTTAAGGATTTAAGTCCGATGCCCGCCGTTTCCGTATAATCCAGTCTGTAATCCCCATTGTCATTGGGATAAAAATAGAGATGCAGCACGCATTCTGTATTATGGTAAAGCCAGACATGCACGTCTTTCTCTGTGCGAATTAGGGATGGTTCCCCCAAAATATTTTGGACGGTTTCTGGAGCCAAATTCATCATATTTTCCATAAGAAATCTGGGACTTACAGGTTCATCAATAAGGGGAGAATTCATTGTTTCGGCGGGTAATGCAGATGCAGGTATAGGCACATCCCCATCTTGAGGATTTGGTGCATTTGTTGTCTGACAGCCCCATAACATGACAATCAGCAATAATAGAATATTTTTCATAATGTGGTTATACCCTGTCGGGACAAATGGAATAGGTGGGATAAAATCGCTGCCCCTAATATGGGTGCCGCCAAATTCAACACAGGAACCGAATACAACAGGGTAATAACAAAGCCACCGACCAAAACCTGTCCTCGAATAGTTTTTCTGTGATATCCCGCCTCCTTAATGCCCAAATGCCGCACCGCCACCATTTCATAATAACCCCATCCCAAAAGATAAGAATTCAGCGTATAAAATATAACCAGTGGCACAAAAGGAAGCCAGAAAAAGAAAAGATAAAGTGGAATGACAATAATATTTAATAATACGATAAACAAAGACAGCCGCACCGCAATATAGGCCAGATGAGAAAACCCCAAACGTTTCCCCGCTTTCTGATGGGGATAATATTTATCTTCTACCGCATCAACAATATCATCCAAATAGATCGACATGAAGATGGTCGCAATGGGCGGAAAGAAAATACCCATAAGAAAGAAAAAGATTATATTGAAAATCCAGTCCACATCCAAAAGCCACTGGAAAAAATCATTAACCCACTGCCAATCAAACTGGCTCAGAATAATTTGGGATTTTACATAATCCGCCAGAAACCATGTAACGATTATGGCGGCAATTGTTGTTAGGATGCCTAAAACAAAAACCTTTAAAAAAACGGGATCAATTATTTGGGACAGTGTGCGCTCTAATGCACTGACAATATTTTTCACTTTTTTATCCTTGTTAACCCTATAACCACCCTCATAAGAAATATGGGGCTATTGTATCAAAAGGCAAGAAAATTTTTCAAATATATTTTTTATCCCTTGCAAGAACAACTTCTCAATTTATACTCACGGCGAAAACCACAACAGGTGCTATAATATGACCCATAAATTTGACGTTGTCGGCATTGGAAATGCCATCGTTGACATTCTTGTCAGTGTGGAGGATGACTTTCTCTCCAAACATAAAATACCAAGGGGCAGCATGCAGCTTGTCGATGAGGCAACCTCGGAAAAACTTTATAGTGAACTTGGACAGGCTATCGAATGCTCTGGCGGATCAGCCGCCAACACCATAGCGGGTTTAGCCTCACTCGGCAGCAATGCAGCCTATATTGGAAAAATAAAGGACGATCAGTTGGGTCATGTTTTTGACCATGATATTAAGTCTCTTGGCGTAGAATTTACCACAGCAAAGGACACAAGTGGGGCCAATACAGCCCATTGTTTGGTTATGATCACCCCCGATGCGGAACGCACCATGTGTACCTATCTTGGTGCCTGTGTTAACCTCATGGAAAAGGATGTTGACCCTGATCTTATCCAAAATTCCGCCATTACCTATCTTGAGGGCTATCTTTGGGATCCAGAGCATGCCAAAAAAGCCTTTCGAAAGGCCATGACATTGGCTCATAATGCGGGACGCAAAACTTCCCTAACTCTGTCGGATTCTTTTTGTGTCGACCGCCATAATGCCGAATTTCTTCACCTTGCCGAGCATGACATTGATATCCTCTTTGCCAATGAGCAAGAACTACTTGCCCTTTATGATTGCCGTGATCTCAATGATGCCTTTAAGGCGGTTCAGAAACATTGCGAGGTTACCGCCGTAACACGTAGCGCCAAAGGATGCACCATCATTACCGCTGATGAGATTGTTGATATCAACGGCATTTCGGTGAGCAATCTTGTGGATACGACGGGGGCCGGCGATCTGTTTGCGGCGGGGTTTCTGCATGGCTATGCTAAGGGTTTTGATATGAGAACATGTGGTCGCATGGGCAACATCACCGCAAGCGAGGTTATTACCCATATGGGGGCAAGACCGGATGTGAATTTAAAAGAATATCTGGCCAATAATTTATAATTTTGAATATTACGACCACAGTACATTGATTTTCCCTTGACCTTAAGAGACTTCTCAGCGAAAATTATTAAAAATTACCTATATGAGGATAAAATGACATTAATACGCATAATTGTAACTTCTGTTTTAACAACTCTATTGACTGTTTTTGTTTTTAGTATGGCGGCACAGGCCGCAACCGCCTGCAGGGCGCCCTTAAAACCCACCATTCCGAATGAGGAAACAGCATCAAAAGAAGAAATCATCCAAGCCTTGACCAGCGTCAAAAATGATTTTCAACCAGCTATTCTAAATTTCCAAAATTGCGTTGCAACGGAAAAAGCCGCCATTGGTGATGTTGCCACAGAGGAACAAATTGCAGAATGGGATATGTTATATGATGCGGCCTATGCCCTTGAAACACAGGTGGCTGATAGCATGAATGCCGTCATTCGAGCCTATAAAGAACGGGCTGCTAAACAAGAAAAATCTGAATAAAACTCTAGCGCGTGAGCATAGGCCCTAGCTTCTTTCCACCGAATATATGGATATGAAGGTGGGGCACTTCTTGGTGAGCGTCCCGCCCTGCATTGGCCAAGATGCGGTAACCGGGTTGTTCAAGCTCTAAACTGCGGGCAACCTCCCCCACGGCACGGAAAAACCCTGTGACAAGCGAATCTGGCGCATGCGCGGTAAAATCCGCCATGCTGACATAGTCCCCCTTTGGAATGACCAAAACATGTATGGGTGCTTGGGGATTTATGTCATGAAAGGCAAGCGCATGATCATCCTCATAAACCTTGTTGCAGGGAATTTCCCCCCGCAATATCTTCGCAAAAATATTTGTCTTGTCATAGGTCATGTGCGTTATCCTTTTCTCGCATTTTTTTCATCAATACCAGAAAGGCCTTCCCGTTTTGCGAGTTCCGCAAAAATATCCTCTGGCAAGATTCCCATATCGGCCCAAAGTATCATCATGTGAAACAACAGATCAGCGGATTCAGATATGGCGTCCGCCTTATCATCCAAAACCCCTGCAAGAGCGAGCTCAACCCCCTCTTCCCCCACCTTTTGGGCGATTTTCTTGCGTCCCTTGGCAAATAACTTTGCCACATAGCTGCGCTCCGTATCGCCGCCTTTGCGGGACAGGATCACCTGTTCAAGCTTATCTAAGATCTCTGCATTTTTCATCATTTATAACCTTACTGGAATATTGGCCTTATCCATATATTCTTTTGCTTGCCCAATGCTATATTCACCAAAGTGAAAAATGGACGCGGCGAGAACCGCACTCGCATGGCCGTCTTTCACCCCTTCCACCAGATGCTCTAAGGTGCCAACACCGCCCGATGCAATCACAGGAATAGAAACACTATCGGCTATTGCCCGTGTCAATTCAAGATTAAATCCAGCTTTCGTGCCGTCCCGATCCATGGAGGTGAGCAAAATTTCCCCTGCTCCATAAGAGGTGACTTGCTTTGCATATTCCACCGCATCAATACCCGTGGGCGTCCTGCCGCCGTGGGTGAATACCTCATATTTATTAGGACCCACGGATTTTGCATCAATGGCCACCACAATACATTGTGAGCCAAATTTTTCGGCAAGCTCCCGCACCAGTTCAGGACGTTTCACCGCCGCCGTCATCACAGAAACCTTATCCGCCCCCGCCAAAAGCAGCGCCCGCACGTCTTCCGCTGTGCGCACCCCACCCCCCACGGTGAGCGGCATAAAACATTTTTCTGCGGTTGCCCGCACCACATCAAGAATAATACTACGATTATCACTGGACGCGGTAATATCCAAAAAGCACAGCTCATCCGCCCCTGCCTTATCGTATAGGATCGCTTGTTCCACAGGGTCACCCGCATCTTTCAGGCCAACAAAATTAACCCCCTTCACAACCCGCCCGTCTTTGACATCAAGACAGGGAATGATCCGTGCCTTAAGCATTTTTGGCTCCTTTTAACAAGGCAATGGCCTCTGCAATATCAAGCCTGCCGTCATAAAGTGCCCGCCCCGAAATAGCCCCACATAAATCAACCGATGCCTGATCCGCCGCCCGTTTTAATTTACGCAAATCATCAAGAGATGATACCCCCCCAGACGCAATCACAGGGATCGTTAAGGCATGGGCCAAATCAATGGTGCCTGCTATATTGACCCCCTCCATAGTGCCGTCCCGATCAATATCCGTATAAATAATGGCGGAAATACCCGCATCTTCGAATTTTTTGCCAAGCTCAATGGCGCTCATATCCGATGTCTGGGCCCAACCTTCAACCGCCACCATGCCGCCTCTGGCATCAATACCCACCGCCACATGACCAGCGAATTCCTTTGCCGCCTCGATGACGATTTCAGGATTACGCAGGGCAATCGTGCCCAAAATCACCCGTTCTATGCCCTTCGTGAGCCATGTCTCGATGGTTTTAAGGTCACGGATACCCCCACCAAGCTGCACCGGAACCTTGACCGTCTGTAAGATGGCATCAACCGCATCACCGTTCACGGGTTTTCCTGCAAAGGCGCCGTTTAAATCCACAAGATGCAACCATTCACACCCCTTGTTCTGAAATTCTAAGGCCTGATTTGCGGGGCTGTCATTAAAGACCGTGGCCTGATCCATCTCACCTTTGAACAGCCGCACACATTGGCCGTCCTTTAAATCAATTGCGGGGAATAAAAGCATCTAATCTAAGTCCTTGGAATAATAATATCCTGATAAAAATTGATTGTTCACATAGGCAAAGCGTTTCTTTGTTCCCCATTTTTTCATGCCGAGCCATTCACAAATAGAAATCGCCGCAAGCTGATCGGAACGCACCGCCATGTCCAGTGATCTGCAATCATGGACTATGGCATAATCCTGCACACGACTGATCATTTTTTTGGCAAGACCGTAATTCCTGGCCCATGGGGCTAGAAAGAAATTGGCAACCTCTGCTCTAAAGGCGCCTACCTCGTTGCTTATGGGCGGGCGAATCAATTGACAGGAACCCGCAATCTGGCCGTCCAGTTTTGGCAGAAAGAGCGATCTTTCTGGCACCAGTACGACCCCTTTCCAATAGCTTTCCAGCACCTTTTCTTCGGGAGGTGTGAGCCAATTAAAACTCTCGCCTACGGAAATGGCCTCCCATGTCACTTCACAAAGCTGCATAAGTTTCATTTTATCCAGACTTTCCACTAGTTCCACCTCTAGGTGCGGGCCTTCGGATAGATCATTATCAATTTCATTATTAGACATTTTTTACGCTCTATTTTAAAGGTTAAATCACTATGGTTTCCATCTAAGGAAATTTCCTATGAGTTGCAACCCGACATGTTGGCTTTTCTCGGGGTGAAATTGTGTGCCAATAATATTATCCCGACCCACAATTGCGGGAATGGGGCTGCCATATTCTGTTTCCGCCATAACCTGTTTGGCGTTTATGGCCTCTAGCTTGTAACTATGGACAAAATAAACATGGTCACCATCTTTAATGTTTTCCAAGACGGGATGGTCTTTATGGGACGGTGTTATCAAAAGCTCATTCCATCCCATATGAGGCACCTTTAAATCTGAATTATCTTTGATATTCAATGGCTTAATAGAACCATTTATCCAATCAAGCCCCTCATAAACGCCATGCTCATATCCCCTTGATGCCAACAGTTGCATGCCAACGCAAATCCCGAGGAATGGCCGCCCGCCTTTGAGAACGACCTGATCGAGACATTCAATCATGCCGTCCAAGGCCTCTAGTCCCTGCATGCAATCCCGAAAGGCTCCGACCCCTGGCAAAATAATATAATCCGCCTTGGCCACAATTTCGGGTGATGATGTCACCTGAACCGACAATTCAAGCCCCAAGTCCTTTATACATCTTTCAACAGCTTTTTCAGCGGATCTTAAGTTTCCCGACCCGTAATCAATGATAGTTACTGACATATATCTGCCTATATAAGGTCTGATTTATCACCGAGCACACCCTTGGTTGAGGGTATGGCGTCGGCCTTGCGGGGGTCAATTTCAAGAGCCTGCCGCATGGCGCGTGCCAAGGCCTTATAGCTTGATTCAATAATATGGTGATTATTCACACCATACATATTTTCCACATGCAAAGTAATCCCCGCCCCAAAGGCAAAGGCTCTGAACCATTCCTGAAATAATTCCGTATCCATTTCCCCGAGCTTATCACGGCTGAAATCAACCCTCCAAACCAAAAAGGGACGACCAGATATATCCACGGACACACGGCTACAGGTTTCATCCATGGGAATGATGGCATTGCCGTACCTCGTAATCCCCCGCAAGTCGCCCATAGCCTGTTTCATGGCCTGTCCGAGAATAATACCGACGTCTTCGACGGTGTGATGAAAATCAATATGTGTATCACCTGTGGCCCGAATTTTTATATCAATCAGGCTATGACGAGACAATTGTTCCATCATGTGGTCAAGGAAGCCAATCCCTGTACTCACATCATAAATTCCTTGTCCGTCCAAATTTACCGAGACCGTAATTTTCGTCTCTTGTGTATTTCGCTCACAGGTGGCCGTGCGCATCTTCTTCTCCACTTTCATTGCTTATGGGCTAAGATATAGCAGCAGTCACCAGAAAAACCAACAAAAGTTAAGGAAACCAACACAACTATTTTTCATTTTTTTGTGAACAGCACTTGACCCTTGACCCATTATCCCCCAAATGTTGAGCATAGATATAAAGAAAGGCAATTATTTATGGCTGAAGAAAAAGCAGGATGGCGGGGCACCACCATCATCAGCGTGCGCAAAGGGGGTAAAGTGGTTATTGCAGGCGATGGTCAGGTATCCCTTGGTGATACGGTGATCAAGGCCAATGCCCGCAAAGTGCGTCAACTTGGCGATGGTAGTGTGGTTGCGGGCTTTGCTGGCTCCACCGCCGATGCCTTTGCTCTGTTTGAACGACTTGAGGGAAAGCTTGAACGCTATAACGGCCAATTACTCCGTGCCTGTGTGGAAATGGCCAAAGACTGGCGCACGGATCGTTATCTCAGACGGCTTGAAGCCATGATGATTGTGGTTGATAAGGAAATAAGCCTTGTGCTCACGGGAAATGGTGACGTGCTCGAAAGTGCGGATGGCATACTGGCTATTGGATCTGGCGGAAATTATGCTTTGGCGGCTGCCCGCGCGCTCATAGATCAGGATTTGGATGCGGAACAAGTGGCCCGCAAAGCCATGGGCATTGCAGCGGATATCTGTGTTTATACTAATAATAATTTGACTGTTGAAATACTGGAAACAAAATGAGTTCTTTTACCCCCCGTGAAATCGTATCCGAATTGGATCGTTATATTATTGGCCAAAAAGAAGCCAAACGTGCGGTGGCCATTGCCCTGCGTAACCGTTGGCGGCGTCATCAGTTGGATGATGAGATGAAAGAGGAAGTTTTACCAAAGAATATTCTGATGATCGGCCCCACTGGGGTGGGTAAGACGGAAATTTCCAGACGACTTGCGAAACTTGCCAATGCTCCCTTTGTCAAGGTTGAGGCCACCAAATTTACTGAAGTTGGCTATGTGGGTCGGGATGTTGAACAAATTATTCGTGATCTGGTTGAAGTTGCCATTGGCATTGTGCGGGAAAAGAAACGCGCCTCTGTCACCGCAAAGGCCGAACTCAGTGCTGAAGAACGGATTTTGGACGCCCTTGTAGGGGAAACCGCAAGTGCCGAGACTCGTCTCAAATTTCGTAAAATGCTTCGCGATGATCAGTTGAATGATAAGGAAATTGAAATTGACGTGGCCGAAAGCTCGTCTTCTGGCATGCCCTCCTTTGAAATTCCTGGTATGCCGGGGGCAAGCCTTGGCATGATTAACCTGAATGACCTTATGGGAAAAGCCATGGGGCCAAAAATGGAAAAGAAAAAAATGGCTATTAAGGATGCCATAAAAATATTGCAATCAGATGAGAGCGACAAGCTTGTGGACGAATCCGAGATCATTCGGGAATCAATCATTGCGGTTGAACAATCTGGCATCGTTTTCCTTGATGAAATAGACAAAATTGCGGGTCGTGAAGGCCGCAGTGGCGGTGAAGTGAGCCGAGAAGGCGTGCAACGTGATCTTTTGCCCTTGATCGAGGGCTGTATCGTGTCGACAAAACACGGGCCCGTCAAAACCGACCATATTCTTTTCATAGCATCGGGTGCTTTTAGTCTTGCCAAACCATCGGACTTACTGCCTGAGCTTCAGGG
This sequence comes from Emcibacter sp., assembly GCA_021741205.1. Classification (GTDB taxonomy): domain Bacteria; phylum Pseudomonadota; class Alphaproteobacteria; order Sphingomonadales; family Emcibacteraceae; genus Paremcibacter. The sequence continues at coordinate 172,897 of JAIOYI010000001.1, forward strand.
ACGGCTGCCCATCAGGGTTGAACTCAGAGCACTCACCGAAGAGGATTTTAAACATATTCTGACCGAACCCGATTTCAGCCTGATCAAACAATATATTGCACTTTTGAATACCGAGGACGTCACCCTGACTTTTACCGATGATGGCATTGCTGCTATTGCAAAATTGGCCGCCGATATCAACCGCAGCGTGGAAAATATTGGCGCAAGGCGATTGCATACAGTATTGGAGCGGGTATTGGATAACATAAGCTTTGATGCCACAGATAAGGGCGGCAGCGAAGTTGTTATTGACATGATCTATGTAAAAGAGCATATCGGTGATCTCGCTGACACCTCAGACCTGTCGAAGTTTATTTTGTAAGGAATTATTGCCATTCGTGTGGGCTGACTTGCCATAGAATAATACAGAGTTGACACGACTTACGCTTGCTGGAGGCAAAATGACTTATTTAACCATATTAACAGTATCAAGTGCTTTGTTTCTGGCCGCCTTGATCCCGGGGCCTGGTGTTTTTGCCACCCTCGCCCGGGCGTTGGCTTCAGGTTTCTCCCATTCGGCGCTGCTTGTGGCGGGAATCATCGTAGGTGATCTAACCTTTTTAATGTTAGCCGTTTTTGGTTTATCCGCCATGGCAGAGCTTATGGGCGGATTTTTTACCATCGTAAAATATCTTGGCGGGGCCTATCTTATTTGGCTTGGTATAAAGCTATGGCGTGCGAAACCCACCACAACAAACATACAAGGGATCGTTGAAAAATCATGGAAAGCCAATTTCTTCAGCGGCCTGTTCATCACTTTGGGAAACCCAAAGCCTATTTTCTTTTATTTGGGCCTTCTGCCCGCCTTTGTTGATATAAATGGCCTCACTTTGATCGATATTACCATTCTCGCCGCTATCATAATTATAGTCCTATCCATTGTCTTATTAAGTTATGCCTATACCGCCAGCAAAAGCCGCCATCTTTTCAAAAGTGATAAGGCTATTCAGATAATGAACCGTGCGGCAGGCAGTGTCATGATCACAACTGGCGGCTTTATTGTGGCAAAACCCTAAGCCGATCACCTGTCCGGGATCGAAGTGATCCTCAACGAATCCTATGTCACCGAATATATCGGTTTAGGGTTATTGTTTTATGAGAAAAGTCGCAAGCTTTGCTGGTCTGCGGCTTTTTTCATGGTCTTAATAAACGAATTATAAATAATTACCTTAGCAACGCATAGCCTTTTTTCACATATTTATAGTTGCCCTTTAATTAACCTGTTGGCTTTTGATTTCAATGTTCGTAACCCGCAGAAAATATAGTTCTATACCCGTGTCAAGTTATATATTATTATTTTTAGCCGATTAGTTTGTTCTCTTTTTGTTCCTTTTTGAATAGCAAATCATAATTTAGCCCCCTAGCCATTTTAATTTTTTCCCGCTAAGCAGTGGATATGAAAATTATTCTAGCTCCCATGGAAGGTGTGGTCGATCATGCCATGCGCGAATTACTCACCGCATCGGGTCATTATGACCTGTGCATCACCGAATTCGTGCGCGTCGTCGATCAATGTTACAAGCCCGCCTATTTCTATAAAATATGCCCTGAATTAAAGCAAAATGGTCGCACCCATTCTGGTGTTCCCGTACGCATACAACTTTTGGGGCAGCATCCAGATTGGATGGCGGAAAATGCCCATATTGCAACAGAACTTGGCTCGCCTGGCATCGATCTGAATTTTGGCTGTCCCGCAAAAACCGTCAACAAACACAAAGGCGGTGCCGTTTTATTGCAGGAGCCAGAAACGCTTTATAAAATAGTGAATGCTGTGCGCCGTGCCGTGCCAGCGCATCTTCCTCTGAGTGCCAAGATGCGGCTTGGTTATGAAAATACGGATCTTGCCCAAGACTGCGCCCTTGCCCTTGAAGGGGGCGGGGCTGATATGATCACCATTCATGCCAGAACAAAGATAGAGGGCTATCGTCCGCCTGCCCACTGGCATATCATTAATGACATCAGACAGGATATGACCATCCCTGTGGTGGCCAACGGAGATATCTGGACAAAAAAAGATGCCGAAAAATGTCGCAAAATATCAGGTTGTGATGATATAATGATCGGGCGGGGTGCTTTATGCCTGCCCAATCTTGCTGCCGTCATAAAAACAGATGAAGTGCCAATGCCTTGGGCAGATATCTGCGGTTTACTCATAGAATATGCGACCTTTCAACGGGACGATATGGCACGGGGTTTCCTCCCCAACCGAATCAAACAATGGTTCCATTATCTTAAGCGTCAATATCCCGAAGCACCTCATTTTTTTGAAAAGCTTAAGACATTAAGGAATATTGAAGAGATTATTGCTATGATTCTGCACGAAAGGTGTTGAACAGGCTTATGAAATTAAATTTTGACAATCAATTTGCAGCTCTTGGAGATAAGTTCTCTGTATCCATGAAAGCTCGCCCCTTACCCAATGCGCATATGGCATGCATCAATCCTTTGGCGGCAGAGCTTATTGATCTGAACCTCGATGATTTAAAGAGCGATAAAGCGTTAAAATTTTTGAGTGGCCATGAGATCATCGCTGGCGCAGAACCGGTCGCCATGGTTTATTCTGGTCATCAATTTGGCGGCTATAGCCCCCGCCTTGGAGATGGTCGTGGCCTACTTTTGGGGCAGGTTAGAAACAAACATGGTAAGCTTTGGGATATTCATTTAAAAGGCGCGGGTCAAACACCTTTTTCCAGAGGAGCCGATGGGCGTGCGGTTTTGCGTTCCACCATTCGTGAATATTTGGCCAGTGAGGCGCTGCATCATTTGGGCATTCCTACCAGTCGGGCTCTGTGTGTGATTTCAAGCGATGAGCCAGTTATGCGGGAAAGTTTGGAACGTGCGGCGGGGCTCATACGGCTCAGCGAAAGCCATATACGTTTTGGCTCCTTTGAATATTTTTACTATACGAATCAACATGACGACTTAAAAAAGCTCGCTGATTATGTGATTGATATTCATTTCCCAAGTCTTCGGGGTGATCCTGAACCTTATGACATGATGCTGTTGGAAATTGCGGGAAGAACGGCTCAGATGATTGCCCAGTGGCAGGCTTACGGCTTTGCCCATGGGGTAATGAATACGGACAATATGTCTATTTTGGGTCAAACCTTTGACTATGGTCCTTATGGTTTTATGGAAAATTTTGATCCTACCTATATTTGCAATCATTCCGATGATATGGGTCGTTATGCCTTTAACAAGCAGCCCAATATCGGCTTGTGGAATTGTCTTGCCCTTGCCCATGCTCTAAGCCCACTGATCTCTCCCGCCACATCAGAACTGATGAGGGGGCATTATCAGGCCAAATATTTTGAGCGATACAACAAACTTATGACCCAAAAGCTTGGTCTCTTAAAATCACGAAAAAAGGATGCCGCTCTCGTGAATGAACTGCTTAGTCTTTTGGCAAATCATAAGATTGATTATACAATTTTCTTTCGTGAATTTAGCGATCATCTCGCACTCCCTTTGATATTAAAAGAAGCGACTTCTGCCTTTGAGCAATGGTTTTGTAACTATAAGGCAAGATGGGAAAAAGAAAAACTCAGCCTCAAACAAAGACGCAAAAATATGCAGGCCATAAATCCGAAATATATCTTGCGCAACTATTTGGCTCAAAATGCTATTGAACAGGCAGAAAATGGTGATTTTAGCGAGGTGGATAAATTATTAAGATTGTTTAAAAAACCTTTTGACGACCAGCCAGAGATGGATAATTATGCCCATGAGACACCTGATTGGGGTCGACATCTGGAAATCAGCTGTTCCTCATAATTTTTGAACAAATTTTAAGGTTTTATCATGGAACTTTTTTATACTTTAACCTCACCTTATTCGAGAAAAATCCTGCTTTTAATTGATGATCTGGATTTGACGGATCAAATCACATTGACGGCTCTAAATCCACTTTTGGATCAAACAGGCAGACTGCAAGAAGCCAATCCATTGGGGAAAATTCCAGCGCTCATCTTGGATAATGGCGACACAATTTATGACAGCCCCATCATAGCAGAATATCTCTATCACCTGTCAGGAGCTACACCGTTAACGTTCAAAAAATATCTTATCCAGCAAAAAATGCAGTCTTTGGCGGACGGCATTATGGATGCCGCCGTATCATCACAAATGGAGAAAAATCGGGACCTCGCTCAACAATCCCCCTATTGGCAGGACAGATGGCAAAATGCCATTATGCGTTCTGTTGTTGAATTTGAAAAGAATATGATTGATGATGCACGGGTCTGGCATATCGGCAGCATGAGTATGGCTTGTGCGCTAGATTATCTATGCTTTCGTCATTCAACCATAAATTGGATGGATAGCGCCCCAAATACTCTCGACTGGTACAAAATGGTGACAAAAAAACTCATCATGATCAAAACAGATCCCCGAACGTTACTATAATTATCCTTTTTTTGCCCCGCTATTGCGTGAAAATAAGGCATAATACAAACCCGCTATCAGACATAGACCAAGACCAAACCAAAGCCCTGTCATCAGGGGGAATTTTTTCACCACGATATTAAATTCTGTGGGATTATCCGTCTTGGAATTTTTCCTATATTGACCATTTTGATCAAAATCCAGATAATTTATTGCAGGAAGCCATATTTGTAAATCATAGGTAATCCCCCGATAAATAAAAGGATTTAACATATGGGAATTTGACCGTGACGATCGAGCAAAGCGATAATCAACCGTTTCACAATATTGACGGATGGGTCCCACATCATTTGCCATGGGAACACGGTCATCTTGAAATAATGTCTGCCCCTGATCCACAACGTGAGTATTATCCCTATCGTTGCGAAGAAATAATGTGACGTCCGTTACCGATCTAAAGATGGCCTTTCCATCTGGCGAATAATCCCCGAGATTGGATAGGCTGACTGTTGGTCTTTTGATTTCTAAACTATGATGTTCTGAGATATTGATCCTTTGATCATAAGCATCAGGGAATGTAATTTTTTTAATGCTATTGCTGTCCAAAATCATGGCACAAAGCGCCGAAAATAGACCAATCATAACCCCCATATGGATAAGCCCAACAGGGGCGATATAATTGAAATAAGCCTTTTTCTGGCCTCTTATTTTTCCAATGGGAAGGCTATATAACAAACTTGATAATGAGAAATAAACAACCCCGCCCAATAGCATATCCAACAGATAAAAATTCCGCCGAGTGGAAACGGATGTAATGCCCGTGCCATCATAAAATAGAGCTAAGGGTCTGACATATTCCGCAAGAATTAGACTGCCAAGCAAAGCCCCGAAGGTGATAAATAACCTTAGCTTGAAACTACTTACAGGTAAAAACCTATGCCCCCCAAAAATAGCCGACACAAAAACAATGGGGACCAGAATTTGATTAAGACCAAAATTATCCACAGTCCAGCGTTGATGTTGCTCTTTGAGTAAATTGACCAAATCCGATGAACTCACATTGGCAATAAGGGCAAAGAAAATGGGCGGCTTGTCCTTTGGAATATCCAGTAAAGCCCGCACATAAGCCTCGCCCAAGAAATAACAACCCATGAGCCCAAATAAGACAAATCCCCATAGGGCGATTTGAATCATAAACCTTGATTCCGTCATTTTTGTGCTGTTCTCTATCCGCCGTCTGTAAGACAGAATCAAAGCCACGATCATCGTAATCAATAATGAAAGGGCGATAAAAGCGAGGAGCTTTATGGATGTTTCCCCAAGATAACGATGGGAGCTCACTAATTCACCGTTACGGGTCACAAGCATTGACCCAATGGCAGCGGAGGCTGTCAAAAGACTTAAAGCTGGTAAGATTCTGCCCAACGATCCATCGGGCCGATAGCCTCTCAGCCCATGTAAATAGGCCGTAAGAAAACACCAAACCACGAAGGATGCGGTCTGAACAGGATCCCAATGCCAAAATTGACCATAAAAATAATCCTCATAAGCCCACCACATACCGCTCATCAAGCCCGCCGACAAAATGACCCATGCAAGTCTGCTATATTTCAAGCTGATCTCTTTCCAAGGCCCTGTTCCCTTCACCAACATTTCCGCTGCCGCCCCAGAAGGCACCAATAATAATAAATAGGTTATAAAAATCAAAGGCGGATGAAAGGCCATCCAAAATTTGGTTAAGTGAGCATTCATACCCTGATAGGGGGCATGGGCGAGCTGCGCCTCGGAAGTGAGTGAAAAGGGATGCCAAAATATAAGCCCAAATACAAAAGGAAGCGTAAGAAGAATGACACCCCGTTCTGTCCAACTCTCATAGTGGCTAAATTTCACAGCAAAACCCGACAATAGAATGGCCAGAAATAATAGGGTGCCCTCTTCGCCGCCCCATAAGTTGGCAAGCTTCAAATAAAGGGGAAGTTCCAGTGCACTATAACGCCAGACATAGGCATAGTGAAAATGATCAAAAGCTAAATGAGACCAAAGACTGAGCCCCAAGCCCAGCAAGATCAGAAATGACGTCCATAAAAATTGTCGGCTAAATTTTGGAATAAATAACGATAAAATAAGAAGAAAGAGTACAATATAGACACTTAAAACTTCAATTGCCTGTCCCACTATCATCATACTGGCTTACTGTAATCTCTCCCGCCTTAGGATGCGTAAAGAGGACGTGCTTTGATCCCCACAACCCATAGGCAGAAAAATGCGCCCTGTTTTTGTCAATGTTTCGGCATCATAGGTTGCCACATCACAGGCCGCTCCGCCCACATAAACCTCATGACCATCTCCTGCTATGTTGATGGCATAATAGGTATGATCCTGATCAATGCGTTTTTCTAATGTATTGGTCTGAAGATTAATTTTGCTCAGCTGGGTATAGGTGCCAAAGGCATGCTTGCCGTTAGGGCTGACCACGGTTGAGAAAATAAGCACAGAGGTATTTTCAAAATCATTGATGTCATATTTTCCCGTATCCAAATTCAAGGTCAAAAGACCCGTTTTATAGGCCTCTGGATCATCAGGAGCCTTATCGGTTTTCACAGAAAATACGGGGGTTGAAAAAATATCTGTTTGATCCCACAAAGGCCAAAAATCCAAAACATCCGGCAAGGAGCGATTTTCCAAGGTCCAATTACGAAGCGGTAAAGTTTCCACAATCTCGCCCGTTTTTGGATTCATTTTATAGATATCAAAACCCGCCGCATAAAGCCATTTATCATCCTTGGATTTCATCAGCATATGAATACGCCGCGGAGCCTCAAAGGAACGAATGGGCTGTGCGTTAAGACCAGATGAGGTATCATAAACCGCAATACGGGTGGGAAGCTGTTTATACTCAGACAGCAAAATCTGCGTGGAGAGCTGATAAACATAAAGCTCTTTTCCATCACGGCTGATATCAAAGGCATAAAAACCTTGTCTGCGGATATCACCGTCCACAAAGTCGGCCCGAAAAACCTGCTCGCCCGTATCACTATCAAGACCAACCAAAGATTTCATACGATTGGTCATCACATAAATAACCTTGCCGTCAGGAGATGGGGCGAGGGAAAAAATCGTCCGACCAGCATCTGGAACAGCAAAGCTTCGAACGACCTTTTGTTGCTTCATATCCAAAATATGAATATAACCGGGCTTCGTTCCTGTCACCAGATATTCTGTTGTTTCCGCCACGGCGCCATGTGTTATCAGAAAAAAACTTCCTAAAAAAATCAATAAATTACGCATCATTTTTTCCTGTTTATCTTATTTCTTTGGGAATACTGTGTTTAATTGGCGCCAGTCATTACCAGCATTTGAAACTTCACCATCCCAATCGGGATAAGTATTCATCACATCTGGCACTTGAGCCGGCCACCAACAAGGATCGGAACAACCGTAAAGGTCGGCCTCCATCGGTTGGCACAAGGATGCAACGCCGCCAAAGGCATCAACTTCCCAGCCGGGATCCATGGTTGAGGCACAGCCCGCCACCGTCTGCATGGCGACAACCTCCAGACGTTCTGTATCACCAGAGGCATCTTTTAAGGCCTGAGCCTTAATATTGATTGGCTTTAAATGTTTCATGCGTTTTCTCCCATAGCAGTTGGGTTAAATGTCCGGCCCGTATTCAAAAGGGTGCGAGGGCTGACATGTTGTTCAAAATAACGGGGATTTTCGTGAAGTATTTTGGAATATACCCCAATACCAAAATCAATCCAATCCCGCATCAGATCACAATAATGATAGGTAGGCATATTAATATCATCATAGGTGGCATAGGATTCATGATAGCAGCCACCAGAACAAAGATTTCTAATACGGCATGTCTTACACCCCGTTCCTTCTCGATCTGCCCGTCCTTCGAGGAATGCACCAAGTTCTTTCTTTTTAATACCCGTATCCACCGAACCATATTTTTCAATATCTGATCCTGTAAAGCGGTGACAGAGATTTAAGTCCCCCTCATGATCCACCGCCAAAAGACCAATACCCGCCCCACAAGGCAAGGATTTCTTTGTGCCCTCATAAAGATCCGTCATCATCTGATGCATATTGGAAAAACCATTATTACGATTTTCCAAGGCTTCACTTAAATAATGCTCACCCAATTTTTTCATATTTTGAAAGACGTCATATAATTCTTCATTACTGAGATTATAGAGTGTCATATCGCCCGACGTTACAGGGGCAAAACCAACTTCCGCAAAACCCAAATCATATTTCAAATGATTATGAATGGAAACCACATCCACAACCCCCGCAGTGAGGGTTACCCTTGCACCCACAGGTCTTGCCGTGTAACGCTCAAGCAGCATTTTGGCCTTTTTTGAGACCACATCATAAGTTCCCTTGCCGCCAATGGTTTTGCGATTTTTATCATGAATCGCCTTTGGTCCATCCATGCTGATGGCAATGCCGAATTTATGATCGTTCAAATAATCAATAATGTCTTCGGTGAGCAACGTCGCATTGGTGGTCAAGGAAAAATCAACTTTTTTACCTTCTTCCTGACAACGGCTTTCGGCATAATCCACCGCCGCCCGAATAAGCGGCATATTGCTTAACGGTTCTCCGCCAAAGAAAACCACATTGACCCGGTCACGGCTTTTGCCTTCACGGAGCAAAAGATCAATTGACTTTTTCGCCACATCAAAACCCATCAATTCACCCTTGACAGGCGTGGTTAAATCCTCTTTATAACAATAAGTGCAGCCTAGATTACAGCCCGTATTCACATTCAATATTATGGTGCTTAGGGGGTAATTTTCAATTTTTATTTTTGGAGGGGCGGGCCTTAGCAAAGCATCCCCCTTAATGATTTCCATGTCCAGAAAATCTTCAACAACACCCTTCACCTGATCGGCGGCATAACGTCCTTTAAAATGCAATTCCATGTCCGATTGAGTGACGTTGGTTTTTTCCTTGAACAGATCAAGTATATCGCCCGACATTTCGTCCAGATCAAAAAGCGATGTGGTCGGAATATGAAACAATATTCGCTTATCCCCGACAATAACGTCATGGGCATTTTGAGCAATATATTGCAATCCTGTTGTCATTTTGGGCTTCTCTTTTCGTTACCGAATTGGGGGTAAATTCCACCGTTGCACCGTTACGATTAACTGTGCCTCGCCTGTGACTTTATGATCACCATCAGAAATTTCTGCCACAATTTTTAAATTACCCGCATTATTGGTGGCATATTGCCGTTCTTTATTTGGCCCAGCGCTTGCGGGCATAAAAGTTCCTTGCTGGTTTATTGTACCAGAAAATCCCACATCATTGAGCCGTTCGGCTTCCTCGTTAAAGGGGTGCGCTTGCCATTTTGCGGGCATGATGCCAATTTTTGTATCGCCCATTTCTCCCTTCATATAGGCCACCGCCTCAAACTGTGCGCTCACGGGGGCGGTCTGTCCGCCGCCAAGACGGGCAATGGTCCAGTCTGGGAATACCTTAACAGTAGAAATCTTATCATAGACCACAACATCTGTTTCTGCCTGTCCCATGGTAATCTTATAGACTCCCTTGGTCATATCTTTATTTGCGGCAATTTTTAAGCTAACCGAGGTTGGCGTTTGTTTTGTAACCTTAACATCAAGCCCCGCATCTGCGCTTATTTTGCCCGAAAGGCCGACCCCATAAAGGGTAATGATTTTATCTTCGCCAATGCGGATATAATCCGATGATTTGACGAGAATTTCTGGTGTCGCATTTTTAATACGCACCGCTTTAAATTCACCGCCCACATCATAATGGGCCGCATTATGCCAACGACCCTGCATTTGATTGCCGCTTTCGGACATAGCGTAAACCTCACGGGTTTCCGTGTCAGACATCTCGCCCGTACCCCGCCATTCATAGCCCGTATAGACAACTGCCTTGCTATGTCCTTTAAGGACGGTGCCGTCCATATTATGCAGATCATAACTTGCTTTAAAATAATAGCCGTCTTTCTTGACCGTCATAATCCCTTCATAATCACCAATACCGGGACGATGACCACTTACCCGCCAGCTGCCTTCTGGGCTTTTATGAGGGGTTGTTTTCCAATGATCCCAATCCGCATTTTCAAAGGGATATAGAGCGGTCAACTCTTTATAGGTTTTGGTGGTTACTTCTTGCCACCAGAAACGATCCCGTGACCGTGCCTGATATTCCAATGAGGGAAATTGACCCACATGGAAATGCATATGTTTCATCCAGTCGTCTTCGGTGCGTCTTTGCAACCCATATCTTGCATTGGTATGGCAGCGCCCACAAAGAGCATCCAAGTCATCATTAGGCGCCTTGTCCACAAAATGCGCCCTTTGTTCCAATACATAACGGAAAGGTGCTGCTTCTTGTGGCGCAAGTCCGCGCTCATCGGAAAGATATTTTATAATAGCAAAACGATCATTCTCATCAATATCTAGCCCGTGCAAATGTTGCATGCGAAAAATGGTCATATCCCAACCTTCTGGGGTTTTTCGCACCTGTGAAATACGGGTGAGGTCGCCGCCGTCGGTCTGTTCATGGCAGGCGGTGCAATAGTCATTAACCAATGCCTTACCGTCCAATTCCTCCGCACGTGCGGTCAAAGTGAACAGAGATAATGTGAGTAAAATTAACCCCGATAGGAAGATATGCGCTTTGCTCAACATGACTTTTCCCGATTATTTTATAATATCATATCATAGAAACTGTAAAAAAGGCAGCCTTTCCGTTGTAATGGAAAGGCTGCACCTGATTTAGATTAGAAAGCGTAGCTTAGATTCACGCCCCAAGTACGTGGCTGGCCGTAATATTGTTCCGTCAAACCGAACAGGCCGCCATTCTCCACCGTACCAGACAGATCAAAGGTCTGAACCAGATATTCTTCGTCGGTGATGTTTTTCACAAAGAAGCGCAAAGACCAATCATTATCCCCTTGTGGAATATAAGTGATTGACGCATTACCCAGAAAATAACCATCTTCGGTTAAGGCTTCGGTGCTAAGCAAACCAAAAGTATGCTCAGACCGATATTGGCCATCAACCTGAATAGCAAGCTTACCAGACCCCGCATCAAATTCATGACGGATCAAACCATTCAAATTCCATTTAGGTGTTTGCACAGGGCGAACTGTTGCGCCGGGCAATATTGCTGAAACATCACCCTCTGAAGTCGCCACATCAATGGTAATACCGGGAACATTTTTCACTTTCGCATCGATATAAGCAATGCCAAATTGAACGTCCATGCCCTCGGTCGGATTCAGTTGCAATTCAATTTCAAAACCCTTGTTCTTTGAATCGGCATTCAAGGTAAAGGTATCAAGTCCGATAATAGCGAAGGCCTGATAATCATTATAATCATAATAATAGGCCGCACCATTCAAACGGGCTTTTCCTTCGGCAAAATCCCATTTAAAGCCAACCTCAAAGGCATCCAGAGTCTCAGGACGATAATTCATGAAATCATCTGTCACATAAATGGCTGTTGGCAGTAGCGGCGCATTAAAACCGCCCGATTTCACACCACGATTCCAGCTCGCATAGAGCAAGGCATCATCACTGGGGCGATAATTGACCTGAGCTCGTGCAGACCAACTTTTATCGTGACGTTTACCAGAATAAGGGTCAAGGGCATCAACAATTTCAATGGCATTAGGGTCAATACCGCTATCAGATGTATCAGGATACATATAAAGCACATCACGGTAGAAATGATCTTTCTTTTCATCAATATAACGGAAGCCCGCAATCAAACTGACCTGTTCATTCATTTCAAACTCAACCTGACCAAAGAGTGACCATGTTTTTACCTTAGTTTGATATGGATTTCTGATGCCATTAAAGCCTTGTTCATCAACAGGACCAAAAACAGCCTCAACCAAACCTGGAATGATGCTACCATTGGTATCATCAATATCCAAATCCATATAATAGAAGCCTGTCACCCATTTTATATTATCTGTTTCACCAGCAAGGCGCAATTCTTCGGAAAATTGTTTTGCGTCCGTGGTCAAGAAAAAGTTAAAATAATTAGACGGGGAGGCATCGGAATCTTCAATATAATTACGGTTTACTGATTGATAATCGGTAATACTGGTGAGGCTCATACCGTCCCCCATATGCCAATTCAACGTTCCTGTATAACCATAAGTTTTGAGCTTGTTACGACCAGGCCGATCATAATCGCCCGCAAAAACATCACCATCATTATCCAGATAATTATTCAATGTGGTATTAGGGACGGTTGGCGTCAAGACACCATCTGGAAAGGCTGAAGAAACATTTTCAAAGAAACCTGTCCGAATATCCTGTTGTCCAAAGCGGGCATTCAGCAAAAGATCAAAGGATTCGTTTGGTGTAAAGAGCGCCTGAAAGCGTCCAGCCGTTTCATTGGCATTGTTCAGCTTAGTATCGGGCATCAAACGGTTGGTAATATAACCACCGCCCTGATGGGTGGAGACAGAGGCTCTGACCGCAAGCTTATCATTCACGGGCAAATTCACCGCTCCTTGGAATTTGATCCGATCAAAACTGCCGTAGGTAATGCTGCCATATCCACCAAATTCTTCACCAGGTTTTTCGGTCACATAATGTACCAGACCACCCGTGGCATTACGGCCAAACAGAGTACCTTGTGGGCCACGTAATATTTCAACACGGTTCACATCAAAAAGCATAAAGCCCGCACCAGACATTTGAGAGATATAAACCTCATCCACGTAAACAGCGATTGGACTTTCCACATTGGTGGTAAAATCATTATTGGCGACCCCACGAATACCGATGGAATAGTTGGCTTCCCCGTTGGGTTGTAGGGTGCTGACACCCGGTGCCATGGCGGTCACTTCCTGTGCATTGGTATAGCCCATAGCTTCCAATTGTTCCCGTGAGAATGCAGAAATGGAAATGCCCACATCCTGCGCAGACTGGGAACGCTTTTGTGCGGTAACAGTCACTTCGTCCATCAACATCTGAGCCGATGCTGGTAATGCTGCTGATACGGTCGCAATCAAGGCACCGCCCGCAAGAAGGCGCATTCTATTTTTTACAAATGAAAATTTGGTATTATTCGTCATTATATTTTCTCCCTAGATAGTTATGCTAAAACATACATGGTTATGGTGATATCTAAATCATCAAAGACATCGCCCTGTGATGACCACACACGGCTCTTCCATAATAGACAACATATATCTTCAGGTGAAAGAGGCCAACCTAGACAAAGGGCTAAAACAACTCAGACATCTAATACTATAGTATCATAGTTCATTACGGACGGCACTATGTCCGTTATAGATCAAGGTGAAATTGCTATATTTTGCCCTATTCATGAAGCCGTTACCTATATCCTATTAATGCCAAGGTCTAATTTCCTCAGATCATTGCCCGTGCCATAATCCATGCTGTACATAATATAATTTGGGAGCATAAAAATGACGTCAATGAATCAATATAAATTAAGTGAGAAAGTACGAAACTTTATTTCATCGCCTCGTAAGATGCTCATAAATGGTCAGTGGGTAAATTCTGTAAGCGGTAAAAATTTCAATACCCATGACCCCGCAACTGGTGACGTAATCGTTGCGGTTGCCGAAGGAGATAAAGAAGATATCAACCGTGCCGTTGCCGCCGCACGCAAAGCGTTCGACGATGGTCCATGGTCGTCCATGACCCCAACAGAGCGGGAACGCTGTATGTATCGCCTTGCGGATCTTATGGAACAAAATGCCGACACGCTTTCTGAACTTGAGGCCTTGGACAATGGTAAGAATGTGGCCATTGCCCGTGCCGTCGATATACAGGTTGCCATTGACTACATCCGTTATATGGCTGGATGGCCCTCCAAAATAATGGGAAGCACACTTCCCCTATCGGTTCCCTATGCCCCCGGTGCAAAATTTCTGGGCTATACCTTAAAAGAACCTGTGGGTGTAGTGGGTCAAATTATTCCTTGGAATTTCCCAGCTCTCATGTGTGCTTGGAAATTGGGTCCCGCCCTTGCCAGTGGTTGCACGGTTGTCCTGAAGCCCGCAGAAGAAACCCCTCTAACCGCCCTTTATATTGGTGAATTGATCTGTGAGGCTGGATTTCCTGAAGGTGTGGTCAATATTGTTCCAGGTTACGGCCATACGGCAGGAGCGGCCTTAACCGCCCATAAGGATGTGGATAAGATTGCCTTCACAGGCTCCACAGAGGTGGGTAAAATTATTGTGAAAGCTGCCGCCGACACCATGAAAAATGTTTCCATGGAGCTTGGTGGAAAATCACCCGCCATTATCCTGCCCGATGCGGATTTAAGCGTTGCTATCCCGGGTGCGGCCAGTGCCATTTTCTTTAACCAAGGTCAGGTTTGCTGTGCGGGTTCACGCTTATTTGTACCTGATAGTCTTTATGATCAGGTTGTCAAAGGTCTTGCCGAAGTGGCCAATGGTATGAAAATTGGATCTGGGCTTAATCCTGAAAATATGGTCAATCCTCTGGTATCGCAAATTCAATTTGACCGTGTTATGGGCTATATAGAAAGCGGGCGTGCCGAAGGGGCTGATATTGTGGCGGGTGGTGGTCGTCGCGGAGACAAGGGCTATTTCGTTGAACCCACAATTCTTGGTAATACCAACCGCGATATGAAGGTTGTCAGAGAAGAAATTTTTGGCCCCGTGGTCTGCGTACAACGCTATAAAGATGTCAGTGAAATTCCGAAACTTGCCAATGATACGATTTATGGCTTAGGCGCTAGTATCTGGACACGGGACATTAGCAATGTGGTTAAAATCGTCCCCAAAATCAGATCAGGCAGCGTTTGGGTCAATTGTCATAATGTTCTTGATGTTGCCATGCCCTTTGGCGGCTATAAACAATCTGGATTTGGCAAAGATATGGGTAAAGAAGCCCTTGATTCATATCTGGAAACCAAATCCGTATGCATCATGTCCTAAGATGATCCTATAATAAATTATAAAGGCAGGATGGATTCCTGCCTTTTTTATGTTTTCTGCTTTCCACAAAGCCCGCCTTTGCTTACACTGAATATCCAATGACAGGAGCAAAAATGAACAGCATTAAAAAGGCCGTATCTTTATCCAAAAATAAAAACCTCGCTGTGGATGAACTTTATCATCAGCTTTGCGGCAAAGATGATGACCCTGAATTATGTATTTTCTTTTGCTCCCCCAATTATAATTTAGACCTGCTGGAAAAAGCCCTTAAACAGAAGTTTGGCGATATCCCGCTTGTGGGTTGCACCACGGCTGGGGAAATAACCCCCCTTGGCTATCAGGAAAACAGCATTACAGGAATCGCCTTTCCCAAAACCCATTTCAAGGCAATCATCCAATGTATCCCAAACATCAGCGATATTCGCATTCAAGACGGTATTGATGCGGGGAAAAAATTGATTGCTGACTTAAAAAAAAGCATTCCTCATGCCAATGGCCACAATACTTTTGCCTTTATGTTGATCGATGGCTTAAGCAATGCCGAAGAAAGAGTTACGGCATCTATCGGAAGTCAACTGGGCGATATTTCACTTGTGGGGGGATCAACGGCGGATAATTGGGATTTAAAAAAAACCAGCCTATTTCACAATAATCAATTCAAACGGGATATGGCCGTTGTTATTTTGATTCATACAGAGTTACCATTTCAAGTCAATTACACCCATCATTATCTGGCGGGAGATGCAAGAGCCGTCATAACAGAGGCCGATCCCATAACAAGAACAGTGAGTGAAATCAATGGATTACCCGCCACACAGGAATATGCCAGGCTTTGCGGTGTTCCTGAAAAAGATTTGAACATATCCGTCTGTAGCAATCATCCTATTTTGATGAAAATCGGCGGGAAATACTATTCCCGAGGGGTCATAGAAGTTAATCACGAAAAACAGTTCGTCCGCTTTGCCTGCGCCATTGGCAAGGGCGTTGTCTGTGCCATAGCCCGCCCCTCGGATCCTATTGCCAATTTGAATGATCTTTTTCAAAAAATAACAGATGATATTGGGCCTATGGATCTTGTTCTGGGTTGCGACTGTGCCGCCCGAAAAATGATCTGTGAGGAAAAGGGACTAATGGATGAAATATCCGAGATTTATGCCAAAAATAATGTCATTGGTTTTGCAACCTTTGGGGAACAATATAATACCGTCCATATGAATAATTCTTTTTGTTGTATTGCCATTGGCAAGGACATGACGTCATGACAGACCATAAAAGCCGTCTGACGGACAATGAAATAAAACGCCTGATCATGGAAAATGCCCGCCTAAATAAGATGGTGCAGGTTCTGATGGATCGGGTTGAACAAAAAATGGATCAACAGCAAGATAGCTTTACCATTTTCCAAACCGCCATAAAACTCGAAGAAACCGTAAATCAACGCACCAATGAGCTGAATGACCTGAACAAACGTCTTATGCAAGAATTGGCGGAACGGGAGAAAATCGAGCAAAAACTAAATATTGCTAAAAAACAGGCCGAAGAGGCCAATATCAGTAAAACAAAATTTCTGGCCACCGCAAGCCATGACCTGCGCCAACCTCTTAATGCGGCACGTCTTTTTATTGGTTCCCTAAATCCTGATAATATGAGCGATGAAAATGCCCTTTACCTCACCAGAATTGGCAATTCTTTGGATGCTCTGGATGACCTGTTAAGTGTCTTGCTTAATATTTCCCAACTTGATTCTGGTGGCATTATTCCAACATTTTGCCATTTCAGATTACAGGATTTGCTGGACAGAATTGTACCTGATTATATCCATACTGGTAATGAAAAGGGGCTTCGGGTTAGGATGGTTCCAACCTCTCAAATAATTTATAGTGATCCGAGATTGCTTGACACTATATTACGGAATTTTCTCAGCAATGCTGTGCGATATACCAAAAAGGGTGGCATCCTTATTGGCTGTCGCGCTTTGAATAATGATGTCATTATTCAAGTGGCCGACAGTGGCATTGGCATCAAAGAAAATCATCTTGGTGACATTTTTGAAGAATTTATCCAAGTACACGAAGACCATACCGTCGGTGGACGTGGCATAGGGCTTGGGCTTTCCATCGTGCAACGCATTTCAAAATTACTGGAGGCCAATGTTCAGGTACAATCCACTTTTGGCAAGGGGTCAATCTTCAACATCATTCTGCCTAAGGGGAATCATGATAAAGTCATCAGACCTTATGCAACCCGTATCTCGGATATTCTTTTCACCGATAGTCTCGCCAATCGCATCATAGCCGTCATTGATAATGATGAAGATGTCTTGGACGGCATGAAGGCGCTGCTCAATAGATGGGGCTGCAAAACCATTCTTGGGGTTTCTGCTGATATTTGTTTAGCAGAACTTATTGGGCAAGATAAAGTCCCGGATATCATCATTGCCGACTACCATTTAACAGGCAGTAATACGGGCATTAAAGCCGTGCAAGAAATTCGTGCAGAATTTCCAGATTCAGAAATTCCCGCCATCATTATCAGCAGTGATCGCGACGAAAAATTAAAACAGATGCTAAAATCAGAGAGGCTGCCTCTCATTCATAAACCTGTTGCCGCCGCAGGGCTGCATGCCTTGGTCAAACATCTGTTATCTTAGAGTCTTTTTGTATTAACATGTTTTTCGCCGCAATAACCGCCTGCAACCTGTTGGTCACCCCAAGTTTACGCAAAATTGCCGACACATGGGCTTTCACCGTTATCTCACTAATGCCTAAATCATAGGCTATGATTTTATTGGCCTTTCCCTCGGCAAGGAGCCCGAGAACAGCAAGCTGTCTCGGGGTTAGGTCTGATCTATTATTTTGTATTTCATCATCTGACGTGATCATAAATTCTTGTTTATGAGAAGGGGGCATTACAAAAGAACCCAATGCTTCTGTGGGGATATAGGTGCTGCCTGACATGACAAGTCGAATGGCATTTTTCATCACCTCTTGCGAGGAAGATTTCGGCAGATATCCCATAGCACCGTAAGAAAAGCTTTCCCGAACAACATCCACATGATCTGTTGACGACACAATAACCACAGGCACCGACGGCACTCGGCTTCTGATGGACATAAGACAGGAAAATCCCTCCGCCCCCGGCAGTTTAAGATCAAGCAATATAAGATCAAAATCAGAATTTTTGTCTAATGCTTCCATTGTTTGGCGAACATTTGTCGTGCAGGTACAGTCCGCATGACCCGCAAAAACATCCAAGGCCACGCCTTTTAAGGCCTCGTGAAAAAGTGGATGATCGTCTGCAATCAAAATGCGTTTTATGTCCATAACGACATCAAATCCTAAATAAGGTTCAGAAAAGGCAATGCCTTATGACATAGGACTATAAGGTAAAATTAACCTGTTAGACAATCTTTATATTTTTCCCGCAAAGTGGTTTTTTTAATCTTGCCTGTGGCAGTTAAGGGCATTTCGTCCACGATGAAGACCGCATCGGGCATCCACCATTTGGCAATTTTCCCTTCCAAAAAGGTCAAGACTTCTCCTTGGGTAAGGCTTTGGCCTGGTGCAGGCTTAATGACTAAAATTGGTCTTTCTTCCCATTTGGGATGATAAACACCCACAACACCCGCCTGTAACACCTTGGGATGTCCTACCGCTAGATTTTCAATATCAATGGAACTGATCCATTCGCCGCCCGATTTTATAACATCCTTTGATCTGTCGGTGATTTTCATATAGCCATATTGGTCAATGGTTACCACGTCACCTGTTGGGAACCAACCGTTCTTGTCCAGAACGCTGCCGCCTTCATTTCTGAAATAGCTTGCGGTCACCCAAGGTCCCCGAACCCAAAGATCCCCAAAAGCCACCCCATCACGGGGAATGGGCTCGCCCATTTCATCCAATACTTTGATCTCTAATCCATATTGCACCCGCCCCTGTTTATCCAAAATTTCTTCTCTTTGATCAGCAGGCAAATTATCCACTTCTGGCGTTGATGAGGCGACAACGCCCAAAGGACTTGTTTCCGTCATTCCCCATAATTGCAACACCGAAACACCATAGGTTTTAAGAAATTTTTCCTTCATAGCCTTTGGAACCGCAGATCCGCCGATCATGGTACGTTTTAAGCTATCAACCTTCTTGCCGCTGTCTTCCAAATATTGAAATAACATAGAAAAGACGGTCGGCACCGCACAGGAGAAAGTAATCCCTTCATTTTCTATTAAACCTTGGATATTTTCGCCGTCCATTTTCGGCCCAGGCAAGACAAGCTTTGCCCCAAGCATAGCTGCAACATAAGGCAATCCCCAAGCATTTGCATGATACATGGGCGCTATGGGCATGATAACGTCATACATGGAAAGCCCGTAAGCACTGTTCTGGGCGGCGGCGAGCGCATGAATGACGGTTGAACGATGGCTGTAGAGCACACCTTTGGGATTGCCTGTCGTGCCACTGGTATAGCAAAGCGATGAGGCCGATTTTTCATCAAATATGGGCCACTCAAATTCATCCGTCTCTCCCGCTAGCAATTCTTCATAACAGATCACATCAGGCAGATTTGTTTCTGGCATATGGGCGCGGTCGGTCAAAATAATAAATTTTTCAACGCCACCAAGTTCTGGTAATAATTTCTCAACCAATGGAACAAAATCCAAATCTATGAATAAGACACGGTCCTCCGCATGATTGATGATATAGGTTATCTGCTCATCAAAAAGTCTTGGGTTTGTCGTATGTAGCACAGCCCCTAGGCCTGAAACACCGTAAAAAAGCTCAAAATGACGATAGGTCGTCCAAGCGAGCGTACCCACCCTATCGCCCTGTTTGAGGCCAAACTTGTCTATCAAGGCATTGGCAAGCTGTTTTGATCTTTTTTCAGCCTCACGGTAATTATACCGGTGAATTGGCCCCTCAACCGTGCGGGTAACAATTTCCATATGGCCATGATATTCCGCCGCATAGCGAATAAGAGATGATATCATCAGCTCATTTTCTTGCATTAATCCCAATATTGTCATGATAGGCTAACCTCCTTATTTTATATATTTTTGTATTATGCCGTTTTGATTTCTGAAAGACCAAGACGCTCAATCATTTCATCCCGCATGATAAATTTTTGAATTTTTCCCGTAACCGTCATGGGAAACGTCTCGACAAAATATATGTAACGGGGAATTTTATAATGGGCGATTTGGCCCTTACAGAAATCTCGCATTTCTTCTTCTGTTGCCTCTTGCCCTGATTTAAGACAAATCCAGATACAGAGTTCTTCGCCGTATTTTTCATCAGGCACTCCAAAGACTTGAGCATCCTGAATTTTCGGATGACGATAGAAATACTCTTCTACTTCCCGGGGATAGACATTTTCACCGCCTCGGATCACCATATCCTTCACACGACCCACAATATTGCAGTAACCCTCATCATCAAGGGTCGCAAGATCGCCCGTGTGCATCCAGCCATCCTTGTCGATGGTCTCTTTCGTTCGAACCTCATCGCCCCAATAGCCTTTCATCACCGAATAGCCCCTTGTACAAAGCTCACCCTTGACGCCACGCTTTGTTATTTCCCCATTTTCATCAATAATTTTCACCTCCACATGGGGATGAATGCGCCCAACCGTGGACACTCTTTTTTCTAGCGGATCATCTGTGCTGCTTTGAAAGCTTACAGGACTGGTTTCTGTCATACCATAAGCAATCGTAACCTCGGTCATATGCATTTTAGAAAAAACCTGCTTCATCACCTCAATCGGACAAGAGGCCCCCGCCATAATGCCTGTTCTTAACGAGCTAAGGTCATATGACGTGTTCCGCAGGTGATCCAATTCAGCAATAAACATGGTTGGAACCCCATGAAGTGCCGTACATTTTTCATCTTCCACTGCCTGTAAGGCTGATGCAGGGTCAAAACCTTCTCCTGGAAAAACCATGCAGGATCCATGGGTGACGCAGGTCAGGCTTGCCATCACCATACCAAAACAATGATAAAGTGGTACAGGGATGCAAAGCCTATCCTGTTCCGTGAATTTCATGGCCTCCCCAACAAAATAGCCGTTGTTCAGGATATTATGATGGGTCAGCGTTGCCCCCTTTGGAGCGCCTGTTGTGCCACTGGTGAACTGAATATTGATCGCATCGCTAGGTTTAAGAATAGCTTGAAGTGCATTAAGTTTTGTAACCGATGCCTCATCTTTCATGGTCATCACATCATCAAAATTATAAAAGCCAACTGTCTTATCTGTACCCAATCGAATAAGTGTGGTCAAATGAGGCAATGTCTTGGCAACAAGTTTTCCTACATCACAGGTTGTAATTTCTGGCACAAGTTTTTCTATCATCTCAATATAGGCACTCGACTTAAAGCGTTCCGCCGTTATCAATGCCTTGCATTCCACCTTATTCAGGGCATATTCAAGCTCAGACAGGCGGTAAGCTGGATTAATGTTAACTTGAATAAGACCTGCCTTTGCGGTTGCATATTGGGTGATGACCCATTCGGCACAATTTGGCGCCCAAATTCCGACTCGATCCCCGACGTTAAGGCCTAATGATATCAAACCCGCTGCAAGATTATTCACCTTTTCGGCAAATTCTGAATATGTCCAACGTATATTCTGATCACAGACCACCAAGGCGTCACGATTTTGGTAACGGGCAACGGTCTCGTCAAACATATTACCAATGGTCATGTCCAAAAAAGCGCTAACTGTCTCTCCCTTGACATAGCTTAATGTCTGACTTAATGCCTGTGAAGTCATAATTATTCTCCCTATTTCAAGATAATATAAACTTTCAATAAGCGAATGACTATAGGACAAAGGCTTAAGACCTATAGGGATTTTTTTCTCAGACTTTAGTATAATATAGGGGGGACGAATATCAAATCGTAACCACTCAATGCGCTGCCCAAAGTTATGAATGGGAGGAGAATGGTGGAGCTAATCGGGTTCGAACCGATGACCTCTTCACTGCCAGCGAAGCGCTCTCCCAACTGAGCTATAGCCCCATTCCAGAAATCAAACGAATCTCTACAATGATGTGCAGAATTTATTTATCCTTTCTTCGATATTCAAGAAGAAAGCAAAAAATTATTCATCTGCATTTTTTGAACTTGGTTTTACAACAACATCCGCAACGTCTGTATCATCATCGTCAATCAACACAATCGTGTTGTCATCAGCCTCAATATCAACATCGTCGTCATCATCATCCAAAAGATCTTTTTCATCCAATAAATCATCATCCAGAAGATCATCATCGTCATCATCTGACGTAGAAGTCTTATTTCTTTTGCTTTCAGATAATAACTCCATAGGAGCCATCTTGCTCTTCAATATAAGCTCTGGCTTGAATTTATTGTTGCAATCAATACATACAATGGGATCATCATTTCCAAGATCGTAAAATCTTGTGCCGCATTTTGGGCACTGCCGCTTCGTACCCCACTCAGGATTAGCCAATGTATTTCTCCTTAAACCTTATTCCTTCAACGAATTATAGTACATAATTCTAGAAAGGCATTCGTTTGCCATGTAATAAGCCGTCTGTCAAAGATTATTCACAGTTAAATAATTTTTTATTCTCTAAATTATGAAAAAACCATATATTTGCTAGTCGAATGCGCTAAATTTATGCTATCTGAAATCAAATTTCAGAACCAAAAAGTTAAAGATCTCATTATGAATCACTTATTATCCGAAAAAACCCACATTTTTAAAGGGAAAATTAAAGTACCGGGCGATAAATCCATATCCCATCGTGCCTTAATCATGGGAACAATGGCCATTGGACAAAGCCGTATCTCAGGACTCTTGGAGGGTGAAGATGTCCTGAACACCGCCCATGCCATGCAAGCATTAGGCGCTGATATTACCCGTGATGATAATGGTGACTGGCTTGTTTATGGTGTTGGGGTCGGGGGATTATGCGAACCTGACAAAGCGCTTGATATGGGAAATAGCGGAACAGGAGCAAGACTCGTCATGGGGCTTGTCTCTACCTATCCCTTTCATACGACCTTTATTGGAGATCATTCCTTATCCGGAAGACCCATGAAACGCGTCACGGATCCTCTCGCAAAATTTGGAGCAGAATTTCACGGTGCCGAGGGCATGAGACTTCCCCTCACCGTGAAGGGCATTGTTGACCCGCTGCCCATTGAGTATGTAGTACCCATGGCATCCGCTCAGGTAAAGTCCGCTATTTTACTGGCGGCGCTCAATACGCCCGGCAAAACAACCGTCATTGAAAAAACAAAAACCCGTGATCACACAGAACGCATGTTTCAGCATTTCAGGGTTGATATTACGCTCACACCTCATGAGGATGGAACGGCCATAACTGTCACAGGTCAACCCGATCTTACCGCAAGGGATATGTTTGTGCCGACCGACCCCTCCTCCGCAGCCTTTCCCACTGTGGCTGCCCTCATCACCAAAGGATCAGACGTTACCATTGAAAATGTCGGCATAAATCCTTCTCGCACAGGCATTTTTACAAGCTTAAAAGAAATGGGGGCTGATATAGAATTTATCAACGAACGTCTGGAATGCGGCGAAATGGTTGCCGATATTCGTGTGAAATATAGCGATCTTCAAGGCATTACCATCCCCATGGAGCGCGCACCATCCATGATTGATGAATATCCGATTTTGTGTATCGCCGCCGCTTTTGCCAAGGGGGATACCGTGATGCGTGGGCTAGAGGAACTTCGGGTAAAGGAAAGCGACAGAATTTCTGTTATGGTGGCGGGATTAAAGGCAAGCGGCATTCTTGTTGTTGAACATCAGGACGGCATGACCGTTACGGGTCAAACATATATATCGGGCGGCGCACGGATCAAAACCCACCTTGATCACCGTATTGCCATGTCTTTTCTCACTCTTGGTCTTGCCACAGATAAGGCCACTGAAATTGATGACGGATCGGTCATTGAAACAAGTTTTCCTGGATTTCAAAAACTGATGAATGGCCTTGGGGCAAAAATTGGGAACAAAGCCTTATGACAGTTATCGCCATCGACGGACCAGCCGCATCAGGAAAAGGAACCTTAGCCCGAAAGCTTGCCCAACATTTAAATTTTGCTTATCTGGACACGGGTGCCTTATACCGTGCCGTGGGACTTTGTGTGGCTCGCATGGGTGGTGATGAAAACTCTGAAGCAGACGCCCTAAAAGCGGCGGAGAAACTGCGAGAAATGGATTTAAATGATCCCGAGCTTAAGGCCGAATCAACGGGTGAACTTGCCTCAAAAGTAGCAGCTTTTCCTTCTGTGCGAGCCTGCCTTTTAAATTATCAACTCAATTTTGCAAAGAATCCACCAGAAAACAAGGCGGGTGCCATATTGGACGGGCGGGATATTGGAACCGTTGTCTGCCCCGATGCAGATATTAAATTATTCATCACCGCAGATGTCAAAACCCGTGCAAAAAGGCGGTTTTTGGAAGAATTCGGCGCCAAGGGATGCGATCAGCAATTTCAAACCATCTTAGAAGATTTGGAGCGTCGGGATAAAAGAGATTTAAACCGCATCTCATCTCCTCTAAAAAAGGCTGAAAACGCACACTTGCTTGATACAACAAATTCGGATATAGAGACCGTGTTCGAAGAGGCTCTAAGGCTTATTTCGGACGGGATGATAAGCGTCTAGCCTTCTTATACACCAGAAGATGAAGCAATTTTATTCCCATAAACAACAATATTTAACTGCAAGACCGCTGGAGACAACCAGCAGGCCCGTAAAAAATATATATTATTGAAAGAGAAGTTATTAAATGAACATTGAAACACAAACACCAACCACCGAAGATTTTAGCGCAATGCTTGATGAAGTCTTTGGTAAAGACGAAAGATTTGACGGCAAAGTCGTCACAGGTACCATCATCGCCATAGACAAAGAATCAGCAACCATTGATATTGGTCTAAAGGCTGAAGGTCGTATCTCCTTAAAAGAATTTGCAGGCCCCGGACAAGACGCTGAACTTGCCGTTGGCGACAAAGTTGATATTTTTGTTGAGCGCATTGAAAATGCAACGGGTGAGGCCATACTTTCCAGAGAAAAAGCCCGCCGTGAAGAATCATGGACATTGCTCGAAAGATCATATGAAAAAGAAGAACGCGTTAACGGCATAATTTTTGGTCGTGTCAAAGGCGGCTTTACCGTTGACCTTAGTGGTGCTGTGGCTTTCTTGCCCGGATCACAGGTTGATGTGCGCCCCATTCGCGATGTTACACCCTTGATGAATATCACTCAACCCTTCCAGATTTTAAAAATGGATCGCAAAAGAGGCAATATCGTTGTCTCCCGTCGTGCTATTTTAGAAGAAACCCGTGCGGAACAACGTGCCGAACTGATCACAACCCTTGTTGATGGTCAAGTTGTTGATGGTATCGTTAAAAATATTACCGATTACGGCGCCTTTATTGATCTTGGCGGTATTGACGGCCTTCTCCATGTAACCGATATTTCTTGGAAGAGAATCAATCATCCTTCCGAAATTTTGAACATCGGCGACACCATTAAAGTACAGATCATTCGCCTAAACCCTGATACACAACGTATTTCCCTTGGCATGAAACAATTGCATGAGGATCCATGGTCAACGGTTGATCAAAGATTCCCTCTGAACAGCAAACTAAAAGGCCGAATCACCAATATTACTGATTACGGTGCTTTTGTTGAATTGGAAGAAGGTATCGAAGGCTTGGTTCATGTTTCTGAAATGAGCTGGGTTAAGAAAAATGTTCATCCTGGCAAGATCGTCTCCACCAGCCAAGAAGTTGAAGTCATGGTTTTGGAAATCGATCCCGACAAACGCCGCATCAGCCTTGGTCTGAAACAGTGCCTTAACAATCCGTGGGAGTCTTTCGCTGAAAAATTCCCTGTTGGGTCTGAAATCGAAGGCGAAATCAAAAACATCACCGAATTTGGTATGTTTATTGGGCTTGACGGTGGAGATGTTGACGGCATGGTTCATCTGTCCGACCTTAATTGGAATAAATCCGGCGAAGCCGCCCTTGCTGAATATAAAAAAGGCACAATGACCAAAGCTGTTATTTTGGATATTGATGTTGAAAAAGAACGTATTTCTCTAGGCATCAAACAATTGACCTCTGATCCTATGACCAATGTTGATGGTTTGAAAAAAGGTGGAACCGTAACTTGTACGGTTATCAATGTTACCGAAAACGGTCTTGACGTTACCCTTGGTGACGGCGATCAAGCGATGGAAGCCTTCATTCGTCGTGCGGATCTTAGCCGAGATCGTTCAGAACAACGCCCTGAGCGTTTCTCTGTTGGTGACAAGGTTGATGCCATGGTCACAAGTTTTGAAAAGAAAAGCCGTAAAGTTGGCCTGAGCAT
Source organism: Emcibacter sp. (assembly GCA_021741205.1). Taxonomy (GTDB): domain Bacteria; phylum Pseudomonadota; class Alphaproteobacteria; order Sphingomonadales; family Emcibacteraceae; genus Paremcibacter. Next base: position 199,639 of record JAIOYI010000001.1, read on the forward strand.
CAAGGCACTTGAAATAGCCGAAGAAAAAGAAGCTGTAAAACAATATGGTTCTTCTGATAGCGGTGCAAGTCTTGGCGATATTCTTGGGGCTGCCATTGCCGCAAACAAAGAAGAAAAAGAAGACAAATAAGACTTAAGACGACAAGATTTTATAAACCTCGTCTTAATGCTATTTAATCTAAATCATGTAAAAGCCCGTCTGGAAACAGGCGGGTTTTTATCTATTAGCTACAAATTAACGAGATTCAATCAAATTATTGCAAAATAATGAAGAAAATGCCTTTTTTTAAGGGACTTAAGCTTGACGACACAAAAAGTCTCTGGCACCCTATATATTGCAAAAAATTGGTAAAATTTAAAAGAAGGAAAATATGTGATGATAAAGTCAGAGTTGATTGCCCGTCTTGTCGAAGCAAATCCCCACCTTTATCAACGTGATGTTGAGCGGATCGTTAATACTATTTTTGATGAAATTACCAATGCTCTTGCCGATGGAAACAGAGTGGAACTGCGTGGATTTGGTGCATTCTCTGTGAAACATCGCCCAAAACGTATTGGGCGTAATCCGCGCACTGGTGATACGGTCAGTGTACCTGAAAAATATGTTCCCTATTTTAAAACAGGCAAAGATCTGCGTGAAAAATTGAACAGTAAATAATATTTTTAAACCTGTTCATCTTCACCTTAAATAATATTGGCTTAATAGAATCAGGTTATCTTGATTTTTACATATGGTGCCGTCCCATGCGAATATTTTATCTTAGTGGTTTTATTTTATTTACAGCACTTTGTGTCATTATAGCCGTATCCAATAAAACGCTTATCACCTTTAGCCTTGACCCTATGCCCTTTACGTGGGAATTGCCAATTTATCTGCTGCTTTTCATTGGTATTTTTATTGGTCTTGGGATTGGTATAATAGTTATGATTATAAAATCCCTTAAATATAGAAGCCAAACCCGCAAACAGACCAAAAAAATTAATGCGCTTACTGATGAAATTCAAAATCTGGAAAATGAGATAAAAAATCTTTCTCTTCCCGAAAATTCATAAAATACTTGTCTTTACCCGCAGTTCATGAGAAAAAACAGCCGAATAATAAGGATGACCCCATGAAAGCATTAAGCCCTCATGAGCGTATATTATGCGCCCTTGATACCACTGATCTGAATATGGCCTTTACGCTCGCCGAAAAGCTTAAATCATCTGTTGGAGGCATCAAGCTTGGGCTTGAATTCTTTGGTGCCGAAGGCCCAAATGGATTTCAACATGTTGCAAAGTCCGGTGCCCCTATTTTCCTTGACCTGAAACTCCATGATATTCCAAATACCGTTGCAAAAGCAATTCACGCCTTAATGCCACTGGCTCCAAGCATTATGACAATCCATACAAGTGGCGGTGCCGCCATGATGAAGGCTGCCGCACAGGCCGCCACAAAGGCCGCCCATAATGTGGGCTGCAAACGTCCCATTATTGTGGGTGTAACAATATTAACCAGTTTGGATGATAATGACCTTGAACAGGTGGGCATGAATACTCCCGTAAAAGACCAAGTGGTTCGCATGGCTCATCTGGCACAGGCAAGTGGACTTGACGGCGTGGTTTGCTCCCCTTTTGAAATAGGGGCCATTCGTGCCGCATGCGGCAAGGATTTCAAACTCATCGTCCCTGGCATCAGACCTGCGGGCAGTGCGACAGGAGATCAAAAACGCATCATGACTCCGGCCCAAGCCATAAATCTTGGAGCAGATTATATTGTGATCGGCCGTCCCATCACGGAGGCTTCTGACCCTGTTCTTGCTGCTGAAAATATTGCCCGTGAATTGGGCTCTCTGAAAGAAACCGACATTTGATGACGTCTCACGCCAAAATTTGCGGATTAACTACGCCTGAAAGCCTTAAAGCTGCAATCAGAACAGGTGCCCGTTATGTGGGTTTTGTTTTTTTTGAAAAGTCTCCCCGCAATCTTACGGCTGAAAATGCACAAAAACTAGCCGCAATGGTGCCAAAGTCTGTGGTAAAAACTGGCGTATTTGTTGACCCTGATGATGACTTTCTTGGTCATATTCTGGAGCATATTTCCCTTGATCTTATTCAACTGCACGGCTCGGAAAGCCCTGAGCGGATCAAAGCCATAAAAACGCAATTTAATATTCCTGTGATGAAGGCCATATCGGTCTCAGAAAAAAGCGATATAGATCGGGCAAAACAATATGAATCTGTCGCGGATATGCTGCTTTTTGATGCCAAGCCGCCCCCTTCCCAAAATGAGGCTTTGCCAGGTGGAAATGGGCTTCAATTTGACTGGTCCCTCATTTCAGGAACAGATTGGACAATATCATGGATGTTATCAGGCGGCCTTGACCCCCAAAATGTGGCAGAGGCCATCGGAATAAGCGGGGCAAATATCGTTGATGTTTCAAGCGGCGTAGAAGACAGACCTGGACATAAAAGCATTCCAAAAATAATGGCCTTCATGAAGGCTGTGACGGACAATAAGGACAACAAATGAGCCATCAAAAAAATACCCTGCGCAGTGGCCCTGACAGCAATGGTCGATTTGGCATTTTCGGAGGACGGTTTGTATCTGAAACCTTGATGCCTCTTATTCTTGATTTAGAAAAAGCCTATCAAGCCTCCAAAAATGACGGAGCCTTTAAAGCGGAGTTTGAGGGACTTCTTACCGATTTTGTCGGAAGACCAAGCCCGCTTTATTATGCTGAGCGGCTTACGGAATATTTAAACGGCGCCAAAATTTATTTCAAACGGGAAGAATTGAACCATACCGGCGCCCATAAAATCAACAACTGCATTGGACAAATTTTATTGGCCCGTCGTATGGGAAAAACCCGCATCATTGCCGAAACTGGGGCAGGACAGCATGGTGTTGCCACCGCCACAGTCTGTGCAAAATTTGGCCTAAAATGCGTGATCTATATGGGAGCCAAAGATATTGAACGTCAAAAGCCCAACGTCTTTCGCATGAAATTATTGGGTGCGAAGGTAAGACCCGTTACCTGCGGTTCAGAGAGCTTAAAGGACGCCATGAATGAAGCCATGCGAGACTGGGTTGCCCATGTGGAAGATACCTTTTACATCATTGGAACGGCAGCGGGACCTCATCCCTATCCAGAACTGGTACGTGATTTTCAAAGTGTGATCGGCCATGAAACTCGCCTCCAGATCATGGAAAAAGAAGGTCGTCTGCCCGACAGCCTTGTGGCCTGTGTCGGTGGAGGATCAAATGCTATCGGGCTTTTCCATCCCTTCCTTGATGATGATATCGATATGTACGGCATAGAGGCCGCAGGGCATGGCATAAATACAGACAAACATGCCGCATCCCTTACGGGTGGGAAACCGGGTGTTCTCCACGGCAACAGAACCTATCTTTTGATGGATGAAGACGGTCAAATTATCGAGGCCCATTCCATCTCCGCAGGTCTTGATTACCCTGGCATCGGGCCAGAGCATAGCTGGCTCCATGATATCAAACGGGTAAAATATGTGCCGATTACAGATCAGGAAGCCTTAGAGGCCTTTAAGGTTTGCACAAAATATGAAGGCATTATCCCCGCCCTCGAAAGTGCCCACGCCATTGCTTATGTCATGAAACTCGCTCCCACCCTGCCCAAGGATCACATTATGGTCATGAATTTAAGCGGCCGAGGCGATAAGGATATCGACACAGTCGCAAAAGCCATCGGGACGGAGATATGATATGTCAGTAACACGTATTGAGAAAAAATTTGCCGCCCTAAAGTCCGAAGGCCGTTCCGCGCTCATCACCTTTACCACAGCGGGCGATCCAAACTATAAAACGGCTCTTGATATTCTCAAAGGCCTTCCCGCTGCGGGCGCTGATATCATCGAGCTTGGCATGCCCTTTTCTGACCCCATGGCGGATGGACCCGCCATTCAGGCAGCAAGCATTCGGGCTTTGCACGCTGGCATGACAACCCAAAAAACTTTGAGAATGGTCGAAGAATTCCGCAAAATTGATCAGGAAACACCGATCATTCTAATGGGATATTATAATCCTATTTATATTTACGGGGTTGATGCATTTTTAAAAGACGCCCTTGACGCCGGTGTTGATGGTTTGATTATTGTTGATTTGCCCCCTGAAGAAGATGTTGAACTTGCCATTCCCGCAAAAAAGGTCGGCATGGGATGTATTCATCTTGCCACACCAACAACGGATCAGGTTCGTTTAGGTCATATTCTCAAAAATGCCTCTGGCTTTCTATATTATGTATCCATTGCGGGCATTACAGGCACAAAGGAGCCTGATCTTGGCCCTGTGAAAGAAGCTGTAAAGATGATTCGCCAGCACACAAACCTGCCTATTGCCATTGGATTTGGTATTAAAACCCCAGAAATGGCCAAGGCTTTTGCAGAATTTTCCGATGCTGTTGTTGTGGGTTCTGCTATTGTATCCATCATTGCAGACAACATGGATCAGGAAGGACTTGCAAAATCTGCACTAAAGAGTAAAGTCCTTAACTTTGTTAAGACGCTTAGCCTTGGTGTTCATAAAGCCAAATAACAACCCTAAAGTCAAAAGGTGAAATATGAACTGGATTACCAATTTTGTTCGACCTAAAGTTCGCGCCGTCCTTGAAAAGAAAAATGAGGCCCCCGATAATTTGTGGCATAAATGCCCTGGTTGTGGGCAGTTGCTTTATTTAAAAGATTATTTAAAAGTTCAATCCATATGCCCAAATTGTGATTTTCATGGACGAATTGATCCCGAGATGCGTTTCAAACATCTTTTTAATAAAGGCGAATATGACCTTATTGATCTGCCGAAACCGCTTGAGGATCCCTTAAAATTCAAAGATCAGAAGAAATATACCGACCGCCTTAAGACAGCGCGTGCGGCCAGCAAATTCAATGATGCCATTTCCGTGGCCTTCGGCAAAATGGGCAATATAAAAACGGTAATTGCCGTGCAAAATTTTCTTTTTATGGGTGGATCAATGGGTATGGCGGTGGGTAACGGCATTATTGCCGCCGCCGAACATGCGGTTACAAAAAAGGTGCCGTTGGTGTTGTTCACGGCCGCTGGTGGGGCGCGAATGCAAGAAGGTATCCTATCCCTGATGCAAATGCCAAGAACAACCGTTGCTGTTGAAATGGTGAAAGATGCAGGACTTCCCTATGTGGTGGTGCTAACCGATCCCACAACGGGGGGGGTGACCGCATCCTATGCCATGCTCGGAGATGTGCAAATTGCTGAACCCAATGCGCTGATCTGTTTTGCGGGGCCACGGGTTATTAAAGACACCATCCGTGAAGAATTACCCGAAGGCTTTCAGCGTTCTGAATATTTGCTGGAGCATGGCATGATTGATATGATCGTCCATCGCCTTGAAATGCGGAACACGCTTATTCAGCTGCTTGGTCTTTTGACAAAACAGGTAAAGGCTGCATAGGCGACAATGCCACAGAATTCTGATCAAGTTCTTGAGCGACTGCACAGGTTCCATCCCAAAGTGATCGACCTCAGTCTTGAACGCATGAATATTATGCTTACAAAGCTTGGGCATCCCGAACGGAAATTACCGCCCGTTATTCATGTGGCGGGCACCAATGGCAAGGGATCAACCACGGCCTATCTTAGGGCTATCTTAGAAGCTGCTGGGCTGTCCGTCCATGTCTATAGCTCGCCCCATCTGGTGAGCTTTTCTGAACGTATTCGTCTAGCGGGAAAGTTGATCTCAGAGGAGAAATTGCTTGATCTTCTGCTCTATTGCGAACAAATCAACGGTGAAACCCCGATCACTTACTTTGAAATTACCACAGCCATAGCCTTTAAGGCATTCTCTGAATGTCCTGCCGATGTGGTGCTTTTGGAAGTGGGACTTGGGGGGCGGCTTGATGCCACCAATGTGATTGAAAAACCGCTCAGCACTGTTATCACGCCCATATCTATGGATCATGAACATTTTTTAGGAACAACACTTCAAGCCATCGCCCATGAAAAGGCAGGTATCGCTAAAAAAAATGTCCCGCTCATCTTAGGCCCCCAGGAAATCCCTGCCAAAACCGCCGTCATGGATTATGCCGAAGAAATTGGTGCGCTGCTTTATGATCAAAATCATTGGACGACCACCAAAACCGATGCGGGATTTTTATATCAGGATGCGAAGGGTGCGCTTTCTCTGCCTTACCCCAATTTGCATGGCCCCCACCAAATTTCCAATGCGGCCTTGGCGATCGCCTGCTTGCGCCATCAGGATAAGTTTAACATCACTTCGGCGCACATAGAAAAGGGCATTACATCGGTTGTCTGGCCCGCACGGCTTCAGGATATCAGCCAAAGTTTATTTGGTAAAATTCTGCCAAACGGCAGCGAACTTTGGCTTGACGGCGGCCACAACCCCGCGGCGGGGCAGGTTCTCGCCAATCATTTTTCAGAAAATCGTGATCTGCCACTCTATTTGATTTGCGGCATGATGGCAGGAAAAGATGCGCGTCTGTTTCTCAGTCCCTTAAGCCCGCTGATCCGTGAATTTTATGGTCTGACCATTACGAATGAAGAAAGCTATAGCGCAGAAGGCATAACCCAGAAGGCAAAAGAAGCCCAAATGACGGCACAAAGCAGCCCCTCCGCCAAAGATGCCCTTAAACAAATTGCGGCAAAAACACAAGACCGCCCCGTTCGTGTTCTAATCTGCGGCTCGTTATATCTTGCGGGACATGTTTTAAGAGAAAATGAGCTTTACCCAACATAAGTCACAAAAAAATGCGACAAGAATGCCGCATATTTCTCTGTTATAATATTCTAAATCTTAGCTGTTATCTTTGATCCAATTTTCCAAATCAGACTTGGAACAACTACCGACCTTCATGGCGGCAACCTCGCCACCCTTAAAGAGCATCATCGTTGGAATACTACGCACCCCATAACTGGTTGGCGTATTGGGATTTTCATCAATATTCATTTTAGCAATAGTAAGACCATCGCCCATTTCTGCGGAAACCTGTTCAAGGACAGGGCCAAGTTGCTTACAAGGGCCACACCATTCCGCCCAGAAATCAACCAAAACAGGTTTATCGGAATTCAATATTTTTGTCTGAAATTCGCTGTCTGCAACCGAAATTATGCTCATAATTTTTATCCTCGAAATCTAAAATATATCCTGTCCAAATGTAGGAACATACCGTTCATTCGTCAAGAGAAAGCTCAAAATTTAATTTGTTCCAACATGGCTTCTGGCAATTCCATAAGGCGGGCAACATCCGTCCACAACAATAAACAGATGATGGTCTTATCCGGATAAATATCCGCTAAAACCGCACGATACGCCGCCATCTGACGCAAATAAAGACGGGGCACGTCCATAACATCATGGGGCGGCGGGCGATTGGTTTTATAATCAATAATCAACACACGGCTATCGGTCACCACAAGCCTGTCCACCTGTCCCGAGACCGCAACTGTTCCCGCGAGACCAACCAGAGATACCTCTGCCCGACTATGGGGGGAAAAAACCTCTGCAAATCTTTCATCTTCAAGAATATAGCGCACTTGCTCTATGATCTTTGTCACATCATCTGATCTTAAACCATAAGCGGACTGACTTAGAAATCTTTGAGCCGCATCAAACTGTCTTTCCGTTGGCATATCTGGCAATATTTCCAGCAACCGATGGATGATCCGGCCTCGGTTAAACCGTATGTTATCTGTGCTTTTACGGCTCTTACTCTTTAAAGGGCTTATGACAGCAGGCTCGTCTTCTGTCATTCGGGACGGGCTTAGGGGCCGCACAAGGGAATGCTCAATGGGCGCCGCTTGATGAACCCAAAAAGGCAATGATGATTCTTTGGGTAATGATTTTAAAAGAGATATTTCTTCTTTTATGGTTTTGCCTTGAGGACATGTCAGCCGCCATAAATAGCCATCCTCAGTCCCGTCACCTTGTTTTGCATCCGTCATATTTTCAAGAGTTCTTTGAATGATGTCATACCAGCAATTTTCACTGCGATCATTTTTACCATTCCAACCTGTGATATAAAGTCTATCTTCTGCTCTTGTCATCGCCACATAAAGCAGACGCAAATATTCCTGATCCCGTACAAGATTTATTTTGTCCCGAGCCGCCTTACAGGGGCCAAGTTCAAAATCTTTCTTAGACGGCCAGAATAAGATCTCATCGCCTTCTTGTCCGGCCCATAAAAGCTGTGATCCTAGCTTCGGCACCTGACAGGTATCTGGCAGAATAACGATCGGAGCCTGAAGTCCCTTGGCTGCATGAACCGTCATAATTCTGACCTCCGACTGTCCCTGTTCCATGTCACGCTTGATTTCCACATTGCCCCTATCAACCCAAGTGAGAAAGCCTTGCAGCGATGAAATATTATTAACCTCATACCCCATGGCAAGTTGTAAGAATTCATCAATGGGATCGTTGGCCTCTTCCCCCAAACGACTTAATAATTTTTTACGTCCCTCAAGGGTTGTTAAGAGATAGCTGTAAAATTCAAAAGGTGGGGCGGTATCGGCAAAATTACTGAGGGACGTTAAAAAATCATGAGCCTTTTTAAAAATAGGTCTTTCTGATTTTCTGGATAGAAGGTTTGCCCAAAGATTTGATGTCCGCCCATAGGCCAGATCATAAAGATCATCTTCGCTAAATCCGATGAAGGGGCTTTTTAACACCACCGCCAAGGTTAAATCATCACTGGGCAGAAGCACAAAATTACCCACCGCCATCAAATCCATCACCGCCATCTGTTCGCTCAGCAGCATTTTATCCTGACCCGCAACGGCTATACCACGTGCCTTTAGGGCTCTTATCATATAATCATCAAATTTTGTTCTTCTGCGCACAAGGATCATAATATCGCCTGCCCCAATGGGGCGTGCCTTAGAGGTCAGTATATCACCATTATTAATCCAGCCCGCAATGCTTTGCGCAATGCGAATGGCCAGTTTCATTTCAGCGGACTGGGAGGGTTCCTGAATAACGGGGAGCTGCCAATCATCGGGGGCAACTATCTCATCAGGCTCCTCCGTAGGCCAAAGTTCCACAAGACCCGCCTCGCCCATTCGGGACGGGCTGTGCAATATTTCGTCATCAGAAAAAGTTAAGGCCATACGGCTTGTAATACTTTCGAAAACCTGATCCACCAGATTAAGCACCGCCGCCGTTGACCGAAAGGACAGGGCAAGATTAACATTATGAAAATGATGCTGCACAGCTTGTGATTTTTTCTGAAAATTCTGTCTGTTTTCAACAAATTCCTTTGGGTCAGCCCGTTGAAAGGAATAAATCGATTGTTTCACATCGCCCACGGCAAAAATGGTTCTCATAACCTCGGACTGACCTTCGCCCACAAAAAATTCATTGGCCAATGCCTTGACCACCTGCCATTGTTCGGGATTGGTGTCTTGGGCCTCATCAATCAAAATATGATCAATCCCCCCGTCCAATTTAAAGAGAATCCAGTCTGCAATAGCGCTGTTGCCAATAAGACCTGTAACTTTTAAGATCAAATCATCGTAATCCATCACCGCATGACGGGTCTTGCTCTTTTTAAAGGCCTCTAGCATAGCAGCCCCGATCCTGAGCAAGGCCTTGCTGTTATCAAGTAGCATCAAGGTTTTAATTTTTTCGTCGATCTTAAAAATCCGATCGGCCTCATTTTCCATGGCAAGGAAAGCCATAGGCCATGCCTCCACCATCTTTTTCGGCATCAATATTTTTCTGATCTCACCGCTGGTTTTGGTTAAAAAGACCGACCTATAGCGGTCAAAATTTTCTCTCCGATCATCGGGATGAGACAAAAAAATTGCCATATCTTGGGCGAATGCTTGATTGGTCGGACTGCCCGTTTGCAAGGCTTCTATAACGGCTCTTAATCCCACCTCGTCGAAATTTCCGTCAGCATAAGCCTCGCCGATAATGTTCCCCACAGTATCCGAGGGCTTGATATCCAACATTGCCGCCATGACCGATACCACATTTTCTACCGTCCGATGCCGCCGCAACATCCGTTCCAGACCGCTTCTTTGACCGATTAATGCCTTAATCAAATCCCCAAAACTATTTTCAGTGACGATGCGAGATATATGGGTCAAGGCATGAGCAAGCGTCTGATTAATATCGGGTCTGGATTCGGTTAAGACCGCATCACGTGCCTTGGCAAGATGCTCTAATGTAGTGCGTTCATCCATAACTTGAAAATGGGGTGCAATACCTGCTTCTAAGGGAAATCTGCCCAAAAGCGACTGGCAAAAGGAATGAATGGTCTGAATTTTTAAACCACCTGGCACCTCAAGAACCCGTGCAAAAAGCTTACGGGCAAGATTGATTTGATCCCTTGAGGGGTCTTTTCCCGTTAGATTTTTTATGTGTCGGTAAAGGTCCTCTTCAGAACAATTCACCCATTGTCCAAGCATGCGATTAATTCGGTTTGCCATTTCGGCCGCCGCCGTTTTGGTGAAGGTCAGGCATAAAAGCCGTTCTGGTGGAATGGCGGTGAGCAAAATGCGCAAAACCCGATTGGTCAAAACAGAGGTCTTGCCCGTTCCCGCCGAGGCGGCCACCCAAACAGAGGCACTAGGGTCCGATGCCTGTCTCTGATCCTTGGTCTGTTCTATCATGCCGTCCCCTCTGGCTTTTGATCAAGGTTAAGATGTGCTTTGTCCTTATCACCAAAATCATTACCCTGCCATTCCCGTGTTCTCGCCAAATGGTCATATTCGCCGTAGCCTAAATTATCGGGACGAGGGTTATTTAAGTAAGGGGTTTGTTGTAAGTCAAAGGTCGTGACAAGCTGCACCAAACCATCATAAGACGCCTTAATAACCGCCGAGATATCCATCTTATTGGGAGTTGAGCTGTTAAAAGACGTTATTTTTGCCACGTCATCACCGCCTTTGAGTTGCCAATAAGACAATTCGCTCACGGCAAGTGCCTGAACATTATCGAATTGTCCCGCTTCGGCCATAAGCCCCTCAAGGGGTAATTGGGGAGCGTAACCCGCATAAATTTGTCGTGCGGAGGGGCTTTGTCCTGTTTTATAGTCAATAATACAGAGACTTTCATTGTCCAAGAGATCAATACGGTCAGCCTTTGCTGTAAGGATGAATTCCCCACCTGGTAAATCAAAAACCATACGGCCCTCAACTTCGGTTGCGATTGTTTTTGAACTTTGGCGGCGTTTATTTTCTTCCGCCACAAACCATTCTGCCACATGAATAAAACGAGGCCACCAGAAAGAGCTTACCTGTGGTCTATCCAGATAATCTTTAAATTTTTCTTGACCAATGGCAATCAGTTCCGTGACCGCATCAGGAGGCAGATGATCCCTAAACGTCGTCATAAATTCATCCAAGGCATCATGAATGATCGTCCCCTTATCAGCGGCAGCGGGGTCAGCATCAAGGGACTCTAGCGGTTTCAAATTCAAAATATACTGAGCATAAATACTGTAGGGATCTTGCATCCATTTTTGGATACGGGTCACCGATAATTTTCTGGGTCGCACCTCTGGCGGTGGCGTGGGACGGGGCGGTGGGATAAATATTTGTGTCTCTGGCCGATCCAAAGCATGATACCGATCGAGCCATAAGACCATATCATCGGGCTTAAAAATATCGGGGGCAATGGCATCCATACGGCTCAGCCAACGGGATTTCACGGTTGGGGTGCCGTCCACCTTCTCTGATCTGGTCAGAACCACTTGCGGTGCCGAGGCGGCTTGAACAAAATCATGGGCACTCAGACCTATTTTTCGTTCTAGGGACGGTAAACCAAAATCACGTCGCATAGGACGGCTCATCCACGGGTCTGGTAAGGGATCAGGAGGCCAGATTCCCTCATTTAATCCCGCCAATATGACAAGATCCGCATGTTGAAGTCTCGCCTCAAGCGGCCCCCATATATTCAGTCTTGGATGCTGTCCATATTTTGACCGAACCGTAATTCCCCCCATAAAAACATCAAGTAAAGCGGCATAACTTTCTGGTTTCAGGCTTTTCAGTATGGGAGACGCCTGATATAAGTCTTCAATTAATTTGGCTGCCTCTTCTCCCGCATCATGGGCCCATAATCTTTGCGCCCCTGTTTTGTCATGGGATGCGGATAATTTTTCAGCCAAATCAATATGATGGGTCAACATCACTTCAAAAGATGTTTCTGTTCTTTGCATCAATACTTCAAAAGGCTCAATAAAATCGCTTAATTCCTGCCACCATTGTATTAAGGCCGCAATGTCCTTACGGTGGGGATTGTCTCTAAGGACATGATCCAGCATATAAGAAATCCCAGAGCACCCCTTTTCAGGTCGTGGACCACGCAGGATGGTTTCTTCCAAGAGCCTTACCCTCTTTCGAAAAGAACCGATCTCTTGTCCACCCGCGGCGAGGGGGTGTTTTAAAACCGACAAAAGCGCCACAGGGGCCAACCCCTCACCCATCATTTGGGCGCACAGGCGCAGGAAAACACCCGGCTGCGTGTTCAACAACGGTGTCCCTGCGCTGTCATCTATTAAAATATCCCAACGTTTCAGTTCCCCCGCAACTCTTCTGGCCAATTGTCGGTCAGGGGTGATGAGGGCGGCGGTTTTACCCTCTGTTTCCAAAGCTTCACGGAGCATAAGCGCAATCACGCCCGCCTCTTCACGCAAACTCGGCGCATCAAAACGGCTAAAGCCCTTTGTTGCAGACTTAACATCCAAGGAAAGGGTCGGCCAGATATCCGTGGTTTCAGCGGGTCGCATAACTTCCTGCAGTAAATGTTCCCGTGCAAGACGATCTGGGGTTGGCCTATCATCATCCTCCAACCAATTTTGTACACTATCCCGATCGGCGCCAAGGGATTTCAAAAGATGTTTCATGGTCGCCTGTGGATGGGTGTCATCAATAACGTCCCAACTTTTCCCATCCATAGAAAGATCAAGCCCCGGCAAAATAACCATACCTTGTGGTAGCTTTGCAATAACACCGAGCAAATTTGCCGTTGCAGGAATGGAACCTGTTGACCCCGCCGCAATGATGGGGTGTTCTGGTGGATGATTAATCCATTTCTCATAAAGCCCAATCAGCAGCTTATTACGTCTTTCTGCGGTATCGGAAAATCCAGTAAGCGCCAAAATATCAGGCCATTTTTCTGTGAGGATAACCAAAAAATCCAATGTCTGCTGCCAGTGAACTGCATATTCAGAAGGCACCAAATTTTCAAGATTTTTAAAACTCAGCTGTTCGGTTTGAACATGATCCAAAAACTGTCCTAGCGCATGGGCAAGAATGGCACATTGGGCATTTTCTGGTGCATTGTCGCCGCGGCTCTGATACCAGCGTTCAATGATATCCATAAGAAGCATCTGACGTATATGAGGGGGAATGGCGGGTGCCAAATCAACATCCCATAGAGAGGCCGGCATATTACCAGACAGAAACAGATCATCCTCATCCACATCACCAATGGGTTCGATCCGAGGAAGAATGAGCGATTTACCATCCGCCGCCCGTAAAAAAGCCTCTCGCAGGGACCGAACGGCACGCCGATTAGGCAGCAAGATTAAAACATCACTTAACAGCAAAGGATCATCGCCAAATCGAGCTCGAATACCCTGCACCAACCCATCAACAAAGGAATAATGGGTGGGAAGATTATAAATTTCTGGCACGCCTTTTAGCCTTCTGGACATTTTATTTATCTTCTACGATTTTTTTTAACCTGTTTTTCCATAAATCATCCCCTAATATCTTCAAAATTCTCGCCTCTCCATTATGGCCAATTTCAAGACGTAGGGTAAGAAACCCTTGCGGCAAATAGGGCCCAAGTCTTGAGGGCCATTCGATTAAACTTACGGCCTGATCGAAGGCATCTTCGATACCAAGTTCAAAGGCCTCTTCTGGACTTTCTAGGCGATAAAGATCCATATGCCAAATAACGGGCGTTATGTTATCATCTGCTTTTGGCTCATAAATTTGAACCAGATTAAAGGTGGGGCTTGGCACATCATCGGACAAGTCAAGAGCATGGATCACGGAACGACACAGTTCCGTCTTTCCCGCTCCAAGGGCACCGTCAAGGGCCACAACATCACCTTTTCTTAATAAGGGGGCGAAAACCGTCGCAAATTTCTTTGTCGCCGTCAGATCGTCTAAAATAATTTCCACCAATAATGTCTGCACCTATTGTCCTACTCACTCGCCAGACTGATCTGAGTGTCCATTCCAACCTTTATAGGTAAGGACAGCGTAACACAGGTACCTTCATTTAGAGCCGATTGAACATCGATCTTGCCCCCATGCAGATCAACAAAATTTTTCACCAATGACAGACCAAGTCCCGCCCCTTGCGTATTTGACGTATTGCTTCCCGTGAAGAATTTTTCGAAAAGCTTATCCACTTCCTCTGGCTTTATACCAATGCCTGTGTCTTGAATAGTAATAGTATAATTCTCATCATTCTGATCTGCTGTTACGTTAATAATGCCAAGAGGGTGGGAAAATTTTACGGCATTGCTCAACAGATTATAAATAGCATGATGAATACGTCTTGCATCACCCCAAACAGGCATTAAATCATCCTTGCATTGTAAAATCAAATCAAGCTCTTTTACTTTGATACGTTCCTGCAATTGATTAATGACCTGATCCAGAATAGTTGGCAGTTCAAATTGGTCAATGTCGAGCGTAAGTCCCCCTGCCTCGATCACGGTTAAGTCAAGGATATCGTTAAAGAGTTCCAATAACTGACCAGAAGCCGCCAAAATACTGTACATATATTCATGCTGAATATCATTGAGCGGTCCTTGATATTCTTTTTCCAAAAGTTCGGCAAAGCCAATAATACTATTGAGCGGTGTGCGCAATTCATAAGACATATGAGCCAGAAAATCTGTTTTAATTTTATCGGCTTCTTCCAATGCCTGATTGCGTTGACGCAGAACTTTTTCAATGGCAAAACTATCGGATACATCAATAAAAGTAATCAGCATAGCCCCATCTGGTAACGGCACAGCCGCATAATTCAGCACAGAATCATCTTTACGCTTAAGCTGACCTGAAGATAATTCTTTTTTAACCTCGCCACCGACAATAAGATTTTTGAGATCTTTTATCTGATAACTTTCCCCGTAATTTTCTGCAAATGCCGCCATCACATTCATGGTATGGGGATTGGCATCCAGCATTTCACGGTCCAGTTTCCAGGTATCCACAAAGGCATCGTTATAAAGCTGAAGGCAGCCATCAATACCAAAAACAGCCACCGCCTCATGAAGATTGTTCAAAGTTTCCCGTTGGACGGCAAATAAAGTATTATACGATCTTTCAAGAGCGAAATGATCCGTGACATCCTCATAAAAAATTAATAATCCCCCCAAAGGATGGGGTTGGCTCACAACCCGAAGTGACGTATTATCGGGCAAGTGCCACATTTCTTCAACAGGTTCCAAAAGTTGGGTATAAGCCGAAAGCTGTTCTGTTTTCCATTTAGGAAAATTGGCCTGCTCTGGAAGCCTGCGCGCCTCCCGCATGGCTTCTAATACCTCTCCGTGATGGGGATGACTGAATAATAATTCTTCTGATAAATTCCATAACCTGCTGAAGGCACTGTTATAATATTCAAGCCTTTTACCAGACGTAAAAATAGCCACAGCCGTTGATAATTTATTTAAGGTTTCTGAATGGGATTCCGTATGATAAATCAATTCCCCCCGCGCTTTTTCAAGTTCGGTAATATCTTGAGCATAGCCCACACAGCCCATCATATTTTGATCAATCGCTATGGGGAAATTACACACATTAACGGCGCAGCGTTCCCCTCTTATCACCACAAAATGCTTTTCAATATATGTTTCATGAAGATCACGGGATTTGGCGGCTAAATCCCTCATATTTTTTCCTACCGCATTTGTTACAAGCTCTAATCCCTGCTCGATGACCTGCTCGGCAGTTTCTGCATCAACCGCATCAATGTAGGCTTTATTCACCCATATTAAACGCAATTTGTCATCCCGCATCCACATAGGAATATTGATAAGATCGCTTGTGGTTTCAAACAGTCTTAACCGGTTTGCAATCTGCCTAACATCCCGCTTCTGAAAGGCCGCTATATTTTCCTCAATAGAGGCATCTTTGAACCAAATAATATAACCACTCTTTTTATGATGCTCTTCTAGGATATCCCCCTTTACAATAATATGTCTCTGCTGTTTTTTAAGATAAAACGATTTACGAAAGACAGTATCCAGTGAAATTAGTCTTTCGATATCCTCTACAAAATCAGAGAATTGTTCATTGGAAAATGCCGTATTTTCATCGCGCAAACAATCCAGATCCATCCCATGATTTTCTATACCAAACCATTGTTTCACATTATCAAGAGAAGATAGGGTACCCTTCTTATCGCAGATCAAATAAATGCCTTTACGGGATTTCAATAGCGCAGAATAAAAATCGGCTTCTTTCTCAAGGGCCTGCAGTTTTTTCTTCACTTGGCTTCGATCCCACATCATCCAAGCAACCAGACACAAAGTCAAAAAACAAAAAACGATAAAATATATGTTATTATTTTGATCATTTGTTGGGAATAGAAAATACGGAGCTGCAAACGAAGGAGACCCGACCCCAATAAGAACGAAGGCTATTCCCCTTATAAGAACCTTTAGGCTCTTTTTATATATTGTAACAGGCCCTATGACCATAAGAACTTCCCTATAGCGCTATGATATTCCAATCATAAACGATCAGCAAAAAAAAGGAAGCCTGTTGTTGGGGGCATAAAAAATTAAGGCCTGAATATTGACATAATTCAGGCCTCAAATCATACAATCACTGAAAATTAATAACGGTAATGGTCTGGCTTAAACGGTCCATCAACATTAATATTGATATAATCCGCCTGCTCTTTGGAAAGTTTGGTGAGTTTTACACCAAGTTTATCAAGGTGAAGCATGGCAACCTTTTCATCCAAATGTTTGGGCAACACATAGACCTTATTGTCATAATTTGCAGAATTATTCCATAATTCAATTTGTGCCATAACCTGATTGGTAAAAGACGCGCTCATCACAAAACTTGGGTGTCCCGTTGCACAGCCAAGATTTACCAAACGTCCCTTAGCCAAAACAATGAGTCTTTTTCCGTCTGGAAAAACAACCTCATCGACCTGTGGTTTTACTTCATCCCACTGATAATTAGACAGTGCTGCAATCTGAATTTCTGAATCAAAATGACCAATATTACAAACAATCGACCGATCCTTCATGGCACGCATATGATCAATTGTGATAATATCTTTATTACCTGTACAGGTCACAAAAATATTACCAAGGGGCGCCGCATCTTCCATTGTGACAACCTCATAGCCCTCCATCGCCGCCTGAAGCGCACATATGGGGTCAATTTCAGTAACCAAAACACGGGCACCCTGATTACGAAGACTAGCGGCAGAACCTTTACCCACATCGCCGTAACCACAAATAACCGCAATCTTACCCGCAACCATAACGTCGGTTGCCCGTTTAATACCATCCACAAGACTTTCCCTGCAACCATAAAGATTGTCAAATTTTGATTTGGTCACACTGTCATTAACATTAATGGCGGGAACCGTAAGCTTTCCCTGTTTTTCCATTTGGTAAAGCCTTAGAACGCCCGTGGTTGTTTCTTCGGAAATACCCCGAATATCCTCAAGAAGTTCTGGGAAATCCTGATATATCATGGCCGTTAAATCACCGCCATCATCCAAAATCATATTGGGACGCCAACCATCAGGACCCACGATCGTTTCCCGAATACACCAAAGAAATTCTTCCTCAGTTAAGCCCTTCCATGCAAAAGTCGGTATTCCCGCATCCGCCATAGCAGCGGCAGCCTGATCTTGGGTCGAAAATATGTTACAACTTGACCAACGCACTTCAGCACCAAGCGCTATCAAGGTTTCCATCAAGACCGCCGTTTGAATCGTCATATGCAAACAACCCGCAATACGCGCACCCGCCAAAGGCTGTGATGAGCCAAATTCCTCCCGCAGAGCCATAAGACCTGGCATTTCGGTTTCTGCAATCGTGACCTCTTTACGGCCCCACTTGGCCAATGAAATATCTGCAATTTTATAATCGGTAAAGTTACCCATGGACTGTCTTTCTTTCTAAAAAATAATATACCCAGAGCTTATAGCAGCAGATTGCCTCTATAATCAAGTATAAAGAAATGTTTATATTGTTATATCATAAATAGAAATACTTAAGAAAAAACTAATCCTCGCCAAATTTATTGGCAATCAGTTCCTCCAAAGCGTCCAAGGCTTCTTTGGCCCCATTCCCCTTGCCTTTCAAGGTAACGCTATCGCCCTTGGCGGCGGCAAGCATCATCAATCCCATTATGGATGTGCCGACCACTTCTGTGCCATCTTTTGACACCAGAATTTCCGTATCATATTTCCCCGCAACAGAAACAAATTTTGCCGAGGCGCGAGCGTGCAAACCCCGTTCATTTTGAATGACCAGTCTTCTTTTTTCTATAGGCTCGACATTGACTTTATTTACCGCCTCGTTCAACTGATATCACCCGATAAGACCTGAGAGGCGATATTTATATATTTCCGACCAGAATCTTGCGCCGCATTGACGGCCTCTTCCATGGTACAAGCCATCCGCACACTGGCAAGTTTAATAAGCATAGGCAAATTTATGCCCGCAATAACTTCAACTTTGGCACTTTCCATAACGGAAATGGCAAGATTTGATGGTGTTCCCCCGAACATATCAGTGAGCAAAATGACCCCACTGCCCTGATCCACCTCTTTCACCGCATTCAGGATATCTTGCCGTCTTTGTTCCATATCATCATCGGGACCTATGCATATGGCCCTTACTGCTTTTTGAGGTCCGACAACATGCTCCATAGCAGAAATAAATTCTTCTGCTAGACGACCGTGTGTTACAACTACCATGCCAATCATTCAAAATTCCTCTAATATCCAAATTATTCTATTTTATGATTCTTTTATCATTAATTCTCTATGATAAATAGTTGCTTTAAAACCAATTTTATTAATTGCCTTGGCAATTTTTTCAGCCATACAGACAGATCTATGCCGTCCTCCTGTGCAGCCGAATGCAATCTTTAAATAAGATTTGCCTTCCTTCTTATACTCAGGCAATGAGAAAAATATCAAGTCACTTATTTTTGCATAAAAATCAGCAAATCTTTCATCCTGCTCTACATAATCCTGAATTTCTTTATCTAGTCCTGTCATAGGCTTTAATTTATCCACATAATGAGGATTGCGTAAAAATCTGACATCAAAAACCAAGTCTGCATCCCTTGGAAGCCCCCGCGGATAAGCAAAGGAACTTACCATTATGCTCAAATCACTGCTGTGCTCGCGCTCAAACTGCTGGTTTAATATTTGACGCAATTCCTGAATCCCAAGATCCGAGGTATCATAGATAAAGTCAGCCTCAGCCCGAAGCACATTCATCAGGCTTCTTTCAAGAACGATACCGTCAGTAACCTGTCTGTTCCTTGCTAATGGGTGTTTTCTGCGGGTTTCGGTAAACCGTTTTGCCAGAACTTCGTTGCTGCTATCAAAAAACAGAAGTTTCAAATCTATATCGTCACGTTTTCTTAATAAATTAAGGTTTTGCGTAATGAGTTCGGGTTGAAAATTCCGAGTTCTCGCATCAATACCAATGGCAAGAGCTGGAAATTTATCTTTCTTCTTATCCTGAATAACCATATCAACCACATTAGGAAGAAGCGCCAAGGGAAGATTGTCAATGGCCTCATAATCAAGGTCTTCGAGCACCCTTAAGGCAGAGGACTTTCCCGCCCCCGAAAGGCCGGTAATGAGATATACTCTCAATGCCTTGGAGCTATCTATGGTCTGCTCTATATTGCCCATTTATATATCTATATTCCTAAAGTAGAATCGAGGATGTTATGCAAATCAATATTAAAAAAACCGACTCTACAATAAAATTTTAAGAGCCGCACGAATTTTCTCTGGTGCAGAAGGTTCAAAAGCATAAAAATCTAGACAGGGAATTTGAACCGTCTCCAGTATCACGGTTTTTCCTTCTGGCAATCTTTCAAGATGAACATGGTCATTTCGTGCCACCAGATCCAAAATCAAATGAATATCTGCCTTTGGTCGAAAGGGAACCTTTAGGATACCCACACTTCGGACTTCAATCATGCCTTCTATATTTTTAGGCGCCGCCATAATAGCACAGCCCTTCCCCTTGGATGAAACCTCCACATAATCATCTCCGATCAATTCCCCGCCCAGCGCCAAAAGGCGGAGGGCTAAGTCGGATTTCCCCGAACCAGATGGCCCCCGAATAAGAAGACCTTTGCCTTCAAAAAAAACCCCTGTTCCATGGATGAGCATCATGACTTTGAACTCTGTTCGGCCTTATGGGGCATGGCGTGCAATTGTACAATAAAGGCCGCCCCCTTGACCTTGGTATGGGCCTTATTATAAATATTCTCCGCAATAATACCACCCCCATGCGCCTCCACAATCTTCTTGCAAATACTTAATCCAAGGCCAGAATGTTGACCAAATGCCTCATTCTTTGGACGTTCTGTATAAAAACGATCAAAAATATCTTCTAATCTATCCTTGGGAATTCCAGGCCCCTCATCCTCTATGGTCACTTGTATCATGTCTTTAATGCGGCGCAATCTGATCCAGATATGTCCCTCTTTCTTTGAAAAAGAAATCGCATTATCAATCAAATTACGAAAGAGCTGTCCAAGCTGTCCTTCCATACCCTTAATGCAATAATCACGATCTGTTTTTTTTCTGTCCTTATGGATGTCTAAATGTAACGTCGGGATTTTATCTTTATGACTTGTTCCATAAAGATCAATAAGGGTTTCCATCATTGTAACAAGATTAATCTCCACCATCTGGCTGCGGGACATTTCGGCATCCAGCCGTGATGCATTGGAAATATCAGAAATCAGTCGGTCAAGCCGCAAAACATCCTCGCCTATGATCTTGAGTAATTTTTCTCTTGCCACATCGGTTTTGGTAAAAGACAATGTTTCCACAGCACTCCTGAGAGAAGTTAAGGGATTTTTCAGCTCGTGAGAGACATCCGCGGCAAAGGATGCCACCGCATCAATTTGCCGTGCAAGCGTGAAAGTCATATCCTTCAATGACCTTGATAAGTCCCCCACTTCATCATTTCTGGAAGAATAATCAGGAATATCAATACTGGTATGAGTTCCCGCACTGATTTGATCTGCGGATCTTGCCAAAAGCAAAATGGGTCTGACAATGGTTCTGGCGAGGAAAAATGATAACAACAGCGTAACCGCCAAGACAACACCAAAGAACTTTAAGAATGTCATCCGCGTCTTTTGGACGGCTTCCCGAATATCACGCGTGTCTGTGGACAACATCAATGCCCCAAGAACACGACGAAATCTTTGAACGGGGGTCGCAACCGTGATAATTTCAGACCTATCGGACAGCAATCTTATCCGATAACCAATATTACCTTCAAGAGCATTCATGACTTCTGGATAATGTTCGGCTTTCTCATCTTTTACTTCATGATAAACTTCAATATCCTGTCTTTTATTAAAACTATCCAATAGTCGCATGATGGCGGTTGATATATGGTTTAAAAAGGGACTTACACCGTCTTTTATAGGTAATTCACGGATTATCACTGATTGATTATTCGCCAAATCCTGACTATCAATCCATAAATTACCATCCAAACCAAACAGCCGTGACCGATTATTGGTTACAGAAACAATCCGAACCATAATCTGCTCGGATGGTTTAAGCAGTAATTCCGTCCGCTCTGCGGTAATAGTGGCGGCCTCACCTAAGGCCCCCGCCATAACCTCCGCATCTTTAATAAGCGCATTAATGCGCGACTGAACCATGGCATTTTGATATTGGTCAATATACAGAATGCCGCCAGCCAAAAAACCCAAAGCAATTAAATTAACCGCCAGAATACGGAAAGTAAGCGGTGATACCCGCCGTTTCGGACGACGGACTATGATATCTTTTTTTGTATCTGAATTTGAAAGTTGCTCAGCTTTCACTATACCTGTATCCGACACCATATAGGGTTTCAATACCGTCAAATTCCGGATCCACGTTACGGAATTTCTTGCGAAGCCGTTTGATATGGCTGTCAATGGTTCTGTCATCCACATAGACATCATCATTATAGGCAATATCCATCAATTGATCCCGACTTTTAACATGACCTGGACGGTGACATAATGCCTCCAATATTAAAAATTCTGTTACCGTCAATTTCACATCTTGACCCGCCCATTCACAAACATGGCGCAGGGGATCTATTTTTAATCTTCCCCTGATAATAACTCCTTTTTCCTCATCTCCCTGTGCCAGAACATCTTTGGATTGCGCGTTATATTTTCGAACCGCCTCAATACGGCGCAATATGGTTTTAATACGCTCAATAAGAAGTCGCCCAGAAAAGGGTTTGGTGATATAATCATCGGCGCCCATTTTAAGCCCTAGCATCTCGTCAATTTCATCATCTTTTGAGGTTAGAAAAATAACGGGAAAGTTATATTTTTCCCGAAGCCTGCGCAAAAGCTCCATCCCGTCCATTCGGGGCATTTTTATATCAAGCACCGCAAGATCAGGCTGATTGACCGCAAAAGCTTCAAGAGCATCAGATCCATTGCCATAAGTCGTCACGTCGAAGCCTTCAGCCTCGAGAGCGATGCTTACTGAAGCAAGGATATTTTGATCATCATCGACGAGCGTTATTTTTGGAGCCATTTTTTTAAATTCCTTAAATTTGCGAACGAATCTTTTTAAGATTACCATGCTTTTTAATCTATGCTAAGCAATTCCCAAAAGATACTTATGACTTTTGCTGAAATATTATATATATTTTTCAAAGTCTTATTCAGAACATGTCAATTTTTTGATATTGATGCTTGATTTCAATTCCTAATTAAGCGATTCCCTCTGGATATTAATAATAATAATAAACCTAATTACTAAGCAAATTTTATAAAATAATGGCTAGTAGGAAAATGACTAAAATGAAAAATATTGGTAAATATATTAGTAAACATAAACTTGATCTGCACGACATATCCAATAATGAAAATATATTTTGGAATATGGGTGCAGAGGTTCTTTACGAACATAGCATAAAGAAAAATATGGGCATCGTTGGCAAAGGCGGTGCCCTTGTTGTTGAAACGGGTGTCCATACGGGTCGTTCCGCCAATGATAAATTTATGGTTCATGAGGACAGCAGCAAAGACAATATATGGTGGGGAAAAGTTAACGTCTCAATATCAGAAGAAAATTTTGACAAAATTCATAATCAGATTTTAAATTATTTTGAAAGCCGCGACCTTTATGTACAGGACCTTTACGGCGGTACAGACCCCTCTTGCCGTATTTCGGTTCGAGCCATAAGCGAAAGCCCATGGCACAGCCTGTTTATCCGCAATCTATTGGTTCTCCCTGAAGATAAGGATTTGTCTGATTTTGCACCCGAATTCACCATTCTTCATGCCCCAGAATTAAAAGTAGACCCAAAGGACGTTGGCACCAAGAGCGAAACCGTCATCACGATCAATCTGGCCAAAAAATTGGTGCTCATTGCGGGAACCTCCTATGCCGGTGAGATGAAAAAATCGGTATTTTCCATCCTGAACTATCTTTTGCCCGAACGGGGTATTATGCCCATGCATTGTTCGGCCAATATTGGAAAAAATGGTGATACCGCTATATTCTTTGGTTTATCGGGCACGGGTAAAACAACCCTTTCTGCAGATCCTGAACGCACCTTGATAGGCGATGATGAACATGGCTGGTCCGATAGCTCTGTCTTTAATTTTGAAGGCGGCTGTTATGCCAAGGTTATCAGATTGTCAAAAGAAGCTGAGCCAGAAATTTATGCCACAACATCCATGTTTGGTACCGTTCTTGAGAATGTGGTTATTGATACTAACACGCGGGAACTTGACCTTGATGATAGCTCAAAGGCGGAAAATACCCGTGCGGCCTATCCGCTTACATCAATACCCAACACAACAGAAGGCGGCGTTGGTGGACATCCCAAGAACATCATTATGCTAACCGCTGATGCCTTTGGCGTTATGCCCCCTATTGCGCGCCTAACCCCAGAACAGGCCATGTATCATTTCTTGTCTGGTTATACCGCCAAAGTTGCTGGCACCGAAAAAGGACTTGGTAAGGAACCACAGGCCGTTTTCTCCACCTGTTTTGGCGCACCCTTCATGCCGCGTCATCCCTCGGTTTATGGTAATTTATTACGGGAAAAAATCGCGAAGCACGAGGTAACATGTTGGCTTGTGAACACAGGTTGGACAGGCGGCGTATATGGGGTTGGTAAGCGTATGCCTATTAAATATACCAGAGCCCTCCTGCACGGCGCTCTTGACGGCACCTTAAATGATGTAGAATTCAGAACCGACCCGAACTTTGGTTTTGAAATTCCCCTAAGCTGCCCAGGTGTTGAGACATCTGTCCTTGACCCCCGCAGCACATGGCAAGACGGTAACGCCTATGACGAAAAGGCTGCCCATCTGGTGGGATTATTCCGTACAAATTTCAAGGAGTATGAAGGTCATGTGGATGATAGTATCATCGCAGCTGGCCCCACATTATAATATATTATTGTCGTAAAAAATTAAGCCCTGCCATAGGTGGGGCTTTTTTTATTTCTATCTTTTCGATATACTACCCCTTATACAAAACCTAACCGAACAATAAAGACCTTTATATGAAAAAACCTAAATCATCAACTTTCCCCCGCTGGACGGGATACGAAACCCTAAGGGACCCCGTTCAAGTCCGTATGTGTGACCATGATGGCTGTGATAACAGAGGAGAATTTCCCGCCCCAAAATCACCCGACAGCAAGGATAAATGGCAATTTTGCGAAAGCCATATTACGGAATTTAACCGTAATTGGAATTATTTTGAGGGTCTCAGCAAGGAAGAAGCCCTGCGCCGGGCCCAAGAAGACATGCGTACCGCAAAGGGTTATGCCACAAGCGGTGCCTATGATATGGGGGAAGAAACTTATGGCAAGGACAAGAGACGCGCCGATGCCTTAGCCATTCTTGACTTAGATGACGACGCCACAAATGCCGAGATCAAAACAGCGTACCGCCGCATGGCAAAACTTTATCACCCCGACACAAATTTAGACGATAGTGATGCGGCCCTTAAATTCCAGCAAATCATTACAGCCTATGAGGTCTTGGTTATAAAATAATTTCCCTCTATTAAGGACAGCAATGGCCGAGGCTAATCTTAGACAGAAAATTGAAAAATCCCCTAAAAATGCAAATTTACATCATGATTTAGGATGCCTGCTCTATGAAAAAGGTGACATAGGTGGCGCCCTTGGCTCTTTTCTATTAGCACTTGCTCTTAAGCCCAAGAATAAAATATTTCTCAACAACGCCCTTCGTCTGCTTGGCACCACCAGTGGCTATAAACTTCCCGATAGCATTATAAATATTCTGGCACAAAACGTCAGTCATGATGATATAGACATCCAAAGCATGAGCATGGTTATTCACAATCAATATGACACATCACCGACAGTTGGCACCCTAATCAATGTTCTCAATGCCTCTGAAGAAGACTGCGAAACTATTTTAAAGAGCACCCATTTTGATGCTTTTTTTAATGACCCCCTGCTTTTGGCCGTTATGCAAAAAGCTATTATCATAACGCCCCTTCTTGAAATTGCTTTTACAAAATTGCGCCGTCATATTTTGTCTATGAGTGTGAAATATGGCCTTTCGGGTCATGCCATGTCCCCTAGAATAAATTTTATAGTCTCACTTGCCTGCCAATGTTTTAATACCGAATATGCCTATGACGTGACAGAGGCAGAAAATGACGCCGTTCAGAAAATTATAGACCCGCCCTCAAAGGATGATCTTGTCCTCAAATGGGCGCTTATGGGGTGCTATGACCCACTTCACCAAGCTCTACCCCATATTCCGGAAAAATATTCCCCGCCGTCCCCTGTGGTGAAATTTTTTCTGAAGCGACAATATAGGGACTTTCACTATGAAACTGCCCTGCAAAAAGAGATCATTTCTCTGACCGAGATTAAGGATAATATATCCCAGAAGGTCAGAGAACAATATGAACGCTATCCTTATCCACGCTGGTTACGCTATTCAAAATCTGTTCCAAAAACTTTTGCCAAATTTATAGAAGAAAAATTTCCAGATCAGGCAAAAAATAATATCCGCCCCTATGGCTCCACAGATATTTTAATCCCAGGTTGTGGCACAGGCATGCAGATTTGCACCCTCGCCTCAACCATATCCAAAGCCAATATAACAGCCCTTGACATTAGCCGCACAAGCCTCGCCTATGCCATGCGAGCGGTGAAGGAAAATGGGTTTAATCTTAGAAATATAAAATTTTTCCATGCCGATATTATGGCCTTAAATCAATGTGATCTTACCTTTGATTATATTGATTGTACGGGCGTATTGCATCACCTTGGCAATCCTGAGCGGGGTCTTGAAAATCTAGTCAATATTCTGAGGGAAAGTGGTTTTATGCGGCTAGCCCTCTATAGCGAACGAGGACGCAAAGACGTTATCAATGCCCGAAAATTCATTCAAGAACAAGGCATTAATGATAGCGAAGATGGTGTGCGAGCCTTCCGCAAGGCCGTAAGATCACTTGCCCCTGATCATCCCATGGCCAGTATTGCCCATAATCAGGATTTTTACAGCATCAGTGGACTTCACGATCTGGTTTTTAATGTTAATGAGAACCGCTATACACCACGTGACATCAAAGCCATATTGAACAATGCGGGCTTACAATTCTTAGGTTTTGACCACATAGATTCTCGTATTTCACCGCAATATGCCCTCCAATTCCCCGAAGATAAGCTTCAAAGAAATCTGGAGAACTGGGAAAATTTCGAAAAAAATCATCCCAATTCTTTTGGTTTTATGTATCATTTTTGGTGCCGAAAAATTTAATGCCCCGCCAATTCCTTTAAAATTACTGTCCAATGATCAAGGCCATCATAAAATGTTTTGATCGGCAGACGTTCATTAAGACCATGGGCAAACATATCATCAGGATCCATAAAAATGCTTGAGATGGCAAGAGTTGGAATACCCTCTGACCTATAATGCATGCCGTCCGTACCACCAGACTCCATATAACCCATTAGGGCAACATCAGGATAACGGGCATGAACCGCTTTACCCACGGCCTTCATGACATCTTCCCGAAGTTCTGAGATGGGACTTTCAGTAGGATCACCTAGGGTAACAAACTCAACACCGTCATTGGCTATTATTGTTTGCAGGGTCTGTTTCACATCAGCAACGCTGACCCCAGGAAAAATACGACAATTCACCGTTGCGGTCGCCGATTGAGGCATTGCATTTTCCGCATGTCCCGCCCGCAGCATGGTGGCGACACAGGTTGTTCTTGTTGTCCCCACATAGGAGGATTCTATAGCCAAGCGGTCCGAGGCTACCTTATCCTCTGGATTATCAGAAAAACGGAGCATACTGCCCCCAAGTTCGCCCTGAATCTGCATCCCGATACGGCGGAAATAATCACGAGTCATATCGCTATACATCACGGGAAAGCGGTAATTCTGAATTTTTTTGAGCATATCTGCCAAATCATAAATGGCATTATCTGGCCGTGGTCGTGAACTATGACCACCGGGATTGCGGATGGTTAGCTCAAAGGTGGCATAAGTTTTTTCTGCTGCCTGCACAAGATAAGAAACGGCGTTCCCCTCCTTCGTCAGTTGCCCGCCACCCGCATCGGAATTCAAGGCAAATTCCGCATCCGTCAGGTCTTTACGGTCATGAGCTAACATTTTTGTAGTTACCATACCGGTTTCTTCATCACCAGAAAAGGCAATGATCAGATCACGACTAGGTACAAAGCCTTGCTTTTTAAGTCGGATAAAGGTGGAGGTGAGCATGGTCACACCCAATTTATTATCTTCTGTACCACGCCCATAAAAATATTTATCATCTTGGGTTAATGTGAAGGGCGGGCGTTCCCAATCCTTTGGAAAGGCTTCCACCACATCCATATGAGCGAGTAATAATATAGGTTTCTTGCTCGATGATCCATCCCCACGATAACGCACCACCAAGGCAGCCGTCTCACCCGATGGCAGAATATGAATATCCCCTTCTGGAAAGCCCGCATTCTTAAATTCTGAAACAAGGTAATTGACCATTTCTGGAACCTTACCCCGTCCCTTTACGGTCGGAATAGAAATAACCTTACGATAAATTTCCAATGATTTTTTTGCATGGGCACTATCTTGAATGCCTTCTGCAGTGGCATTGTTTAAAAGAAATAACCCTAAAATAAAGGCAAGTGATATTTTCATGCTCCGCACTTTCTGTTTTATCTGTCTATGACATTATCCCATTATTATGAATAAGCTATCATCCCTTCATCCGTTCAACAAGGTCATTATAGGTCACTCCCCAATTTTTAAAGGGATTTTGCGACAGACTTGCATTATAAAATTTTTGGAAACCCGTAACCTCTGGGCCAAGCCACTCTGGCGACACCCTCAGAAAGTGCCTGAATTACAAAAACACCCAAAGAGGTTTTTATGTTTCTACTTTGACGGGGGAACAAATCTCTACCAGATAGCCGTTTGGATCGCTGACATAGGACGTTGTTTGTCCCCAAGGCTCTTGACGCACTCCCTGAACCAAGATCGCACCCGCATCTATGGCCTTCTTGAGGGAGCCTTCAACATCATTCGTCTCAAAAGCAATTTCAAACACGGGGGCGCTCGGTTCAGGCTTTCCTGGTGCCTTGCCAAGTTGCTTCATCAAAGACACTGATGAAAAAGAAAGCGAGGTCTCCCCAGTATCCAGTTCTCCAAAATCACCACTTTCGTGCAGGAATCTGGTTTCAAAACCGAATGCACGATTGTAAAACTCTATAGTCTCTTTGACGTTTTCTACATAAAAGATTGAATATTTGAATTTCATACCTGTCTCCTTGAAATATAGGCGAAAATAGCATTTCATAACAGCGAAGGCCATCCCAAATAAGCTATCATCCCTTCATCCGCTCAACAAGGTCATTATAGGTCACCCCCCAATTTTTAAAGGGATTTTGCGACAGACTTGCATTATAAAATTTTTGGAAACCCGTAACCTCTGGGCCAAGCCACTCTGGCGACACAAATTTTTCATCTTCTGAGGATAGTTCCACCTCCGCAACGATTAACCCCTTATTGCTGCCAGAAAAGATATCAAGCTCCCAAATATGATCGCCTACCCGATAAATTTCCCTAATTTTTTCAACTGATGGACTGGCGCAAGCAGCAAATAATATTTTACCCTCATCAGAGCTTACATTGGTTTCAACCTCAAACCGGCTAATGCCCTTGGTTGGGGTTTTTACGGACAAGATATAAAGATCATCCTTTTGACGGATACGCACCACATTACCCCCCTCTCGGGCGATATAGCCTTGGCGAATTTTATGGCGGCGTTCGGGTACTACTGACGGCTTTTCCAAAATAAGAAATTTGCGTTCAATTTCCATATTGGTTTTGTTTCTTGTGCCGAAGAGATCTTTGATCATAGCAATTCCTTAAGCACGGAAAATAAATTATCCACATCATGCTCATCATTATAAATATGGGATGACACCCGCATCGTATTTCCCCGCATGCTGACAAATATTTTTTTCTTTGCGAGCACAGTTGCAAGTTCTTTTGGCATGGTCTGGCGAAATTCAAGACCAATCAGATGGGACGAACGGTAAGCTTTATCAGCAACAATCAAGCCCAAATCCTTAGCATTTTCTGCAATTTTTTCCGTGAGCTTTGAGACATAAGCTTCAATGGCATCCGCACCCCATGAATTAAGCTGTTCAAGACCATGAATGGCGATGGGATTTAACATAAAATTGCTGCGTTCTCCCACGTTAAAGCGTCCCGCTCCTGGTTCATAATCTGGTTGATAATCCACCAAGCCGCTGAAGTCCTCTGATCCTTTTCGGGCAAACCAGTTTTCTTCGAGTGGTATGCCGTTTTGGTGACGGGGCGCCACATAAATATAACCATGACTATAGGGGCCAAGCAGCCATTTATATCCCGCCGCCACCATAAAATCTGGATCAACATCCCGCACCGAAAAGGGCATCACGCCTAAAGACTGTGTCAGATCAAGCACAAGCGCCGCCCCCATGGCACGGACGGTCTTTCCCACCTTGACCAGATCAAGCTTACTGCCATAAATCCAATGAACCTGACCACAGGCAACAATGGCCGTATCTTGATCAATGGCATTACATAAGGCCGTCGTCCAATCGCCATTTTTGGGGCGGGCGATAGTGATAATTTCTGCTCCGCACGCCTTTGCCATAACTTGCCATGGATAGACATTGGAGGGAAATTGTTCAGAAAGCAGCAAAATTTTCTGCCCCCGCTTCAGGGGTAAATTCAGAGCCGCAATCCCTATGCCATAAGAGGCCGACGGAATGAGGGCTACATCATGTTCCTCTGCCCCAATCATCTTTGACATAATCGCGCAAGCCTTTTTGGGCAGATCAATAAAATCATTTATTGTGATTTCCCAAGGATGCATCTTGGTCGCTACCGCCTTCTTACCGATCTTTGCGCTTTCGGTCATAATGGGTGATATATAGGCCGCATTAAGATAGGTCACATGGGGCGGAATATCAAAAAGACGTTTCTGGCAGGTCAAAGTTTTTAGCGTTGTCATAACATAGTCTTTCATCGTTTTATGAAGGCAAGATTATCTTTCCTGCACGAATTTTACAAATTAATTTCCCATAACCCCATCACTTTGTTAAGCTTACGCAAACAACAAAATGAGGCATTTAAGATGAGCGTTATATATCCTATGGGGCTTTTGGCCATATTTACCCTACTCTATTCCTATGTCATGATCACGGGAAGAAAGAGGGCTGTTAAATCCGGTGAACTCAAAGCCAGCTATTTCAAAGAATATAACAATGATAATCCGCCAAGCTATGTCCAAAAAGCCACCCGCCAATGGGCTAATCTCTATGAGGTTCCCGTCTTATTTTATGCGGTATGTGCGGCTATTTTGGCGCTGCGTCTGGATGATATGATATTTACCTATATGGCCTATAGCTTTTTTGGTCTAAGAGTAATTCAAGCCTATATTCACACCACCTATAATGATGTTTATCACAGGCTCACAATCTTTGCCTGTGGATTGGTTATTATTCTGGCCATGTGGATCAGGCTATTGCTCGTCGTCTAAATTTTTACAATGTTGTCAAAATAAAAAACCAGCTCCAATAGGACTGGTCTTTGGATTATTGAAGAAATGTTGCGGATCTTAATTAAACGGCCTCGGCCAATTCCTCATGACAAAAAAGATCATAGGTAAGCTTTAACATATGAGCCACACGATAGTCTTTAAGCCGATAAAAGATCTGTTGGCTTTCACGGCGGGTTTCCACAAGACCTTCGGCCCGCATACGACCAAGATGTTGTGATAATGCGGATTGAGAAATATCAAGATTTTTTTCCAAATCTCCCACACACATTTCTTTATCAAGCAGTTGGCTTAAAATAACCAACCGATTGGAGTTTGCCAATGTTTTAAGAAAATCTGCCGCTATAAAAGAATTATTCTGTAACTTATCCAAGTCAATAATATCACCTTGATTATTCATCCCATTCTACCATTCTGTTAATTCTGCCAAAAATTTTGTTTATATGTTTCTTTTTGAAACATTATATTTTTATATCCTGATTATATTTATATACTATTTTTAATTAATCTGCGAATAAAAATTGATACGCCAATTATTCAGAATAATAACTTATTGAATTTACTGCATTTTTCCATCGACTTCTTTGTTCAATAGTATCTTTTGCAACCAATTCAGGTTTGCGGCTGCTATGATGCTGATAATTGATTGAAAAATCATTAATCTTATCAAAAACCCCCGCCCCAAGACCAGATAGCATCGCAATACCATAAGCGGTCGTTTCTGATATTTGTGGCCGAATAACCTCAAGCTGCATAATATCAGCAAAAAATTGAAGCAACCAAGCATTTTCGACCATACCCCCATCCACACGCAATACCTCACAGGAAAGGCCAGTGTCCTTGCCCATCACCTCCAGAAGATCCGCCGTCTGAAACCCAACGGATTCTAAAGTTGCCCGCACAATTTCCGAAGCCCCCGTATCCCGTGTCAGGCCAAAAATCCCCCCTCTTGCTTTTGGATTCCAGTGGGGGGCACCAAGACCCGTGAAGGCTGGAACCATATAAACGCCTTTCGTGCTATCAATGGATCGAGCCATAGCCTCGGTCTCGTGTGCTGATTTTATAATTTTAAGGCCGTCCCGCAACCATTGAACGGCAGATCCCGCCGAAAAAAAACTTCCCTCTAGCGCATAGGCAACCTTGCCCTGAATTTGATAGGCAACTGTCGTCAAAAGACGATTTTGAGAATGAATGACCTTATCGCCAATATTCATCATGATAAATCCACCCGTACCAAAGGTGCATTTAATATCGCCCCGCTCAAAACAATTCTGCCCAATCATGGCCGCCTGTTGATCTCCCGCCATAGCGGTAATGGGAATAGAACGGCCAAAAAAACTTTCATCCAGATCGCCAAAATGATGATCCGAGGCATGAACCATAGGAAGCAGGCTTTCTGGTATATCAAATAAAGCGAGCAAGTCTTTGTCCCAAGCCATGTCATTAATATTATAAAGCATGGTGCGGGACGCATTGGTCACATCGGTTTTATGAATTTTTCCCTTGGTGAGGTGCCACAACACAAAACTATCGATGGTGCCAAAGGCGAGCTCGCCCTTGGTGGCTCTGTCCCGCATACCGTCCACATGATCCAATATCCATTTGATTTTGGTGGCTGAAAAATAGGGGTCAAGTAAAAGACCCGTTTTTTCATTGATCCTATTTTCATGACCCGCCTGTTTCATGGAAGCACAATCGTCCGCTGTTCTTCTATCCTGCCATACGATAGCGGGATAGACGGGACGACCCGTGATACGGTCCCATATCACAGTCGTTTCCCGCTGATTTGTTATTCCAAGAGCCGATGGAAATGTTGATGCGGGCATATCTTGCAAGGCGTTGCCCACCGTATCAATCACGGTTTGGATGATTTCCATGCCGTCATGTTCAACCCAACCGTCTTTTGGGAAATATTGGGTGAACTCTTTTTGGGATTTTGTCACGACCTGTCCCTGATCGTCAAAGATCATGGCTCGGCTGCTTGTGGTTCCCTGATCAATCGCCAGTAAATAATCCGTCATAAATTCACCCTATTGTAATGTTTACAATACATATTACTATACAGGATAAGCATAATATTTCATGCATCAATTAGGAATAAGAAAATGGCAGATTATGACCTGCTTATTATTGGTGGCGGCATTAATGGTACGGGCATCGCACGGGATGCCGCAGGCCGTGGCCTTAAGGTATTACTGGTTGAGATGTCCGATCTTGCCTCTGCAACCTCCTCCAAAAGCACAAAACTTATTCATGGGGGACTGCGTTATCTGGAATATTATGAATTTCTACTGGTCAGAAAATCATTGAATGAGCGTGAAATTTTGTTAAATGCCGCCCCACACATCATTCACCCTCTAAAATTTATACTGCCCCATGAAAGCCATCTTCGCCCCAAATGGATGATAAGACTTGGATTATTTTTATATGATCATCTTGGGATCAGAAAAACATTAGGGCGGTCAAAGCAAATAAAACTGAACGGCCAAGACCCGACCAATCCGCTGCTTTCCCATTTTACCGATGCCTTCACCTATTATGACTGCTGGGTTGATGATGCAAGGCTTGTGCTGTTAAACGCTCTTGATGCCAAGGATCACGGTGCTGAAATTCTCACTCGAACGAAATTCCTAACGGCCAAAAATTGTGGTACCCATTGGCAGGCGACCATTGCCCCAGAAAAGGAACCACAAAAGATCATAACGGCCAAGGTTATCGTCAATGCAGCGGGGCCTTGGGTATCGGATATTATCCATGACGGCTTTTCACTGCCCAGCCATAATCGCCTAAGACTGGTGAAAGGCAGCCATATCATTGTCCCCAAATTATTTGAAGGACATGATGCCTATATTCTACAAAATGAGGATAACCGCATTATTTTTGCAATCCCATATGAGCGTAATTATACCCTGATCGGTACCACGGATGTTCCCTTTGAGGGCGATCCTTCTCATGTTCACATAACGGACGGGGAAATTGATTACTTATGTGATCATATTAACGCCTATTTCAGACCAACCCTTGCCCACGGCAAGCCGTTATCATCCCGTGATGTTGTGTCACACTATGCGGGCGTGAGACCACTTTTCGATGATACCGCAAAGGATAGCAAAAAAAATGCCCAAAAAAATGCCCAAAAAAATGCAAGCGCCATTACCCGTGATTATGTTCTTGCCCTAAGACAGGATAAGGGTGGTGCGCCGCTATTATCCATCTTTGGTGGGAAAATCACCACCTACCGACATTTAGCCGAAGAGGTGCTCAGCAAATTGAGCGAATTTTTCCCCCAAATGGCGGAAAGTTGGACAAAAGGGGCAGCGCTTCCGGGCGGCAATATTCTGATCCAAGATATGGACAAATTTATCAAGAGAAAACAGGCTGAATATGATTGGCTTGACCAAAATTTGTGCGCTAGATATGCTCATCACTATGGTACCCGCATGGATCAAATGCTGGTCAAAAAAGGCCATGATGCAAAACTGATCGGCCCTGATCTTTATGATTTTGAAGCAGAATTTCTCATCAAGACCGAATGGGCCAGAAGCACAGAAGATATCCTATGGCGCAGAACGAAACTTGGCCTAAGATGGTCCGCACGTGACGTGAAAAAGCTTGATGCATGGCTTAAAAAATATCTGGCTTTATAAAAGCCTACATATGAACCGCACGACCATCCGTATCCATAGCAGCCTCACGGATAGCCTCGGTTTCGGTGGGATGGGCATGGCACGTATAAGCGATATCTTCCGCCGTTAGCCCCTTTTCCACAGCAAGGGTCATCTCCGCAATCATATTACCCGCATCAGCACCGATAATATGCGCCCCTAAAATCTTATCGGACTTTGCACAGCTTAATATTTTAACAAAGCCGTCTGTCTGATGATTGGTTTTGGCTCGACTGTTGGCGGTAAAGGGGAATTTTCCCACATTATAGGCAACCCCAGATTCTTTCAGGGCTTCTTCCGTCTTACCCACACAGGCCACTTCGGGCATGGTATAAATCACACCAGGAATTGCGTCATAATTCACATGACCTGCAAAGCCCGCAATAATTTCCGCAACCGCCGTACCCTCGTCTTCGGCCTTATGGGCAAGCATAGCCCCCCGCACCACATCACCGATCGCATAAATACCCTTTACGTTGGTTTGGAAATGATCGTCAATGTCCACCTGACCACGGGCCGTCATAGTAACCCCAAGAGCCTCTAGACCAAGACCCGCCGTATAAGGTATTCTGCCCACCGCCACCAACACAACATCACAATCAATTTCCTGAGCTTCGCCTCCAGAAGATGGCTCCACAGCGACCTTAACAGAGGATTTTGACTTTTTAACGGACACGACCTTGGATTTCAGCATAAATTTAAAACCCTGCTTCTTTAAAATACGGGCAAAGGTTTTGCTGACTTCTCCGTCCATTTCGGGGGTGATACGGTCCATAAACTCAACAACCGTAACCTCCGCTCCAAGCCGCTTCCAAACCGAGCCAAGCTCAAGTCCGATGACACCGCCGCCAATCACGACCAAATGCTTTGGTACTTTTGGTAAGCTTAAAGCCCCCGTTGATGACACAATCTGTTTTTCATCAATATCAATATTGGGGAGATTTGCCACATCAGACCCCGTGGCGATAACAATATTTTTGGTGGTGAGCATTTTTTCGCCACCGCCGCTCAAATCAACCTTGACCCTGCCTGCAGCAGGGATAGAGCCACGACCTTCGATATAGGTCACCTTATTTTTCTTTAACAGAAAAGCAACGCCTTCGGTCAGGCTTTTGACGGTTTCATTTTTTGAAGCCATCAATTGTGCAATATCAATAGAAACCTTGCCGCATTTAATGCCAAATTTTTCCATGCCATGGCCTGCTTCTTCATACAATTCCGAGGCGTGAAGCAGTGCTTTTGAAGGCATGCAGCCCACATTAAGACAGGTTCCGCCCAAAGTTCCCCGCATTTCAACGCAGGCCACTTTAAGGCCGAGCTGTGCGGCTCTTATAGCACCCACATATCCGCCAGGACCACCCCCAATAATCACCACATCAAATTGATCAGACATATTCTATCCTTATAAATCCAGTACAAGACGTTGCGGGTCTTCCAAACATTCCTTAACCCGAACAAGGAAAGTCACCGCCCCCTTACCGTCCACAACCCTATGATCATAACTTAATGACAGGTACATCATGGGTCGGATGACCATCTGACCCTTTTCTACCATGACACGATCCTTTATGGCATGCATGCCCAAAATACCAGACTGAGGCGCATTTAAAATAGGTGATGACAATAATGATCCAAATATTCCGCCATTGGATATGGTGAAAGTTCCGCCCTGCATTTCATCCATGCTGAGCTTTCCATCACGGGCACGCCCGCCCAAACGAACAATTTCTTTTTCAACCTCGGAAAAACTCAAATTCTGACAATTTCGTACCACAGGCACTACAAGTCCAGACGGCGTACTTGCCGCAACCCCCACATGGTAATAATTTTTATAGACGATGGCATCGTCGCGAATTTCCGCATTGACCTCGGGAATTTCTTTAAGAGCCTGCACGCAAGCCTTCACAAAGAAAGACATAAATCCAAGCTTTGAGCCATGCTTCTTTTCAAACATGTCTTTATATTGATTGCGCAGTTTAATCACCGCCGACATATCCACCTCGTTATAGGTGGTCAACATTGCCGCCGTGTTCTGGGCATCCTTCAACCGTTTGGCAATGGTTCTGCGCAGTCTGGTCATTGGCACCACTTCTTCTTGTGGTACTGTTTCAGTCACACTTTCAAAAACAGCAGAAGGCGAGGAAGATGCATCCCCTAAACTCCCCTGATCAAGAAAGTTCAGAACATCTGCCTTGGTCACAACACCATCTGGACCCGTGCCTATAATTTTGCTCAAATCAACGGCCTTTTCAGCCGCCACCTTAGCTGCGGAGGCTCGAACCCCACCCCCCGTGGCTGCGGCTGGTTTATCCTGTTTCACAGGAGTTTCCGCAGATTTTGGGGTTGTAGCCTTTGGGGTTGTAGCCTTTGCCGCCATCTTCCCATGAGCCGTCTCATCAATTTTCGCAAGCAACGCACCAACACCAACCGTATCGCCCTCTTGTGCAATAATCTCTGTTATGGCGCCGCTTGCCGTAGCATTGACCTCCAAGGCCACTTTATCTGTTTCCAATTCACAAATAGGCTCATCAACAGAGACCGCATCCCCAACAGATTTAAACCATTTACCAACGGTTGCCTCTGTAACGGACTCACCTAAAACAGGAACATGAATTTCGATGGTCATACGACCTACTCCTTTATTTCTTTATGCAGACTATTCAATGGTTAAGGCCTGATCTACAAGGTCTTGTTGCTGTTTAACATGACGGCTCATCTGTCCCGTAGCGGGTGATGCCGCGGCATTCCGTCCCGCATATTTTGCCCGTGTCGGTTTGATTTTGCACGCATCAAAGCTTTCCTCTAAACAGGGTTCAATAAATGACCATGCCCCCATATTTTTGGGTTCTTCTTGACACCAGACAATGGTCTCGACATTCTTAAAGCGGGACAATTCCCGCACCACGGCCTCATGAGGATAGGGATAAAGCTGTTCCATCCGTAAAATATAGGTGTCCTTCATTTCCCGTTTGTCTCTTTCCTCCAACAAATCAAAGTAAACCTTGCCAGAGCATAAGATAACCCGCTTTATGTCTTTATCCTTGTTAAGCTTAATACTGAGTTTAGGATGAGATTGCGCCGTATCCCACAATACCCGATGGAATTCCGTATTTTCCCCCATATCCGATAAATCAGAAATGGCCATTTTATGACGCAACAG
Source organism: Emcibacter sp. (assembly GCA_021741205.1). Lineage (GTDB taxonomy): Bacteria > Pseudomonadota > Alphaproteobacteria > Sphingomonadales > Emcibacteraceae > Paremcibacter. The sequence goes on from JAIOYI010000001.1 coordinate 237,764, forward strand.
CGATTTTGGTGTCATCATAATCAGAGGTTTACGGAATTTTCGTTTCATCTGACGGCGCAAAATATGAAAATAATTAGCGGGCGTCGTACAATTTGCCACCTGCATATTATCCTCGGCACAAAGTTGCAAATAGCGCTCCAGACGTGCCGATGAATGTTCTGGTCCCTGCCCTTCATAACCATGAGGCAGCAACAGAACAAGCCCGCTCATGCGCAGCCATTTTGCCTCGCCCGATGATATAAACTGATCAAATATCATTTGTGCCCCATTGGCAAAGTCACCAAATTGCGCTTCCCATAAAACAAGCGCATTGGGCTCTGCCATGGTATAACCATATTCAAATCCAAGCACGCCAACCTCTGATAATGCGCTGTCAATGACCTCAAAGGTCACATAAGGGTCAGAGCCATCGTTGACATTTTTTAAGGGCGTGTAGCGTTCCTCAGTTTCCTGATCGATAAAGACCGAATGACGATGAGAAAAGGTTCCCCGTTGGCTGTCCTGACCAGAAAGACGTACCCGATGACCTTCACGGATCAGCGAGCCAAAGGCCAGAGCCTCTGCTGTTGCCCAATCAATACCAACGCCGTCGTCAATCATATTGGCCTTGGCATTCAAAATACGTTTAAGGGTGGGATGTACATTAAATTTATCAGGTATGCGGCATAAAATATGTCCGATATTGCGCAGTTCATCAATATGAACACCAGTACCTGCCGACCTGCGCAAATCATCAGAGACCCGCTCATAACCAGACCAACGACCCGCAAACCAATCGGCCTTATCCACTTTATACGTTTCAGCAGCCTTCATTTCCACATCAAGAAAATTAGAATAATCCTTCACCATTTGGTCAGATTCTTCTGCGGTAATCAGCCCCTCTTGGATAAGGCGTTCCGTATAAATCTGTCGTGTTGATTTATGGTTTTTAATGCGTTTATACATGAGCGGTTGGGTAAAGGACGGTTCATCGCCCTCGTTATGGCCAAACCGACGATAACAGAACATATCAACCACCACATCCGACTTAAAGGTCTGACGAAATTCTGTGGCAAGTTTCATCACATAGACCACAGCCTCTGGATCATCCCCGTTCACATGAAAAACCGGAGCCTGAACCGCCTTTGCCATATCAGACGGATAGGGCGATGAGCGTGAATAATGCGGCGATGTGGTAAAACCAATCTGATTATTGACAATCACATGAATAGTGCCACCCGTTTGATAGCCCTTCAGTTCACTTAGAGCAAAACATTCTGCCACAAGTCCTTGACCCGAAAATGCAGCGTCCCCATGCATAAGAAGCGTTAGAACACTGTTGCCTGTTGTATCATGACGATGGGTAAGTTTTGCTCTCGTCTTACCGAGAGCCACTGGATTAACCGCCTCCAAGTGGGATGGATTTGGGGTAAGCGATAAATGAACATCATTGCCATCAAATGATCGGTCAGAAGAGGCTCCTAGATGATATTTCACATCTCCCGACCCTTCAATATCATCTGGTTTATAAGAGCCGCCGTGAAATTCATGGAAAATTGCCCGAACTGGCTTGCTCATCACATTGGCAAGCACATTTAAGCGACCCCGATGAGGCATGCCGATAACTATTTCCTCAACCCCGTTATGCCCCCCCGTTTTAATAATAGCTTCTAAGGCAGGAATAAGAGATTCTCCGCCGTCCAATCCAAAACGCTTCGTTCCGATATATTTTTTAGCGAGATACTGCTCAAAGCCTTCAGCCTCGGTCAATTTCTGTAAAATTGCAAGCTTACCCTGAACCGTAAACTGTATTTCCTTGTCTCGGCCTTCGATATGAGACTGAATCCATGCTTTTTCTTGTGGGGCGTTAATATGCATAAATTCAACCCCCACATTGGAACAATATGTCCGTTTTAGAATTTCCAAAACTTCTCGTAATGTAGCCGTCTCAAGCCCCAAAACATGATCCAGAAAAATAGGACGATCCAAATCATTATCAGAAAAACCATAAGTGGCAGGGTCAAGTTCTGTATGAAGAGGTCGCTCCTCTAACTCCAAAGGGTCAAGTTTTGCATGAAGATGACCCCGCACGCGATAAGTGCGGATTAACATCAAGCAACGGATTGTATCCAATGTCGCCGCCCGAATTTCATCTTCGGAAGCAGAAGTCTTTTTCTTTTTTTGTGAAATATCCTCACGATAACCAGGATCAAGCGCCGCAATATAATCATCCTCTACGGACGGCACGCTATGAGGCCAGTCGGGTCTTGTCCATGAGGCGGCGGGTTTGTCAATTCCCGCATTCAATAATGTTCTGGCGTCTTCTGCCAATCCCTCAAAATATCTTACCCATGAAGAATCCACCGATGCAGGATTCTTAGTGTATCGAGCAAAAAGTTCTTCTACAAAGGCCCCACTAGAACCATTGATCAAACTTTCCGTGTCCAGATAATCATTCATATATCAGACTCATTTTATTAAAATTATGATGCCGTCATGATAACCGCACCATAATCTTTAACGGATTAACCTTTCAAAACATTTAACAAAGTTGTTCCAAGGGCAGCCGGTGATTCTGTCACCACGATACCCGCACTTTGCATAGCTTCAATTTTATCCTCAGCACCGCCCTTGCCACCGGAAACAATCGCTCCCGCATGACCCATTGTGCGACCCGCAGGCGCTGTGCGTCCCGCAATAAAGCCAACAATAGGTTTTTTGGTCTTGGAGGCTTTCAAAAATTCTGCAGCCTCTTCTTCGGCGGAGCCGCCAATTTCACCGATCATAATAATAGAATCCGTGCCATCATCGGCAAGGAATCTTTCTAGCACGTCAATGAAATTTGTTCCATTCACAGGGTCACCACCGATCCCCACGCAAGTACTTTGACCAAGCCCAACAGCGGTTGTCTGTCCCACGGCTTCATAAGTTAATGTACCAGAGCGTGACACAATGCCCACCCGTCCGGGATTATGGATATGACCTGGCATAATACCGATCTTACATTGACCAGGCGTTATAATACCAGGACAGTTAGGGCCAATAAGACGAGTGTTTGATCCTTGCAAAGCGCGCTTTACCTTCACCATATCAAGAACAGGAATACCTTCTGTAATACAGACGGCAAGTTCAATTCCCGCATCAATGGCCTCTAATATGGCATCTGCGGCAAAGGGAGGTGGCACATAAATAACTGTGGCATTCGCCCCCGTTCTATTAACCGCTTCTTCTACTGTGTTGAATATGGGTAAATCCAAATGGCTCCCGCCCCCTTTACCTGGAGTTACACCACCCACCATTTTGGTGCCATAAGCAATGGCCTGTTCAGAGTGAAAGGTGCCTTGCGCACCCGTAAATCCCTGACAAATTACTTTTGTTTGTGCGTTAATTAAAATAGACATTAGGATGCCTCCCTTACAGCGTTAACTACTTTTTCGGCGGCATCGCCCATATCATCAGCGGAAATAATAGGAAGTCCGCTATCGGCCATAATTTTCTTGCCGAGCTCCACATTGGTTCCTTCAAGACGTACCACAAGAGGCACCGACAAGGACACTTCTTTTGCGGCTGCAACAACACCTTCGGCAATAACATCACAGCGCATAATGCCGCCAAAAATGTTAACCAATATACCTTCTACATTGCTGTCGCTTAAGATAATTTTAAAAGCTTCTGTTACCCGTTCCTTGGTTGCGCCGCCGCCCACATCAAGAAAGTTCGCGGGCGACCCGCCCTTTAATTTGATGATATCCATGGTTGCCATGGCAAGTCCAGCCCCATTAACCATGCAACCAATACTGCCATCAAGTTTAATATAGTTAAGCTCATGCTTGGCCGCCTGTAATTCCATGGGGTCTTCTTCGTCTGGATCACGAAGTTCCACCACATCTGGATGACGGAACAGGCTGTTGCCGTCAAAACCCATTTTGGCATCAAGCACAATCACGTCATCATTCTTGGTGACCACCAAAGGATTGATCTCAAGCATGGAGGCATCTTTGGCCATAAAGGCATTATAAAGTGTCTCGATAACTTTTGCGACCTTTCCAGCAACCTTGCCCTCAAGTCCCATACCAAAGGCCACTTTACGGCAATGAAATCCCGACAAACCCGAAGCAGGATCAATGGTAATGGTAACAATCTTTTCAGGGGTTTTTGCCGCCACTTCTTCGATATCCATACCGCCCTCTGATGAGGCCATGATAGCAACACGGCTTGAGCCACGATCCACAAGTAGGCTCACATATAACTCATTGGCAATATCACAGCCATCCTCGATATAGACCCGCTTGACTTCCTTGCCCTCGGGGCCTGTTTGATGGGTAACAAGCGTCATACCGATCATTTCGCCTGCAATTTTTTTCACGTCCGCAATGGACTTAACAACCTTAACGCCGCCGCCTTTACCACGTCCGCCTGCGTGGATTTGCGCCTTAACAACCCAGATAGGACCGCCAAGATCCTTTGCAATCTGTTCAGCTTCTTGGGCCGTATAGGCAACCCCACCCCGAGAGACGGGCGCGCCAAAGGCCTTTAACAGATTTTTTGCCTGATATTCATGAATATTCATACGTTCTTACCTTTTATCTGTAATCCCAAAATTTATACGAGTGCTGGTTCAATAGCTTTCACAGCCTCAATAAGCCCCAAAACAGCTGACACAGAATGATCAAAGCCCGCCTTTTCCTCTTTGTCTAGGCTTATTTCCACAATTCTTTCAACGCCACCCGCACCGATCAATACAGGAACACCAACATATACGCCGTTTACACCATATTCACCGTTCAGTTCCACGGCACATGGCATAAGATTCCGTTTATCCTTCAGATAGGATTCAGCCATGGCAATTGCGGCAGTTGCCGGCGCATAATAGGCAGAGCCTGTTTTCAAAAGACCAACAATTTCTGCACCGCCGTCACGGGTACGCTGAATAATCTGGTCCAGTTTTTCCTGTGTCGTCCAACCCATTTTCACCAAGTCTGGAATCGGAATACCTGCAACCGTTGAATAACGTGGCAATGGCACCATGGTATCGCCATGTCCCCCAAGCACGAAGGCATTCACATCCGATACAGAAACATTCAGTTCTTCGGCAAGGAAAAGCTTAAAACGAGCCGAGTCCAAAACGCCCGCCATACCAACAACCATCTTAGCCGGCAGGCCAGAAAATTTTTGCAAGGCCCAAACCATCACGTCCAAGGGATTTGTGATACAAATTACAAAGGCATTAGGGGCATTGTCCCGAATACCTTCGCCCACAGATTTCATAACTTTCAGATTAATACCCAAAAGATCATCACGGCTCATGCCAGGTTTTCTGGGAACGCCTGCGGTTACAATCACAACGTCCGCATCTTTAATCGCCGTATAATCATTGGCACCCGTCATTCTCGCATCATAACCCTCGACCGTTGAGGACTGGGCAAGATCAAGCGCCTTTCCTTGTGGCAAGCCTTCTGCGATATCGAAAATAACCACATCGCCAAGTTCTTTAAGTCCAGCAAGATGAGCAAGCGTGCCCCCAATTTGACCGCCACCGATCAGTGCTATCTTTTTACGTGCCATTATGATTTCACTCCTGAATTGTTATAAAGTTTATTTTATGTCCATCAGCTTTGGTCTGATGTATTTTAGTCCCTCTGTGATGTAGCGTGATTTAACAGGCTACGCAACAATTTCATGACTTTTTCAACCATTATATTGATATTTTCTGACTATTATTAATGTTAAATCGCAATTAATGTTAAATTGCATGCCCCTTGGCCAGATATTCCTGACTTTGCATTTCTATAAGCCGTGATACGGTGCGTTGAAATTCAAAATGGCCCTGCCCTTCTTCATAAAGTTTTTCTGGTGCAACCTCGGCACAGCACAGGAATTTAACATTATTTTCGTATAAGATATCAATAAAGGTCACAAATCTTTTGGCTTCATTTCTATTTTCTGGCCCGAGTCTTGGAATACCCACCATAATCACAGTATGATAATGCCACGCAATTTCCAGATAATCAGCCGCCCCTAAAGCCGCCCCGCATAACTTCTTAAAAGAAAAAACCGCAACCCCCTTATCCGCAACGGGAACAAAAATCTTTCGACCCTGCACCTGTAATTCCTGAGGTCCAACCTTGGTACGGTCAGCCACCTCATGATCGGTCAATCGCCAAAAAGCCTTGGACAAAGCCTCTGTCGCAAGATTCCCAAGCGGATGATAATAAACATCCATCCCCTTCATACGTTCCAAGCGATAATCAATGGGGCCATTTAACGTCACAACATCAAGTTTGTCCTTGATAAGGGTGATTGAGGGTAAAAATAGGGATCTGTTAAGGCCATCACGATAAAGATCATCGGGCGGGCGATTTGAGGTCAGAACCATCACAACCCCTAGAGCCATAAGGCTCGAAAACAGGCGCCCCAAAATCATAGCATCGGTCACGTCACTCACTTGAAATTCGTCAAAACACAGCAAAAGGCTTTCCTTGGCAATTTTCTTGGCAAGAGGCAATATAGGGTCGTCCTGTACCGTACCATGCAAAGCCATGCGAGAAGCCTTATCCATATAACGCCATTCATGCATGGCTTGATGAATTGCCAACATAAAGGCATGAAAATGCACCCGACGTTTTTTGGTTATAGGTGCCGTCTCATAGAAAAGATCCATAATCATGGATTTTCCCCGTCCTACATCGCCGTGGATATAAAGACCTTTTGGAAAATTCTGGGCGGTTTTTTTACGCAACAGGCGGCGGAAAAAATTATTATTATGAAATAACTTAGCCTCATAACCCACAAGACTATCATGAAGAAATTGTAATTTTTCCACAATGATATGTTGATGGCTATCGGGTTTAAGCTCCCCTGCCTTAATCATAAGGTTATAGTTATGCAACGGACCAGACAAAAAAATTTCCCGCACTCAATGACAAAAAAATAGTCATAATCTTAAATAATAACCAAATCTATAATATTGATCGCAAAAATACACGTCTTATGTAAAATAGCCACGAAAAGAGTCAGAATTTATGTTGGGGCTGTAATGGTTCAGGTCAGATCCTGTTGAATGAACAACAATCGGTGCGGCCAATGGTGTTTATGGATTTGGCCTGATGAGAAAAAATCGCGAATAATTCACAATCCCATAATTGAAAAAGCCAGATCAATGATCTGGCTTTTTTTATTTTAAGGTCTGTAATAGCTATCCTTGGCGTTCAACCATCATACGTTTGATTTCGGCGATGGCCTTGGCGGGATTTAGTCCCTTTGGACAGGTGGACGTGCAATTCATAATCGTGTGACAACGATAGAGTCTGAAGGGATCTTCTAGATCATCCAATCTCTCCCCCGTGGCCTCATCACGGCTATCAATCAACCAACGATAGGCTTGCAATAATACGGCAGGGCCAAGATATTTATCACTGTTCCACCAATAGCTCGGACAGCTGGTTGAACAGCTCGCACAAAGCACACATTCATAAAGCCCGTCCAGTTTGGCTCGGTCTTCGGGGCTTTGCAGCCGTTCCACACCACTTGGAGTTGGGCTCACCGTTTGCATCCAAGGTTTGATGGAGGCATATTGGGCATAGAAATTGGTCAGGTCCGGTACCAGATCCTTCACCACCTTCATGTGGGGCAAGGGATAGATATTGATGTCGCCCTTGATGTCGCCGCTTGCCTTAGTACAGGCGAGCGTATTGGTTCCCGCAATATTCATAGCGCAAGACCCGCACACACCCTCACGACAAGAGCGTCTAAAGGTAAGGGTCGGATCAATTTCATCTTTAATCTTGATCAAACCGTCAAGAACCATAGGTCCGCACTTGTCCATATCCACTTCATAGGTGTCAATACTTGGGTTTTCACCGCTTTCCTCGTTCCAACGATAGATATTAAATTTGCGGATATTTTTCGCACCGCCCTCTACCTTGAAATATTTTCCCTTTTTAATCGTGGAATTTGCAGGAAGTCTAAATTCAGCCATTTTCTATCATCCTTCCCTTAATAAACCCGTGCTTTTGGTTTGATATATTCAATGTCATCGGTCAAGGTATAGTCATGCACTGGACGATACTCGATACGAACTTTGCCTTCTTCTAGCCAAGCCGAGGTATGTTTCATCCAGTCCTTATCATTGCGGTCTGGGTGGTCTTCCCGAGCATGTGCCCCTCTGCTCTCGGTACGGTTTGCTGCACAATGCATGGTGGTTACCGCCTGCATCAAAAGATTTTCAAGTTCCAACGTCTCAATAAGATCACTGTTCCAGACCAATGTGCGGTCCGTGGTTTTCACATCCGAAAGAAGGGCATAAATCTCATCAATCTTTGTCTTACCCTCGTCCAGAACATCCTGCGTGCGGAATACGGCACAATTGCTTTGCATGATGCGCTGCATCTTATCTCGAATAACAGCCGTTGACGTCTTGCCGTTAGCATTCAGATATTTATCAAGCCGTGAAAGGGCAAAATCTGCATGATCATCAGGCAATGGTTCATGCGCCACATCGGGCTTAACGACCTCGGCCACCCGTTGTGCCGCTGCCCGTCCAAAGACCACAAGGTCAATAAGACTGTTGGAGCCAAGGCGATTAGCCCCATGAACAGAAACGCAGGCCGCCTCACCCACCGCCATAAGGCCGGGAACGACCCTGTCGGGATTATCCTTTGCGGGATTTAAAACCTCGCCCCGATAATTGGTTGGAATACCGCCCATGTTATAATGCGCCGTTGGCACCACAGGAATAGGTTGTTTTGTCACATCAACGCCTGCAAAAATATGCGCCGATTCAGAAATACCTGGTAGACGTTCATGAAGAATTTCTGGCGATAGATGATCAAGATGCAAAAAGATATGATCCTTATGTTCGCCGACACCACGTCCCTCGGTGATTTCCACCGACATGGCCCGACTGACCACATCACGGGAAGCAAGGTCTTTTGCAGACGGTGCATAGCGTTCCATAAAACGTTCGCCCTCAGAATTGACCAAATAGCCGCCTTCACCGCGTGCACCTTCGGTAATGAGCACTCCCGCCCCATAGACGCCCGTTGGGTGGAATTGGACAAATTCAAGGTCTTGCAGGGGAAGTCCCGCCCGCAGCACCATACCGCCGCCATCACCCGTACAGGTATGGGCCGAGGTAGCCGAGAAATAGATGCGGTTATAACCGCCCGTGGCAAGAACCGTGGTATGAGACCGGAACCGATGCAATTTTCCCGTATTCATATCAAGACAAATCGCCCCCCGACATTCGCCGTCCACCATAATCAAATCAATGGCAAAATATTCCACGTAAAAGTCGGTGTCATATTTCAGAGATTGTTGATAAAGAGAATGCAGCATGGCATGGCCCGTCCGATCTGCTGCCGCGCAGGTGCGCTGTGCAGGGGCACCCTCACCAAATTCTGTGGTCATGCCACCAAAAGGACGCTGATAAATTTTACCGTCTTCGGTTCGGGAAAAGGGCACCCCAAAATGTTCCAGCTCATAAACCGCCTTTGGGGCTTCGCGAACCATATATTCAATAGCGTCCTGATCCCCAAGCCAATCAGAACCCTTAACCGTGTCATACATATGCCACTGCCAATTATCAGGTCCCATATTACCAAGGGAGGCCGCAATACCGCCCTGAGCCGCAACTGTATGTGAGCGGGTTGGAAATACTTTTGAAATACAGGCCGTCTTTAGACCTGATTCGGCAATGCCCATAGCAGCCCGAAGTCCAGCGCCACCTGCACCAATAACAATAGCGTCATAAACGTGATCTATTAATTCATATGTCTTGCTCATGTCTTAAAGCCTTACAATGCAATTTTTAAAATGAAAAAGACAGATGCCGCCATAAGAATCGTGCATCCATACAAAATGAAGAACTGAAGGAAAGTTTTAATCTTCACAGAAACAATATAGTCTTCCACAACGCTCTGTAGTCCAAGACGCAAATGGTGGAGTGCCGTGACAAGATATATCATCATGATCACCGCCACAAAAGGGGAAGACAACCATGCCTTAACCGTAAAATAATCCGCATGGATCATTTGGACGATTGAGGCCAAAAACCAGATCGTCAAGGGCACTAAGGCAATAGCGGTAATTTTTTGAGTCCACCAGTGATGGGTACCGTTTTTTGCGGAACCAAGACCACGAACTTTACCGATTGGGGTTCTTAAACTCATACCAATTCTCCCTATATCAAACCGTAACCGATGAGCCAAACCAGTGCGGTTATCACAATCGTACCCGTTATCACCAGAATATTACCTCGCATGATACCTTCGGGAGAGAAGCCTCTTCCCATATCCCACGTTAAGAATCGGATGCCATTACAAAGATGCAACGCCTGTGCCGCCGTAAAGCCAAATAAGATAAGTTTTCCCAGAGCACTGCCCATACAAAGCTGAAATGAGGCATATTCATCCGGCCCAAGGGATAAGGCCACGAGCCACCAGAGCAAAAGCAATGCTCCACCCGTAAGACTAACACCCATAACTCTATGCGTGATAGACAACAGCATATGGATGCCCCATTTATAAATTTGAAGATGTGGCGCGGTTGGACGCTTTGTAATAGCCATGTACTGCTCCCTTTTGACTGAACTTAGGCCTTATCAACTGATCAATTAGACATTGTTCTTAAAACGATTATCTGCTCTGCGCAAGGACAAGGATTAAATAAACATAAATAATTTTTCTATAACGGCTGTTTTAGACCTTTTCGGGGGATCAATAGCCAAATATCCAAATCCAGCAAAACCGCCTTATCATATTTTCCATCGTCATTTTTATAGGTAAAATCATCGGATGTCTTGTCTTTGAGTGCCACGAGTCTGCATCTGAGCGCCCCTATATCCTGACGTCCGTCTATTTCTGCCTTATCCAAAATTTCAGACCAAGCATAAACCGTGTCTCCTGCTAGGCAGGGATTGACATGCCGTCCCCCATTGATGGCCACTATATTCTGTCCATTGGCAAGGCCGTTAAAGCTCAAAGCCCTTGCCAGAGAAATAACATGACCACCATAAACTATACGTTCACCGAGCCGACCCTCTTTCATGGCGTGGAGGTTAAAATGCACCTTGGCCGTATTTTGATAAAGCCGCGTGGCCAGCATATGACCCTCTGCCTCAATTGTCATACCGTCCACATGACTGATCTTTTCCCCAACATCATAATCTTCCCAGTACAATTCCGATCCTGCAAGAACACCGTCATATGTCTGGTATTTCAAGCCTTCAGGAATCACCAAATTCTCTGCAGACACCGCATCTGACAATTCGGGAATAATGGTCTGGACAGCAGGGCTATGTTCATCACGTTTATTAATCATGACCCAACGGACATATTCAATGACCACATCGCCCCTTTGGTTGAATCCTTGGGTTCGCACATAAACATTACCCGTTTTACCGTTTGAATTTTCTTTCAGGCCAATTACTTTGCTTGTGGCCGAAATGGTATCATTGGGATAAACGGATTGCAAAAAACGACAATCCGCATAGCCAAGATTGGCCACCGCATTAATGGAAATATCGGGAACCGTTTTGCCAAAAACAATATGAAAAGCCAGAAAATCATCAATGGGTGAACGGGTAAGTCCCGACTGCTGTGCAAAAAAATCAGAGGATTGCAATGCAAAGCGCATCCCGTAAAGGGCAGAATACAAGCTCACATCCCCCACCGTCACTGTTCGGGGCGTGGCGTGGCGCATTATTTTACCTAAAGTAAAATCTTCAAAATAATTACCCTGAAAACTTTTGGACATTTAACCCTCCATCGCTTTTATGGCATCCGCCAGAGTGACCAAACGCTTAGCATTCTCCACATGTAGGTTTTCAATAAGCTTACCCTCTACAAGGACAACACCCTTGCCCTCTTGTTCGGCCTGACGGAAGGCCTCGATGATCTTTTTTGAATATTCTATATCAGCATCCGATGGGGCAAAAACATCATTGGCCGCCTCCAGTTGATTTGGGTGAATAAGGGTTTTACCATCAAAGCCAAACTCCAATCCCTGCACACAGCTTTCCCGAAAACCCTCCGTATCATTAAGGTCAAGATAGACCCCGTCAATAATTTCAATATTTTCCGCCCTTGCCGCCAAAATACACAGCCCAAGGCTTGTGATAACGGGGAGGCGCATTGTGGTATGATGAGCATGCAAATCTTTGACAAGATCACTGGTTCCCATGACAAAACAGGTAAGACGATCTGAACTTGCCGCAATTTCATGAGCCCGCAGCATGGCGCGCGGTGTTTCCATCATGCACCATATTTTGGTTTTATCAGGAGCGCCACAAGCCACCATTATTTTTTCGGCTCGTTTGACCATCTCGGCACTTTCCACCTTGGGCAAAAGAATAGCATCAGGTGCCACCGCAGAAGCCGCCCGCAGATCAGCCTCGCCCCATTCACTGTCCAGACTATTGATCCGTATAATCAGTTCCCGTCTACCATATCCACCATTTTTAACCGCAGCCGTAACAAGTTCTCTTGCGCTATCCTTGGCCTCCACCGCCACCGCATCTTCCAAATCCAAAATCAAGCCATCTGCGCTCAAAGACTTTGCCTTTTCTAAGGCTCTTGGGTTGGATCCTGGCATATATAATACGCTTCTGCGGGGTTTGGTCTGGCGGCTCATAAGAAAAATCCTCTGCGAAATTTATGTTACTAGACAGTAAATAAATCTCTTATAGCTTCTAAATTCTTCTCTGACAAGATGGTGCATCGCAATATGAAAATCTGATTGATTAAATTTCTTTTCTCATTAAAACTGTCCTTCTAATAAATTTATCATGAAAATTAAGGGATAATAAAATGAAAAAAGCAACGTCTTGGACATATAAAATATCGATAATCATGTGTCTTATGATCGCAAGCACCAAGAGTTATGCCCTGTCTGATCAAGACTTGACCCAAATACAAATGTTAAAAGAAACCGCACTTTCCTCAAACCTCGCCTATGAAATTGATGAATCCCTCACCACTGAAGTTGGGGCAAGGCGGGTCGGAACGGTAAATGACAAACGCGCCGTTGACTGGGCCACAGCGAAAATGAAACAGCTTGGTTTTGATAAGGTTTGGACCGAAGAGGTCACCCATATCAAATGGATCAGAGGAACCGTAGAGGCCAAAATTATATCCCCATATCCACAGAATATGGTTGCCATAGCCCTTGGTGGGAGCGTTGGAACTCCGAAAGATGGCATCAAGGCTGACGTTGTGGAATTTGAAAATTTTGCCGCCCTAGAAGCCGCCGCACCCAATAGCTTAAAAGGAAAAATCGCCTTTATTTCATTTCGTATGGAACGCAAAATTGATGGATCAGGCTACGAGCCTGCGGTAAAATCCCGTGGAGATGGCCCGAGCATGGCGGCCAGTAAAGGCGCTATCGCACTTCTTATCCGCTCTGTGGGTACCGATGATAACCGTGTGGCCCATACAGGTGGCCTCAGCTATCAGGACGGCATTGCAAAAATTCCAGCGGCGGCTTTATCCAATCCTGATGCTGACATGCTGCAAAGACAGGTGGCAAGAGGTGCGGCCGTAAAAGTTTTCCTAAAACTCACCGCAGAGCGCAAAGACGAAACCCCCGTTATCACAGCCAACGTTATCGGTGAAATTACGGGCAGCGAAAGTCCCGACGATTATGTGGTGATCGGCGCCCATCTGGACAGTTGGGATGTGGGAACAGGAGCCGTTGATGATGGTATCGGCGTTGCTGTTACCCTTGCCGCAGCTCATCATATCGCCAATTTAAAAGAAAGGCCAAAGCGTTCCTTACGGGTCATTCTTTTTGCCGCAGAAGAAGTAGGACTTGTTGGTGCAAAGCAATATGTCATGGATAATAAAGACCATATGGATCGCCATATCATCGGGGCAGAATGGGATTTTGGTACGGGTCTTATTTATGAAATGGAACCTGGTGTCGGACCTTCTGCGCTCAACACTATACGGGAATTGGCGGAATTACTGGCGCCACTAGGGGTTTCTTTAAACCCTAAAAATACCGCCAAGGGTGATTCTGATATGAGCGCACTCGGCAATGCGGGCATGCCCGCCGTTAATTTTTCGCCCGATGGTCTGCAATATTTTGATTATCATCATACAGAAAATGACACCTTAGATAAGGTTGATCCCGAGGCTCTCAAGCAAAATACGGCTGTCTTTACCATTTTCAGCTATTTTGCCACCCAATCCGATGTGGATTTCAGAAAATAATCATAGGGTCTAATGCTGTTCCATAATGTCTTGGGTTGAGGGTTTGGTGAATGGTTTTGCAAAAAAATCATTCACCAACGCATTAAATGTGGATGGATCATTCACGGGGGCAAAATGAGTGTTGCCGGGCAGTATGGCAAGATGGGCATTTTCCAAATTCTGGAATATTTCCAACGTATGCGCCCCTTTTATCACATCCCGATCGCCCGCCATAACAAGCACGGGAATCTTTATTGTCCGAAGACTTTGTACCGCTATATTAGGTTGCGTCATCAAAAGCATCAAAAGCTGTTTTTGCAGCCCCCAATTTGCGGACGTATCCTGAGCGGCAATCATCGCATCAACCTGTTTTAAGGCATTGTCCAAGATGGGTTTTACCCAAGAATGCACTGCCGTCTCATCAGGTCTTAGATTTGCCCCCATGATGGCCATTTTACTGATTTTATCGGGATGACTGATAGCCATAAGCAATGCCAAAATGCCCCCATCGCTCCAGCCTAATAATTTGGTTTGTTTGACATGCAACTGATTGAGCAATTCATTCCAATCTTCCATCATTTGTGGATAATTAAGATGATCGGTTCCAAGTTCCGATTTTCCATGCCCCCGACTGTCGGCGACAATCACCTGATATTTCTTGGAAAAATATTCAATTTGTGCGCTAAGACCCGCAATACTGTCCCCATTGCCGTGAATGAGAACCAGTGGTTCACCTTTGCCGTAAATTTCATAATAAAATTTAATACCATTCACCATGGCAAATTTCCCCACCGCCTCATTATGACCGTAAGGGGTTTTATCCTCAGAGAAAGCCTGAGCAGGCATGAATAGAACAAAAATTATAAACCATAATTTTACTATTCTCTTTAATGACATTTCTTCTTCCTCTCCTGATGCATTTAAAAAAAGGCAGACCCTTTTGAGCCTGCCTTTCATATCATATTTTTTGAGAAACTTAAATTACCAACCGCATTTACGGTCTTTATTTTGTTCATCAAGCCATTCTTTCAAGGGCGCAAAATATTCAAGCATGGCACTGCCGTCCATTTGACGAGTGCCCGTGAAGGCTTCCAAAGCATCAGGCCAAGGTTTACTGGCTCCCATTTCAAGCATAGCGTTGAATTTCTTACCCACTTCTTTGTTACCATATATGGTGCAACGATGAAGTGGACCTTTAAATTCTACCATTTCACAGGCCGCCTTATGGAATTGGAATTGCAAAATATCCGCAAGGAAATAGCGCATATAGGGCGTGTTACCTGGAATATGATATTTAGCCCCAGGGTCAAAGTCATCTTCCGTTCTGTCTACTGGTGCTTTAATACCTTGATATTTCATCCGTAAGTCCCACCAGCCTTTGTTATAGGTTTCTGGCGTCAGCTCCCCGCTAAAGACCTGCCAACGCCATTGATCCACAAGCAATCCAAAGGGCAGAAAGGCTACCTTATACATGGCTCGGCGCATCAATAGCCCCATATCGCCTTCTGGCCCCGGCACCGTATCAATCATATTTAATTTTTGGAGATATTCAGGGGTAATGCTGAGAGCCACCGCATCGCCGATTGCTTCATGAAAACCGTCATTAGCCCCATTCTGGTGAAGATAAGACTGATTTTTATAGGCGCGCTGATAAAAATTATGTCCGAGTTCATGATGAACGGTTTCAAAATCCTCGGCGGTAATTTCGGTGCACATTTTAATACGCACATCATCCTTACTATCCAAATTCCACGCACTGGCATGGCATTGGACTTCACGATCACGGGGTTTGGTGATCAGGGATCGTTCCCAGAAAGTATCTGGCAAAGGATCAAGACCCAAGGATGTAAAGAAGCCCTCTCCCGTTTTGACCATTTTCTTCTCATCATAACCATTTTTCACCAATAGCGACGTCAAATCGTAACCAATATTTGTGTCACTTGGTTCGGCAATGGATGAAATATTGTTCCATGTTTGTGCCCACATATTCCCCAAAAGATGAGCGGGAATAGCACCCTCAGCAGGTGCCACATCATCGCCGTATTTTTCATTAAGTTTGGCGCGCACATGACAATGAAGGGATTGATAGAGCGGCTTCACCTGTTCCCAAATACGATCCGCCTCGGCTCTGAAATCATCCGCTGGCATATCATAGCCCGCCCGCCACATATAGCCCACATCGCTGTAGCCCAGTTCACGGGCGCCCTTATTGGCGATTTCCACCATGCGGGCATATTTATCCTTCATAGCAGGCGATACGGTTCGCCATTCCTGCCATGCGGTCAAAAGTGCTTTGGGATCACTTGATGTTGCCATAACCTGAGATAATTCACCAAGTGTGCGGCCCGATGGGCCTTTTCCTGTGGCATACATGCTGTCAAGATCCGCCGATATTGTGGCAAGTTCCTTATTTTCGGCGTCATTGGTTGGCGCCGGCAAGGTAATACCAAGCTTAATAATTTCGAGTTTACGCCTGAGCACAGGATCCAGTTCAAGATCATTAAAGGCTTTGGCCTCATTGGCATATTTTACCGCAAGTGCCGTGATATCTGCGCTCACCTTAGCCACGATGGCATTGGTATCAACGGTCATGAAATTGGCCTGTACCCACTGAGTCTGAGCTGCAAATAAGCTCTCAGACGCAAGGTTTTTTTCCACCGATGCTACAAAGGCTTCTGCATCTTTTGCACTAACGGATTTTTTCTGATCGCTCTCAACCTCAGCATTGCAACCCGTAAGCATCAGGGCTATAACCAACAAACTTGTTTTTCTCATTATTTTATCCTTATATTATCCCAAATTATTATTTATTTTCTTGATGAGGAATGGCTAAATTTTAACACCAAAATCAAGCCATCCTTCAAAAAATTCTTTGTTCAAAATTAATGTTTAAGGGTGTGGGCTATATAATCATCCACCTGTTCTTCTAAAATATCAAGTGGCATTGCCCCATGGATCAATATCACATCATGAAAGGTCCGCAGATCAAATTTGTCGCCAAGTGATTTCTTTGCCTTTTCCCGCAAAGCCAATATTTTCAACATGCCGACCTTATAGGCCAAGGCCTGAGCAGGCCATACCATATAGCGTTCAATTTCCGCCTCCACATCGGACATAGCATTGCCCGTGTTGCGGTACATATAATCAATGGCTTGCTCTCTGGTCCATCTTTTATAATGCATACCCGTATCCACAACAAGCCGCACAGCACGGAATAATTCGGCCTTTAATCGCCCAATATCATCAAAACTATTGTCCTGAAGACCTAGCTCCTTAGCAAGCCGTTCTGCATAAAGCGCCCAGCCCTCCACATAGGCCGTGTAACCGCCTAATTTACGGAACATGGGAATATCTTTTAACTCTTGGGCAATGGCAATCTGAAAATGATGCCCCGGTACGGCCTCGTGATAGGCAAGGGTGCGCATACCATATTTTGGTGTGGCCTTTATATCATAAAGATTAGCCCAGAAAATCCCCGGACGTGAACCATCAAGTGCAGGGCCGGAATAATAAGCCCCTGGGGCCGATTTTTCCGAAAATTCAGGCACGCGGCGCACCTCTACACCCATTTTTGGTTTCACATTAAAGACATCCTTCACCCGACCATTCACTTCTTCAATGATGGTCGCATAATCTTTTAATATTTGAGCACGCCCCTGATCATCATCCGTATAATAGAAACGATCATTTTGCGGCAATTCTTGTATAAGCACATCAAAACCCTTATGCGTATCATAACCTTCTTTTTTAAAGATCGCCATAATCTCACCCTGAATACGGGCGACTTCCTTTAGACCCAAATTATGAATTTCTTCAGCCGTCATATTGGTGGTCGTGTTTGATCTGATTTTTGTCTGATAATAGTTGTCCCCATCTGGTAATTTCCAAACCCCCGCATCATTGGTTGCAACTTTTTCCTGTTCCGCCAAAACAGCAATTGCCCGATTATAGGCGGGATAAACCGTCGTCTTTATGGCCTTCTCCGCTTTATTATAAAGTTCTGCTTTTTCTTCATCCGAAATTTCTTTCAAGGCGGAGACTTTTTCTTCAAAGCTTTTAAATAGAATATTGTCCCGTATATCTTGGGCGGCAAAAGCTCTATTCGCATCAAGAACTTTATGAAGAAGTGATTTTGGTAGAATGATACCTTTCTCTTGCTGAATTTTCAAACGGGCTAATATGCTGTCAAACTGATCCTTTACCCCGTAAAGGCGAGCAATATAATCTTCGGCATCCGCCTCTGAATTAATCTGATGATAGCCATTCATGAACAAGGGATAATTATTCATCAAACCATCAAGTTGGGAGATGCTATAATCATGAAAACGATATTTTTCTTGGGCAAATTGATCGTCAAACTGCCAACGCATTAGCTGAGCTGAAAGGCGTTCATCCTTGCTAATTTTCGTTAAATCATAGCCCAGTAGCAGATCATAATTATGATGATCGCGGGCGATGTTTTTTTCTTCATGGGCAAGGGACAGGTCATCTAGTTTATCATGCCGCCAAGCCTTGCCTTGCTGCTCCATAAACCGCGTATCGGTTAGATTTTCCGGCGAATCCATCAGATTTTCCACAAAAACATCCTGAAAATAATCGTTGATTTTTTCTGGGGCGGTTTCAAGAGCGAAAGTCGAGCTGCTGCAAAGAGCAAAACCCACAAGGCTTGTAATAATTTTATTTTTAAAAGTGAAATGATACGACATGTTATTATCCTCTGGTTTTTATAATTTGCCAAAGCCTAGCAAATACAGAAAAAAAATCACGCCCTAAATACGATAAAGTGACAAAAAAATGAGACAGATGAATATCACCTGCCTCATAATAGAATAGTCTTTTAATTATAGACCGTTTATTAGAATATTTGTTCAGCCCTTTTTCAAAAACTTATTGCAAAGAGATTCTGCAATCTGAACCGCATTTAAGGCGGCCCCCTTCAAAAGATTATCCGATACACACCATAGATTAATACCATTCTTAACCGTCACATCTCGTCTGATACGGCTGATGTAGGTGGCAAATTCACCCACACATTCAATAGGCGTGATATAACCACCGTCTTCCCGCTTATCCACAACCATAATACCAGGTGCTTTACGTAGTATTTTGTAGATTTCAGATTCCTTAATAGGATTTTCAAATTCAATATTAATGGATTCAGAATGACCCAAAAACACGGGAACCCGAACGCAAGTAGCCGTCACCCGAATATCAGGATCAAGAATTTTTGCGGTCTCTACAACCATTTTCCATTCTTCCTTAGTGTCACCACTATCCATGAAAACATCAATATGGGGAATCACATTAAAGGCGATCTGTTTTGGATAAATTTCTGGCTCAATGGGATCATTCACATAAATCGCCCGTGTCTGGCTCCATAATTCATCCATCGCCGCCTTACCGCTGCCTGATACGGATTGATAGGTTGACACGACGACCCGCTTAATCTTTGCATAGTCATGCAAGGGTTTTAAGGCCACCATCATCTGTGCGGTAGAGCAATTTGGATTAGCAATAATATTTTTCTTGGTATAGCCCGCAATAGCAGCACCGTTCACCTCTGGTACGATCAAGGGAACATCAGGATCCATACGAAAATGGGAACTGTTGTCGATCACCACACAGCCTTGTGCGCCAATTTTTTCACCCCATTTTTTGGAAATGGCTCCGCCTGCGGACATCAGGGCAATATCTGTGTCGCTAAAATCATAATCATCAAGACATTTTACCTTGAGCGTTTTATTGCCAAAGGTTACTTCCTGTCCCATAGAACGACGAGAAGCCAAAGGTACCACTTCCGATACGGGAAACTGACGTTCCGAAAGCATATTGAGCATTTCCCGACCAACATTTCCGGTTGCGCCCACAACGGCTACTTTATATGACATTTTATACTTTAAACTCCAAAAAAATTAACGTTTGAACAATTTATCCATTGCCCGTAAAATATGATCCCCCATGATGGATGTCGAAACTTGGGTCTTGTTAGGCTGCATAATATCCGCCGTTCTAAATCCATCCCTTAGAACATTTTGCACCGCATCCTCAATCAATTGAGCCTCAGGTGCGCAGTCATAAGTATAACGTAACGCCATGGCAAGGCTTAGGATCGTAGCAATAGGATTTGCTATCCCTTTTCCTGCAATATCAGGGGCGCTGCCATGAACGGGCTCATACATGGCGCCGCCACCCTTATGGCTTAACGAGGCCGAGGGCAACATACCGAGCGATCCTGTCAACATGGCTGCCACATCGCTCAGCAAATCACCAAATAAATTGTCCGTCACAATCACATCAAATTGTTTAGGCGTCCGTACCAGTTGCATGGCACAGCTATCGGCTAGCATATGGTCAAGCTTGATATGGGGATATTCAGCGCCAACCTTTGTTACCTCTTCCCGCCATAAAAGACCGCTTTCCATCACATTGGCCTTTTCCGATGATGTGACACGACCATTACGTTTTCCCGCAAGATCAAAGGCCACATGGGCAATACGGTGAATTTCAGACGTGGTATAAACTTGGGTATTAACACCCCTGCGTTCCCCATTTGGTAACGTCTCAATCCCGCGCGGCTCACCAAAATATACCCCGCCTGTCAATTCCCGAACAATCATAATATCAAGACCGCTTACCAATTCAGGCTTCAGGCTCGAGGCATCCACAAGCGGCTCGAAACAAATGGCAGGGCGCAAATTCGCAAATAATTCCAATTCCTTCCGCAAAGTCAAAAGCCCCGCCTCTGGTCGTTTGTCATAGGAAACATTCGCCCATTTAGGCCCGCCTACAGCCCCAAGCAAAACCGCATCAACGGACTTTGCAATCTCCAATGTTTCATCAGATAATGGTTTGCCGTAAATATCATAGGCCGCACCACCCACATGATCCTCATGAACGATAAAATTCAAATTACGTTTTTTTGACAACCAATCAATGACTTTGCGTGCCTCAGCCATGATTTCAGGGCCAATACCATCGCCCGGCAAAATCAATAAAGATAGATTTTTCGTCATGATTTAATCCTTAAATAACCAAGGTTGAGACAGTCTTTTTTGCGCTTCAAAATCTTTAATTTTGTCTTTTTTCTCGAGCGTCAATCCAATGTCATCCAACCCATTCAACAGACAATGTTTACGATAAGGGTCTATTTCAAAGGATACCTTGCCGCCGTCTGGCCCAGAGATTTCCTGATTCTCCAGATCAACCGTAATAATGGCATTGGCGCCACGACTTGCATCATCCAGTAAAAGATCAATGGTTTCTTGAGGAAGTTTTATGGGTAAGAGGCCATTCTTAAAACAGTTACCGTAAAAAATATCCGCAAAACTTGGCGCAATAATACATTTAAGACCAAAATCCTTCAAAGCCCAGGGGGCATGTTCCCGACTCGATCCACAGCCAAAATTTTCACCCGCAATCAGAATTTCAGCCTTACGGTAAGCGGGTTTATTTAAGATAAAATCTTCCCGTTCCGAGCCATCATCATGATAACGAATATTGGAAAAAGCAGAAACCCCAAGACCCGTGCGTTTGATCGTCTTTAAATATTGTTGCGGAATGATCATATCCGTATCAATATTGGCCATGGGCAAGGGGGCGGCAATAGCACTAAGACGTGTAAATTTATCCATGTTAAAGCTCCCTTACATCGGTTAGGTGACCTGTTACGGCGGCGGCGGCGGCCATGGCAGGGCTCA
The DNA here is from genome assembly GCA_021741205.1 of Emcibacter sp. GTDB lineage: Bacteria > Pseudomonadota > Alphaproteobacteria > Sphingomonadales > Emcibacteraceae > Paremcibacter. The sequence goes on from JAIOYI010000001.1 coordinate 259,629, forward strand.
TCAAATGGGTTCGACCCTTTTGCCCCTGTCTGCCTTCAAAATTGCGGTTTGATGTGGAAGCGCAGCGTTCAAAAGGTTCAAGCTTATCCGCATTCATGGCAAGGCACATGGAACAGCCTGGTTCCCGCCAATCAAAACCTGCATCCCTTAATATCTTATCCAGACCTTCTTCTTCGGCCTGAAGCTTCACAAGCCCAGACCCCGGCACCACCCATGCCGTAACATTGTCATGAACTTTCTTGCCCCGCACCACATCTGCTACCGCCCGAATATCTTCGATCCGGCCATTGGTACATGATCCGACAAAGACCCGATCAATCTTAACATCCTGCAATTTCTGCCCCGCCGTAAGCCCCATATAATCCAAGGCCCGTTGCATGGCAATTTTACGGTCTTTGTCCGTCACATCATCGGGATTTGGAACAATTCCCGTAATAGGAAGCACATTTTCAGGACTGGTGCCCCATGTGACCTGCGGTACAATATCTTCGCCCCGCAGGAATATTTCCTTGTCATAAAGAGCACCTTGATCTGTAGGAAGCGTTTTCCAATAAGCCACCGCCTGTTCAAAAGCGGCTCCCTTTGGGGATTGCGGCCGACCCATAACATAATCAAAAGTCGTCTGATCTGGGGCTATAATACCAGAACGAGCCCCCGCCTCAATGGACATATTGCATAAGGTCATGCGGCCTTCCATGGAAAGATTACGAATGGCAGAGCCCGTAAATTCAATCACATGACCCGTACCACCCGCCGTGCCAATTTTACCAATAATGGCTAGGGCAATATCCTTGGCCGTGACACCCTTACCAACCTCACCATCCACATCAACGCGCATATTTTTCAATTTGTGCAATACCAGTGTCTGTGTGGCCATGACATGTTCTACTTCGGAGGTTCCAATACCAAAAGCAAGCGCCCCGAAAGCACCGTGGGTAGAGGTATGGCTGTCACCACAAACAATGGTCATACCGGGCAGAGTAAAGCCCTGCTCTGGGCCGACAATATGAACAATACCCTGACGGGCATCCATCATGGGAATGTAATCAACCTTAAAATCCTTGCAATTTCTTTCCAAGGTATCCAGTTGAATTTGGGAATCCTCTGCATTGATGGCTGTTGCCCGATCGGCACTTGTGGGTACATTATGATCTGGAACCGCAAGCATGGCCTCGGGATGGGCGAGTGTGCGCCCTGCTGCTCTTAGACTCTCAAAGGCCTGTGGACTTGTCACCTCATGGATAATCTGGCGATCAATATAGATTAGACAGTTACCGTCCTCTTGGACATCCACAATATGGCTTTGCCATAATTTATCATAAAGTGTTTTAGCATTGGTCGTCATTATCATATCCACATAAAAAAAGGAGCCCGTTTTAATCCGAGCCCCCTTTGATTCTCTTAGGCCCTAATGTTAAAGCCCAGATTTTTTTGTACAGTTCAAGTCAATCAGGCTTCCTCTGAGGTCGTAATGTCCCCGGTTTTTGTAGAAGTCGGCTTGTTCATCCAATCTTTTCTTTCCGCAATACGGGCTTTCTTGCCACGGAGCGGACGCAAGTAGTAAAGTTTCGCACGACGAACCTTACCACGGCGAACCACTTCGATACTATCAACATTTGGCGAATAAAGGGGGAATATACGTTCAACACCCTCACCATATGAAATTTTACGAACCGTAAAGGAAGAATTAAGAGCGCGATTTGACCGTGCAATACAAACCCCTTCATAGGCCTGAATACGCTCACGCGCACCTTCAATAACTTTCACGTTCACACGCAACGTATCACCCGCAGCAAATTCAGGTATAATTTTACCTTCTGTAAGCTTTGCGATCTGGTTTTTTTCAAATTTCTCAATAATATTCATTTTATTCTCTCTTTTCAGCTGACCCGCTTATATAGCAAGGGTCTTTAAATTCCAATACCAAATTTATTCTTCTTTATATTTTATTTTACGTCCCGTTTTACTCGACTATATTTATCCCCCTGAATATATTTTTCCCAAAGATCTGGACGTCTGGCCTCAGTTAACTTCTCTGACTGTTCCAAACGCCATTTCTTTATCATTCCATGATGCCCCGACTGAAGCACTTCTGGAATTTCACGCCCTTCCCAAATTTTGGGGCGGGTGTAATGAGGATATTCAAGTAATCCTGATTCAAATGTCTCTTCTTTTAAAGTGTCAGCATCGCCTATCACCTTTGGGATCGTGCGCACCACTGCATCCATCAAGGCCATAGCCGCCACTTCCCCTCCTGAAAGCACAAAATCACCGAGACTTACCTCCATGATTTGACGGGCTTCCAAAATTCGCTCATCTATGCCCTCAAACCGACCACAAATAAGCGTTATTCCTTTTTTTGAGGCAAATTCCCGAATCAATTCCTGATCCAACCGTTTGCCTCTTGGTGATAAATAAACAATAGGCCATTCATCACCCTTTATATCTTTTGGTCGAGATAGAACCACATCATCAATAGCCTCTCCCAACACATCCGCCCGCATCACCATGCCAGGGCCACCGCCAGACGGGGTATCGTCCACATTGCGATGCTTATCCTTGGCATAGTCCCGAATTTGGACCACATCCATTGTCCAAAGTCCCTTTTCCAGTGCCTTTCCCGCAAGAGAAACGCCCAAAGGACCCGGAAACATTTCCGGATAAAGGGTCAATATCTGTGCCTGCCAAACAAATTCTGGCATTTTTTTTCCTATGTCTTATCCATTTCCTGATCGTCACCAAAAGCCACACGATCAATCACCAGATAACCTTCGTCTATATTCACCTCCAAGACATACTCGTCCCGAAAAGGATACATCCTTGTGCCGGATGCCAGATCCGCCAGATCATCATCCAGCTTTATTTCCAACAAATCCCCCGCACCAAAATTATAGATCGCCGCCACAACACCGAAAGGTTTTCCCGCCGTATCCTTTGCGATCAATCCTTCCATATCTTCATAATAGAAGCTGCCTTCTTCTTCTATTTTGGGCAAACTTTCCCGTGAAACATAAAGTTTCACACCCTTTAAAGCTTCGGCTTCTTCCCGATCAGAAACGCCTGAAAGCATGCAGGCATACCCCACCTTGATCTTGTGTAAAAGCGTACAGGCCCGCTGTTCACCCTTACTATGATCCGTTGGGAAGATTGTAACATGACCTCTACCCAACGCCTGCTTTAAATCCTCGGTAAAAACCTTTAACCGAACCGCTCCTTTAATTCCGACCGCACCTACAATGACCCCGATTGATATCCACTCGGGGCCTATTTCAGGTTCTTCTCGTCTAGAATGCACATATTGCGGTCGAGACATGACAAGCTCTTTCGATTTTAGGCAATTTTAGGCAGAAGTTTCCTCAGCAGACGCTTCCTCAACAGGAGCCTCTTCAACAGGTGCTTCCTCAGCAGGTGCCGCTTTGGCCGCTTCAGCCGCTTCGGCAGCCGCTGTTATTTTAGCGGCTTTTTCTTCGGCACGTTCTAGAGCCTTAGCACCAGGTTTTCCTTTATTTGGGTTATTGCTTGCTTCACGTTTAAACAAGCCCGCAGCATCAAGAAAACGTGCAACACGGTCCGTAGGCAATGCGCCCTGCTCAAGCCAGAATTTAATCCGGTCTTCTACAAGATTAACGCGATCTGCATGATCCTTTGGTAAAAGAGGATTATGAGTTCCAACCTTTTCAATATAACGTCCATCACGAGGAGCACGGGCATCGGCCACAACAATACGGTAATAAGGGCGTTTTTTTGCTCCTCCACGAGCCAATCTAATTTTAACAGCCATTCAGGCTAATCCTTTCTTTGAGTTTAATCTTAAATTTTACAATAGGTTTGTCTTTAATATTTACTGTTTATTTTGGAAGCAGTCCTTCCATTCCGGGGGGCAATTGTCCGGGAAGAGGCATACCACGGCCGCCTTTACCCATTTTTTTCATCATACCCGCCATTTGTTTTTGCATTTTAATCAGTTTATTAATGTCCTGAACACTGGTACCAGAACCTGCAGCAATTCTTTTCTTTCGGGATGCATTTAATAATTGAGGCATCGCCCGCTCTTTTGGGGTCATGCTGTTAATGATCGCTTCCTGACGTTTCAGTACATTGTCATTAATATTAGCACTTGCCATTTGTTTCTGCATCTTACCAAGGCCTGGAATCATACCGAGAATACTTGACATGCCGCCCAGTTTTTTCATCTGACGAAGTTGGGAGCGCAGATCGTCAAAATCAAACTGCCCCTTCTTCATCTTTTTAATCATTTCTTCGGCGTCGGCGGCCTCAATGGTTTCAGCGGCCTTTTCCACAAGCGAGACCACATCACCCATACCCAAAATACGGGATGCGACACGTTCTGGATGAAATTCCTCCATATCGTCAAGTTTTTCGCCAACACCCACCAATTTAATAGGTTGCCCCGTGACCGCCCGCATACTAAGTGCCGCGCCGCCACGACCATCGCCGTCCATACGGGTTAGAACAACCCCCGTAATACCCACCTTATCGCTGAATTGCTGGGCCACATTGACCGCATCTTGACCCGTGAGACTATCGACCACAAGCAAGATTTCATGCGGGTTTGTCGCATTACGCACACCGACCACTTCTGCCATGAGGGTCTGGTCAATATGCAGCCGTCCCGCCGTATCAAGAAGAACAACGTCAAAGCCTTGTAACTTCGCCGCCGTCATGGCCCGCTTGGCAATATCAACGGGCATTTGACCCTGAACGATCGGCAATGTCTTTACATCAATCTGTTCACCAAGGATTCTGAGCTGCTCCATGGCGGCTGGACGATAAATATCCAGTGATGCCATCAAGACTTTCTTATTTTCTTTTTCTTTTAACCGTTTGGCGATCTTAGCCGCAGAGGTTGTCTTACCAGACCCCTGCAATCCCACCATAAGGATCGGAACGGGTGCCACGGCAGCAAGGCTAATGCCCACCGTATCACTGCCCAGCATTTCCACCAGATGATCATTGACAATCTTGACCACCATCTGAGCGGGAGACACGGATTTCATGACTTCCTGCCCAATAGCGCGCGTCTTTACCTTGGCAATGAAATCCTTAACCACAGGCAAGGCCACATCGGCCTCAAGCAGTGCAATCCGCACTTCCCGCATAGCTTCATTAACGTCATTCTCTGAAAGAGAACCCCGCCGTTTCAGCTTGTCAAAAATACCGCCTAGCTTATCGCTTAAACTGTCAAACATTATTCATTATTTCCGTTTAAGATTTTCATAAAATCGCATAACACAAAGGCACCAGTGGGCGAATCTTCGCTGACTGATGGACATCCTTGGACGCAATATCGTGCAAATCCTTGATAATGAGCCGGAAAATATGGCTTTTTTTCTCAAGAGTCAAGTTCTTGTTTCCATAAGCCCAAAAAAATGTAATATGGTCACAAATTAATCCATCACTATTAATTCTCAAAAAAGGGAACCTTATAATAATGTCCAGTCTATTGAAAACCACCCTCATCAGTGCATCGGCCTTAACCGCAACCATTTTAATGGCATCGCCCCTTATGACACAAAATGCCAAAGCAGGTATGGACGGCAACCCCTTCGAAGGTCTTTACCTTGGTCTTAATGCCAATTACGCCAAAGTTGATCCAAGCGCAACCTATACTGAACTTGATGCCGATACCAGCACCTTTAATGGTATTACCTCTTCCAAAAAAAGCACTGGCTACGGCGGAACAATTTACGGCGGTATTGGTACAAATTTATGGGGACCCATGTATATCGGTATCGAAGGCGGACTTGGTCTTAACGGGGGTTCAGGATATGTTTCGGACGGAACAAAAAGCTATGGCCTTAAAGCAGGTTTCTCATTTGATCTTAATACGCGCCTTGGTATGACCATATCAGACCGTATTCTTGTTTATGGACTTGGTGGTTACACCTCCACAAAATACAGCAGTCGTGGATTTAACACCAAACAGTCAAAAAGCCTCGGCGGATATCGTTACGGCGCAGGTTTTGAGGTGGGCATCCTAGAAGATATTGCCTTAAGAATTGAATATATAAGATCAGAACATTCTGCCGTCACATGGGCGCAAGCTGGCGACAGCTTTCGCTTTGATCCAAGCGGTCAAATAATTAAAGTTGGCCTGATTTTACATATGGACTAATAAAAAAGTCTCAAAAAAATAGGGCAGGGCTATTATAAATCAGTCCTGCCCCTCGACCCCCATAAGTTCTTCGCTATGAAACACCACATATTCCTTCACCTTCGCCATAAAGTCATCCTTGCTTAAACTTTGATCAATGGCGGGGTGATAGTGCATAACCACGGTTCCAGGTTTATTAAAGGGGCTGCCCTTAACCCAATGCATCCCCGTATTGGTTGAGGCACAAATAACGGGAAGATCTTGATTTTCTTGAATATAATAGACGCCCGACTTCAAAGGCTTTCTTTTACCCACGGCAATTCTCGTTCCTTCCACAAACAGCAACAGTGGTATTTTCTGCTCGATCAATATTTGAGCAATTTCAGGGGTTTTTTCCTTGGCTTTACCCTTGCCCCGATCAATGGGAATGACGCCCATTTTGGTGAGAACCTGTTTAAAGCCAAAGGTTCTGAATAATTCAATTTTGGCCAATGCCGTCAAATTTGGCATTCGCCGATAAATAATCAGGGCGTCTAGATTGCTCATATGCTTGCTGCATAATATGAAGCCTTTATCCTTTGGGATATTTTCAATACCCCGCTCCTCGATTTTTATGCCGCTGATTTTATCCAAGAGAAAAAATATCGCATCAAACCATATTGACAAATATCGCCGTAAAGGTGCGGGGGATTTCAGAAAAGACAGCGGAACCAAAACAAATGTAACCCACAGAGGCGCTGTGATCCAAAAAATAATATTGAAAATAAAGGAGCGGATATAACTCATTATAGGTTACTCAAAATGTCTTACTTAAAATCAAATACTATTTTTCATACCCTTTGTCAAAACAGAGCTACAAGAGGTTAGTGATATTAAAGTTGACAGTGTCAATATATCTGATATGTTGTCATCGTAAACATATAATGTGATTCTCTCTGAATATCCGATTTTTGAGCGAGGGATTTGAAAGAAAGAATTGCGAGAATTACGATGACGGACGAAATAATAAATAACAATAATAAAATCGAAAATGATTCAAGCCTTACCAATGTCTCATCTTCGATTTATACCCAAAAAAAATTTAGGGTAGCCTTGGGGGGTGTTATTGTTGTGATTTTGTTGGTCCTTGTTTTTTTTGCAAAGTCCTTGGCATTGGTAAATCTTAGCAATGATCAAGACTTGATAAGCCATGCCCTGACGGTAAATACATCTGTTCTTCATGCGGTCAATCATTATCAGATCAATCAAAAATATTCAGGCAGCATCGTTGCTGGTCGAGAAAGTGATCATGGTTTCGATAAGGCAGGACTCTTGGCTGAAATTTTAGTTGATGAGGGGGATACTGTTAAAAAGAATGACGTTCTGGCCCGCTTAGATATGAGAAGATTAAACGCCCGCGCCAAAGAGCTTGAAGCGGGGCTTGCCGAGGCCATAGCTCTTGATCAAGAAACAACAGCACTTCTTGATCGTGCTCAGGCGTCCTATGACCGTTACCGTGTGTTATTGAATAAAAAACATATATCAGATCAAAAATTTGAACAGGTTAAATTTGATCTTATCGCTCTAAAAGCCAGAAAAGTTGCCACGGCATCCACCGTTGATAAAGCCAAGGCCGCTCTAAAAAGCCTTGAAGTAGAAAAAAACATGGCCACCCTAACCGCAAGTTTTGATGGTAGTGTACTGCGTCGTTATCAGGATGAAGGAACCGCACTTTCCGCTGGCACCCCTGTCATTCGCCTGATTGAAGACCACCGTTTGGAAATTCATGTTGGTCTGCCTTTATCGGCCATAGCTTCCCTTGTCATTGGAGATCATTATAATTTTGATTACCATGACCGAAAAATTACAACAACTTTGCGCACCCTTTTAAATAAAATTGATCAATCTACAAGAACCATAACCGCCATCTTTGATATTGATCCAAGTAACTCAGCCATCAGAAGCGGCGGATTGGCTGAAATTTCAGTAAATCAGGAAATAAAGCAGAGCGGTTTTTGGCTGCCAAACAGTGCCCTTGCAGAAAGTCACCGTGGGTTATGGAGCGTCTATACCATAGAACCCTATAAGGAGACCTCACAATATGGCACCTTATCTCGACAGGAATTACAGCTGCTTTATACCAATGGGGATTTTGCCTTTGTTCGAGGAACATTAACCGACAAAGACCGCATCGTAACCAATGGTATTCACCGCCTTGTTCCAGGTCAGCTTGTTCGAATACATGAGAAGAACTAGCCATGTGGAGCACATTATTTTTCCGAAACAGACGTCTTACCGTCCTTTTCATTGGTCTGATTATTGTGGCGGGTTTTTCCGCCATTGCCACATTACCCCGACAAGAAGACCCGAGCCTCACCCACCGCTTTGATTCCGTTAACACCCCTTATCCCGGGGCTAGCGCCGAAAGAGTAGAAGCCCTTGTAACCGAAAAGTTGGAAACGGCATTCAGCAAAATAGATGAAATAAAGCGCCTAAGAAGCACATCTCGTACGGGGATGTCATCCATTACCATCGAATTAGAAGATTCCGTTAAGAAATCCGACATAGAGAATGTCTGGTCAAAAATACGAGACAAAATGAAAGATGCCGAAAGGGAATTGCCCGAAGGTGCAGGCTCTCCCTATCTGCTTGACAATAAAAGTACGGTTTATACCTTTATGGTGGGGCTGACTTGGGATATGCCAGAGGGGACCTTTTCAGAACCACAAATTGATATCCTAAGCCGCTTTGCCAAGGAGCTTGAAAATATCATATCTCCCATCCCAGGTACCGAAGAGGCAAAAGTCTTTGGTGAAATGGATGAAGAAGTTATTGTGACCATTAAACCTGATATTCTGACCTCCGTTGGACTAACCGTAAAAGATGTTTCCAATGCCATCGCAGAGGCAGATTCAAAAAATCCTGCGGGAGTGTTGCGAGGAGATCAACATGATTTCATTCTGGAAGTGGCAGGCGAGCTCAAATCCGAAGACAGAATACGCAGCATTCCCTTGAAACAAATATCAACAGGTCAATTTCTGCGGGTTGCGGATGTAGCAGAAGTCCGTAAAGGCAACCGCACTCCTGCCTATAGCATGGCCATCTTGAACGGGAAACAAGGTGTCATCGTCGGCGCCAAAGTTAATGATGCCGTCCGTGTTGATCATTGGAGCGCAAGACTAACCACAGAGCTTGATAAATTTCGTCAAAATCTACCCAAAGCCATCAAGGTCGATATAATTTTTAATCAAGATGTCTACTCGACAAAACGCCTGTCCACCTTACTGGGTAATATTGTTATAGGTGCCCTCATCATCATTGTTATCATGATATTCATGATGGGGTGGCGATCGGCTATTCTGGTTGCTTCTGCCTTGCCACTCACCATTTTTATGGTGATGGGTGCGTTCAACTTTATGCATATACCCCTGCACCAAATGTCCATAACGGGTCTCATTATCGCTCTTGGTCTTTTAATTGATAATGCCATTGTTGCGGTCGATGAATATCAAAAATCCAGAAGAATGGGGCATGCGATTGATCTGTCAATTTCAAAAATGGTCAAGCATCTCGCTATTCCTCTTTTGGCCTCGACCGTGACCACTTGTCTCACGTTTATGCCCATTGTGTTATCCCCTGGGGCAACGGGAGAATTCATTGGCAGCATTGGACTTGCGGTCATTATTGCACTATTTTCCTCCCTGTTTCTGGCTCTAACCATTGTGCCAGCCCTCACAGGATATTTTGATCGTGGCGAACTTTTACAATCTAAATGTGGCATTCTCCAAAAAGGCTATAGCAATATTGCTCTTCGGGAAAAATATCGCCGTGGCTTACGTTGGTGTATGGACCATCCCCGCAAAGCGATCCTCCTGTCCATAACCATTCCTCTTTTGGGATTTGGATTAAGCACAACCTTAACCCAACAATTTTTCCCACCCGTGGATCGGGATCAGTTCCAACTCCAAATGACACTTCCCGCCCAAACGAGCCTACAGGAAACCGTACGACAAGTGGGCATTGCCCGACAAATCATGGCAAAATATCCAGAAATCATCAATGATTACTGGGTAGCAGGCGAGGCCGCCCCAGCGGTATTTTACAACAGTTTTCTTAATCAGTCCGGATTAAACAGTTTCGCCAGTGCCTTCATTCAAACAACATCCGATAAGGCAACTTTGGATATTCTGCCCCGTCTTCAACGAGATTTGATGGCGGGACTTCCCGATGCCATGATCCTTGCCATCCCTTTTGAACAGGGTCCTCCATTTGAAGCCCCCATAGAAATTTTCATTTATGGTCAGGATCTGAAAATTCTTTCTGAAAAAGGAGAAGAAATTCGTCAGCTCCTCACCCATACCCAAAATGTGACCTATACCAGCGCAAAAATATCATTAAGTCAGCCAAAATTATATTTTATGTCCAATGAAGATGCCGCACAGGTCGCTGGCCTAAAACTCAATCAAATTGCCGATCAGATTAATAATAATCTCGAAGGTTATACGGGTGGCAGCATTCTCGAAGGCAGTGAAAATCTTCCCGTAAGGGTAAGAGTGGGGGGCCATGATCGCTCTGACCTTGCCTATCTTTTCAATAATTCTCTTGTCGCCCCAAATGGCAGTACTGACACGAATAATCATACTATATCTGGGATTCCCCTCAGCAGTCTTGGAACCATGACATTAATGCCAAGCTATAATGCCATCAGCAGAAGAGATATGCAGAGGTTAAATATTCTGCAGGCCTTTATCAAACCCTATAGCCTGCCAACCATTGCTCTTGACGATTTTCAGCGTCGCTTAAAAGAGGCCAACTTTGAACTGCCCGCTGGATATCGGTTAGAATTTGGGGGAGAAAGCGAAAAAAGAACCGAATCAGAAAGCAAGTTATTTTCCACTGTCCTACCGCTTTTGGTTATTATGATGGGGGTTTTGGTGCTGACATTCAACAGCTTTACCTCTGCGCTCATCATCGGTGGGGTTGCCTTTTTTAGCGTAGGTCTTGCTCTATTTTCAATCTGGTTATTTGGCTTTCCTATGGGTTTTACTGGCATTATGGGTACTATGGGGCTCATTGGACTTGCTATCAATGACAGTATTGTCGTGCTGGCCGCTCTTCGGGCGTCAAAGCTTGCCCGTGCTGCCGATCCCGATGAAATAGTCGATATTGTGGTCAATTCCAGCCGCCATGTATTGTCCACAACGCTTACCACCATTGGTGGCTTTATGCCTTTGATTATTTGGGGTGGTAATATGTGGCCCCCTCTTGCCACCGCCATAGCCGGCGGCATGGTTGGCTCCACCTTACTTGCCCTCATATTTGTGCCAACCTTCTATTATTTGCGGGTTCGGCGCCGGGCAAGAAAGCAATCTATGATCCATGAAAATGCTCTCAAAGTTTCTGTAGTAACGGCTGCTTAAAATCCAGATAGGACAGATAATAAAAACGTCCCATCAACAAAATACAGGATATCAAACTAACAATAACCGTGCTTTCAAACAACCCCACCGCTCCCCGCTCAAAATTGAAGGCTAAAATATAAGCCAGCGGAATCATGATAATCAAATATGTGAGAAAATAAAGAATTGTAGGCATCCAGATGTCTCGCCGACCCCGAAGCCCATTGCCGATCACCGCTTGTGTGCTGTCAAATAAAAGCATCCACGCCGATAGTATAATTAAAGGTGCTGTCACCGTAATAAGAGCGGGTTCGGTGGTGAATAATCCAGAAATTTCAGCAGGAAAAATAATCAATATTCCAAGCAACGGCAACATCATAATAATATTAAAAATTATGCCGCAACTTCCCGCCAATATAAGATCACGGTAATCCCGACGCCCAAGAGCAATACCAACCCGTACGGCGGTTGCCCCAGCAATGCCGTAGGCTATCATAAAGGGAATTCCATATATGTTAAAGCTAATGGACATGGCGCCAAGGGTCAGAGGACCAATCCAACCTGCAAAAATTTGCAAGGCGGCAAAACCTGCATGTTCAGCTCCGCTGGTGAGGCCCGCGCCATAACCAACCTGTCGCAATCTTTTCCATTTATGAAGCCGCATATCAACCTTGAGACGAAGGCCAAATATGTCATACCCCTTCATGTTCAGGATATAATAGATCAACCCCAAAGCCAAAAATGTTCTGACAATAGAGGTGGCCCAAGCGGATCCCTCGGCCCCCATAGGATCAAAACCCAAATGGCCATATACCATAACCCAGTTGAAAAAAATATTAAGAATATTGGCAAGCCATATGAAAATCATCCCTGGTAATGGCCGATTAATACCCTCCAAAAAGAAGGTGCAGGCGAGCATCATATTGGTCATGGGAATACCAATTGCAACCGCCCGCATGACAACCCCACCCCCACGGGCAATATCAGGCGTTTGACCAAGAACTAGTAATAGTTCTTCTCCAAAAATACAGACAATCAACCCAAGAAGACCTATAAAAAAACCATAGGGCAAAGCTCTTCGCCAAATTCTTCCGCATAATTTATAGTCTTTTGCCCCGTAAGCATTTGATGTCAAAACCATTGTTCCCATCATAAGTCCAATAGAAACAACAATCACCGAAGCCACAGGCACACTTCCAATACTCTGATAGGCCAGTTCCTGTGCAGAATAACGTCCCACCATCATGGTATCCACAACACCCATGGTCATAATACCAAGCCGTTGGAAGATAATAGGAAAAGACAGGCGAACCAGTTCAGAAAACTGTCGTTTTATCCTATCCCTTATCCATTTGGAATTGTCTATTTCTTCTCTATCGTTCATATCTTCTTCATAGGGGGAAGAAGATGGGAAGTCACTCAATTTTTCTGACAGAGAGATGAAATATAATCTTATGCCCCAAAAAAGCTCATCTTAATGCCGTCAAAGACAAATTGAATGGCCATCGCCGCCAAAATCACGCCCAAGATACGGGTTATAACATTGGCAATGGTCTTTCCCATGATGCTCATAATCTTACTGGCCATGGATAGCATGATAAATGTTGCCAGCAATACCGCGAGCAAAGCCCCAAGAATGATACCCTGATTTTCAAAACTTGCCGTATTTTGGTTCATCAAAAGAATACTGGTTGTGATGCTGCCTGGTCCCGCAATGAAGGGAATAGCAAAGGGAAAAACCGAAATATCTTCATATTCTTCATCAGGGTAATATTCCGTTATACCCTCTTTGCCATGGTCATGAGCAAGACCTTCGGTATTTTTTTCACGGCGTTCGGCACGTTTTTCAAAAATCATTTCAAGGGCAATCATAAAAAGCAAAATCCCCCCCGCCGTTCTAAAGGCAGGCATACTGATCCCTAGCGTGGTCATAAGATTAGACCCCAGATAAGCAAAAAACAGAAGAATAAGGCCACCAATGCAGGTTGCCTTTATAACCATTCGTCTTTTATAGGTGGGGCTAGAGCCTTCGGTAAGAACTGCAAAAATTGGTGCAATACCAACAGGGTCAATCACCACAAAAAAGGTAACAAATGTTCCTATAAAAAGTTCATACATGATCTGTTCCCCAGTAAATTTTAAATTTCAGGTTCCGCAACATTGGTCTGCCTGCACGCCGCCGTAACCGTATTTTTAAGAAGCAATGCAATGGTCATTGGCCCAACTCCACCAGGGACGGGCGTAATTGCGGCAGCATGACGAGCCGCCGCAGCATATTCAACGTCCCCCACGAGTTTTGTTTTGCCATCTTCCTCTTCAATGCGATTAATGCCCACATCAATAACAATAGCACCGTCCTTAATCCAGTCACCCTTCACAAGTTCAGGCACCCCGACGGCGGCAATAACAATATCGGCTCTTTTGACGACCCCGGATAAATTACGGGTGCGGCTATGGGCAATGGTTACGGTGCAATTTTCATTCAGCAATAATTGAGCCATAGGTTTTCCCACAATATTGGATCGCCCCACAACCACCGCATCAAGTCCGCTCATATTTCCCAACCGATTTTTCAACATCATAATGCAACCAAGCGGCGTGCAGGGTACCATGCCCTTGCCACCCGTGGCCAGAAGCCCAGAGTTAATCACATGAAATCCGTCCACATCTTTTGCTGGAGAAATCGCATCAATAACGGCCGCCTCATTGATATGCTTTGGCAACGGTAACTGAACCAGAATACCGTGAACAGCGGGATCATCATTAAGCTTATGCACAAGACCCACCAATTCCGCTTCGCTCACATCTGGTGTTAAGCGATGTTCAAAGCTTTTCATGCCCGCAGCCAGTGTTGATTTATTTTTATTGCGTACATAAATCTGACTGGCAGGATTCTCGCCCACCAGAACCACCGCAAGCCCCGGAATTAAATTGTATTTTTCCTTTAAAATGGCCACTTGCTTTGCCACATCTTGCTTCAAACTTTCAGAAAAAGCCTTACCGTCAATTACATCCGCCGTCACGTCACAAATCCTTTATCCACAGTCCAATTTTTTCAAATAAGTCTTTTGAATCACCTTCGATTAATATCTGTTTATTACGGTTTGTCGCCCCCGATGCAACAGAAATATTCCCCAAAGGCAAGCCCAATGACTTGGACAAATTTTTTATCAAAGTTTTATTCGCCTTGCCGTTTTCTGGAACTGTGGTGACATGAGCCTTAAGATAGGCCCTCCCGATGTGATCAAATTCCACGGGCCCAAAGCAATTTTTCGAAGCCTTTGGGGTTAATCGGATCATAAGCCTGATACCATTGGAACAAAGCGTTATGGGCATGACTATCTAGGCAAGGGCGATAAGAAAACGAACCAAAATCCGGCTCGCAAATTCAAGTGCAATAAACAAAAAAATTGGGGAAATATCAATGCCGCCTAAATTGGGCAAAAAATTCCGAATGGGGGTAAGCATCGGTTCAAAAACACGATATAACGTGCCAAGAACCATACTGACAACCTGATTATGGCTATTGACAATGGCAAAAGAAACAAGCAGCCCTAAAATAATATAAACCATCAACCCAAATTTCAAAACACCGAAAAGAGTCTCTACAAGCCAAGCCAAATCATACGCAAAACCACCCATATTTCTTCCAAATCCTTGTTGTTAAGGTCAAATAACTTATTCAATAACATATAAGATTTAGTGCCAATCCACCATGAGTTCAATAGTTAAGGCTCAAACAGACCATAAAGTCGGCAAGAATAGTACCTTATCTCTGATAATATGGGAGATTCTAAGCATTCACTAGGCAAAATCGCCCTATTGTTGTGCAACCCTGACAATGTTACACTCGTTCTAAATTATTTATTAACTGATTCTTTATAATATTATATGTGGAGAAGTTTGTTTCTTAAAATTATAGTATTTTAAGAATTATTTGGCGGCATCATGTTTGGCATAGGCTCGGAAGATACAACCCAGAATAATTTCACATTGATTAATTTCAATGCGGATCTGCTTGGATCTTATTTCAACGCCCAGACCGTTACCCGCACTGTTGCCGCCATTCAAAATACCTCTCACAGAATTGAACGTGGTCCTGCTGTAATTACCCCTTGGGATCAAATTGAAAACAAAGGCAATCAAACCCTAGCAGGCCAGTTCAATGCGATCCGAGGAAAAAGTGATTTCATTAATCTTAATGATAAAAACGTCTCTCAAACAAAAAACAAGGATGAAAAGGCTCTTTTTGCGCTTTATCAGGCGCTCAATAATCTTAAAACCATTGCTGATTATGCCGCTGAACCATCCACACCAACCGCCATACTCGCCAAATTGAGTAGCCAGTTTCGGGGTGGCCTTGCTCAGGTGGACAATTATGTCAGAGGCGCAGAACTTGATAAACTTACCCTGATGTTCGGAGATAAAGAATCCCGTGCCCAATCGGATATTTCTCTCGGCAAGAGCAATTACGACATTTTAGGATCAACCCTTTCCGTCAGCTCAAAGACCCAGGCGATCCCAGGCATTGTTGGTAATGAGGTTTTTACCCTAAAATTGGACAAGGGCGCATCCGTTGATAATATTACCATGGATCTCTCACAGATTGCAGGACCCATCACACTGAGCAGCCTGACATCCTATTTTAATCAGCAAATTACGGCCATCACAACGCTTGACGCTAATAATAACCCCATCAGCACCTACAAAAGCCGTTTTCTGGTTGAAGAGGTTAGTACGGGAAAATTTGCCCTTAAATTTGATGTTGATGCCACCGAGAAGGTCACTCTTACCGCACAAATCTCGGAACCTGCCCTCTATATTACAGGTAGCCATAGGGATGCAGGATACGGTGCCACCGAAACGGCAACCCTTACAAAATTACGTGACCTTGCCACCATAAGCCCCGTTACAGAATTTTCAAATCAAGTCATTGCTGGCACAGATCATACAAGCCCAGGGGATTTATTTGAAACCCACGCCGATACCACAGCCATTGACAGCCAAGGCAATGTTTATGTGGTTGGTAGCTCAAAAGGGGATTTTGGCGACCAAATTAACGCTGCCACCGGACAGGATGTGTTTCTGACCAAATATGATGCTTCGGGCAATGTTTTGTGGAACCGTCTTCTAGGTGCCTCAGATCAGGCAAAAGCCTTTGACCTTGTCATTGACAGCAGCGACAATATTTATATTGCAGGACAGGTCAATGATGAATTGATTGCGTCTGACACCTTAACGGGGCTTGATAGCTTTATCACAAAATTTGACAAGGCCGGTGAAGAATTATGGACCCGTCAGCAAGATACCGTAGCAACCGATAGAGCCAACAGCCTTGCCATAGACGCCGCAGGTGATGTTATTGTGGTCGGATCAATCCTTGGTCGCCTCAATAGTACAACAACCCACGGCGGACTTGCGGACATTTTTGTGACAAAGCTTAGTGGTTTGGACGGCACCCTTACCGCATCCGCCCAAATTGGTGGAGCGGGCACAGAATTGGGGGAAGCCGTTGCAATCGCCAGTGACGGCAATATTCTTGTGGCGGCTCGGGAATCTGGTCATGCCGTCATTCGAAAACTTGATGCAACGAATTTAACCGTGGAGCTTGCCTCCTATGATCTTGGGGATCTAGGGGATGGTTCCATTTCCGATATAGTGGTTGATGCCGCAGGATCGATCTATATCGCAGGAACAACTAATAATGCTGCCTTATCGGGCGGGACCATAACCAATGCTCATAGCGGCAATGCCGATGGATTTATCACAAAATTTACCGATGGCGGCACATCCCTCACGGCGGATTGGACGAATTTTCTGGGAACTTCTGGCACAGATAGGATCGAAGGGCTAAGCGTACAAAACGGTGCGGTTTATGTGGCAGGCCAAACAAGCGGCACCCTGCCTGGCGCAACAAAATCTGGCAGCACAGATGGCTTTGCCGCAAAAATTGATGCAACCACTGGCGCCGCTGACTGGATCAGACAATTAGGTGGCGCAAGCGGTTATAACGGCAGCTCATCCTTGGCCTTTTCTGCATCTGGATCATCCATATTAACCAAACTGGGTTTACCCACAGGTTTATATGATAATAAACAAACCCGTAACATTGAAACCCAGACATCCGTTCGGGCAGGGGATCACTTCTTCATTTCCATCAATGGGGGACGGGCACAAAAAATAACCATCAATGAGGGGGATGACTATGCCACCTTGGCAAAACGCATCCAAAGACTATCCTTTAGACATATTAAAGCCGTACAGGTTACGGGAACCAATGGGCCAGAACTTAAAATAGAAACCCATAACGGATCAACCTTAGAAGTTATTGCTGGCAAAGGCGCCAAGGATGCGCTGGTAAAGCTTGGCATGCATCCCGCCAAAATTTTACCCACCGATAAACTTTTTGCTATTGGGGCTGAGTCTTTGGGAACAGACCCTGATAATCTGGGTGGAATATTTGCCCTAAAATTACTGTCCAGCTTTTCACTCAGGTCAAAAAAAGAAGCCGAATATGTCAGCAACCAAATAACAACAGCCCTTGAAACCATAAAGCGAGCCTTCAGATCATTAACCTATGATCCCGTAAAGGCAGATGTTCTTAAACAATCCAAAATAAAAAGTGGCCCAGTACCCGCCTATCTCTTAAAACAGCTCTCCAATTATCAGGATGGTTTAAGCAGACTTGGCGGCGGTATCAGTATCTAATTTTTGGATTTATCCTTCCCCAAACAGACATAAAAAAAGATGCCCGTTACGCAACAAGGGCACCTCGTATTTTTACACAATAAAATAAATAATCATACTCAACTTATTTTATGAAAAGACGGCCAAAACGCAACTGAGCCGCCTTTAGCCAATTTCATAAATGAATAAGAGTGGGCGAAGATAGCCTTCTGTTGGGGGTCAGATAAGTCCAAACTTCGCCCCTGCTCTAGAGGCAATTAGTAAAATGCATAAACCGTGCCATTCTTAAAATTTTCCGAAATTCCTTATTTTCTGCGATAATCATTATTTATATCCTTATAATATTTTGCAAAATGTCTAATATCGAATATTATTCATTCAAAATGCGTTGCAAAATGCAAAATATTTTATTAACGAAATAATGACATTATTGCTGTAAATTCTTAAAAGACTTAAATTACAACCAAAAAAATTGAGAAAATATATTATATGCGTCATTTTTTATTCACTATAACCTTCATAATCCTGACATTAATTTTCTCGGGCTTCTTTATAACAGCTCAGGCCATGGCCTCCGAAGAAGAAAAACCCAAAAAAGAAGAAGAGGCAGAAGGTCATATTAGTGAAATCTATATAGCCGTACCGCCCCTTGCCGTCAGCATGTACCATAAGGGTCGACCAAAAGGCAACATGACCATCACAGTCGTTGTAAAATTGGAGAATGAAGAAAAACGCGAAATGGCCCGTAAATATGTGCCAAGACTGAGCAGTGCCTATGTGATGGAGGCCAGCCGTCTCTCCTATAATTATTTTGATGTCTATAAGCCCGTCAATGTGGCCATGATCGGCGATGCCTTTCAACGGGTTACCAATAGCCTTTTAAGACATAATGAGGCGCGCGTATTTGTTTCTGATGTCATTGTCAATAAAAGATAATGCTATCATATCTTGTTGTCACAGACTCTTTTTTTATATAGTATAACCTATAGTATATAGTACTTTACAAATAGTTCCCCTTTTTACGTCCTCTATCGTCTTTATAATTACTTATTTTAAGTTACCATAAATATAACTAGGGAGAAAAAAATGAACCATCTTAAATATTTAAAAACAACCTCTGCCATGATATCCGCCTCAATGATGATGGGAGCCGTTATAACATCAACCACACACGCAGCAGAAACAGTACTAGAAGAAATCGTCGTCACATCCCAATACCGTGAACAAAGTTTAAAAGACGTCCCCATATCCGTATCTGTGGTAAGTGGTGACTTCATAAAAGCCAATGCCATTCAGAAAATGGCTGATCTTCAATTTTCGGTTCCAAACTTCACTATGGCCGAAAGCGGTATCGGCACCAACGTCTTTATTCGTGGCATTGGTTCGGGCAATAACCAAGGTTTCGAACAATCGGTTGGCATCTATGTGGACGGCATCCATCATGGACGTGCCCAACAATCCCGTGCGCCTTTCCTTGATCTGGAACGCATAGAAGTGCTGCGGGGTCCTCAATCCATTCTTTTTGGCAAAAACTCTGTCTCGGGTGCCTTGAATATATCCACCGCAAAACCAACAGAGGCATTTGAAGGCTCTGCAAGTGTATCTTATGAGCCAACCGACAATGAAAAGGAAGCAACCCTTGTTTTGTCAGGCCCTATATCTGACAAGGTTCGGATGCGGGTAGCTGGTCGCTATCATGATCTGGACGGCTATATTGAGAATTTAACCTTGGGCCGCATGGAGCCAGATCAAAAGGACTGGACTCTGCGGGGTACGGTGGAAATGGATTTATCGGAAAATTTAACCGCCACCCTCAAGGTTGAACATAGCAGATTTGATGTGCTAGGCCGCAATATGGAAATTGACGGCGAACTTCCCAACACTCTCTTTCCTGGAGGTCATCCCCTAGCTGGCATGCTCTATTCCCAAATTCTGGTTTATGGCTTTGGGCAAAATGCCTCTGTATTGGACAACAGTTTGGACGGCAAACGTCATTCTAACGGCGACTATAGCAAGAATAAACAAACCGAGGCTATCCTCACCTTGGATTGGCAAATTGGCGATCATGCCTTGACCTCCACCACGGGTTATTCCGACTTTAAATTTGATGATAATTGTGACTGTGATTTCACAGGTGCCAATATCTTTAGCCTACCGCTGTCTGAACAGTTTGAACAATATTCGCAGGAAATTCGCTTAACATCCCCTGGCGGAGAAAAGATTGATTACATCTTAGGCGCCTATTTCCAAACCACAAAACATGGTTATCAGGACGGCATTAACGTGAATAGCACGTCAGTTCTGGTACCTCTTTTGAACGGCAATGCGGCCTTTGCACCTTTTGCACCACTGTTTGGTGCCCTGGGTATTACGGGAGCAGGTGACCTTTTTTCAAACACAGCCTCCCCACGGGATGCCGAGGTTGACGGCGATGTCTATTCCGCCTTTGCACAAGCCTCATGGCATATAAATGATGACCTCACCCTGCAACTTGGCGGGCGATTAACCCATGAAAAGAAAGATGGCTCACGCCAGCTGACCATCACCAATATAGACGGCAGCCCTCTGACGGGTGCCAAGCTTTTGGCCCCTGAATTTTATGCCATTGCCTTTGATATTGGAGCCTCCAATCTCAGTGGTGCGAATATTTCAGAGGTTCTTGTCCCTCTTCTGGGTGCGGGTCTTGGCGGGGCTCTATCTGCGGCTTATGCGCCAACATTTGGTTTTTTTGCAGCTCCTCTGGGCAAACATCCCGTCTCGGGCAGCCGTTCAGAAACCAAATTTTCACCAGATGTGAAGCTCACTTATGATGTCTCGGATGATGCCATGATCTATGCCAGTTGGGTTAAGGGCAGCAAATCGGGCGGTTTTGACTTCCGTGCCAATAACCGTGGTCGGGAAGCCACCATGGAAGAGGCCTTTGAATTTGAAGACGAAAATGCCACCAACTATGAAGTCGGCGGTAAACTTGTCATGGCAGACGGTGCAGCAGAAATTAATTTCGCGGCCTTCTTCACTAAATTCAGCGATCTTCAGGTATCAATTTTTGACGGCACCTTGGGCTTTAACGTAGGCAACGCCGCCAGAGCCGAGGTAAAGGGGCTTGAAGTTGATGGACGCTATCAGGCAACGGAAAGTCTCACGCTGCATGGCTCAATGGCCTATACAGACTTTCAGTTCAAGGATTATGTCAATGGCCAATGTTATTTCGGTCAAACCCCCTTTGGCCCATCGGCCGCTAACGGCGACTGTGATTATTCCGGCCTAACAAACCAGTTGGTTTCCGACTTTCAAGGAACCTTTGGATTCAATCATTTTTATGAAATATCATCTAATCTCACGGTCAACACATCTGGCAACCTGTTCTATACCAGCAAGTATAACGCCTCACCGCAACTTGACCCAAAGCTGATCCAACCAGGCTATGCTAAAATTAACGCCCGCATTGCTCTTATGAGTGAAGAGGGTTGGGAGTTAGCCGTTTTGGGTGATAATCTGACCGATAAGAAGGTAAAACTTTTTTCCGCTGATGCACCCTTATCTGGCTCAACCTTCAAAGCGATTGCCAATTATAATTTCATGAGCCGTGGACGGACAGTGACCATCCAAGCAAGCATGAAATTCTAATAACCCTTTGAGAATAGTAAAAGGCGGCGAGATCACTTGCCGCTTTTTTTTAGGACAAAAACTAATGGGCTTCGTCCCAATTATCTCCAATACCCACATCAACGGTCAAGGGAACAGAAATCTCAATAGCGGGCATGGCCGCATGTTCCATAATATTTTTAACCACTGGAATGGTTTTTTCCACCTGATCTTCTGGCACCTCAAAAACAAGTTCATCATGCACCTGAAGCAGCATTTTAGCATCGAGACCCGCCCCCCGAAAAGCATCGGGCATTTTTATCATCGCCCGACGAATAACGTCAGCGGCCGCCCCCTGAATGGGTGCATTTATCGCCGCCCGCTCGCCAAAGGATCGCTGCATGCCATTTTTATCATTAATATTGGGGATATGGCAACGGCGGCCAAAAATTGTCTCCACATAACCATTCTTGCGGCAAAAATCCTTGGTTTCCTCCATATAGGTGCGAATGCCGGGAAAGCGCTCAAAATAGGTATCAATGAATTGTTTGGCCTCCGCATTGCCAATCCCCAGTTGACGGGCAAGGCCAAAGGCACTAATGCCGTAAATGATTCCAAAATTAATCGCCTTGGCCTGACGTCTAATACTGGGGTCCATGCCTTCGATCGGAACACCGAAAACCTCTGATGCTGTCATGGCATGAATATCAATGCCGTCCTTAAAGGCCTGTTTCAGGCTGTCGAGTTCTGCAATATGGGCAAGAAGACGCAGCTCAATCTGACTATAATCAGCAGCCAAAAACTTATGTCCTGCCTTTGGAATGAAGGCTTGTCTGATTTTACGTCCTTCTTCCGATCGAATGGGAATATTTTGCAAATTCGGATCATTGGAGCTGAGCCGTCCCGTCGTGGTCGATGCCAAGGAATAAGACGTGTGAATACGACCCGTGTCCTTATTAATTTCATTTTGGAGAGCATCCGTATAGGTGCTTTTCAACTTGGCGAGCTGCCGCCAATCTAATATTTTTCTGGGTATTTCATGGCCTTCTGCCGCCAAACCCTCTAAAACATCAACATTGGTGCTATAGCCCCCACTCTTATTTTTCTTGCCGCCCTTAAAGCCCAATTCATCAAAAAGAATTTCCCCCAGTTGTTTTGGCGAGGCAATATTAAATTCACGATCCGAAAGCCTATAAATTTCACTTTCCAAAACCAATAACCGCTCGGCAAAATCACTAGATAGCCGCTTTAATATAACACGATCCACCAAAATTCCCGCCATTTCCATCTGTGCGAGAACCGCCGCCAAGGGCCGATCAAGGGTTTCATAAACCGTTGTCATCTGTTCTGCCACAAGGCGAGGTTTTAAAATTCGGTGCAGACGTCCTGTGATGTCCGCATCTTCTGCGGCATATTCTGTGGCCTTATCAAGGGGAACCTGATCAAAGGTAATTTGATTTTTACCCGTACCGCACACCTCCTTAAAAGAAATACAGTCATGATCCAGATGAATTTTGGCAAGCTCGTCCATGCCGTGATGATGGGACCCCGCATCAAGCACATATGACATCATCATAGTATCATCATAGGGGCTTATCTGAATGCCGTGTCTTGCTAAGATCAGATAATCATATTTGATATTCTGGCCGATTTTGAGGATAGCAGGATTTTCAAGAATGGGCTTTAAGGCCGAAAGCGCCCTATCCATTGGAATCTGTTGCAGATCATTTTTGTCTCCAAAGTCAAGTTCACCAGAAGCCGCTGTTCTGTGGGACAGGGGAATATAACAAGCCTTGCCAGAGGACAGGGAAAGGGATACGCCCACAAGTTCCGCCCGCATGGCATTTAACGACGTGGTTTCCGTATCAACGGCCACCTGATGTGCCTTTTTAATCTCTGTGATCCATTGGTCTAACTGTTCCATGGTGGTCACGCAGTCATAAGAAATATTTTCCGGCATACTATCGGGGGAGGCCTGATGAAGAGCCGCAACATCTGGTCCCATGTGGGAAAGTATTTTGCTTTGGAGTTTCCGAAAGCCCTGTTCCTCTAAAAAGGGCAGCACAACATTGGCGTCAATATCCCGCACCGCAAATGTTTCAATATCGGGTAGCCCCTTCACATCCACACAAAGCGTTACAAGCGTTCGACTTAGGCGCGCCATATCCGCATGTTCAATGAGTTTTTCCCGTCTTTTGGGCTGCTTAATTTCGTTGGCCCGTGCCAAAAGACTGTCCAAATCACCGTAATGATTAATCAGTTCTGCGGCGGTTTTTACCCCAATACCCGGCACCCCTGGAATATTATCCGCACTATCGCCTGCAAGCGCCTGAATCTCGATCACCTTTTCAGGACCCACGCCAAATTTTTCAAAAACCTCATCCCGTCCGATAAATTTATTTTTCATGCTGTCAAACATATTAATTTTATCACCGATCAACTGCATCAAATCCTTATCCGAGGATACAATGGTGACTAAAAAACCTTTGCTTTCGGCAAGCCTTGCGTAGGTTGCAATGATATCATCGGCCTCATAGCCATCCGAATCAATGGCGGACACATGAAAGGCCTCGACAGCCTCTCGGATTATGGGAAACTGAGGCACCAAATCCTCAGGCGCGGGTGGCCTGTGCGCCTTATAGTCGGGATAAATATCATTGCGGAACGTTTTGCGGGCACGGTCAAATATACAAGCCAAATGGGTTGGACGTTGATTATCATCCAAATCCTTTAACAATTTAAACAGCATATTGGTAAAACCCATCACCGCATTGATGGGTGTTCCGTCATGACGGGTCAAGGGGGGTAAGGCATGATAGGCCCGAAAAATAAACCCCGATACATCAATCAGGTAAATATGCTTATTGTGGCCTTTGGTATCATCTGTCATGGGGAGCCTTTTGTGTTCGCGCTCAAGAAAATTTTATCAATAATCATTGACCTAGCGCATAATTTCATAAATATGGTACAAAGATTAAACATGGGAATCTTGGGTATGACCCTAATGCTCTCATGGTCATTAGACAAGGTATTTTTTATGACAGACCATCCCATTGCCCTGAAAATTAAGGGGCTGGAAAAAAAATATACGGGACGCCGTGGCGCTCCAGTTAAGCATGCCCTAAAGGGTATTGATTTATCCATAAAAAAAGGTAGCATTTTTGGGCTTCTCGGGCCTAATGGCGCCGGAAAATCAACCACCATTAATATTCTTGGTGGGCTGGTCAGAAAAACGACTGGGTCGGTTAATATTTGGGGTTTTGATATTGATGAAGAACCCCGCAATGCAAAGGCGAGCATCGGAATCGTACCCCAAGAAGTTTATTTTGACGCCTTTTTTTCACCCCGTGAAATGTTGGAATTGCAAGCGGGATTTTATGGCATTCCCCAATCAGAACGCCGAACTGATGAAATTCTAAGGGCGGTAAGCCTGCAAGATCATGCCAACAGTTATACCCGCCATTTGTCGGGCGGTATGAAACGGCGGCTTTTGGTCGCGAAAGCCATGGTTCATAACCCTCCCATATTGGTTCTTGATGAACCAACCGCAGGGGTTGATGTGGAACTGCGCCAGAATTTATGGGCTTATGTACGCGAGCTTAATGAACAGGGTGTGACCATTGTACTGACCACCCATTATCTGGAAGAGGCCGAAGAATTATGTGACGAAATTGCCATCATTAATCATGGCGAGGTAGTGGCCTGTGACAGCACAAAAAACCTGCTCGGCCAAGTGGATGAAAAAATCATTACCATTCGTCCCAAAACCGCCTTATCATCCCTACCCGATAAGTTACAAAAAATAAGTGCAAAATTAAATGTTACGGGCGAGATCATCATCCAATTCAGCCCAAGCAATTTATCCATTGGTCAAATCCTGCAGATAACACAGGATTGCGCCATTGAAATTGCTGATTTATCAACACAGGAAAGTGATCTGGAAGATATATTTCTCCAGCTTACCTCCTCCAATAAGGGTTAAAAAACCTCATGTCAAAAATCCATGACTTTGATGTCTTGATCATCGGAAGCGGAGCAGCGGGTTTGTCGCTTGGCCTGAAACTTGCCGATCAGGCAAAGGTTGCAATCCTGTCCAAAAATAAGCTTTCCGAAGGTAGCACCTCATGGGCACAGGGCGGCATTGCGGCGGTTCTAGATAACCGTGACACGACCGATTCCCACATTAAAGACACCATGATAGCGGGGGCTGGTCTATGTCATCTGGACACCGTAACCTTTGTGGTGGAAAATGCCCGAAAATCCATTGATTGGCTCGTCAATCAGGGGGTGTCCTTTACCAAAGAAAGCAAAGTCAAGAAAGATGTCTTTGTAGACGGGGATTATCATCTGACCAAAGAAGGCGGACATTCTTTCCGAAGAGTTATTCATGCCACCGATGCCACAGGCCAAGAAGTGCAACAGTCTCTAGAGACCCGTGCAAAAAAACACCCCAATATTACCTTGTTTGAAAATCACATGACGGTTGACCTTATTAGCAACCAAAAATCAGACCCCAAAAAGCGCCGCTGTGTAGGTGCCTATGTTTTTGATACAAAACACAATAGAATAGATGTCTTTCGGGCAAAGGCCACGGTTCTTGCCACAGGTGGGGCAAGTCGGGTGTATCTTTATACCTCTAATCCTGACGGTTCAACGGGAGACGGTATTGCCATGGCGTGGCGGTTTGGCTGCAGGGTTGCCAATATGGAATTCAACCAATTCCATCCCACATGTCTTTATCACCCAGAAACCAGAACCTTCCTTCTGACCGAGGCCTTGCGCGGCGAAGGAGCCTATTTGCGCCTGCCGGACGGGGAAAGATTCATGGGCCGTTTTGATGACAGGCTGGAACTTGCCCCCCGTGATATCGTCGCCCGTGCCATTGACCATGAAATGAAAAGACTGGGGATTGATTGTGTTTATCTGGATATTTCCCACAAGAACAAGAAATTTATCATAGAACATTTTCCAACCATTTATAACCGCTGTTTGTCGCTCGGCTATGACTTAACCAAGCAACCCATTCCTGTGGTTCCTGCCGCCCATTATACCTGCGGCGGCGTTATGGCCAACAATTCAGGACAAACCGACATTTCAAATCTTTATGCCATCGGCGAAGTGGCTCATACAGGCCTTCACGGCGCCAACAGAATGGCAAGCAACAGTCTTTTGGAATGCCTGGTCTATGCCGATGCGGCGGCAAAAAATATTTTATCCCACCTGAAGAAAGAAAAATTATTTGACAAGATAAAACCTTGGGATGAAAGTCGGGTCATGGACAGTGACGAAGATGTTGTTGTTGCCCATAACTGGAGCGAGCTGCGTCATTTTATGTGGGACTATGTGGGTATTGTCCGCACCACCCGAAGATTGGAACGTGCCGCCCGTAGGGTGCATATGCTCGCCAGTGAGATTCGCGAATATTACAGCAATTTTCGGGTAACGCCCGATCTTCTGGAACTTCGCAATTTGGTTGAGGTTGCGGATCTTATCATCCGTTCCGCCCTGTCACGCACGGAAAGTCGGGGGCTGCATTATATGTTGGACTATCCCGATACTGACCCCTTAATGGAGGGGCGGGACACCATTTTAAAGCCGCCTAGAATGCCGTCAGATAAATAGAAAAAAGACCTTAAGAATTGCGGGTTTATTTGCCACAATTTTACCTTATTTCCTTCTTACTTCTGCCGTAATCATTCCCTATTATCCATAATTGCTAAATCCCTCTTAGCCAGTTATCGGGAATATTCTATACAACCTCTTCCACCCCGTATAATTTCTGATGACTGGCTATTCTTTTTTTCTTCTGCTAAGCTTTATGAAATGACATTATTCGCTTGGAGAGAAAAATCATGAAATTATATGAACTCGTTGGTAAAGATAAAACCCAAGGTTTTAGCCCTTATGTATGGCGTATTCGTATGGCCTTGGCTCATAAAGGGCTTCCCGTGGAAATGGTGCCCTTAAATTTCACAGAAATACCCCATATCGAGGGCACGGACTCCAAAACCGTACCCGTACTTGATGATCAAGGAAAAATCATTGGTGACAGCTGGGATATCGCCTGTTATCTTGAAGAAAATTATACGAACAGCCCCTCCCTTTTTGGGGGTGAGACGGGTAAAGCCTATGCCAATTTCTTTAATTTTGTGACATTTTATAACCTTATCGTACCGCTTTTTCAGACATTGATCTATGATATTTATGAAGGCTTGGATGAAAAGGATCAAGACTATTTCAGAACATCCCGAGAGGCAAGACTGGGCAAAAGCTTAGAAGAGGCCCACGAACATCAAGCAGAATCTCTGATCAATTTCCAAAAACAGCTATGGCCCTATAACACCACATTAAAGAGCCAAGATTTTCTATCCGGTGAAAACCCCGCTTATGTGGATTATATCTTGTATGGCCTGTTTCAATGGTCCAAGGGGGTGAGTAAAATTCAACTGCTTTCTGAAAAAGACCCGCTTTATCAATGGAGGGCCCGTATGGATGACCTCTATGATGGGCTAGGCAAAGTTATCCGTCAAAAATAAGAAGCAAAATTTTCGCACTTTTTATGGCTAATTTTGTATTTTACCCTTGAATTTCTTATGCTTTATTCCATATCTGATAAGCATTCAGAAATAAACGAGTAAGGTATTAAAACATGACAACAGACACAAAAACCAATCCTGATAAGGTTGAAAAACACGGCTTTCAGGCCGAGGTCTCAAGACTTTTACATATGATGGTCCATTCGGTTTATTCCGAACGTGAAATTTTCTTGCGGGAATTAATTTCAAACGCTTCGGATGCCTGTGACAAATTGCGCTATGAATCCTTAACCAATCCCGATCTGATCAAGGATGATACAGAATTTAAAATTACCATTAGCCTTGATAAGGAAAAAAACACGCTCACCCTTTCCGATAATGGTATTGGCATGAACCATGATGATCTTATGTCTCATCTTGGCACCATTGCCCGTTCTGGCACCTCTGCCTTTATGGAAAGCATGGCAAAAAACAGCAAAGATGACGATAAAAAAGCGATCAATATGATCGGCCAATTTGGGGTTGGTTTTTATTCGGTCTTTATGGTGTCCGACAAAGTAGAAGTGATCAGCCGAAAAGCAGGCGAAACAGAAAGCTGGTCTTGGACATCTGATGGTCTTGGGGAATATAGCCTTGCCCCTGCCAATAAGAAAACCCGTGGGACAGACATTGTTATTCACATCAAGGAAGATGCCGCAGAATTCTTGGATGATTACCGTATTCGCAGCATCATTAAGGCCTATTCCAATCATATCGCCATTCCGATTACCCTAATCTTCACACAAGAAGACGAAGAAAAATCCGAGAAAATTAACGAAGCCACCGCCCTTTGGATCAGATCAAAATCCGACATCACCGAAGATGAATATAAGGAATTTTACCATCATGTGAGCCATGCTATGGATGATCCATGGCTCACCATTCATTACCGAGCCGAAGGGGTCATTGAATATTCTGTGCTGATGTATGTGCCAAGTCAGCCGCCTATGGATTTGTTTGATCCTGCCCGCAAAACCCGCACTAAACTTTATGTGAAAAGGGTCTTTATCACTGACGACTGCGAAGATCTGATTCCAAGCTACTTACGCTTTATGCGGGGTATTGTGGACAGCGAGGATTTGCCCCTGAATATCAGTCGGGAAATGCTGCAAAATAATCCCGTGATGAATAAAATTCGCACGGCCGTGACCAAAAAAATTCTGGCCGAGCTTGAGAAAAAGGCCAAGGAAGATCCTGATTCCTATGCTGCTTTTTGGAAATCATTCGGTGCGGTACTTAAAGAAGGTATTTACGAGGATTTCTCACGCCGTGACGAACTTTTGAAACTTGCTCGTTTTGAAACAACTGGCGTAGAAGGTCTGCAAAGTCTTGATGATTACATCAGCCGCATGAAAGAAGGCCAAGAAAATATCTATTATATCACAGGCGATAATATAAAGGTTGCCAAACGCTCTCCCCAATTGGAAGGTTTTAAAGCCAAGGGAATCGAGGTTCTGTTCCTCACCGATGCGGTGGATGATTTCTGGCTGCAAATGGTGCCGTCATACGGGGATAAGAAATTTAAATCTGTGACCCGTGGAACCGCCGATCTTGATGAAAAGGCCGATGATGCCGACAAGAAGGAGAAAGACGACAAAAAGAAAACCCCCGCCATGGAGGCCCTTATTGGGGTTTTAAAAACAAATCTTGAAGGGGCGGTCAAAGATGTGCGCCTGTCTCACCGCCTTACCGATAGTGCCGTCTGTCTTGTGGCCGATGAAGGGGATATGGATATTCATCTGCAACGTATTTTACAACAACATCAACAATTGGATCAGTCAACGCTTCGGGTTTTGGAAATCAATGCGGATCACGCCCTGATTAAAACTATTGCTGAGGCGGCCATGAAAGATGGTTCTATTGATGCCCTAAAGGATGCCTCAAGCCTTCTGTTGGATCAGGCCCGCATTATGGAGGGTGAATTACCAGAAGACCCCGTGGCTTTTGCGGGACGGTTGTCTAAAATGATGACCAGTGGGTTAAAATAATTTAGACCGCTACCATAAATTAAGGAATTGCTTCCTGTGATAAGACGTAAATTTACCGTAAACCACTCTATCACAGGAAGCTATAGCTTTTTCATTCATCATCTGCCCCATTTTTTTCGTCTGATTTATGGGCCGCTTATCGGCTGGGTCGTCACAAAAGTTATGGCGGAGATCATGCTCCATCGCTATAATATTCAGATTAACAGTAGCTATATCATACCTCTCTTTACCTCGGCCTTTGCCATTGTTTGGTATCGCCAATTTCTTCTTGGCACCCAATTTGCGAGCTATCGACTGCTCCTGAAAAAAGGCTTCAGTGATCAGCCTTTTGACTGGAATAGACTTTGGCGAACGGGTGTGCGGATCATTGCCATATCCATGGCACTCTTGGTGCCAACCCTTATAATTTCAATCAGTATGATGCTCTATTATCAAAGCAAGGGGATTTTTATTTCAGAGCATACCATTCAGGAACTTGCCATAAAAAGTACCTTTGTGGTGATGCTGATTTTTTCACCGATTTTTGTGCGCCTATCACTTTATACGGCGGGCTTTGCCTTGGGACGCACCTCCTTAAGTTTTATGGATATATGGCGCAGAACCCGTGGCTATACCGTAACCCTTTGGTGGGTGGCTTTACGGGGCTTTTTACCCTTAAGTATTTATAGCTATATCATAACCCAGCTGCTTGAAAAATTGGCGGGTAGAATATCTGCTCACTATATTATCTCCACAATTTTCATTGAAACATTAGCGGGATTTTTAACCTTTATGATGCTTGCCGTTGTGGTTGCCGCCAATGCTGAAGCCTTTCGTGTGCTTGTCGGGGTAAGAAGTGATGACCGCTCCCACAAGGACACGACACATCCTTCATCCCATAAAAAAAGCCGGACACTATGATCCAGCTTTTCTTTTGTAATGTGATTATATTTTATTCTGCCGCAAGATTCCGAAGCACATAATGTAGAATTCCGCCATTGGCGTAATATTCAACCTCGTTTGCGGTATCAATACGACAAAGCACAGTGATATCCTTTGTCTTGCCGTCTGCATAAGTAATTTTTACAGCTACATCCTGACGGGGGGTGATGCCCTTTGCAATGCCTGTAATGTCAAAAATCTCTGTTCCCACAAGGCCAAGGGTATCGCGCGTTTCACCGTCCCTGAATTGTAACGGTAATACCCCCATTCCCACAAGGTTAGAGCGATGAATACGCTCAAAACTTTCCACCAGAACCGCCTTAACACCCAAAAGATTGGTGCCCTTCGCCGCCCAGTCACGGCTTGATCCCGTGCCATATTCCTTGCCGCCCACAACCACAAGTACACGACCCTCCTGTTGATAGCGCATAGCAGCATCATAAATGCTGATCACCTCACCCGATGGATAATGGGTGGTCAGACCGCCCTCTGTTCCGGGTGCCATAAGATTACGCAGACGAATATTGGCAAAAGTTCCCCGCATCATCACCTCGTGATTACCGCGGCGGGAACCATAGCTGTTGAAATCCTGACGGGCAATGCCATTGTCCTGCAAATATTTGCCTGCTGGGCTGTCGGCCTTAATGGCGCCTGCAGGCGAGATATGATCCGTCGTTATGCTGTCGCCTAGCAGAGCAAGCAGACGAGCCGCTTTAATGTCAGCGAATCCCCCCACATTGGTTTTGCTCATACCCTGAAAATATGGCGGATGCTGAATATAGGTGGATTTAGCATCCCAAGCATAGGTTTCTCCTTCGGCAACCTTAATATTCTGCCACTGTTTTGTACCGTCAAACACATTTTTATAACGATCAATAAACATTTCCCGCGTAAGGCAAGCGGCAATCACGTCTGAGATTTCCTTATTGGTGGGCCAGATATCTTTCAAATAAACATCCTTGCCATTTTTATCCTGTCCCAAAACACCATTTGCCACGTCTACCATCATGGAACCCGCAATAGCATAGGCCACCACCAAGGGCGGTGAGGCCAGATAATTTGCCTTCACATCCTGTGAAATGCGGCCTTCAAAATTGCGGTTACCGGACAATACCGAGGCACAAAGCATATCATTGCTGTTGATTGTTTTTGATATGGGTGCGGCAAGGGGACCTGAATTTCCGATACAGGTGGTGCAGCCATAACCCACCACATTAAAGCCCAAAGCGTTCAGATGATCCTGAAGTCCCGCCTTTTCAAGATAATCGGTAACCACTTGTGAACCAGGGGCAAGAGAGGCCTTAACCCATGGTTTCTTGGTTAATCCCAATTCATGCGCCTTTTTCGCCACAAGACCCGCCGCCACAAGTACACCTGGGTTTGAGGTATTGGTGCAGGAAGTAATGGCCGCAATCACAACATCACCGTGGCGGATACCATGATCTGTGCCTTCTACGGCAAAATTCTTACCCTTTTCACTGGCTTTCCCGAAACTTTCCATAACCTTGTCAAAGCCCTTGGCAGCTTCTTTTAGGGCAACCCGATCTTGGGGGCGTTTAGGGCCAGAAAGATTAGCCTCAACCGTTGAAATATCGAGCTCAAGACCGCTACTATAGACAGCTTCTGGCGAATCTTTGCCCCGCCACATGCCCTGTTCCTTGGCATAGGCCTCAACAAGGGCAATATTGTCTTCTGTTCGACCCGTGAGACGCAAAAATTCCAATGTCTGGCCAGAAATGGGGAAAAATCCGCAAGTGGCGCCGTATTCGGGTGCCATATTGGCAATAGTTGCCTGATCAGCAAGGGTTAATTCATCCAAAGCACTACCATAAAATTCAACAAATTTACCCACAACCCCATGTTTGCGCAGCATTTCCACTATACGTAAAACCAAATCCGTTGCGGTAATACCCTCTTTTAATTTACCGTTTAATTTAAAGCCGACCACTTCAGGGATCAGCATGGAAACGGGCTGTCCCAGCATGGCGGCCTCGGCCTCGATACCACCGACACCCCAACCAAGCACCGCAAGACCGTTAATCATCGTCGTATGAGAATCAGTTCCCACACAAGTATCAGGATAAGCAACCGTGCGTCCCGCAATGTCAGACGTCCAGACGGTTTTTGCCAAATATTCCAGATTTACCTGATGGCATATTCCCGTTCCAGGCGGAACGGCGGAAAAATTATCAAAGCTGCCCTGTCCCCATTTTAGAAATTGATAGCGTTCCGCATTACGTTCCATTTCCAAATCAACATTTTCTTGCAAAGCGGACATGGTTCCCGCCTTATCCACCATAACAGAATGGTCAATCACAAGATCCACAGGACTTAAAGGATTAATTTTTTGCGGATCGCCGCCCATATCCTTCATGGCATTACGCATGGCCGCCAAATCAACTACCGCCGGAACACCCGTAAAATCCTGCATAAGAACACGGGCTGGACGATATTGAATTTCCCGCACGTCACGCCCTAAATTTTTCTGCCAATCCACTATGGCCTGAACGTCATCTGTGGAAACCGTAATGCCGTCCTCAAACCGCAACAAATTTTCAAGCAATACTTTTATGGTATAGGGCAGACGGGATATATCACCCAATTTTTCTGATGCTGCCTTAAGGGAATAATAGTCATATTCCTTTCCCTTTACCTTTAATGTACGACGGGTGTTTAACGTATCTTGACCAACAGTTGCCACGGGCTTCTCCTTAATGGGTATGAATGCTGAACTATCTAGCTGCTTTTTGCACTAAAATGCGAAAACTCTCAAGTAAAAACATGTCGTCTCCTCCAGTTTATCCCTATTACGTCCCATAAATGTTTCAAATACCCCATCTGATTATATTCGGTTATTAGATAATAAGAATTTATTAATACTATAAGTATATATATTAAATTAATAACAACTATGACGTGTTATACTGGTGTAGAATAATAAATAATTTTTATAATTTAACCGATTAGGCAAACCAATGAAAATGATTATCCCTGACCTATTCAAAATGACCAAAGGCTTTTCTGATCGCAAAAATATGCGGATTATACTGTGGGCATTTTGTTTTAATACAGCCCTTCTCAGTCTGAGCCTTACCCTCATGACACCATCATTTTCTGGAAAATACTTTATTCCCATCGGATTAAGCGGAGCCATTTTCATCATTGGATTAATATTATGGCGACAATTATTTCAAAATATTGTGGCGATTGGAATCGTCAGCCATGGCATTAAAACAGAGCTAGAAGAAGCTCTAAATCTATTACAAAAAGAAAAAGATGACTTAATCCAAAAAGAAAAAGAGATGCGTCAAATGACCTTAAAGGCCTCTCTAGCCAGTGATCTGCGGGATCAGGTAGAAGAGGAACTTAAATATCTCAAGGAATTTGCTGGGCAAACCAAAACAAGTCTATTCAAAATGGCTGATTCCATCGATATTGAACTGCAAAATAATATTCAAAAAATCACCGTTCAGTCAAAAAAAGCCAATGATATAGCCGCCCAATTGAAGGCCTCGGCAGAGATCGTGGGTCATAAATCCAATAATGTTGCCCGTGGCGCTGCTCATGCCTTGGATAATACAACCAATGTCCAAAAATCAACCGATGATTTAAAAGATGCCGTCAATGAGATCACCCGCCAAATGGAGCAAACAACGGCACTAACCCGCACGGCCGTTGACATCAGCAATGACACCCAAAAAACAATAGGCGGTCTTGAAAATGCGGCTCAGGGCATTGAAGAAATCATAGAAATGATCAATAATATTGCCCGCCAAACCAATTTACTTGCCCTCAATGCCACCATCGAAGCCGCCCGTGCTGGGGATGCGGGAAAAGGATTTTCTGTTGTGGCTTCAGAGGTCAAACAACTTGCCACCCAAACATCAAGTTCCATTGTGGAAATTACCAAGCATATTAATGGTATCCAAACCCAAGTGAGCAATGCGGTTAAGGATATTGACCGCATCAAGAAAAGTATTGATGATGTGCAGGAATCCTCCAATATCATTCAAAATGAGGTTAATCATCAAAGTGATGCGACGTCAAAAATATCGGAGAGTGTTTCAGAGGCAAGAACCAGCGTTCAAACCGTAACCGACGGCGCCCACGAAATTTCTCTTGAGGCCAATAACAACGCCATTATCGTAGAAGAAATCAATCAAATATCTGAAGAACTTGCCATACAGGTTCTCTCCATTCGCAATCATATGTTGGAGATTGTACAATCTGCTTTGGACGAGAATGAACGGCGCAGCACCGAACGTTTCATAACATCTATTAAATCAATCATTATTTTTGAGGGTGATGACGTTCACCATGCCGTTCAGATTATCGATTACTCCTTAGGTGGCCTGCAAGTAAAACTCCTTGATTCTGTAGCGCCAGAAAATGTGAAAACTGGTAAAATTTCAACAAGTCAAGCCGACACCTTCATTCATTTTACCATTCAGAAAAGTGAGGGACAAATCATTCATGCTCAATATGATGACGAGGAAGAACTCATCCGCATGTTTAATCTGTATCTCTCTGCACAAAATGACGATACCGAACTTGACGATGTTTTGGAAGATGTGGAGTTATTTGGCTAAACCTATGCACAGAATATCGGAAAAATTAGGGCAGAATTGCCTTAATCTGCCTAGAAAATACCTTTTTTACGTCTTAGTAAAACCCTATTATTTTTCTATTTATTATGTGGTCTTAAAAATATTGGAGTATTTCCTTATGAAAAAACAGAGTTATCCTTCATCCAGCAAAGCCGCTCAAAAAAACAACCCATGGCCCCTTATAACCCTGTCATTTTTAATGACCACAAGCTTTCTGATCTTTGCCTCAGTGGGCCTTGATAATACAGAATTTTATGGCCATTGGACACATCATATAAGTGAAATTCTTGTCGGAACCCTGTTGTTCAGTTTGGCCTCCCTGTGCTTAATATGGGCCGTTCATATATTGCCAAAAGATTTTTCCAGATTTTAAGAGAACCCCCCTCACCTTATAAAATCTGGAGCCTTGTTCTGGCGGTCATATTATCCAATAATATGGCCGTTCAGAATTTGGTTTTTTAAAACTTTATCGTAATCCTTCATCTCGACCTTTGAAATTTCAAAACTAAATGCTATAGCTTTCTTAAGCATAAAGAATGGATCATAGCGTGAACGATAGTCTCAAAGGACAGAATTTAACCTGCATCAGAGGTGACAGGACTATTTTTTCAAATCTTGAATTTGAGTTACCTGAGGGTCATGCCGTTATCCTAAATGGTTCTAATGGTTCTGGAAAATCGAGCCTCATGAAAATTATAGCAGGCTTGCTGTCGGCACAAAATGGATCATTGTCCTATGACGGCCATAACATTCTTGGCAACAAGGACTGGATCAGCCGAAACATATGTTATCTCGCCCATAAAAATGGCTTAAAGCCTGAAATGACCGTTGGGGAGAATTTGAAATTTTGGGCCAGCATGGAACATCATCAAGGGGATGTCACCTTGGAAGCGCGAAAAATTGGCATTGATCATTGTCTTGATCTGCCCGTCTGTTATTTATCCTCAGGGCAGGCGAGGCGCGCGGCCTTAACCCGTGTTTTATGTCATCCCGCCACTATATGGCTGCTTGATGAACCGACCGTCGGCCTTGATGTGGCAGGGGTTGAGCTTTTGGCGGGCCTCATGAATGATCATTTAAAAAATGGTGGCTGCATTTTGGCGGCAACCCACATCGAACTTCATATTGATCCTCATAAAAGCACGATTCTCAACATGGCGGATTTCTCGCTCAAATCTTCCCATGCCTCAGAGATAAATTTAGGGAAAGATCTTTTATGATAAAACTTGCCCTTTCCATTATCATGCGGGATGTTAGTCTCTCTTTGCGCCACGGCAGCGCAACCACAATGGTGGTTGGATTTTTTATTATTGTGGTCAGCATGTTTCCCTTTGCCATTGGGCCTGAGCAAAATATTCTCCAAAGAATTTCTGTGGGTGTGATTTGGGTTGCTGCACTTTTGTCCTGCTTACTCTCTTTAGATCGCATGTTTCAAACCGATTATGAAGATGGTTCCCTTGATCAGTTTGTCCTCAGTCCTGTGCCCTTAGAACTTGTCGTTGTGGCAAAATCCATTGCCCATTGGCTCACCACCTCCTTGCCGTTAATTGTCATCGCCCCAATTTTAGGGATTATGATGAATTTACCAAATGAGGGGTTTCTGCCTTTGATCTATACCATGCTTATCGGCACGCCCGCCCTAAGCTTTATCGGGGGGATCGGTGCATCCCTTACCGTTACCCTAAGGCGGGGTGGCGTTTTATTATCTCTTCTCATTCTACCGCTTTATATTCCCGTGCTTATTTTTGGGGTATTGGCAGTCAAGGCCTCTATAGGTGGCTATGATGCCACAAGCCATTATTTGCTGCTTTTGGGATTTACCCTCTTTAGTGCGGCCATTGCCCCATGGGCGGCGGCGGCGGCCATTCGGTCGGGGCTAGAATAAATAATGTTCTTCACCGAGTATTATGTCATAACTCTGCCTTACTTGATAAGTATCAATTTAATTACCCTATATTACCTTTAAGTCTTAGACTTAAAAGATAAAGACATGAAATAATTCATATTCACTTGATTATATGGTTAGTAAACTATAGATATTTTATATGCATAAATTTGCCAATCCAGCCCGCTTTATGCGGTTAAGTAATATAGTTCTGCCTTGGATTACGGGGCTTACCATATTATTATTTGCACTCGGTCTGTATTATAGTCTTATTCTCGCCCCCGAAGATTATCAAATGGGTAATACCTACCGCATTATATTTGTCCATGTGCCGGCTGCTTATATGGCGCAATTCGGTTACGGCGTCATTGCGGTCTCCAGTGCAATAGGCTTTATCTGGAAACATCCTTTGGCCGACCAAGCGGCACGAGCCACGGCCCCAATCGGGGCGGCCTTTACGGCCTTGGCTCTTTTGACAGGCAGCCTATGGGGAAAACCCATGTGGGGGACTTATTGGATTTGGGATGCAAGACTGACCTCTATGTTGATCTTGTTTTTTCTTTATCTAGGTTATATTGCCGTCTGGCAGGCCATAGAGGATCAAGTAAAAGCCGCCAAAATTGCCTCGATCGTATCTTTGGTTGGTTTGGTTAATGTAATCATTATCAAATTTTCTGTGGACTGGTGGAACACATTGCATCAACCCGCAACGCTCATGCGTATGGACGGCCCAACCATTGGGGGTAATATGCTTATCGCCCTGTTGCTTATGATTGCGGCCTTTAATATGTTTTTTGTTGCCGTATTATTTTGGCGTATCCAGAGCCTTATTTTACAACGACGTATTCGTTCGCTCCGGCTACAACTGGGGGGAGGGTTAGGATAATGTTCGAGTCTCTCAGCAACAATGATATTTATATATTATGCAGTTATCTGGCCACAGGCGTGGTGCTTATCGCCGTAGCGGTCTTTAGCTGGCGCGCGAAAAAACACAATGAGGCCAGTTTGCACAAACTGGAACAACAGATACAGGAATTATCAGAAAAATAGGCGTAAATGAATGGCAACTACCCCATTAAATAAAGGCTTAAAGGCAGGCGCTCGGAAAAAGAGACGCCTGTATCTTCTTGTCACATCTTTGTTGGTTTTAGGGCTTGCTATTGTTCTTGTCTTAAATGCACTAGAAGACAATATTAGACTTTTTCTTGACCCAACAGAAATTGTGGAAAAAGGCATTAAACCCGGCCAACAATTTCGCTTAGGGGGTCTTGTGGAAAATGACAGTTTTGAAAGTCACCATGAAGGCAATATTATGGTCAATAAATTTGTCATTACAGACGGCAACGAATCTCTGCCTGTCGTCTATGAAGGTCTTTTGCCAGATTTATTCAGAGAAGGACAAGGCGTTGTTGCCGAGGGTCACATGAATGAAGCGGGAATTTTTGTGGCCTCAGAAGTTTTGGCCAAACATGATGAAAATTACATGCCTAAAGAAGTCATTGACAGTTTGAAGAAGCGTGGCCAATGGCAAGAAGGCGAAAAAGGCGGAACCCTCACCCCAAAAGATAAAAACTCATGATTGCAGAACTCGGTCATTATTTTCTCATCCTCGCTTTGGGGCTTACCTTTATACAAGCCATATTTCCACTCATCGGAGCGAGCCGCAATGATGGGCGCATCATGATGATGGGTGAATCTGCGGCATATGGTCAATTTTTCTTTTGCCTGCTCGCCTTTCTTGCGCTCACCTATTCCTACATTATTTCAGATTTTTCTGTTGCCGTGGTTGCCCGCAACAGCCATTCCTTAAAACCGCTGTTGTATAAAATTTCTGGCGTTTGGGGTAATCATGAGGGTTCGGTTTTGCTTTGGGTCACGTTTCTTGCTCTTTTTGGCGCAATGGTCGCCTATTTTGGACGCAATCTTCCAAAGACATTACAGGCCAGAGTGCTTGGTATACAGGCCTTAATCGGGCTTGGTTTTTATTTGTTCATGCTGCTAACTTCCAATCCTTTTGATCGTTTGGTTGACGTGCCGTTTGAGGGAAACGGACTTAATCCCTTGTTACAGGATCCGGGTCTTGCCTTTCACCCGCCCTTTTTATATCTGGGTTATGTGGGATTGTCGGTTGCCTTTTCCTTTGCCATAGCCGCCCTCATTGAAGGACGTGTAGATCCCTCGTGGGCCAGATGGGTCAGACCATGGACTTTACTTGCCTGGGTATTTCTCACCATTGGTATTACGCTTGGATCTTGGTGGGCTTATTATGAACTGGGTTGGGGTGGCTGGTGGGGGTGGGATCCTGTGGAAAATGCGAGCCTAATGCCATGGCTTGTGGCGACCGCCCTGCTTCATTCCGCCATTGTCGTGGAAAAACGTGACACCCTGAAAAGCTGGACGATCTTGCTCGCTATTATTGCCTTTTCCTTTAGCCTTCTTGGGACATTTATTGTCCGCTCGGGAATTATCACCTCCGTTCATGCCTTTGCCACCGATCCCGAACGGGGTCTGTTTATTCTGATATTTTTGGCCTTTGTCATTGGCGGTTCTTTTCTGCTTTTTGCACTGCGTTCCGATAAATTGCAAGCAGGCGGGCTTTTTGCCCCTATCAGTCGAGAAAGCGGTCTTGTCCTTAATAATCTGTTTTTGTCCGTTGCTGCCGCCGTGGTTTTTTACGGCACGCTTCACCCGCTTATCAGTGATGCGGTCTTTGGCATAAAGTCATCGGTTGGTGCCCCATTCTTTAATACGATCTTTGGCTTTCTCATGATTCCGCTTGTGATGATGATGGGACTTAGTGTCCATTTCAAATGGAAGCGCGCAGATATAAAGGGGATCAGTCAAAGACTTACGGCCATCATGGGCATCTCGCTGCTGGCCGTTGTGATGACATTTTACATCACTTACGGCGGTGAAATTATGCCTGCTATTTGGCTTGGTCTTGGGCTTTGGCTTCTCCTGTCCACGGCACAGGAGCTGGCCGGTCGCATAAAATTATTTAAAGTGCCCTTAAAAAACAGCCTTCAACGTCTGATGCACCAACCCAGAGCCAGTTGGGGTATGAGCCTTGGTCATTTTGGTTTTTCCATTGGTCTGATTGGTATTATTGCCACATCATCATGGAGCATCGAAGCCCAGAAAGTGGTTCGAATAGGCGAGAGCATAGATATTGGCGACAATACGCTAACCTTGAATGATGTTATTGCGGTTGCGGGACCAAATTATAGTGCCGTAAGAGGCATCATCACCGTACAAGAAAAGAATGGCAAGATCTATATGGCCTATCCCGAAAGCAGAACCTATGTGGCATCGCCCATGACAACGACCGAGGGAGCCGTAAAAACATCGCTGGCAGGTGATTTTTTCATTGTTATCGGAGAAGC
The DNA here is from genome assembly GCA_021741205.1 of Emcibacter sp. Taxonomy (GTDB): domain Bacteria; phylum Pseudomonadota; class Alphaproteobacteria; order Sphingomonadales; family Emcibacteraceae; genus Paremcibacter. Next base: position 300,753 of record JAIOYI010000001.1, read on the forward strand.
CCAAAACCAAGATAATTGGGGCATTAGAGTATATTACAAGCCCATGCAAATTTGGTTATGGATTGGAGCCTCTATTATGGTTCTTGGCGGTATTATTTCCTTAAGTGATCGTCGCTACCGCGTGGGAAGTCCCGAAGGTAATAAAACAAATGAGGGTAAGAAGGTTAAACGTAAATCAATTGGGAAGAAAAATCATGCTCATTAAAAGATTTTTGCCCTTGATTATTTTTGCTGGAATTTTTGTGGCCTTTATGGTTGGCCTGTCCCTAAATCCCCGTGAAATACCCTCTGCTCTTATCAATAAACCCGCCCCTGAATTTTCATTGCCGCCACTCAAAGGAGACGGCGTGGGACTGAGCTCAGAGAATTTAAACGATAAAGACACGATCATTATCATCAATTTTTTTGCTTCATGGTGTGGGCCTTGCCGAGTTGAGCATCCCTCCCTTAACCAGCTTAGCAAATTAGCGGGCGTGAAATTATATGGCATCGCCTATAAGGATGATCCGAAAAACAGCCTGAGTTTTCTTGCAAATTATGGAAATCCCTATGCAAAGGTTGGTGCCGACCTTAAAGGCCGTAACGCCATTAATTGGGGCGTAACAGGAACGCCAGAGACATTTTTTGTGAAAGATGGCATCATTCGCTATCAGCATATTGGTCCTATTCATGATATGCAATTTGATACAGATATTATGCCGATCATCAACAAGTTAAGACAGGAAGTGGGATCATGAGATATTTTCTTTTCCCGCTTATTTTATTTTTTCTCAGCATGAATGCCTTTGCCATTGGTGTAGACAAAGATCGTTTGAATGATCCCCTGCTAGAAGCACGCGCCCAACAGATGATGAAACAACTGCGTTGTCTGGTCTGTCAAAATCAATCCATTGTCGATTCTGATGCGGGCCTTGCCGAAGATTTGCGCGCTATTGTCCGTGAACAGGTCATGGCCGGCAAAAGCGATCCTGAAATTATTGCTTTTATGACCAGCCGTTACGGGGACTGGGTATTGTTAATGCCCCCCTTCAAAATGACAACATTATTTCTATGGCTCGGGCCTTTTATTCTGCTTTTGGTTGGCGGTTTTCTGGTGTTTCGCTATGTGAGTATGCATAAATCCACCCCAGAACCAAGGCCTTTAAACGCAGACGAAGAGAAACGCCTTAACCAAATTTTAAAAGGGAGCCATAAATAATGTTTTGGGTTTTATTTTTTGGCCTTCTTCTTGTGACATTAATCTTTATCCTAGTACCTTTATTTCGGTACCGTAATAAAATTACACCCCCTGCAGATAATAATCTTGATGTTTATAAGGCGCAGTTAAGTGAACTTGAAGCGGATCAAGAGAATGGCATTGTTAGCGAAGCAGAGGCAGCATCTGCACGGTTGGAAATAGAGCGGCGACTGTTAAGAGTTGCCGAAGGAAATGATACCGCAAAAAAACAAGCCCTAGAAAATATGATCCCAAAAAATTATTTGGCCTTGGCTTCTGCCTTTATTCTCATTGTCACATCTGGGCTTTATTTTATCATTGGTAGTCCTGGCATGCCCGACTTTGCCCTTAAGGATCAGAGCCACTCTATGGCCAAATTGGCCGCAAGGGATAGCGGCTCAGAGAACATAATCAATGAGGTCGCTAAGGTTAGGGCTTATTTACAGGCAAATCCCAATGATGCCGAGGCGTGGCACGCCCTTGGACAATATAGTGTCCAACTTAAAGATAAAGCGATGGCAGCAAGTTCTTTTCAGCGCTGGTACGAGCTTTCCCCGAATAATGTTGAAGCGGCGGTTATTTATGCGGAAAGTCTTATTGTGTTAAGTGATGGGCAAATTGGGCCTGCGGCTTCACTGGTGTTTAACAAGGCCAGAAGAGTTGATTTTCGCAATCCGGGTCTCCGTCATTATACCGCACTTGCCCAGTATCAGGCGGGCAATGTTGAACAGGCGCTTAATATGTGGAAAACTCTTGAAACCGATAGTGCTGATGATGCACCTTGGCTCCCACATGTAAAATCATGGGTCAGACGGGCGGAAAGAGACTTGGGTATTTCAACCACAGCCAATGATGTTGCCCCCACGATAAGCCCTTCGGATAAGGCTGCCATTGAACAAATGTCCGATGAAGAACAATCGGCCATGATCAAGAGCATGGTCGCAAGATTGCAGGAAAAAATGGATCAAAATCCAGATAATATTGAAGGTTGGTTCAGATTGGCTAAGGCCTATATGGTTTTGGGGCAAAAAGAGGATGTCATTAAATCGCTTAACGCCGCCTATAGCCATGCGCCCGATAACATTAAAGCCGACATTAAAAAACAGCTGGATATTTTACAAAAATAAGTATAAATTAATTGGAAATATTTCGTCTACAGAATGTGACAATCTTCCCACAGAAAGACCGGGTAAATATTTACTCATCTATTAGCTCTATATTAAGTAATGCTAATTAATAATGGTTTTGAAATGAAGATCACAACAAACGCTCATCTCTTATCTTCTCTGACTTCGCTCATTGACCCTGGTCAACGCGAGCAGAACCAAGCTTTACAGGATAAGCAAAACCTTGAGCAACAGCAGAAAACATCTGAGGGCACTGAACGAGAAGAGCTTATAAAGGCTAATCGTGCTGCCCTGCAAAATCTTCAGGAACGGCTAAAATCTGATAAAATAGAAAAATTGAAGGCCGAATTTTCTGTAAAAAATTCAGACAGTAATGCGCAAAATAGTAATATAAACGTAAATCTTCGCGAAAGCCTAGGCAGCAACAAGCCCGTCAACACACGATTAGGACAGATTATTGACATTCGTGTTTAAGGTTTTATTCCCGAGTGTTTAAGTCTTCAGGTTTGGTTTTATTGTCTTCAGCGTCCATATATTTCATGAGCATCGGCATTTGTAACATCATGAACAGAAGGCTCATGGGCATAAAAAGCCATAATTTGCTTGCAATCCATGCCTCCATGCTGAAATTACGATGGACAATCTCGTTGAGCACTGCATTAAATATATAGAACCAGCCGAAACGTAGCGTAAGCAAACGCCACGCCGCATCGGGAAGAGGCGGAAATCCTGCGGAAAATATATTTTTTAGAAAATATTTCCCAAAGGCCATGCCGCCAAGTAGCGAGACCGCAAAGAAGCTATAGAGAATAGTTGGCTTTAATTTGATAAAAATATCATTATGGAAATAAATTGTTGCCCCGCCAAATATACCCACGAGTCCGCCAGAAATCCACAATATAAGACCGATTTCTTTAAAGACAACTTTGGAAGCGATCAAAGAAACCACCATTGCCGCCATAAAAATTTTTGTGGCAAGGTAAATGCTTTCCTGATCCTCTGAATCATAGGCATAAAAAAACAATATGATGGGAAACATTTCGATAAAAACTTTTAGAAGTTGTTTTTTACTATCGCTCATTATTCTAGCCCTACTAACATTTTTGAAAATTCATCCGCATCAAAAGGCTGCAGATCATCTATGGTTTCCCCGACACCTATGGCATGAATGGGAAGATTATACTTTTCGGCAATCGAAACCAGTACGCCGCCCTTTGCCGTACCGTCAAGCTTGGTCATAATCAGGCCCGATATATTGGCAGCCTCTTGAAAGACCTTGGTCTGCTGAAGAGCATTTTGGCCTGTTGTCGCGTCAAGAACCAAAATCGTTGCATGGGGTGCATCGGCATCCTGTTTTTTTATCACCCTGATAATCTTGCTCAACTCATCCATAAGATGGCTTTTGTTCTGCAATCGACCCGCCGTATCAATCATCAAAATATCATAATGTTCCGCTTTTGCTTTTTGCACGGCATCAAAAGCGAGCCCCGCCGCATCCGCTCCCACATTTCCTGATACGACTGGCACCTGATTGCGTTCGCCCCAAACCTGTAATTGCGCAATAGCGGCGGCGCGAAAGGTATCACCAGCCGCCAACATTACTGACTTACCCTGATTTTTAAATTTTTTAGCAAGCTTTCCGATAGTTGTCGTTTTTCCAGATCCATTCACCCCTACCATAAGGATTATAAATGGTTTTTTACGCCCCTCCGTATTAAGTGGTTTTGCCACGGGACGCAAAATATCGGAAACAACCTTAGCCAAGGCTTCTTGCACCTCAAGCGGTGCAATTTCCTTGTCAAATCGATTTTTGGACAGTGACTCACAAACAGCTTGGCTTGCCGTGACCCCAAGATCGGACATGATCAAAAGATCTTCTAATTCTTCAATTGTGGTCGCGTCCAATTTTCTTTTCAGAAAAATATCGCTAATACCGCCGCTTATGGCAGAGCTGCTGCGTTTTAGGCCATTTTTCAGTCGGCTAAACCAACTTTTTTTCTTTTCTGTATTGTCGTCTGTCATAGATTAATTGTCTAATTCTGTGATTAATATACCCTTTTCATAGCCCTTTACCCGTGCCGTGACAATAGCGCCTGCCATTACGGGTGCCAATATTTTAGCAGGCGCAAAATGTTCCGTATGACCGATAACGGATTTTCCGCTTTCCAAATCCTTTTCCACAAGAATTGATACCCGTTTTCCGATTTGTGCCATCATGAAATGATCAAACTTTTCCTCTCCTAGGGCTCTCAATCTTGCGGCACGAACTTTAATAATGTCGCCGGAAACGGGGGGCATTTTTGCGGCGGGCGTACCTTCTCGGGCGGAATAGGGGAAGATATGTAAAAATGTCAGATCACATGCCTCAACAAGCCGCAAACTATTTTGAAACATCTCTTCATCTTCTGTGGGAAATCCTGCAATAATATCAGCCCCAAAAACAATATCTGGTCGTTTTGCTCTTACGCGCTTACAAAAATCAATGGTATCTTCCCGACTATGTCTGCGCTTCATGCGCTTAAGGATCATATTATCACCCGACTGCAAACTTAAATGGAGATGAGGCATAAGTCGTTCCTCTTCCGTAATGACTTGAAATAAGGCATCATCTATCTCAATGGAGTCAATCGAACTTAAACGAAGTCGTTTCATATTCGGAACGAATTTTAAGAGCTTCTGACAAAGATCTCCCAAAGTCGGTTGTCTCGGTAGATCATGGCCGTATGATGTAATATCAACACCCGTGATAATGATTTCCTGATAACCATTTTCTACTAGTCGTTTCGTTTGCGAAACTATATCACCCATAGGGACAGATCGACTGTTGCCACGACCATAGGGAATGATGCAAAAGGTGCAGCGATGATCACAGCCATTTTGCACCTGTACAAAGGCACGGGTACGATCCGCATAGCCCTCGATGAAATGGTTGGCGGTCTCTTTAATAGACATAATATCATTGACCAGAATTTTTTCAGCCTTGTCTAGCCCAAAATTTTCACCAAAATTAAGATAGCTTTCGGCTTGCAATTTTTCTTCGTTGCCCAGAACCTGATCTACTTCATCCATGCGCTTAAACTGTTCGGGATTGATTTGAGCCGCGCAGCCTGTAACAATGATTTTAACATCTGGGTTTTCTTTACGGGTGCGCCGTATGGATTGTCTCGCCTGTCTGGTTGCTTCAGCCGTCACAGCACAGGTATTAAAAATGACAGTATTGTCAAGACCCGCAAGTTCCGCATGATTTTTCATCACCTCAGATTCATAGGTATTAAGCCTGCAACCGAATGTGACAACCTCGATCTTTTTATGTTCTGATGTCATTGAAATGCCCCAAGATCAATGGTGCCGTCATAAACATACGTTACTTCACCCGTCATATAGACATGACCATCATGCGCCCATTCCATACGCAAAACACCGCCGTCAAGCTCTATGTCTGCGGCGTGATCCACATAGCCCCTAAGCGTTGCCGCCACAATAGCCGCACAGGCCGCCGAGCCACAGGCTTCTGTAATACCCGCTCCTCTTTCCCATACACGGTGGCGCAGCAAGTTTTTATTCTGTACCGCAATGATACTTACATTCACCCGTTCGGGGAATATGGCATGATGCTCAATAACAGGCCCCAAATGAGCAATATCTATATCATGAACATTATCCACAAAGAAGACCACATGGGGATTACCCATATTGACTGCAACTGGATGAGAAAGCGTACCCATCGTCAAATCCAAATCATCTGTATCCATCATCTGACTTAAGGGTATTTCATTCCACTTCCGTAATGGTATTCCCATATCCACCCGAATAAGACCCCGATCTCGCTTGGCTGTTAATATTCCTGCTCCCGTTTCAATCTGAACTTGATCGCTGTTTTTTTCTTTCAGTAAAATGTCACCAACACAACGTGTGGCATTACCGCATGCATTAACCTCGCTGCCGTCCGCATTTTGAATACGCATAAAAACATCCGCCTTACGGCTTGGAAGTAGGGTAATGATCTGATCACAGCCGATCCCTCGGTTTCGGTTGGCAATATGGCGTGCCTCTGCCTCAGACAAATCAAGCCGATCTGTCCTTCCATCAATTATCACAAAATCATTTCCAAGCCCGTGCATTTTACGAAAGGCACGATGGGGGCTTTCTCTCCTTAGGGTCATACAGTCATATATGGTGTGATTCGATAAAAAGTCCACAAAAAACTTGATTAAGGTTTAACCAAATATAATCGGCACCAGCCCATAAGATAAGGCCGTCACCACAATAATGCCAATAAGATTAAGCCGAAAGCCCGCATAGGCCATTTCAGGGATCGTAACCTCGTCCGTGGCATAAATCACCGCATTGGGCGCTGTTGCAACGGGCAACATAAAAGCACAGCTTGCCGCTAAAGCCACAGGAGCAAAAAGCATCATAGGATCTATACCTGTCGTGGTTGCAATCGCCCCAAGCACAGGCAGCAATGTGGCAACGGTTGCGGTATTACTGGTCAGCTCCGTCAGAAAAATAACCATTGTCACAAGACTTAACACAATAAAAATGAGGGGAAGCGTACCCATAACGGACAGCATCGTTCCGAGCCAAAGTGCAAGCCCCGAAACCTTTACCGCCGCTGCGAGGCTTAAACCTCCACCAAAAAGCAACAAAACACCCCAAGGAATTTGATTGGCACTATGCCAGTCAAGCAAAGCTGTACCCGTCGTATCAGACTTACAACCTGACGGTATAATAAACAGCACCACCGCCCCAAAGACGGCAATCATGGCATCATTCAGCCACAACAAAGTCTGCAAATTTTCTTGTATTGGCACCCGCAAAACCCATAAAGCCGCAATCAGGGCAAAAACAAGAGCCACCCTTTTTTCAGGCACCGTCATAGAGCCCATGGCGCGAAGCTCCTCTGTCAAAAGATCCTGAGCCGCAGAGGCGCCCGACAAATGAAAAGGATAGGCCCATTTGGTCAATACAAACCACGCCACTGGAACCATGACAAGGACGGTTGGAATACCAAACATCATCCAGGTGAGAAAACTGATTTCAATATCATAATTTACCCGCATAAATCCCACCACAAAAAGATTAGGTGGCGTTCCGATCGGGGTGCCAAGTCCGCCAATACTGGCCGCATAGGCAATACCAAGCACCAAACACAGAACAAATCTGTGGCTATCCTCTTTGCGATCTTTCACAATTTCCCCCGCAAGAGAAAGAGCGATGGGTATCATCATAATAGCACTGGCCGTGTTGCTTATCCACATGGACATGAGAGCCGTTGCCGCCATAAATCCACCAATAATGGCCGATGGCTGATGACCCACACGAACCAATATCATGAGCGCCAGTCTGCGATGCAGATTCCATCGAGCAAGAGCCGTTGCTATGATAAAGCCCCCAAGAAGCAAAAAAATTGTCGGACGAGCATAGGGTGCCGCACTTTCCGCCATGGGCATCACAGACAGTGCGGGAAAAAGCAGTAAAGGCAAAAGCGATGTGATAGGGATAGGCAAAACCTCAGTCGCCCACCATGCCGCGAGAAGCAACGCAACCCCTGCCACTTGCCATGCAGACTTCGTCATACCAGAAGGTTCTGGCACAAATAACACAATCAATAAAAACAAAATGCCTAAGATAAATCCGATCAAACGGCCTTTTTGCATGACATATTTCTCCTTTTATGTCAGAGATACTAACTCACCTCCTGATAAAGTCAATTTTCCATTTCCTTTCAGAAAAATGTCCAATATAATGGAATTATTAATTTTAAGGAAATCTCGGAATGTCCCGAAATATATCAAGAAATTCACCGCCCGATGTTGGTCATAAAATCAAGATTATGCGAGCCGAGAAAAAATTAACCCTAGAACAGCTCGCAAGCCTATCGGGTGTATCAAAATCCATGTTGTCCCAGATCGAACGAGGCCGTACAAACCCAACGCTCGCTATTCTTTGGTCACTTACACAGTCTCTGGGTATTGATATTGCTGACCTTCTCAACCATAACAATGATGATCATAAAACAGCCCATCATATAGACCACATCAAGGCTCATCAAACTCCCGAAATACAAAGCGCAGATGGAAAATGTACCCTTAAAATTTTAGGCCCCATTGATCTTGTGACAAAAATTGAATGGTATGATCTGATGATGGCGCCCGAAGGACTGCTCGAATCAGATGGCCATGCCGAAGGAACCGTTGAACATTTAACCTTGATCGAGGGTGAATTGTCAGTGCGCAGCGGTAACAAAGAAATCATTCTGAAATCTGGGGATACGGCCCGCTATCATGCTGATATTCCTCACTATATTGAAAATAAAAGAAAAAAACCAGCGCGTGCCATTATGATGGTTCTGGCTCTATAAAAAATAATTCCCGCCAGATTACGAAAAATAACAATTCCATTATAATAAATATAATTTTCATTTGACCATTATATTAAACTATGTTTTTAATATAATGGAATTCAGGCATCAAAAAATATAAGGAATAGTATCATGGGTCAAAGATATACCGACCATTTAAAAAATCAGCTCCAAGACCTCAAAGAACAAGGGCTGTATAAGGCAGAGCGCATCATCGCAAGCCCACAACAGGCAGAGGTGAGCTTGTCCAATGAGAAGGCAAAACAGTATGTTAATTTTTGCGCTAATAATTATTTGGGGCTTTCCAACGACCCTATTCTTATTAAGACGGCAAAGGCTGCTTTGGACAAATATGGTTATGGTATGTCATCAGTACGTTTTATTTGTGGAACACAGGATATACATAAAGAATTAGAAGTGCGCCTTGCAAAATTTCTGCATATGCAAGATGTCATCCTTTATCCCAGTTGCTTTGATGCCAATGCGGGTTTATTTGAAACATTGCTCGATGAGCAAGATGCGATTATTTCGGACGCTCTGAACCATGCCAGCATCATTGATGGGGTGCGTCTGTCTAAACCAAAGCGGTTCCGATATGCCAACAATGATATGGCGGAGCTCGAACAATGTTTAAAGGATTCTCAGGACTGCAGATTCCGTATGATCGCAACCGACGGCGTATTTTCCATGGATGGTATTCTCGCCAATCTGCCCGCTATTTGTGATCTTGCCGATAAATACGACGCTCTCGTCATGGTTGATGATAGCCATGCGGTGGGCTTTATGGGTAAAAGCGGTGCCGGCACCCCAGAATTTTGGGGGGTCTCTGACCGTATTGATATTTTAACCGGAACCTTAGGCAAGGCGCTCGGCGGTGCATCGGGCGGCTATACGGCGGCATCAAAAGAAATTGTCGACTGGCTACGCAATCGCTCCCGTCCCTATCTATTTTCCAATAGTTTGGCGCCCGTGATTGCCGCAACCACCTGCAAGGTTCTGGATATTTTAGAACAAAGCACAGATTTGAGACAAAAATTACAAGACAATAGCGCCTATTTCCGTGACAAGATGACCAAGGCGGGCTTTACCCTTGCTGGTGCCGATCATGCCATCATTCCTGTTATGCTGGGCGATGCACGTTTGGCCGCTGACATGGCAGAAAAATTATTGGCAGAGGGTATTTTTGTGGTGGGGTTTTCTTTCCCTGTGGTGCCAAAGGGCAAGGCCCGCATTCGCACCCAAATGTCAGCCGCCCATAGCACAGAACAGATTGATCACGCCGTAGCGGCCTTTATCCGCATTGGCCGTGAACTTAATATCATAAAATAAAGGTTCTTCATTATGAAAGCACTGGTTAAATCAAAAGACGAAGAAGGCATTTGGCTCGAAGATATTCCAACCCCTGAAATCGGCCCAAATGATGTCTTGATTAAGGTAAAAAAATCCGCCATTTGCGGAACGGATATCCACATTTATAACTGGGATGACTGGGCACGCAAAACCATACCCTTAACCGTCGCCTCTGCTTCTGGTGAAATTCCCATGGCCGTGGGACATGAATTTTCAGGTGCAATCGTTGATATGGGATCAGAAGTCAGGGGACTTAAGGTAGGACAACGGGTATCGGCGGAAGGTCATGTGACTTGTGGTCATTGCCGAAATTGCCGCGCAGGAAAAAGACACCTTTGCCGTAATACATTAGGCATCGGCGTCAACAGGCCAGGAAGTTTTGCTGAATATGTATCGGTCCCCGCCATTAATATCTGCCCCCTACCCGATGGGATCAGTGATGATATGGGGGCTATATTAGATCCCCTTGGTAATGCGGCTCACACAACACTTGAATTTGATCTTGTGGGTGAAGATGTCCTGATTACGGGGGCTGGCCCCATTGGCATTATGGCCGTTGCCATTGCCCGCCATATTGGGGCACGCAACATTGTCATCACCGATGTCAATGATTACAGGCTTGGTATTGCCAAACAAATGGGGGCGACAAGGGCTATCAATGTTACACGGAAATCATTGAAAGATGTCATGGGTGATCTTCATATGAATGAAGGCTTTGACGTGGGGCTAGAGATGTCAGGGGTTCCCAGCGCATTTGGTGGTATGTTGGATACCATCAATCACGGTGGCAAAATCGCCTTGCTTGGCATTATGCCCGACGGCACAGGCATTGATTGGAGCCAAGTGATTTTCAAAGGTCTTGAAATTCATGGTATTTATGGCCGAAAAATGTTTGAAACTTGGTATAAAATGATCGCGCTGTTAGAGGGTGGCTTAGACATTAGCCCAATCCTCACCCACAGTTTTGCTATTGATGATTTCCAAGATGGCTTTGATATCATGCGATCCGGTCAATCGGGTAAGGTTATTCTGAACTGGGGTTAATGACAGGAGATCGTTATATTGCGCTTTTCCAAATATTTCTGATGATAATCTTCTGCAGGCCAGAATTTATGGGCGGGTGTAATTTCGGTTACAATGGGATCAGACCATAAATCTGATTTATTACAATCACTCTTTGATTTTTCTGCTATTTTATTTTGCTCATCTGAATGATAAAAAATGGCCGAGCGATATTGACTACCACAATCGGGGCCTTGTCTGTTAAGGGTTGTGGGGTTATGGCATTGCCAAAAAATATCAAGCAGATAATCATAGGATACAATAGTGGGATCAAAGGCCACCTCGACAGCCTCGGCATGATTTGTTTTGCCTGTACAGACCTCTTCATAGCTTGGGTTTTCAGTATGGCCACCAATATAACCAACCGTCGTTGAGATAACCCCCTCAATCTTATCAAAATCTAGTTGCACACCCCAGAAGCAGCCCGCCGCAAATGTCGCCTTTTCCATATTTCCATCCACATTCTTAAAAAAATATTTGCAAAAATAATATTATATTATTTCTTTTAAAAAAGAAACTGCCGCCAGACATAATCTGACGGCAGTTCATAGTGCATAAAAAGACGGTTAAATTAAAATTTAGCTTCTAAGGTAACCCACAGTTTTTGTGTATCAACAGAAAAGCTGTCGGCATTATAATCTGCATATTTTACCGCAACGCTATAGTTTTTATTAATGGCATAAGCAAGCAGCAAGTTAAGCTCTTTACCATAGTCCGTATCACCAAACTGAGACGTGAATTTATGGTAAACGGCAACTGCCTTTAATCCTTTTGCCGCACCTGGGAATTGATAAACCCCTGTAACATAAAAGTCTTCAAGACCTGCCACAGGCGTGCTAAGGAATTTATCCGCCCAACCGTTAAAAGCATGCAACGTCGCCAAAGGTGTTTGGAAACTTGCCGCTCCGTTATCACTACCCAATGATTCAAAGCCAACCTTAACCGTCGCACCTGCAAAACCAACACCGCCAGCAACATGAAAATAATCTACAGAATAATCACCTGCATTATTTTTAGCGTCCGTTTGGTTCGCATATTCAGCTTCGTATAAAAAGTTGGTTTTTTCTGCAACTTCGGTTTTACCCTCAAAACGGATACCGATGGTATTAGTGGACAGGGCGGCAGCATCATTATTATCCAAAAGATAGGCATAAGCCGTTACCTTACCAAATTTCAATCCGCTATATTCTGCATTAAATAAATGCGTGTTAGAAGAATGATCGCCAGCAGCACTGTTATTACCAAAAATGCGGTTCACATTCCAAACATAGGCATAAAAGAACTTTGTATCCGCAAGAGAGGTATTCACAACCGTCACAGAATCCAAATTCTGGTCATTCTGACGCCAACCCACAGTTCCCACAAAACGCATATTGCCAAGATTAATAGATTGACGACCTGCACTAACCGTTGTGTCTTCAAATTTATAGGAGAGGTAAGCTTGATTAACTTCCGTATGGCTTGGGTCAACAACCACAGGATAACTTGTCACGCCATTGATCGTATTGTTATAATTTTCAAAGGCTAGATTGCGGGAATCTTCAAATTCGATCACACCAGAAAAACCATTGTAGCTTCCTGTTTTATAACCCAGTTTGGTGCGTACCGTATAAGCATCGGCATTATTAACAAGATTTGCCTGATCCACATTTTCATAGCGGGCACGAACATTTAAATAGACCGTACCACCTGTTACGGCATCGGCTAATGTTTCTGCGGCCTTATCATCGGCGAATGACAGGGATGGTATTGAGATCAACGCAACAGTAGATGCAAGCAAAATATTTTTTAGTGTGGTGTATGTTAGTGACATAATTTGTTCCTCTTTATTTAATTACCTGTTCTTTTTAAATAATCCTATAGAATAAAATTTACTTGATACGGGTCAAATTTTTTCAATTAAGATATATTCTACATACATCAATTAAGTTGATAAATTCTTACCATATTTTAAGTTGATAAATTCTTACCATAATTAAGTTGATAAATTCTTACCATCTGTCACCTTGCGGCAATTCTAGTGCCGTCGGTAACATTATTGCCAGGATGGATAATGACTTGGTCTCTCTCATCAAGGCCGGATATAATTTCCGCTTCCCAATCATTTTTACGCCCCACACTCACCGCCTGAAGCAGAGCGCGACCCTCTTTGAGGATAAAAACCGACCATTGTTCATTATGACGGAACAGGGCACTCACCGGAATAACAAGTCCATTTTCAGCCTTGTCCACGATAATACTGGCCTCCACCCTATACGCATTGCCGAGCGATCGCCAAATCTCTATGGGATCAATAAAATCCAGTATGATATTGACCCGTTGTTCCTCGACACCAAGTGCTGAAATTTTGGTATATCCACTCGGTTCCACTACCCGCACCTGCGCCCGAATATTCTGCCCACCGCCCCATCGTTTAATCAAAGCCATATCACCTGCCCGAATTTTGACGGCATAGCGAGACAACATTTCGATGACAATTTCCAGATTTTCTGGGTTGCCCACCTCAACGAGCGGCGTCCCAGTGGGGATCACACCTTCGCTTTCATGCAAAATACGCAATACCTTGCCGTCCACAGGGGCATGAACGCAGAGCTGGCAAGGGCCTTTTTCTTGTTTCCAATCATCATCAGGCTGCACCAATTGAGCCTTAGCAGCAATCAGGCGACTTTCCATAACCTTGAGATCCGCCCGTGCGGTTTCCACTTCGGCGTTGCGCATTTTGAGCTGAAGCTCCATCTGTTCCAGTCGGGCAATGGAAATATTACCTCTTTTATATAAGGCCGAAGATCGTTCATATTCGGCTTTGGCAAAATCAAGTGATGCCAAGGCACTGTTTAATTTTGATTCTGACAGGCTAAGAGCCGCCTCTGCCCCCAATACATCGGCACGGGCCTGTGTCTCTGTTCTGTGGTCCAGAAATTTTGGATCTGCGGGAATCATGGTAGCAATAACGGTTTTGCCCGCAACAACATTGTCGCCAGGTTCACTTTCAATACGCATGACCCGCCCTTCGATAGGAGCCGATACCACATAAATATCCCGAATACGGGTCTTGCCCTCACCGTCCAGAGCAATCACAACATCACCACGGTGAACAGAAACCAGATCAACTTTTTCCGCCTCGGGGATAAAGGCATAAATCAGAAGGCCGAGAAGCAAAAGCCCAAGACTATATTTTATCACTATTTTTGTTGTTTTTAATGTCATTATTCAACCCCTTTTTGGGCACTTACAAGATCAATATTTTCCACCTGACGCCATACAAGATAAAAGGATAGAACAGAGCTTACAACAACAATGATCACAGACAAACCATAAGTGCTTTTTTCAATAATTACCGGCACACGAAATAACTCTGTATCCATGCTTTGCGCCATACCCAAGACCATTAAATATCCGATAAACAATCCCGCTGGAATGGCCATCAGAATAATAACCGCCATTTCGCCAAACAAAATATAAGCAACCTCGCCCTTAGTAAGCCCTAAGACCCTGAGCGATGCCAACTCCCTACCCCGTTCAGACAGTGCAATCCGTGCAGTGTTGTAAATCACGCCAAAGGATATCAAGCTTGCAAAAACCGTATTAATCATCACCATTTTGAGAATATTTTCCCCCATCAATTCCTGAAACACCTCCCTTACTTTTTTCAGAATATTCATACTGATAATCGCTGGTATTTCTTTTATTTTCTGAAATAGGGGCCCGTTCCACAGAGGGTCGACCATCAAGGAAACGCCCGTTATCACGGCACCCTCATTCAACAACATATTAAGTTCCTCCCTATTCATGAAAGCACTCAGACCAATAAAATCTTCAATAATTTCAACTACCTTAATGTTCAAGATGGGTCTGCGGTCTTCAAGGACTTCCACCGTTACAATATCCCCCTTTTTAAGATGCAACAGATCCGCAAGCTTTGAAGAAAGAGCAAGACCATGTTCAGGAATGGGGAGGGCGTGCAAATTCTTATCCAAAATACGATGAAGGTCTGGCATAGGGCTTAAACCCATAATAGAGGCACGTTTTGAATAATGATCCGATTTTAAAAAAACGGCCACCGAACGCTGAGGCTCCACACTCATCACACCTGGCATAAGACGAATTTCTTCCAAGACGCTCATATTGCGGGGTTCCACAAATCCTAAGCTTACATCTTCTCTTTGTGCCATATCAAACTGAACCGCCATCATATAATTGATGGAATCTTCCATAAAAAAGGCGAAAATCAGAATAGACATGGAAAGACCAATGCCAATAGTAGACAGAAGTGTGCGGATTGGCCGTCTTTCCACATGACGAATGACAATCCGTGTCAAATGAGAGAAAAATTTCTCTAGCCCCATCATTTCCAATAAACTGCGCCGAAAATAAACTGGCGTTTCCGGTCTCATGGCCTCGGCTGGTGGTAATTTGGCCGCTTTTCTAATGGCAATCAGAGTGCCAATCACCGCCGAAACACTGCTAAATAGAACTGAAAAAATCATCACTGGAACTGAAAATGAAAATTTTAAAATCGGGAAATGAAAAAACTGCGTATACATATTGGTCATCCCCATGCCAAGCCATATACCAGAACCGACCCCTAAAATTCCCCCCAAAACCACGATCAAAAGCACCATTTTAAGATAATGTGTGGATATTTCCCCATTTCGATATCCCACCGCCTTTAACATACCAATTTGTTCCCGTTGGGTCGTCACCTGACGGGTCATCACCACATTGATCAAAAAGGCCGAAACACTTAAAAATATAATGGGGGCAAATATACCCATAACCCAAAGCTGATCCAATTCATTTTGAACAAACCAATTGGACATTTGCTCCTTTCTGGCATAAGAAATCAGCCCACCATAAGGTTTAAGAACAATATCAAGATCCCGCTTAATATCCTCCACATTTGCGGCCCGCGCCACCCGAATAGAGATATCATTAAAAGCACCGTCCATATCAACCGCCGCCTCAAGCAATCGCCTACTCATCCAAAAGACGCCAAAGCGTTTGTCATCGGGAAACATAGCCCCAGGCCCCAAGGAATAAACATATTCAGGAGACAGAACAATTCCAACAATTTTTAAGGTGCGTTTATGGCCGTTGATAATCATGCTGATTTGATCCCCCAGCATAAAATTATGAGCAATGGCAAAGGCTTCACTGCATAATATGGCATCATCTTCATCGGGAAGTAGCATCCGGCCACGGCTTAAATAAAGATTATTCAGCAACGGCTGTCTGCCGTCTGGCACAGAAATAAGCTTCCCCGATGCAGGTTCTGCCATACCATCCACCTGCACCGTAACCCCAAAGACAACCCGTGTTTCTATGGCTGAAATCCCAGGAATATCCATGACCTGTTGTTTTATGCCATCTGGCGCACGTTTTAACTGGGCAAAAACATCCGCAAATTGATAACGATCATAATAGACATCTCGGCTAAGAGTGAGAGAATCCAACACCCCAAAAGACATAATAAAGGTCGTAATGCCACAGGCCATCACCATAACAATAGCCAAAATCTGACCTTTGATATGCCACATATCCCGAACAAGCTTTTTGTTTAAGGCTCCTATCATGTTACCAGCTGATCTCCTCTGGAGGACAGGGGTTTTCGTTAACCTTCACATCAACCACTTGCCCATCACCAAAATATATGACCCGATCTGCCATGTCAGCGATGGCAGCATTATGAGTAATGATAATAGTGGTCGTGCCAAATTTTTTATTGACGTCCTGTAAAGCTTTGAGCACCACAATGCCTGTCTCGCTGTCCAATGCGCCCGTTGGTTCATCACACAATAAAACTTCTGGCCTTTTGGCGATGGCTCGGGCGATGGCGACCCGTTGCTGTTCCCCACCAGAAAGTTGCGATGGAAAATGCCGCGCACGATCCCCAAGATGAACCGCAGCCAGAGCCTCTTCTGGCTGAATAGGATTTGCAGCAATATCTGTGACAAGTTCCACATTTTCATAGGCCGTAAGGCTCGGCACCAGATTATAGGCCTGAAACACAAAACCTACATTATGGCGGCGAAAGGCGGTCAATTGTTGTTCTGAATAATCAGATAATTTGTCTTTATTAAAATAAACCTCCCCCGATGTGGGGCTATCTAAGCCGCCAATAATATTGAGAAAAGTTGATTTTCCGCTGCCTGATGGGCCAAGCAGAACCACAAGGTCACCTTTTGGAATGGAAACTGTCACCCCACGCAAGGCATGAATAACGGTTTCACCGGAACTATAATTTTTGGTAAGACCTTCAGTGCGAAAGGTAATATTCTCGCCCAATCCGTTATTTTGTGTCATTTTATCCCACCAAACTGATCATCATTCAATAGCCTCAAAACTATAGATTTTACACTCATCTTGCAAGTTATGTCTATGCATTATATGGTAACGGAAAACGGGATATTATATATGATCAATAGCATGAGCGACCCTTTGACTTGGGTGACTATTTTCCCTCCTCTTGTGGCAATTTTTGTCGTTCTTTGGAAAAAGGAAGTCATACTGGCTTTATTTATGGCCATAATAACGTCTGAATTTTTGCTGCTGCCTAATATTGATTTTCTTAGCCCCTTATATGCTATACTCACCAGTCTTGAGAGAATTATTACCGTCTTCACCGATGCGGGCAACAGTCGATTATTGATGTTTTGCCTTATGGTCGGCGCCCTATTGACCTTTATCCGTATATCTGGTGGCGTTGCCGCCATGGTGGATATGCTCATCAACAGCGGTATCGCCCGAAGCCGAAGATCGGTCGGACTTTTAACGAGCTTGACGGGTGTTGTGGTTTTTGTTGAAACTAATCTCAGCATTTTAACCTCTGGTATATTGGCACGGGGTTTGTTTGACAAATACGGCCTGAGCCGCGCCCGCCTCGCCTATATTATCGACAGCACCAGCGCCCCCGTGAGTGTTCTTATTCTTCTTAACGGCTGGGGTGCCTATGTTCTTGCTCTGCTCAGTGGTTATGACTTTGATCAATCCGCCGCCCAAATATTATGGGGTACGGTACCCTTTAATTTCTATGCCCTTGTGACATTATTTTTGGTCTTTTTCACGGTGATGAGCGATAAAACATTCGGCCCCCTAAAAAGCTATGATCAAAGTGCAGAACGAGACATTATTGATCATAGCCATGAGTATGAACCAAGCAAGGCCCGCTTTATGATTTTGCCTCTGCTCACGATGACTTTTGGCATGATTGCCTTTATGTATTGGACGGGAGATGGGGATCTGGCCAAGGGAAGCGGATCAAAATCTGTTCTTTATGCAACGGCTCTCGCCTGTCTTGTGGCCTATGTCATGATGCTCATCAGCCGTAAATTCAGCCATATTCAACTGATGGACTCTGGATTCAAGGGTATAGGAGAATTGTTACCTCTTGTCACGATTTTGCTTTTCTCGCTGGCCTTGGGAGCAAGCCTTAAAGAGCTTGGTACTGGCGTTTTTATTGCCAGACTTGTTGGTGACTTTCTGCCTCTGATTCTAGTGGTTCCTATGCTATTTTTGGTCGGTGCCCTTATCTCCTTTACCACAGGCACCTCATGGGGCACCTTTGCGATTTTAATACCGCTTGGCGTTCCGCTCATCCAAACATTGGGACTGCCGCCGTCCCTTGTTATTTCTGCCATATTGGGGGGAGGCGTTTTTGGGGATCATTGCTCCCCTATTTCAGACACCACCGCGGTTTCCGCCATTGCCAGTGGCTGCGGTCTCTTGGATCATGTCAAAACGCAATTACCTTATGCCTTAACCGCAGGCGGGATCACCTTAATATTATATGTCATTGCTGGCCTTATCATGATTTAATCAGAAAGACCATTGTCCAAACGCTGTTCTTATATCCGAATTATTTGCGCCCGACATCAAAAGCAAGGTCAATAAGATGCGGGCTTTTAGGCCGTCCAATATACCCGACGGGATAAGACCCCGATTAAGCAAATCTATTTCACTACCCTTAAAACCGTAAGTTTTCTCATAAATATGGCCTGATCCCGTGCGGCTTGATAATATGACGGGCATTTTTTGAACCATTTTATCTAGGCTTTCAAGATAGGTTTCCGGCACATGGCCCGCCCCAAAACCCTCGATAATTAAGCCGTCGCATTGATCTTTTTCCAATAATTTCAGCAGATACCCATCATCGCCGTACACAACCTTGATCAGGGCTATCTTAGGAATTATAGAATTTTGCGACCGTTTTATTCTCGGGCCCTTTGGGAAAACGGAAAAAAGCCTTGCCCGTCCCTCTACTATCCGCCCAATCGGTCCCATATTGGATGACTGAAAAGCGGCAAGACTTCCCGTATGGCATTTACGCACTAAGGCCGCCCGGTGGATATCATCATTCATCACCACCACAACCCCCGCAGACCCGAGACTTTTGGTCGTAGCTGAAATCACCGCCGCCATAATATTGGCCGGTCCATCGGCGCTTAATTCGGCAGGGCTTCGCATAGCCCCCGTAACCACCACAGGCTTATTAATATCCAGCAAACAATCCAATATAAAGGCCATTTCCTCGATGGTGTCTGTTCCTTGAATAATGACAAAGCCATCCGCCTCATCCTTTTGAACGGCGTGGTGAATTTTCTCCGCGAGGCTAATGGCATGGGCATAGGTTAAATTGCCACTGGCAACCATACATTCCGTCTGGGCATCAATTTGAGCAACTTGATCCAATCCAGAAACGGCTCGACATAAAGCATCCGCCTCCACCGTCGGCACAACGCCCCCTCCAGCAGAGACGGATTTATCCATGGTAATCGTGCCGCCCAGTAATAAAAGCTTAATTCTTTGTAATGCCATGTTATTTTATTTTCCCATTTTGCATCAATATATTTGCGGCACAATCACACATGTCGTCCAAATGATTACCCTCTGTATAAATACCATCAATCAATAGACGTGCCAAGCCATGCAATGTACCCCAACTTACCTGAGCCAGACGCAAACTATCCTCAGCTATGGGTAGAATACCTTCCTGTTGGCAGATTTTTGTCATCTCAACATGCTTTTGAAAAACCTCATAGGCAATTTTTTTTAAACTATCCGTTGCGGTTTTCTGTTTCCATATAGCCCGACCAAACATCAAATCATAATATTCAGAATTTTCCATTGCATAGGTCAAATACCAATAAATGAAGGCCCGGTAACGTGCCGCGGGCAGAAGGTTTTTATAATCGTCCCCCAAAGAAATATTCTCTATTTTGTTTTGCCATAAATAAAACCCTTCTTCTGCGAGGGTGCAAAGCAAAATATTCTTATCCTTGAAATAATGATAGGCTGCGGTGCGCGATACACCAACCCGATCCGCAAGTTTACGCAAAGAAACTGCCTCAACGCCCCCTTCCCGTATCATCAAACGGGTTGCATCAAGCAAAGATTGACGCAAATCTCCATGATGATAGTTGGATTTATGCGTGATTGACTTATCCTCTGATATTTTCATATGAACCGTCTTTGTTTTGTGATTTTAAGGTGATTTTATCAACCAATCTTGACAGTGTCAAATTCTGTTGCTATAAATTATCTATTCTTTAAAAACCGACCAAAATACTGCGATACTTAGTTAAAGGAAATTTCCATGCCATCCTCCCTTTATCCCACCTTGCTCGCCCCCCTTGATCTGGGCTTCACTCGCCTGAAAAACAGGATCGTAATGGGGTCTATGCATACGGGACTTGAAGAGGCCAAAGATGGTCATATCCGCCAAGCCGCTTTTTTTGCAGAACGGGCAAGGGGCGGTGTCGGCCTTATTGTGACGGGGGGCATTGGACCAAATCGGGCCGCCTCTGTCCATGCAGGCTCCAAAATTCTCGAAACGGACGAGGACGTGGCCGATCACAAGGTGATAACAGACGCCGTTCATGCGGCTGACAGCAAGATATGTATGCAAATTCTGCATACGGGACGCTATGCCTATAATGATAAATTAATCGCCCCGTCTCCCATTCAGGCGCCGATCAACCCCTTTGTGCCACGAGAAGTCACCGCAGAAGATATAGAACAAGAAATTGAAAGCTTTGTCACATCGGCCCATCTTGCTAAGCGGGCGGGCTATGATGGTGTAGAAATCATGGGCTCAGAAGGTTATTTCATCAACCAATTTATTGCAAAACGCACCAATAAACGAACCGATGAGTGGGGTGGTTCCTATCAAAACAGAATCCGCCTCCCCGTCGAAATTGTGCGCCGTGTTCGGGAAAAGGTGGGCGAAAATTTTATTATCATATACCGCCTATCTATGATGGATTTGGTGGAGGGTGGCAGCAGCCATGACGAGGTTATAGAATTAGGGCAGGCCATTGAAAAGGCGGGCGCCACATTAATTAATACAGGCATCGGTTGGCACGAAGCCCGAATCCCGACCATCATAACCAAGGTTCCCCGCGCGGCCTTCACATGGGTAACAGCCGAATTCAAAAAATCCCTGTCCATTCCCGTTATCACATCAAACCGCATCAATACGCCAGAAATAGCCGAAGAGGTTTTACGCCGAGGGGATGCGGATATGGTGTCTATGGCACGCCCCTTTCTTGCGGATCCGGATTTTGTCAAAAAGGCCGCCGAGGGACGCGCCGACGAAATCAACAGCTGCATTGCCTGTAATCAGGCCTGTTTAGATCATATCTTTGTGGGAAAAATATCAAGTTGCCTTGTTAACCCTGCCGCCTGTCATGAAACGGAACTTGTCTTAAATCCCACCAAAAACCCGAAGAAACTTGCCGTCATTGGGGCGGGGCCTGCGGGACTTTCTTTTGCGGTATCCGCAGCTAAATGTAGTCATGACGTCACTCTTTTTGATAGTGCCTCTGAAATTGGTGGTCAGTTTAATTTGGCTAAACGCATTCCTGGCAAAGAAGAGTTTTCAGAGACATTGCGCTATTTCCAACGTCAAATTAACCTTCACAACATAAAACTACATCTCAACAGCCCCGTGACCACACGTCAATTAAATGACAGTGATTATGATGAGATCATAATCGCCACGGGTGTTGAGCCGCGCATACCCGACATTGATGGTATTGATCATAAAAAAGCCCTCTCTTACAAAGCCGTTATCCTTGGTGCCAAGGTTGGCAAAAGGGTGGCCATCATAGGTGCTGGCGGCATTGGTTTTGACGTGGCGGAACTCTTGAGCCAAGAGGGTACCTCTCCAAGTTTAAGCATCAAAGCCTTCATGGAAGAATGGGGTGTGGATATGACCTTTAAATCCCGTGGCGGTGTTGAGGGAATGTCCCAAAAATTTCATTCGTCCCCAAGAGAGATAACATTGATGCAACGAAAAAGCACAAAAGTTGGAGCGGGTCTTGGTAAAACGAGCGGCTGGGCTCACCGCACAGAACTCCTCAACAAGGGTGTCAAAATGGTAGCAGGTTGCGACTATCACAAAATAGATGATCAGGGGCTGCATTATACAGTCAACGGAGAAAATAAAGTGCTCGCAGTGGATAATGTAATCATTTGTGCAGGACAAACACCTTTGCGGACGCTTGTTGATGGTCTTACAAAACCCTATCACCTTATTGGTGGGGCGGATGTGGCAGCAGAGCTTGATGCCAAACGGGCCATTAATCAGGGAACAAGGCTTGCCGCAGACCTTTAAAATCATAAAAATTATCTTTGCAACAATTTGTTAGATATTTTGTGGCATAAGCTGCATACTGTCCTTTAAAAGACATGTCGTATAATATAAAATTGGCAAAGGCGATAAATATGTACCCCAGAAATAAGATCCAGAAAAATAATAAAAACTTTCTTGTTCCTAAAATACGATCCTTAACCATAAAGTCAGTTGGGCTAATTACACTATGTACATGCCTCGCTTTAACCTTGCCACAAACCACGCCCACAGCATACGCCATCACAAATTCTGAGACCAAACAGGCCGAAGAGGCATATGAAAAGGCGCTCATAAGTTTTCACCAAGAAAACTTTCAGGAAGCCAAAATTCACCTGAAAAATGCCCTTAAGGCCAACCCCCGACATTTGTCCTCCCGTATTTTGATGGCAGAAATATTGATTAAAAATGGTGAGGGTGCCGCCGCAGAGGTCGAACTTAACTTTGCCCGTGAAAGAGGGGCGGATTATGATAGTCTGATCGTCTTGTTTGGCTATTCCTATATCTTGCAAGGCAAGGACAAATATCTTTTAGATGCTATCCGAAACGGTAATCGTGACGATAATATCGAGGCGGAAATTTCCTATCTTAGGGGTCGGGCTTACTTTGGTTATAAAAAATTAGCCAACGCTAAAAAAAGCTATAATAATGCGCTCGAAAGAAATCCCTTACTTCATCGTGCAAAACTTGGTCTGGCACAAATTGCCGCCGTTCACAAAGATTATGGGCTTGCCATGAGCTATATTGATGAAGTGCTCGCCACGCCAGATCCCGACCCCAACGCTTGGATATTAAAAGCGAAAATATATAAACAGCGAGGCTTTAATCAAAAAGCCATTGATGCCATTAATGAGGCCTTAAGCCGTGATGATAGCAATTTTCTTGCAAGAATAACCAGAGCCGCCCTCTATATTGACAGAAAGAATTTTGATGAAGCGGCAAAGGATGTGGATTATATTCTGGCTAAATATCCCAGAGAACCACAGGCTCAATATCTCAAAGCCATCATCGCCGCCTCCAAAGGTGATGTGAAAGAATCAAACGCCAATATGACGGAAATTCTCAACACATTACATTCCTTGCCGCCAGAAGTCATGATTGCAAATCCCACATATTATTATTTGGCGGGATTAACTAATTTTCAATTCGGTAATTTGGATGAAGCCCGAGAAAATTTTCAACAATATCTTAAATTAGAGCAGGATGATGTGAGCGCCATGAAACTACTTGGCGCCCTTGAATTAAAGGCAAGAGATCCACTTGCCGCCAATGTTATTTTGTCGGATGCGGATCGTAATCAACCGGATAATCCTACAATCATGACCATGCTCGGCATGGTGCATTTGGAATTGGGGAATATTGATAAGGCCAATTATTATCTGGAAAATGTTGCTAAATTAATGCCTGAATCATCGAAGGGCCTGACCAATCTCGCCCGTGGGAAAATGGCGGCGGGCTCATTTAATGCGGCCATCGAAAATCTCTTAAAGGCAGAAAAACATAATTTTGATGAGGTTGATATAAAACTGTTGTTGATTAAGGCCTATCAAGAATCAACCCAATATGACAAGGCTGTTAAAATTGCCCAGCAACTAAAAGATGCCGATCCAAAAAATGTTTATCTGCTTAATCTTTATGGCACTGCGGTTGGACTGGCAGGTGATCTGAAAGAGGCCCGAAAAAGTTATAGTGCAGCCTTGGCAATCGACAATAAAAATATCCCCAGTCTCATTCATTTATCCCGCATGGATGTCTTGGAAGGCAAATCCAATAATGCCCTTGAGGGGCTTCGCAGTAAATTAGAAACCATACCCAATGATTATCTTTTGATGCTGGAAATTGGCAATATATATAAAATCATCAAGGATATTCCCAATGCGCTATTTTGGTATAAAAAAGCCTATGCCGTCAATAATCAGGATTTCTCGATTTTAAATAGCCTTGTGGATGGCCATTTGCTCAATAAAAATTCCAAAGAGGCGATTGAAAACACAACGGAATTTATCAACCGTTTTCCAAAAAATTCTGAAGCCTATAACTTGCTTGGTAAATTATATCAGGATTTGGGAAATCATACTGAAGCGATTAAAAATTACAAATTAGCTGTCGAATATGCCATTAAGCGTGGCGAGGCGCTCCTCACAATGGCCACCGCACAGCTTCAAGCAAATGATCGGTCGGGGTCCATTAAAACGCTGCAAAAAGCCATCGCATGGGATCCAGAATTATCGGATGCCTATATTATGCTGATCCGAATGTCCATAGAGGACAATAACCCTAATGCGGGGCTTGAGCTTTTAAGCCATTTGCGCACAATCACAAAAAAAGACAACCCCGCAGCTGATATATTGGGCGGCGATCTTTATGCCGCCATGGGCAACTATAATAGAGCCGAAGAATCCTATCTATCCGCCCAAAAAATCGGTGATAATCCTGTAGCCGTTATGGGTTTGTATCAGGCCTATCAGAAATCAGGTCGCATGGCGTTGGCTATTGCAACCTTAGAAGATTGGTATAATAAATACCCCACCGATATCAGAACCGCACTGGCCTTGGGCAATGCCTATAAACGGGACGGGCAATTAAATAAGGCCCTGGAATTTCATGATACTCTTCTAAAAAAACATCCTGACATGCCGCTTATTCTCAACAATGCGGCTAGCATAAATTTTGACATGGGGCACAAAGATAAAGCCTTGCAATATGCCAAAAGAGCCAATGATCTGCTCCCCGAAAATGCTAATATTTTGGATACGCTGGCCTGGATTGAAACCAGAAGGGGCAATCCCGAAACGGCTCTTCCTTTACTGAGAAAGGCGCTTGTACTACGCTATAGTGATCCTGAAATCAAATATCACCTTGCCGTAACGCTTGATAAGTTGAACAGACGGGGAGAGGCCATCAAAATTCTGATCGAAGCTCTCGAATCCAAAAATGGTTTTTCAGAGGCGGATGCAGCCCGCAACACACTTAAACAATGGAAAAAGAAATAGGTCACAAGCTCGAGAAAACATCTGACCTTAACCAAGGGGCTTTTATTCAAAAGCCTCTTCCCATGATCCTGTGGTAGATGCCTTTGAATATTCCGTTGACCTATTTTCAAAGAAATTGGCATGCTCAACCCCGTTCAAAATCTCATCCATCCAAAGAAGCGGATTGTTCCCCACAAAATATATGGGGGATAGGTTAAGCTGGGTTAATCTGCGGTCAGCAATATAGCGAATATATTCTTTGACTTCTTTTGCCTTAAGACCCTCTATATCACCCATCTCAAAAGCAAGATCAATAAAGGCATCCTCATGGCTCACAATCGTCTTGCAAGCCTCAACAAGGTCAGTCTGAAATTCATCAGTCCAAATTTCTGGGTTTTCCTGCACAAAGGTATGAAATAGTTGAATAATACTGTTGGTATGAAGGGATTCGTCCCGTACCGACCATGTGACAATCTGACCCATACCCTTCATTTTATTAAAGCGGGGAAAATTCATCAATATGGCAAAGGAGGCAAAAAGCTGTAAGCCTTCGGTAAAGGCACCAAAAACCGCGAGAGTTTTTGCAATATCGGCCTTGGTTTCAATACCCCAAACCTGCATATAATCATATTTGGCCTTCATCTGTTCATATTTCAGAAAAGCCTCATATTCCACATCAGGAATACCAAGTGTATCAAGCAAGTGACTGTAAGCCGCCACATGAACCGTCTCCATATTGGAGAATGCCGCCAGCATCATTTGAACCTCGGTCGGTTTAAAGACTCTGGTATAATGGCGCATATAACAATTATTCACTTCCACATCGGCTTGGGTGAAAAAGCGGAAAATTTGCATCAAGAGATGTTTCTCACCCTCTGTGATTTTCATGTTCCAATCTTTAACATCATCCGCCATGGGAACCTCTTCGGGTAACCAATGGATGCGTTGCTGCATGAGCCATGCATCATAGGCCCAAGGATATTGAAAAGGTTTATAAAAAATGCGTTCCTCTAACAGAGACATAATCGAGCCTTAATATTAACTATTTTCTTTAATTGTAACAGGGTTCAGGGTCGGATATTTTTTTTACTGACATGATAAACATTCTTCATAGTCTGCTACCGTTTCACGAACAGGAGCCAAAGATGCCGCTTGCTGCTCACGAAGCGTATTGCGGCCTCTGGCATTCTGAGAGCTTTCCGCTCGCTGAATAGATAACGAACGACAATAATAAAGACTTTTAACGCCCTTTTTCCATGCCTGAAAATGAATTTGGTGCAAATCCCGCTTGTTAACATCAGCGGGCAGAAAAACATTAACTGACTGGGCCTGATCGACCATAGAAGCCCGATCGGCCGCATGCTCAATCACCCACCGCTGGTCAAGTTCAAAAGCGGTCTTGAAAACATCCTTTTCGTGATCATCCAGAAAATCAAGATGCTGTACCGAGCCGCCATTCATAGAAATAGACGACCAGATTTCATCCGTATTCTGACCCTTTGCATTCAACAGTCGAACCAAGGCTCGACTGCGAACATTAAAAGAGCCCGACAAGGTTTTCTGGGTAAAACTGTTGGCGGCGATAGGCTCAATGCCTGGACTTGCACCGCCACAAATAATTGAAATAGACGCGGTCGGCGCAATGGCCGTTTTATTGGAAAAGCGTTCTTTAATGCCATAATCTGCCGCATCGGGACAGGAACCTTTTTCTTCGGCGAGTAACTTAGAAGCTTTATTGACCCCTTCCTGAATATGCTTAAATATTTTTTTATTCCAAACCTGCGCCATAACAGATTCAAAAGGAATCATTCTATCCTGAAGAAAACTGTGAAAACCCATAGCGCCCAGACCAACACTCCGCTCTCTCATGGCGGCATAGGTGGCACGGGCCATGCTATCTGGGGCACGGTCAATGAAGTCCTCTAATACATTATCTAAAAACCGCATTAAATCCGTGATGAAGAGTTCATTATCCTTCCACTCGTCATATCTTTCCAAATTAATGGATGACAAACAGCAAACGGCGGTGCGCTCATTACCCAAATGGTCAATTCCCGTGGGCAAGGTAATTTCACAACAAAGATTTGATGTCTTTACATTAAGTCCCGCCAATTTATGATGTTCGGGAATGGCATTATTCACATGGTCACTAAATAACATATAAGGCTCACCCGTTTCTATGCGTGCCGTTAACATGCGAATCCATAACGCCCGCGCGGATATAGTTTTCTGCACACTCTTATCATAAGGGCTCAGAAGGGCCCATTCTTCATCATTTTCCACAGCCCGCATAAAGGCATCAGAAATGGCAATGCCGTGATGAAGATTAAGCGCTTTACGATTAGGGTCGCCGCCAGTCGGGCGTCTGATTTCAATAAATTCTTCTATTTCAGGGTGATTAACCGGCAAATAGACCGCCGCACTGCCTCGCCTGAGCGATCCCTGAGAGATCGCAAGAGTTTGACTATCCATAACACGAATAAAAGGAATGATTCCCGATGTCTTACCATTGGTGGAAACATTTTCCCCAATAGACCGCAAATTTCCCCAATAGCTTCCGATACCGCCGCCCTTGGAGGCAAGCCATACATTCTCATTCCACAATGTGACAATACCCTGAAGACTGTCATTGGCCTCATTCAGGAAACAAGATATAGGAAGACCCCGCTTAGTCCCTCCATTGCTTAAAATAGGCGTCGCTGGCATAAACCAAAGCTTGCTTATATAATCATATAATCTTTGAGCATGCGCCTGATCATCACTATAAAAACTCGCTACACGGGCAAAAAGGTCTTGAAAATCCTCATCCGGCATTAAATAGCGGTCTTTCAAAGTTGCCTTGCCAAAATCTGTTAAGAGACTATCCCGCTCGGGAATGGTTTCCACCCGAGAATGGTCTTTAACCTGTACCGCTTCTTTAAATAACGTTCCTACCACCTTCATAGCTCCCTTAAGATTAAATCACCCTCTAAACGCACAGTGAAGAAACCCATTTTTATGCTCTATAAATTTTCTTTTTTAATACCCATAGTAGGCATCAATGAAAAATTGCCCTTTTTGATCGTTGTGAAGATTTATTTTGATTTGAAAATCCGACGCAACGTTACCCATTTTTATGAAACTAAATGTTCACTTTGACCCTAGAGCCTTATAGAATAACAACAATCCTGTTTCAAACCCCTCGACACTCTCCCTCGACACAAGATATGGTATTTTGACCCTGATATAATGTCAACAATTAGTATTATTCCTTTTTTCTTGACATTTTCGAGATAGCAATAAATCTGCGAAAATTATTATATTTTACCCAAAATAATCTTCTGACTATAACCTATTTTAGTTAAGGTAAAATATTGGTTGTTTTTGAATATTAATTGCCTAAAATTTAATCACCCTTAAAAAGGTGTCATTAATTGTGCATGAACAGCTTGATTTTAAGTTTAAGAATCAGTAGAAAATACGGAGGTAAAGAACTATTATGCCGTTTATTTCGTAAAATACGCTAAAAACTGCAGAAAATTTATGTTAGTTTATTATTGCACTTGCTCACATATCGCATAAAATGAGCCCTTGCCTTTCGGCAAATCACTTTGTTCGTAAATTTGAAAAGCAATAAAAACGACCCAAGTAAAAAAGGCTATATTATAAATCTGTCTTTAAAATTTCTAGGACAGATTGAATGTGTACGCAAAAATAATATTATAGAAGCGCTACTTGTTGGCGCCACACTTAAGTTTGAGGAGTATCTTCAGGAATGACCCAAAAGGTGCCAATGAATAATGTCGGCCTGCCCGTCGCCCAAGGTTTATACAATCCCGCCAATGAGCATGACAACTGCGGTATTGGTTTTGTCGCCAATATTAAGGGGCTTAAGAGCCATGACATTATTGCCAATGGACTACAGATACTCATAAATCTCACGCACCGTGGTGCCGTAGGGGCAGACCCCTTATCTGGTGATGGTGCTGGAATTCTTATTCAAATGCCTGATGAATTTATCCAGGCGGCGGCAAAAAAAGAAGGTATAAAGCTTCCTAAATTAGGCGATTACGGTGTTTTGATGATGTTTCTGCCCCACGACAAACGCGTGGCAGGCAACATTAAAAAAGTTTTTGAAGATCTCGTTGCCCTTGAAGGTCAGAAATTTTTAGGTTGGCGTGATGTGCCAACGGACAACAGCGGTTTTAGCGAAGGTGTGAAGGCCTCTGAACCTGCAATCATACAGGGTTTTGTTGGTATTGGCAAAAACTGTAAAACCAATGCAGATTTTGAATTAAAACTCTATCTCATTCGCAAGCAGCTTTCCAATCTTGTCTATGAGATGGAAGACGATATTCGTCAATATTATGGATGTAGCTGTTCAAGTCGCACACTGCTTTATAAGGGCATGTTGCTCGCCAATCAGGTGGGCGTTTATTATAAAGATTTGACAGACACCCGCATGAAATCTGCACTAGCCCTTGTTCATCAACGCTTTTCAACCAATACTTTTCCCACATGGAGCTTAGCCCAACCTTTTCGTATGGTATGTCATAACGGCGAGATCAACACAGTACGGGGTAACGTGAACTGGATGGCATCACGGCGTTTTTCCATGAAATCGTCATTGCTTGGCGATGATCTTGAGAAATTATGGCCTCTCATCCCCGAAGGCATTTCCGATACGGCAAGTTTTGATAATGCCCTCGAACTTTTGGTGGCAGGGGGATACAGTATTGTCCACGCCATGATGATGTTAATACCAGAGGCATGGGCGGGCAATCCTCTTATGGATGAAAAAAGACGCGCCTTTTATGAATATCATGCGGCCTTGATGGAACCTTGGGACGGCCCTGCGGCCATGGCCTTTACGGACGGCACCTTAATTGGGGCAACTCTTGACCGTAATGGACTTCGACCTGCCCGCTATCTTGTCACCGATGATGATATGGTGGTGCTGGCATCGGAAATGGGTGTTCTGCCCATACCGGAAGGTAAAATTGTCAAAAAATGGCGTTTGCAACCAGGAAAAATGTTGCTTATTGACACGAAACAGGGTCGCATTATCAGCGACGAAGAAATTAAGGCTGAAATCACAGGTGCCTATGATTATGAATCTATTGTTGCGCGCACACAAATAAAGCTCGAAGACCTGCCCGCAGAATTCGCCCCGCTTCATCATACGGATGTGCCTTTGCTAAAACGTCAACAGGCTTTTGGCTATACACAGGAAGATATCAAACTGCTCTTCCCCCCTATGAGCACAAGCGCGCAGGAAGCCTTGGGATCTATGGGAACAGATACGCCCATATCGGCATTGTCCAACAAATCGAAGCTGCTTTATAGCTATTTCAAGCAAAATTTTGCCCAAGTGACCAATCCCCCCATCGACCCCATTCGGGAAGAGGCGGTCATGTCATTGGTATCCTTTATCGGGCCACGGCCAAATTTGCTCGACCTTGAAGGCGTTGGAACCCACAAAAGACTAGAGGTCAGCCAACCTATTTTAAGTAACGAGGATCTGGAAAAAATCCGCACCATCGGTGATATTCCTGATAATAATTTCAGAACCGTAACGATTGATACAACCTATGATGCCTCCAAAGGAGCAGCGGGTATGGATAATGCCCTTGAGAGCATTTGTTTACTTGCGGAGGTTTCGGTCATTGAAGGCGACAATATTATTATTTTATCCGACCGTAATGTAAGTGAAAACCGCATAGCCATTCCAGCTCTTTTAGCCACATCGGCGGTGCATCATGACCTGATCCGTAAAGGGCTTCGCACGTCAGTGGGGCTTGTGGTGGAAACGGGGGAGGCCCGTGAAGTACATCATTTCTGCGTACTTGCTGGATATGGAGCCGAGGCTATTAATCCCTATCTTGCCTATGAGACGATTAATGCCCTTGCGCCTGAACTACCCGAAGAGATCAGTTCACTGACCGCGCGTCTGCGCTATACCAAGGCCATCAATAAGGGTATCTTAAAGGTCATGTCCAAAATGGGTATTTCCACTTATCAATCCTATTGCGGGGCACAAATTTTCGATGCCGTAGGCCTGAACAGCGGCTTTATCAAAAAATATTTCACCAATACCCAGAGTGCCATTGAAGGGGTTGGCTTAAAGGAAATATCCCAAGAAACCCTCATGCGCCATGAACAGGCCTTTATCGAAAGTCTGGTTTATAAGAATGCGCTGGATGTGGGCGGTGAATATGCTGTGCGTCTTCGGGGGGAAGACCATATGTGGACATCCGATAGCATCAGCAGCCTGCAACATGCCGTTCGAGGAAAAAGCCAAGAACAATATGATCTCTTTGCAAAAACAATCAACGACCAGTCTGAAAGATTATTGACCCCAAGAGGATTGTTTGACATTAAGATGGCAGACACCCCCATTCCCCTAGAGGATGTGGAATCAGCCAAGGAGATTGTCAAACGTTTTGCAACAGGCGCCATGTCCTTTGGCTCGATCAGCCGAGAAGCCCACACCAATCTTGCCATTGCCATGAACAGAATTGGCGGTAAATCCAATACTGGCGAAGGCGGTGAAGAACCAGACCGCTTTACACCAGACAGAAACGGCAACCTACGCCGCAGTGCCATCAAACAGGTGGCCTCGGGACGTTTTGGCGTGACCACAGAATATCTGGTGAATGCGGATGACATTCAGATTAAAATGGCCCAAGGCGCAAAACCCGGAGAAGGTGGACAGTTACCTGGACATAAGGTGGATGCGGTGATTGCTAAGGTACGCCATTCAACGCCGGGTGTAGGGCTTATTTCTCCGCCCCCCCATCACGATATTTATTCTATCGAGGATTTGGCTCAGCTTATTTTTGACTTAAAAAATGTGAACCCAAAAGCCAGAATCAGTGTCAAACTGGTGTCTGAGATCGGGGTTGGCACCGTTGCGGCCGGTGTGTCTAAGGCTAAGGCCGATCATTTGACCATTTCAGGTTATGACGGCGGGACGGGAGCAAGTCCGCTCACCAGTATTAAAAACGCCGGCAGCCCATGGGAAATGGGTCTTGCGGAAACCCAGCAAACCCTTGTGATGAATAAATTACGGGACCGTATTTCTGTGCAAGTAGACGGTGGCCTAAAGACGGGACGAGATGTTATCATCGGTGCCTTGCTTGGAGCCGATGAGTTTGGCTTTGCCACCGCACCATTGGTTGCAAGTGGATGTATTATGATGCGCAAATGCCATCTCAATACCTGTCCTGTGGGTGTGGCCACCCAAGACCCCGTTTTACGTCGGAAATTCAAAGGAAAACCTGAACATATCATCAATTATTTCTTCTTTGTTGCCGAAGAAGTCCGGCAGATTATGGCCCAAATGGGGGTTCGTAAATTGGATGAAATTATTGGACGGTCTGATTTGCTCAATAAAAATAATGCCATAAAACATTGGAAAGCAGACGGGCTTGATTTTACCCGCATGTTCCATATGCCAAGCACGC
This sequence comes from Emcibacter sp., assembly GCA_021741205.1. Lineage (GTDB taxonomy): Bacteria > Pseudomonadota > Alphaproteobacteria > Sphingomonadales > Emcibacteraceae > Paremcibacter. The sequence goes on from JAIOYI010000001.1 coordinate 333,918, forward strand.
CAAAAGGGACAAGCATATCCAACACCAAAAGCCAACAACATGATTTAAGCAATATTTTGGATCAAACGCTTTTGCGTCAGGCCAAAGACGCCATAGATCATCAGAAGCCAGTATCAATTACGGAAAACATCCATAATACGGACCGTTCTTGTGGAGCCTTGCTGTCGGGTCGAATTGCTGAAAAATATGGTCATGAGGGGCTGCCTGATGACACTATTCATGTGAAATTATCAGGCACAGCAGGTCAAAGCTTTGGGGCCTTTGTGGCCAAGGGTGTGACTTTGGAACTATCTGGAGAAGCCAATGACTATGTGGGCAAAGGCCTAAGTGGTGGACGGATTATGATTTATCCCTCAAAGGATAGTAATATCATTCCAGAAAAAAGCATTATTGCGGGCAATACCGTCCTGTACGGCGCCATCAACGGCGAATGTTATTTACGGGGTGTTGCGGGCGAACGCTTTGCGGTGCGTAATTCTGGTGCCATTGCGGTTGTCGAAGGTGTCGGTGATCACGGCCTTGAATATATGACCGGTGGCTGTGTTGTGGTGATCGGTGAAACAGGCCGAAATTTTGCCGCAGGTATGAGCGGCGGTATTGCTTACGTGCTCGATGAAATCGGTGATTTTGATCGGCGGTGTAACCTTGCCATGGTTGAATTGGAACCTATGCCAGAAGAAGATGACATGGCTCAAAAAAATAAATCTGGTGATTTGGAAAGTCATGGGCGGGTTGATGTATTGCGCAACAATATGTCGGGCAATGATGTGGAGCGACTGATGACCCTGCTTAAGAATCATGTCCGATATACCGGCAGCACACGGGCACAGGCTATTTTGGATAATCCCAATAAATATTTGCCTAAATTTGTTAAAATCATGCCTGTTGAATATCGCAGAGCCTTGCAGGAAATGGCATCCGCTCAAACTGTCTTGTCTGCCTATGAAGGCCAACCATTAACGTCAAGGAGCTGAACATGGGAAAAACAACTGGATTTATGGAATTTACCCGTCAGGAACGAACCTATGCCCCTGCTGGTGACCGTGTGCGGCATTATAATGAATTTATCAATCCTCTGCCAGAAAATATGGTTGCTCAACAGGGGGGACGGTGCATGGATTGCGGCATCCCCTTTTGTCATACGGGCTGCCCTGTGAACAATATGATTCCAGATTGGAATGATCTTGTCTGGCGGGGAAATTGGCAGGAGGCCTTAAATACCCTGCATTCCACCAATAACTTTCCAGAATTTACGGGTCGGATTTGTCCAGCTCCCTGTGAAGCAGCCTGCACCTTGAATATTGATGATCAACCCGTGACCATCAAAACCATTGAATGCGCCATTGTTGACAAGGGATGGCAGGAAAACTGGATTACGCCACTACCATCACCTGTAAAAACCAAAAAGAAGGTCGCTATTGTAGGATCTGGCCCTGCGGGTCTTGCCTGTGCCCAGCAATTGGCGAGAGCGGGACATGAAGTGTCGGTTTATGAGAAAAACCGTCGTGCTGGTGGATTGCTGCGTTACGGTATTCCAGACTTTAAGCTATCCAAAAAATTGATCGACCGCAGAATACAACAAATGGAACAGGAAGGTGTTACCTTTTGGACATCGTTGGAGGTGGGAAAAGATATTCCCGCTTCTCGCCTTGTGGAACATTATGATGCGGTTGTGGTTGCTGGTGGATCTGAGCAACCCCGTGACTTGCCCATTCCAGGGCGTGATCTGGACGGCGTGCATTTTGCCATGGACTTCTTAACCCAACAAAATCAACGCAACGCCGGCGAGCCGTTACCCAATGTGAAGGATATTCTAGCAGGGGGTAAAAAGGTGGTTGTGATTGGTGGCGGTGATACGGGGTCTGATTGTGTGGGAACATCATTCCGTCAACGGGCGTTAAGCGTTACTCAAATCGAAATCATGTCCTGCCCCCCCGCCCATGAGGACAAAGGCCTCACCTGGCCCAATTGGCCTATGAAGCTTAGGACATCCACCTCGCAAGAAGAGGGCGCCGATCGGGACTGGAGCGTAGCAACAGAAGAATTTGTCGGCAATAAGGATGGCAAAGTTGCCGCTATTCGTTGTCATAAAGTTGATGCCAAATTCCAAAAAATTGAGGGCAGCGAATTTGAAATTGATGCGGATCTTGTCTTGCTCGCCATGGGTTTTACCAACCCTGTCAAGGAAGGGCTGTTGGAGCAAATGGGCGTAAAACTTGACCAGCGGGGCAATGTTTTGGCCGATGTAACAAATTACAAAACATCTCAACCAAAAATATTTGCCGCAGGCGACATGCGCCGAGGACAGTCGTTGGTGGTTTGGGCCATTCGAGAAGGACGCCAAGCAGCGCGAGCCGTTGATCAATATCTGATGGGAAAATCAAACCTACCCCGATAACCATCATACCATAACAATCTAATCCACGGTCAAGGTTGCCATAATGGGTCAATATGCGCTATATCCTGTTTTGATTTAAACCAAACAGGGTATAGCCATGGCCAAGGATTTTGTCACAGAATCAGAACGTCTCGTGATAATCGAACAGATGATCGCCCATCAAGATCAGCAAATTCACGATTTGAGCGATATGGTGAACCGTCAATGGCATGAAATTGATCGGTTGAAAAAAAATCTTAGTCAGACACAGCAAAGACTGGAAAATTTGGAAAGCACGCCCAAAGACGATGAGCTTTCTCATGAAATTCCCCCCCATTATTAGGATAACAAAATCATGGTGAAAAAACAAAAACTCGCCTTCATAGGACTTGGTGTCATGGGCTATCCCATGGCGGGTCACTTAAAAAAGGCGGGCTATAATGTTACGGTCTATAACCGCACAACGGCAAAGGCCGAAGCTTGGGCAAAACAATATGACGGAACATTTGCCAAGACCCCTGCTATAGCCGCAGATAATGCGGATGTAGTTTTTGCCTGTGTGGGCAATGATGATGATGTAAGAGCCGTGACCCTTGGGCCTGATGGTGCCTTTTCTGCCATGAAAAGAGGAGCCATTTTCGTTGACCATACCACGGCCTCAGCTACTCTAGCCCGCAAATTGGATGAGGCGGCTAAAAAAATTGGGATCCATTTTCTGGATGCGCCTGTCTCTGGCGGGCAGGCTGGCGCTGAAAATGGTAAACTCACCATTATGTGTGGAGGTGACGAGGCTGATTTCCAAAAAATAGATCCCATTTTACAAAGCTATGCTCAAAAAACCAAATTGCTGGGGGCAGCGGGCAGCGGACAACTCACAAAAATGGTTAACCAAATTTGCATTGCGGGCCTTGTTCAGGCCTTATCCGAAGGTATTAATTTTGCAGAAAAGGCGGGGCTTGATGCGGCCGCCGTGATTGATGTAATCTCCAAAGGGGCGGCACAGAGCTGGCAAATGGACAATCGCCATAAAACCATGATTGAAAATAAATTTGATTATGGTTTTGCTGTTGATTGGATGATAAAAGATTTGGGTATTGTCTTGAACGAGGCGAAAAATAACGGAGCCGCTCTTCCCGTGACCCGCCTTGTCAATGATTTTTACAAACAGGTACAGGCCAATGGCGGCAATCGCTTTGATACCTCAAGCCTTATCACGTTACTGAGAACATAATTATGATATATCCTCGACACGGCAAAGGACAATCCATTCTAACAGGCTTTCGGCGTCAATGCCCAAGCTGTGGTAAGGCCAAAATTTTTTCAGGCTATTTAGCCTTAAAAAGTCATTGTCCAAATTGCCAAGCCCCCATTGGCGATATCAGAGCCGATGATTTTCCACCTTATCTTACGATACTTATTGTGGGGCATGTGGTTGTGCCGCTTCTTGTCCTGAGTGAAGCCCACTATCATCCCTCGACCCTGTTCCAGATGACATTTTGGCCAAGCCTCGCCCTGATCTTATCCTTGGTCCTGCTGCCTTTGCTCAAGGGTGCGGTTGTGGGCTTTATGTGGTCTATCGGCATGAAGGGCGACGAACAGCATTAAGACAACATATCTTTACGTTAAGGCTTCTTGAAGGTCATCGTAAGGCGGTCGCTTTCGCCGATGGCGCGCATCTTATCATGATCCGCAGCATTGCCTGCCAAAGTAGGCGGTAGTGTCCAGACACCATCCTCATAATCTTTGATGTCTTTTGGATTAGCGTTGATTTCACTTTCCGCCACAAGAACAAAGCCCGCCGCTTGGGCTGCGGCGATGATGTCTGAGCTTTTTACATAGCCATCCTGACCCGTTGATTTATTACTTCTGTGGTCAGTGATGCCAAAAATACCACCAGGCTTTAAGGCTGTATAGACCGCCCGCATCACCTCCTGCTCATAACCATTCATCTGCCAATTATGAAAATTACGGAAGGATACAATCATATCAGCCGTCCCCGCAGGCGCAATGTCAAATTTTTCAGGGGAGGCGAGTTCAGTCACAATAGTCTTGTCATATAAATCAGGTGAGGCCGCCATTTTATTGGCCAATGCCTTATTGGCACGGGCGTAATAGCCTTCTGTCTTTGAAAGATCATAAACTGCGCTATAATAGTTTCCCTTTTCCCTTAAATAGGGGGCGAGAATTTCCATATACCAACCCCCAGCACCAGGCCATAACTCTACCACGGTCATATCTTCTTTAAGACCAAAAAATTCTAATGTCTCTTTGGGATGGCGATATTGATCCCTTGCCCGATTTTCAGCCGACCGATGCTCGCCCGCTATCACCTCATCCAATGATTTTGCCCAAAGGAGACCAGAAGACACCGCCAGTGCCATAATCCCCCCGCATAAAACCATAATAATTTTCTTGCTCATAGAATTGATAAGCATCATGATGTCTTCCTTAATGATCAGAATGTTCGAATTGTTCCTTGAATTTGGTGTCATAATCTAAACCCACTTTGGTCAGTGTTGCCTGAATTGGAAATTGGGATTTGATTAGTCCTTTGCGTTCCAATGCCCGCCATACGGCCTCATTGGCAAAGCCACTTGCATCCTGCCCCGAGACCACAAAATGACCCACATGAACATGATCGCCGTGAGGTTCGGGCAAATAAGCAATTGATATTTCGCCCGTTTCCTTGTTCAAAGTCGAGGTTTCAGGATCGCCCGCCAGTACCTGAAACAGGGCAAGGGTGCGTTTCTGTAACGAATTGAGTTTAATAGCGTTTTTCTTCATAAACCCATAATACTATGAAGTTAAAATCTTTGCACGTCTTTTCTGAATTTGTGAAATAATTGACAATGTGTTGACAATTAGATAAAATTAGATATAAATTGCTTCGAATTGCAGCAAATGCTGCACTGCAATATTAGGCTAAAACAAAAATCGCAGGGTCTAATTGAGTGGAAAGTTTAGCAGAAAAATCCGAAAACCTCTTTTCGGTGTGGGCATACAAAAGAAGATGTTCGCTAAAATTATCACAATAATATAAAGCACAAAAAAGTGCCAAGTTGCAAGGGATGTTTCGATGAATGCTAGGCCATCGTAACATTTTTGTTGGACGAGTTGTTCAGCAAGATTACACCATTCGGCTCTTAAAAAGCCGGAAAAGCAGGAGCAAGACTTATGAAAAATTTTAAAATACTCATAAGTATTATACCGATTGTTGCCATTATTAGTCTTTTCGGCTTTAATCTTATTCCCCCGTCAAACGTGGAAGCATCCGTTCAATCAGAAATCAATTTTAATGTTAACAGAAGCATGAGCGATGGGCCATCGAGTATCTATGAGGCGGATATTGATAACTTACGTACTCAACTGCCCTCTGATATATCTGATGAATCCTTTCGTTGCCTTGCCCAAGCCGTTTATTTTGAAGCCAGAAGCGAACCCTTCGAAGGGCAGGTTGCCGTTGCTTACGTCATTTTAAACCGCGTTAAAGACAAGCGTTACCCTAATAATATCTGTGATGTTGTGTTCCAAAATGAACATTATCGCAATAATTGCCAATTTTCTTTTGCCTGTGATGGCCTGTCAGATACCCCTTATGAGGTTGCAGCATGGAATATGGCACAACGGGTAGCAGGTGGCACCTTAAAGAATACGATGGGAGACGTCACCGCACGATCAACTCATTATCACGCAACCTATGTTCATCCAAGATGGGCAAAACAATTACAACCCACCATACAAGTAGGTAATCATATTTTTTACCGTGAAGATCTGTAAATCACTTGCTCTTAATCCATAACTCTGATTCCGACTAAATAAACCACCCCAAAAAAAAGAAGTTGAAAAGGGTAGTAATTTGACCTATATCAAGGTTAGCAGTTTTAAAGGGCTGTTATATTGCTCGGGTAATTGAAAAGGATAAAAAAATGGCAAATACAATTACGTTCATTGGATGTGGCATCGTATCTCTCTTATTATTGATGTCGATTTTGTTGGCAGGACCGCATTTGCTTCTTCCCGCAACATTTATGATCGTAACGGTTATTGTCGGTGGTTTTTGTGTTTATATTGCCAATGGCATAATGAAACGCCGTGCAGAAATCATGAAAAAATGGGAAGATTAAAATCTGCTTTCTGGCTGATTTTAAAAAATCCGAAAAAATTCTCCTTTTCACAAGATATACCCTGAGTACTTTCGCCCTGATAAGTACTTATAACTAAGGCTTTGTCATTTATGACAAAGCCTTTTTTTTGCTATTTTTTTCTCTTTACCTTTTGCTAATATAATTACGCTAGGATGTAACTATAGGTAGTATTAATGACGGACAATAACGTCTTAATACTTGTGATATAATATTATTAACTTTGGGTATTCTTATGACTATACACAGTGATTTCACAGCCAGCAACAGCCAGGGCATTGATAAATTAAAAAACACCTATTTGCATTGGACCAAAACACAACTGAATAAATTACATGACCATATTCACCTCTTAGAGGATCATTATAGCAAAAAACCCAATAATTTGGTGGAAGAAATATTTGATCTAACCCATAATATCAAAGAGTTAGGGGGAAGCTTCGGTTACTATCTTATAACGGATATTGCATCATCTTTATGTGAATATGTTCATTATAAGGAAAAAATTACGGAAGTTCAGCCTTATATCGTATCCGCCCATGTCAGAGCCATGTCTGTGGTTCTCTCAGAAGAAATAGAAGGGTCTGGTGGCGAGGAGGGCAATAATATTATTATCCGCCTCCATAAAATGGTTGAAGAAGAAAACAATAGAAAAAAGCTATAATTTCAGCCCTCGGTATGCGGCAAGCTTTCCCCATCATCATCTATTGCAAGAATGACAGGTACGCCAAATTCTTTCCATTTATCCAACCCATCCTTATTTTCCAGATAATTCAACAAGGCTGTAACTGGTTTTCTATCATAAATATGGTCCGCATCATTTAATAATAATGAGGCGGCCTTGATCATATCCATGCCCGCTCTATGGGCTCTAGCACTCGACATGCCGACAAAGGCATTGGCCACGGCCACAATGCGGGCCGACACCAAAATATCTTGTCCAGCCAACCCTTCAGGCGTTCCAGAACCATCCCAATGGGCTCTTACTTGGCGCAAAGTTTTGACCACAGGGCCATCAAAATCCACCGTTTCCAGCATATCTGCGCTTTTCATGATACTTGAACGGATGGCGGTCAGCTCGTCTTCTGATAACCCCTTTGGTCGGGTGAGAAGTTCACGGGGGACAAGTATTTTACCCAAATTCATCAGGGCACCCGCAATATTTGCTGTATCGCACGTCACATCATCCATATTCATTTCCTGCGCAATGGCAAAGGATACCATCGCCACCCGCTCCGAATGTCTAGCACTGTAGGGATCTCGACTATCAATCACCATGGTCAATGTGCTGACCAGATTTTTTAAGGCGGTTTCCCGACGTTCCCTTTCCCGAACAATGGGCGAAATATCTTCAGCAACCATCAGAACGCCCTTCTCATGGTCAACAGACAGAGGAATATAATCGGATTTAATGGTCATGCCGCTATCGGCAAATTTTTCGACAAAAGAAAGAGCTTTTTCATTTTTCAGAACGTCAAGACAGTATTTTTCCGTATTAGGCGACTTAAGAGTAAGAGAAACAGACCCAATTTTCTTACCTACCAAATCTTTACTATCTAACCCCGTACCCTTAATGGCCTGAGCATTGGCAAAACTATAACAACCATGGTCATCTATTGCGGTAATGGCCGTGGGCTGGCTATCGGTGACAATTTGTAGGAAATGGCTCAGCTTTTCATACCTCTGCATTAATATTTTTTGCAATTCCGCGGCACGTGCCACCCTTACTGATATGCCATGACGCCAGATGAGTATGATCAAAATACTAATCGCCAAAATAGAAAGTCCTGAAATCCACATAATCGCATTTTTTCTGGCCACTATGGCATTAAGCACTTCTTGAGAATCAACTGTTCGCAAAAGAACCCAGTTTGTATCCTTAATTTTGCGACCCGTGACCAAAACTTTCTTGCCGTCATAATTGATCCGTTCCGCAAAGCCACCCGTTGTTTCCTGAGCATTTTCCAAAGCAAAGACCGCCGCAAGGGACTCATTCTTCCCGTCCAGAACAATGGTCAATGGTTGGTTTAAATCACCATTTTCATTCCTTAGAGGTGACAAATATTCCACAGATGTTTCATTCTTTCGAACAAGATAATTTTTTGCTGTTTTACTGATTTCGCCAGGCTGAATAAGTTTCTGATAAACTTCATCAGGGACCACTTTAATCCCAACAACAAAACCAATGGCAGGACTGCTGTTATCATCCTGCACACCAAAAATGGGCGCAACAAAAGAGAGGGTTGGTTCGCCCTGCTCCCCTTTATAGGGGCCATAGCTTATAACGTCGCTATTGGCGCCCCGCTCCAGATATAGGGCAATGCTGCGGATAACAGACGGCATGGAGGCCGTTGAAACAATAATCTTTCCCTGTTGATCCGTTAAGGCTAGACCAGCAATTTTTGCATTTTGGATGTTGGCATTCACGGTAAAGTCTCTACTTACCTCATGCATATAGCCATTTTGCTGAGCGACTGATTTCATCATATTTTCAAGATACGAGGCCTGTGCCATGGAATTTTCATCATTCAAATCCCCACTAGCCTCCTCAATATTACCCACATAAATTCTTAAATTGGGGTTTTCAGCAAGGCGGGTAATAATTTTCTTTTCTCCATCCAACCATTCTTCGATAGCGGTCTGTCGACTATTGATCACGACGGCCATTTGACGTTGCCAGACCAAACTGTCCCGATCTGATTCTGACTGGGCAAATTTATGAGCAAGAAATAATGCAATTGCAGCCCCGACAACAACTGTCATGGCCAAGGCGATAACGGCTAAATTAGGTCGTATATTCATTATTATTACCCATCCTGCCTCAAAATTAAGAGGCAATTTTTAAAATTTTTTAAGATTTATGTAACCATACTCCGTATATAGTGGAGAAGTAAAGAATTGGATTATCTGTCATTAAATTCTATAATAGTTATCAGAAAAATGCTAGAAATGCCGCTTGAATAACAAAATCATGGATGAGAAATTTGTACCAAAATCGGATTATCGTTATCAATTATTTTATGGTGTTCTGTACGGCGTTATGGCTTTTGAGCTCTTCTGCTTACGCAGAAGGGGACACACCTGAAAAAAAACCAGAAACGGGATTATTCGGCTCCCATGAAATTATGAGCCACCAACTTTCTGCCTTTAAAAAGTGGAACAGCATGCTCGCCCGCAATAAGGACGACTTTCAAACAACCCCTCTAGGTCATGCACCCTGCCGTAAAAGACTTAACCAAAAATGTTATGTGGATGACTGGCATGATTTTCTGGCATTCTTAAAAGATAAGCCAAAAGATCAGCAAATATCTGAAATCAATATTTATATTAATAATGCCCCTTATATTACAGATATCATTAACTGGGGCATTCCTGATTATTGGGCCTCTCTTCTGCAATTTTTGAGAAAAGATGGGGATTGCGAGGACTATGCCATCGCCAAATATTTGTCCCTGAAAGAACTTGGCTTTGATGCGGATATGATGCGTATTGTGGTGGTTCAAGATACTAATCTTAACATCGCTCATGCGGTTCTTGTGGTCACTTCTGCTGGGGATCGCTTGATATTAGATAATCAAATTTCCTTTGTGGTTAAGGAAAAGGCCGTATTACATTATAAGCCATATTACTCTATTAATGAGAATGCATGGTGGCTTCACAACATGTAAGAGTATATTTTCTTTAGGCAAAATCCCCCAATCATATTAAAATATTAATAAGACAACTTTTATTTAACTAAATTTGATATAAAATAAAACTATTGTTCACATTTTAGTAAAAAATGAGAACCAAACAATATTTATAATCAAATTAGGGTCACAAAAAAATGAACAATACCGCTTATATGGAAAGTTCCGCATCCCCAGATCAACTGGACGAGCTTATGACTGCCATGCGGTCTGTTAAAAGACATCCTCAAGGCTATAGCGGTCTGCATTTGAATTTTTCCCTGCTTGATCGTGAACATAAACAACCCTACCACCGCCGCATCATAGCAACAGCTTTTAACAAACTTATTAAAAGTCACGACGGTCAAATTTTTTGGACAAGACATTTTGATCTAATTTTTATCTGCAAGGATTGCTCCAATGCCCAGCTTGATATTGCCATTCTGGCCGCCCGCAGAGCCGTAGAAGACAGCCCAGTTGTAAAGGAATATATTGATGCCGGGCGTGATGATGCCCTGTGTGACTGGTATGATTTAAATAAAGATATGGACCAATTTATGAAAATGGTCGAAAATCTTAAAATAACTTCCGAAACAGAACAGCCTAAAGTCTCCAACCTCAAATCAATGGTCGATAAATTAAAAGACAATATTTCTAACGACCCCATACCGCAAAAACCATTTTTGTCTTCTCCGTCATCCTCTCCTAAGGAGTCCGCAACCGTATCCTCCTATATTCCAAAATCCCAAAGGGATAACAACACGCCCATGGGACCTATGCAATTGGATCAATTAGAACGTAACTTAGTGAATATGGATATTTTCCGTATGATGGCAAATCAGACGGCATATGTCATTGTTGGTGATTCCAATCCCCAACCCATTTTTGTTGAACATTTTATTGCCGTGGCTGAAATCAAAAAAAGCCTGCTGCCAAATTATAATATGCATGCGGATAAGTGGCTCTTTCAACGGCTCACCAGAAGCTTCGACAATAAATTAATGCAGATCCTGCCTGAAAAAAATATGGTTCAAGGGCAAGTTGTCAGTATCAATATTAATGTGGAAACCATTTTTACTCCTGAGTTTGACAAATTCATTACAAAATTCAAACGCCTCCACCACCAACCCCTGATTTTGGAGATGGCTTTGTTTGATGTTATTTCCGATATACAAAAATATTTTGATGCCCGTGATAAACTGACGAATTTGGGCTGCCGAATATGTTTGGATGCGATGGATGTACAATCTTTGGCGGTTTTAGACCGTGAAATTTTGGCCGTTGACTTTCTTAAAATAAGCTGGAAACCAAACTATAAAAATCTCATCGGCGGACCCATGGAAAAGAAAATTATCGCCGCCATCGAAGCCCAAGGGAAAATGCGCATTATTCTTTGTCATTGCGATACGAAAGAAGCATTAGATTTTGGAAAGTCTGTTGGTATTCACATGTATCAGGGATTTCTGATTGATAAGAAATATAATCAATAAAAAATATACCACACCGCTTTAACGAACCGCACCTGCATCTTTTAAGAGCCTCTCCGCATTTCTCCGCCTGCCGTCAATGGCATGTTGTAAGGGAGATCGCCCCGAATAATCTTCAATGGTATAATCAGCACCCGCCTTCAGAAGGGAAGCCACAATTTGATCTTTTCGAGCAAGAACAGCCGCAATCAAAGGGGTAGTGCCATTATCATCGGCAAAGTTCAAACCTGCCCCTTCCTTTATCAATAAATCGACCATAGCATTATCGCCACCTGCGGCCGCAATCAGCAACGGCACCTTACCATCCTTGCCATAAAGATCGGTCTTTGCCCCATTGCTAATAAGATATCCTGCCAAAGAAACATCTTTCTTCTTCGTTGCAATGATGAGCGGCGTTGTATCATCATCGTAATCCCGCGTATTGATATTTACACCCTTCTCAATAGCAACTTTGATTTCACGGTAGTCCTGCTCCTTAACAGCCTTCATAAATTTATAAGATGCCGAAAAATTTTGAGCCTCTGCGGGAACAAGGAAAAAGCCTGCAAACATCATAAATAAGACAATATTTTTTATTACCCGCATTTCATACTCCAGTTTTTAAGTCGCATTCTTCTTCAATGCCTATTATCATAGAGATATATAGGGTATATTGACCCCCATAATAAAGACATTATTTTTTGATACCTAGAAAGACACCATGACCAAATCAAAAATATTTTTAATTCTATTCCTAATATTAGCAATCAGTGTAGCAATTCTTATGCTTATCAGTCAACCAAAGGACACGCCAACAGCCGCACAAAATATTAAAGCACTGATTGGCGGGCCTTTTTCCTTAATTGACCATCATGGCAAAAACGTGACGGATCAAGACTTCAAGGGCAAATATATGCTCATTTATTTTGGTTATACCTTTTGTCCAGACGTATGCCCCACAGAATTACAAATTATGTCCGATGCCCTTGACCGTTTGCCAGAAACCACATTGAACGAAATTTTTCCAATTTTCATCACCGTTGATCCAGACCGAGATACGATTGACGTCATGACGCAATATGTACAAGCCTTCCATCCAAAAATGATTGGCTTAACGGGCAGTGAAGAACAGGTTAAGACTGTTAAGGCGGCGTACCGTGTTTATGCGGCAAAGGAAATTTCAAAAGACAATACTATAGACAAGGATGCTTATCTGGTCAGTCATACATCATATATATATCTTATAGATAGAAACGGCGAGTATGTTACCCATTTCAGAAGCCAAACAGACCCCAAAGTGATGGCTGAACGCCTTCTCGCCGAGATAAAATAAGAAAAGACTTTACCCATGACATCACCAAAATTCTGGCTTGATAAAAAACTGTCCGAAATGACAAATGAAGAATGGGAATCGCTTTGTGACGGCTGTGGTCGTTGTTGCCTCCATAAGCTAGAAGACTATGAGACGGGTGAGGTTGCCTATACCAATGTGGCCTGTCGCCTGCTTGATATCACAAGCTGTCGTTGTAAAAATTATCCAATGCGTCAAAAACTCATTCCTGATTGTGTTCTCTTAACGGCGGATCAGGTGCAGGAATTTCATTGGTTGCCTGAGGCATGTGCTTACCGACTGATAAGCGAAGGCAAAGACCTCTATCCTTGGCACCCTCTCGTTTCAGGAACCCCTGACACTGTCCATAAGGCGCTTATATCCGTTAGGGACTGGGCTATTCCAGAGCAAGTGGCCGGAGATTTAGAGGATCACATCATCCAGAGAGGTGATTTTAGGGCGAAAAAGGACGTCTTACCATGACCGAATATTACGTTGGTGATTTTCCCCTTATATTACGCCGTCATCCTCGTGCCCGCAATCTTAAGCTACGATTCGAAGCCAAAAGCGGTTCGGCTCTTCTCACCCTTCCCCATGGGGTTTCAGACCGCAAAGCAATCCAATTTGCCCAGCAAAACCATGGTTGGATTAAAAATCAATATGATAAGGCTCCCAAAGCCATACCGCTTCAATCTGGTCAAATTATTCCTTTTCAGGGAAAGTCCGTTACCATCCTTCATGAAGAGAGGGAGACGGCCATAATTCAACACAGGGGTGATCACTTAATCGTCGGTGGGCCAAAGGCTGCCTTTGAAAAAAGACTTCAAAATTGGCTTATCAAACAGGCTCGCATCACTTTTAAAGAGACCGTGGATAATTTTGCTCCTCTTTTGCAACATCAACCCCACCGAATTATGGTACGGGATACAAAAAGCCGATGGGGCAGTTGTTCCAGCAAAAAAAACCTGTCTTTTTCATGGCGCCTTATTATGGCACCGCCTGAGATATTACATTATGTGGTGGCCCATGAAATGGCGCATCTTGTGGAAATGAATCATAGTCCTGCCTTTTGGAATGTGGTGGGAAAATTATGCCCGGACTGGCGAAAATCACGCCGCTGGCTAAAATCCAAGGGCAACGGATTGATGATAATCGGGTAATATGGTCTTTTCCATGAGAGTTGATGTATTATTTTGCCTTTTTGCCAATAATAATTTCAAATTCATTGTCAGAACAGGACTGTTACACCATTCCTTTTCCATAACAATATGAAAATTTGCCATCCTATTTTTTTCATCAAGACGATCTAATGCGGATAGTTTGAGCCGAATGCTCACGCGGCTGCCCGTTCTGACGGGCTCCAAGAATTTTATAGAATCGGCGCCTTTATTTTGTCCATAACTCAAACCAGAAAATGAAAGTATGTGATCAAATAATGAAGGGACAAGGGACAAAAGCAGATAATTTGGCACGATAGTTTTGCCTGATACAAGCTCTGTTCTCGCCTGTTCCTCATCCACGTGCATCCATTGAAAATTTCCCGTGGCTTCGGCAAATTTATTCACCCTATTCTGATTGATTTCGATCCATTTAGATCGACCAAATTCATGGCCAATATATTGGGCGATATCCTGAATGTTAATGTCTCGTTCTGCCATAGCCGTTCCAAAATAGATTTTTCATGGAACCAATATAACAGTCGTCAATTACAAATTCGTCAATGGTGCATAAGCTTTGATTAAAATTTGATATTATTATTGTGGTGGTTTCTCTCGGGGTCTTATATTTGGCGTATTTAATGTTGCATCATCCCGCCCCATATAAACTCGGTACATAAAATTTCGCCATATCCTTGCGGGCATGCCGCCCCCTGTGACTGACTTCATGGGACTTGCATCATCATTACCAACCCATACCCCATTGACCATATCCAACCCATAGCCGATGAATAAGGCGTCCTTATTATTCTGTGCTGTACCAGTTTTTCCCGCCACAGTAAAATCCATTTGTGCAGCCGTTGCAGTACCTTCTTTAACCACAGTTTGTAAAAGATCATCCATCACCATGACCACATCATCCGATAATATTTTTTGACGGGATCCTGGCATATGGCGATACAGAATCTGACCTAAACTATTTTGAATTTCAACAATCCCGTATGGTTCAATCTTATAGCCGCCGTTCGCCACCACCCCATAAGCAGAAACAAGGGCAAGCAAAGAAACCTCTGAGGTTCCAAGCGCCAAAGAAGGCTCCTCGACCACAGGCGTTGCAATGCCTAAACGTTTTGCCATTTCCATAACATTTCTTCGATTAATACGTTCCGAAAGTTTAACAGCAACCGTATTTATAGACTGGGCAAAGGCCTCTTTTAATGTTACATCGCCGCGGTATTTTCCCGTATAATTATTGGGCTGCCAACCGTTCAGAATAACGGGGCTGTCGCGCATAATATCATCGGGCAAAAGCCCATATTCTAGAGCGGCAAGATAAACAAATAATTTGAAGGCTGACCCAGGTTGACGGTAAGCCTGCGTTACACGATTAAATTGGCTTTGGGTGTAATCCTTTCCCCCCACCATGGCCAAAACGGCACCGTCCAAGTCCAAAGACACAAGGGCGGCCTGCTCTGCATGGCCTGTTTCACCCTCTTTTGCAATAATTTGCTGCAAGGCCTTATTGGCCTTTTCCTGAAGAGAGGGTGCAAGCGTTGTATATATAATAATCGGCTCCTTACTGATCCCGATTAGTGTATGCGCCTGATCAACAACCCAATCCCCAAAATAACGTTCATCCCCCCCCGTTTGTTTATCAAGAATTTTAATACTTTGGCCTTTGGCATTGTTTGCGGTCTTTTTTTGAATAAATCCAGCCTCAACCATATTATCCAGAACCTCTTCTGTCCGCCTGTAGGATCGTTCAAGGTCCCGCAAAGGGGAATAAATGGCGGGCCCCTTTAATACACCCGCCATCATAGCCGCCTCCATCAGGGATAATTTCTCTGCACTATGGCCAAAATAAATGCGGGACGCCGCATCAATTCCATAAGCACCAGACCCAAAATAAACCCGATTAAAATAGAATGTTAGAATCTCCTGTTTGGTGAAGTTTATCTCGAGCCAGTGGGACAACAACAATTCCTGAATTTTACGTTTAAGGGTTCTATCGGCACTTAAGAATAAATTCTTGGCGAGCTGCTGGCTTATGGTGCTGCCCCCCTCTGTCATGCTTTGCTTCATAATATTATTGAAAAAGGCTCTTGCCAGTCCCCGAAAATCAACCCCCATATGATGAAAAAACCGTCTGTCTTCTGTGGCAATCACCGCATTGATGATATCCTGTGGTATCTTGTCATAGGTCATCCAGTTGCCGTAAACATCCCCGTAAGAGGCCAGTAATCCACCGTCCCGATCCATCACCATGATCGTTGAACGGCTGCTTGATTGTTTTATGGTAGCAATATCGGGCAGGTCATAAGCATAATATATTGTCATGGGCGTTAATAGAATTAACAACCATACAAAACCCAATAAAAACAGATAAATAAACCGGTTAAGTCCCGTACGGGGGGCTTTTGTACCGCTTATGGGCGCTATATTTTTTCTTCTACTGGTATTTTTTTTGCGCACCAGTTTCTTTTTGTCTGTGGATTTATTGACCATAATATCTGCTCATTTTTACAAAAATCACCATAAAATATCTATACCCATAAGACAACCACCATAACAGAATAGCATAGTTCTATTT
Source organism: Emcibacter sp. (assembly GCA_021741205.1). Taxonomy (GTDB): domain Bacteria; phylum Pseudomonadota; class Alphaproteobacteria; order Sphingomonadales; family Emcibacteraceae; genus Paremcibacter. Next base: position 350,648 of record JAIOYI010000001.1, read on the forward strand.
TCAATCTTGACATTAGTTTCATTTGTAACTATTATAGTTTTACATCTTAAAGAAACCACTTTGACCTTAGGAGTCCTGAAATGACGTTAAAGAGAATTCACCATGTGGCCTATCGCTGCATGGACGCCAAAACAACCGTGGAATTTTATCAAAAATATCTGGATATGGATTTTGTGCTTGCCATTTCTGAGGATAAGGTGCCCTCCACGGGCGCGCCAGATCCTTATATGCATCTCTTTATGGATGCGGGCCAAGGCAATGTCCTAGCCTTTTTTGAAATCCCAAATTCGCCCAAAATGACATTTGATCCCAATACACCCGATTGGGTTCAGCATATCGCCTTTAAAGTAGAAGATGAAAAGGCAATGATGAAAGTGAAAGCAAAACTAGAAGCCGATGGCATAGAGGTAGTAGGCCCCACAAATCATCATATCTTTCAATCCATCTATTTCCGTGACCCCGATGGCCATCGCCTTGAACTTGCCTATGATACCGCAACCGAGGAAGATATGAAAAAACTTCATGATATTGCGCCACAAATGCTGATTGATTGGACGAAAAGCAAGAAAACCCTAAAGCATGCCGCATGGCTCCATGAAGAAGAATTTAACAAAAATACCCAAAAATAAAATTTACTGAAAATATAAACCAATATCCACCACCCTCATGGTGGGTATTCTTTATTCTTATAAAGGGATTCCTGTAACAATGCCCGCTCTATCCCTTATTCTTGGCCCGCATCCCATATTTTCTGAAAAAGCAAAAGCCGTCACTGAATTTGATGAGCAACTTCAGACCATAACACAAGATATGATTGCGACCCTTTATGTTGAGCGTGCCGTTGGCATCGGTGCCAATATGGTTGGTATTTTAAAAAGAATTATTGTCCTTGATCTGCAAGAGAATTCAATCGCTGATCCACAAATTTACATTAACCCTGAAATCATCAAAACATCCCATGACACGCAATGTCATGAAGAAGCCTCTGTCTGTTTTCCTGGTATATCTGCAAAAATTACAAGGCCGCGCACGATTACTCTGCATTATCAGGATCTGAGCGGCGCATCTCATGAAATAACGGTAGAGGATTATCCCGCCACCGTTATTCAGCATGAAATTGATTATTTAGAGGGTAAAATATTTCTTGATTATCTCTCACCCATAAAACGACATATGTTGCTCAAAAAAACCTTAAAATTCCAAAAGCGTGGGTCACAACCTCTAAAATATATTTAAACATCAAGATTGGCCACATTAAGCGCATTATCCTGAATGAATTCCCGCCGTGGTTCCACCACATCCCCCATAAGTTTCGTGAAAATTTCATCGGCAGTGTCCGCATGATTGACCTTTACTTGCAGTAATGTGCGAGCCTCTGGGTCAAGGGTTGTTTCCCAAAGCTGGCTCGGGTTCATTTCACCAAGCCCCTTATAACGCTGAATAGACAGACCCTTGCGACCATAACTTAATACAAGCTTCATCAAATCACTAGGCAAGTTAATCTCTTGAACATCTTCTTTTCGGCTGATGGTTGAGGTATGTTCAAAGAATTCTTTGCGTTCCTGTGCGGCATCATTCAAAGCACGGGCCTCAACGGAATTGATAAAAGCACTGTCAATACGGTAGACATCTTTAATGCCCCGAATGGTCTGGGTAAAGACAACGCCGTCGCCCTGTTCGTCCAAATGGCAGGTCCATGTATTTTCGCCTTCAGAAGCCTTCATATTCATGCGCTTAACCACCGCATCAACCGCCTTTTGAGCCGTAACACCATCATTCAGTGTTACCTTGTTCAAAGCCCCCGCCAAAGCCAGTTCCTCGAGCAATTCTTTGTTATAACGGCTTGGTACACGAGCCAATACCTTGGAGATTTTACGAACCGTTTCCACCAGGTCTTTCAGGTCATTACCCGCAATTTGGGTGCCGTCACGAAGCCTGAGTAACATTTCATCCAATGTTTGCTCGATCAGATAATCTTCTAATGTCGCATCATCTTTCAGATAAACCTCGGACTTGCCACGGCTCACCTTATAAAGCGGCGGCTGGGCAATATAAAGATGTCCTCTCGTAATGAGTTCGGGCATTTGACGATAGAAGAATGTCAGAAGCAATGTTCTAATATGGGCGCCGTCCACGTCCGCATCGGTCATAATGATGATTTTATGATAACGCAATTTTTCAATATCAAAATCTTCCCGCCCGATACTTGTTCCCATGGCGGTAATCAGAGTTCCAATTTCCTGCGAACCAAGCATACGGTCAAATCTGGCCCGCTCCACATTAAGAATTTTACCTTTGAGAGGCAAAATGGCCTGACTTTTTCTGGCTCTGCCCTGCTTTGCAGAGCCGCCAGCGCTGTCCCCTTCCACCAGAAAAAGCTCTGACTTTGCAGGGTCACGTTCCTGACAATCGGCAAGCTTTCCAGGCAACGATGATATATCAAGCGCTCCCTTACGACGGGTGAGTTCACGCGCCTTGCGAGCCGCTTCTCTTGCGGCGGCGGCTTCGACGATTTTACCAATGACCATTCTGGCCTCTTGGGGATGTTCTTCAAGCCAATTACCAAATTTTTCATTCAGCAAGCTTTCCACCACAGGTCGCACTTCGGACGATACCAATTTATCTTTGGTCTGAGATGAAAATTTGGGGTCGGGGACTTTCACAGAAAGAACGCACGTCAGACCCTCACGGCTATCATCCCCGCTGATGGCAACCTTTTCGCGCTTGGCAATGCCTGTTTCATTGGCATAATTATTAATGGTACGGGTAAGTGCCGCCCGAAACCCCGCCAAATGTGACCCCCCATCTCTTTGAGGAATATTATTGGTAAAGCATAAAACATTTTCATGATAACTGTCATTCCATTGCAGCGCACATTCAAAAATAATGCCGTCTTTCTCTCCCGTCACAGTGATAGCCTCTGGGATGAGCGGTGTTTTGCTGCGATCCAAATACTTCACATATTCGGTTATTCCGCCCTCGTAATAAAGTTCAATTTCTTCCTTTTCCGCATGGCGCTTATCTTGAATCTTAATACGGACACCAGAATTCAAAAAGGCTAGTTCCCGAAAACGATGCTTTAGATTTTCAAAGTCAAATTCAATATTACCGAATGTTGCTTTAGAAGGCAGAAAAGTCACTCTTGTACCTGTTTTACCCATTGCATCGCCGACAACCACAAGATCCTCTATGGCAATACCATGCTCGAAACGCATGTAATATTCCTTGTTATTGCGCCAAATGGTCAAATCCAGATATTCGGACAGAGCATTAACCACCGAAACCCCAACCCCATGCAGACCACCAGAAATTTTATAGCTGTTGTTATCAAATTTCCCCCCCGCATGCAGTTGGGTCATGATAACCTGAGCGGCCGACATATTTTCTTCTTTATGCATATCAACGGGAATACCGCGGCCATTATCCGTTACCGAAACAGAACCATCAGGATTAAGGGAGACCAGAACCAAATCGCAATATCCTGCTAAGGACTCATCAATGGCATTATCCGATACCTCAAACACCATATGATGCAGGCCAGAGCCATCTTCTGTGTCGCCAATATACATGCCGGGGCGTTTACGCACAGCATCAAGTCCTTTTAAAACCTTGATGGAACCCGCGCCATATTCTTCTGCACCTTCGGATGCACTTTTCATTCCAGTTTCGTTAGACATAAACCCTTGTCCTTTAAAAATAATGCCGAATTTTTCGGCCTAAATCATTCTTCTGTTATAATACTATTTTCCACCGAATAATAGCATGCTCGACCGGAAAGTTCTTCAAAAAGCAACCGATCTGTTCCCGTAAGCCAAGTCTGTGACCCCAAAGCCGAAAGTTCATCAAACAAAGACATACGCCTTTTCTTATCAAGATGGGCAACCACCTCATCCAAAAGCAAAATGGGTGCCGCCCCAAATGACGTTGCCGTAACTCTTGCGCTGGCAAGGGTGATCCCAATCAGCAAAGCCTTTTGTTCACCCGTTGAACATAATTCAGCGGGCATTGTCTTATCCTTATGGACCACCAAAAGATCACTTTTATGAGGGCCGTAATTCGCTCGGCCACTCCGACAGTCTTCTTTGCGGCTCGCCTTTAAGATGTTGCGGTAATCATCTTCTACTGCTAGGGCAGGATTATTTAAAAGCCTTTCCTCTAAAAGTCCTTCCACCATAAGGGCCGCCCGTGGAAAAGAGGAGGTTGTTTCCTCAATAGCGTGGCTCAAAAGATCAATAGCATCCAAACGAGCCGCCGCCACCGCAACGCCATGCTCTGCCATACGCCCTTCCAAGGCATCAAGCCATGTTGCATCCCCAGATCCCTCAAACAACAGTCGATTTCTTTCCCGCATGACCCGCTCATAGGCATTAACCTCTCGACTATGAGAAGAATGAAAATTAGCCACAATACGATCCAGAAAACGTCTCCGTCCGGAGGGAGCCTCGATAAATAACCGATCCATTTGTGGGGTGAGCCACGAAACCTGCAAAATATCGTCAAAAGCTGCTGGACCAGAAACCATTTCCCCATCAATCCGCACAACACGGCGATCTCTTATTCCTGCATCAGGGTCGCAATCCGAAACCCCCGAGCCGTCACTGGTTGTAATTCCAGTACCCATCGTCACCGTACCATCAGGTGTTTCCAAGCGCGCCGCCACAGACCAGCCTCGTCTTAACATATTGCTATTGCCAGAATCTTTCTCAAGACGGCTGATATCCGACAGCTTGCAGCTCCTCAACCCACGGCCAGAAGATAAAAAAGATAACGCCTCAAGAATATTCGTTTTCCCCGCCCCATTTGGCCCTGTGAGAACAACAGAATTCGCCTCTGGCTCAATGGTCATATGGGTATAGGATCTGAAATCCGTAAGATGCAGCCGACCCACATAAAGATCAGCTGTCTTCAATTTTACCTCAAATTGTGGCTCTTGCCTATCAAAGACCATAGAAGAAGAACCACCATGATCATGGTATCCATCATGGGCCATTATTTTACCAAGCTGTACCAGATTATTCACCGGTCATTATTTTCTGTGACAAACACACCTCGACACGCTTAATGATCATACCCTCATCGGCATTAATACATAAAGCGCACCATCATCCGTCAAATCCCGCAAAATCGTTGGTGCCGTCGCATCCGCCAAAACCATCTGCACGATTTCGCCCTCAATCTGCCCCAAAATATCCAACAGATAGCGGGAATTAAAGCCAATTTCCATATCATCCGCACTATAACTCGCCGCCAGTTCTTCCTTGGCGGTACCCTGATCAGGGCTGTTGACGGATAATTTCAAATTTCCATCGCTCAACGACAATTTTATAGAACGGGTTTTTTCCGTGGAAATGGTTGACACACGGTCAACGGCTTCGGCAAATTGGGCGCTATTGATTTCCATAATCTTGTCATTTCCTTCGGGAATAACCCGACTATAATCTGGAAATGTCCCATCAATAAGCTTTGAGGTGAGAACAATATCGGCAAAAGTAAAGCGAATTTTTGTTTCCGACAGACCGATCTTTACATCGCCTTCAAATTCATCAATCAATTTACGTAATTCACCAACGGCCTTACGGGGAACAATGACCCCAGGCATACCGTCCAATCCTTCGGGTTGCTCCATATCAAACCGAGCCAAACGATGACCGTCCGTTGCGACACCCCGCAAAACAGGCACCCCTTCGTCATCATTGGCAACATGCAAATAAATGCCGTTGAGGTAATAGCGGGTTTCTTCTGTTGATACGGCAAAACGGGTTTTATCAATCAACCGTATGAGATTTGCCGCAGGAACAGAAAATACGTGGGGCAAATCGCCTTCTGACATAATAGGAAAATCTTCCCGTGGCAGACAGGACAACGTAAAGCGGGATCGCCCCGCCCTTATCGTTAAACGATGGTTGTCATTATCATACACCAATTCAACTTGTGACCCATCGGGGAGTTTGCGCACAATATCGTAAAGCGTATGCGCCGGCGCCGTAATGCCACCGCCTGCGACTATCTCCGCTTTCACAGATTCTGAGATGGCCAGATCAAGATCTGTTGCCGCCATCTTGAGTTGGTCCCCATCACATTCCAACAAAACATTAGATAAAATTGGGATAGTATTGCGTTTTTCAACAACGCTTTGAATGTGTCCCAGTGATTTTAATAACGCACTTCGTTCAATATTAAGCTTCATATTTTTTATCGCGCTTCTTCGTCTACATATTTAACTTTAATCATAACCGACTTTAATTTTAAGGCATTCTGACCTGATAATATTCAGGAACTCATTCCCCCTATATCGGCGCCTAAATCTTCCGTCAGAGACTAGCATATTGATAAGCCTGTTCAAAGGCTTTTTTAGGGGCTTTTTTAGACAACTCTGCTCCGAGTCGCACAACTGTTGTCATATTGCCTCGCTTCAGAATCAACAGAGACAAAAATAAGAAAAATTATGTGCCAAAAATTCGTTCAAGATGTATAATATCTTCATCAAGAAGGCTGTCCACAAGACGCAATTCATCAATCCTTTTGACAGCATGCATAACGGTTGTGTGGTCCCGTCCGCCAAAATTACGTCCGATGTCGGGCAAGGATTTTGCCGTTAACCGCTTAGCCAAATACATGGCCACCTGACGAGGCCTTGCCACTTGACGTGCTCTACGAGCGGATAAAAGATCGGAAAGACGAATATTAAAATAATCCGCAACACGACGTTGAATTTCATCAATACTCACCCGCCGGACATTGGCTCGGAGCAAATCCTGCAACACTTCTTGGGTCATATCCAATGTTATGGGCCTACCAATCAAGGTTGCATGAGCAATCATCCGGTTAAGAGCGCCCTCCAATTCCCGGACATTAGAGGTGATCATCCGAGCAAGAAATTCCAAAACCTGAAGACTGATATCAACTTCGGGTATCTTATTTGCCTTTTGTTGTAGAATGCCCAGACGCAGCTCATATTCCGTCGGATGAATATCCGCCACAAGTCCCCAGCCAAGACGGGATCTAATACGTTCCTCGATCCCCTCCATATCGGTCGGCGAACGATCAGCAGAGATCACAACCTGTCTGCGATGATCAATCAGAGCATTAAAGGTATGAAAAAATTCTTCTTGGGTGGACTGTTTATTAGCAATAAACTGAAGATCGTCAATCATCAAAAGATCAACAGAACGGAATTTCTGTTTAAAGGACATTGTATCCTTATATCGAATAGAACTTACAAATTGATACATGAATTGTTCGGCCGATAAATAGACCACCCGTCGGTTTGGAAATATTTCTTTATTGGCCCATGCAATAGCATGCATCAAGTGCGTCTTACCCAGCCCCACACCACTGTGAAGGAAGAGTGGGTTAAAATGCACATCTTTATTTTCTGCCACCCGCCGTGCCGCCGCATAGGCCAGTTCATTGGATTTACCCACAACAAAGCTATCAAAAGTAAAGCGTGGGTCAAGAGGTGCGCCAAATTCACTTTCCTTGATTGTAATTGTGCGGGATTTTAGTTTATTATTACCCTCAGCCAAGGTGTTATCTTTTAAGGATGATCGTCCTGTCTTTTGCGGAATTATATCACCGCCATCTTTATGATCATTTTTTTGAGCCGAAGCTTCAGAAAAAGAGGATAAAACGACGAAACTTATATCCGATACAGAAGAATTTTCAGACTTCCACGCCACCCTAATGCGGTCCGAATAATTTGACTCGAGCCAGTTGCGCATAAATCTGGTCGGTGCCGCCATAACAGCACAACCATCCTCGATATTGACAAGATCAAGCGGTTTAAACCAGCTGTTATAAATACTGTCATCAAATTCCACTCTTAGTCTTTCAAGAACCCTTGACCAATCTGCTTCCATGGATGTTTCTATAACCTCTTCTCGTGGTGACATCACCATATTCATTTTAGGTAAAATTCCTATTACTCATTATATTTTGTCTAATATTAAGCTCTCTAATTTTGCACCCAAGGCAATCCCGCCGCCTTCCAACCATTAAGAGCCCCCCTATGGCCAACATTATTCCGGTCTCCCTCAAACCCACCTAATATATTGTAACATCTTTCATAACCCGCTTTTATCATTTCCTCTGCCGCCGACTTTGACCGAACACCAGACCGACAGAGAAAATAAAGAGGCTGATCCAAAGATATGTTATGCCCCCTTATGGTTTGAGCGAAAGTTGCATTAATGCCCATATGAGGAAATATCTGCCAACTCATCAGAATAGGTGATTTATTGATCAAGGATAAATTACATATCCCAACAAAAGCCCATTCGGCATCCGTTCGAACATCTATCAGAACCGCCCCTTCATTCTGAGAGAGAGCCTCCCACGCTTCCTCTACCGTCACATCTCCCGTGTAACTACTCATACTGCTAACTTCCCATTTTCTTCACATACTGCTTGTAAGGACCAAACAAGTTTGAACAATCCCGAATATAAACATCTCTCCCCAGACCAAATCAGATTGGCCTGCCATAATGTCATTCTATATTATGTTGTATCTTACCCTTATGAGCAGAGAAACAGCCTACATCTTCATTGGTTTTCCCGCAACTGATTCATCAGAAAAAAACCGCTATTTATAGGGTCAGTATGGCTTGACTTTGAGACTACATACTACATCTAGTATGTGGCAATATTGATACATATTTTTATTAGAATAACCCCATTCATATGCATTCAAATTGAGTGTATTTTGGTCGAAAAAAAAGCCGCACCTATGCGGTCCAGCTTTTCGAATCAATTTTTTCAAGGAATTCGTCGACTTACGTTGACGACTCGAAAATTAGGCCGACAATGCCTTCACCCGTTTTGCCAAACGAGAAACTTTGCGTGATGCTGTCTTTTTGTGAATCACACCTTTGGTCACGCCGCGCATTAATTCAGGCTGTGCCGCAATAAAAGCCAAACGGGCTTCTTCTGCATTACCACCTTCTAAGGCAAGTTCAACTTTTTTCACAAAAGTCCGAATACGGCTTTTGCGGGATTTATTAACAAGGGCGCGTTTTGCGTTTGATCGTATTCTTTTCTTAGCCTGTAACGAATTAGCCATCAGGGTAACCTATCTTTCTGTTTATAAAAGTCTCTATTCTCTACTGCATTCACTTTCTGACAGGAGAATCAGCGACTTTAAATTCTTTTGTTCCAATTTCAAGTGGTGGCTTATAAACATGCCTATCCCATTGGTCAACAGGCTTTTGAAGATATTTGATAAAAGAGTCTCGAATTTTCTCAAAAAATTATTGATGTTTGAATTCAGCGGTTCTTTTTTCGGCAAAGGCCGCCATGCCTTCCTTTTGATCCTCTGTCGCAAAAAGGGAGTGAAAAACACGACGCTCAAACATAACCCCTTCTTTTAATGTGGTTTCATAAGCCTTATTCACACATTCCTTGGCAATCATAACCGATGGCATGGAAAGTTCTGCAATTTTGCGGGCAGCCTTCATCGCTTCATCCAACAGATCATCAACGGGCACCACACGACTCACCAGTCCAGAACGCTCCGCCTCGTCCGCATCCATCATGCGGCCTGTAAGAATCATCTCCATAGCCTTTGACTTGCCTACAAAGCGGGTCAGTCGTTGAGTACCGCCAGCCCCTGGGATAACGCCCAGTTTAATTTCTGGCTGACCAAATTTTGCATTATCGGCAGCCAAAATAAAATCGCACATCATCGCAAGTTCACACCCTCCGCCAAGAGCATAGCCCGCCACAGCAGCAATGATCGGCTTACGGCAACGTGATGCCTCTTCCCAATTTGCGGTGATAAAATCCTGTTTATAGACATCCATATAATTTTTGGATTGCATTTCCTTGATGTCGGCACCTGCAGCAAAGGCCTTTGAGCTTCCCGTAATAATAATGGCGCGAATATTATCATCAGCCTCAAAACTTTTGAGAGCGGCCGTCACTTCATCCATCAGCTGTCCATTCAGGGCATTAAGAGCCTCTGGTCGATTTAAGGTAATCTGACCCACAGGTTCATGACGATCCACCAAGATCATTTGATAAGACATAACGTATACTCCTCAAAAATAATATTCAAAATACTATCCGCATATATATGTTTTGCTCGCAATTGACAAGAAAGATCATTGTCGCCGTAGCGCATCCCTATTCGGGATTTACGGAAAAATATATCGTGGTTCTTTTTTTTAATGCGGGTGCCTCGCCCGCATTTTCCACGATATTAATCATCAAAATTTCTTTGTCTAACTTAGCCAAAAGACAAAAAGAAAGCCCCTCGCATCCCCCAATGCTCCCTAAAGAATCATCAGAAAATACCCGCCAGGATAATGACGGCAGCACAAGTCTATAATAATCAAGAACCTGGGCTGGCTTAGTGGGGCCAGAGGCTCTGACCTCTATAATGCGGCCTTCGGGTGTATCAAACACCATACGACTGCCTTGTTCTTCTTTAAAATTTTGCATTAGGGGAATATCAAGATCGGACAACAACATCGATTGATCAAACGCCCGTGACAATTGCGGCACCAGTAGGACACAAAACAAAATGAGCAGTAATGCGCTCATTAATATCTGTCGGGTATAATGTTTCAAATAATTCATCATGGGAGAATAGCTAATCTTGACAAGAAGGACAATAGAATGTGGACCGACCGCTTATTGTGATGCGCTTAATTTTGTCGTCACAGGATGGCGTCCCGCAAGCCTCACCTTCCCTGCCGTAAACCTTAAATTCATGTTGAAAATAGCCAAGCTCCCCATCTATTCTCGCATAATCCTTTAGGGTTGAGCCGCCTGCTTCAATAGCACGGGTCAATATTTCCCGAATGATCGGAATCATTTTTTCCACCTCTTCTTTCTTCAAAAGGCAGGCTTTTTTTTCGGGTGAAATACCCGCCTGAAACAACACTTCACAGACATATATATTACCAAGTCCCACAACGACTCGCTGATCCAAAAGAATGGTTTTTATGGGAGAACGGCTTTTTTGAGCCTTTTCAAAAAGATATTCTCCATGAAATTCATTGCCCAAGGGTTCTGGCCCCATGTGACGAAACAGAGGATGCTGTTCCAGCGCATCTTCTTTGCAAAGCGTCATAAGCCCAAAACGGCGGGGATCATTAAAAATAACCAGATCATGGCGGTCTGATTCGAATATGACATGGTCGTGTTTTTCAAATTTATCAGGACTTTCTCTATCTTTTGCCGCCTTCAAGGTCATTTTTCCCGACATCCCCAAATGACAGATCACAATTTCCTGTCCATCAAGATGCAACAGCAAGTATTTTGCCCGCCGTGTGATACGTTTTATTGTCCGACCCCGAAGTCTCTCGGAAAATTTATCGGGCAGGGGAATACGCAAATTATCCCGCCTTTGAATAACCTGAAAAAGCCGCCGTCCCTCCAACAGGGGAATAATCCCTCTTTTAACGGTTTCGACCTCGGGAAGTTCTGGCATGGGCTATGGTCTTTCTCTCGTAAAATAAACGCTTTTCTCTTAATAAAGAACTGGCACAGAATGATCCAGTGGTTTATGTTTCGCAACATGATAGAAGAAAATAAATCACATCGTTCACAAAATGCCAAAGAGGACACCACCCATTTTGGTTTCAAGACCGTGGACAAGCAGGCTAAACAGGGTTTGGTACGCAATGTCTTTGACAGTGTCGCTAAAAAATATGACATCATGAATGATGTTATGAGCGGCGGCCTGCATCGTCTCTGGAAAGATGATATGATCAGAGTCTTGCGCCCCACCAAGGGAATGAAGCTTTTGGATGTGGCAGGTGGCACGGGGGATATTGCCTTTCGTTTTCTGGATGCGGTCCAAGGCCGTAATGACCCAAAGTCCCCTGAGGCAGAGGTCACCGTATGCGACATTAATGAGAGCATGCTTAATGTGGGCAAGGACCGGGCCATTGATCGGGGAACGTTGAAAAATATCCACTGGGTCACGGGTAATGCCGAATCACTACCCTTTCCTGATAACAGTTTTGATGCCTATAGCATTGCCTTTGGCATTCGCAATGTCACCAATGTTGATAAGGCGCTGACCGAGGCCTACCGTGTCTTAAAACCGGGGGGACGTTTCTTATGCCTTGAATTTAGCAAAGTGGACATCCCTGTTTTAGACAGAATTTATGATACATATAGTTTCCACCTGTTGCCCAAATTCGGCGAACTTATCACAGGCGACCGTGAATCCTATCAGTATTTGGTGGAAAGCATTCGTCAATTCCCATCACAGGACACCTTTAAAGCCATGATCGAAGAGGCCGGATTTGAGCGGGTGACATTCCGCAATATGACAGGGGGCATCGTGGCCTTACATTCTGGTTGGAAAATTTAGGGCGGGATGCTTTAAAATGTTAAAAAATCTTCGCCATGTCGCCCATCTCACCCGAATTGCTTTTGTCCTTTCCCGTCATGATGCCTTGATGGATTTAATGTCTTTATTTGGCAAAGAGTCAATATCCCTAACGGGTCTTAGGATGCTGCGGCGGGGTCGAAAAAAGAATTTGGATAAAAATGCCCACCATAATTTGGTGGTGGCTTTTCAGTCCTTAGGTCCAAGCTTCATTAAAATTGGTCAGGCCATGGCCACCCGCCCCGATATTGTCGGACAGGATATGGCCTTGAGCCTCATGAGCTTGCAGGATAAGGTTCCACCCTTTTCTGGTGATGAGGCGGTGCGTATTATTGAGCAAGAACTGGGAAGCCCTCTAGACACCCTTTTTAAAACATTCAACAAAACACCCGTTGCCGCCGCCTCAATAGCGCAAGTTCACTTTGCCACCACCCAAGACGGGCGACCAGTTGCCATAAAGGTATTGCGTCCTGATATTGAAAAAATCTTTGCCCGTGATTTGGACGCCTTTTTATTCCTTGCCAAAATTATGGAATATTTTTCTGTCGGTATCAGACGGCTAAAACCCACATCTGTGGTTGAAACCATAACAGAGACCATTGCGCTTGAGCTTGATCTTCGTTATGAGGCCGCCGCCGCCTCAGAATTAAAGGATAACAGCGTCCATAATAAGAACTATACCGTACCAGATGTGGATTGGAATCTAACCAGCCGCAGAATATTATGCACAAGCCTTGTGGACGGCATTCCCTTCTCGAAAAAAGAAGAAATCGCAAAAGCGGGCTATGATGTTAAAAAATTGGCTGAAGGTCTGGTTCAAAGCTTCCTAACCCAAGCCCTGAATTATGGTTTTTTTCACGCAGACCTCCATCAGGGTAATCTTTTTGCCTGTGTGGACGAGAATGGTTCTGGTCATAAAATTACCGCCATTGATTTTGGTATCATGGGCCGCATTGATAAAAAAACCAGACGCTGTCTCGCTGAAATTCTTTATGGATTCATCACCAAGGATTATGATTTGGTGGCAAGGGCGCATTTTGATATTGGCTATGTGCCGAGTGATCAATCCTTGGACAAATTCAAACAAGCCATTCGGGCCATAGGCGCCCCTATTGTGGGCAAACCTGTGTCTGAAATTTCGGTGGGTAAATTACTGGCTCAGCTTTTTGAGGCAACCGAAACCTTTAATATGCAAACCCAGCCACAGCTTATTTTACTGCAAAAAACCATGGTGACTGTCGAGGGTGTCGCCCTTGATATGTATCCCCATATCAACATGTGGGAAACCGCCCGTCCCATTATTGAAGCATGGATAGCGGATAATTTAGGGCCACAAGCCAAAATTCGTGATTTTGCGGAAAATACCATGGAAATGTTGAATCGAATGCCTAAGATTTTAGACAATATAGAATCACTGGCTGAAATGGCGAGAATCACTCAAAATCAAAAAGGAAAAATTATGGGGCAACTCTCCTTAAAAACATTCCTTTATGGTCTTATGAGTGGCATGGGTGGAAGTATACTCTTCTATTTTTTGTATAAATACCTTAATTAACAATTTATTTAAGTACTTTACTTGATTTACACCATTATTATCCATACATTATCCGAATAGTAAGATTCAGCATATTGTGTGAATGGAAAGTTATATGTCTTTAAATCTTGTAAACCCCCTGAAAGATAAGCGGTTATTGCTGATTATCGGCGGTGGTATTGCGGCCTATAAATGCCTTGACCTTATCCGTCGGGTGAAAGAACGTGGCATGACGGTACGCACAATTTTGACCCACGGCGGCGCACAATTTGTAACCCCCCTATCCCTTAGCGCGCTTAGTGGGGAAAAGGTTTATACGGACATATTCTCCCTCACCGATGAAACGGAAATGGGTCACATCCGCCTGTCCCGTGAGGCCGATGTTATATTAGTGGCACCCGCAACCGCCGATATGATGGCCAAAATGGCGGCAGGACTTGCGGATAATCTGGCCACGACCGCATTGCTTGCCACCGATAAACCCGTCATGATTGCCCCAAGCATGAACAGCCGCATGTGGGAACACCCCGCAACGCAGCGCAATCTCTCAAAACTTAAAGAAGACGGCATTTTAGCCATTGAACCAGAAGAAGGTGATCTCGCTTGTGGTGAAAATGGGGCGGGCAGACTGGCGGATGTGGATAATATCGTCAAAAGGCTCGAAAAATTTTTCATCCCCAAGGGCCCCTTGGTCGGCAAACATATTCTGATCACAGCGGGTCCCACTTTTGAATCCATTGATCCCGTCCGCTATATTGCAAACCGTTCCTCAGGAAAACAGGGATATGCCATCGCAAAAGCCTTGCGGGCAAGGGGGGCAACGGTGAGCCTTGTGTCTGGGCCTACCAATTTAGCCGCCCCTGAGGGCGTTCATATCACCCACATTCAATCCGCAGAAGAAATGCTAAATGCCTGCCTTAAGGCCTTGCCTGCGGATGTGGCCATCTGTGTGGCGGCGGTTTGTGACTGGCGGGCGGCATCGGCACAAAATCAAAAAATTAAAAAACAAGATGGTGTTTTGCCAACTCTTGATCTTGTTGAAAATCCCGATATTCTAAAAACGCTTTCATGCGCCGCAGACAAAAGACCCGATCTTGTCATAGGTTTTGCAGCAGAAACGGAAAATATCGCTGAAAATGCCAAGGCGAAGTTAAAGAAAAAAGCCTGCGACTGGATTG
This sequence comes from Emcibacter sp., assembly GCA_021741205.1. Classification (GTDB taxonomy): domain Bacteria; phylum Pseudomonadota; class Alphaproteobacteria; order Sphingomonadales; family Emcibacteraceae; genus Paremcibacter. The sequence continues at coordinate 365,700 of JAIOYI010000001.1, forward strand.
TAGCCAATGATGTCTCGACCGTGGACGGCAAATCTGTCATGGGCGGCAATCATAATAAGGTCAGTTTTATCACGTCATCACAAACCGAAAATTGGGAAAATTGCCTAAAAGATGATGTGGCCCATAAACTCGCCCAAAAAATAGAAGACTATTTCAGGAAAACATAATGACAGGTGTAAAATTTCAACAATTACCCCACGGACAAGGGTTAAAACTGCCCGAATATGAAACCATCAATAGTGCGGGCATGGATCTTATGGCGGCTATTGCCGAGGGAGAGGCGCTTATTTTAAAGATCGGGGAAAGGCTTTTGGTTCCCACAGGTTTTGCCATGGCCTTGCCGCCTGCTTTTGAGGCACAGGTACGTCCCCGTTCGGGTCTTGCTTGGAAAAACGGGGTTACCGTTCTCAATAGCCCCGGCACCATTGATGCCGATTATCGTGGAGAAGTAAAAGTGATCCTGATCAATCACGGCAATGAAGATTTTACCATCACACGGGGCATGCGAATTGCCCAGATGGTTATTGCTCCTGTCACCCAAATCAGTTGGGATATTTGTGAAAATCTTGATGAGACCGCCAGAGGAGCAGGGGGATTTGGCTCAACGGGTACAAAAAGTTAGAGGATAGAGTATCATATGTTTCGTCTTACCAAAAAAATGATTTATGCCTTAGAGGCCGTTGTTGACATTGCCTATAACGGCAGATCAGGCACAGTGCAATCCCGTGATATCACCAAAAGACAGGATATCCCACAACGCTACCTAGAACAGGTTATGCAACAGCTTGTTCGGGCGGGCATATTAAAAGGGGTCAGAGGCCCCAAGGGAGGCTATAACTTAGCGCGGGAAAGACGCCGAATTTCTGTTGGCGAAATTGTTAATATTGTCAACGGCATAGACAAAAATCAGGCGGATAAAAACCTTCTTTCTCAATCCCCCATGGGGATAAAGGTCATCAATCCTTTGATTGAAAATTTGAATAGCAGTATATTAGATCATCTGAACAATATTACTTTACAGGATTTATGCCAGCAGGCCATGGATGAAGGCGTCGAGACAGAATTTGCAAAGAATTTTACATTTACCATTTAAAATATATGAGGGTTAATATGTCAAAAGATAATACAGTAACCACGATTGGTACCGAAGGCCGCGGTAGAATCTATGATAATATCATCGAAACACTGGGGAATACGCCCCTCGTCAGAATGAACAAGATGGCTGAAGGTCTTGACGCAGAAATCCTGCTTAAACTTGAATTTTTTAATCCGCTTTCCTCGGTTAAGGATCGCATTGGTGCTGCTATGATCGCCGATCTTGAACAACAGGGAAAACTTAAAAAAGGCACTAAAATTATCGAGCCCACATCTGGCAACACGGGCATCGCGCTCGCCTTTGTCTGTGCGGCTAAGGGTTATGATCTTACCCTTGTTATGCCCGAAAGCATGTCTTTGGAACGGCGTAAAATGTTATTGATCCTAGGAGCAAATCTTGAACTAACGCCCGCCACACTTGGCATGAAAGGGGCGATCGCACGGGCCGAAGAATTGGTGGCAAGTTTTGACGATGCCGTCATGCCACAACAATTTGCTAATCCTGCAAATCCCGCCATTCACGAGATCACAACCGCAAACGAAATCTGGAATGATACAAAGGGTGAGGTGGATGTTGTTGTATCGGGTATTGGTACGGGTGGCACCATAACGGGCATTGCCCGTGCCTTAAAGGCCAAAAAAGAATCCATAATTTTTGTGGCCGTTGAACCAGAAGACAGCCCGATCTTATCTGGCGGTCAACCGGGCCCCCATAAAATTCAGGGTATAGGGGCGGGCTTTATTCCTGAAATACTGGCCACAGAATATCTGGATGAGGTATTGACTATTGGCAATGAAACGGCCTTTGAAATCGCCCGTATGACCGCCCGCAACGAAGGTATTCCTGTGGGAATTTCTTCTGGTGCCGCCATTGCAGCTGCCCTTGAACTGGCAGAGCGGGATGACATGAAGGGCAAAAAAATTGTCGTTATTATACCCTCATTTGCTGAACGTTATTTATCAACGCCGTTATTCGACGGATTATAAGAGCAAAATATTGATGGAAAATATTATTCTTCGCATTCAAGGAGCTGAATCCACCCTGCCCGTAGGCGAAATGTCGGTAGAACGTATATTAGCAGAGGCAAGAGCCATTGATCTCAAAGAATTTCTGGTCTTGCGCAACGGTGAAGAAATCATTGACCCTGATGATCTTGTGGTCGAAAGTGGTGATATCTTTGTCATTTTACCCGCCGATTATGAGGATATAGAAATAAACGTTGATATTGCAAATGATGCTCAGTGATGACCAACTTGACCGCTATGCCCGCCATATCATCTTAAAACAGGTGGGCGGTGCAGGACAGCAGAAATTGCTCTCAGCGCGTGTGTTGGTTATTGGTGCAGGCGGCCTTGGCAGCCCTCTTATTCTTTATCTCGCCGCCGCAGGGGTCGGCACCATCGGCGTTATAGATGATGATGTCGTGGATTTAAGCAATCTACAAAGACAAATTATTCATACCACAGATCAACTTGGCAATCAAAAGACTGCCAGCACAAAAGATATGGTGGGGCGCATAAATCCCGATGTCAAAATCATTACTTATCCGGAACGATTATCAAAAGACAATGCGGAACAGATTATCTCGGCTTATGATATTGTAGCGGATGGCTGTGATAATTTTGAGACAAGATTTATCATCAACGATATTTGTCTAAAGCTTAAAATACCTTTTGTCTCAGCAGCCCTAAGTCAATTTGACGGGCAGATCAGTACCTTTAAAGGCTATGAAAAGGATAAACCCTGCTATCGCTGTTTTATTCCAGATCATCCTGGCAATGTAGGTAACTGTGCCGAAGCAGGTATTTTAGGAGCAGTGGCCGGCGTTTTGGGCAGCATGCAAGCCGTAGAAATATTAAAAGAATTGCTGGATCTTGGCGATAGCCTCGCAGGAAAGTTGGTGCTTTATGATGCGCTTAGCACCACAAGCCGCACCATAAAACTTCCCAAGGATTCTGGCTGCCCTGTTTGTGGCAATCAGGATAGATAGTATCTTTTTATGTAATTGAATTACACCCAATCCTCGATCACGCGGTCGGGTGGGTTATGACCATCAATAAAGGTTTTAATATTGATGAGCACTTTTTCACCCATATCATTACGGCCCTCGGTGGTTGCCGATCCCATATGAGGAAGCGCCACCACATTTGGCATTTCCAAAAGTTTAGGATTAACCGCAGGCTCATTTTCAAACACATCAAGGCCAGCTCCCGCAAGCTCGCCCGCCATCAACATTCTGATTAGGGCATTTTCATCAATTATCTCACCCCGAGAGGTATTAATCACAAAGGCATGCTTTTGCATTAATTTCAAACGTCGTGCCGACAAAAGATGATAGGTGGCTGGTGTATGAGGACAATTCACTGAAATAATATCCATTCTGGCCAACATCTGATCCAGACTTTCCCAATAGGTTGCCTCAAGCTCCTCTTCTATATCCGCCTCAATCCGGTGACGGTTATGATAGTGAATGGATAATCCAAAGGCCTTGGCTCGTCTTGCAACCGCCTGACCAATTCGTCCCATACCAACAATACCGAGCCTTTTCCCCCATATACGAGACCCTCTCAAACCTGTGGGTGACCATCCCTTCCACTCGCCACTTTGCAAAAGCCGTTCGCCCTCAATAAGACGACGGGGTACCGCAAGCAACAAGGCCATGGTCATATCGGCGGTATCCTCGGTTAGAACGCCTGGGGTATTGGTCACGGTAATGGCCCGCTGACGTGCGGAGGCCAGATCAATATGATCAATACCCGCCCCATAATTCGCAATCAGTCTTAACTTCGGAGAGGCTTGTGCCAAAATTTTGGCATCAATTCGGTCCGTAACTGTTGGCACCAATATATCGGCTTCCTTTACGGCATCAGCCATTTCAGCTGCCGTAAAGGCATGGTCGTCCAGATTGAGACGAACATTAAACAATTCCATCATGCGCGTTTCTATAATGTCCGGCAATTTTCTTGTAACGATGACTAGCGGCTTATGAGAAGTCATTTAATGCTCCGGTTTTTTTATCAATGGTTATATAAAAAAGCTTGAGATCGCCTTTTCTTTCTTTATCATGTCTAGCAGAAATAACATATATATTCAAACATCTCAGTCAATATAAATGCCCCTTATTAAAATAAAAGAACAGATCGCTAGGAAAAATAATATCATGACAAAATTGCGCATTATTATAACCGCCGCAATCCTTGTTTTGGCTGTATTTTCCTTGATTTCTGCGGATGCTAAGGAAAAAATTATCACAGGAAAAAGTGGCTACCCCATCCCCCGCTATGTCTCGCTCGCCAAAGATACCGTTAATGTAAGAACGGGACCTGACGGAAAATATCCGATCCTGTGGGTATTTAAAAAAACAAATCTTCCCGTAAAAGTGATCGCTGAATATAAGGACTGGCGAAAAATAGTTGATTCGGAGGGTTCCTCAGGCTGGATATGGGGACCGCTATTGTCAAGTAAGCGAACGGCCTTAATCATCACCGAACAACAAGCTCTTCTTAAAAAGCCCACGGAAGATGCCCCGACAGCCTTAATCGCAGAAGCGGGCGTTGTTGGAAAAATTGATCGTTGTAAAGATGGTTGGTGCGAGCTCAATATAAATGGATTTAAGGGTTGGCTAAAACAATCCTTCTTTTGGGGTACGATGGATAATGAGCTTATTGATTAAGATATGATACAAAGAACGATCATGCTTCGACAACATGTATAACCAATTCAATATGTGAATATTTATGTCCCTCTGGAGGGGGTGGTAAGATACCCATATCCATAATCTCTGGCGGTATATCTGAAAGCTTGTCTTCTTTTACATTATAAAAATGAAAATGGTTTGACATGTTGGTGTCAAAATACGTCTGACCTGAATTTACCACCACCTCTTTTAAGAGTCCCGCATGGGTAAATTGATGTAAGGCATTATAAACAGTGGCCAGAGAGATATTATTATTTCGCCTCACTTCCTCATGAAGAATTTCAGCCGTAACATGACGATCAGGCCCGTCAAAAAGATATTTTGCCAAAGCCATTCTTTGCCGAGTGGGTCGCAGTCCTACTTGCCTTAGTTTTTGTACGACACCAGTATAGGGTCTTTCTTCTCTCGTTTTATCTAACATACTATATCCATATATCCACATACCAACAGTCTATAATAGGTTATTTCTCAGAATTAATAAATAAATTAAATAAAAATTAGAAAATGACTTCCTATTTTCTATTAGTCGCCCGTCATAATACGGTCAATAAGTTCTTTTACCGTTGGTACAAAACCATTGCTGAAAAAAGGATCGGTCGAAAAATTAAACGCCGAATGACCTGCAAACATAAGATTATTCTCAACGGACCCGCCGTGCGCAATATCCATCAGCGTTTTCTGAATACAAAAACTACGGGGATCAGCCCCACGTCCTGTAGAATATTGGGTTTCTGGATTTTGTGACCAATTTGAAAATTTACATTGGCTAAGACAGCCCATACAATCTTTTTGATTTTGCCGAATGTCCTTGCACTCATCTGGAGTGGTAAAAACCAATGTAGCATCAGGCGTTTTCATAGCCTCGCCATATCCAGCTTTAATCCAACCTTCCGCTTTTGATTTGTCTTCTGGCTTTACAAAATATTTTTTCTTGCCCGCAAGAATCTCAGCAGAAAATTCCTCTGTCTGTTTGGCTTTGAAATCCACCTGACGTTCGGAACGGCCTTCTAGTTTCTTTAAGAATTGATTGCGTACGGCTGAAGAATAAAAACCCGTTGGGCTAAAGCGGTGCAATAAAATATCGCCTTCTTGAAGTTTGGTCAGCACATCTTTCCATTTTTGGGGAATAGGGCTTTCTTTGGTCAGAAGGGGTCTTGTCCCAAATTGAAAGGCAATAAGCCCGATTTCAGGGTTATTAATCCATTTCATCCAATCTCGAAGATACCAAACACCCCCCGCCATAATGATGGGCACCTTCTGAAGACCAAATTTATTCATCATCGCCCGCAAGGCTACCACGCGGGGATAGGGATCTTCGGGGATACGGTAATCTTCAGCGTTGGAAAGACCATTGTGACCGCCTGCAAGCCATGGATCTTCATAAACCACACTGCCGAGCCATTCCCCATAAAGCTTATAGGCTCTTTTCCAAAGAATGCCAAAGGCCCGCGCAGAAGAAATAATGGGATGATAGAAAACTTTATGTTTGGCCGCTATTTCGCTGAGCTTATAGGGCATGCCAGCCCCGCAAGTAACCCCATGAACCAAGCCTTGAGCACGGGAAAGAACCCCCTCAAGGATAGTTTCTGCGCCACCCATTTCCCACAATACATTAATATGAATACGGCCATTGCCGCCCGCCAAATCATGAGCCTGTCTTATTTGAGTAAGACCACCCGATATGGCATAATCGATTAATTCCTTATGGCGTTCGATACGTGTTTTTCCGTGATAAATCTGAGGAATGACATTCCCCGCATCATCGAAACTATCCGCATTAACACAACTGACAGTGCCAACACCACCTGCTGCGGCCCATGCCCCTGCGCTCTTGCCGTTCGTTGCAGAAATCCCTTTACCACCCTCTACAAGCGGTAAGACCTCTTTTCCAGACATCATCAACGGTTTTAGTAAACTCATACCTGTCCTAACCTACTACCACCAGTTCCCGCCACCCAGTATCTATAATATGGCTGGATGGTTATCATCCCTATATAAGAATGATCCCATTCCTATACAAGAACATAGCCTCACCCAGCCTTAATCATGGCAAAGAAAATTATTCTTCTTCACCGTCTTTTTCTGGCGCATCTTCACCGGTTTCTTGGTTAACCGCACGACGACTTAAACGTACTTTTCCGCGATCATCTATACCCAAAACCTTGACTTTAATAATATCGCCTTCTTTAACCACATCAGAAACCTGTTTGACCCGATGATTTTCAAGTTCACTGATATGAACCAATCCATCCCGATTACCTAGGAAATTAACAAAAGCACCAAAATCAACGGTTTTGACGACTTTACCTTCGTAAATTTTACCCACTTCAGGCTCGGCAACAATGCCCTCAATCCATTTCAACGCGGCCTCAATAGCAGACAGGTCAGAAGAAGATACTTTAATGGTACCGTCATCTGCGATATCAACCTTAGCACCCGTCACTTCACAGATTTCACGGATGACTTTGCCACCCGTTCCAATGACTTCACGGATTTTTTCACGGTTAATCTGAATGGTTTCAATGCGAGGTGCATGATCGCTCATTTCTGTACGAGCACCCGACAGAGCGTTATTCATTTCGTTTAGGATATAGGCACGACCTTCGGAGGCTTGCTTTAAGGCAACGTCCATAATATTGCGGGTAATGCCCGTAATCTTAATATCCATCTGAAGTGATGTAATGCCTTCGCTGGTTCCAGCAACCTTAAAGTCCATATCACCAAGATGATCCTCATCACCCAGAATATCAGACAAAACAGCATAATCATCACCCTCTTTGATCAAACCCATAGCAATGCCAGAAACGGGACGTTTTAACGGAACCCCCGCATCCATCATAGCAAGAGAGGCGCCGCATACAGACGCCATAGAGGATGATCCATTAGATTCTGTAATCTCAGAAACCACACGGATTGTATAAGGGAATTCACTGTGATCAGGCAGAACCGCATGCAAGGCACGCCAAGCAAGCTTACCATGACCAATTTCACGGCGACCCGTTCCCCCCATGCGACCGACTTCACCCACAGAATAGGGTGGGAAGTTATAATGCAGCATGAAGCGTTCTTTATAGGTACCCGTTAGTGCATCAATAAATTGTTCATCATCACCCGTTCCAAGTGTTGTCACAACAACCGCCTGCGTTTCGCCCCGTGTAAATAGAGCAGAACCATGCGTACGGGGCAGAATGTTAACTTCTGATGATATTTGACGAACCGTATCCAAAGCACGACCATCAATACGCTTTTTGGTTTTAATAATGTCACCACGAACAATGGTTTTTTCGAGCTTCTTCAGAAGATCACCGACCAACCCGGCTTGAGCGACATCATCATTTTCGACCAATTCCGCTTTGATGCGGTCCTTGATTTCACCAATTTTTGTGGAGCGTACTTGTTTTACCGTTTCACCGTAAGCAGCCCTAAGATCGGCTTCTGCAAGTTTAGCAATTTTAGCGGCTAATTTCGAATGATCTGCTGCTTCTGGCAATTCTATAGGGTCTTTCGCCCCAAGTTCAGCAAGCTCAATAATCGCATCAATAACAGGTTGCATCTGTTCATGGCCGAACATAACCGCACCGAGCATGATTTCTTCTGAAAGCTCATTCGCTTCTGATTCAACCATGAGAACCGCATCTCTTGTTCCTGCGACAACCAGATCAAGATCAGATTGTTCCAACTGTTCAAAGGTTGGATTGAGAACATATTCGCCCTCAATATAACCGACCCGAGCCGCCCCAATAGGCCCCATAAAAGGCAAGCCAGAAAGCGTCAAAGCCGCACTGGCACCCACCAGAGCAACAATATCAGGATTATTTTCCAGATCATGAGACATAACCGTACAAACAATCTGAGTTTCATTTTTAAATTCTTTAACAAACAAAGGACGAATAGGTCGATCAATTAACCGACATGTCAATGTTTCTGCTTCTGAGGGACGTCCTTCACGCTTAAAAAAGCCACCTGGTATTTTACCAGCGGAATAGGCACGTTCCTGATAATTCACGGTGAGAGGGAAAAAATCAATTCCAGCCTTTGCCGTCTTTTCAGCAACGGCCGTACTTAAACAAGATGTTTCACCGTAACTCACCATCACAGCACCATCAGCCTGACGGGCCACATGACCCGTTTCGAGAATGAGCGTCCGTCCGCCCCATTGAATTTCTTTTCTATGTATTTCAAACATATATCTTAAACCTTAAACCTACGATTTTTATGCTCTGGCCAAGGCCCATCCTAAGCCAGAGCAATTTAAAAATCTGTTGCATGACCCCTATGGCCATACATAATTTCTGCATTTCTTCACGCGGTATAGTGCGGTGATTATTTACGCAGTCCAAGGCGCTTAATCAGTTCCTGATAGCGACCTTCATCTTTCGATTTCAAATAACTTAACAAACTGCGACGTTTATTGACAAGCATCAATAGGCCGCGGCGTGAATGGTTATCTTTTTTATGAGTTTTAAAGTGCTCTGTTAGATTAACAATTCTGTCTGTTAGAATGGAAACCTGCACTTCGGGGGAACCTGTATCACCTTTGCAAATAGCAAATTCGTTAATGAGTTCCTGTTTTCTTTCTGCTGTAATCGACATCACATACTCCTTATATAAATTAAATGTTAAACACCCGCACTGGTTTCAAAATTGTCTCATGCATCACAACGTCCGTTTCACATAGCGCCACAAGACGCCCGTCAGTCATGACCTTAACAATCCCCGGTGCAATGGGGCTTGAGATTTTAAGTTTCTGTCCATGGGACAATAACTTTGCTTGTTCTTCTGTAACGGCCAGTGCCAAGATGTCGTCCAGCACGGTCACCACAGGAAGAATCCAATCCTCAGGCGGCGCACTATGACCTAATTCATGAAGCTTTTCCAGTGAAATCGACTTAATTAAATCAAAGGGGCCTACACGGGTACGTCTTAGAGCCGAAACATATCCACATGTTCCGAGTTTTTCTGCTATATCACGTGACAGAGACCTAACATAGGTACCTTTGCCGCAATCTAAGCGGAAGCTTGCCTTATCACCCTCATAATGAATGAGATCGAGCGCAAAAACATCCACTTCACGGGATTTTATTGTAACCACCTCTCCCGCACGGGCCATGTCATAGGCCCGTTTGCCATCAATTTTTACCGCACTATAGATGGGGGGAACCTGAGTTATACGGCCTATAAACTGCGGTAAAATATCCAGAATCTCTTGATGGGAAGGGCGTTTGTCACTGGTGGCAACAATGTCACCCTCTGCATCATCCGTTGCGCGTGCCTCGCCAAAGGTCACGGTAAATTGATAAGTTTTTTGGGCATCCATAATAAAAGGAATTGTTTTTGTCGCCTCGCCAAGAGCAATAGGCAAAATTCCCGTGGCAAGCGGATCAAGCGTGCCGCCATGGCCAATTTTTTTCGCATGGGTCTCAAAACGACATTTCCCCACAACTTGGGTCGAGGTCATTCCAAGCGGTTTATCAATAACGAGCCAACCGTCAAGTTTAATGCCTTTTCGGGTACGGGCCAAGGTCAGGCGCTTTCGTCTTTAAAATTCTGATCGTTTTCTTCTTCGCATTTCTCAGTTCTTGCCAAATCCTGAGCCACATGCGGACTATGAAGCAATTGTTCAATGTGATCGGCCTCACCAAAACTTGAATCACTCGTAAATATCAGGTTTGGCATATATTTCATTCGCACCATATGAGACAGCTGTCCCCGAATATATTTATGGCAACGATTGAGCCCGTCAACGACTTCTTTTTCATGAACACCGCCAAGAGGCATGACATAAATAGTGGCATTTTTAAGATCTGGGCTACAACGAACCTCGGTCACGGTAACAGAAACCCCCGCAAGGCTTGGGTCGCGGATTTCACCACGGGCAAGAATATCAGACAGAGCATGGCGAATATTCTCACCAACCCTGAGCAATCTATGGCTCGGTCCTCGGTCATCTTTGGAACCATCATGATGATGTGATTTGGACATATTATATCCTTAATAGTCAGAGAAGCTTATTCCCCGTTATAAAGTCCGCTCTATTTCTTCAACTTCGTAGCATTCAATAATGTCCCCTTTTTTCAGGTCATTATAGCTCGCAAAGTTCATGCCACATTCCGTACCAGATTGGACTTCTTTCACATCATCCTTGAAACGACGCAAAGAACCAAGATCACCCTCAAAGATCACCACATCATCCCTGAGCAAACGAGCCCTCGCCCCTTTGCGAACGATACCATCCAATACCAAGCAGCCAGCGGCCTTACCCGTTTTGCCCGCTGAGAAGACATCAAGAATTTCAGCGCTACCCAAAATTGTTTCTTTGAGTTCTGGCGCGAGCTTACCAGACATAACCGCCTTAATATCATCAACAAGATCATAAATCACAGAATAATAGCGGATTTCCACGCCTTCTTGATGAGCAAGTTCGGCCGCCTTACGGCTCGCCCTAACATTAAAGCCTAAAATAGGTGCATTAGATGCCGACGCAAGGGTCACATCAGATTCTGAAATGCCGCCCACCGCTGAATGCAGAATTTTTGCCTTAACTTCTTCGGTATTCATGCCTACCAATGCGCTTGTGATGGCCTCAGACGAGCCCTGCACATCGGCCTTAATAACCAATGGCACAATAGCCGCTTGTTTATTGCTTAATTTTTCAAACATCGCCTCAAGCGTTGCCTTAGGAGCGGCTTCCTTGATCAGTCTTTCTCTGTTCTGGCGGAACTCGGACACTTCTCGCGCCTTCATCTCACTATCCACAACGATAAAACTGTCGCCAGATCTTGGCAATCCATTCAAGCCCAATATTTCAACAGGAACCGATGGACCAGCCTTTTTCACGCTGCGGCCCTGATCATTCAACATGGCACGAACCCGACCCCATTCGTTACCACAAACAAAAATATCACCGATTCTCAATGTGCCCCGTTGTACCAATATTGTTGCCACAAGCCCCTGCCCCTTATCAAGGCGAGACTCAACCACCACACCATCGGCATTGCGCGTTTCATTAACCTTCAGGTCAAGTAATTCAGCCTGTAATTGTATGGCTTCTGCAAGTTTATCGAGGTTAGTTCCCTTTAATGCGGAAACTTCCACATCAAGAACCTCACCCCCAAGATTTTCAACAAAAACCTCATGCTGTAACAAATCCTGACGGACTTTATTAGGGTTGGCACCTGGTTTGTCCATCTTGTTGATGGCCACAATGATCGGAACATCAGCGGCCTTGGCATGGCTAATGGCTTCGATGGTTTGGGGTTTAATGCTGTCATCCGCCGCCACCACAAGAATAACAATATCGGTTGCCCTTGCCCCACGAGAACGCATAGCAGAGAAGGCCGCATGACCCGGCGTATCAAGGAAGGTGACCTTATTACCATTTGCCATACGAACTTGATACGCTCCAATATGCTGGGTAATTCCGCCGGCCTCGCCCTTCACAACAGAAGATTTGCGGAAGGCATCAAGAATGGATGTTTTACCATGATCAACATGCCCCATCACCGTCACCACAGGAGCCCGAGAGATCATTTCTTCTTCTAGGTCTTCTGGGCCTTCAAGATCAATTTCCACATCAGAGGCACTGATGCGTTTTACCTTATGGCCAAATTCTTCAACAATAAGTTCCGCTGTATCTTGGTCAATTTCCTCAGCGGCCGTAGCCATAACGCCCATTTTCATCAATGACCGAATAACATCAACGGTTTTTTCCGTCATCCGATTGGACAATTCAGCAACCGTAATATGATCTGGAATAATAACTTCACGGAAAAGTTTTTTCTGATTTCCTGCGCCGCCCTTACGTTTTTCCTTCGCCCGCGCCCGTTTAAGCGCAGCAAAGCTTCGCTGACGTTCCTGCGTCTCTCCTGCTAAGGCCTGACTAACCGTCAGACGCCCTGTTCTTCTTGTCGGCTCCCCACGACCCCGAGAAGGTTTCACGCTTTCTGGAGATGTTTTGCTATCTTCTTCAAAAGGCTCTTTTTCCACGGGAGCATGTTTTTTAATGGCTGCTGGTTTTTTCTTGTCTTTATCAGCAAGCGCTTTTTTCTCTTCTTCCGCTTCTGCGATAGCCTGTAATTCTGATTCTATTTTCTTCTTGGTTTCAAGATCGGCCTGAAATTTAGCGTCATCTTTGACAATTTTTTTAGCATCTTTAGTTTCTTTTTCAGCCTGTACGGATGCGGAGCCCGCACGAGCCGCATTTTCAACAGCGCGTCTTTTTGCCGCCTCTAATTCTTTTTTATGTTGTTTTTCAGCCTCAATATTCGCAAGCTCTAAGGCCTGTGCGCGCACCTTTAATTCGCTTTCCGTTAATTGGCGCGCTGATGCGCTGTCATCTTTTGCGCCTGATGGAACAGGGGATATTATTTTTTTCTTGAGCTTGAGAACGGGGGATGCCTGCGCCACTTGTTCTTCGCCCGAAACTTCTCCTGGCTTCAGAATCAGTTTTTTCTTACGCTGTACAACCACATTGCCTGGCGTGCGTGCAGAAAGGGGGGCTGAAGAAGGACTCAACTGTAATGTCTTCCTGCCCGAAATCGATAATGTTTTCTTTGTATTCTTATCGTCACTCATTCTTTAATCGCCTATTTTCGCCGTCATCTTACTTAAATTAAAAAAGAATCGACATGCCAATATATCATAGCATAACAACTTTTTCATACCGTGAAAACTCATCAAAAAAGCTTTCTGTTATTCCACCTGGCAACAAAGCCACATGCACCGCATTGGACAAACCCAATGTTTGACCCAACTGTTCGCGGCTGAACATATCAATCACCCGCAATTTATCAAGCACAATCCCTAATCCTGAACATATTTTACTACGTCCGTTGTCTGCGGCATCATTTGCTGTAATCAAAACACAACATTTATGAGCCTTTAGCGTGGCCCGAACCTTTTCAAATCCTGAAACCAAAAGCCCAGCCCTATTGACCAAACCCAAATAATCCAAACTTCTTTGTAACAGCAGTCTTGCCACCAAATCAGGCAAATTATCATCCACCTTAATTTTTAATTTTGTCTCTTCTAGCGGCCCCTCCAAAGTTTCCACATCTTTAAGCTTTCGCACCGATGCGGCTTCTTTTGCAGCAAGTACCCGATGCCCAAAACGGATAAATATTTTCTTCTTCAGCGCCGTCTGTAATATATTTCCTTCCGCAAGAATCCATCCCCCTCGCCCAGGAAGTTTGCCAGCCACATCAGGTATAACGTCACCTTCTGGGCCTACGACAAAGCGGATCAACCTATGAATTGGGTATGTTTCGCCCGTCACCAGACATTTTCTTTCCCTTACCTTGCTCACCTTATCATTTTTAAGTCGAGCTGCTTTGGGGAGAATGTTTTTTGACACGCTTTTCTTACCCAATCCTGTCTTTAATCCGTTTCGGTCTTACCTTATTTTTCTATGAGAGGCTCATCCTCTTTTGCGGCATCTTCTGTCGCATCTTCTTCATCAAACCAATGCGCCCGAGCCGCCATGATAATTTCATTCGCCTGAGTTTCATTCAGCCCCGCATCGCGCAATATACCATCTTCTGCACTAATCAGTTCATCAGCGGATAAATCACCAAGATCGTCCAAAGTTTTAATACCAGCCTCACCCAATGTCACAGCCATTGAAGCTGTCAAACCCTCTAGAGCAGCAACCTCATCCGTCACCCCAAGCGCCACACGTGATTTTTCAGATTCTACCGTCAAACGTTCCAACGATTCACGGGCACGGTTTTGCAATTCTTCAACCAAATCCGCATCAAATCCCTCGATACCAGAAAATTCCTCTGGTGCCACATAGGCGACTTCTTCCATATTGCGAAAGCCCTCCGCCACAAGTAACAGGGCTAGCGTTTCATCCACATCGAGCTGTTCAACAAATAATTCGGTACGCGCTTTGTATTCGGCCTGACGTTTTTCGGATTCAACTGCTTCGGTCATGATATCAACTTGCCAACCGCTGAGCTGAGAGGCGAGCCGTACATTTTGCCCACGACGACCAATGGCAAGGCTCAACTGATCCTCGGCCACCACCACATCAATACGTTTTCTGTCTTCGTCCAGAACAACCTTTGACACCTCGGCAGGGGCAAGAGCGCTAATGATAAAGGTGGCAGGGTCTTCTGACCATTGAATGATATCAATTTTCTCGCCCGCCAATTCATTCACAACGGCCTGAACACGGCTTCCACGCATTCCCACACAGGCCCCAACAGGATCAATAGAATGATCTGCACTTTTTACCGCAATTTTAGCACGGCTTCCTGGATCACGGGCAACGCTCACAATTTCAATAATACCATCATAAATTTCGGGTACTTCTTGTGTGAAAAGTTTTGCCATAAAGTCCGGATGTGACCGTGATAAGAATATTTGTGGCCCTCTTGGTTCCCGACGCACATCAGCAATATAAGCCCGAATGCGGTCACCATTACGCATATGTTCCCTTGGAATCATTTGATCCCGACGGATAATAGCCTCTGCCTGTCCCACATCAACAATCACATTGCCATATTCAATACGTTTTACAACGCCATTAATAATTTCACCGATGCGTTCCTGATATTCATCAAATTGACGTTGACGTTCAGCGTCCCGCACTTTTTGCACGATAACCTGTTTTGCCGTTTGAGCCGCTACCCGACCAAAATCAATAGGGGGCAATTCATCGGCAAGAAGATCACCAATAACCGCATCTTTCTTAAATTTCGCCGCATCCTTCAGGGTCAATTCTGTTGCATGATTTTCCACATGTTCCACAACCTCCATAACCCGATATAATTTAATATCGCCGGTTTTGCGCTCGATATGTGCCTTTATTTCATTTTCCGCACCATAACGTGACCGTGCGGCCTTTTGAATGGCTTCTTCCAGAGCTTCGATCACGATCTCTTTATCAATATTTTTTTCCCGCGCAACCGCATCAGCAATTTGCAATAATTCAATTCTGTTGGCACTAACTGCAGTTGTCATACCTTGAACTCCATCCATGTTGCGTTTAGCATATAATTCATCAATTCACATATTACTGGTTTGACGTCAAAGCCAGTAATTCATCTGTTAAAACTATTTTTGACCGATTTATATTATTAAAATCCACGTCAAAATCTTCACCGTCTACATTAATTCTTACCAAGTCACCCGTGATACCCAATAATTTACCTCTAAAGCGACGCCGATCATTCTCAGGAACTGATAATTCTATTTTAATTTCATAGCCCACAAAATTTTCAAAATCTTTGCGTCTTGTTAGAGGCCTGTCAATGCCAGGCGTGCTGACCTCGAGCATATATTCGCCTGAAATTGGATCTTCTACATCCAAAATCACTGAAATTTCACGGCTTAACTTTGCACAATCCTCTATGGTCATTGTGCCGTCAGGCCGTTCTGCCATGACTTGCAAGGTTGATCCGCCGCCCGTGGGACTATTCAGTATCGCAATGCGCACAATTTCATAACCCAAAGCTTCTGCAATCGGGTCAATAATATTATGCAATTTTTCAATCTGTGACGACATACAGTATGTCCGTTTATCTATAAATATCTCATAAGATGGTTCTACAAATAAAAAAGCAGGCCAGTGAAACACTTGCCCGCACTTTAAAACATCTCAAGTGATTCGGTTGATATATATATAGTCTAATATAAAAGAACTTCAAGAGAATAGTATGATATGAGCCATGAGCCTTTGACTATGGCCTGCGGGGGCATCTTGTAAAGCGCATATAACTGCTTATTCGCCCCTGTTCCAATGATTTCATTTCATAGCGGCTTGTCGGCCAATCGTCTGGTTTTTTTCGCCAATCATCCGGGTGTTCGCATTGCCAGATAAAATCAGAATTATCCAACATATGAGCCATAATCCAGCGACAATATTCCATATGATCGGTGGCAATACGAAGTTCTGCGCCATCCTTTAATATGCGAGACAAGGCGATAATATTGCCTTCACTCACGATCCGCCGTTTATGGTGTCGCGCCTTTGGCCAGGGATCTGGAAATAGGATAAAGGCTTTGCTTATGGATTGGTCTGGAAAGCTGTCCATCAAAAGACGCGCATCATCCGTATAAATTCTGATATTGGTCAGGTTTTGCTCATCCACAAAATCAACAAGCCTTGAAACACCATTAATAAAAGGCTCGCACCCAAACAATCCAACATTAGGATTGGATTTAGCCTGTTCCGCCAGATGTTCCCCCTTGCCAAATCCTATCTCCAACCAATAGTCCTTCAAGGGCGGTGAAAAATAACTTTCTGGTGCAATAAGATGGCTATCGTCTGGAGGTGGCAAGGTAATGCCGATTTGTGGCAGCCATTTATCCAGTCTGTCCTGACGTATAATGGGAAGGGCGGGACCCTGCCTGCGCCCATAGACCCGACTGCTTTTGATATGTTCAAGATTACGCATGCGAATGATATAGGGCTAAAAACGCCCCCTGTCCATAGTCCAATTAATCCACAGACCTTAAATCTTAGAAAGCGGACTTTAAGCGATCAACCAAATCAAGCTTTTCCCAAGAAAATCCCCCATCAGCATCAGGCGTACGTCCAAAATGGCCATAGGCTGCGGTGCGTTCATATATAGGGCGGTTCAATTGTAAATGCTCACGAATACCCCGTGGGCTTAAATCCATAATTTCAGATAAAACTTGTTCCAATTTGGCTGGATCAATATTGCCTGTTTCGTGCAAATCCACATATAAAGACAGAGGATGAGATACGCCAATGGCATAGGATAATTGAATGGTACAACGATCAGAAAGACCCGCTGCAACCACATTTTTTGCCAAATATCGTGAGGCATAGGCGGCTGAACGATCCACTTTCGTCGGATCCTTACCAGAAAAGGCTCCCCCCCCATGAGGAGCCGCCCCGCCATAGGTGTCCACAATGATCTTACGTCCCGTGAGGCCCGCGTCACCATCAGGGCCGCCGATCACGAAATTTCCCGTTGGATTAATATAAAGCCCCGCATCAGGACACATCCAACCAGCTGGAATGCTTTTATTGATATGCTCCAG
The DNA here is from genome assembly GCA_021741205.1 of Emcibacter sp. Taxonomy (GTDB): domain Bacteria; phylum Pseudomonadota; class Alphaproteobacteria; order Sphingomonadales; family Emcibacteraceae; genus Paremcibacter. The sequence goes on from JAIOYI010000001.1 coordinate 383,507, forward strand.
AACAATTTCTTTAACCCGGCTTTGCTTAACGTCTTTGCCATGTTGTGTGGATACAACTATAGAGGTTGCCCCCACAGGAACACCATTCTCGTATTTCAACGTCACCTGACTTTTTGAATCTGGGCCAAGTTCCACAAGTCCGCCGTGACGGGCTTTGGCCAAAGATTTTAAGATTAAATGAGAATAATATAGGGGTGCTGGCATGAAGGCTTCTGTCTCATTGGTGGCATAACCAAACATAATGCCCTGATCGCCCGCACCTTCGTCCTTATTGTCGCCGCTATCAACGCCCATGGCAATATCCGCAGATTGGCCGTGCACATGAACCTCAACCGACATATCTTTCCAATGAAATCCGTCCTGTTCGTAACCAATTTTCCGCACCACCCGACGAGCGGCCGCCTCCATAGCGGCGGCATCAACAGATTTTGGCCCTCTCACTTCTCCAGCCAGAACAACACGGTTTGTTGTGGTCAATGTTTCAACAGCAACACGAGATTCAGGATCTGCTGCCAGAAAAAGATCCACAATGGAATCAGATATACAATCAGAAACTTTATCAGGATGACCTTCTGATACGGATTCACTGGTGAATAAATAACTGTTTCTGGACATGGTGATTTTCTCCAACAATAGATTTCAAACATTTATAGTCAAATATATAACATATCATTTATATAAAGAAAGCTTTATATATCATTAACAATATTTATTTTTATTGTTCATCATAAAAAAAAGCCCAAATCAAACGATTCAGGCTTCTCGTAAAAAAAATATAAAAATAATAACAGATATTAAAATATTACATTTTTTCTTCTGGTTCTTCCGTATTAGCCCATTCTGGCATTGTAACATGATTTTTTGCAGAAACGCCTGTTCTGCTTAATACAATGGGGATAGTACGAAATAAAATTTTAAGATCGGTTTTAAAGCTGCAGTTGTCCACATACCAGACATCAAGGATGAATTTCTGGTTCCATCCAATCGAATTACGCCCCATAACCTGCGCCCAACCACTTATTCCTGGGCGCACTTCATGCCGGCGCATTTGTTCGGATGTATAACGAGATCCATATTCCGCAATAAAGGGGCGGGGACCAATAAGGCTCATATCCCCGATTAGGACATTCCATAACTGGGGTAATTCATCAATGCTCCAATCCCGAAGCAATTTACCAAACTTTGTTAAACGATATTCATCGGACATTAAATTACCATCTTTGTCACGGCAATTTGTCATGCTGCGAAATTTCCAGATGGTAAAATTTTCCCCATTTAACCCTAATCTTTCCTGCGTAAAGAAAATTGGGCTGCCCAACTTAAGCCGAACCAATAGAGCCGTTATTATCAAGAATGGTGAAAGTAAAGTTATCAATAGAATGGAACTGATTATATCTATAAATCTTTTCCAGATCATCCTATACATCATGCTGCGCATGGAAATTTCCTCAATTATCGTTTTTATAAATACTAACCCGAGAAGATTAATACAAAGTGAACAAAATAATAAAATGTATCAAATGTGAACATTTTATTAAAAAACGACCCCCAAAAATACTACAACTGATATTATAAATTCTATAATATACAGCCACAGGTCGCAAACCAACCGCTAATATGCCTTGCTCTATCATTAGGAATATGCGAATGCAAGAAGAAAAAACCTTTAAGGATAAAGCAATAACGATTTTTTGTTCGCGTCTGCACAATTAAAAATATAAAAATTTCAGAACTGTTGTAGTTAAATTATCGCAGGCTTATTTTTTTGTAAAATAGAGTTAATAAGGCCGATGGTTTTCTGACGTCCATAAAGAGCAATAAACGATCCCATACGGGGTCCTTGCTTTTGCCCTAACAGAATTTCATATAAGGCACCAAACCAATCTCGCAAATTTTCATAATGATGATCATTACCAACCGCAAAAACCACATTCTGATATTCTGAAGCAGGGCTTTTATCCGCTAATTTTTCCAATTCATTAACAAGCTGCTCAAGTGCCTTGGCTTCATTCTCCGTAGGGGTGCGGTAATTTTTATGCGGTTTGACAAAATTTTCATAATAAACGATGGCATAATCCACCAATTGATCGAGCAGGGGAAGTTTGTCAGGACTTGCCCCCTCGGCGTAATTGCTGATATAGCCCCATAAGGTTGCTTTATCTTCGGCATTGCTGGCACTAACCAAATTGAGCAGGAGAGCAAAACTCACGGGAACATCCTGTTCTGGTGGTCTGCCGCTATGGATATGCCACACGGGATTTTCCAGCTTTTGCGCCTCATCTTGCTCACTATATTTGGTCAGATGGCTAATATATTCATCCACGGTTTTAGGTATAATATCAAAATAGAGTTTTTTTGCCTTACGGGGAGATTGAAACATATAAAGTGACAGGCTTTCCTGTGTGCCGTATTTTAGCCAATCCTCCATGGTGAGGCCATTGCCCTTAGATTTTGAAATTTTTTCATTATTCTCGTCCAAAAACAACTCATAGCTAAATCCTTCGGGTGGCACAGCCCCCAAAATACGGGTGATGGCACTGGATAATTTGACCGATTCCATCAAATCCTTGCCCGACATCTCATAATCAACCCCAAGACCAACCCACCGCATTGCCCAATCTGCTTTCCACTGCATCTTGCAAAGGCCACCTGTTACGGGAACTTCCACAAGTTTGTTTGTTTCTTCATCACGGTAAGTTATGGTGCCAGCCTTAATATCTCTGTCGATAATTGGCACCTGAAGCACGATTCCAGTACGGGGACATATGGGCAGAAAGGGGCTATAGGTTGCTTGACGCTCGGCGCCTAATGTGGGCAACATAACCGCCATAATCTTATCAAATTTTTCGAGCATCTTCAGCAGAGTTTTGTCCATCTCCCCACTGAGATAGGTTTCTGTTGCGCTTTTGAATTCATAATCAAAGCCAAAACTATCGAGAAAATCCCGCAAACGGGCATTATTATGATGGGCGAAACTTTCATGGGTGCCGAAAGGATCTGGAATTTTTGTGAGCGGAAGCCCAAGATGTTGTCTTAACATATCCTGATTTGGTAAATTTGATGGTACTTTACGCAGACCGTCCATATCATCGGAATAGGCAATTAATTTTGTCGGCAGATCGCTGATCGTCTCAAAGGCATGCCGCACCATTGTGGTTCTTGCCACCTCACCAAAAGTTCCCATGTGAGGCAGTCCGCTTGGCCCGTATCCCGTCTCGAATAAAACATAGCCCTTTTCATTGCCACTTGTTTCCAGTCGCTTCAAAAGATTTCGAGCCTCCTGAAATGGCCATGCCTTACTGTTCAAGCCCAACTGGATCAATTCTGGTGATGACGACATCATATTCACTTTCTTTAAAGAATAACTATAATTTAAGTCTTGATAAAACCCTTTAACAACTACGTCAACACTTGGCTTTCGTCAAAGGGGTGAATATAGTGATTTTTTTAATTAAGATACATCACATTATATATTAATATACAGGCACCCCCGCCCTATGGCTGAAAAATTATTGAACTTCCCTGATCCTTTCGAGGCATTGTCACGCCTGCCTGCGCTCATCATTGGGCAAAATCACGCTATTATTCTCTCCCCAGACGGAGAGGTGATGGACTATGCCCTCAAAGACTTAAAAAAAATTGTTAAAGATAAAGCTTTCCTCATTTGCAACCAGACAATTCTTGCCCGCAAGTTGGGTAAAATGACCTTTAGAGCCTTTGATATTCTAGAACTCTTTGCCTTTGTGCGGCCCACGGAATTTTGTCTACCTCTGCCGTTTGGACTGGCAAAGGTCTTGGGCCTTAGTCTTAATAAAAACAACAGCTTAGAAGATGATGCCCTCATTATTCTGCACTCAGCACAAAAATTATTCCATGAACTTAAGGCGGAAAACTATCCTTACGGTGAAGGTATAGAGGCCAATGCCCGCACTATGGCGGAGGCGGGTTGGCCTTGGGGACCTTTAATTTTAGGGGCTTGTCATCAGGACACCAAAAATCAGGATTACTTTGTTTGGAATCATCTTTCTGAGTGGGAAGAAACGCCCCCAAGACCTGATGCGGGCATAAGTCCCGTAGACGAAAGTTCAAGCCTTTCCCGACTTTCTGAGTTGCTTGGATCAGATGCAGAGGAACGTCAAAATCAAAAAGATTATACTATTCTGACCACCAAGGCCTTTATCCCCTTAAACACATATGATGAAACCAGACTTATTTTGGCTGAGGCTGGAACGGGCATTGGTAAAACACTTGGCTATATTGCAACCGCAAGCCTCTGGGCTGAACAAAATAAGGGAACCGTCTGGCTTTCCACCTATACCAAAAATCTTCAACGACAACTGGATCAGGAACTAGACAGATTATATCCCGATCCCCTCATAAAAAAACAAAAAGTGGTTATTCGTAAAGGTCGAGAAAACTATCTTTGCCTTCTTAATCTTCAGGAACGCTCCCATGGAGCGGCACAGTCTCAGGGCAAAATATTTCTAGGACTTGTTTCCCGCTGGGCAAGATACAGTCGGGACGGTGATATGGTCGGCGGCGATTTTCCCTCATGGCTTGGGGAGTATTTTACCCATAACCGCCTGTCTCAATTAACCGATCGGCGGGGAGAGTGTGTTTTTTCAGCCTGCGCCCATTATAAACGCTGCTTTGTTGAAAAGGCCATCCGCAAGGCCAAAACCGCCGATCTGGTCATTGCCAATCATGCCCTTGTTATGGTGCAGAGCGCAACACGGGCGGGAGAAGCCGATCTGCCTAGCCATTATGTTTTTGATGAGGGTCATCATATTTTTGATGCGGCGGACAGCGCCTTTTCGGCTCACCTTACGGGACAGGAGGGATTAGAACTTCGCCGTTGGATAAGAGGTGCGGAAGAATCCAGTCGCCGAGGAAAGGGTTTAAAAGGTCGGGTTGAAGATATGATAAGCGATGATGATGATGCTCGCCATATATTAGAACAAACCATAACCGCGGCCCGTATTTTACCGGCGGACGGCTGGCATTACCGCATCAGTGAAGATAGCGCCATTGGCCCTATGGAAAAATTCTTAGAACTTGTTCGAAAACAGGTCTTTGCCCGCAACAAAGCAACACATCACTTTCACAGCATGGAAACCCCAGCCGAATATTTTATTGAGGGTTTGCAGGACGCCGCTAAAAATTTACATCATGGTCTTGATGATTTGGGAAAATTTCTCAAAAAATTGGCCGTTATCTTGTTAAAAAAACTCGACGATGAGACCGCAGAATTAGACAGCAACATGCGCTCTAGACTGGAATCTGTCGCCCGAAGCCTTAATCGGCGAGCGGATGTCATAACAGACGGCTGGATGCCCATGCTCATCCCGCCCGCAGGACAAAAGAGCGCGTCTTTTGTTGATTGGTTCGAGGTGGATCGCAGTAGTGGCCGAGAGATAGATGCGGGCATGTATCGCCATTGGATTGATCCGAGCCTGCCCTTTATTGAAACGGTTGTAAAGCCTGCGAGCGGCGTTATCATCACCTCGGCCACGCTTCGGGATCAGCTCACCAATGATATCAATCAGGATGTGGAGTGGCATAGTGCGGAAATTCGCACAGGGGCTGTTCATATGATCAATCCACCCCGCCGCCAAAGCCTGAAATCACCCTTTAATTATCAGGATCAAAGCCGAATATTCATCATCAATGATATGAACAAACATGATTTAGACCAGCTCGCAGCGGCTTACCGTGAATTGATGATCGCCTCAGGCGGCGGTGCGCTTGGCATATTTACCGCCATTAATCGTCTGCGAGAGGTCCACAAACGGCTGATAAGTCCGTTGGAGGAGCATAATATTCCGCTTTATGCCCAACATATTGATCCCATCAATGTATCGGCTCTAATTGATATTTTTAGGGAATTGGATAATAGCTGCCTTCTCGGCACAGATGCGGTTCGGGACGGGGTTGACGTGCCAGGAACCGCTCTTAGGCTTTGTATCTTTGATAAAGTTCCGTGGCCAAGACCCACCCTATTACACAAAGCCCGACGGGAAAAATTTGGCAAGCAAACCTATGATGATCTCATCACACGGCTGCGCCTTAAGCAGGCTTATGGTCGATTAATCAGACGGCGCAGCGATAAAGGGGTTTTTATCATGTTAGACGGAGCCACCCCAACCCGCCTTCTCACGGCCTTTCCCGATGACGTCATTATTGAACGTATCGGGCTTTCTGAAGCTATCCAAAAAACGAAAGAATTTTTAAAGGATTACAGACTTTAAAACATTAAGGAATATTTTCTTTCTTCCCCGTCTCGGACATAAAATAGGGTTTCCATAAGACAATGCCAACGGGTACCGCAATATTAAGCACAAGAGCCGTTGCCATAAGCGTATAAAAAACGTCTGTTGTGATAATATGATGTTGTACATAAGCAATATCCATCACCACAAAGGCAAGTTCCGCCCGACCAAGCATACCAATTCCGATCATAATACTTTCCTGCCACACAAAGCCGCCAGTATATTTTGCCGCCATAGCAGCAGAGATCACCTGTGAAATGAGTAAGCCCAAGGATAAAATAATAACTTGCGGTATTATGGCCATAAAAATATCAGCATCAAAAATAATCTTTGCGCCAAGTTCTACAAAAAATATGGGGCCGATCCATGTGAAGGCCACATTATCGACAATTCTTTTGGTTTCCTTGTAATGATTAACATCAGGTGTTTCAATGAACTGAAAATATTCTTCTCTTAATATAAGCCCCGCCATATAAGCTCCAACCGCTGGATGAAATCCAAATTCCTGCGCCAAAAGTCCAGCTGAAACCGCCACGAGCAAAACCGTTAAAATAACATTCTCTTCCTTGCCGAAGGACATTAGACTTTTAGCCCCGTGTTTACCAATAAAGGGGATTTTTGCAATAAGATTATCGGATTTATCTGGCAAAATCCACATACCAATGATGGTGATAATGATGAAGAAAATAACAGCTTTTCCCGCTATTTCCGCAATGCCCCAAACGCTTAAAACTGCGTCTCCCGTTGCAATGGGTATCAATATAGCCACAAGTATTAGTGATCCAATATCATCCAAGATAGCCGATGTCATAATCCCCTTAGCCGCAGGCGTTTTATGTAAATTCATACTTTTTAAAGACACCATTGTTAAGGATACGGCCGTTGCCGTCATAGCAAGACCGCACATGATTGATATATTTATATCCCCCCAAAAATAATCAGCTATCAAATAGGCCGCACAAAAGGGTGCCAATGCCCCAAATAAGGCGATGCCCCAGCTTCTTTTCATACTGACAATAAAATCTCTGGTATTTTCTTCAAACCCCAAGGCAAACATAATAAGAATAATGCCAAGTTCGGCAAAGCCGCGGATAAAGGGGTCTCCTGTTTGCGGTAAAATACCCGTATTAACAAGAACGGCACCCATAAATAAAAAAAACAAAACCGGTGTCATTTTGGTTTTGGTCGCCATAACGGAGGCTATAAATACCGAGACCCAGATTATGGCCAACTGTACTAATGATTCCATCAAATTCTCCTTATGTGCTTAATTTTATTCTTACCCTATCACACAAAAATAGTGCCTGTCAGAAAAGTTACGCCATGACCCGCCATCGTGACCCGTCCCTTATCGGATAAATAATGGCATTCTAATTCCCCGCCTCTTGGAGATATTTGTCGTGCCAATAAAGTTGTCTTTTTTAGTCTTTCCGCCCAATAAGGAATAAGCGTACAATGTGAGGAGCCTGTCACGGGATCTTCTGGAATACCTTTTGCCGGTACAAAAAAACGGGAAACAAAGTCTGTGCCCGATTGCTCGGAAGGCGCCGTCGCAATGATGCCCACATTATTTATCTTAGCCAACTTTTCCATATCGGGAGCAAGAGCAGCGACATCAGCCTCAGTGGCAAAGACCGCCATATGATCCCGAGCCAGAAGAAGTTGTACGGGGCGGGCGCCCAAGGCCTCAACCAATGCATCAAAGATGTTAATTTCCTTGCCCGAACGGGACGGGAAATCAAGCTGTAATTTACCGTCCAACTGTTTCGTTACCGTTAAAACACCAGCCTTTTGAGTGCCAAACCTTATTATTTCACCATACCAATCCAGTTCATGAAACAAAACATGTGCCGCCGCCAAGGTTGCATGACCACAAAGATCAACCTCGGACTTTGGCGTAAACCAACGCAAATGAAAATCCACCTCATCATGATCCGCACGGGTAAAAAAGGCCGTTTCCGACAAATTATTTTCGGCGGCAATTTTTTGCATAATTACGGGTGATATCCAATCTGCCAAGGGCACAACCGCCGCCGGATTGCCGTAAAAGACTTTCGATGTAAAGGCATCGACCTGAAACATGCTGTATGTTGTAGCGCTTTTTTTCATTATATTTAACCTTATGTTACAATAATTTTTTTACCAATATCGGCTGTTTTACGACCCTCTATGGGTTTTGGAATAGTCACACCTTTTATGGCCGCAGGACGCACGGCGATCCTATCGCACCACAGGCTTAAATCCAAAAGATCATCAATCTTCACCCCTGCCCAATTATGGGATCTGACCCAACACCAATTGGCAATATCAGCAATAGAATAGTCTCCTCGTCCTGATCCCGCCAAATAATCCCGATTTTTAAGTCGGTTGTTAAGAACGCTATATAGCCTTTTTGTTTCATTTTGATAACGCTCGATCACGGGTTGAATTTTTTCAGGAAAATAACGGAAAAAAACATGCGCCTGTCCCTGCATCGGTCCAATACCCGACATTTGAAACATAAGCCATTCTATAACATCCATACGACCCCGCAGATCAGAAGGCATTAATTGACCCGTCTTTTCCGCCAAATAGATCAAAATTGCCCCCGACTCAAAAACTGTGAAATTATCATTGTCCCGATCAACAATCACAGGAATGCGCCCATTGGGGTTAAGCTTTAAAAATGCTGGACTCTTTTGTTTACCACGGCCAAGGTCTATGGCATGCACCTTATAATCAAGGCCCATTTCCTCTAAGGCTATGGAAATTTTGAAACCATTGGGGGTCGCCGCGGTGTATAAATCTATCATTTTATGCCTTGTTTTTTTCATCTACAGCTTTTGATATGTAATCCCAAGCAGGATTGCCAAGGCATAGACAGGCACCAATTTTTTTAGCACCAATTTTTTCAGCAACCGCAACGGAACCCTTATTTTCTTGGATAATTAAGGAATGAACTTCTGGTAATTTTTGAACATCCAAAGCATAACGCCGCATGGCTGATGCGGCTTCGGTGGCATAACCTTTGCCCCAAACATCTTGGTGGAATGTATAGCCCAGTTCAAACACCCGTGTTGACGTCATGCCCTCTGGAATGGCCTTCGGATCAAAATAATAGTCCTTTACATCCTCAATCTCAACACCGTAAAAAAAGCTAATACCGCAACGCCCCACAGGTTTATGATCCGACTTTCGAATAACGATACGTTGGCCTATGCCATGGCTTTCTTCAAGGTTTAATAATCTCTGTAAATAGGCAAGGTTTTCTTCGTGAGACCTTGTCCGTCCAAGAATATAACGCATAACATTCTCGTCACTATGCAGCGCATCAAGAAAATCTATATCCTGTTCTCTGAATGGTCTTAAGATAAAACGGTCGGTTTCCAACTGTGTCATTGATATCAACTCTTTCTATTGGGCAATAATATTACCCTCTACCAAATCAACTTCTATTTTGACCAAAGATTGCCCGTGACAAGGACCGGCAAGACATTGGCCTGTTTTAATATCAAAAAGTGCCCCGTGATTATGACACATAAAATATTTTCCTGATCTTTCGGTAAAGATACCATCCTTCATATTTAACGGCAAATAAGCATGAGGACAGCTATTTTCATAAGCGAAAATTTCATCGCCCACACGATGAATAAAAATTTCCCTTATGTCATCCTCCGACCGATAGGAAAAACTTTTGGCTCTATCGTCTTCGATATCCGAAATATGACATAGAACATCACCTGGATTTGGACCTCCTGCTATTTTGCTTGCTTTCATATCAAGCCCTTTCACCACTTTATGTTTTAGGCGTGATCCATGCGTTAATTGCAGGCATCCAAGGTAATATATCCACTTTGACAAAAAGCCCCGCCTTTGCATAGGGATCATTTGCGGCAAAATCTTTTGCGGCTTCCTTGTCCTTAACATCAATAATCAACATACTTCCCCGTGGTTTTGGTTCCGAACCCTCTGTTAATAATGGCCCTGCAAGCATTACACAGCCCCGTTTATTGGCATAATCAAGATGATCAGGACGAGACGCCAGTCTCAAATCCAAACTATTTGGCTTATCTTCTGCTAAAATAATAAAATGCATCTCTTGTTCCCCCTATGGTAATTCATTGCTGTAGGGTCTATTCATCAAATCCTGAACGATCTTATGAACATCACCGCCTTTGTGAAGAATTTCATTCACGGCATTTGCAATAGGCATTTCAATATTTTCCCGCATCGCAATTTCCGCCAGAATTCCCGCCGAATAATAGCCTTCAGCCACTGTTTTTCGCCCCATCATGATATCATCAATATTTTTGCCCTCGCCCATGGCAAAGCCCAAAGACATATTGCGTGACTGACTAGACGAACAGGTTAATATCAAATCACCCAGCCCACAAAGGCCCATCATGGTTTCTCTTTTGGCACCGAAAGCCTCGCCAAAGCGCACCATTTCCGCAAGACCGCGCGTAATTAAAGCCGCCCTAGCATTGTCACCAAAGTTTAATCCCGCCACAATACCACAAGCAATCGCCAAAACATTTTTAACCGCTCCGCCAATTTCAGCGCCCACCACATCTCTTGATAAATAGGGTCTAAAAGTTGGCTGGCCTAATGTTTCCGCAACATTCTGTCCAATTTGCTGATAGCGGGAGGCAATGGTCACCGCAGACGGCAATCCTTTGGCAACCTCCATCGCAAAAGTTGGACCCGACAACACCACAAGTGGGCTTTTGGGCAATATCTCGCCCACGACCGCATTCATAAATTTGCCGGTTGATTGCTCTATCCCCTTGGCACATAGAACAAGTGGTGTGCTTTCCTTAAGATAGGGCTTAAGGTCTTGGGCAAGGGACCTGACAAATTGTGCGGGAACCACCATCAAAATAACATCTGCATCAGCGGCTTCTGAAAGACTTGCTGTTGCCTTTAAGCGAGTAGGCAGAGAAATTTCTGGTAAAAACTCTTTATTTTCATGGGTTTCATTGATTGACGTCACGACGCCCTCTTCGCGGGCCCATAACATAACGTCCCGTCCAGCACGGGCCGCCATAGACGCCAAGGCCGTTCCCCATGCGCCGCCACCGATTACACTTATTTTATTATATATTGCCATTTAAAACTCTTACCATGATTAAAATTATTCCCCGTTCGTCCAAATTATGCCTTTACACCTGCTCCCGTCACCGTTGCTGCATTAGGGTCCAGTGGCCAACGTGCCCGTGCGGCTAGATCCAAGCTGTCCACGAGCCCAAGCTGAAGTCGCTCGACACCCACCCAAGCAATCATCGCCCCATTATCGGTGCATAATCCCATAGGCGGCGCCATTAGAGAAAATCCTTTTTCATTACAAAGTTGGCTTAAACTACTTTTTAGGGCGCTATTGGCCGCAACACCGCCAGCCACAACAAAGATATGGGGGACAGATGGATAATGTTCAAGATAATAGTCCATCCCACGATCAACACGGTCCAGAATTGAATCGCACACAGCCTCCTGAAAGCTTGCCGCAAGATCATACATATCCTGCTGGCTAATGGAATCGCCTATTTTCTCCACCTCTCTGCGAACGGCAGTTTTTAATCCTGAAAAGGAAAAATTACAACCCACTTTACCCTTTAGGGGGCGTGGTAATTGAAATTTTGTGGCATCGCCAAGCTTTGCCGCCCGCTCTACTGCGGGGCCGCCCGGATAACCAAGGCCTAAAATTTTTGCGGTCTTGTCAAAGGCCTCACCCGCGGCATCATCAATGGTGGTGCCTATTCTTTCATATTCTCCTACGGCCTTTACCGCCAGAATTTGACAATGTCCGCCAGACACCAACAGCAGCAAATAAGGAAATTGTACCGCATCCGTCATACGAATGGTCAGAGCATGACCCTCCAGATGGTTCACTCCGATGAAGGGAATATTCTTTGCCGCCGCAATGGCTTTACCCGTCATCATGCCAATCATTACCCCACCAATCAAACCTGGACCAGAGGTTGCCGCCACGGCCGACAAATCGTCAAAGTCGCATTTGGCCTCATATAAGGCTTCCCGTATGAGACGATCCATATGGGTAATATGGGCGCGCGCCGCAATTTCCGGTACCACCCCGCCATAAGGTTTATGGTCTTCAATCTGAGACAAAATTACATTAGACAATATGGTGCCGTCGCCAGCGACAACCGCCGCCGCCGTTTCATCACAACTGCTTTCCAGACCAAGAACTCTTATATTTTTACGCATTTTATACATCTTGTTATATTTAAGGTCATTTTTATGGCATCATCTGAAAAATTATTCTACTAATAATCATATTTTATGACCTTACGATTTTATATATCAAAATACCATTATATTAAGGCTTTTACACGTGCAAGAACCCAACATTATAAAAAACATACTCCGTATCGGCACCCGTGGCAGCCAATTGGCTCTAGCCCAAGCCCATGAGGTTAAAAACCGCCTTATTTCAGCCCATAAAAATTTATCAGAAAACATGATCGAAATTGTCGTCATGTCAACCCGCGGTGACAGAATCTTGGACAGACCTTTGGCCGAAATTGGCGGCAAGGGGCTTTTTACCGAAGAAATAGAGGCAGCCCTCATAAAAGGCGATATTGATATTGCCGTTCATTCCTTAAAAGACATGCCGACAAACCTGCCTGACGGTTTAGAGCTTGCCTGTTATCTTGAACGGGAAGATGTGCGGGATGCTTTTATATCGTCCAAGGCCTCATCCTTAAAAGATCTGCCTGCAGGAGCCATAATCGGTTCGGCATCTTTGCGCAGACAAGCCCAGACCTTAACATTACGTCCTGATGTTTCTGTCATTACCTTTCGGGGGAATGTGCAATCCCGTCTGAAAAAACTTGATGAGAATATTGTTGATGCCACCTTTCTTGCCATGGCGGGTCTTAATCGACTTGGCCTAAAAGATGATCGTGTCCATCCTATGGACAGTGATGATTTCCTGCCCGCCGTGGCTCAAGGCGCCATTTCTATTGAAATTGCAAGCCACAACAGCCATGCCCGGGAATTAATTGCCCCCCTTAATCACCCAGAGACCGAATATTGCGTCAAGGCGGAACGAGCCATGCTTAAAATTCTTGATGGCTCTTGCCGAACCCCTATAGCAGGGCTTGCCACCTTTGAAGAGGGTGTTCTGACTTTGAGAGGTAAAATTTCACTTCCTGATGGCAGCGAAACCCACAGCCACACGGCCACAGGCCATGTCCCAGAGACGCTTGGTACAACTGTAGGGCAATTTTTGCGGGATCAGGCGGGTAAAGATTTCTTTGAAAAACTAACCGCTTTATCATAAAGGAAATTCATGCATTTTCTGCTCACCAGACCAGAAGAAGACAACCAGAAACTGGCCAACATCTTAGTCCACCTTAACCATAAGGTCAGTTGTGAGCCCTTGCTAAATATTATTTATTACGAAAACGAAACAATTAAATTACATGACTTTCAAGCCGTCCTTTTTACCAGCGCCAATGGGGTGCGCGCCTTATCAAAAAATGGACAAGACAGAAATATTCCCTGCTATACGGTGGGGGACGCCACCGCAGCAGAAGCAAAACAGGCAGGTTTTAAAGCCATTACCTCTGCCAGTGGAAATATCCATAATTTAGCGGAAGTCATCATAAAATCATGTGATCCCAAAAATGGCCCGCTCTTGCATATTTCTGGTAAAGATATGGCGGGTGATCTTGGCGGTGTTTTGAGAAATTCTGGCTTTTCTGTTACTCAACGTCAGCTTTACAAGGCCGTAAAGACACCTCATCTGTCCCAAAAAACAAAAGACATGATCACAACGTGTGAGATAACTCATATTCCGTTTTACTCACCCCGCACGGCAAAGATATTTTCAGACCTTATTCAATCAGAAAATTTATCCTCCCATTTAACAAAAATGACCGCAGTTTGTCTTAGCCCTGCCGTGTCTGATATGATAAACTCTCTATCATGGCATAAAATAGTGATTGCAAAACAACCCAACCAATTTAACCTGTTTAACATGATAGGCATAACGTTAGAGGATCTTCGGCAATGACCGAGAAGAAGAAACCAGAAGAAAAACCCAAAAATACGACTAAAGCACTTGTAGAAACGCAGGATAAATCGCCAGAACCTTCTCCAAATTGGTCATTGCGGATACTTCTGGGGCTTGTTATTTTTCTGTTGGGATCGTGCGTTACTGTGTATTTCCTGCCTGTATTACAAGATAAAATCCCTTACCTCGATCAGTGGGTGAGCAAGAAGAATGATATATCCCCTCTCATAGGTCAGAAAATATCCCGATTAGAAGACCGTCTAGAAAAACAAGAATCGGATATAGCCATTTTAAAAATTGAAAATAGTCAACTTAATGACACGATGAGCAATATGTCACCCTCTGATCCTGATCTTCTGGACCGATTGGAAAAGTTGGAACAAACCCCATCAAAGTCTCAGAAATTGGATCAAAATAGTTCACAATCCGCCCGCATTGATATGCTACTAAACCGTATGAACCAATTGGAATCATCCTTTGTTCCCTTAAGCAAGGGATTGTCTGATGCGACCGATGCCCGACTTGAACGCAAAGAACTCACCAAACAAACAACACTTCAATCCGAGCAATTAATGCTATTAGAAAATAGACTAAAAAAAGTCGAAGCCTTTAAGGCACAGGGCAATAATGGTATCCTTATGGCCTTTCACATGGGGGAGTTACGACGCACAGTATCGGCGGGTTTAGACTATAATGCTGAAGTTGAGCGATTGGTTGCCATTTCCGCAAAGAGTCCGCTTAACCTTAACCCAGAATTTAATGACGCCGTAAACTGGTTTCGCCAACATAAAGAAGAAATCAAGACCCCAGAACAGCTTCGGGATCACTTTAATGATCTCATCCCAACAATAATGCGCTCAGCAACCCATAACAAAAATGATTCTTGGTGGAAAAATACCTACAGCAGCCTTAAAAACCTAATTCTCGTCAGAAAAACAGGAAATTTTGAAAAAGACAGCAGTGATTATATCATCGCCCATGTTCAACAAGCCTTGAACCGTCGTGATATTCCGGATGCCTTGAAGCAAATATACCTGTTGCCAGAAAATATGCAGGCCACCCTAAATGCATGGATAATATCCGCCGTAGCCTATAACGAATGTCACAATAATCTTAACCATATTGATGGTATAATAGCAGATCATTACCTCTTAGAAGAAAACCAGGAAAAAGAGGATAACCCCTCATGATAAGGCTCTGTTTTTATATCACTCTGGCCATACTGCTCGCCCTTGGTGCGGCGTGGTTCACAGATAATCCTGGAAAATTAATTCTCATCTGGCAAGATTTTGAAATTCAATTGTCTGTGGCGGTTCTGTTCCTACTCATTTTAGCCTATACAGTATGCCTCTGGCATTTGTTTAAACTCTATCGTTGGTTTAAAACCGACAACCCCTTAAAGGCCCCCAAAAGAATGGAAAGTCGCCGACAAAAAGGTCTTGCTGCCCTAGATCTTGGCTGGTCCGCCCTTGCGGTTAAGGACAAGACAACGGCACTCAAACAGGGGAAAAAGGCCTATGTCTTATTGCCCGATAATAATGATGTTCTGCGCTTACTATATGAGGCAAGTCCAGAGGCAGATCAGCATAAATATCTTGATATTCTGAAAAATAACAAAAATAGCCAGATGCTTGCCCTTAAATGGTCCCTAGATCAGGCTTTATCCGAACGATATATCCATAAGGCTCTGACGATCATACAGGAAATGCAACCCCTTAGCCCCAACAACACATGGATCATGATGACAGCTTTTGGCATTTTGACCCGTCTTGGCCATTGGCAGGATGCGCGCAATATGTTGGACAGACTTTTTAAAGCCCGCGCCATGGATCGCATCAAACATGACCATTTGGCCGCCGTTTTATATTATAGTCAGGCTATGGAATTGGATATTGCTGGCAAAAAACCCGCTGCCCACGATTTAATGAAAAATGCCTTAAAGAGTGATCGTGAATTTATTCCTGCCGCCCTTTATCTTAGCCGTTATTATTTGGCGCAAAATAATAAATCTCGTGCAGAAAAAATTATTGAAGATATTTGGAAAAAAGCGCCCCATCCCGAATTGGCGCAAGCCTTTCTGAAATTGGAACCTCTCGAAAGCGGTAGCGAAAAATTCCGCCGCGTGGAGAAGTTTAGCCGATTGAATGGTAATAATATTCATAGTCTGCACTTGTTGGCAAAAATTGCGCTGGACACAGAGCATTGGTCGCAGGCTAAAGTGGCCTTAGACAAATTATTAAACACTAAGCGTGCCACACAGGAAACCTATCATCTTTTGGCCCGTCTTGAACTTTTGCAAAAGAATGATAAACAAAAGGCAGACGTTCATATTGCAAGCGCAAAGACAGCACCATCTGATCCGGTTTGGCAATGCGACAATTGCAATAACGAACTTTCCCATTATGCTGCCATCTGCCCACAATGTCACCATTATGGGCAGGTAAAGTGGCAGAAACAGAAAATACTATAAGATAGGTCGGTCTATTTTCCCGCAAGATTTCTAAAGTCAAAAACCCGCGTTGCCTTACCCGCAGAACGAGGCACGCCCCCTGGTTCTCGGACATCTACTTTTGTGCTGACGCCGCAAAGATTTTTAATGTGGCCTTTCAACTCTCCTGCTATATGAGACCGGCTGTGATCATCTGAAAATTCTGGTTTTGCTTCAGCCACTACCGTAAGCTCATCCATAACCTTTGGTCGGCGAATTTCACAAAAATAATGGGGGGTTAAGCGATCATCCTTACAAATAATTTCTTCAATTTGGGTCGGAAAAACATTCACCCCCCGAATAATCATCATATCATCGGAACGACCAAATATCCGTTCTATCCGTCTCATTTGAGACAATGACCCTGGCAATAGTTTGGTTAAATCACGGGTGCGGTAGCGAATAATGGGAAAGGCCTCTTTACAAAGAGAGGTAAAAACAAGTTCTCCCGCCTCGCCGTCTGGCAAAACTTCCCCTGTTTCTGGATCAATAATTTCGGGATAGAATAAATCTTCCCAAATGGTCAGGCCGTCTTGGGTTTCAGCAAATTCAGAACCAACCCCAGGCCCCATTATTTCGGACAGACCATAAATATCAACCGCCTTGAGGTCAAACCTCTGTTCAATTTCTTTACGCATTTCCTCTGTCCATGGTTCTGCGCCATGCATGGCAATTTCCAAGGACGTTGTCCGAGGATCAATACCCATTTTTTCAAAACTATCGGCAAGAGACAACATATAGGACGGTGTCACCATAATAATGCGGGGTTTAAAATCCATAATAAGGTTAATCTGAGCTTCTGTCGAGCCGCCAGAAGCTGGCACCACCGCACAACCCGCCCGCTCGGCGCCGTAATGAGCGCCGAGGCCACCTGTAAACAATCCATAACCATAGGCCACATGCACCATGTCACCCGCCCGTCCCCCTGCGGCCCGAATGCAGCGGGCGACAACATCCGCCCAAACATCTATATCCTGCGCCGTATAGCCCACAACGGTCGGTTTTCCCGTAGTGCCGCTAGAGGCGTGTATGCGAGAGAGTTTCTCTCTTGGTACCGCAAAAAGACCAAAAGGATAATTATCCCGTAAGTCTTTTTTCACGGTAAAGGGGAATTTGGCCAAATCCGCAAGAGAGTGCAGATCATCGGGATGAACGCCTTTTTCATCAAAAGCCTTTTTGTAAAATGGTACATTATCATAGGCATGCTTAAGTGACCATTTCATGCGTTTAAGCTGTACGGCTAATATTTCTTCTCGGCTTGCAAACTCAAAGCCGTTAATCCCTGAAAACATCGTCATATTTTTCCCTGTTGTTGTGACATTGTATTTTAAGCTGTTTTTAGTCCTCTTGCAAGTTCCACCCCCGCATGAAGCGCATCCATATTTAAAGCCAGAAACTTCTTTGGTGATATTGATTTTAAAGCACCCTCCACAATATCAAGGGGAATGTCATGGGATAGAGCCGCAATAACGCCTGTGGCGACCACATTGGTTATCCGTTCAGAGCCAAGTTTAATGGCCGTTTCGCTGAGCGGTAAAGCTATAACCTTAAAATTTCCTTGTGGCGGATTTTTTGTCCGCCTTGGATCAATAATAACGGTCGCATCATCCCGAATAATCCCTTCGGATGCGTTAACGGCTGCCTGATCCAAAATAAGCAGCACATCAAGTTCTGTCGTTAAGGGATAATCGGGCGTATCTCCGCTCGCCACAATATCCGCACGGCTTAACCCTCCCCGTGATGTCGGTTCATAGCTTTGAGACATGGACACATGATAGCCCTCTCCTATCAAAGCCTTGGAAAATATCTTGGCGCAAAGCTGTAATCCCTGACCACCCGCACCGCTAAAGCGCATTTCCAAATTCTTTTTATTTGACGTTGTCATCACTTCTGCCCCTTCTGTTGCAAGGCCTGCACCTTATCCACCATATTGCGGTAGCTTGTGCCGTATTCTGGACGATTTGATCTGACCAATACCCCTGTATTCATACTGTTGGGGCGGAAAGGGTGATCAACTACGTTATTATCATATTCACTAGGGCGCATGGCTCTGGTTTGACCCAGCACCATTTCTGGTGAAGAACCCAGATCATTTTTACGGCCATTAACCTCGGTGCAATCGGACATAACCTCAATGAATGAAAATCCTTTATAGGCTAAACCTTCGGCTATAATATCACGAAGGCGTGGCAAATGGATGGTGACTTCACGACCCACATAGCCCGCCCCCGCAGCCTCGGCTAGTCGGCAGGCGTCAAATACAGGCTCCATATTACCAGCAGGTGTGGTGGTCGTAAAGCGATCTGCGGGCGTGGTTGGAGATACTTGACCCCCTGTCATACCGTAAATCTCATTATTAAGCATCAAACAAGTGATATCCAGATTGCGTCTTGCTGCATGGATCAAATGATTACCGCCAATGGCCAAACAATCCCCGTCCCCCGTAATCACCACCACATGCAAATCGGGTCGGGCCATTTTTAATCCTGTGGCAAATGCTAATGGCCGCCCGTGGGTCGTATGATAGGTATTGGCATCAATATAAGTTCCTACTCGACCAGAACAACCAATACCGCTCACGATGGCGAGCTTATCCTTATCAATACCTTGAGCGTGAATGGCCCATAACAGCGCCCGAAGTGCGATACCATGGCCACAACCTGGGCACATAAAGTGGGGGAAAAGATCAAGACGAAGATAATCACGAATTTCGAAATTTCTAATATCATCCTGTGTCATATCTTCTTTTGATTTGAGTGTTGCTTGCTCATTCATGGCCAAGAACCTCCTTGACAGCTTGCTTAATAAGGGACGGGGAAATTGGTTCGCCGTCGTAACGATTTAGACCTGAAACAGATTGTTTATCCACCTTTGCTGCTCCGATTTCCAAAATGAGTTGCCCTGCATTCATTTCAGCAACCACAAAATATTTGGCCTTTTTTGTCAATGCCCTAAAGCTTTTGGTGGGAAAGGGCCATAGGGTAATGGGGCGAAATAAACCCGCCTTGATCCCCTGCTGCCTGAGTTCTCGCACCGCCTTTTTCGCAGAGCGTCCCACAATCCCAAGGGCAACAACCACAACCTCTGCATCCTGACAGTCAATATCTTCAAAACTTTCAACCAGATCGTTATTGATTTCAATTTTATCCAAAAGCCGTTTCATAACGGGCGCCACCACATCAGCTTTTTGAGTGGGAAAGCCCCCCTCCGCCACAATCAGGCCTGTTGTGTGAACCCTGTAACCATCCCCAGGGCGAGCCATGGGCGGAACCCCGTCTGCATCAGCCTTATAGGGTTTATAGTCTTCGGGTTTGCCCGTTGCCCATTTGCGGATAGTATTTTCATATTCCGTCACATCGGGTAGGGTAATGGTTTCTTCTAAATGACCAAGACTTTCATCAAACAGAACAATCACCGGAATACGAAGTTTTTCTGACAAAGCAAAAGCCCTTGCGGTTTGTTGATAAATTTCTTCAACGGACCCTGGGGTCAAGGCCACAACGGGATGATCGCCGTGCGTTCCCCAGCGCGCCTGCATCAAATCACCCTGAGCGGGACGGGTCGGCATTCCTGTTGACGGACCACCTCGCATAACATTAACCACCACACAGGGAATCTCAGCCTTCATACCGTAGCCTAAATTTTCCTGCTTTAAAGAAAAACCAGGGCCACTGGTTGCGGTCATGGCCTTAACGCCGCCCATGCTTGCTCCAAGGGTTGCCGCAATAGAGGCAATTTCATCTTCCATCTGAAGAAATACGCCGCCCACCTTGGGCAATTCCTTGGCGAGCCTTTCGGCAACCTCGGATGATGGTGTGATAGGATAGCCCGCATAAAAACGGCATCCCGCCGCCACAGCGCCCAAGGCACAAGCATGATTGCCTTGTAAATTAATAGTGGGTAAATTAATGGTGGGAGTGGCTTGCGCTACATTCTGTTGTACGGTCATGCTACGGCCTCCTGATGAATGGGTTTAAGAGATATGGCAAAATCGGGGCAGAGCCATTCGCATATATGGCAGCCCGTGCATTTTTCAGGCTCTGCAAGTTCTGCCACCTGATCCTTGTTTAATACAAGGCAGCGTTCAGGACACATTTTCACACAAATATCGCAGCCCTTGCACCATTCGGGTGTAATGCTGAGCTCTGTACGTACTGAATTAATCTCTGGCTGAACAAGCGGCACAAAGGCACCCCCTTCAACGGGTTCACCCTTGCGGGAGCGGTTGATCCAAACCTGCCCCTTATCAAATACCGCCAGATTGACCTCAATGGTTTTTGGCGGAACCATCTTTCCAATAACATTTTTCCATTCATCATCGGGAAAACTTAAAGTCGTCGATAGGGCTCCAAGCAGCAACGTATTGGCCGCCCTTTCATTGCCAGCCTTTGTGGCCATTTCCGTTGCATCAATGGCAAAGGCTTCGGCCACTTTTTCCCTGACATCGCTTGGAGTATTTTTGGAATAACCAATATCCGCCCCCAGAATGCGCGACCTGCAGGCAAAGGGCGGTACAATTCGTTTCGTATCCGCAATGAATATACCTGTATCGGGCCGCAAATAGTTCATCCAACGCAAACCTTCGGCCCATTCAAGAGCGATCAGCACGTCGGCCTTGCCCATGGGAATGGTGGGTGACCAAACATTTTGACCAAAGCGCACATGGCTAAAAACCACGCCGCCCCGCTTTGCCATACCGTGAACCTCGCTTTGTTTGACCTGATAACCTAAATTCTGGCAAATCTGGGCGAGTACCTTGGAAACCATGATAACGCCCTGTCCGCCCACACCCACGATCAAAACATTGATAGGCTCCTTTGCCGTATCGGGATTTAATTTTTCCACCGCAGTTCTGACAGCAGGTTGGGTCGTGGCTTTCATCACTTTATTAATCTTTGTCATGTTTAACACTCCCCCACAGACTTTGACCCACAGACTTTGGCTTTTTCACCTTTGCGGTCTAAGCTTACGGAGGGCTGAATAGCCCCTGTTGGACAAAATTGAGCGCATACGGAACAGCCAATACAAGCGGTTGGGTCAATTTTTACAATATGACGGCCTTCGTACCATTCATCGCTCCAAAGAAGAGCGGGGCAGCCTAAATTCATGCAGCCCTGACAGGCGTTGCAATCCTTTTGGTCAACCTTCATGGTAGGACCTTTGATTTTTACGGGATCAAGCACGCAAGGTCTGTCGGCAATCAATACGGAGACACCACGGTATGCAATGGCTTCCCGCATGGTTTGCATCATAGAGGCCGCATCATAAGAATCGACCCTCTCAATCCATTCCACACCGCACGCCCGTATCATTTCCTCGAAATTAACCTTGTGGGTTTGTTCTCCCCGCAAAGTTTTACCCGTTCCGGGGTTTTCCTGTCCCCCTGTCATAGCGGTGATATGATTATCAAGCAAAATAACGGTAATATTGGCTTGATTATAAACCGCATCAATAAGAGGCGGGATGCCTGAATGAATGAAGGTGCTGTCGCCGATGGTGGCCACAATGGGTTTTTCCGCATATCCCGCAAGATACATGCCCACCGCATTGGCAATGCTCGACCCCATAGCAACCGTTGTATCAATGGCTGTTAAGGGATCACCCACCGCCAAAGTATAACAGCCAATATCGCCCGCAACCCGCACGTCAAGGCTCCTGATTGCTGTATAGCTCATGGCATGAGGACAGCCCGCACAGAGAACGGGCGGTCTGATGAGGGGTTCAAATTGAGGCGCATAGCTTGTTACTTCTGGCTTCAAGACACCCGCCTTTTCAAAACTTATGCGCACCTGTTCTGGGGAAAGTTCACCAATACGGGGAAAGAATTCCTTGCCTTCAACCTTAAGCCCCCATGATTTGATCGTATTTTCAATAACAGGTTCCAATTCCTCAACCACAATCACACGGTCATGTTTTGCACAAAATTCCTGAATAAGTTTTTTGGGCAAGGGAAAGGAAGTTCCAAGTTTTAATACACTGATCTCAGGCAGATTTTCCTTCACATAAACATAGCTCATGCTCGCCGTTATAATACCAATTTTCGATGACCCGAGTTCAAGACGGTTAAGATCTGATGAATTAAGCTCTTCTGCCAATCTCTCCAATCGTTCGATGACCTTTGGATGACGGGCACGGGCATGACCCGGAACCATCACATTTTTCGTAACATCCAAATTAAATCCACGGTCTTCTGGCATGATACGTTCGTTCACCATCACGGGACTTCTGGTATGGGAAATACGGGTTGTACTGCGCACGATAACGGGGGTGTCAAAACGCTCGCTAATATCAAAGGCGGCCTTGGTGAAATCAAGCGCCTCCTGTGCATCACATGGTTCAAGCACGGGCACCTGCGCAAATTGCCCGAATATACGGGTATCCTGTTCATTTTGAGAACTGTGAATACCGGGATCATCACACACAATCAGAACCAGTCCCCCATGGGCGCCAATATAGGACTGGGACATCAAAGCATCAGAGGCCACATTCAACCCCACATGCTTCATCATGCTCATGGAACGAACCCCTGCAAAAGAACCCCCAATGGCCACATCAAGAGCAACCTTTTCATTGGTGGACCACTGAGCCTTAATATCCCCCACGGGATAACGGCCCATATTCTCCATGATTTCTGTACTTGGTGTTCCGGGATAGGCAGCCGCAACCTTAACGCCTGCCTCCCATGCACCGCGGGCAATGGCCTCATTACCTGTCATCTGATGCGTGACACCAGTCTTGATGGCCGCTGGTGAGGTTTGTTCAGCTTTTAAACTCATGCCTTGATCTCCTATAGATAAAAAATCTTGTTTTTGCCCATCACATCACAGTCTAACATTACCCATTTTTCTTAATGATACATTTTTCTTAATATTTTTTTTTAAAGTGTATCACATTAATATATTTCTGCAAGAAGAAAACAACGCATTATCTCCCCTTAAAGAAAGAAAATTTCTTATATTTAAAAAAAAAGAAAGAAAATTCCCCGACCGTTTGGTTAACTAATTGTTTTACCTTATTTTAATGAAATATCGCTTTTTGAAAAAAAAATCATACCTTGCCTAAAAATACCCAAAAACAAATTACTACACAGGTTGCTCTTTGACATAAATCAATCATAATCCGCCAAAAGTAGGCTATAGAGTGGAATTGCTGAAAGATTTTTGCGGAAAGAGGCCGACTCATGCGCTCTGAATATAATAACCAAAATGCCAATAACATCTTTTCGCCCCTGCTTGTGGCAGGAATGGCGATGCGGTCATTGCCAAAACGTCCCCTCAATCATTTACTGTCGCGCATTGCCTATCACATTCAACATAATCATCCCGATGTTCTTGAAAGATTACGTCCCATTACAGGATGTCAATTTTTAATCTGCCCAACAGATCTTCCCCATGTCATACGTTTAACCGTTGGTGATGGCCATCTGGATTGTGTCATTGAGGATGAATTTATGACTTCTGCTGATGTCACCATTTCTGGCCCTTTGATGTCATTGATGGATATGATGGACGGCACCATTGATGGGGACGCTCTGTTTTTTTCCCGCAGCCTTTCCATTGAAGGCAATACCGAATATGTGCTCACGCTCCGCAATGCCATAGACAGCGATGACATTAATTTAAAGCAGGAAATTCTTCATATCTTAGGTCCTCTTAAAACGCCGGCTGAAATGATCTTAAACATTGGTCGTAAATTACAACAAAATCTGTCCCGTGATATGACAATTATAAGTGATGCCATTACAAGCTCTATATCAATAAGGTGTGATGGCCTTGAACAAGAAAATCAATCTTTGCGTGATAGTCTGCTAACAATTGAAAAAAAGCTTACAAAAACCCAACAAAAACTACAGAGTTTAACCAGGAAATCAGCCTAAATATAAAGAAATAGTATGAAAAAATTAGAACTTGTCTGCCCCGCAGGTACGCCAGCCGCCTTACGTGTCGCCGTTGATAGCGGAGCCGATGCGGTTTATATGGGTTTTCGGGACGAAACCAATGCCCGTAATTTTCCAGGCCTTAATTTTTCTGTTGCTGAATTAGAAGAGGCTCTCGCTTATGCCCATCAGCGCAAGGCCAAAGTTTTGCTTGCCGTCAACACCTATGCCACAGCAGGCCATAATGAACCATGGATTAAGGCCATTGATAATGCAGCCAAATTAAATGTCGATGCCATTATTTTGGCCGATATCGGGCTTTTAGATTATGCCCATAGCAACCATCCAAATTTGCGCCTTCACCTATCCGTTCAGGCATCGGCCTCCAATGCCGCTGCTATTAATTACTATGTCAAGGAATTTGGCATAAGGCGGGTGGTGTTGCCGCGTGTACTGAGTGTTTCTGAAATCCGCAGCATCAACCAAAAAATCGCTATTGAGACCGAAGTTTTTGCCTTTGGTGGCATGTGCCCCATGGCCGAAGGCAGGTGCAGTCTTTCATCCTATATTACGGGAAAATCTCCGAATATGAACGGGGTTTGCTCGCCCGCAAGCCACGTAAGCTATATCAAGCAGGGGCAAGACCTTAAAACCAATTTGGCCGACTTTACCATTAATAAATTTCGCCCCCATGAGCAGGCGGGATATCCAACCCTGTGCAAGGGAAGATTTCAGACTGGAGGAGAACTTGGGTATCTTTTTGAAGAACCAACCAGTCTGAATGTAACCCGCATATTACCAGAATTGATAGAGGCAGGTGTCAGCGCCCTTAAAATTGAAGGGCGGCAGCGTAGCAAGGCTTACGTACGGGAAGTGGTGCAAAATTTCAGAACCGCTATTGATGCCGCCGAACGGGGCGAGCGCCTCGTTATCGAAATGGATAATCTTTCCGAAGGCGGGCAAAACACAACGGGAGCTTACAATAAAAAATGGACATAATAAAAAAGAATAATCTATCCCTTGGGCCACTGCTGTTTAATTGGGACGATACAAAAACCCGTGATTTTTATTATGCGGTGGCCGATGAGGCGCCTGTTGATATTGTCTATTTGGGTGAAGTTGTCTGCTCCAAACGCATGGCGGGAAAAAACACCCTGCCAGACATCGTTGAAAGACTGGAACGGGCGGGAAAAAAAGTTATTTTTTCTGGTCTTATGCTGGTTTTGGATGATCGGGACATGAGAGCAACCGAAGATCTTGCCGCCCTAAAAGAAAATCATCTTATTGAGGCCAATGATTTATCTATGGTAAGCCTGCTCAAGGGTCAGGATCACACCATTGGCCCCTTCATCAACATTTATAATGAAGCTGCTCTGAAATATTATGAGCGGGGGGGTGCTGTTCGTATATCCTTGCCGCCTGAACTTCCCGAATCTTCTTTGCGAGCCTTAGCGAAGATTGCAAATGCTGATCTTGAGGTGCAGGTTTTTGGCCGCATGCCCCTTGCTATTTCTGCCCGTTGCTATCATGCCCGCGCTCATAAACTTCATAAGGACGGCTGCAAATATGTTTGTGACCGTGATCCTGATGGCTTAACGGTTGAAACCATGGATGGACAGGAATTTCTTGCCATCAATGGTCTGCAAACGCTGTCCTATACTTATGCCAATCTTTTGGCTGAATTGCCTGACCTTGTTCAAATGGGTATTCACAATTTCCGTCTGTCTCCCCATGATGTAAATATGGTCAAAATAGCGTCCATCTTTAGGGATCGTCTTGATAACAAAATTGATCAGAGCCAAGCAAATGAAAAAGTTGAATCGGAAATGTTTGCCATAGAATTTTCTAACGGCTATTATCATAATGTAGCTGGCATGAAACAGGTCGGCACATAGTAATAATATTATTTAAGGGTGCCGACTTTATGAGTTCTTATACAAACCTAATCGACGGATACAAAGAATTTAAAAATCAATATCAGGGACAAGAAAATGCCATCTGGCGCAATTGGGCAAAAGACACCCAAAATCCTAAAGTTATGATCATTGCCTGTAGCGATTCTCGGGTTAATCCCGTTATTATCACCCAATCGGGACTGGGAGATATTTTCACAGTCAATAATGTGGCGAATTTGGTTCCACCCTACAAAAAATGTGGCAACACCCATCATAGTACCAGTGCGGCCATAGAATTTGCCGTGACCCAGTTGAAGGTGGAGCATATCATCATTATGGGTCATAGCGGTTGCGGCGGTATTCGTGCCCTGATGGCTGGACATGGCGAAAGCACCCCTGAACCTGATGATCATTACAGCTTTATCCGGCCTTGGATGAAAATTGTGGATGAGGCTGCGGAATTCACCCCTGAAGAAAAAGCAACTCAGGACATCGACACTCTTGCCACCGTCTGCGAAAGACGGGCAAGTCTGATATCTCTTAATAATCTTGTGGGATTTCCATGGGTGAAAGAGGCGATTCTTGCGGGAATGCTCGAAGTTCATGCCTGGCACTTTGATATTGGAAGTGGCACGTTGCTTGAATATAATCCCGAAAAAGATAAATTTGAGGCATTAGGTTAATATTAATCCAAAGAAAAAGGCTTGGGTGTTTTCTGCCCAAGCCCTGTTCATCATTATATAGACCTCTAGTAACCCTTACCTCTTTTGCGCACAATCTGATAACCAGACCGGAAAAGATATTTCACAGGTGCGCTCAACATATGCACAAGTCGTGTGAAAGGGAAAATCAGAAATATCGTCATGCCTAAGAACAGATGCGCCTTAAAAACCCATGGTTCATGGATGATATAATCAGCAGCGCCCCCTCTAAAGGTTACAATATGCTGCGCCCAGTTGGCCAAGGCCACCATAGAAGATCCATCCATATGCTGAGCCGAATAACCAATGGAAATCAACCCTAAAATCAACTGGATATAAAGCACCACAAGCAACAGAATATCCGACGTGCTGCTGGTGGCAGAAATACGTTTATCGGTCAAACGCCTATACAACAAAATCGTTAAGCCTACGAAACAAATGCCACCCAGAATACCGCCACCGATCATGGCCATAATCTGTTTAGCCTCGGTGGTGATCACCTTGTGATACACAGATTCAGGCGTCAAAAGTCCTACCAAATGGGTGAAGAAAAGCAGAATAATGCCCACATGAAATAAATTGCTGCCAAGGCGCATACCCTTTGAGCGCAATAACTGACTAGACCCCGCTTTCCAGCTATATTGATCACGATCATAGCGCAAAATTGACCCTATGACCATTACAGTAATGGCGATATAGGGATAAAATCCAAAAAGAAAATTATGAAAAAATCCTATCATTGTATCTAACATCTCATTGGCCTCCCTTGCTGTCTGAGGTTAGGTCATATTTCGGTGATGCCTGCTGACCCATCATATTTTTAATCTCCTCTGTTGCCCTTGGAAAGGCATTGCAGCTATTACAATCATCTGTGCCTGTGTCCTTATTATCAAAAGCGGCAGCCTCTTCCCATTCCTTATCAATATCGCTAAAACTCATGTCCTCTATAGGTTCAAGTTTAGCACGCGCAATCAAATCCATGTCCGGTTTTACCTTTGACAGAGCTTCCAAGGCCTCAAAAACGACCGCATAAGAAGAGCCCCGTTTTTTAAGCTTTACCCCAATGGCCGCAATCACCGTTATGGGATCACCGAGCAGTTCCGTCGCCTCATCGGCGGGACATAAAGAAAGAAACTCTAAGAACAAGGGCAGATAATCAGGCAATTCTCCTGAATTAATAAAAAAGCCCTTTTCTCCGTAAGCCTCGGCCAAATTCACCATGGCCTGGCCCCGATCCCGACTTTCTCCGTGAATATGTTCAAACAGTTGCAGACAATGCGCCCGCCCTCGATCAAATAATTCAACGTAATTTTCCTGAATGTCATACATATTTCTGGTTTTGAATTCACCCACAAAGGCTTTGATTTTTTTCAAGTTTTTTGCGGGTAAAAATTTCTCCCGCTCTAAAACCTGCATTAAATCATCCATATGTTTCATCAGATCATCGGTCGGGTAAGACAGCAAAAGTCCTAAAATTTTAAAGGTTTTCATGACTTATCCCTTACTTTTCCACTCATGGTATTTTTATGGGTTGAGGCACCAAAAAGATTTGTTTTCGTTTGACCGCCGCCGCCGCAACCATTGCCAAAGCTAAAGCCACAAGACGCCCTCTGATCAAAGGAAATTTCATTATCAAATGGAGTTTTTCCTGAATATTCACGGTGATTGGTCGGAATAACAAAACGATCCTCATAATTTGCAATCGCCATAATATGATACATATCATCAAGTGTCTTCTCATCTAACCCTACCGCATCCAAAATATCATTATCATGAATGCCGTCCACGGTCTTACAGCGCATATATTCCCGCATGGCTAACATTCTTTCCAACGCATGAACCACAGGCTGTTCTTTGCCCGCCGTCAACATATTGGCCAGATATTCAATGGGGATACGCAGTTCCCGAACATTGGGAATAACGCCGCTTTGTTCAAATTTTCCTTTTTCAAAGGCAGACTGAATAGGAGACAAAGGCGGAATATACCAAACCATGGGTAAGGTGCGATATTCGGGATGAAGCGGAAAAGCAACCTTCCATTCCATAGCCATTTTGTAAACTGGCGATTTCCTTGCCGCCGCAAGCCAGCTGTCTGGAACGCCGTCCTTTTTCGCCTGTGCAATAATATCCGGATCATGGGGATCGAGGAATATATCACATTGGGATTGATAAAGATCCTCTTCATCTTCAACACTTGCCGCTTCACCGATACGGTCTGCATCATACAACATCACGCCAAGGTAACGAATTCGCCCAACACAACTTTCCGAACAAACCGTGGGATCTCCTGCCTCAATACGGGGGTAGCAGAAGGTGCATTTTTCGGATTTACCACTTTGCCAGTTGAAATAAATTTTCTTATAAGGACAACCGCTCACACACATGCGCCAACCACGGCATTTTTCCTGGTCAATCAGAACAATACCGTCTTCTTCCCGTTTATAGATGGCACCGCTTGGACAGGCTGCCGCGCAGGATGGGTTGAGGCAATGTTCACACAGACGAGGCAAATACATCATAAATGTATTTTCAAATTGCCCGTAAATTTCCTTTTCCATATCTTTAAAGTTATAGTCTTTTGAACGCTTGGAAAATTCACCCCCCAGAATTTCTTCCCAGTTTGGCCCCCATTCTGCCTTTTCCATCACCTCACCCGTAATGGCCGAATGCATCCGTGCCGTAGGTGGGGTTTTAACTTCCGGTGATTTTTGAAGGCGATCATATTCAAAGGTAAAGGGTTCATAATAATCGTCAATTTCTGGCAAATCCGGATTGGAAAATATGTTGGATAATATTTTTAATTTTCCCCCGATTTTGGGTCTTAATCTACCGTTCGGAAGTCTTTCCCATCCACCGTTCCATTTTTCCTGACTTTCCCATTCACGAGGATACCCCACGCCGGGCTTGGTTTCCACATTGTTAAACCAGCTATATTCAACCCCCGCGCGGGATGTCCAAACATTTTTACAGGTCACAGAACAGGTGTGACATCCGATACATTTGTCCAAATTCAGGACCATTCCAATCTGAGCACGTATTTTCATTATGCCAACTCCTCATGATTGTGATTGCCTGAGACACCGTCAGCTGGTTCATCCATCCAATCCACCTTATCCATTTTACGACAAATGACAAATTCGTCCCGATTTGATCCCACGGTTCCATAATAATTGAAACCATAAGAAAGTTGAGCATAGCCCCCGATCATATGGGTTGGTTTAACCACCGCACGGGTGACGGAATTATGAATACCGCCCCTTTTGCCTGTTGTTTCAGCACCGGGCGTATTGATGATTTTTTCCTGAGCATGATACATCATACACATGCCCTCGTTCACCCGTTGGGAAACAACCGCCCGACAGGCAATGGCACCATTAACATTGTAAAGCTCAATCCAGTCATTATCTTCGACACCAATTTTCTGCGCGTCAACTTCGCTCAGCCAAACAATCGGCCCTCCCCGAGACAGGGTAAGCATCAACAGATTTTCGGAATAGGTGCTATGGATACCCCATTTTTGATGGGGTGTGATCCAGTTAAGCGCAATTTGCGGATTTCCATTACCCTTCGTATCAATCACAGGCTTAATGGTTTTGGTGTTGATCGGCGGTTTATAAACACAAAATCCTTCGCCAAAGTCCCGCATCCAACTGTGATCCTGATAGAAATGCTGACGACCGGTTAAGGTTCGCCAAGGAATAAGCTCATGCACATTAGTATAACCCGCATTATAGCTCACATGTTCATCTTCAAGACCAGACCATGTGGGGGATGAAATAATCTTGCGGGGTTGAGCCTGCACATCACGGAATCTGATCTTTTCGTCCTGTTTGGGAAGCGCCAGATGTCTGTGATCCCGTCCGGTAATTTTACCCAAGGCCTCCCATGCCTTAACCGCTACCTGACCATTGGTTTCGGGCGCAAGGGATAAAATAACCTCGGTTGCATCAATATCCGTTTCGATACGAGGCAATCCTTTTGAAACACCTGCATCTGTGACCACATGATTTAATTCGCCAAGAAATTTATATTCGGGCTCTGTATTCCACGCAATACCCTTGCCACCATTACCAATTTTCGTCATCAAGGGGCCAAGGGCTGTAAATTTTTTATAGGTATCGGGATAATTTCGCACCACATCCACAAGAGCCGGCATGGTTTTTCCCGGAATAAGGTCAATCTCACCCTTCTTCCATTCCTTCACATCAAGGCCTTGAGCAAGTTCTGCGGGCGTATCATGAAGGATCGGCAGTGCCACCACATCGGTTTCCTCGCCTAAATGACCAGGACAAATTTCCGAAAACTTCTCGGCAATGCCTTTATAGATATCCCAATCGCTCCGACTTTCCCAAGCAGGATCAACCGCACGGCTTAGAGGGTGAATGAAAGGATGCATATCCGATGTATTCAAATCATTTTTTTCATACCATGTGGCCGATGGCAACACGATATCCGAATATAGGCACGTGGTTGACATACGGAAATCAAGGGTCACCACAAGATCAAGCTTACCTTCGGGTGCCTCATCATGCCAAACGATTTCGCTTGGTCTTTTGGCACCCCTCTTTCCAATATCCTGCCCCATGACGCCGTTCTGGGCACCGAGCAAATGTTTCAGCATATATTCATGACCCTTACCACTGGACCCTAAAATATTCGACCGCCAGATAAACATATTACGGGGGAAGTTTTTCGGATTATCGGGATCTTCACAAGACATGCGAAGAGAGCCGTCTTTCAAGCGTTCGGCGATATAGGCTGCCGTTGGCTTTCCAGCCTCTTTGGCCTTTTTGGTAAGTTCAAGGGGGTTTTCTTCCAATTGCGGAGCCGAGGGCAGCCAACCCATTCTTTCCGACCGAACATTGCAATCAATCAAGGAATAATCTTCCCATTTCTTGGCATCCGCCAAGGGAGATAATATTTCATCCACTCCCAGTTTTTCATAGCGCCATTGATTAGAGTGATTATAGAAAAAAGAGGTTGAATTCATATGCCGTGGTGGACGATGCCAATCCAGAGCAAAGGCCAAGGGTGCCCATCCTGTTTGAGGCCGTAATTTTTCCTGACCCACATAATGAGCCCAGCCGCCACCAGATTTTCCAATACAGCCACACATGACAAGCATATTGATCACGCCGCGGTAATTCATATCCATGTGATACCAATGGTTCATAGCAGCCCCAATAATAATCATGGAGCGGCCCCTTGTTTTATCAGCATTATCAGCAAATTCACGGGCAACTTTAATGACTTTGTCCCGTGACACGCCCGTAATTTTTTCCTGCCATGCGGGGGTATAGGGCTTATCGTCATCATAGCTCTTTGCCACATTATCGCCGCCAAGACCATTATCAACGCCGTAATTTGCCACCATCAAATCAAAAACCGTGGCCACATATTTATCGCCCTCTTTGGTTTTTATTTTGCGTACGGGAATATTGTGATGAAGCACACTCGCATGATCTGTGGCCTGAAAAATAGGTTGGTCATTTTCCAAATTACCAAAATAGGGAAAGGCAACCGATAAAACCTCATCATGACGTTCAACCAATGATTTCAGGGGCCAAATTTCTTTACCATCAGCCAAGTTTTTGGCTTCTAGGTTCCAATGACCATCCTCGCCCCACCGTGACCCGATTGTGCCATTAGGCACCACTATTTTATTGCTGTTGCTGTCAATAACGGTTGGTTTCCATTCGGGGTTATTTTTCTCGCCCAGCTCATCAGGTAAATCAGACGCCCGAAGCGTACGACCCGCCACATAGACACCGTCCTGTTGATCAATTTGAACCAAAAACGGCATATCAGAATAAAGTCTTGTATAGTCATCAAAATAGTCACTTTGACCATTCACATGAAATTCTTTTAAAATCACATGTCCCATGGCCATACCAAGGGCGGCATCGGTGCCTTGTCTAGGGTTTAACCATATATCGCTGAGCTTTGCGACCTCGCTATAATCTGGCGTGATGGCAACTGTTTTCGTTCCCTTATAGCGTACCTCTGTGAAGAAGTGGGCATCAGGGGTTCTAGTTTGAGGCACATTTGATCCCCAAGCCATAATATAGGATGAATTATACCAATCCGCACTTTCTGGTACGTCTGTTTGCTCACCCCATACCTGCGGTGAGGCGGGTGGTAAGTCACAATACCAGTCATAAAAACTCATACAGGTGCCGCCGATCAACGACAAATAGCGGGAACCCGCCGCATAGGAGACCATGGACATGGCCGGAATGGGGGAAAAGCCAATAATTCGATCAGGACCGTAAGTCTTGGCCGTATAGATATTGGCCGCCGCAATGATTTCATTTACTTCGTCCCAAGTGGCCCGAACCATGCCACCAAGGCCACGAACCTGCTTGTAGGATACGGCCTTTTCCTTATTTTCAACAATATTCGACCAAGCGATGACGGGGTCGGCATAAACATTTTTTGTTTCCCGCCAGAGTTTCAAAAGTCGGCTTCTGATCATGGGATATTTTAATCGCGCCGAGCTGTATAAATACCAACTATAACTCGCCCCACGGGAACAGCCCCGTGGCTCATGATTGGGAAGATCGTTACGGGTTCTGGGATAATCGGTTTGCTGAATTTCCCATGTTACAAGCCCGCCCTTCACATAAATTTTCCAACTGCATGAGCCCGTGCAATTCACCCCATGGGTGGAACGAACCACCTTATCATGGGACCAACGTCCCCGATAAGCTCTCTCCCATCCTCTATCTTCCGTTGTTGCAATACCATGTCCATCAGAAAATTCCTCTGGACGTTCTCTGGTAAAGAACGTTACCTTATCCAAAAAGTGGCTCATATTCTTCGTCTTTCAATTAGATTTATTGTATTTGTTTCTTATGGATTTTTCACATATGCACCAGGGCGTAAATAAAACCACCAGTTAATCACAATGCAAACGGCATAAAATATAGCAAATCCATAAAGCGCAATCTCAGGCGTTGCCGCTTTGATTTGTTCCCCCAATACCTGAGGAATAATGAAAGCACCATAAGCGGCCACAGCAGATGTCCAGCCAAGCACGGGTCCTGCCTGTTCCTTGTCAAAAACAATCGCAATGGTACGAAATGTTGACCCATTACCAATTCCTGTGGCGGCAAAAAGAATTAGAAATAAAATCAGGAAAGGAATGAAATAATCTTGCGGCGTGGCAGAGGCATAAGCCAATTGCATGTAATAGGCGACGCCCAAGGCGCAAACCACCATCACAATGGAAATATACTGTGTCACACGCGCACCGCCCAACTTATCAGAAATCATGCCACCTATGGGACGGATAAGGGCACCAATAAAGGGGCCTGTCCAAGCAAACATCAATGCACTTGGTCCATTAGGATTGGCCGTGTTGTGAGTGAGAATACCGTCAACCATAATATGTTGGAAACCAAAAATCACCTTGATAGACAGACCAAAAGCTGCCGCATAACCGATGAAAGAACCAAAGGTCATGGTATAAATCACGGTCATGGCCCATGTATGCTTGTTGTTGAATATTTTATATTGATGTTTCAGATTTTCACCAACTTGACCCGGAATTAATTTCAACAAAAACACCGTTAAGGTAATAACAATAGGAAGCACGACCCACTTACTTACATCAAATCCAGATGTTGGTATTCCTGATGATGTTTGTGGCAACATAAGCCAAATACCGCAAGCTGCCGCCACAAAACCCAACATGAGCATAAGCGATATCTTAGCAAAGGCGCCCACGGGGTTTCCAATGTTAGGAGAGACATGATCATCTGTAATATTGTTCATGCCAAACCAACCCGCAAAGGCCAAAGGCACCAAAAACAGCAACCAAACAAAGCCCGCATTTTGAATATAGGTTTCTGTTCCCGCAGGAATCTTGCCAATCAAAGTACCGCTGGTATTGAGCAGGGTCATTGAATCACCGCCAAAAATACCGAATGTCATAAAAAGCGGCACCAATATCTGCATGGTTGTGACGCCAAAATTACCCAATCCCGCATTCATGCCCAGTGAATAACCTTGAATTTTTTTAGGAAAGAAAAAACTGATATTAGACATGGATGATGCAAAGTTACCGCCGCCAAGACCAGATAAAAAGGCCAATATCTGAAACTGCCATAGAGGTGTATTAATGTCTTGTAACGCAAAACCCGTTCCAACGGCTGGAATCATTAATAATGCTGTGGTGAAGAAAATTGTATTACGCCCTCCTGCAATACGGATGAAAAAAGTGCTTGGAATTCTGAGCGTTGCCCCAGATAAACCCGCAATGGCCGTCAATGTAAAGAGTTCGCCCTTTGCAATGGGAAAGCCCAAATTCAACATTTGAACCGTGATAATGCCCCAATAAAGCCAGACCGCAAAACCACAAAGCAAACTTGGAATCGAAATCCATAAATTTCTATTTGCAATCGCCTTATTTCGCGCTTCCCACTCTGCGACGTCTTCAGGATCCCATTTTTTAATATCTTCAGCCATAGTTTTTTCCTTAAATTTACTAGTTAACTAAAGGTGGAGAGAATGATTTCACTCCCCTTCGTAATTGATGACCTTATCAAGCTTAAAGGGCTTGCTTATTTTTACAAAAGTCGTCTTAGGTTTACTTTTCACTCTTTTGCTGTGTATTTTTCACACTCAAAAGATTTCCAAGCTCAGGCAAATAACGTGGGCCTTTTAGTTCAGGCATATCCCGACGATTCATCCGAATAATAGCAAAATGCATCCAAGTCAGGGCAATGCCGGTTAATATGGTCAGAAGCATAAAACAACTTGTCCAAACACCAATCATATCATTCATAATGCCAAAGGTGATGGGTAAGAAGAAACCACCCAATCCCCCGATCAAACCAACAACACCACCCACAGAGCCCACATGGCCTGGATAATAAACGGGAATATGTTTATAAACTGCGGCCTTACCAAGCGACATGAAGAAGCCCAGAATAATGGTCAGAGATACAAACAACCAAAGCGGGATCGTCATGTTAAATTCGATGGGACCTTCTATTCCTGCAACCGTATAATTGGTTGAGGGATAAGACATGACAAAACAACAGGCAACACAAACACCAAATGTCCAATACATCACCCGTCTTGCACCAATAATATCTGATAGCCACCCTCCCAATGCCCGAAAAATACTTCCGGGAAGGGCATAGGCTGCCGCAAGCATACCCGCCGTTTTTAAGTCTAGCCCATAGGCTCCCACATAATAACGGGGAAGCCAGAGAGCCAGCGCCACAAAGCCACCAAATACAAAGAAATAATAAAGAGAAAACCGCCAAACCTGTATATTTTTTAAAGGTTCCATCTGTTCGATAAAAGAGGCGTGCTTTACCCCCTTTTCACGACGATCACGCAGGGCAGGATCATCCTTGGTAAAGAGAAAAAACAGTGCGGCGGTAATCAACATAACAGCAGAATATATTCCGACAACACCTTGCCATTGTCCATCCATCATAATAAGCAAAAAGGGCGCGCCAAAGTTCGTAACCGCAGCACCAACATTTCCCATACCAAATATGCCAAGAGCCGTTCCTTGGCGTTCTTTGGGATACCATGTGGAAACATAGGTAATACCTACCGCAAAGCTTCCCCCCGCAAGACCAACACCCAATGCCGCCACAAGAAACATGAGATAGGTAGAAACCTGCGTTAACAAAAATGCGGCAATGGCGGTCACAACCATTTGAAAGGTATAAATAATCCGACCACCGTATTGATCCGCCCATACGCCTAAAAATATACGACTCAAGGAACCCGTCAGAATTGGTGTGGCCACCAAAATACCAAACTGTGTGTCTGATAGACCAAGCTGCGTTTTGATTTTAATACCAATGATGGAAAATATTGTCCAAACTGCAAAACATACCGTAAAGGCCAGAGTACTCGCCACCAAAGCCTGTTTTTGCTCACCCCCTGTTACATTCGTAAGACTCATACCTAAATCCTTTATTAATCTATAAAAACGACTGCATTCTATAAATTTAGACGCAAAATTCGCCTAATGAATATGGAAAAAGCTAGAGGAGATTTAAGGATTTCACTTTGACTTTGATCAATTAATTAATAATATGTTAGAAAAATACTTCTTTTTATTTTTTATTTCATATTCGCATATTAGAAAACTTGTAACTTTACAGAAACCCGCCTAATATCAAATTGGGTATTATTAAAGAATTATAATATATAATGAATGACAATCTTATTTACTTAAGTGATGCTTTGCATGAAATGCAAAATGAACGAGGATGTGCTGTTCTCTTTACCAGCAGCCAAGGCAAAATCTTTGAAAAAGAATTGCATGGCTCTTTTGAAAAATCGATCGCAACAACCAATAAAATTCGTCAAGAACTCAAAAAATGGCATAATTCAAATATCTTCGATGATGAATTTCTTCATAAAATAGAGTTTGTTCTTGATAATTCCGACGTGGTTAATGACCGTCGCAAAAGAATTTTTAATCTTGAATTCACCGCCACAGAAATTATTAACGGATATAGCCATCAAGTCATAAGCCCTCTGATGGATGTTATTGTTATGGCGGCTCTTTTTAATAAAAAAAATGACCCTGCAAAGGTCAGTGCCTTTTCATACTTCTTACAGCTCAAAGAAAAGTTTGGCCGAGAAAGAGCCTTGGGTGTTCGTGGCTTGATCACAAATTCTTTTAATGACAGAGAATTCATTGACCGCTTTAACTTTCTTCTTTCTGAACAGAAAAGCTTTAAACGCACCTTTCTTGCCATGGCAGATGAAAAACAAAAAAAAATCTATGAAACGATTATGCGGGGTCATGCTATTGATAAGATAACGCATGTCCATAACGGATTAAAACGCGGGGAAAAAAACGCCTTTCTCAATATTAATGCCGTTGAATGGTTTGAGCTTACTACTGACCAAATGGGGTTAATGAAAAAAGTAGAAGAGAAGCTCATGGAAAATCTTCTAAAATCAGATATCCCTGAGAATGTGCAATCGCAACCCTCTATTATTAGTACAAGCCGAAACTTAGAAGGTATCACAACAGAGCAGAGAAATTTTATTGAGGATCTGCCGTTTTTTATTAACCTGCCAGAAGATATCACCTCTGGTCTATTACAATTTGCCCAAGTGAGAGAATATAAAAAAGGCAAACTTCTCTTTTTAGAAGGTGAGGTTTCCACAAGACTTTATATTATTCTTAGTGGCTGGGTAAAATTATTCAAAGGCACATCAAACGGCGATGAAACCGTACTGCAAATGCTCACTGGTGGAGATATGATTGCAGAGTCTGCTGTGTTTTTAAATGCCAACTATCATGTTAGTGCACAAATCGCCAAAAATTCTATTATCCTGACCTTACCCGCCCCAATCATTCGCGAAAAAATAAAAGAACATAACGCCCTTGCCCTCAGGGTATTGGAAGGCATATCAAAACATTCCCATAATCTTATTCAGGAATTCGAAAATATCCGGCTTAAACCCGCCACAGAACGTGTCGGTTGGTTTTTGTTAAAATTATTACTTGAACAAGGCAAGGTACCAGACCTTATTGAACTCCCTTACGACAAATCCCTTATTGCCTCCTATCTGGATATGAAACCTGAAACATTCTCACGCACCTTAAAGAGATTTAAAGATAGAGGATTCGAAATCAACAAAAATTCTGTTATTATACCAGAGATCGGTGCTCTATGTGGGTTTTGTGATCATGATCTGGCCTCTGGCTGTCATAAACACGGCACGCCCGAATGTCCTAATCCTGATTGCAGTCGAGATGGTATCATTGATTTCTAATTATTGATCCATATCAACGCTAGTATTCTTTTTATAACTTATGTATAATCTCAAGTGTTGGGCATTATCCTATAGGGTGATGTCTTACTCCGAAGCCCTCGAACCTAAGACTCTTCTGGGTTATGGTTCGTTGGCCGCAGACTGAAAATGTTTGCCGGGTCATGGTGTAAACACTTTGGCCTCCCGCAATTGGAAAGGAGAATATAAGTGAATAAAGAACCAATTAAATTGGTTGATAATTTTGATAGGACATTTCCCTATCTGCGACTGTCGGTCACAGACGTCTGTAATTTTCGTTGTGAATACTGTCTGCCCGACGGATATCAATGCGCTGAAAAACCAAAATTCCTTACCCTTATGGAGATAAAGCGTCTTGTCACGGCCTTTGCTGAGCTTGGTGTATGGAAAATCCGTCTTACTGGCGGGGAGCCCAGCCTGCGCAGGGACTTTACCGAAATTATTGATCTTATTGCTAAAACAGACGGCATAAAAAATACCGCCCTAACCACCAATGGTTATCGTCTCAAAACAGACGCTCAGAAATGGTTTGATGCGGGTATGCGTAATATCAACGTAAGTATTGACAGCCTCAATAAGGAAGTCTTTCATAAAATCACAGGTCATAATAAATTAGAAACGGTCTTAGAGGGCGTCGAAAAATCTCTTCAAATTGGCTATGATTCTGTGAAAATTAATGTGGTTCTTCTGAAAGATATTAATGATAATGCACTCACCGATTATATCAATTATATCAAAGATAGGCCGATTACTGTGCGCTTTATTGAATTGATGCAAACGGGTGATAATCTCTATTATTTCAAGCGCCGCCATCTCAGCGCAGACATTATCCGCACAAAACTTCTGGCACAGGGTTGGATCGAAAATATTCGCTCTCACGGAGCGGGGCCTGCAATAAATTATACCCACCCTGATATTATGGGGTCTATTGGTCTTATTGCTCCTTATTCCAAAGATTTTTGCCAAAATTGTAACCGTCTACGCCTGACGGCTGTGGGCGATCTTCGGCTATGTCTTTTTGGTGATTTTGGTGTTCCTCTTAGGGATCTGTTGCAAAATGACGATCAAAAAGAGGCTTTGAAAAGACGGATCATGAAACAGTTGGATTATAAAAAATCTTCCCATTTCCTCATAGAAGGGGAAACAGGTCTTATCCCAAATCTTTCAGCAACAGGCGGTTAAGGTAAAATTTATGCTTTCATACGACGATGCTCTGAAGATAATTTTATCAGATGCAAAGCTTCTTAATATACACCCCATCACCCTTGATAAGGCGCTTGGGCATATTGCCGCAGAAAATATCTATGCCAAGGAAAACTTGCCCCCTTTTCATAATTCGGCCATGGATGGTTTTGCGGTAAAAAGCAACGCCCTCCTCAACGCAACAAAAAACACCCCCACCCTATTAAATGTTGCAGGCTACACCATGGCGGGTGACAACCCCGCCCCACAATCGGAATATGATAATAAGTCTGCTTGGGAAATCATGACGGGCGCCCCTGTGCCAAAGGGATATGATGCGGTCATTCCCATTGAGGACATTGTCATCCTTGAAAGCAATGAACAGGACAGACCCACCAAAATTTCAATTGCTGTCACGGCCTTTCCTGAAAAAAATATTCGACGGGCGGGGTCTGATTTTAGTCCTGAAGATTTGCTAGTCGAAAAAGGCGATGAAATTGCCGCCCATCATATTATGGCACTTTCTGCACTGGGCCATGATCAAATTTCTGTCCTGTCCGAACCCCATGTCGCCGTTATCAGTACGGGAAAAGAATTGGTCGATGACCTAAATGAAACCTTAAAACCTGGCCAGATCCGAAATTGCAATGGGCCTTACTTATTAAATAGCTTACGGTCTTTTGGGGTTATTGCCACAAATGAAGGTACAATTTTTGATGAGGAGGAAAAGTTCAACCAGAAAATTTCCGATCTTTTATCAAAAAACTATTCCCTTATTGTATCATCTGGAGCCGTTTCTATGGGTCGTCATGATTTTGTACCCGATGGGTTGCGGGCTCTCGGGGCAGAAATTCTTTTTCATAAGACCGCCATTCGCCCTGGAAAGCCCATATTATTTGCAAGATTTCCCAATGGAATCTATTATTTTGGCTTGCCGGGTAACCCTGTTGCGGCGGCTGTTGGGCAGCGTTTTTTTATCTATCCCCTCCTTCGAGCTTTAAGAGGACAACCGCAGGAAAAACCCACAAAAGCTCTCTTAAGTCACGACTTTTCAAAAGAATCCGCCTTTCGTTTTTTTCAAAAAGCCGCCTATCATCATGATGAAATGGGTCATCTGAAGGTGACCATTCTGCCAGGGCAGGAGTCCTTTAAGATCAAACCAATGCTCAATCAGAATTGTTGGGCGATGATCCCAGAAAATATTTTTTCTCTTAAGGCGGGAAGTCTTGTCGATCTTTATCCCCTTATGGGTAGCGAACATAGGAGCGCCTTTTTATGAAACTTCGCCTTGACCCCAATTCATTGTGTTTTCGTCTCGATTTTAATGAGTTCGAACAATTATTAGAGCAAGGACAGATTCAAAATATCTTATATTTGCCCC
The DNA here is from genome assembly GCA_021741205.1 of Emcibacter sp. Classification (GTDB taxonomy): domain Bacteria; phylum Pseudomonadota; class Alphaproteobacteria; order Sphingomonadales; family Emcibacteraceae; genus Paremcibacter. Next base: position 425,100 of record JAIOYI010000001.1, read on the forward strand.
ATAACACAGTAACCTATGACGTGATTTGCTTGCCCTTCGGATCAAAGGCCACGTTTAAGGCAAAGGATGGTCATTTCACCTTATCCCTTGCCCGAGAAATCCTTGAAGATCATAAGGAAAGTCTGCCGTCGTTAAGTGGAATTATTAATGACTTTGCCACTGAACAGGGGAAAAATATTGAAGTTTCCCTTGAGATTAATCTGAAGAAAAAGCGCAAATATTCCAGCAAAGCTTAGCCCCTCAAATAAATGACATATCCCAAAACGCCAAGGCTTATTATCCAGAATGCCATATAAAATATCATGGCGTTTTTTGCTTTTTGCTTTTCATACCATGTACGAGGTTGTACGCCTTTGAAGAGAAATACAAGCTTTGCAGACAGGTTGATACAAACGATATTCACCGCAAGCAACAAAGCAGCCCCAAGAGCCAAATCATAACGGCCCGCCCCAAACATAATACCCGCCGTGGCCCCCGGAGGCAGCAAGGCAACCGCCACCATAACCCCAACCAAAACGCTTGAAATACCGCTGGCCAAGGACAGCACCGCCGCCGCACCAGAGGCCAAGGCAAGCGCAATACTGTCAAATCCCACAATCGTTCGGGACAAGAGTTCTGGGCTATTGAGATCACTGGGCCAAAATGTTGCCCAAATAAAACCAAGCCCTATGCTTAGTAAAAGGGCGATCAAAAAGCCAATGATCATGGTTCTTAACGCATTAACCATCAAATCCAAATCCCCGAGCGCCGTAGAAAGCGCGAGAGCAAGGTTAGGTCCTAACAATGGTGCAATAACCATGGCCCCAATAACAACCGCCACATTATTTTCAATCATGCCGATGCCCGCAACAATGGTGGAAAAAATAACCAGCAATATAAAACTGGTGCTGAGCTCTGCCCCACGGGACACATCCGCATAAAGCTCGTCTCGGCTAATGCCGACAAAGGCTTTTGGTGTTTTGGGTGTTGTTTTTTGAGATTCTGATTTGCTGCCGACCTGTTCATCGGGTGTTCTATCACTGGTCGCTGATATTTCACCCTTGGTCTTAGCATAAGCTTTTGGCAGGATAGCCTCTACGGGTTGAATAACGATGCGGATAATCTGATTTTTGAGGAAAACTTCCTGCAGGCGATCTGTGACCAACTGGGTGTCTTGGGTGCGCACCAACATCGCATAACTCAATCCCTCGGGACCCACGGGCCAAGTATCAACCGTGTCCTTGATCAATCGAACCTTCTGGGCTAGGTCACCCGCCCCACGTCTCACATGTATCAATATTATTCTGTGACTCATTTTTTCCCTTTTTTTGTTTATACCAAATGAAATACAGTCTAGCATTACATTTCTTGTGATATAAAATATTTTAAAAAAATTAATATGTGGTGTGGCCATGAATAATATCAAACTCGATCCACTTTTTAATCAACTAACTTCTCTGCTTGGTAACAGATTCAGTGTAGCAGAAGCCGTAAGGCAACATCACGGCGAAGAAATGACCCATTATGATGTCTGTTTGCCCGATGCGGTTGCCTTTCCCCTCACCACAGAAGAGGTAAGCCAAATTGTCACCCTGTGTAACCACTATGAAATCCCCGTTATTCCTTATGGAGCGGGCACCGCATTAGAGGGGAACTTTCTGGCTGTCGGTGGCGGCATTAGTATGGATTTTTCCCGTATGGATAATGTTGTTGCCATTCATGGTGAGGATTTAGACTGCACCGTTGAGGCGGGAGTCACTCGGGAGCAGCTCAACCTTGCCGTCCGTGACCTAGGTCTATTTTTTCCCATTGATCCCGGTGCCAATGCAACACTTGGCGGTATGGCCGCAACACGGGCATCAGGCACCAACGCGGTTCGTTACGGCACCATGCGGGATAATGTCCTATCCCTTAAAGCCGTCATGGCGGACGGAACCATTATCACCACAAGTTCACGGACAAAAAAATCTTCGGCGGGCTATGACCTAACGAGGCTTTTGGTGGGAAGTGAAGGAACATTAGCTGTCATCACCGAAGTCACCGTCAAACTTTACGGCATGCCCGAAGCCATGTCATCCGCCGTTTGTCCCTTTAACAGTCTTGAAGGCGCCATAAAAACAGTTGTGGACACCATTCAGATGGGCATCCCCATTGCCCGTATTGAGTTAATAGATACGCTTTTGGTCGAAATCATTAACCGTTTTTCTGATTTTAATTATCCCGTTGAACCCACTTTGTTTATGGAGTTTCATGGCAGTGAAACATCGGTAAAAGAACAGGCGGAAATGGTCGAGGAAATCGCCATGTTACACGGAGGTCATGCTTTCCAATGGGCAACACGCCCTGAGGATCGTACAAAATTATGGAAAGCCCGCCATGAAGCCTTTATGTATCTTAGAGCCGCCTTTCCCGGTAAAGATTTCTTGGTAACGGATGTTTGTGTTCCCATATCTCGCCTCGCCGAATGCATTCATGAAACCCATCAAGATATAAAAGACATTAATATTACAGCCCCCATGGTCGGCCATGTGGGTGATGGTAATTTTCATCTGACAATTCCCTATGACAAAAATAACCCAGACGATGTCACGATGATTGAACGGTTAAATACAAGACTTGTGGAACGGGCCATAAAAATGGGCGGCACCTGCACAGGAGAGCATGGAATAGGCCTCGGCAAGAAAAAATTTATGGCGCAGGAACATGGCGCAGCACTTAATTATATGAAGACCATCAAAGTCGCCCTTGACCCCAAAAATATTCTTAATCCCCACAAAATTTTCGATCTATAGGATAATAATTATGTCCGATACATTAAATTCCCTCCAACATCATGTTACCCGTTGCGGCGGTACGGAACAGGCCTTTACAGGCAAATATTGGAACCATAAGGAAAAGGGAAACTATAATTGCGTTTGCTGCGACACGCCGCTATTTCGTTCCGAAACAAAATATGACAGCGGTAGCGGTTGGCCAAGCTTTTATGATGTGCTTTCAAAAAAGAACATCAAAATTCGACGTGATACATCCCATGGCATGATACGAGACGAGGCATTATGTGCCACCTGTGATGCCCATTTGGGGCATGTGTTTGATGATGGGCCTGCCCCCACAGGTTTGCGCTATTGCATTAATTCCGCATCCCTTAATTTTGTCAAAGATTAGACTGAGTTACTCTCTAAAAATAACTCAATGTAATTCTTTAAATGGGCTTCTACCCGCTTATTTAACAAAGAAAAATCTTCAAATAGATAACTTATTCCCTCAAAATTTTCCGCAATGGCTCTTTTCTCAAATTCTGCCGCTAATTCGCCGATTTGAAGGGCGCCAATTTGTCTACTGCTGGATTTTAAAGAATGAGATTCTCGCCGCAGCCGCACGGCATCTTTCGCTATAATAGCATCAAAAATTGCATCGCACCCTTTACCCGCCATTTTAATATAGCTTTCAAGAATTGGTATAAAATTATCCTCTGTCATGGCGTGAAGCACAGTCAGGGTATTTTCATCAATGAGTAATATATGGCGTTTTTCCTTTTCGGCCTTTTCCTTGTCTGCTCTTTCGGTGAGTAAAGCTCTCTTCCAACGTAAGATGACATCAACCATAATCTTGGGTTTTATGGGTTTTGATATATAGTCATCCATTCCTGCGGCCCTGCATTTTTCCACATCACCGCCCATAACATTGGCCGTAAGTGCCACAATGGGTACATGATTTAAATTATTGCTCTTTTCATATTCAATAATTTTTCTTGTAGCCTCATAACCATCCATCTTTGGCATTTGGCAATCCATAAAAATCAAATCAAAGACGGTTTCTTTGACAAGGTCGAGCGCCTCCAGCCCATTTTCCGCCACACTCACCATACAATTGCAATTATTCAATAGGCGTTTGGCAATCATATGGTTGACCAGATTATCCTCGACAATGAGGATTTGTAATCCATAGAAATTTTGTGGGGTGTTGTAGTCAGTCTTTAAATTTTTTAATTTTTCCTGTAATAATTCACGGGTTATAGTCTGCTGTACAGTCTCTTCCTCCTTTATGTCTCCAATAGTTTTCAAAATATCATTGAGAGAATCCAGTAAATTATCAGAAGATAAGGCAATAATATTGGCATAGCTTTGCTGTTCTGCGGATAAGGCCGTATCCTGTAGCAATTTCGTCATTCCGATAACCCCGTTTAGGGGTGTTCTGATTTTATGAGAAAGATCGGCAAGAAAGTCTTGTGTCAATACCATAATAAAAATCCATATACCAACAAGTGATAATTATATTTATTTTCTACTATTAGTATATGATAATGTTATAATATTAACGGATTGTAAATTTCATTCTTTATTGCACAAGGAAGGATTCCGAAGAGCCTTTTAATACAATGGTAGAGAGGGGCAGAAAGGGAATCATTAAAGCATAATTATATTGAATAGTGACACCCACAGTTTTCGTCATATCCGATGGGTCCGTAACCACAACGACATCAAAATCTGTAACTTTGCTGTTGTCTATTAAGGTAAAGCTCTCTTCTGCGGCCGTTCTGATGGCAAGTTTTATCTCATAGATATAGGCGTCATCAATATTGCCTTCATCAAAATTCACCATGGCATAACGAGTGGCTTCCGCCGCAGAATAATCAAGAATAGCCTGTGTAAAAAGGATATGACAAAATTGGAAAAACCCAAATGTCAAAAGTATAATAACAGGAGCGGCAAAGGCGAACTCTATCATCGTAGCGCCGTCACTATTTTTACTTATTTTGTTCAATTTTTTGAACAACATTCACTTTGTCCTTTATGCTTAATTCAGCCTAATTGTTGCCGTTTCACTAATAGGAAAACTGGACTTAAACCAACTATAATTAAAGAAAGGCGTTTGATAATTTTCTTTTATGGTGACATTAACAAAGGCGCTAACATTTTCATCGGTGCAATCAACGGTACAAAATTGTCTTACTTCATGACACATGCAATAAAGTTCAACATTAACAAGGGTTGAATCCGTCATGCTACCCGCCAATGTATTATGAACTGCGGCCGTAATATTGGTCAGGTCACCCTGCATCGGTTTTCTGACCAAGGCATATTGAACCCCGGATTTGGCCGCATTGGACAGATCCATCTTGCGCACAAACATCGCCCCCATATCAAGCGAGCCCACAATAAGCAACAAAGCAACTGGCATCAAGAGCGCAAGCTCCACCAATGAGGTGCCTTGTGTGGACAGAATGAGTTTTTTCAACAGTCTTTTCATTATTTCGTCCTTTGAGATTATTCCTCTAGCTTCACTATTGTTCTGGAAATTTTTTCAACACCCATAGAATCGCAATCTGCATAATCATTGTACAGAAATGAATTGCCTGAAAATGTAACCTTTGCCCCAACAAGCTGCAAGCAGCCTGAAGTGGATTCTGAACCACCACTAAAGCCTATTTCCTGTGAAGGAATATAAACAGCGCCCTGTATATTCATATTGGCACCGCCCAGAAAATCATTGGAGCCATTCGCATAAATAGCTCTTGGGTCCTGAAAAAAGGCGACCCCCATCCACGTACCAGAAGTGGGCGCTGAAATATTCATATTAGCCCCACCATTAATTTTAATAGACCCAATATTTGCAGGATCCGTCGCCGTTAAAATGATGGTGATACCCGTGCCTGTAATGGTGGCACCACCGCGAACCAAAAAATCACCGCCATCAATAATATAAACACCTGGTGATAAAGTAACGTTGGCCTGCGCCCCAAAAGTCAAGCCGCCGCAATAGCGCCCTGGAACAGGGGCGGGATCATTTTTTCCCACCGATAAGTTGGTCATTGTACAGGCCACCGGCGATGAGGGAACCTGTAAGTTACGCTCGGATGGTCCATAAGGATCAGGCGATCTTTGAGAAAAGGGCTGAAGCGGATTTGGTGTATCCAATGTAGCATTATTACCTTGATAAATGTCCCCATAAGCCTGAGCCGAGGGGTTTGCGGTCAGGGTTGCTGTCCCGTTAAGATAAATGGCCTCGCTGCTGCTAGAATTTGAGGACACTCCGCAATTAATGTCAACATTTGATGTTCCAGAAAATTCGAGCGCTCTGTCCCGAGTCTCATCAAGCGCCAAAATACAATGTTCTCCCATAGAAATAATTCCTGCTGTCGCCTTTGTCGCTATGGTTGACTGATTTGCGCCAATTATTCTGCTAAAATATCTGGCGGCGGGCATACTCACCGCCACCATAACATAATTACTCATCCCCGAAAATTTACCCGAAGTAGGGGGCGTTATAACCTGAATACTTTTTCCCCCTGTATTATAAAAACTATTGGTTTCTGCATCATTGGTTGCCGCAAGAAGCACCTCCTCCGCCGTCAGGTCCTTTGACACCGCATAGGCCGCCGCAATCGCCGAGGAATCAGCCACAGACTGCAACTGACGCTTTTCCATAAACCACAAGGTGGCATCAAACCCAAGACCCGCAAAGCCAACAAAAACAGGAATTATAAGGGCAAAATAAAGCAGCGTTGCACCCTTTTGTGCGCTTCCAATTTGCCGTAATATTTTTCTTAGCTTATTATTCATGAAAATTTTATGCATGAAAATTTACCCTTAATTTTAATCAATCCTACCCCTATAGTAATCCATTAACTTAAATAATTTATTAATTATGAATAAAGTTATGGTGATCAGTGCCTTTCCTTAGAATTTGCTTGCCCTTAAGCGTTATATAAATCATTATATAACGATGAGTATGCTACGAAAATTTATGATCTTAATATTTATTTTATCCGCCCCCATTTCTGTCCATGCAGAAACGGTGACCGTTGCGGCGGCGTCCAATTTTGGCGCAACCCTTAAAAAAATTATTCCCGCTTTTGAGGCAGAGACAGGCCATCAGGTTAATCTCGTCCTTGGATCCTCTGGTAAAATTTTTGCCCAGATTATCCATAAAGCCCCCTTTGACGTTTTTTTATCGGCTGACGATATAAAACCCAAAAAATTAGAAGATCAAGACATAACCGTTCAGGAAAGCCGTTTTACCTATGCCATAGGGAAAATTGTTTTATGGTCGCCTGAGATAAAAATTATCAATGGTTCTATAGTACAAAGCGGCAAATTCAACCGCCTTGCCATAGCCAATCCCAAGCTTGCCCCCTATGGTATGGCGGCGGTTGAGGTGCTAAAGTCTCTTGGTCTTTACGAAACGGTGCGTCCCAAAATAATACAGGGCGAAAATATTGCCCAAACCTATCAATTTGTTGCAACGGGCAACGCAGATTTAGGCTTTATCGCTCTCGCCCAATTATCCCAAAAAGAGTTATCCAATAAAAAAGACAATATATGGCTTATTCCCGATACTCTTTATAGCCCTATTCGTCAGGATGCCGTTATGCTGAAATCTGGTCAAAATAACAAGGCCGCCCATGATTTTATGCAATTTCTACGTTCTTATACCGCCCAAAAAATTATTCAGGGTTTTGGCTATGAAATACCAAAGGAAAAGGAAGAAAAAGAATGATGGGCTTTTCTGAAGCGGATATCATGGCAATTTGGCTTACCTTTAAAGTGGCTTGCATAGCCACACTATTGTTGCTTCTCATCGGTACGCCCATTGCCTTATGGCTTGCCTATACCAAATCAAAGTGGAAGGGTCCGATCAGTGCTATTGTTGCTCTGCCTTTGGTGCTGCCACCCACAGTTTTGGGTTTTTATCTGTTGATCGCCATGGGTCCTCACGGTCCTATTGGTCACCTAACAGAAACCTTGGGGCTTAACTATTTACCCTTTACCTTCTCTGGTATTGTCATTGCCTCAGTATTTTATTCCCTGCCCTTTGTCGTGCAGCCCATTCAAAATGCCATTGAGGCCTTGGGACAAAGACCCTTAGAAGTGGCCGCAACATTAGGGGCTGGCCCCTGGGACAGATTTTTTAGCATAATTTTACCGCTTTCCCGTTCTGGCTTTATGACAGCCGCCATCCTTGGCTTTGCCCATACGGTCGGTGAATTTGGTGTTATTCTTATGGTGGGGGGGAATATCCCTGGGGTTACACAGGTTATTTCCGTACAAATCTATGATCATGTAGAGGCCATGGAATATAACGAGGCCCACTGGTTAGCGGCTGCCATGGTGATTTTTTCCTTTTTGGTTTTAACCCTGATTTACAGCACCTCCCGCCGCAAGAAAGTTACGGGAGGCTTATATGGTTCTTGATATTCGTTTCCATAATTCTTTTGGCGATTTTAATTTGGATATTGATATAAGCCTGCCTACCCATGGGGTTACGGCATGTTTTGGTCCGTCTGGTTCTGGCAAAACAAGTCTTCTTCGGGCCATTTCTGGCCTCATGAAACCAAAGACAGGCCATATTATTTTCAATGACCAGATTTGGCAACAGGGCGAGCAGTTCCTTGCGCCTCATAAACGATCTTTGGGCTATGTCTTTCAAGAATCAAGCCTATTTGATCATATGACCGTGGTGCAAAATTTAAAATATGGTCAAGGGCGCACCTCATCCCCCCTGAATTCTCAAGAAAGTGACCATATTATTGATCTGCTTGGCATTTCTTCTTTGCTTGACCGCAGACCAGATCAACTGTCGGGCGGCGAACGTCAAAGAGTTGCCATTGCCCGTGCCCTATTACCTCGGCCAAAAATTTTATTGATGGATGAACCAATGGCCTCTCTTGATATGGGTCGAAAACGTGAGATTTTAAGCCTTCTTGAACGCCTAAAATCAGAATTAAGCATTCCCATGATCTATGTCAGTCACAATGTGGATGAAGTGACCCGCCTAGCCGACCATTTGATCATTATGGACCAGGGCAAAATCATCCAGTGTGGGTCAATTCAGCACATTATGACCCACTATAACATCCTTAATAATTTCAGTGATGAGCCATTTTCGCTACTCTTTGGTCAGATCATAAACCCTCGCACGGATCATAACCTGACCGAAATTATGGTAGCTGGAAATGTGATCCGAATGCCCTGCCTAGAAAGACCGCAAGGTAAAAGATTGGAGTCTGGACAGGAAATTCGACTTCACCTCTATGCCAAGGACATCAGTATCGCACGATGCGCCCCACAGCAAACCAGTGTTCTCAATATCGTTCAAGGTCACATTCACGCCATTGAAAAGACATCACAGGATGGTCAATGTCTCGTCCGCCTGCTGCTTGGGGATGTTCCCATTTTGGCCCGCATATCCGCCTTTTCTTGTGATGAATTGGCCTTAAGGCCTAAAATGGAGGTCTATGCCCAAATCAAGGCCGTCTCTCTTGTCCAATAAAATTAATCAACCGCAAGAATAACATTTGATGCCTTGAAAAAGGCGCAGACTGGGTCGCCAAGCCTTAGCGCCAAATCATTAAGACTAGCATTGGTGATAATGGCGCTTATGGTTTTATCGTCTTTTAAATCAATAACCACATCGCTGTTGACGGCCCCTTTGGAAATTTTACGCAATATGCCCACCAGTTTATTACTGGCACTGGTTTTAATGTCTATATCTGGGCTTATCATAACGGCCGAAGCCTTAATCAGAGCAACCACATTCATCTGTTTTTTAAGACCTAGCCTCTGACAGCTATCTTCGGTGATGATAACGGATAATGTCTGATTTTTGCTGATCCTGATATGGACGACCACATTGACCACCCCGAAAATAATATCACTTATTTCACCCCTAAATTGGTTACGTGCCGTGGTTTGCATTGACCCTATCCTTACAAAATTTGCCACATCATCAAGACAGTCCACCTGAGATTCAAGACGCATCATATAAGAACCAAGTTCATGCTCAAGCGCCAAAAATCCTTTGACGATCTTGCGTCCAAAGTCGGTCAAAGCCGTGCCGCCCCCCTTTGTTCCACCCACAGACCGCACCACCAAGGGCTTCTCCGACATGTTATTAAGGGTATCTAATCGATCCCATGCGGTTTTATAACTGATGCCAAGTTGCTTGGCGGCGGCAGAAATAGAGCCACAATCCTCAATCGCCATAAGGAGTTTTGCCTGACTAGCGGCAAAAGACATCTGATTATCCCCCATTAGCCCCAGATTTCCGTGAAAATTTTTTTTAATGCTTTTCATTAAATCCCGTCTTTTTTTACCGCCATAGCATCTATTTTGAATTAGGATATTAAATATTATATGATAATATTATTTCAATACCAAATAACAAGATGAAAATTGCACAGATATGGATATTACCCAAATCCGAACATTTATAGCTGTTGTCGATACGGGAAGTTTTATTGCAGCAGCAGACAAAGTTTGTGTCACCCAATCAACGGTAAGCATCCGTATCAGAAACTTAGAAGATCAACTTGGCACCTATCTCTTTGAAAGAAGCAAACAGGGGGCAAGCCTCACCATTGCCGGCAAACAATTTCACAAACACGCCATGGCGCTTGCTAAGATATGGGATCAGGCACGCCTCGATGTGGGTATTGGTGACGAACATGAAACAATTTTACGCATCGGTGGACAGGTCAGTTTATGGAATAATTTTCTGCTCCGTCTACTGCCTTGGATGCGCATAAACGCTCCTGAAATTGCCCTTAGAACAGAAATGGGCTATTCGCCAGATCTTACCCAAAAATTATCGGAAGGCTCCATTGATATTGCTATCATGTATCGTCCAGAACATCGCCCGGGCTTTAAAGTCAAACAAATCTTTGAAGAGGAAATCATTTTGGTCTCTTCACTTGAAAACAAAGACGATATCTTTAATCAGGATTATATTTACGTCAACTGGGGACCAGAATTTTTGAGTGATCACGCCCTTAATTTTCCCGACATCAAAACACCACGGGTTTCGCTTGATTTGGGAACCCTTGGCATAGAATATTTGCTTCATTCTCCGGCTAGCGGTTATTTTCCAAAACGAATAGCACTCCCCCTAATTAAACAGAAGAAAATATGGGCCGTTACTTGGGCGCCAAAATTTATATATCCCGCCTATATTGTTTATGCCGACGATATCGCTAAAGAATTGATCAACATAATATTAAAAGGTATCAAGACCATATCGGCTCAAATTCATCAACTTGAAAATCAACCCTAATTTAACAACAGACTATTATTTAGTCGTCATTAAAACCGTCATAATAATCATCTTTATTGATGCGACGGCGACGCGGGCGCTTGCGCCACTTGGATCCAGATTTTTCTTCCCGAAATGGGTTAAGATAATCACCATTATTAGAACTGGATAACTCATAATCATTAATAGCATTAAATAAGTCTTCATCACTTAATGTATTATATTTATCTTCTTTCATTACCTTTCTTTCCTTATTATAGACAAGACCACAACAACAGATTATCATTTTTTAGATATTTGAATATCGAATTTATTTAATGATTAATATTTATATTTTAAATATTATTTGTTTTTCGCATAACATCAATTTAATTAAATCGTTTATAATAATAAATGTCATGAGATAATATGTTCCATCTAAATTCAATAGAGGGACGATCAAAATGACAAGTAACAAGAAATTATTTGGTGCCATAGCCACATTTCTTATATTAGCGACACCAAGCTTTGCAACCGACCTTAAAAATTTGGATAATGTCACCTATAGCATATATATTGAATTAGACGAAAATGAACAAATATTGACCATCAATCCCAATGAGACACTGACCGATGTTTGTACTTTATGTTATATTGGCATGGAAGATAGCGAAAATGGAATTTCCATTCAGTATCAGACCAAGGTTTACATCAAGAATGGCCAATTTACGACCGAAAAATAATTTCTTATCCTTCTGATCCCTCTGAAAGAGCCTGCAAGACGGTAATAAAATCAGAACAAGATGATATGGTCGCCGTTTCCCGTAATGTGTGATAACCACTTGTAGGAATTTGCAAGGTTGTCCCATCCACTAGCCCGTCTGATGCGGCAATAATCCGACCCATTTCAGTGCTTCCTACTGAAAAAGCTTTTTGATTTTGTGCAATTAATATTTTATTTTGTTCCTCAACAAAAATATCCTTAAAGCAGTAACGAATGGATTTTTTATCACAAATGGCTGCAATTCGGTCTGTGAGCTGTCTGTTAAACATCCCATTAACATCTTTATACCGCAGAGCCAATTGCTGATTTCTCACATCATCAATAGGAAAGGGGCTTGTATCCACCACAATCAGATTATTCTGCGGAGCCCCAAACCGTCTAAACCATTCCAAAAGATAACGCCAACTCTTGCCAGCTTCCTCTTGAGCTGTAAAAAACGCCGTTCCCTGAAATCCAAGAGAAAATAAATGAACAAGACAGGCCGCCGTTAAAACATTATCCAATTGCCCGCTATAACTATCCTTTGACACCTCAAGGCGATCAAAAAAAGCGACAGGTGTTCCCGCAACCAAATGCGACATGGCGTCCATTTCAAAGATAAGGTTATTGCGTTTATCGCAAATATAGGCGTTTTTAATCTGTCCCCGACCTCTGTATGTTCCAGACCACGGGTCATAGGCATAGGTCGGAGCATCCTGAAATCTATCCTGAATTTTCTGCATCAATTCTTCGGAGACGGAATTGCCCAAAAGATCAGACCTGCTACCCGCCACAAAGGCGGCATATTGAAATTCATTGGGGCCTGTGCACATTAACCCATGCCGATCAATATGAGCCGAGAACATTATGGAATTGGGCTTTTTGCCCTCTGCCACCAAAAGACCTTCATACCATGTCACTTTTGCGCCTCTGAAATGAAGCTCTCTTTCCAGCTCCCGAAAGAAGGAATGTTCCGCACCAACCACACTGGGGCAACGGATCAATGTTTTTAGCAAATCTTCAAATTCTTCCATAATCTACCCTTATGCATGCGTTCTGGCTCCTTGTTATAGTGCGACAAGAGGCTTATGGGAATGGATATTTTAAGGGTTAAAGTTTAAGTCTGCCCATCGTTGCATCAATAATAAGCTTTAATAATCCAGAATAATCATATCCCGCAAAGCTTGCCATGAGGTTCAACTTACCGTCCCAACACCAGCCAGGATTCGGGTTAACCTCGAGCAGTTTAATGGTGCCTTCGGCATCGGCTCGAAAATCAAAACGGGCATAATCCCTGCACCCTAATCGTTCAAACAGATTTTTTGACCAATCAACCAAATTGCGATACTGTTCATCCGCTATGGTGGCCTGTTTATATTTAATTTCTGTCCAATAGGGCGATGATGGGTCCCATTTGGATTCATATCCCAATATGGGAGGGAGACCCTCGTCAAGCTCGCTGTAATCAACCTCTAATATGGGAAGTGCCTTAAATCCAAGTCCAACATTACCAATCAGTCCAACGCTGAATTCTCGGCCTTTTAAAAATTCCTGTACAAGGATCGGAATGCCCGGCAAAATTTCCTGTAAGTGAGTAATATAGTCGATACCCTCATTGGCGTTATACACCACCGCCTTTGATGTTATCCCGATGCTGCTGTCCCCCTCGCAGGGTTTGATCAGAGCTGGTAAAATTGACGGGATCGTAAAGGCCTGATCTTCTGATCCAAAATAAGTCTCGAGAGGAACAGGAATATCACACGCCATGGCCACATAGCGCACAATGGCCTTGTTATAGCATATGGCCAGAGACTGTGGATTTGCGCCACTATAGGGAATATTCAACATCTCAAGATAGGCGGGAACATGAAGTTCTAATGAGGCCTTATTGCTATATCCCTCATCACAAAAATTTAAAACAAAAGCAGAAGGCAGTCCTTTCAGGGAATTTTGTAGCGTGGCATGATTATCAATATAACGAAAATGAAATCCTTCTATTTTTGACAAAGCCTCTTTGAGCTTATGAATGGTTACAAAATCATCTGCATTAAACTGTCCCTCCAATTTTACGGAATCAGGAAGCTGTGGATCACCAAGCAGAACCGTAACATCGATAAGCGCTTTCTTTGTTGTCTTTACCGCAGCCTTCAATGGCCCCCTTGCCGTCAGAAAATTGCGCCGTGCCATCATACCGAGGTCCTCATCACGAGAAGACAGAGTCTCTATTTCAGCATGTATTACAATATCCGAGAACCCAGCCTCTTTTAACAGTTTTTCAATACGGCTTTTGGAATAAAGTCTTTCGGCATAAAATTGATCCGCAATCACACCATGTTCAGCATGAGTCACCACTTCCCGTGAAATCAACTTATCACCATTGCTTGAAAGAGATCTTTCCCGACAAACAAATTGATTTTTATCAATCCATTCCCATGAACGTGGTTCAAAATTTTGTCTAATCCAATCGCCGTCCACAAGGTCAATAGCGATTTTTCCTTCTGATTTAAGCACTTTTTTTATGGAGGATAAGACGGCAAGATCATCTTCTTCTCGATCAAAATAACCAAAAGAATTTCCCATCATAAAAACGCCGTCGAATGAATTTTCTGGCAGAGAAAAACGTCTGGCATCGCCTTCTTTAAACTGAACCACAAGATCTGCACTCTTCGCCCGCCTTTTGGCCAAACGGATCAGATAATTTGACCGATCGAGTCCCGTCAAATTTTTATAGCCTCTTTTGGCCAATTCTATGGTATGACGACCCTGTCCACAGCATAAATCCAAAATTTTATCTGTGTTTTTAAGGTTCAGGGCCTCAACAAGCAAATCAACCTCTCGATGAGTATTTTCATCATTTTCGACCACATCGCCGTCCGTGCTTAAATAAACCGCATTAAATAATGATCGCCACCATTCTTCGGGTAAATGGCGCTCTAAATCAGACAATGGGCCAAGCGTTCTGGAAATATGAGCAGATTTTTTTTTCGTCTTCACAATATAATTCCCATCTTTATTTATCTGATATTATTTCTAATGTCAGGATCTAGTATCATTTAACTACCCTAGGCATTAGGATAAAGCACGGGCAGAATAAATGTTTCAATAAGATACTATTTATTATTTGTATAACGATTTTAAATGATGTGTATTATTTAATAATAGAATAGATAAATTCTATATTTTTCCCTTCAAATCAAGATTGGATTTTAATTTTTCAATATTTTAATAATAGAGATAACATGAAAGCAATCAACGGGGTCCTGTCAGAATAAAAGACTCTTTTATGTCCTGATTAATATCCGTCATATTAAATAAAATTGGCCGCCATTGTTTTTTTGCAAATAATTTTGTCTGATCCGTATAATGTTCTGAGGTTGGATCACCTGACTCGCCATAAGTCAGAAAAGCTTCGGCCTTTGGTCCTTCGTCGGTATAGCTTAAGCTCAACAAGAAACTGGTGCCTGCGGTTACGGAATAGCCTACATCCGTCAAATATTTACTGCTTGCGATCCTGTTGCCATTAACCTGCGGAGCCATAGCATCATATCGCCATTGATCAATAATATTCGCGATCCCTTCTTCATTTAGCCCGCCATGAATAGCAATTTTTTCTTGGCTCTTATAAGAAAACTGGATATCGCCAAGAGTACTGTCAAGAGAAAGGTCTGCACTTTGCATATTCTCAATGGCCTCCGCCAACTTTACGAGGGCTAGCGTTTTATCGGCCAAATCCCGAGGGGTATTTATGGGGTCATTAGGATCAAAGGCAATAGCAAAAAGTTCGCCCTTTTTAAAGCTTTCCTCATAAGGATAGAGTGTTATCCATTCCCGAAACAAAACCGCCCCATTTGCATCAAGGTCAAGATGTTTATTATAGCCTTTTAAGATAATGCACGCTTTTGAAAGATCAACAGTCTTACTGCCATATTTTATGGCTGGTTGAGCGGTACAGGCCGATACCAATTCATCAAGCAATAATTCTGCTGTAAGGCTTCTATTAGACAGTATGGCCGCTTGCATTTCTTGAAGAGAAAATTTACCGTCTTCGCCTGCGGGGCCTTTGGGGCTCGTGTCACTCAAAAATTTAGCATTCATTCGTGTACGCAATGTTCGGGCGGTCCTTTCAGGCCCAAACAAGGGAGAATATCCCTCCAAAGGTTCCTTGGCATTGGTCAGCCAATAGCTGTCATTGGCATTAAAAATATAATCACTACGGTCATATTGTGGCTGTTCAACAAAGGGAACCACCCCTGCAACTCGAGCTTCGGGATGCGGTTGCCATTCAAACCGACTGTCGCTACCATCCAGTATAATATGTTCCAGTTTTTCGTTAAATTCTTTGGTCAAAGGGTCTGTTTGCGTGCGGTCCCGCCAAAGCGCTATAGCCTCAGGGCTAAGGCGCGCCACATTCGTTCCATCAATATAAACCGCCCGCCCATCTTTGCTTGTTGCCATACTATTGACCCAGGGCATCGCATTCCATTTTTTATGAGCCTGCTTAAAGCTATCCATATCTTTGGCTAAATCCATATCCTTCCACTGATCCAATAGATTATGATTATCCACATTGGCATCCCGTATGGTTATAGCCCGTGTTGTTGTCCAAGGTGCATTTGGCAAATTAACCATTGGACCATAATGACTAAACCACACCACATGATTTTCTATGGTTTCTGTACCATTTTCATCTTTCACAGGAAGGCTTATTTTTTTTGCTATCATTTTTCTGGGTTTTCCATCATAGAAATAGCTCGTAGGGTCACCTGGTACCAAGTCCAACGTATAAAAAACCACCCGCTCACTATCTGATACGGTGTGGCTCCAACCAACATTTTCATTAAATCCTATCGCAACGCCTGGAGCACCAAGAAGATGCGTGCCATAAATATTAAGCCTGCCCGGAATGATCAGATGTTTTTCCCAAAAGCGGTCCGTTCCCGTCCAAGGATAATGGGGATTACCAAGTAACATACCTCGACCATTTTCTGTTCTATTCTTACCAAAGGCCCAAGCATTTGAGCCCATATGGCGCCCCCCGAGATCTTTCGTACTTTCGGCAAATTCTTCTGAGGTCAGATCTAATTTTGCGGTTTTATCGCCGGATTTTTCTGCTTCTGATTGTGGCGGTGCCGCAGAAACAATCATTCCCGACATATAGCGTGTGGTCTGAGCCAGCAACAAAAAGCGGGCAAAAATATCTTGAGGCTTTACCTCATGTACCCAATCGGCTCCCTTGCACCAAGAGGTAATATTGTCACGGCCGATATCGTTGATATATTTATTATAGCCAGAGGTATAGCCACTTATCCACTGCTGGTTTTCATCGGTTTGACCCTTAAAATACTGTTCTGCATTATCCGAAATATCAAGAGCCTTTATGAGAACATCGCTTTTAACATGTTTGTTTTTTTCGCCGGCACCAAAATATTTGGCCCGCTCCCCTCTGGCCTCGACCAAACCATAGGCAATGTTACACACATGATCACGCGCCGCCATATAACCCTCCCCAAAGCCAAGGCTACCAAAATCATCTGCTGTAATATGGGGTATTCCAAAGCTTGTCACTTTGATTTCTGACTTATAAAAAGAAGCGTTTACCGATTTTTGTTCGCTGCAGGATGTTAATAATCCTGTCATAAGCAATAAACCTAAAGAAACTAATCTCTTATTGTTTATAGTGGTCATCTGTTTTCTCCCATTTTATTTTGAAATTCTATTACGATCACACCCCTGCCTTAAAGGCATTGGTGATAAATTTTTGGCCTTGGTCGGAACCTTGTTTATAAGAGCGCGCATTGGTCATATCCGATATGGTCTGCCATTGTTCAGCGATCATTTCTGGCGTGGCATCTACGCCGATAAAAACACCTTCACTTTCCATAATTTGCGCCCGCGCAAAGGTGCCAGCACCAGCGGTCATAATTTCGCCCGTAGGGGCATCTTTCCCACATAAATAAAGTACCGCCGGCGAAACAGATTCTGGCGTCAATAGGTCTAACATTTGAGGGGGCATAATATCATCCGTCATACGGGTTGCCGCGACAGGAGCCAAGGCATTCACCCGAATACCATACTTGAAAAATTCCAATTTTAGGCTATTCATCAAACCCACGAGGCCAAGTTTAGCTGCGGCATAATTGCTTTGACCGAAATTGCCATAAAGCCCACTTGAGGAGGTGGTCATAACGATACGGCCATATTCCTGCGCCTGCATAATGGGAAGAATAGCCCTGGTCGCCGTAACACTACCCATGAGATGCACATCCATCACCCTCTTGAAATCATCAAATGTCATCTTAGCAAAGGTTTTATCCCGTAAAATCCCTGCATTATTAACCAAAATATCAATGCGTCCAAAGGCAGCCATTGCCTGATCCTTCATGGTTTGCATATCATCTTCTGAGGTCACGCTACCGCCATTGGCGATGGCTTTGCCGCCCAAAGCCATTATTTCCTGAACCACTTTTTCAGCAGCAGTCACACCGTTATCCTGTGCCGTTTTCGACCCGTCCCGCAGACCCCCCAAGTCATTAACCACAACCATAGCCCCACGCTCAGCAAAGGCCATCGCATGGGCTCGACCCAATCCACCGCCCGCACCTGTTATGATCGCCACCTGTCCTGTAAAATCATAAGTCATATTTTGTTCCTTTAAATTAGCGCTCACCATATCCATACAAACGTTTTATTTTATCTATTCTTAACATAAATCAAATTAATTGAAATAAATATCATTTTGCAAAAGCTATCATTTACAAAGTGAACAAAATCAGATAAGTCTTGTTGATAATTATTATTAACTGCATATGTGTTTAAAATTAATGAGCATAAAATATTTAAGTGACCTTAGAAAAGGCGAAAATGCCACCATCATTGGTTTTGAGGCAGCAAGATGCCAAGATAAAGAATTTGCAAGAGATTTAGAAGATCGTCTTCTGGAAATAGGCTTTGAAGAAGGTCTCACGGTGAAAATACTCCATGAAGGGCCCGTTAAACGTGACCCCATGGCGGTTCGCATTGGGCAGATGACCGTAGCCTTGCGCCGCATGGAAGCTGATGCCGTACAAATCACATACCAAGAAACACAATAAGCCCAAGAAACGTAATAATCCCAAGAAACGTAATAATCATGGATCGTGCCAAAAAAAATATTAAGATTGCCCTCGTTGGAAGCCCTAATTGCGGCAAAAGCTCCCTTTTTAATAGCTTAACAGGCAGCCATCAAAAGGTCGCCAACTATCCTGGTGTTACTGTGGAACGCAGGTCGGGAAAATATACGCTCGACAATGGTGAAAAAGTAACCCTTATTGACTTACCTGGCATATACAGCCTGAAAGATCGCACCCTTGATGAAAGAGTGAGCCGAGAAGTCATTACCGGCGCCCATAAGATAGAAACAAGGCCTGATCTTATTCTTTGTGTCGCTGACAGCACCAATTTAAGGGTTCATTTACGCCTTGTTCTGGAATTAAAATATCTTGGACTACCCGTTATCCTTGCCCTCAATATGCAAGATATGGCTGATCGTGATGGCATAAAAATTGATACAAAAATACTCGCCAAAGAGCTTGGTATTCCTGTGGTCACCACAATCGCCGTACGACGCGGTAGCCTTGACAATTTAAAAGAAGAATTGACGCGTGCCATTGATACCATTACCCCACCACGTGATACGACACCCTCTCCTTCCACAAGAGAGCTTCAAAAGCAGGCTCGAATCATTGCCGAAAAGGCTCTGATAGCAGAAGGCACGCACCATAAAGTCACCCGACAATTAGACAAGATTCTTCTACACCCCATATTGGGAATTGTTATTTTCTTAATTGTGCTGTTTGGTATGTTTCAATTGGTCTATTTCTGGGCAGAGGTTCCTATGAATATGATCGAAAGTTTTTTTAATGGTCTACAGAGCCTCCTTACCCAAAGTCTACCTGATAACTGGTTCAGATCCCTTCTCATTCATGGTATCATTGCGGGCGTGGGAAGTGTTGTGGTTTTTCTGCCTCAAATTCTTATTCTTTTTACCTTTATTCTGATCTTGGAGGCAACGGGATATATGGCTCGGGCGGCCTTTATCATGGATCGCCTGATGGCTGTCGTGGGTCTTAATGGTCGCGCCTTCATACCCCTGATGTCAAGTTTTGCCTGCGCCATTCCCGGCATCATGGCAACCCGCACCATCGAACATCACAGAGACCGCATTACCACCATCATGATTGCGCCTCTTATGACCTGTTCGGCCCGTATCCCTGTCTATTCCTTGCTCATCGGTGCTGTTGTTCCAAATGATCCCGTTTTATATGGTTTGTTTGGCTTGCAGGGTCTTGTGCTGTTTGGTCTTTATCTTGTGGGCATTATCAGTGCGCTGATTGTGGCGGCTGTGCTCAAAATAACCCTGACAAAAGGCGTTGCCCAGCCCTTTCTGATGGAATTACCCAAATATCAACTACCCATCCTTAGCCATCTATTGATTAATTTGTGGGAAAGAGCCCGCGCCTTTTTAGAGCGGGCCGGAACCATTATCCTCTATTCTGCCATCGGCCTATGGGTGCTTGCCCAATATCCCAAAAAGCCCCTTGGTGCCATTGAGCCTGATATTTATTATAGTTTAGCGGGTATAATGGGGCGTGCCTTACGGGTTATTTTCGAGCCTATTGGATTTAATTGGGAAATATCCATTGCCCTCATCCCCGGCATGGCCGCACGCGAGGTTGCCATTGGCGCCCTTGGCACTGTTTATGCGCTACAGGGTAATGAAGATCAAATCGAACATAGCATGCGTGCCGTTATCCAAAATAGCTGGCCACTGCCAACGGCTTTTGCCTTTCTGGCTTGGTATATTTTTGCCCCTCAATGCTTTGCCACCCTTGCCACTGTCCGAAGAGAAACCAACAGTTGGGCTTGGACGAGCTTCATGATTGGGTATCTTTTCTCGCTCGCCTATTTGGCAGCCTTTATTGTCAATAAATTGGCCATATTTCTGTTGAACTAAGAGTTTACGAGATTTTTACATTTTAAAGTTAAATATTATCTGGTTAAAGTTAAATATTATCTGGTTAAAGTTAAATATTATCTGGAATTAATTATCAGGTAAGGGTATTTTTTAATAATATTTGAGTCGGAGCAGCCTTATGTCCTTCGCTCAAAATCAGGGAAGAAAACCGATGAATCCTGTCGATGGGACAGATCAGGAAAATAGAATTACCTTCCAATTATATAATTATTGGTTCGGGTTAGCAGAAAACCACGGCATTCCGCCGCTAAAAGCTTTAACGCCTGATGCTATTGCTTCCTACAAACAAAACATGGTTCTAATTGATCTGCGTGATCCTGATGATGAGCCAACTTTACAAGTTGTGGGACAAGTTTTAAAGCAGGACATTGACCCAGCCGAACCCCTAAAATATATCAGCGACATCCCCCGCCGTACCATGCTCAGTCGGATTACCGACCATTATATGCAGGTTCTGGCCAATAAGCTTCCGATTTCTTTTGATGCAGAATTTATGAATAAAGAAAAAGAAAAAATTTTATATCGGACTATTTTATTACCCTTTAGCGATGACGACAAAACCATAAATTTTATATTGGGGGCCATCCGGTGGATTAGTGAAAAAGACAAGATTACCGCTAATAAAAAAAATACCGCCCTTAATCCTCCCCCTATTGAACCAATAGCTGAGCCTGAATCTCCACAAAAAGACAACTTTTCTCTCAAGGAAAGTCTTGAAAAATGTCGTCTTTTTATTCAGGACGAAACTATTACAGGCACCAGGTCCCGAAAATCATTATATAAGACATTGGGTGCGGTTTTCGATTTTCATAAATTATGCCTTGCCCATATCAAGGATTATGAGGTTCTTTTACAAGAGGCTCACATCAAAAAACAAGAGCGGGCCCCTTTTACTCCAACCTTAAAATTATGTTTTGGGCAGGATTATGATAAAACCCGCCTAACGGAATATGCCTTAGCATTGTCCTTTGCCGAGATAAATCATCAAACTGGTGATAGTTTATCAGATTTTTTTGATCTTATTCCTGGTGGGATAAAGGGGTGTGTCAAGGCAGAACGTAAAAGTCGCAAGAGAGGCCATAAAAATAAAACAATAGAATCTCCCTATGAAAACTATCAAGAAATTATTGAAAAAATGCCCGCCATTACGAGCTTTTCTTTAAGTGATGACTCTACTCAAAATCTTAATCTTTTAAGTTTAATGATCATGCGCAGAAATGGAGCAAAAATGGATGTCGTTAAAATATTAAAAGAAGATAATGACGTCCTGAAAACAATATTAAAAAACATTGACCAAACTCCTTAAAACTACCTCTTATGATAATAAAACCGATTAAATCATCATCTCATAAATTGTTAAACACGACAAAGGATATAATAACGTGACGAATTGGACACAAAAGAAATCAAGAATTGATGCCGTTGTTGATTTTGCCTCCGAAAGATTAAAAGCCTCTTACAATCTTGAATTTATGAATTTTATTCAAGATCTTTATCAGCATGTATCCGCCGAAGAATTAGAAGAGCGCTCGATTGATGATCTTTATGCAGCGGCACTTTCCTTATGGAAATTCACCGAGCAAAGGGATATGGATTCTCGGAAAATTCGTGTTTTTAACCCCACCCTAGAAGAACATGGCTGGACTTCGTCTCATAGCGTTATTCAAATTCTTATTAAGGACAGACCATTTCTTTTGGACTCTATTACCTCCAATCTTTTAGAAGATAATCATGAACTCCACATGCTCGCACATCCTATTTTGCGGCGCAATCGAGATAAAAATGGTGTCATAACAACAGACAAATCTGGAATAGCCGTTACCGAATCTACCATGCATATTGAGATTACGGCCATGACAGATGCCACACAAATTGCGGCACTAGAAGCCAAGCTTAATAAAATATTGGAATTTATCTGTGCCACCATTGATGATTGGAAAGCCATGCTCGGTAAGATGGATGAGGTTCGGGAAAATCTTATTGCCATTCCAAAGACCGCCCTTGATCAAAAATTGCCTGCAGAGGCCATAAAATTCTTAGACTGGCTTAAAGACGACAATTTTACCCTTCTTGGCTATCGGGAATATACTTATAATTCAGAAGCCGATCATAAAACCAAAGGCGACGGATATGGAATATTACGCGATCCTGACGTTTATATTTTTAAAGGCCCCAATGGTCTTATCCCAACGTCACCAGAAATAGAATATTTTATGAAACAGCCCGATGTCATGATGGTGACAAAGGCCAATGTTAAGTCCCTTGTTCATCGGGTGGTTCATATGGACTTAGTTTGTATTAAAAAATACAACAAACAGGGGAAAATAATAAGCGAAGTGCGTTTTGTGGGTCTCTTTACGGCAAAATCCTATAATCAGATGGCAGAATCGATACCCTATCTTGACCGAAAAATAAATTATGTGGTGAAAGAGTCTGGTTTTTCCGCCAATAGCCATGATGGACGTGCCTTAATACATGTTCTTGAAACCCTTCCGCGGGACGAATTATTTCAAATTGAGGAAAATCAACTCTTAGAAACGTCTATGGGTATTCTCCATTTAAAACTCATGCCCCGTTGTCAGGCCTTTTTACGCAAAGATCGCTTTGAACGTTATGTTTCTGCGCTGGTTTTTGTCCCCCGTGACATGTATGATTCTACCCTTCGAGGTAAGATTGTCGAAATATTATGTGAGGCCTTTAATGGTGAATTATCTTCTCATTATGCCCAGCTCAGTAACGAACGTATCGCCAGATGGCATTTTATAATACGCACCACTCCCGGTAACGTCCCAAGCCCAGACACCACAACCATAAACAAACGGCTCGCCGAAGTTGCCCAACGCTGGAATGACCACTTAAAGCAGGTGCTTAATGATCGCTGGGGAGAAGAGACAGGAACGGCTATATTCAAAAAATATAATCATTCTTTTTCACCCTCTTACCGAGAACATTTTGATGCACGCTTTGCCGTCACAGATATTGAAAAACTCGAACAGCTGCCAAAAAGTCGGAATATTCAATTTAATTTCTATCGGTTGGCCGAAGATCCGAACCATGCCATAAGGTTAAAAATATACACAAGTCATCAAACCATAGCACTTAGCGATTGTCTTCCCATGCTCGAAAATCTGGGCATGCACGTGATAGAGGAATATGCCTTTACGGTTCTGACAAAAGAAAACGAAACATCTATTACTCACGCCGTTCATGATTTTTATATGGAAGATCAGGCTAAATGTGATTTTGATCTGGGTAATATGAAGGATAAGCTGGAAAATACCTTGCGGGCCGCTTGGATTGAACAAATTGATAATGATGGCTTTAACAAACTTGTGTTACGGGCAGGCATGACCTACCGCCAAGCCTTAATCCTCAGAATTTACAGCAAATATCTGCGCCAGCTCGGGCTATCCTACAGTGAGGTCTATATGCAGGACACCTTGACCAAATATTACGAAACTGCTCGAGATTTGGCGTCCTTATTTGAAATAAATTTCTCTTTATCTCTACCTAAAAATATAGATAAGCAAGAGGAACTTGCCCGACTTGAAAAGAATGTCCGCAAACAATTGGAAAAGGTTGATAGCATCGATCAGGATCGTATGCTGCGAAGTTATCTTAATGTTATCACAAGTTCTCTCAGAACCAACTTTTATCAAAAGCAGGCCGATGGAAGCGATAAATCCTATGTTTCTATCAAAATAAAAAGTCAAAATATTAAGGAAGCTCCCAAGCCAAAACCTTTTGCGGAAATTTTTGTATATTCACCCCGTATTGAGGGGGTTCATCTTCGTTTTGGCCCTATTGCTCGGGGGGGATTACGCTGGTCTGATCGAAAAGAAGATTACCGCACAGAGGTTTTGGGCCTCGTTAAAGCACAGCAAGTTAAAAATACAATTATCGTTCCCGTGGGCGCCAAAGGCGGCTTTGTTCCTAAGAAAATGCCCCAAGGTGCGGGGCGAGAAGAAATAATGGAAGAAGGGATCGCTTGCTATAAAACCTTCATAGCAGGACTTTTGGATATAACGGATAATTTAAAAGAAAATAAAGTTATTCCGCCCAAAGATGTTATACGCGCCGACAATGATGACCCCTATCTTGTGGTGGCGGCGGATAAAGGGACAGCCACCTTCTCTGATATTGCCAATGGCTTAGCGCGGGATTATGGTTTTTGGCTTGATGATGCCTTTGCCTCTGGTGGTTCTAATGGCTATGACCATAAAAAAATGGGCATCACCGCCAAAGGCGCATGGGTATCTGTGCAGCGTCACTTCCGTGAAAAGGATATCAATGTTCAAAAGGACTCTATCACCATAGTGGGGGTCGGTGACATGTCTGGTGATGTTTTTGGCAATGGGCTACTATGTTCCCCTGCCGTAAAATTGGTCGCGGCCTTTGACCACCGTGATATTTTTATTGATCCAAATCCCGATCCCGCCAAAAGTATTGCCGAAAGACAGAGATTATTTGATCTACCAAGGTCAAGCTGGCAGGACTATAACAGCAAACTTATCTCAAAAGGAGGCGGTATTTTTAGCCGCAGCACTAAGTCCATTGCCTTAACTCCAGAAATAAAAGAGTTACTCGGATTTGATCCATCAATAGACAGCGCAACACCCAATGAAATTATGAAAGCAATATTAAAATCTCACGCCGATCTTTTGTGGTTTGGCGGCATTGGAACCTATGTCAAATCTTCCCGCGAAAGTCATTCCCAAGTGGGGGACAGATCAAATGATGCCATTCGTGTGGACGGCAATGAGCTTAATTGTATGGTTGTTGCAGAAGGCGGTAATCTTGCCTGCACCCAACGAGGCCGCATTGAATATGCTATAAAAGGCGGTCAAATTAATACCGATGCGGTTGATAATTCGGCCGGTGTGGATTGTTCGGATAATGAGGTCAATATCAAAATTTTGCTTAATGCCCTTGTTCATGACGGCAAAATGACCCCGAAACAACGTGATGCTCTCTTGGTTGAGATGACTGATGAGGTTAGCAAAATTGTTCTTAAAGACAATTATCTCCAAACTCAGGCCATAAGTCTTGCACGCTCTAGCAGCATTCGTGAGCTTGACAGTTTTATTCGCTTTATGGTTGATCTTGAAAAGTTTGCCCATCTGGACAAAGAGCTAGAGTTTTTGCCAACCGATGACGAACTTCTTGAACGCACTGAAAAAGAGTTAGGCCTTACAAGGCCGGAAATTGCGGTTCTCATCGCCTATTCAAAAATGGGGCTTTATGATGAGCTTATGAATAGTGATATTTTGGACGACCCCTATTTAAATAAATATCTTATTCGGGCCTTTCCTATTCAATTACAAGAAAAATATGCCGAAGATATATGGTCCCATCAATTGCGGCGGGGCATCATTGCCAAGGAAATGTGCAATGAAATCGTCAATCGTGGTGGTATTCAGTCCATCAAGGAAGAAACAGGTGCGATGGCCGATGAAGTGGCAAGAGCATGCCTCCTTGCTTCCGAAGTTTTTGAGCTTCCCAAACTTTACAAAAAAATCGAGGCGCTTGATTATTTAGTCCCCGCCACTATCCAAATTCTCATGCTCATGGATGTGGAGGCCTTTGCCCGACGTCAAGCTATTTGGTTTTTGAACAATACCGACGGTAAAAAACCTATACAGGATATTATTGATCAGTTCAGACCTGGCGTTCAAAAATTATTCGATAAATCCACCCAGATTCAAACAGCAACAGATGAGAGTCTTCAATGCAAAATCGCCATGTATTGTGAACAGCATGTGGATGAGGACTTGGCCAATCACATCGCCAATTTAGAATTAAAAATTGCCGCTTGTGATATTGTTCTTGTCGCCCATGATATGAAGATCAACGTCATAAAAGTTGCGCAGGCCTACTTTATACTCGGTGATAAAGTTGGTTTTGATTGGTTGCGGGCGGAAGCGGAAATGGTTGAATCCTCGGATCATTGGGATAGACTTGCCGTCCACAGTGTTGTCGCCGACCTTTTGGATCAACAAAAAACACTGACCCGTTCGGCCTTAAAGAATTTAAAGGATGACAACACCATAGAGGCCGCTACAAAATGGCTTCAAAAGAACGAAAGCTCCACAGTGCGTATTCAGAAACTTATCCATGATTTCCAAGTCACTGGTCGGATCAACGTCACCAAACTTGGTTTTGCAGCCCGTCAAATCAGAAATGTGATCATCGACTGATCATCACATTTTTTTATTTGATGAAATTATTAATGGCGGAAATGACGCATGCCTGTCATGACCATAGCAAGACCACGTTCGTTTGCGGCGGCGATAACCTCATCGTCCCGCATCGAACCACCAGGTTGAATGACGGCCGTAACGCCCGCTTCTGCTGCATGAATTAGGCCATCTGCAAAAGGAAAAAAGGCATCAGACGCCACAACGGAACCTTTTGTCATGGCCAAGGGAAGACCAGCAAGGGTACTCGCATCCTCTGATTTTCGAACCGCAACCCGGGCACTGTCCACTCGGCTCATTTGCCCAGCACCAATACCAACCGTTGCCCCGTCTTTCACATAAATAATGGCATTTGATTTCACATGTTTACAGACCGTAAAGGCAAAAAGGAGATCCTTCAATTCCTGTTCCGTTGGTTTTCTTTCCGTCACCACTTTTAAGTCGTCTAAGGTAATTTTTCCATTATCCCGTGCTTGTAATAAATATCCCCCTGCAACGGATTTTATAATTTGGCCTGCAGTACGGGGATCTGCCAATCCACCAGTTAACAAAAGGCGAAGATTTTTCTTAGCCCCCATGATTTTTATGGCCGCATCGTCTGCATCTGGCGCAATCACTACTTCGGTAAATATTTTTGCAATTTCTTCAGCGGTGGCAGCGTCTAACGTGCCATTCAAGGCAATAATTCCACCGAAGGCACTGGTGGGGTCACAAAGCAGGGCGCGGTTATAGGCCTCAGTCAAGGTCCTTCCCTGAGCAACTCCGCAAGGATTAGCATGTTTGATAATCGCGACCGCAGGGCCATATTTTGGATCAAATTCACTGACCAATTCAAAGGCCGCATCGGTATCATTAAGGTTATTATAGCTAAGCTCTTTTCCCTGAATTTGTCGAGCGGTGGCAATACCGGGTCTTACGGATGCGCTTCTGGCCACATAAAAAGCCGCATCCTGATGGGGGTTTTCACCGTAACGTAATAGCTGTCTACGTTCTGCGGTAATATTAATACGGTCAGGATAAGTCTCGCCCAATTGTTTTGCAAACCACGATGAAATGGCCGCATCATAAGAGGCTGTTCTTGCAAAGGCGCGTGCCGCAAGCCGTTGACGTAATTCCGGCGATGTTGCCCCCTTATTTTCCACCATAGAGTTTTTCACAGCCTCATAGTCACTCGCTTCAACAATCACGGTTACAAAGCGGTGATTTTTTGCGGCTGAACGGATCATGGCGGGGCCACCAATATCTATATTTTCAATACAATTATCAAAATCCGCACCCTTTTCAACGGTTTCCTCAAAGGGGTAAAGATTGACCACCAACAAATCAATATTAGCAATATCATGATCTGTCATAGCCTGAATATGGGCATTATTGTCCCGAAGGGCGAGCAATCCGCCATGTATTTTCGGATGCAATGTCTTAACTCTACCGTCCATCATTTCTGGAAAACCTGTATGACTAGATACTTCCGTGACAGAAACCCCCGCCGCCGCCAAAGTTTTAGCCGATCCCCCCGTGGATAAAATTTCAACGCCTTGTTTTGCAAGAAATTGGCCAAATTCAACTAAACCCTTTTTATCAGAAACAGATAATAAAGCTCTTTTGATGGGGGGCATATTGCTGTTGTTCATAACATCTTCCTAATTCTAACATTTATAATCCTACGACCTAATGGATCATCCCCATCGTCGCAAGTAAAAAATAAAAAACCATCAGACATTATGGCCAATAAGACGTAATGACCATTTAATAGTCGTCGCTTTACTAAGAATTTTGCCTGAGATAACAATTTGTTGGCTGTTCTGTTGTCGCAGACCTTGACCAAAATAAACACTGTCTTCCACCGACATCGCGCCGCCGGAACACTGAAACTGCCAACATTTGGCATTAGGGAGCCGCAAAAGCAATCGATCCTTGGCCTCTTGCCTTATGATGGCTACATTGGGATGAAGATGAAAACGCGCATCAAATTTCATCTCCTCGTCTTTTTGACCCGCCCTATTTTCAATATGTCGCCATTCTAAAATATCTTCCCCCCGAATATCATCGCCCTTTTCATTCATATAAATCGCACGGTGATGAACAACACCAAGTGATGATAAATAACCATCGTGGCTCGCCTCCATTAAATTATGGCCATTCTGTACTAATTTATGGCTTTTTACCAGACGAGGCCCATGACCAATTAAGCCATTAGATCTTATTTCGCTAGAATTTTTATCATTTAAAACAACCGTTGAATGCGCCGCAGTTAAACGAGAAAGGTTAAGCAATTCATCGCCTTGAGGTCCAAAAAAATCCGCATTACCGCAATTCACAATTATTCTTTGTTTGGCGTAACTCATCTCAAAGGACAATATTCCCGCATGGAAATGCTTACTGATATTCTTATCCTGCACCAGATTACTATCCATAATAATAACGGATTTTCCCTGTTCCAGCCGTTTATAGCCGCCCTCCTGCCCATCTTCGCCAATGGGGCCTTCTATTATTTTACCCGCCAATATCAATGTTGTGGCAATTTCTTCTGTCTCTAATTCATTGGTCCCATTAAATAGAGCCAACCGACCATCGCCATGCAACAAATTCCGAAAGGCTTTTGTCATTTGCCAAAGAATATTGTCAAGTTTTTCAGGAATGGCATGCCCCATCGCCTTGTATGAAGCCCTGACAACCAATAAGGTTTTTAAGATGAAATAAATATCTTTTGGATTAGCACTTGCCACGCCGCCATCGGGGAAAATTTCTTGGACAAGGGCGTTCTTCAACAAACCTGTTCCTTTTTTAAGCCAACTTTCACCGTAAGGAATATATAATCCCGCAAGGATAAGTCCTGAAATGGCCTGAAAGCGGGGCAGGCCTCGCCTGTCATCATCGCCTTCATAAAAAAGATGTCGAGCCTGATGAGAGAGAGAACTCAACAGTTTACTGCGATAAGCCATATCGTTGCTGTCAAGGATCAGCGGAGCATATGTCATCCAGTTGATAATTCGCTGTCCCATGATTTCTGGCGACCATGACAAATCATGCCAGCGATCAAAATCAACAAGCCATTGACCCACAAGCGCCATAGCCTTTAATTTTGCCGCATTACGGTCAACAACCCTGTTAAGATCTCTTAACCAGACAAAAGAATGTAAATAATGCTGAAAATTCTTATCCAGCCCCTTTTGTTGCCATATCTCCCCATCCGTCCATTCCCCGTCCTTATGGTCTGGATTGGTTACGATTTGACCTTCATAGTAAAAGCGATTGGCCAAAATATTGGTGCCCGCCACAAGCGACCCCGCCCAGGGGTCTTTTGGAGTACCAAGCAAACGCAGCGGGTGCTTTCCCTTTATACGAAGCGCATGATAGGGGCTGCCGTAACGGATTTTCTTTGTCACCCGCCCCAAATATTTTTGTCCTTTTGTTAAAAGTGACATATCTGACGGATGCGAGACCTGCGACATTCTATATTATTTCTCAGTTAAGATAATGGCTATATTATTTCTCAGTTAAGACAATAGGGCAACTTATTCACCCCCTAATTTTCTTGATATTTTCTGCATATAAAGAAGGGCCGCCGGTAAAGGTTGCGGTGCCCGCAACCAGAACATTTGCCCCCGCCTCAATGACCGCTTTTGCCGTATCAACATTAATACCGCCGTCCACCTGAAGATCAATATCCCGACCGCTCTCATCTATCATTTGACGGATTTTACGAATTTTATCCAATTGATTGGTAATGAATTTTTGACCACCAAAGCCCGGATTAACGCTCATCACCAATATCAAATCCACCATATCCATCACATTATCCAAAACCACAACAGGCGTTCCAGGATTTAAGGAAATTCCAGCCTTTTTGCCCAATGATTTTATCAATTGGATTGTTCGGTGGAAATGGGGAGTTGCCTCGGCATGTATGGTGATAATATCAGAGCCTGCCTTGGCAAAATCCTCGATATAGGGGTCAACAGGTGAAATCATCAGATGAACATCAAATATTTTTTTACTAAAGGGCCGAATGGCATGAACCACCGCGGGACCTATTGTGATGTTAGGAACAAAATGACCATCCATAACATCAACATGAATATAATCTGCCCCCGCCGCATCAATGGCCGAGATTTCCTCGCCTAATCGGGAGAAATCTGCAGAAAGGATTGATGGGGCTATTTTAATTTTTCTTTCCATGATGAACCCTAAGTTATTATGAATTTGAAGCCTTGACAAGACGGCTTATGAAAAAACCATCCATACCCCCATCAATATGATGCGGCAAAGTCTGTACGTCCCCCTCTGTCAAAATGGCATTTTCGAACCCCGCCAGTTCTGATGTCATTATCTTCTTGCGTTTTACCGTATCATTACGGGCCAGTAATGCCTTTATTTGATCGGGACCTTCTTCGGCCTGCATGGAACAAACACAATAAACAAGCGTTCCCCCCACCGGCATTATATTAACCGCCGCATCCAAAAGATTGGCTTGGATGATACGGAGTGATTCAATATCTTTTGGCCCCTTTGCGCGGCTCACATCGGGATGACGGCGCATGGTTCCCGTTGATGAACACGGTGCGTCCAACAAAATATGATGATACGCATGATCTGGTTTATAGGTTGCAGCATCTGACGTCACGATATCACAAACAAGATTTAGGCGTTTCATATTTTCTTCTAGTCGGCGCAACCTGCGTTCAGACTGATCGAGGGCGGTTACCTTGCATCCCATGGCTGCGGCCTGTGCGGTTTTGCCGCCAGGTGCGGCACAAAGATCGAGAACAAAGTCACCTTCTTTTGGCGAAAGGAGTCGCATAGGTAAACTTGCCGCCATATCCTGCACCCACCAAATGCCATCATTATACCCTTCTAAATTCGGTATTATACCGGCCTTTTCCACTCGGATTGATCCATTAGCAAGCAAAACACCCCCTAGTTTTTTTGCCCATTCTTCCCCATCATACTGTGGCTTTAGGCTGAAATCCGTCGGCGGTTCTTCGAGAAGAATAGTGGCGATTTTGGCGACCTCTTCTGAGCCAAAGCGCTTCTCCCAATTATTTTGCAGCCATTTTGGAATATTTAAGGTGGGGTTAAATCCGGTTGAGAACTTTTCTTTTTCTCGGTCAATTCGTCTTAAAATAGCATTCACCATGCCCTTGCTATGGCGGTCGCTGGTGTCTTTTTGCTTATCGGCCATTTTCACCGCCGAATTCACCGCCGCATGAGCGGGAACCGCCATATAAAGCAATTGGGTAATGCCAAGCCTTAGGATATTACGAATTGTTTTTTTGCTGCCCGACAGTTTTTTCGGCGTACAATGATTGATCATGGCATCAAGTTGGCCCAGATGACGAAGGCATGTGGTGCCCAGATGACGAACAAAGCCCTTATCTTGAGCGGATAATTTATCCCCAAACTGACGGCAAGTCTGGTCAAAGGCCTGATCTAGGGGCAAATGATCCTCTAATATTTTTTCTAGGAAACTGAGGGCGGCCCATCGGCCCATCAGATCATTCGCCATCTTTACTCAATCCTTGATTATATCCTATCGTAAGCAGATGGCGTAACACAAGATGCCCTCAAAACCAAGTGGTAATTAACCCCATGGCCCCTTCTTATTTTGGCTGCTCTCTTTGACTGAACCGCTGCTAGAACCACTTTTTGGAACGCTTGACCGACCCACCTCATCAGAACGATACCGACCCTCTGATCCATACCGGGATGAATCCCTCGCCTTTGGCTTTGGATAAGCATCGCTTTTCTCATGCCTCCCCATTCTTTCCGTCGTCATGGCCTGCAATCTTTTAATTCTATTATCCATATTGGGATGAGTGGAAAAAAGATTATCCATCCTTTGGCCTTGCAATGGATTTACAATAAATAAATGTGCCGCAGCGGGATGACGTTCCGCTGCAACATTGGTGATTTTCCTGCTGGCTAATTGAAGCTTTTCAAGAGCAGAGGCAAGATCAAGAGGTTGTCCGCAAATCATGGCGCCGCCGTAATCTGCCTCATATTCCCGACTACGACTGATGGCCATTTGAACCAGCATTGCCGCAATGGGAGAGAGAATCATTACCAGAATAGTGCCAAAACCGCTTAAGGCATTGTTACGGTTACGGCCAAAAAACATCGCAAAATTTGCAATCATTCCGATGGCACCGGCAAAGGTTGCCGTTATGGTCATAATAAGCGTGTCCCGATGTTTAATATGGGTCAGCTCATGAGCCATTACCCCCGCAAGCTCATTTTTGTTTAAAATATTGATAAGCCCCATCGAGGCGGCAACCGCCGCATTTTCTGGATTACGGCCTGTGGCAAAGGCATTGGGTTGAGCATTATCCAAAACATAAACTTTTGGCATAGGCAGATCAGCTCGTTTTGATAATTGTTCCACTATTTTATAATAGTCCCGAAGATCGGGGTATGGGCTACTCGCCGTCACTTCTTTCGCCTCAAACATGCGCAGCAACATCTTATCAGAATTCCAATAAGCAAAAAAATTCATCCCCAAAGCAAATATCAACGCCGTCATCATCCCGCTTTGTCCGCCAAGCAAGAATCCCACAGACAAAAACAGAGCGGTCATAGCGCTGAGCAAAACGGCCGTCTTAAAATATCCCATTTCTGTTTCCTTTCACCTTGGTAATATTTCTGTTATATATGGAAATTATACGTCTATTTAACAAGAGTAGCTCCATGAAAGACCAAAAAAATAATCAAGAAGATTCTCATAAAAAACCTCTTAAAGAAAAACCAACCCCCCGCCCCAAGGAAATTGGGGGGCGCAAAGGGTTGGAGCCCACCCGATATGGTGATTGGGAGAATGACGGCATAGTATCTGATTTTTAATCACCTCACCAGAAACAATAGAGGATTCCTTTAATTATGAAACGCCTTTTTCTTCTGAGACATGCTAAAGCGGGATTTGGCCAAGATGACAAAAGTCGACCCTTGGCCCAACAGGGCAAAAAGGATGCCTTTAGGCTCGGACAATGTCTCGCCGAAAAAAATCTTTTACCTGACCATATTCTTTGTTCTGCGGCTCTGCGCGCCAAAGAAACATTCGAAAGTCTCTCAGACGGGGCGAAACTATCTTTCCCTGTCTCTTTTTTGAATGAATTATATCTGGCTTCCGAGGATTATATGACACAACTTCTTCATAAGCTTACCCCTTCTGTTCAGTCACCAATGATTATTGCCCATAATCCAGGACTTGCCATCATGTTACACAGTCTTGCCCTTACGCCTCCTCATGACGCTCCCATTATTAAATTTCCCCCCTGTATGGTTAGTATTTTAGACTTTGACATAAAAAACTGGTCAGAATTACACCATCATTCAGGATATATTTTACAAAATATTTTACCCGCGGCCCTTAACCAAACGGAAAATTAATAAACCTCCAATATAATAATAAAAAACTGGACGTCGAAAAATGCAGGAAAAAGAACTTAGACTAGCGCTTGTATGTTATGGAGGGGTATCGCTTGCCATATATATCCATGGAACCTCGAAAGAAATGCTTAAACTTGTTCGTGCAAGCAAGGCATTCCACAGTGACCCCGATATCAATAGTCAAAGCCGCAAAGAATATACATATCCCAATAAGGAACTCATTGATAAACCTGATACGGAATATATTTATTTTGATATTTTAAAGGCGCTTTCTCCAGAGCTTGAATTGCGGATTATTATTGATATTGTTGCAGGTGCCTCTGCGGGCGGTATGAATAGTATCTTTTTAGGACGCGCCCTTGCCCATGATCTTAGTATTGATCATCTCCGTCATCATTGGTTAGAAGAGGCCGATGTGAACAGACTTGTGGGAGAGAAAAAAACCGCAAGCACTCTGGATAAAATGGTTTCAAAACCTCTCATTAAATATTTCAGTCAAAAATATTTAGGCAATACAGCGCTCAAAAAAAATGTGCAGGAAAAGCTTCCTGCTTTAATGAATATTTGGAAGCTAAAGCCCCCATTTGACGGTAAACATTTTCTGGGTCTGATTTATCGGGGGCTAACAGAAATGGGTGAGGCCAAGGATCATTCCCTTATGCCTTATGGCCATAAGCTTGATCTTTATGTCACCGTGACCGATTATTATGGTTTTCGCCGATTAATC
Organism: Emcibacter sp.; assembly: GCA_021741205.1. Classification (GTDB taxonomy): domain Bacteria; phylum Pseudomonadota; class Alphaproteobacteria; order Sphingomonadales; family Emcibacteraceae; genus Paremcibacter. The sequence goes on from JAIOYI010000001.1 coordinate 460,172, forward strand.
CCCATGAATGACCCACCCTTAATTTATGAGCAGGAACATCGTCATAAATTTTATTTCTCCTATTTGAATAAAAGAAAAAATAATGGCTTAAAATCTGATTTTGAAGAACTTGATATTCCCGCCCTAAGTTTTGCAGCACGAGCAACGGCAAGCTATCCTGGTGCCTTTCCGCCCGCACAACTTCGGGAAGTGGATAATTTTATGCGGGATATGGATAAAGAATGGACGAGAAAAGACGACTTTTTAAAGAAAAACTTTAAAGAGTATGATCAAGCAGGTATTGATCCTGCCCTGACCTCATTTTTGGACGGGAGCATTTTAAATAATAAACCCTTTAAACAGGCCATATCTGCGATCCATGGAAGACCTGCCTTCCGTGAGGTTGATAGGCGGATTGTCTATATTGATCCAAATCCGGAAAGATATAAAATATCCCCGAATGGTGCGCCGCCGTCCCTCTTAAACACAATTAAGGGCTCCCTGTCTGATATTCCCATGAACGAACCTATTCATGATGATTTAGCCAATATAAAAAGTCATAATGAAAAAGTTAAAACTATCAAAACCGTTATTGACCATGCCAAGGCTGATATTGAAGAATTGGTGACGGAAATATCTGGTAATACCTTGAATTCTATTTCTTCAATAGAAGAAATTGCCTATCTGCGGATTATTGCCAATATTAAATCTGTTACCGATTCTGGTTTTTCCTATAGTGGCTATGCCCGTCTTAAATTGCGTGATACGGTTGCAAACTTAACAAATATTATTGGTACGATTTGCTCATTTGGTCCTGGCACAAAAGAACGACGGCGTTTATTCACCCTTCTTTACCATGTCGCCTTTCGAGATAAATTTGATTTCTCAAACTATTCCGACAGATTGAATAGAGAAAACCGGTCTAAGTTATTAAATTGGGTCAAAGGAATTATTAAAAAAAATGATTCTGCAAACCCCTTGCCTTCATGGGGATATTTTCTAACAAAATTCGACATAAAATATCAAAGACGACGCCTGCTTTTTGTGATTAAGGATCTTAATACGCTCTATGCCAAATATCCTAGCATGGCACATGTTTTTGATGATTTGAAGCGTTCTCTTTATGATATTCTTGATCATATCAGCGATTGTGAAGACCCCACTTTTGTTCCTGAAGATCTTAAAGAAACCATCCAAAGGATTTTTTGTCCTTTGTGTGATATTGATATTAATGATGATACCCCGCAATCCATCATTGATAACATATTGGATAACCACACAAAAGATATCATATCGGTCTTGGATAAATTGTCCGATATCCTAAACCTTGATCAATATAAACTTGCCGGCGATAAACTTATTGCAAGTCAATATTTAAAAGGATGGGAAAATAATTTAGCCAAAACCCTTGCCATTGGTTATATTGGTTTTGCCTTTTGGGATGTTGCAACTTTTTCCATTGCAGGATCAAAAGAACACGGCGAATTTAATGAGATAAAAATTTATCGCATTAGCCCAAAAGACAGTTCTATACTCCACGACAAAGATGATGATATGCCCTTACGCGGGATTGCCATGGGTGGATTTGGTGCCTTTTTCAGCCGTACTGATCGCGAAAATGATTATCTATGGGGAAGACTAAATAGCGCGGAACGCATTATTGATTTGCTTTATAATCAGGCAAAAATCTCTCAATTAGAGCATAAATTAGACCTTGTCGCCTTAAAGAAGCGGGCCTTTCTTGCTATTTTGGATGTTGAAAAGGATTATCTCCATGAAATTCCAGAAATTATTGAAAATCTTAGGAATAAAATAAACCGCCTATAAAATTAAACATGGAAACTTTCACCACAACCGCAACGACCTTTTTCATTGGGATTGGTAAAGGTGAAACCGCTTTGGAATTTTTCGTCCTTATAGTCCATCACGCTGCCAATCAAATATATCAAGGACATGGCATCCACATAAAGTGTTATCCCCTTACCTTCTATTCTTTCATCACTTGGATTAATCTCATCCACATAGTCTACCGTATAAGACAGACCATTGCATCCTTTTGTCGACGTACCAAGGCGTACCCCAAGGCTCGGGCTATTACGGCTGGATAATATTTCCTTTATCCGATCTGCTGCGGCCTCTGTTATGGTTATCATTGAATCCATCATTTTACCCTGACATTTAACATTTACATAAACCCCATTTCAAGTCTGGCGGCCTCGCTCATCATATATATTGTCCAAGGTGGATCCCAGACAAGTTCTACATTAACATCCCGCACCCCATCCACGTCCAAAGCCCGTATCTGAACATCTCCTGGCATCGTTTCTGCCACGGGACAGTGGGGTGTGGTCAAGGTCATAATAATGTCAACGCAACCCGTTTCCGCCACATTAATTTCGTAAATTAAACCCAGTTCGTAAATATCCACCGGAATTTCAGGATCATAAATTTCCCGCATCCGTTCCACAATCCGTTCTTTAACGTATTTTTGCATGTCTTCTGATAGGGGCAGGGTATAATCCGGAGCCCCTGATACCGCATCTAAAGTTGTCTCGGGCGACTTATCAATCGTATTGTCCACTTTTTTATCCTGTTCGTCTTTTAAAAAATCATCCAGAAAGCTCATAACCTTACCACTCTCAAGAAAATATTCTATTAACCTTGTGCAGCCCTTCAATAAGCCGGTCAATATCTTGTTTTGTATTATAAAGGCCCAGTGACAGACGTGCCGTGGAAGGAATATCAAAAAAATCCATAACGGGTTGAGCACAATGATGGCCTGTTCGAATGGCTATACCTTCCTGATCCAATATGGTTCCAATATCATGGGGATGAGCCAAATCCATAGTAAAAGAAATAATACCCGCCATATGATCTGCCTGACTGATCAATCTTAAACCCTTAACTTCTCGTATTTTTTCACGGGCATAACACAGAATGTCATCTTCATGTTGTCCAATATGATGAAATCCAAGATTTTCCACATAGTCAATCGCTGCGCCCAAGGCAATGCCGCCTACAATATGGGGTGTTCCTGCTTCGAATTTATGGGGAAGATCATTATAAGTTGTCTTTTCAAATGTTACAGACCTAATCATATCGCCGCCGCCCTGATAAGGGGGCATGGCATTTAATAATTCCTCTTTTGCATATAAAATTCCAACCCCTGTTGGACCGTATAGCTTATGGCCAGAAAAAACATAAAAATCCGCATCCAGATCCTGCATATCCACCCGCATATGAGGCACCGCCTGACAACCATCAACCAAGACCTTTGCCCCAACCTTATGCGCGGCTTCAATAATTTTTTTAAGGGGTGTTATGGTTCCCAAAGAATTTGAAATATGCGTGATTGCCACAAGCTTTACTTTCTCGCTCAGTAGCTTTTCAAATTCATCAAATAAAAAGTTGGCCTTATCATCAATGGGGGCAACCTTGATCACAATGTCCTTTTCATCCCGCACCATTTGCCAAGGTACAATATTAGAATGATGTTCCATTTGGCTTAAAATGATTTCATCACCATTGCCAAGGTATTTTCTACCCCAACTTTGCGCGACAAGATTTATAGCCTCTGTTGCGCCGCGCACAAATATTATTTCATGAGCCGATTTTGCATTGATAAATGTCTGAACCTTCGCCCGCGCATCTTCATATTTTTGCGTCGCCACCTGTGACAGATAATAAACCCCACGATGAATATTGGCATATTCCTCCGCATAGATTTTCTGAATGACATCCAATACCTGCTGTGGTTTTTGTGCGCTCGCACCGCTGTCTAAGAAAGTAAGCGGTTTGCCATATATTTTCTGTTTAAATATAGGAAAATCCTTGCGAATTTCCTCCACATTATAATTGTTCATTTCTGAGGTTTTTGTCAGTATTGACGTCATGGTGTCACCTCTTCTTTAGCCAATTAGCGGCTTTATCCCTAAACTTTTGACGCAAGATTTCATTATTCCATCCCTCAAAAACTTCAGATATAAAGGCCTCTACCAACAATCCTTTCGCAGACGTCTCATCCAATCCTCGTGCCCGAAGATAGAAAAGTTGATCTATATCCAATTCACCAATAGTTGCCCCATGTGAACATTTTACATCATCCGCATAGATCAGTAGTTCAGGTTTCGCATTGGCCTCTGCCTTACGGTCAAGCAGTAAATTTTTATTGGACTGATTGGCATTGGTTTTTTGAGCATCACGACCAACAACAACCTTACCCTGAAAGGCGGATTTCCCGCCCCCATTCAAAACCCCGCGGAAAAACTGATTGCTGTCACAATTTGGTTTGTCGTGATTTATTCGGGTAAAAATATCATGAGATTGCTGAGACTGGGCAAGATAAGCACCCCGAAGCTCAATATCTGCCCTTTCCCCGACGAAATTATGGATAAGTTCCGTACGGCTCAGCTCTGCTCCGAGCTGGAAGGTTAAATATTTTAAATTTGCCGCGTCTGAAACCACGGTATGAAGCTCGGTCATATGAATGGCTTGCAAGCCCTGCTCTTGATATTGAACATAGGACATTTCTGCCCCCTCTGCCAAGGTCAGATCACTAATCATATGGTTCCAGTAACGGACATGGTCTGGACCGATAAAGCTTTCCATGATTTGACCCTGCGCATTCTTTCCCGCCTCTATGGCTGTACGGGTATAAAATGATTTCATATGAGCCGCAGAGGTCGCAATATGGATAATTTGAATAATGTCATCTAAAACCGTATTTTCTGGAATAACCAAGCGGTAACCATCTGTTACCAAAGCACGATTTAAGTGATTGAATGATGTTGATCCGAGAGTGTTTTCCAGCAGATTTTTAAAATTTTGCGGCTGTTCCGAGAAAAAGCTGAAATATTCCTCATCCAAACCCTCAAATATCGATAACGTCCTATCAAGATAGCCATTAACAAAAACCACAGCGGGTCCATGTATTTCTTTGATATAGGCCTTATCAAAATAGATTTTCGCTTCTTTTTTGTGATCGCTTTTTGTCAGTGCCGTAAAATTTTCATTGGCGAGAAAAGTAAGGTTTGTATATTTCCATTCCTCAACCTTTGGTCCTGGGATTCCCACAGCCATAAATTGCGCCATCGCCTCTGTGCGCAAATTATTTAGCCAAGCAAGATCAGAGCCTGTAAAAGACGACTTTTCCGCCTCAAACCTTGCCTTTAGAGCTGTATTTTCTAAATACAATTTTTTTGCCATTTTATTAAGCCTATTTCCGCTATGCCGCATTCTCTTCTAAACCAAGTCCCACATAGCCCTTTTCTTCCAATAACAGCGCTAAATCCTTGTTGCCGCTTTTGACGATTTTGCCTTTGGCAAGCACATGAACAAAATCTGGCACCACATAATCCAGCAATCTCTGATAATGGGTTATCATCAAAATTGATTTATTAGAGGCCCGGAGCCGATTAATCCCCTCTGCTACTATTTTAAGCGCATCAATATCAAGACCTGAATCCGTCTCGTCTAGGACGGCAAAACTTGGGTTAAGCACCGCCATCTGTACCATTTCATTACGTTTTTTCTCACCGCCAGAAAAGCCAACATTAACCGAACGCTTGAGCATTTCTGGATCCATATCAAGTTCCTTGGCACAAGCTCGTACAAATTTCAGAAAATCAACCGCTGCCATTTCCTTTTCGCCGCGGTAGCGCCGTTGACTATTAAGAGCCGTGCGCAAAAAATTCATATTGGATACTCCCGGAATTTCAACGGGATATTGAAAGCCCAAAAAGATGCCCTCTCCCGCGCGTTCATGGGGATCAAGTGCCAGAATATCCTTGCCATTATAGGTCACAGAACCTTCCGTCACCTCATAACCATCTTTTCCACATATGGCATAGGATAAAGTGCTTTTTCCCGCACCATTCGGCCCCATGATGGCATGAACCTCACCATCTTTTATGGTCAGATTAACCCCTTTTAAGATTTCCTGACCACCGACGTTAACATGCAAATTTCTAATTTCTAACATTTTAAATCTCTATATAGTTGTCTTAACCAACACTGCCTTCAAGGCTTATGCCGAGTAATTTTTGTGCCTCAACGGCAAATTCCATGGGAAGATGTTGCATAACATCCTTACAAAAGCCATTCACAATCAAAGTCACGGAATCCTCAATATCAAGACCCCGTTGTTGACAATAAAACAGCTGCTCATCACTGATTTTAGAGGTTGTCGCTTCATGCTCCACTTTTGCTGTGGGGTTTTTAATCTCAAGATAAGGCACAGTATGGGCGCCGCATTTATCCCCAATCAATAAACTGTCACACTGGGTATAGTTGCGGGCATTTTCAGCTCCCGCCATCACCTTAACCAATCCCCGATACGTGGCCGATGATTTACCGGCACTGATCCCCTTGGATATGATGGTACTGGACGTGTTTTCACCGATATGAACCATTTTTGTTCCCGTATCGGCCTGCTGGTAATTATTGGTAATGGCCACTGAATAGAATTCACCAACAGAATTATCCCCTATTAATAAGCAACTTGGGTATTTCCACGTAACCGCAGAGCCCGTTTCCACCTGCGTCCATGATATTTTTGAATTTTTGCCCCGACAAGCCCCCCGCTTCGTCACAAAATTATAGATACCGCCCTTGCCATTCTTATCACCAGGATACCAATTTTGCACCGTAGAATATTTAATTTCCGCATCGTCATGGGTGACAAGCTCCACAACCGCCGCGTGAAGCTGATTTTCATCCCGCTGTGGTGCTGTGCATCCCTCAAGATATGACACATACGACCCTTCATCCGCAATGATGATGGTTCTTTCAAACTGGCCTGTATTAGCCTCGTTTATACGAAAATAGGTGCTAAGTTCCATCGGACAACGCACACCCTTTGGAATATAAACAAAGGTTCCATCGGTAAAAACCGCACTGTTTAAAGCCGAATAGAAATTATCGGCAACAGGCACCACAGAACCCAGATATTTTTTCATCAAATCGGGATAATCATGTGCTGCTTCTGAAATTGAACAAAAAACAATGCCTGCTTCTTTTAATTTCTTGCGGAAAGTTGTCGCTACAGAGACACTATCAAAGACAATATCAACCGCAACGCCCGCTAACAGCTCTTGTTCCTTCAAGGAAATCCCCAGTTTTTCATAGGTTCGAAGCAATTCTGGGTCGACCTCATCCAAACTTTTAGGACCATCTTCTGCGGATTTGGGGGCGGAATAATAATAGATATCCTGAAAATCAATTTTAGGATAATCAACCATAGCCCAGGTGGGCTCTTCCATCTTCAACCATTTTGTATAGGCTGCAAGGCGCCAATCCAAAAGCCATTCAGGCTCATTTTTTTTAGCGGATATAAATTTTATAATATCTTCATTCAGACCCTTTGGAGCCCTTTCCGTCGCAATATCTGTTATAAAACCGTATTTATAGTCGCCTACGGCCTCGTCTACAGTCTGCTGAGTTTTTTCTGTTACCGCCATTTTTTTACCTAGTTTAAAGTCTTGCTGATTAGAGGAAGATCATCCATTTTACCGTCGCCAATAAAGTCAGGTACACTTTCAATCATTTGAGATAGCAGCACGCTTCCCAAAGCATTTTTGACGGCTTCATTAATTCTGTACCATTGGCTTCTGGTGCCACAGCTGCTTATTCTGTCACAATCCGATGTGTCTTCGCCCAAACAATTGGTTAATTGTACGGGGCCATCAACGGCCTCGATAATATCTGAAATTGATATTTCGGAGGCACAAAGCGCCAAAGAAAATCCTCCATTAAGGCCACGATGAGAAACCAGAAAGCCAGAGCGTACCATCGTTCCTAGTATTTTACTGACTGTTGGTAAGGGAATATGCGCCGTATCAGAAAGACCTACAGAAGAATGAATGGCCGTAGGCTTCAGTGCAATACAACACATCAGCTCAACCGCATAATCCGCAAGATTTGACATTTTAATCATTTAAACAGCACCCATATCTTACAGGTAAATCCATACCATATTAGTATGCTATTTAATGAGGCATTTTCTGGCTTTTGTCAATATAAAACAATACTAAATTGGTCATTTTATATATAAAATATTAAATATTCTTTTATAATCAACCATTTAGTCTTTGACATATATCGTCCAACTGCTCCAAGGATTTATAATAAAGCCGCAATTCGCCAGTTTCATCGCTGTTAAATTCAATAGCAACCTTTAGACCCAAAGCCAAGGATAGATCATTTTCTAAAGCCAGCGTATCTGCATCCTTATCTAGCCTTAACCCTTTGTTGTTGCTTGATTTATTTAAAGACTTTACGGTCTTCGCCTTATCCTTTTTCGCAATCAACTCCACCTGACGAACGCTTAATCCTTCTTTCAGTATTCTTTGAGCAATATTTTCGGCATCCTTTACCGTGATCAAGGCACGGGCATGGCCCATACTAAGCTTTCCCTCAGCCACTAGATTTTGCACAGATTTTGGTAAAAGCAACAGACGCAAAATATTGGCAATATGGCTGCGGCTTTTTCCCACAATATGACCGAGTTGCTCTTGAGTATGATGGAATTCATCCATCAGACGCTGAAAACCTAAGGCCTCCTCTATGGGGCTTAGGTCATGACGCTGTATATTTTCAACAAGAGCTATTTCAAGAGCCTCGCCATCGGTCATTTCTCGTATTAAGACAGGAACGCGGTGCAAGCCAGCCGCCTGTGCCGCCCGCCAACGTCGCTCACCCGCTATGATTTCATATTCGTCCAACTCTCCCCGACGACGCACCAATAGGGGCTGCAAGATGCCCCGATCCCTAATGGAATTAATCAAATCAACGGACTTTTGTTCATCAAAATAAAACCTTGGTTGGAAAGGATTCGGCACCAAAAATTCTATGGGAAGGTCGCGCTCACGAATAGTATCGCCCTTATCTATATCGGCATATTCTTTGTTCGTAGAACCTAACAAGGCCGACAATCCACGCCCTAACCCTTTGTTTTTATTGCTTTTTATTGATTCAGTCTTGCTACTCATTTAATAAATATTCCTCAACATATTATTATATATTATTCTGATCAGGCTGCTTTTGACCTTTCCCGTCCGATCAATTCTTTGGCGAGCCGAATATAGGCCTGACTGCCGCTACATTTATAATCATATAAAAGCACAGGCTTACCGTGAGACGGCGCTTCAGACACCCGTACATTACGGGGTATGACCGTCTTAAACACTTTTTGTCCCAAATAGCCCCTGACATCATTGGCCACTTGACCCGACAGATTGTTACGACCATCAAACATGGTTAAAACCACGCCCTCAATCGTGAGACCAGGATTAAAATTCGCTTTTACGGTTTCTATAGTCCTAAGTAAGAGACTAAGTCCCTCTAGAGCAAAAAACTCACATTGAAGGGGCACAATCACAGAATGCGCCGCCGCCAATGCATTTAAGGTCAAAAGACTTAAAGACGGCGGACAATCAATTAATATATAATCAAAATCATCAATGATTGGGGTTTGTAAGGCTTTTCTCAGACGAAAGGTTCTACCTGCTTCATGAACAAGCTCTAATTCCGCCCCCGCAAGGTCAACCGTTGAAGGCACAAGGAATAACCCTGGCACGATTGAAGGCACAATAGCATCAGCCAGATCAATCTCGCCCATCAAAATTTCATAAATACTGTTGTCTCTGTTATCTCTCTCTGACCCTAACCCCGTGCTGGCATTTCCCTGTGGATCCATATCAATTAACAACACCTTTTTATTCGCTGCTGCCAAGGCCGTAGCAAGATTAATGGTTGTCGTCGTTTTGCCGACTCCACCCTTTTGATTAGCGATGGCAATGATATCTGCTTTTTGGCGAGTTGTGGATAACTTTGTGGACATGTGTAATCACTTTCCCTTATAAAATCTAACGCAATGCCTTAATATGACTAGCTTTCAATATGATACCCAAGTCATCTGTTAAGCTTGTGTATTTTTCTACCTCAAAGGACCAGTTTTTTCTGGCCTCTTCAATTTCCTGTTCTGCTATTTGGCCTTTTAAAAACAAACAAATGCAATCATCATGAATAAAATTTCTGGCCAAATCAAATAATTTATCAAGAGAAGCACAAGCCCTAGACGTAATATAATCCACGTGAAATGGTTTTAAATTCTCCATTCGTTCATTATGAACAACCGCATTGCATCCCGTATCCCGAATAACCTGATTCATAAAAGTAGATTTTTTACTGTTGCTTTCCACCATATGAAATTCACCAATATCAAGCATTGACAGTAGCAGACCCGGAAAGCCCGCACCACTGCCAATATCCAGAATGCGTAAATTTTTTTCGTTTGGTATATCAAATAAGGCCTTTAATTGAAAACTGTCATAAAAATGGCGCGTCCAAAGAGCTGGAATAGTCGTTTGGCCCACTAAATTTATTTTTTTCTGCCATTTTTCCAAGAGAATCGCATAATGCTTTATTTTTTCCGATGTTTCACGTGGAACATTAATCACATCAAAAAAATCAGCCTCATTAAAAACGATAGCCATGGCCTACTTTTCTTTTCTTTTTACATAACGCAACAAGCTGTTAAGGGCAACAGGTGTTACCCCAGAAATACGTGCCGCCGATCCCAACGTTGCAGGATGAGCCTTGATAAGCTTCTCCCGAACTTCCGTGGATAAACCGCCAATAGCTGAATAATCTAAATCATGGGGCAGCATTAAATCTTCATCCCGTCGAAAAGCTAAAATATCTGCATCTTGCCGATCCAGATAGGCACTATAGGTAGCATCGATTTCTATTTGTTCCGCTATTTCCCGCGGCATTTCAAGTAATTCCGGCCATATCTTAATAAGGTCGCCGAGTGAAATCTGCGGATAAGACAATAAAGTTCTCGCACTCCGTCGCACCCCATCTTGATTAATTTTCAAACCATAATCTGAGGCTTTACTGGGCGAAATCATCAAATCTTCAACAATTTTGCTATATTTCTCAAGCAAACCAACCTTATTATTAAATAATTTTTCACGATCTCCCCCCACAAAGCCATCTCTTAGCCCAATAGGTGTTAAGCGCTGATCCGCATTATCTGCTCTAAGCTTTAATCGATATTCGGCGCGGCTCGTAAACATACGGTAAGGCTCTCTGGTGCCTTTTGTGACCAAATCATCAATCATAACCCCAATATACGCATCTGCACGATCAAGGATAAACGCCTTACTTCCCGATGCAGATTTTGCTGCATTAAGCCCCGCCACAAGCCCTTGTGCGGCAGCCTCCTCATAACCAGTTGTGCCATTAATTTGCCCGGCAAAATAAAGTCCTGATATTTTCTTTGTTTCTAATGTCACCAATAACTCTCTGGGATCAACAAAATCATACTCGATGGCATAACCATATTGTTTTATTTTTACTGCCTCAAGCCCCGGAACTGACCTGATATACAGGTCCTGAACGGATTCTGGTAGAGAGGTTGAAATACCATTAGGATAAATCGTGTCATCATCAAGTCCCTCTGGTTCCAGAAAAATCTGATGCTGAGATTTGCCTGAAAACCGCACAACCTTGTCCTCGATTGAGGGACAATAGCGCGGACCAATACCCTCAATATTACCGCTATACATAGCAGATTTACTCAGGTTATCCCTTATAATTTGATGTGTATTTTCAGTGGTATAGGTTATATGACAACAGATTTGAGGGGTTTTAATTTCCCTGTTCATAAAAGAAAAAGCTATGGGTGGCGTATCCCCTTCCTGAACGGCACAAACTGACCAATTAATGGTTTTACCGTCAAGTCTTGCGGGTGTTCCTGTTTTCAATCTGTCTAGTGTAAAGCCCGCCCTTTGTAGCGTTGCCGACAACCCAAGAGAAGGCGCCTCTCCCATACGGCCTGCTGGGGTTTGTTTGTCCCCAATATGGATCATGCCACGCAAAAATGTTCCCGTAGTAAGGATTACTTTACCACAACTTATTTCTTCACCCGTGGCTGTGATGACCCCTTTAACCGTTTGAATATTATTTTTATAAGAAAGAATAAGATCTTCTACAGCAGCCGCTTTCACATCGAGATTGGGATAATTCAAAATCATATTCTGCATGGCTTGACGATATAATTTACGATCTGCCTGCGCTCTGGGGCCCTGCACAGCAGGGCCTTTACGCTTATTCAGCATACGAAACTGGATCCCGCCCTCATCAATCGCAAGACCCATAACGCCGTCAAGAGCATCAATTTCACGCACCAGATGGCCTTTTCCTAGGCCACCGATCGCAGGATTACAGGACATTTCCCCAATGGTTTCAATCTTATGGGTGATCAGTAATGTTTTCGCCCCAAAGCGTGCGGAGGCCGCGGCTGCTTCACTGCCTGCATGTCCGCCACCAATAACAATAACATCATAATGAACCATATATAAATCCTGAAACGATACCCTAACGACAGCCGTTAAAGACCAGCTTTAGCAAGAGAGGCACTCTAGTTTTATAATAAAATAAAGTCAAAGGTTGTTTTCTGGGATAAAATTTCTCATGTTTCACGTGAAACATAATGAGACGTTATTTTCCAATACAAAATTCCAGAAAAATAACATCAAGAATATCTTCCACATCAACGCGCCCCGTAATAGACCCCAAATGACGCGCCGCCATTCTAAGATCTTCGGCGAGAAGCGTGATTTCCTTATTTGGCTCCATACAAAACCGATCTAAATGTTGAACCGTCTTCTCTAAGGCCTCACGATGCCGTGCCCGGGTTAAATTAGGCGCATCCGTAAGCTCCATACGTTTTTCAACTTGCTCCGCAAGGCAGGATAAAAATGCAGCCAATCCTGTTTCGTTTTTTGCCGATATGGGCAAAACCGTAAGGCAAGGATAATCATGATTTAAAAGATCTGTCGCTGATATAGGGTAGATATCTGACTTATTAAGCAAAAGAATACTATTGCTATCTATTTGATTTATAAGACTTTTCGGCAATATTGGCCAAAATTTTGCCTCGGCCATTATGATTTTTATATCAGCCGATTTAGCCCGTTCTTCTGCCCTTCTTATGCCCTCGGCTTCAACCACATCACGACTTTCTCTTAAACCTGCCGTATCCATAATGGTGACAGGAAAGCCGTTAATGTCTAAATGAACCTCCAAAATATCGCGGGTTGTTCCTGCAATATCTGAAACTATGGCAACATCCCTTTTTGACAAAAGATTAAGCAACGTTGATTTTCCAATATTAGGCTCCCCAAGAATGACAACTTGTAAGCCGTCTCTTATGCGTTCCCCCTTAAAACCATCCCCCATATGCTCAATAATTTTATGACGGAGACTTTCAATAAGAGAAAAAGTCCGATCAACCATATCATCTGGTATATCCTCGTCGGCAAAATCAATATTGGTTTCTAAATAAGCCATCGCAGAAACAATTTCAGTCCGCCATGATTCGTAAAGCATCCCAAGCCGGCCATCCATAAGCCGCAACGCCTGGCGTCTTTGAGCTTCGGTTTCGGCATTAATAAGATCCGATAGTCCCTCTGCTGCTGTTAAGTCCATCTTGCCATTGTCAAAGGCTCTGCGGGTGAACTCCCCCGGTAAGGCGTTTCTTAATCCTGTCTGTCGTGATAAAGCCTCTAAAAATCCCGTAACAACCGCACGTCCTCCATGAATATGAAATTCAGCCACATCTTCACCCGTAAAGCTATGGGGTGCGGGGAAATAAAGTAATAAACCCTGATCCAATCTGATTTTTGTCACAGGATCCACAAACCACAAAAGATGAGCCCTACGCGGTAATGGCAATGTTTCTCGGTCAATTAGCTGCAATATTGTCGCATCCGTCTTTGGCCCAGACAACCTTATTACCGACACGCCCGCCCTACCCTTGCCGCTAGACAATGCAAATATTGTTTCGTTTTTAGACACTATTATTTCCTGATTTTAGTCTATTCTGATTTTGCTAGGGCTTATTCTTTGCCAGATTTAGCCATATTCCAAAATAAATTCTGAAAACTTTCCATGTTTTTTTCCATACTTTGACCCGTCAGAGTAAGACCTGGGGTCATCCATAACTTAAACATTTTTTCCATATCTTCATTAGTTAGCCCCGACGATAATTTTTCTTGCATTGTGTCCATAAAGGCCTTTTGAAGTGGTTTAATATCAGGAAGTCCTAAAAATTCCCTCGCCTCTGTTGGTGTACAATCTATATCAACCTTTATTTTCATTTGAAATTCCCGTATTAATAGTAATTCATTTCTATTTTAAGGATATTAAATGGCACAACTCTCATTCCATAGTCCCATTGGTGATCTTACCCTAAGCGAAGAAGAAAACAAAATCGTTTCTCTGGACTGGGGATGGTCACCTTTATCAAAAGAAACCTCTTTTTTGATCAAGGCTAAAAATATGATTAACCTTTACTTTGATGGTGAAGCCCCTGACTTTAAAATTGCGCTTGATGCTTACGGTACCGATTTTCAAAAGCGTGTTTGGCAAGCTATGATAGAAATTCCTTATGGAAAAACAATGACTTATGGAGAATTGGCCGATAAGATCGGATCACATCCCCGCGCCGTGGGATCTGCTTGCGGGAAAAATCCTATACCGATCATTATTCCCTGTCATCGTATAATGGGAAAAAATGGAAAACTCACCGGATATTCTGGCGGTGAGGGCATATCAACCAAACTGTTTCTTCTTGAGCTTGAAAAAGCGACAACAAAAAATCTATAAAAATCTTATTTAAGCGATCTTTTCCTCTGTTTCCTCAATCATTTCTATCTTAAAATCAAGATAACCATAAATGACCGAAACAATCGGGCTGAGAATATTGAAAAAACAAAAGGGCGCAAAGCCATAAGCTGATACACCAAGCGTTCCGGCCATAAAAACCGCACAAGTATTCCAAGGGACAAGAACCGATGTTACAGTCCCCGTATCCTCTAACACTCGAGAGAGATTTTTCGCGGCCAACTGACGATTTTTATATTCCAAACGATACATACGACCTGGCAAAACAATAGAAATATACTGATCCGATGCCAATATATTAATACCGATACAGGTAAGTGCCGTGGTAAAAATTAGGGCTCCTGTCGATTTTGCCCTTGCGAGTGTGCTGTAAATTATTTTTTGCAGCATACCTAGCCTTTCAAGAACAGAACCAAAGGTAATAGCACAAATAATCAACCAAACAGAATATAACATACTGCTCATACCACCCCGTGACAAAAGCTTATCAAGTTCTGCATTTCCCGTATCTGAAACAAATCCACTAAATAAAGCCCGCCAAATCCCATCAAAAACAGACAGAAAAGACAGATGATCCACCTTTACAAAATGCAGCAGCACATCTTGCTGAAATATTATTGCAAAAACCCCACCAACCAACGCCCCCGTCATAATGGTGGGAAAGGCTGGGAACTTCTTATAGGCCATATAAAAAACAATTCCCAAGGGTATCAAAAGATGAAATCCAATATTAAAATTCTGATCCAATAAATCCAAACGGTCCTGAATATTAATCGAAGCAACAGACCCTCCAGAAGACAACCCGATAATAAGATATAAAATTAGAGCCATGGTTATTGAAGGAAACGTGGTCCATACCATATGTCGAATATGGCTAAAAAGCTCAGATCCTGCAACCGCTGGCGCCAAATTTGTTGTATCGGATAAGGGCGACATTTTATCGCCAAAATAAGCCCCCGATATTATAGCCCCCGCTGTCATTTCAAGGGATAGCCCAAGTCCCGCTGAAATACCAATTAATCCAACCCCAACCGTTCCTGCCGTTGACCAACTACTGCCTGTGCTTATGGATGTTATGGCACAAAGAATACAGGCCGTAACATAAAAATAATTTGGATTAATAATTTGAAGACCAAAATAAATCATTGACGGCACAGTTCCTGATAATATCCAGGTTCCAATTAATGATCCAACCATAAGCAAAATCAAAAGTGCATTAATTGTATTGCCTATACCTTGTGATATGGCTTGCTCAATTTCTTTCCATTTATAGCCATTTTTCCAGCCAATCAGTAATGCAACGCCCGTACTTATTAATAAGGACATTTGACTAGAACCGCTTTGGGTATCTTCACCATAAGTTTTTACCGATAAAACCAATAAAATCATTAAGGTAAAAACAGGCAACAAAGATTCTAAAAAGCTCACATTTTTTTTTGAATATGATTCTGTTTCGCTATGATCTGGTTCAAACCCATTTGACATTAATATATTATCCCTATTTATTTTATAGATAAACTATAACAACGGTATTTCAGAAAGTATAGTGTCTAAAAAACATAAAACACCTCTCCATATTTTGAAGAGATGTTTTAATTATCTAACTTTATTAATTCAATAAATTAATTATTCATAGAATTATAAAATTCATCATTATTTTTCGTATCTTTAATTTTACCAAGCAAAAATTCCATCGCATCCACAGAACCCATCGGCATCAATATCCGCCGCAACATATACATTTTTGCAAGGGTTCCCTTATCCAAAAGCAGTTCTTCTTTACGGGTGCCTGATTTAATAATATCAATAGCAGGGAAAACACGTTTATCGCTAACCTTGCGATCAAGAACAATTTCAGAATTACCCGTACCTTTAAATTCTTCGAAGATCACTTCATCCATACGGCTTCCGGTATCAATCAAGGCTGTTGCAATAATAGACAAAGAACCGCCTTCTTCAATATTGCGGGCCGCACCAAAAAATCTTTTGGGCCGTTGAAGCGCATTGGCATCAACGCCGCCTGTTAATACCTTACCAGAACTTGGAATAACCGTATTATAGGCTCGTGCTAAACGGGTAATACTATCCAATAAAATAACAACATCCCGTTTATGCTCTACAAGACGTTTGGCCTTTTCAATAACCATTTCCGCCACCTGAACATGACGAGTTGCGGGTTCATCAAAAGTAGAACTGATGACCTCGCCATTTACCGAACGGCGCATATCCGTCACTTCTTCTGGTCGTTCATCAATCAAAAGAACAATCAAAAAAACATCGGGATGATTTTCCGTAATAGCATGAGCAATATTTTGCAATAAAACCGTTTTACCAGTACGAGGCGGTGCCACGATAACAGCTCTTTGTCCCTTACCAATGGGAGATACCAAATCAATCACGCGGGCAGAGTTATCTTTTACGGTTGGATCTTCGCGGTCCAATTTAAATTTTTCATCCGGATGCAAAGGGGTTAAACTATCGAAATGAATTTTGTGTCGTCCTGCTTCCGGACTTTCAAAATTTATGAGAGCCACTTTGAGCAAAGCAAAATATTTTTCACCTTCCTTAGGTCCTCTAATTTGGCCTTCAACTGTATCGCCCGTCCTAAGACCAAATCGACGGATTTGGCTGGGGCTGACATAAATATCATCTGGTCCTGGTAAATAATTTGCTTCTGATGATCGTAAAAATCCAAAACCATCCTGTAATACCTCAATAACGCCATCTCCCGTTATTTCTTCGTCTTTTTCTGCTAACGCTTTTAATATAGCAAACATCATTTCCTGTTTACGTAAATTACTTGCATTTTCTACGCCAAGTTCTTCTGCCATAAACAGCAGATCGCTAGGGGCTTTCTTTTTAAGTTCCTGAAGATTCATTTTTATGTCCAGATGGGATTTTGTTGGGGAAATTATTATAATTTATAATGAAATTGAATAAAGATTTTAAGTCAGAAAATATTATAATAGGAGATATTGAATTGAAAATTTTTATCATAAAAAGATTAATAGTTCAAATCATTCTTAAACATAGTATGTTTTCTAGTTTTGATATAACATTCTGTCAAGTTTAAAAAGGTTTTAAAATAACCAAAAACACTATGATTATCATAAGAATAGTTGGTATTTCATTGATCATACGATAAAATTTTTCAGTATGTAGATTGTTATCATTGAAAAAATAGCGCCGCCAACGCGCTAAATAACCATGAAATCCACTCATCAAGAAAACACAAAAGAATTTTCCCTGAAACCAAACATCACCCCATAAATCATTAGAAAATGCCATGGATAAACCAAATATCCAAGTCAATATCATAGCAGGATTAATAATAATTCGAAGGAGTTTTCGCTCCATTTCCTTAAACATTTCAGAGGCCTCTGAACCTACTTGTACCTTTGTGTGATAAACAAATAATCGCGGCATATAAAACATGCCTGCCATCCAACTTATCACTGCAATAATGTGAAGTGCACGAAACCAATCGTAATTTTCTCTTATAAAATCCATCATATCATAATATTTTTTGTTAATTTTGCTAAAGCAGTAATATAGAGTGGATGGCAACAAATGGCCCCTATCCTGATATAATCCTTAACCTTAGCCTCTATAGCCAATTCACGGTATTCTATGTCAAGCTCTACTAAGGTTTCTGAATGTTCAGAAACAAAAGCAATTGGTATAATAATGATAGATTTACCATCTTTACCTGCCCGCAATATTTCATCATCCGTATAAGGTTCTGTCCATTTTAAAGGGCCCACTCTGCTTTGAAAACAAATAACATGATCTGGGTGTCCAAGCTTTTTTTGAATAGCCGCACAGGTCTGTTCAATTTGATCACAATAAGGATCCCCAGCCTCTATTATTTTTTCAGGTAAACCATGAGCAGAATATAAAATTCGGTATTCTTCAGGATGATCCAATTGATCAATGGCGGCTTTTATCATTTCAAAATGAGCCTCAATAAACCCTTCTTCTTCAGGATAATCCCGCACTGCATAGTAAGGTACATCGGGTAATATTTTCTGAATATTTTTGATCCAATCAATAAATGATGATCCCGTCGTTGTTATAGAATACTGAGGATAAAGCGGTAATAAAATAATCTTGTCAGGATTAAATTTTTTAACGTCCATTGCCGTTTCATAAGAAAATGGATGCCAATAGCGCATTGAAATAAAACACTTAAAACTATTTTCAGCATCCTCATTAAGCTTATTTTCTAGCGCTACCGCCTGTTCCATTGTTTGTTCAAGAAGAGGGGACTTTCCTCCAAGTTTTTTATAAATCTCCTTCGCAGTAGGAACTTTTTTAGCTGCTAAAATTTTTGCAACCAACCAGCGAAAGGGGTTTTTAAGAGCAATAATGGCAGGGTCATAAAATAAATTAAATAAAAAGGGCTTAACAGCCTTAAGATTATCTGGTCCACCCAAATTAAATAAGATTACAGCAATTTTCTGTTCTTTTTTATCGTGAACTGGCATTATTTTCTCTTATATTGTTTTATAATTTCAGAAACCTGCGCCACATTTTCTGGCGGGGTTTGAGGAACAATACCGTGCCCAAGATTAAAAATAAATGGTCCTCCACTTAAATGATCTAATATTTCAACAACCCGATTTTCAAGTTGTTGTCCACCAGATACAAGCAGCAAGGGGTCTAGGTTGCCCTGCACGGGGCATAAGGGTTGAATATGATCTCGTACCCAATCAAGAGGCATAGTCGTATCTATAGATACCGCAGTGACACCTGTGATGCGAATATAATCAGGATAACGGCAACCAGCCCCTCTTGGAAAACCAATAATTGGAATTTCTGGATAAAATTTACGAATATTTTGAATAATTTTTTGAACCGGTTCTATTGCCCATTTTTGAAATTCATCATCAGGTAAATTCCCTGCCCAAGTATCAAATAATTGTATAACTTCTGCCCCATTTTTAATTTGTTCTATCAAATATTCAGATGTTGCCTTTACCAAAAGATCAATGAGTTTTTGAAAAGCTTTTTTTTCTTGATAAGCAAATAATCTTGTCAACGCTTGATCCGCTGATCCTTTTCCACCCACCATATAAGTGGCTACAGTCCAAGGGGCTCCTGCAAAGCCAATTAAAGCTGTGGTTTTTGGAATTTCTTGATGAAGTTTACGAACGGTTTCATAAACAGGGGTTAAATGGTGATGAAAATTATTTAAATTTAAAGTTTCTATTTTTTCAGCGGTATTAACAGGGGTTAAGAGGGGGCCTTCTCCTTCTTTAAATTCCAAATGCTGACCCATGGCTTGGGGTACGACAAGAATATCTGAAAATAAAATGGCGGCATCCATATGATAGCGTCTTAGAGGTTGTAAGGTTACCTCAACAGCAAAGTCTGGTGAATAACATAAATCAAGAAAAGAACCTGCTGTTTTGCGTTTTTCTCTATATTCTGGTAAATATCGCCCAGCTTGTCTCATGTACCAAAAAGGAATATTAGGTGTAATTTCTGATTTAAGGGCTTGAATAAAGAGTTTGTTATTTGTCATATTTTCTCAGACTGAAGTTATATACAAGTTATTCTACTCTTATATTATTTATATATAAATATATAGTAGTAGTATTGGTTAGCTATGGATCATGGGGATTAAAAGTTATCCCCACAATGATATACAGAAAATTATATATTTATCACATAGCGATTTTGAAAGAATAAGTCTATGGATAAGACCGAAAAACCGTTAAAATTATCCTGTGGATAATGGTGATATTATATAAAATAAAAAAATTTATATAAAAAAATTACCAATTTTCACAAAGGGAAAATAAAGTTATCCGCATAGGGATAAAAGACGTTATAAAAAAGAATAGGGTGTATAGAAAACAGTCTTTTCTAAAAAAAGGCCAGTTATCCCCGTAATGAGACTTTTATAATTTATATAATGATAAATGGTATTTATGATGAGAAAAATTCACCTTCATTTGGTATCGGATGCAACAGGGGATACCTTAGAACAAGTAGCTAAGGCTGCTCTTGCTCAATTTCCAGAAATTAAGGCCGTAAAACATTATTGGCCTATGATTAGAACCGCTCATCATATGGAACGGCTCATTCCAGAACTTTCTGAAAGGAAAGGTATTGTTATGTTTACGCTTGTTAATCAGGATATTGAAGATGTTCTGATTAAAGCCTGTGATGAAAATAATTGGCCTTATATTTCTGTGCTTCACAGTATTATTCGTGAACTTGGCCGTCATTTGGGCGAAAAAAGTATTGCAAGACCTGGTCGCCAACATGTCATGAATGATGAATATTTTGAGCGTATTGATGCCATGCAATATACGCTAATGCATGATGATGGACAGCATTTGGAGGGCCTTAAAGATGCGGATATTATTTTGGTTGGGGTTTCAAGAACATCAAAGACCCCAACGTGCGTCTATTTGGCTAATAAGGGAATGAAAGTTGCCAATATTCCTATTGTTCCTCATCAAGACCTTCCTAAGGAGCTTGATGACATAAAAGATAAATTTGTGGTTGGTTTAATTAATAGTGTTGATCGATTAATGCAGATCAGAAAAAACCGCTTGCTTGCTTTGAAAGAAAGTAAAGAAACAACTTATGTAGATATAGAGGCCATTAAAAAAGAAGTTCAACAGGCTCAACGGCTGATTTCTAGTCGGGGTTGGCCTGTGATTAATGTGACTCGAAGATCTATTGAGGAAACGGCGGGTGCTATTATGAAATTAAAACAAGATTTTGATGAAAAAAAGAATAAAAAAATATCATGAATATAGAAAAAAATCTTATTGCGGGTGTAGTTGGTTGGCCAATTAGCCATTCTCTGTCGCCAAGACTGCATAATTATTGGTTAAAAAAATATAATATTAGGGGTGAGTATTTAGCCTTTGCCGTAAGGCCAGAAAATTTGAGGGAATTTATTGAATCGCCCCCCAAAGACAATATTATAGGATTTAATCTAACCGTTCCTCATAAGGAAATTATTTTGCCCCTTTTGGATGAAATTGATTCCGTTGCAGAGCAAATCGGGGCGGTTAATACGGTTATTATACGAGATGGCCGGTTGCTAGGCTTTAATACGGATGGTTATGGTTTTTTGACTCATTTAAAGCAAAGTATACCCACCTGGTCAGCAAAAGATGGGGCTGCGGTGATTATCGGTGCAGGCGGTGCCGCACGGGCTGCTATTGTGAGCTTGCTTAATGAAGGAATAACTGAAATTCGGTTAATAAATAGAACCAAAGAACGGGCGGAGAAATTAGCGGATATTTATCATGACCCTCGTATTAAGGTTTGGGATTGGCAGGATAGATCAGAAAGTTTGTTTGAGGCGGGGCTTTTGGTCAATACCACGACCCTTGGCATGACGGGTCAGCCAGAACTTTCCATAAATCTGTCTCCATTACCCGCCACAGCGGTTGTTTACGATATTGTTTATAATCCGTTGGAAACTGCATTATTACAACAAGCGAAGCAAAAAAAATATTTATGGGTTGATGGGCTCGGTATGTTGCTTCATCAGGCGGCTCCCGCTTTTCAATCATGGTTTAAACAAAAGGTAACAGTTGACCAAAAATTACGTCGTCATGTTTTAGAGGGGCTTTCGGGATGAGGGACAATGGACTTATTATTGTTGGCCTTACGGGGTCTATTGGTATGGGAAAATCAGAAACGGCTAAAATGTTTGAACGCGCCCATATCCCTGTATTTGATTCTGATGCTGCTGTTCATAAATTGCTTGCCAAAGAAGGCGATGCGGAAAAAGTAGTTGCAGAAGCTTTTCCTGGAATATCTGGCCCAGATGGAATTAACCGTAAGTTTCTTGGAACAAAAGTTTTTAATGATGCTGCCGCTTTGAAAAAATTAGAATCTATTTTACATCCCATGGTCTCTGACCTGCGGCAAAAATTTTTTAAAGAGGCAGCGGCAGAGGGTCATGATATGGTTGTGATGGACGTGCCGCTCTTATTTGAAACAGGAGGGGAAAAGGGCTGTGATTATACGGTGGTGGTTTCAGCAGCTGAAGAAATACAAAGACAGCGGGTGCTAGCACGCCCCCAAATGACCGTAGAAAAATTTGAAGCAATATTAGCAAAACAAATGCCAGATCATCAGAAAAGACAGCGGGCTGATTTTATTATTTATAGTGACCAAGGTCTTGATTCTGCTGAAAATCAAGTTCATCATATTATTGAACAGATAAGATCTCAAAAACAATATTAGGATAAAAAATGCGGGAAATTATTTTTGATACGGAAACAACGGGCTTTGATCCCTTTAATGGGGACCGGTTGGTTGAAATCGGTTGTATAGAGGTGGAGAATTATTTGCCGACGGGGCGAAATTTTCATCAATATATTAATCCTGAGCGTGATATGCCCGAAGGAGCTTTTCGTATTCATGGGTTAAGTGCAGATTATCTAAAGGATTTTCCAACCTTTTCTGAAATATATACGGATTTTATAGATTTTATTGGTGATGCAAATCTTGTAGCACATAATGCAATTTTTGATATGAAATTTATCAATTGGGAATTATCACAGGTGGGTCATAAGGAAATACCAAACAATCGTGCGGTGGACACCTTGGACATTGCTCGCCGAAAATTTCCAGGCTCACCCAATACGCTAGATGCACTTTGTAAAAGATTTACTATTGATAATTCTAATCGGGTTAAGCACGGGGCGCTTCTAGATGCGGAATTATTAGCGGAAGTTTATTTGGAATTGATGGGTGGGCGGCAACGGGGACTTGCTCTGGATAATAATGTCGTAGAAAAATTTATAGTTCGTGGGGCGTTACAGGAAAATGAAAAAAAATTTCATAAAGCCCGGTCTTATGGTCTGACGGAAATAGAAAGAGAACGTCATAAAGAATTTATAGCAAAAATGCCGGAAGATGCCGTTTGGAATATAATAAAAAACCCCCAATGATAACATTGAGGGTTTTAAAAATAATATAATAAAATTTTAGTTTACAACCACATCATCGGCAGAAGCGGCTTGTTTTTGTGCCGCCTGCAATTGTTGCTGATAAAGGGCTGCAAAATCAATAGGCTCCAGCATGAGAGGTGGAAAACCACCATCTCTTGTCACATCTGCGAGAATACGGCGTGCAAAAGGAAACAATTGACGAGGTGCTTCGATCATAAGGAAGGGCTGCAAGGTGTTTTCTGGTAGGTTCTTGGCCGCAAAAAGACCAGAATAAACCAGCTCTGCAACAAAGGCGGTATCTTCACCAGTTTTGGCAGTAGTGCTGATTTTTAGATCAACTTCGTAAATATTTTCCCCAACGGCTTTCGCATTTAGGTTAACATTAATGTCCATAGAGGGTCTTTCTTTGGACAGTTTTTGTAATGTTTGTGCAGGAGTAGGATTTTCAAAAGAGAGGTCTTTTATATATTGACCTAGAATACCAACTTGTATGCTGTTGTCTTCTGCTGTATTTGCAACGGTGGTTTCAGATGTTGTTTTTGTTTTGTCTGACATAAAAATATCCCAATAGCTATTTTGGTTTCTTATAAAGTTTAGTTGGCTAACATGAATTGCGATATAGTACAAGCTGAAGATGAACTATTTTGTAAAATAACAGTTTATGGCACTTTTCATAGGCGGTTATTTTTTATGATTGATGTTTTTTTGGTTATCTGGGTCTTCTTTATAATCACCTTCGATGATGATTCCTTCATGCGGTGAATTATAATGATTTGTTTTTTGGGATTTTTTATAAAAAATATCATTAATATTGTTTAGGATAAGTTTGCCAAGAATTGTCCGAAATGGGGGAATTGTTAAAAATAGGGCTACACTATCTGTAATAAATCCGGGAAGTAGAAAAAATAGTCCTGCTATTAACAGAAAAAACCCATGCAGAATATTTTCTACTGGACTTTCACCCCGTTGCAACGTCTCATGCATACGGTTTAAAACGACAAGCCCTTGTTGTCGAATAAGATAAATACCGATAAAAGCCGTGGCAATAGTAAGCATTAAGGCCTGAAATCCACCTATGGCCTCTCCGACTTCCAAAAAAACTAAAAACTCAAGATAAGGGACGGCTAAAAGAATAATTAATATTAAAAAAGGCATTATTTTGGTTCTTTATATTTAAAATTTTGTCATTATTTATCGACAAGATAAAATGCTATGTTTAAATTTACAAGAATACGTCTTATATATACAGTCTATATATGTATTATTTATTGGTAGCCAAGATCTAGAACAGGAAAAAAATGCAAACAGAATCTGAAAGTTTTGAACTTATTATCATATTAGCCCTTGTTGCTGTTTTCATTTTATTTCAGCTCCGTCGGACATTGGGAAAGAAAACAGGTTATGATCCGATGGATGATAAGTTAAATTCTGAGAAGAATAAACCCAATTCTCGTTATAATGATCAACAGGGCAAAGAAGATGATAATGTCATTCCATTGCGGCAGGATCAGGAAAAACCAGCATCTATTGTCAATTTAGGACTTCCAAAATCTTCTCCTTTTTATGATATAATCGAAAAAATTAATTTTATGGACTCTTCTTTTCACCTGCGGGCCTTTTATGATGGTGCAGAGCAGGCCTATAGATTGATTTTGGATAGCTTTTGGAGCAAGGATAAAAAAAACTTACGCAGCATGCTAAGCCGTCAGGTTTTTGATCAATTTGAGGGGGCCATAAGTAATTTAGAACAACAAAAATTACATCACGATAATAAAATTATGGATATTGAGAAAATTGATTTGGTGGAGGCAACCCTTACAGGATCAATGGCGGAAATCACGTTGGAATTTACAAGTCATATGATTATGGCGACACGGGATTCAGATGATAAAATTGTTGAGGGAAATGATAAAAAAACAATTAAAATCAAGGATATTTGGACTTTTTGCCGTGATGTGAAGAGCATAGACCCGAATTGGACGTTGATTGCAACAAGAACGGGTTAATTTACATAAAAGTTATAAAAATCATGTGGAAAAATTTAAAATTAATTGGGTTGATTTTTTTTATTTTTATTCTGCTATGGTTTTTGATGAGATCAGAAGAGCAAATTAATATATCATCAGAGTATGTTAAAATCCCTTATGAGGATTTGGAAAATTGGACTTCTGATCAGCAGGAAAACGCTTTATTAGCCTTTAAAAAATCCTGCACCGTTTTTTTATCATTGCCACCAGAAAAACCCATTTTACCTCAAAATTTGGGCGGAACAGCAGAGGATTGGCAAAGCCCTTGTCAAGTAGCAGAAGGCCTAAAAAGCCCAACCAATCAAGAAGCCAGACTTTTTTTTGAGCAGGAATTTACTATCCTTTCCTTTGCTGAAGACAAAGAGGGATTATTTACGGGTTATTTTGCGCCAGAATATAAGGGTAGTCATTACCCTACGGAAGAATATCGCTACCCACTCTATGGCATGCCAGAAGATCTCAAAATATTGGATTTGGGAAAATTTAATCTCGAATTACAGGGGAAAACCATTGTTGGCCAAATAAAAGACGGTGATTTCGTACCTTACGCGGATCGAGAAAATATTGAAAAGGGGGCCTTGCAGGATCAAAAATTAGAATTGGTGTGGTTAAAAGATCCCGCAGATGCGTTTTTTATGCATATTCAAGGGTCGGGCGTTATTCGGTATGAAAACGGGGAACAAAAATTATTTGGATATGCGGGAAAAAATGGCAAAGACTATCAAGCTATAGGCAGATTCTTGGTAGAGAGCGGAGAAATTTCTAAAGAAAATATATCTATGCAGGCCATAAGAGCTTGGATTGAACATAATCCCATTGAGGCCAAGCGGTTAATGTGGAAAAATCCATCTTATATTTTTTTTAAACCAAGAAATGGGTTTCTTCCGGTGGGCTCTTTTAATGTGGAATTAACAGAAGGCCGATCTTTGGCGGTTGATCCCTCATATGTGCCGCTTGGTATTCCTTTATGGCTTGATGTCAGAGCGTCTTCAGAAAATTCTCCACCTCTTCAAAGACTTGTGGTGGCTCAGGACACAGGCGGCGCTATTAAGGGGCGGGTCAGAGCAGATGTCTATTGGGGTATAGGAGAAACGGCAGGTCATATTGCGGGTCATATGAAGGATAAAGGTCAATATTATTTCTTAATTCCTAATATATTAGCCCAAAAAATATTGTCGGAAAAGCTCGCAGAACCTCTGGGGGGCAATAATGATTCCTAAAAAACCAAGGGCAGGGCTTAGCGATGAAGAAAAAAGACTTTGGCAAAAAATCACCGAGGGTATTGTTAAATTAGATAGCAATAGGGTTCCAACACCTATGGTTAAAAGATCAGCCTTCCACTTGAGTAGGTCTGATTTTTTTGAATATGATTTGTTAAAGGCGCCAAATTTTATAAAGGCACCTGCGGCAAACTTAACGGAACAGAGCTTTATGCTTAAAGATTTGGATCACAGCTGGAACCAGAAATTGCGTAAAGGTAAAGTGCGACCTGATGGAAAAATTGATTTGCATGGTATGACGGAAAATAGAGCCTATGACGCTTTACAGCGTTATATAAAAGAGGCCTATGGTCGTCACAAAAGGTTGATTTTGGTGGTGACGGGAAAAGGCCGTATGATATCTGATTACGGTGATACGGCCTCTTTTGATTATGATCGTGGAACAGGTATTCTTAAAAGAAATGTCCCTCGGTGGTTATCACAAGGTGAGATTGCTCCCTATATTGTTTCATATTATACGGCTAATAGACAAGATGGCGGCGAAGGAGCGCTTTATGTTGTTCTTAAAAGAAACAGGGGATAGAAAGAGATGACCCCATTTGGTAAAAAAATAAGACAGCTTAGAAAAGCTAGAAATATAAATCAGAAACAAATGGCCGCTGATCTTAGTATAAGCCCCGCTTATTTATCTGCCCTTGAGCATGGTCATCGGGGAAAACCATCCTGGGCTATGGTTCAAAAGGTCATTCATTATTTTGAGCTTATTTGGGATGAGGCAGAAGAAATAGAAAATCTTGCGCGCCTTTCTCATCCCCGTATTATTGTTGATACGTCGGGCCTGTCTCCCGAAACCACCGTATTTGTTAATGAGCTGGCTCAAAAAATTCAGTCCCTTCCTTTAAAAAAGATTAAAGAATTATCCGAAATACTGGCGAGAAAAGACAATAAATAATCATTTGTTTTTTGGTATAATAAGCAAAGACGTAATTTGATTACGGCGTCTTTTTAAAATTTCAAAGGTAAAACCATCCTGAAAAAATTGTTGCCCGGGGAGAGGAATACTTTCTGCAATATCAATGACATAGCCTGCAATGGTGATGGCCTCCTCATCGTCAAGAGACCAATTAAATTGACGGTTAAGGTCACGGATTGGGGTATCCCCATTAACGATAATAGATCCATTTTGCAAAATTTTAATATCTGAGGATAGCGTATCATGCTCATCATAAATATCGCCGACAATTTCTTCGAGAATATCCTCTAAGGTTGTAACCCCCATAAAGGCGCCGTATTCATCAACCACAAGAGCAAAATGCAGTTTTTTTGACAAAAAGGTTGCAAGCTGCTCCTGTAGATTTGTGGTTTCTGGTACAAACCATGGTTCATTAGCAATTTCGGTAAAATTTAATCCGACTAAGGAGCCATTATTATTTTTTACAGCCCGCAACACTTCTTTGGCATGAATAACACCAATGATATTTTCAGGATTATCTTTCCAAAGTGGCAGACGGGTAAAGGGGCTTTTGACCACTTGGCTAAAGATTTCTTCTTCACTATCATCTGCATTAATCATTTCAATATTTTTACGGTGAACCATAACATCTTCAAGCTGGATATCCTGTAAATCAAGGATGCTGTCCAACATATCCTTATTATGTTTTATGAGGCCCCCTTCATAGGCTTGCAGGCTGATAGCGCCGCGAATTTCATCATGGGCGGAAAGGATTTGTTGACCGTGCGTATCGACGCCAAAAATCTTCAAAGTTGTTCGGACAATAACCTGTACTAACATCACAACGGGAGAAAAAAGCATGACAGTTATTTTTGCAAAGGGGGCGGCTTTAAGGGCGACCCGCTCAGGATTGATAATGGCATAGGTCTTGGGCAGAACTTCAGCAAAAACAAGGACTAATATTGTCATGGTGATGGTGGCATATATCACCCCAATTTCACCAAAAACCCGAATAGAAAAGGCAGTAGCAAGAGCAGAGGCTAAAATATTGACCATGTTATTGCCCAGTAAAATAGCCCCGATTAATTTTTCGGCTTCATCGGTTAATCTTTCCACCAGAGCGGCTTTTTTATTTCCGCTCTTGGCCATTCTGTGAATGCGGGAGGGTGAACTTGCCGTAAGGGCGGTTTCTGTACCAGAAAAAAGGCCAGAAAGAAAAATAAGAAAAATAATTGCACCAGAAAAAAGGATAATTTCAGTAATCATAATTGTCTCATATCATGCGCATTCTAAGCGAGAGCTTGGGTGAAAATTTCTTTGACATCATCGGGATTTATGTCTTTGCTCAAAAAAGCCTTGCCAATGGCAGATGCTATCACAAAATTAACCCGACCATTGGATATTTTTTTATCATGCAGTGTATGGTTGAATAAGCTTTCTACTGACATTGTAATTTTTGAAATAGGGTGATTAATTTTGCTTATTCTTGTTGGAAGCATCATTTTGTCAAGATGTTGTTTGATTTTAAGGGCGTCTTCTTTTGGACAAAGCCCCATTTTAACAGATAAATCAAATGCCATAACCATACCAATAGCAACGGCCTCCCCATGAAGAAGGCTGTCAGAATAGCCACATTCGGCTTCTAGGGCATGCCCAAAGGTATGACCAAGATTAAGAAGACCCCGAAGACCCGTTTCTTTTTCAT
Source organism: Emcibacter sp. (assembly GCA_021741205.1). Taxonomy (GTDB): domain Bacteria; phylum Pseudomonadota; class Alphaproteobacteria; order Sphingomonadales; family Emcibacteraceae; genus Paremcibacter. The sequence goes on from JAIOYI010000001.1 coordinate 489,679, forward strand.
CCTTAGAAACAACATCCGCCTTTGCACGACAACAGGTCAGAACAGCCTCAATCAGGGTCGTATGATCCCCAGCGATAATTTTGTCACCATTTATCTCTAGCCAATCAAAAAAAGCCTTGTCGCCTATCAGGCCATATTTTACCACCTCTGCATAACCCGCAAGAAGGTGTCTTTTGGAGAGCGTATCGAGCGTGCTAACATCAGTCAGGACAAGATGAGGCTGATGAAAGCTTCCTATAAGATTTTTGCCTTGTGGGCTGTTGATACCGGTTTTGCCGCCAACGGAACTGTCGACCTGTGCGAGTAATGTGGTGGGAATTTGAATAAATCCTATGCCCCGCTGATAGATACTGGCGGCAAAGCCCACCAGATCACCAATAACACCGCCACCAAAGGCGATAATTTTATCTTGTCGCTCAAGGCGTAAACGCAATAATTTTTCCAATAATTTTTCTAGCTCTGCAAATGATTTTGTTGATTCGCCGGCGGGTAAAATTATGGTATCGAAATCAATTGCGGCCTTTTTAAAGGATTTTTCTAATCGGGGTAATTGATGTTGTGCTACATTTTCATCCGTAATAATGACTGTACGGGGTCTTTTCAAATGAGGAGCAATAATATCCCCCGCATGATCCAAAAGATCATGGCCCACGTGGATATCATAGCTATGGTTGTTCAGATTAACGGTTATCTTTTGGCGCATTATTTTCTTGTCTCTTTTTCTCTTTTGCCAAATATTGATTAAGTTTCCATATAATATCATTGACAACTTTTTCATGGGGGCCAACGCCCGTTTCTACGGTAATGGCCGCCTGTCCATAGGTAGGGTAGCGTATTTTAGCCAAATTCCGCAAGATTTCTTCGGGGTTGCCCTTTTGTAAAAGGGGACGCGTGTTTCTTCTGGAGGTGCGTTCTACCAACAGATCAATATTGGCCTTTAGCCAAATAGTGATGGTTTTATTTTTTAATCGCTCTCGGGTTTCGGGGTCCATAAAGGCGCCGCCCCCCGTTCCTATAACGGTTGGGGTATCAGAAATAAGCCGGTTAATAACTTTTCTTTCCCCTTCTCTAAAGGTTTCTTCACCGAATTTCTCAAATATTTCACTGATTGAGTGGTCGGCGGCTATTTCAATTTCTGCATCTGAATCAACAAAAGCAAGGCCAAGTTTACGCGCCAAACGGGAACCGACGGTGGTTTTTCCCGACCCCATAAGACCAATTAATGAAATGCTTTTATATAAAGGATATCTCAATCGGGTCGGTGGTGACTTTATATATGTTTTTTTTACAGGTTTTATCATTTACAGAACATATTATATATGGGTTTAAGGCTATTATTATTATGACTTTGATTGTGATATAAGGAAAGTCATTAAAATACCATATTTTTTTTAAACAATGCGATGAATTTCAAAGCGTGCTTTACGATGAGGGCAGAGATGGTTAGAATGCCAATTTATGATGGATTTAATATAATGCTAGGGAGAAATAAGGACTATGGGTAAATTTTGGATGATGATTATAGTCATTATTATAGCAGCGATTGGTGTTGGTGTTGTCTATTTAATGACAGTTGATATTGATCCACCAATGGAGCATGTGGAAAAAACCTTGCCAGACGACAAATTTCCGCAATAATTTATTATAAATAATTTAATCGAGTGAGAGTTGGATAAGCCACAATGCTCTGTAAACAGTATAAATTTATTGTGTCAATCGTTATCACAGGGATGGTAATGGTTAGTCCCGTATTGTCTGTTACGGCACAGGAACGACAAAATTCAGATAGGGTCATTCCATCAGAAGAAAGTTTTATTAATTCCGCTACAGAAAAGCCAAAATCTATTTTATTTCCTACAGGTGAGCCAGGGCCTTACATTCCACCAATTGTAGAGCCTGAAAATCAGCCTGTTGATATGAACGCCGCTCCGTCCAATATTGTGGCTGAAATGGATGATACCGATATTCAAAGCAGCATTTTAAGAGAAAGACTTCCTGCAGAGAAGGGATTGCTTAATGCGAGCAATGGCGGCTTTATCGAAACCGTTTGGCAGGGCTCTTCTTTGGCTCGGATAGAACAATTATTATCCACTCTTTCTGCCCCAACCAAGTCTGTAGTTTTGGAAAAAATCACCAAAAAAATACTTTTATCTGCTGCAATTTTACCGTCTTTTTCGCCAGTGGCTATAAGGGCGGCAAATGGGGAACAATCAGAAGCTGTTGATCTTAGTCAGTTCTTATCCTTTAGAATTCAAAAAATAGCTGAAACGGGTGATTTGAATTCATTGGTGTCGTTTTTAAAATTATTGCCAGAAGATTCCTATAATGGTACGCAGGAAATCAGTGATGATATGCTTATGGCGTCTGATATATCTTCGGCCTGTTCCCTTGCACGACGTGCCATGGACAATGATCCAGATAATCTTTATTGGATTAAGCTTTTGGCTTATTGTCAGGCCATGGAAGGTAATAACGAGGGGGCAGCACTCACCATAGAACTTCTTATGGAGCGGGGCAATACGGACTTTGTTTTTTTTGATTTGATCAACAAACTTTCTTTAAAGAGAAAAACAGAGAAAGCAAATAATGCCCAAACTTCTGAGATTCCTGTGCCGTTATCTATGGGACTTGGCCAGTTGGATCCCATGAAATACAGCATTTTATCCATATTAGAACAACCCATAGAGGCTGAAAGTCTAACGAATACCTCACCGCTTATTTTATATGCCATGTCAAGCAATGCCAATATTCGAAAATCCGACCGCCTTACGGTCGCATGGCAAAGTTATCAAAAGGGTACTTTTCCTATGGATAGGCTTTTACCTCTTTTTAACATGATGACCTTTTCAGATGATGAATATGAAAATGCCCTATCAATCGCCAAAATGGATGAAACGGTCATGGGGAATGTTTTAATGTATCAGGCTGCTGCAAAACAGATTGATGTTATGAAGAAGGCGGAATTATTACGCACTATTTGGGAGCGAGCCAACCTTAATAATGATCTGTCCCGAGCGGCTGTATTGAATGAAAAAACCGTAAACTCTCTTGAGCCTTCAGAAAATTTATTTTTTCATGCTCATCATATTGTACGTGCTTTGATTGTGGCGGGCAACAATACCAAGGCTAAAGAATGGTATAATTTTGTTCGCACAGCGGCATTTTCGGGTCATGGGGATGCGACCCGGGCTTTGATGGATATTTGGCCACTTATGATTACATCTGGATTGGTTGTGGCGGATCAGAAAAATAACGATATTCCTTGGTCTGAAGAAATACTGGATTTATGGTGGAATGGACAGATGATATTATCACCAGAAAAGCGGCAGGACAAAGCGGCCCTGTTTTATTCTGTGGCGGAGGCGTTTGATTTTGTCGTACCAGAATCCATGTGGCAGCAACTTGTTGGTCCAAAATCGGCTGTTTCTGCAAATAATCATCCCATTCCGGTTGCGGTATGGCGGGATATAATAAAGTCTGCGACAGAAAAGAAAATGGGCGAAACCATCTTGCTTTGTTTGATTGCGGCCAATGATGATACATTTCGTCTCGACCCAACGGGCGTGAGCAGCTTGATTAGAGCCCTTCGATCTGTGGGGCTTGACAATGAGGCCCATGACTTTGCCCTTGAAATGCTCGTCAATAATGGCTTCTGATCAGAAACTCATAAACCAGTTTCTTGATATGCTTGGGGCAGAAAGAGGAGCATCATCCAATACGCTCCAATCCTATGCTCATGATTTGACACAGCTTTCCGAAAATAGCGTCTGCGGATTATCCCAGATTAATAAAGAGCAGATAAGAGACTATCTTACCGTGTTAGAACGCAATGAATTGGCGCCACGAACACAGGCGCGCAAACTTTCTACGCTCAGACAGTTTTTTAAATTTCTTTATGCGGAAGGCATAAGAGACGATAACCCCTTGCTCGGGGTTGATAGCCCAAAGGTTGGACAATCTCTGCCTAAATTACTGAGTGAACAACAGGTGGATAGTTTGTTGGAGAGGGCTAAAAAACATGCTGAAGAAAAGAAAGATATGAAATCGCTTAGACTTCATGCCCTTATTGAATTGCTTTATGCGTCTGGTCTTCGGGTGACGGAACTTGTCAGTTTGCCTTTTGCGGCAGTGGTGAGCGGAAAACCCTATATCTATGTTAAGGGAAAGGGCGGTAAGGAAAGAATCGTACCCGTTAATGAGCGAGCTATACGGTCCCTAAATAATTATATTGATAGCATGACGTCAAAATCTGAAAAAGATAATATTCCTCGTAAATGGTTATTTCCGTCCCGTGGTGCGAAGGGCCATGTGACCAGACATAGACTTGCCCAGATGTTAAAAGAATTGGGGGCGGAGCTTGGCATTTTACCCAGTCAATTATCCCCCCATGTTCTGCGCCACGCTTTTGCAACCCATTTATTATCGCATGGTGCGGATTTGCGGGCTGTGCAAAAAATGCTTGGTCATTCAGATATCAGTACGACCCAAATATATACCCATGTCTTAGAAGAAAGATTGAAATCACTGGTTTATCAAAAACACCCTCTATCAAAGTCTTAAAATGGTATGATTCCTGTAAAATATAGAAATAGTTGATTTTTGGGCTTATTTTTTACAGGCTAGAAGGGTATAAGAGCAGCTTGAAGGCTGAATTTGTTTAGAATGATTTTTTGAGAAATATATATGCTGACTTATCTTGATTTTGAAAAACCAATAGCTGAGCTAGAAAGCCGCATTGGAGATATGAAGAACCTAGAGACTGGGGAAGATATCAATATTGCTTCAGAAATTCTAAGGTTAGAAACCAAAAGAGATAAACTTTTGCGTGATACCTATAGAAAATTATCCCCTTGGCAGAAAATTAAGGTGGCTCGTCATCCAGAGCGACCCCATTTTAAGGAATATGTGCAAAGTCTGATTATGGATTTTATGCCACTTGCAGGAGATAGGGCCTTTTCTGATGATGTCGCTATTATGGGGGGACTGGGTCGGTTTAAGGGCCAGTCGGTGATGGTTATTGGTCATGAAAAGGGTCATGATACCCAAAGCCGTATTAAGCATAATTTTGGTATGGCAAGACCTGAAGGATACCGAAAAACGATCCGATTGCTTAAAATGGCGGAACAATTTGACATTCCAGTGATAACCTTGGTGGATACGTCTGGCGCCTATCCTGGTATTGGAGCCGAGGAACGGGGTCAGGCCGAGGCTATTGCAAGATCAACAGAGGCCTGTCTTGGTCTAAAAGTACCCTTGATATCCCTTATTGTGGGCGAGGGTGGTTCTGGTGGTGCGGTGGCATTGGCGGCGGGCAATAGGGTCTTGATGATGGAACATGCGGTTTATTCGGTCATTTCACCAGAAGGCTGTGCCTCTATTTTATGGCGCACGTCCGATAAGGCAGAGGACGCTGCCACAGCTCTTAAAATTACCGCACAGGATTTGCTTAAACTTGATGTGATTGATGAAATAATTCCAGAACCTGTTGGTGGGGCTCACCGTGATCATGCTCTGACGATGGATATGATCAGCAAGGCATTAGAATCATCCTTGAGTGAATTATCCGCTCATAGCGGCGACAAGCTCAGACAGCTACGCCGAGAAAAATTCCTTAATATGGGCAAGGTTAAGCTATAATTTTTCTATAAAAGGTTTTCTTATAAAGCCCCTTTTCTTATAAGGCCCCGTGGCAATGTTTGTATTTTTTACCAGAACCACAAGGGCAGGAATCGTTACGGCCCACTTTTGGCAAAACCTTACCGTGGCAATGTTTATATTTGTTGCCAGATCCGCAAGGACAGGGAGCATTGCGCGGTACACCGACCCAAGTTTTCGGATTGTTGGGGTTAATCCCATGTGATGCCACATTTTCACCGGTTGATGCATCAATATGCGTGGTGTCCAGTTGGCTCATATCTGGATTTTTAAGTTCTGGTACGGGCTGTTCCGTCTGTACCTCGATATGAGACAGAAGCATCACCACATTATCACGGGTTTTATTTAGCATGGTTTCAAACATGGTAAAGGCTTCGGTCTTATATTCGTTGAGAGGGTCACGCTGACCATAAGCCCGAAGCTGAATAACTTGGCGTAAATGGTCAAGTTGCGCCAGATGTTCTTTCCAATAGCGATCTATGGCCTGTAGCAATAAGCTGCGCTCGACTTGCCGCATAATATCAGGGCCGATTTCAGTGGCTCTTTTGGCCATAAAGCGATTGGTTTCGTCAATGAGTTTATTTTCAAAGCCCTCGGCATCAATGCCTTCTTCTTTAATCCAATTTTTCACATCAAAATCACGACCAAAAATGCGGGAGGTTTCAATGCTCATGCCTTCCATATCCCAATCCTGAGGATAGGCGCGGGGGGGGATATGATTTTCAACAATATCCTCGACCACTTGATTACGCATGTCGGTTAAGGTATCGGTCAGATCGTCACTTATCATAACATCACGGCGTTGGTCATAAATGGCCTTGCGCTGGTCATTCATCACATTATCAAATTTCAGTAAGTTTTTCCGAATTTCATAATTTCGGGTTTCTACCTTTTCCTGAGATTTTTCTACGGCACGATTAAGCCAGGGATGAACCAGTGATTCTCCTTCTTCAAAGCCAAATTTTTGCATCAGGCTGTCCATGCGCTCACCGCCAAAAATACGCATTAAATCATCTTCCATGCTGAGGAAGAATTTCGAACGACCAGGGTCACCCTGACGTCCCGAACGACCCCGTAGCTGGTTATCAATGCGGCGGCTTTCATGGCGCTCTGTGCCAAGAACATATAGGCCGCCTGCGTCCAACACTTTTTGTCTTTCTGTGGCAACCTCGGCTGAAATTTTTTCAATAGCAGCTTTGCGAGCAATCTCGTCTATTTCATCCACCTCGTCTTCAAGGCGCATGTCTAAATTACCCCCAAGCTGGATGTCGGTACCACGTCCTGCCATATTAGTGGCAATTGTTACGGATCCATAACGACCTGCTTGACCAATGATATAGGCTTCCTGTTCATGGAATTTAGCATTCAAAACATTATGCTTTATTTTACGGGCGTTGAGCATATCAGAGAGATATTCCGACCGTTCAATGCTAACGGTTCCCACCAGAATAGGCTGTCCTGCTTTTTGGCTGATTTCGATTTGTTCTACAATGGCGTTAAATTTTTCTTTGGCGGTACGATAAATTTCATCGTCACTGTCCATACGGCTTATGGGAAGGTGGGTTGGAATTTCCACAACACCGAGACTATAAATTTCTGCAAATTCATCCGCCTCTGTGGCGGCCGTTCCTGTCATACCGGAAAGCTTGGGGTAAAGTCTGAAATAATTTTGGAAAGTAACAGAAGCCAATGTTTGGTTTTCTGTTTGAATATCGGCGCCTTCTTTGGCTTCTAGGGCTTGATGCAGTCCGTCTGAATAACGGCGGCCTTCCATCATGCGGCCTGTGAATTCATCAATAATAATCACTTCACTATTTTTGACAATATAATCTTTTTCACGAGTGAATAATTTATGCGCTCGCAAGGCCTGATTAACATGATGAACAACGGCCACATTGCCAAAGTCATACATATTATCGCCTGTGATCAGATCATGTTTTATCAGAACCTGCTCAAGATGTTCCATACCGTCCTCGGTAAGGGCGATAGAGCGTGACTTTTCATCAATTTCATAATCTTCTGGCAAGAGTTCAGGAATGATATTATTGATAGAGACATAAAGATCAGACTTATCTTCTGTGGGGCCAGAAATGACGAGGGGTGTTCTTGCCTCATCAATCAAAATACTATCCACCTCATCCACGATGGCAAAAAATGGTGGTCTTTGCACCATGGCATCGGGGTGATATTTCATATTATCGCGTAAATAATCAAATCCCAGTTCATTATTGGTGGTATAGGTAATATCAGCAGAATAGGCGGCCTTACGGGAGGCATCGTCCATATTTGGAATAATACATCCCGTGGTTAGCCCCAAAAACTCAAAGACCCGCCCCATCCAGCTTGCATCACGGCGCGCAAGATAATCGTTGACGGTGACAATGTGGACGCCCTTTGCGGGGAGTGCATTCAAATAACCGGCTAGTGTGGAGACAAGGGTTTTACCTTCCCCCGTTCTCATTTCAGAAATTTTGCCTTCATGCAGAACGATACCACCGATAAGCTGTACATCATAATGTCGTTGACCGAGGGTGCGTTTTGCGGCCTCTCGGACAGTGGCAAAGGCTTCAACCAAAAGACTATCAAGGCTTGCACCTTCTTTTAGGCGGTTCTTAAATTCTTGGGTTTTGGCCCGCAGTTCATCATCAGAGAGTTGTTGAATGACGGGTTCTAGATCATTGATCGCCTTAATTCGAGGTAGTAGACTTTTGATATATCTATCGTTGGCGGTTCCAAAAATCTTTTTGACAAGTTTGCCCATTCCCAACATTATTATTTCCTTAAAGATTAAGGTAATGAGGTGAAATTATTGATTAGCTTAATAATATCCCATACCATCACAAAACATTTAGAACAGATAAGAGTGTCTGACCTGTCTGTCAATGATAGATAATGAAAATAAGCTATAATTTATGCCATATAAGCAAATTTTTAATATTTAAAGTGGGAAAGAATGGACAATATTCCTTATGAAGGATTATATAGGGATTGAAAAAGTACATAAAATCTATAAGGCTTGAAATTAATGGCAAAAATTGAAAAAATCTCTCCCCTCGCCCCAAATTACTTTCCTGATTTCCCTGAAATTGGAGGTGTTGAGCTTTCGACAGTGGCGGCTGGCCTGAAATATAAGGGGCGGGACGATGTTTTATGCGTCCATTTTCCAATGGGGGCGACAGTGGCGGGTGTTCTGACCCGTTCTAAAACCGCATCGGCACCCGTCAGACAATGCCGTGTTAATCTTGCTACGGGAAAGCAGGCCCGCGCTATGCTGGTGAATTCAGGAAATTCTAATGCCTTTACGGGTAAGGCGGGCGATCTTGCCATGATGTCCACCATTTCAGCTCTTGGCACGGCGCTTGGGTGTGAAAAAGAAGAAATTTATGTTTCTTCCACAGGCGTGATCGGGGTGGTGTTGGATGACAAGAAAATAAACGCGCATATGGGAGATTTGGTTGATAATTTATCCCCCCGTAATTGGGAAATTGCGGCACGGGCCATTTTGACCACAGACACCTTTGCCAAAGGCGCGGTTCGTAGGGCAAAAATTCGGGGTGTGGATGTAAAAATCAATGGTTTTGCCAAAGGCTCTGGCATGATTGCGCCTGATATGGCGACCATGCTTGCCTATGTTTTTACCGACGCAGACCTGCCTCAAAATATTTTTCAGGCTATTTTAGCGGACGCAACCGATAAAAGTTTTAATGCCATCACCGTGGACAGCGATACATCGACCTCGGATACGCTTTTGGCCTTTGCGACGGGGGCGGCTCATGTGGGCCATGATATTAACGATATGAATGACCCTGCTTTGGCTGAATTTAGAGCCGCTTTTTTAGATTTGCTTTTAGACCTTGCTCATCAAGTGGTGCGGGACGGTGAAGGTGCCACCAAATTCATTGAAATAAAGGTCACAGGTGCCGAAAATAACCCTGCGGCAAAAGTCATAGCGCTCAGCATTGCCAATTCGCCTTTGGTGAAAACCGCTATTGCGGGTGAAGATGCCAATTGGGGACGTATTGTTATGGCGGTGGGTAAGGCGGGCGAGGCTGCCGACCGGGATTCTATTGTGATTACCATAGGCGGTCAGAAGGTGACGCAAAAGGGTATGGCGGTTTCGGGTTATGATGAGGCAGCCTGCACAAAACATCTTCAGGGTCAGAACATCATCATCACGGTTGATGTGGGCATTGCTTCGGGTGAGGCCACGGTTTGGACATGCGATCTGACCCATGGTTATATTGACATCAATGCAGATTATAGGAGCTAATCTAACTTTATGGCCCTTCCCCTAGCAATAGAAACAAAAAAACTAATCCTAAAGCCTTATGAGGCAGAGATGTTGGATTTTCATGTGGAAATTTTGGCAAACTGGGCGGTAACTCAATGGTTATCGACCAATGTTGCTTTTCCCTATAAAAGGGAAGACGGCATAAAATTCATTGAGGATGCCATAAGAGAATTTAATGAGGGTATTTCATTTCGATATGCCATAACAGATAAGGCCACGGGTCGTCATGTGGGGGGCATTCGGGTTTTTTCTGAAACAATGGAAACAGAAGTTGGCTATTGGCTTCATCCCGATTTTTGGGGTAAGGGATTAGGTACTGAAATAGTAGAAGCTGTTGTAAATGGCGGCTTTAAAGGCGGAATTATCAAATGTTTTGTGGCTCAGACGGCGGCTAAAAACAAAGGGTCCAGACGAATTCTGGAAAAAGTTGGCTTTAAACAAAAGGGAAGTCCTCCGCCAGAATATAGCCGCTGTGGTCATGCTCAAGGATGTAGTGAATTTTACCGCTTTGATATAAAGGATTGGAAAAGCCATGAGTAATAAAAGCCATGAGTAATAAAAACCATGAGTAATCTTTGTCCCGATGCCCCTGGTCGCCCACAGGGTCCTTTAAAAGTTATTCTCGTTTCTGCGGTGATAATGGTGGATATTGATGGGCGCATCTTGCTCGCCGAACGGCCAAAGGGCAAAAGCATGGCGGGGCTTTGGGAGTTTCCAGGTGGCAAGGTTGAGGAAAATGAAACGCCAGAACGGGCGCTTATCCGTGAATTGAACGAAGAACTTAACATCAACGTGACCGAGGCGTGTCTTGCGCCCTTTGTTTTTGCCTCTCATAGTTATGATGATTTTCATTTGTTGATGCCTACATTTCTGTGTCGTCGCTGGGACGGAATCCTCATCCCTCAAGAGGGTCAGAATTTGAAATGGGTCAAAATTCAGGACTTAGAGCATTACCCCATGCCACCCGCCGACATACCGCTGATTGCCATGATCCGCGATTTTTTATGATTTTCGGGGTATTTTTCCAAAAACATCTTTCAGACTTACCTTGCCCTGACCAGGGCGGAGGGGCTTTTGCTGGCTTTCATGGGGCGCCCAGCCCATCAGATAAATAATATCGAAGGTGGCGGTAATGCGTCCTCTATGATCTGTATATTTTTCTTGATAAATTTTTGCACATTCCATCATGACACGGGGGGAGGTTAACCCCTTGAAGCGTTTGTTTAAGATATTGCTTTCGCCCATGCCTTGCAATTCTTGCATTAATTTAAAGGCATTTTCGTAGGTGACCGTAATGCGGTCCGTATCCACCACGGGCAAGGCAAAGCCCGCTCTTTGCAAGAGGCTTCCCCCCGCTTGCACATCCATAAAGGGAGAAATGCGGGGACTTACGCCGCCACGGATATTGATTTCAGCCTCCATCAGACAGTGACGCAGTTCGGTCAGGCTTTCCCCGCCTAAAAGTGTGCCGAGAAACAGGCCGTCTGGCTTTAGGCATTGTTTAATCTGGGCAAGACAGCCCGGCAGATCATTGATCCAGTGCAGGCTCAAATTACTGACGATCAGATCAAGGGATTGTGACCTATAGGGCAGAGCCTCTTCATCGGCTTGCACCCTTATTCCTTTGATCTGATCAAGGTATTTTCGGGATAAATCCTGTTGAATGACAAATTTATCGGACAATAGGGTGGCAAGGGCGCCCCTATGACAGCCTAAATCCAAAATATTCTGAAAATCCCGTTTAATATCCAGATATTTGTCATGGAGTCTTTCCGCAACCTCTTGCAAAAGAAAATCATGACTGTGCAAATTTTTTGCGGCCCTGTCCCTATTTCGGTGCAGTTGCTTGCGATCAAAAATATTTATCGGATTGTCAAATTTATCTGTCTTTGTCATAGTGATCTATATGACATTTTTACCCTGCGAGGAAAAGCCCAAAAGGGCATTATGCTAAAAAATCTGGTGAATATTGATGTGAAAAAACAGGCAGCAAAGATACAGAATATTTTTCTGAACCAACTTTTGCCGCCCCGCTGCCTGTCTTGTGGTGGGGCGGTTCAGGATACGGGTCGTCTTTGTGCGGATTGCTGGAAATCGATTACGTTTTTGCAAGGCCCCGCTTGTGCCTGTTGCGGTTATCCCTTTGAATTTGATCCAAATGTTATTTCCTGTCATGAAAAAACACTATGTGGGGCCTGTTCTGCAAAGAAACCCATCTATGACTGCGCGCGGGCGGCCATGCGCTATGATGATGGCTCACGCAGAATGATTATTTCCTTTAAACATGGGGACAGAACGGATTATGCGGATTTTTTTAGCCAACTTCTGATACAGACCAGCGCCTCTTTAACGGGAGAGGATGCCATTGTAGTGCCCGTGCCGCTTCATAAAAGACGACTTCAAAGACGGCGTTATAACCAGTCGGCGCTTGTGGCCAGAAACTTTGCCACAAAGAAGGGACTACACTATATTCCCGATATGCTGATCCGGCAGAAACATACCCCACCGCAAGAAGGTAATTACAGCCACCGAAAACGCAATGTCATGGGGGCTTTTAAGATCAAACCCCAGTATCAGGATATTCTTAAAGGGCGGGAGATTATTTTGATTGACGATGTTTATACGACGGGGGCGACTGTTAAGGCCTGTGCTCATACGTTAAAGAGGGCGGGAGCTGCACAAGTTGAAATATTGACGATTGCGAGGGTATGCCAATCTATATGATAGTGGCATGATTATATTTTATTAATTCAAAGTGATAAATTAAACATTATATTTTATATTGTATTTTGGATGACCCACCCTAATATTATAAGCAGTGACGGACTTAATTTTAAGTGAAAATGATGAAAAAAATTACGTTATATACCAAAATGTTTTGTCCCTATTGCATAAGAGCAAAAAAGCTATTGCAAAATAAGGGTCAAGATTTTGAGGAGATCGATATCGGAAAACATCCCGATCAAAGACCCATCATGATAAAGCGGGCCAAGGGTGGCACGACGGTTCCTCAAATTTTTATAGACGACCAACATGTGGGTGGATGTGATGAGCTATATGCTCTTGACAGGGCTGGCAAATTGGACGCCCTATTATCTTAAGAAGGAATAGTCAAATTTCAACACAACAGCATGGTTCAAAATTCAAAGTTGGCTTAGTTCAAATGTCTTCTACAAATCAGGTGGCAGAAAATATGATCACGGCCGAGGCCTTAATCAGAGAGGCCGTAGGGCTTGGCGCTGAAATGGTGATCACGCCAGAAATGACCACTTTGATAGAGCTTGACCGTGCAGCTCTCTTGGGAAAAATATATCATCAAGAAGATGACCCAAGTTTACCCGTCTTTAAGGCATTGGCAAAAGAGCTTAAAATTTGGCTTGTTATAGGGTCTATGGCCATAAAGCTTGACGATAAAATGGCTAACCGCTGTTTCGTTCTGTCACCAGAGGGCAATATTGCGGCTTTTTATGACAAAATCCATATGTTTGACGTGGATTTGGCGGGTGGTGAACAATATCGGGAATCCCGCAATTACGAGGCGGGAAATCGGGCGGTAATTGCAAAAACACCGTGGGGTAATATGGGGCTTTCCATTTGTTATGATGTACGCTTCCCGCATCTTTATCGAAAACTGGCTCAGGCAGGCGCTGTTATGGTAACTGTACCAGCCGCCTTTACAAAAGTGACCGGAGAGGCGCATTGGCATATTTTGTTACGGGCGCGTGCTATTGAAAATGGCGCTTTTATTTTTGCACCAGCTCAAACGGGAAGCCATAAAAGTGCTACAGGCGAAAGCAGAAAAACATTTGGTCATTCACTTTTAGTTGACCCTTGGGGTAATATAATAGATGATGCCGGAACGGATATTGGTGTAATAGTGTCGGAAATTGATCTCACCGCAAGCCAGAAGGCAAGATCAAGTGTACCATCCTTGAAACATGACCGAAAAATTGAATTGGATTAATTTAATCCAGTGGACTATTAATTTAAATAGCAAATAAGCTATAGCAGTAAATGGAATTTGACGATGATCGTTTTTGATCTTAAATGTGAAGAGCACCACGTCTTTGAGGCTTGGTTTCGCAGCAGTGATGTCTATGAACAACAGGCAAAACAAGGTCAGGTAGAATGTCCATATTGCGGATGTAACAAGATTACAAAATCATTGATGTCGCCCAATATTTCGGCCAAAGGAAATCGCACCAATCATAAAGGCCATGACATTAATCCGTCAGATTATAAAGAAGGTAACATGGTGATTGCCAGTGCCAATGTGCCAGAAGATATGGCAAAAATGGGCACAGGTGCTGAAGATGTAAAACGCGCCCTTCAACATATGCATGAAACCCTTAAAAACTATCGCATTCATGTTAAAAAAGAATGTGAATATGTTGGAACGGATTTTGCTAGGGAGGCTCGCGCCATCCATGAGGGGGATGCTGAAATTCGTGGTATTTACGGCGAGGCCACCTTGGAGGAAACAGAAGAGCTTTTGAACGAAGGCATTGATATCTTGCCTGTTCCAGGTCTTGGTAAATTAGACAGTTAGTTTAATGGATGCGCCGATTATGATTATGGGCGTTATCATTGCAGGCGGTAAATCCCGCAGGTTTAACAATTCACCCATAAAAAAAGACAACTTTATCAAGGACTGTAATGGTCAAGATAAATTTCTTCTGTCCTTTGGTGATAAAACGCTTTTGGATTATATTATTCAGCGGGCAAAAAGTCAGGTCAACAGACTTTTATTAAATGTGAATGGTGATAGCGCACGGGTGCAGGCCTATGGTTTGGAGGTTATTGCCGACGGTTATGAAAATGCGGGCCCGCTTGGGGGTATATTGGCCTCGATGAAGGTGGCTCAGGACAATGGTTACAGCCACATTGTGACATTTTCAAGTGATAGCCCATTTTTCCCTAAAGATTATGTTTCTCGCCTTGTTCAGGCTTTGGATGGTCATACCTCTAAAATTGCTATTGCCTGTTCAGGGGGACAAGAACATCCTATATTTGGCTTATGGCCCGTCTCAATGCAAAGGGATCTTGCTGACTATATTAATCGTGGGGAAAGGCGGGTTATGCAATGGATTAAGCAGCATTCTTATAAAAAAGTTGTTTGGGACAACAAAAATCCCGATCCCTTTTTCAACATTAATAATCCGCAGGATTTGGCTGAGGCCGAAAAATATCTGAAAATTTAAATATCAAATTATGATTTTTGAGCCAATAATAAATAATTGACTGAAAAATCCCTTTCATCCAGTGACCAATCGTCGGAAAAAGGATGATAAATCATACCTTTCATATCAAGCGGTTCAAAATTCTCATGGCTTAAGGCACGGATCAGTTCAGAAGGTTTAAGGAATTTGTGCCAGTCGTGGGTTCCTTTTGGTAACCAACGTAAAATATATTCAGCTCCCGCAATGGCCATGGCCCATGATTTTGCGGTTCGGTTTAGGGTTGACATAACCATACAACCATTATCTTGAAGCAACATATTACAGGCATTAAGAAAAGAGGGGATATCGGCCACATGTTCAATGACCTCCATATTAAGAATGACATCAAATTTCTCACCAGAAGCCGCAAGCTCTTCTGCTGTGACGGCACGGTAATCTATGGTGATATTCATTTCATTGGCGTGGGCCTTGGCGGTTTTGATGTTTTTTTCTGAGGCATCGGCCCCCACTACGGACGCTCCAAGGCGTGCCATAGGTTCAGACAAAAGACCACCGCCGCAACCAATATCCAAAATTCTAAGGCCTGAAAGAGGCAGATTATCGTGGGGATCTCGGGAAAAATGATGGCATATGCCGTCCCGTGCATAAGCAATGCGGGTCGGATTTAATTTATGGAGGGGTTTGAAAGGCCCTTTAGGGTCCCACCAAGTGGCGGCCATAGCAGAAAAATGGGCAATTTCAGCGGGATCAACTGATGCTGATGTATTTTCAATGGTTGGGGATGATTTTTTTTCTGTCATGGAAATAGAACAATTCTTCTTTAATATGAGAAAACAAAATTTAATTTAGTCAAAGTTACATTATATTACAGCAAAAAACAGATTATATTTATTGGCCTCTTGCATGAGACCCCTATAAAAGTATATGTATAGCGCGAATTTGGGTTACAGCGAAATAAAATGATTCTGTCGTAAGGCAATAATTGTTATAGAAAAAAGGCAAGAAGAGTTAAATATGTCACGAATAGTAATGAAATTTGGCGGCACATCGGTTGCGAATCTTGAACGCATACGTAACGTTGCTGAAAGAGTAAAGCGGGAAACTGACGCTGGCCATCAGGTTGCGGTCGTCGTTTCTGCGATGGCGGGAACCACAGACCAGCTTGTTAAATGGGTTGAAGAGGCCTCGCCCTTACATGATGCGCGGGAATATGATGCTGTCGTTTCATCCGGCGAACAGGTGACGGCGGGCCTTTTGGCTCTAACGCTGCAAAATATGGGAATTTCTGCACGGTCATGGCTCGGATGGCAAGTACCCTTTAAGACCAATAATACCCATGGTTCTGCCCGTATTGAGGATATTGATACCAGACAAATGATCAAACGATTAGAAGATGGTGTTGTCTGTGTTATGGCAGGTTTTCAGGGAATTTCCGATGATAACAGAATTACAACATTAGGCAGAGGAGGGTCGGATACGTCGGCTGTTGCTCTGGCGGCGGCGCTAAAGGCAGACCGGTGCGATATTTATACGGATGTGGACGGTGTTTATACCACAGACCCTCGTATAGTGAGCCGTGCACGTAAACTAGATAAGATTACTTATGAAGAAATGCTTGAAATGGCATCACTTGGAGCAAAGGTCTTACAAACACGATCTGTTGCGATGGCCATGAACCATGGTGTTCGGGTTCAGGTGCTTTCAAGTTTTAACGACGTACCAGGAACACTGGTTGTAGATGAGGATGAAATTGTGGAAAAACAAGTCGTAAGTGGTATAGCCTATGCCAAGAATGAGGCTAAAATAACGCTCGTTGGGGTGGAAAATACACCAGGCGTTGCGAGTGATATTTTTGGGCCTCTTGCGGAGGGCAATATTAATGTTGACATGATCATTCAAAATATATCCGAGGATGGCAAAAAAACCGATTTGACCTTTACGGTACCAGAAAGTGACTTGGACAAAGCCATAAATATCCTTAAATCCACAGGGCATGTAAAATATGCCAAGCTTATATATGATAAAGCGGTGGTGAAAATTTCTGTGATTGGCGTTGGGATGCGCTCTCATGCGGGTGTTGCTGCCCGAATGTTTGAAACATTGGCAAAAAAGGGTATTAATATTCAAGTCATATCAACATCGGAAATAAAAATAAGCGTTCTGATTGCCGCTGAATATACAGAACTTGCCATACGGGCTTTGCACACGGTTTTTGGACTTGATTCTGAATAGAGCCTATTAAAATGTAAATTAAAGGGATCAGTATGACTATATCCAACCAAGATCGATTGTCTGAATTATGGCAAAGAGGTAAAGATTTTTTGGGTGTTGAGTATGCAATACTTGGCGGCGCTATGAGCTGGCTATCTGAAAGAAATTTGGTTTCTGCTATTTCAAATGCGGGTGGCTTTGGGGTTATTGCTTGCGGAAGTATGCCGCCTGAGTTACTTGATGCTGAAATTATTGGCACAAAGGCCCTGACAGATAAGCCCTTTGCCGTTAATTTAATAACTATGCATCCCCAAATTAGTGATCTTATTGATGTGTGTTTAAAGCATAAAATGTCACATGTGGTTTTAGCGGGTGGCATTCCAGCAGCAGCGGATATTGCCAAATTAAAGGAGGGCGGCGCAAAGGTTATTTGTTTTGCTCCCGCTTTAATTCTTGCCAAGAAACTTATTCGATCTGGGGCTGATGCCATTGTGATTGAGGGGTCAGAGGCGGGGGGTCATATTGGCCCTGTCTCAACATCGGTTTTGGCGCAGGAAATATTACCTTATATCACCGAGGTTCCGGTATTTGTTGCGGGCGGTATTGGCCGCGGTGAGGTTATGGCGTCATATCTTGAAATGGGGGCGTCGGGTGTTCAGCTTGGTACGCTTTTTGTGTGTGCAACAGAATCCATTGCCCATGAAAATTTCAAAAAAGCATTTATTCGGGGCAATAGCCGTGATGCGATTGCTTCGGTGCAACTTGACCCACGCTTTCCTGTTATTCCTGTTCGAGCCTTAAAAAACAAGGCCTCGGAATCCTTCATTTTGGCCCAACGTGATGTTATTGAAAAATACCAGGCAGGGAATGTGGATATGAAGGATGCCCAGCTTGCCATAGAACATTACTGGGCGGGCGCTTTACGCAAGGCTGTGATTGAGGGGGATGTGGAAAATGGATCCTTGATGGCGGGCCAGATTGTGGGTCTGGTTAAAACAGAGCAGTCGACAGGCGAAATTATTAATGGGTTAGTGGAACAGGCGCATCATTATTTATCAGTAAATTGATATAATATAGTATAAGTTATATTTGTATATTGGATGTTTTTAAGTTCTTTGGTCTAAGTTCTTTGGTTTAAGTTCTGGGGGAGGGAATGGGACAGCACAATAATTTTGAGGAGGGGAATATTGATTTCGGTTAACAATGCACCCCGTCAATTATTAAGACGTTTACATGCCGTAATGGCAAGTGCAAGCGGGGCAGAGCAGCGCTTGGCGGAAATCGTGCGTCTTGTTGCCAATAATATGATTGCTGAGGTCTGTTCCGTATATTTTATGCGCGGCGGAGAAATTCTCGAATTATTTGCCACCGAAGGATTGAAAAAAGAGGCTGTCCACAATACAAGGCTTCGGATTGGAGAAGGACTTGTTGGGCATGTTGCGGCAACGGGTTTGCCGCTTAATTTATCCAATGCTCAAAAACACCCAAAATATGTCTATCGTGTTGAAACTGGCGAAGAAATTTATCATTCTTTTTTAGGTGTTCCCGTTTTGCGGTCAGACAAGGTGGTGGGCGTTTTGGTGGTTCAAAACAAAACCCAACGTCAATATCTTCAAGAAGAAAAGGAATCCTTACAAACCGTTGCTATGGTTTTGGCGGAACTTGTGGCAAGTGGCGATCTTTTTAATCCTCAAGAACAACAGGGGGCGACCTTGGAGCGGGCGGCAACGGCTCGTTTTGAAGGAGTGGTTTTTGCCGAAGGTATGGCAGAAGGTGTTGTGGTTTTTCATGAACCAAAAATTGAGGTGGTTAAACATTTAACCGATAATATTCCTTTGGAAAAGAAGCGCCTTGATGAGGCCTTAGGAGCGCTGCAAAAACAAATTGATGATATGATGTCTGCAGAAGATATAAGCCATCAAGGCGATCATAAAGAAATTCTTGATGTTTATATGCTTTTTGCTAGGGATAAGGGGTGGCGATCAAAGATCGAGGATATTATTGATACAGGTCTTACGGCCGAGGCCGCCGTAGAGAAGGTTCAGCTTAATAACCGTGCCCGTATGCAAAAAATGACAGATCCCTACCTTCGGGAACGCCTGAGCGATTTGGATGACCTTGCCAATCGGCTTAATCGCCATCTTATGGGTTTGTCTGTGACGGCGGCGTCAGAAAACTTGCCCGATAAAGCCATATTGGTTGCACAGAACATGGGGCCTGCGGATTTGCTGGATTATGACCGCGAAAAATTATGCGGTGTTATTCTTCGGGATGGCTCTCAAACGGCTCATGTTTCTATCGTTGCCCGTGCTCTTGGCATTCCTATGGTGGGACAGATGGAAGAGGCTCTCTTGCATGTGGCAGAGGGGGAACGGGTTATTATTAATGGCATACAGGGGGTGGTCTATTTCTCACCTCAGCCAGAAATTCTTCAAAGCTACCGAGAAAATATCGAATCCCGTAAAGTACTTCTTGCGGAATATGAGGCCCTTAGAAATCAGCCTGCAACAACCCTTGATGGGGTTGAAATTGAACTTTTAATCAATGCAGGTCTTAGCATAGATATGGAGGGATTAAAACGAACAGGAGCAAGCGGCGTCGGGTTATTCCGTACAGAATTCCAATTTATGGTGAGCGCATCCTTGCCAAGGGTCGGACCTCAAACTAAATTTTATAGGGATATTTTAAATTCAGCCGAGGGAAAGCCCGTTGTTTTTAGGACGCTAGATATTGGTGGTGATAAACCGGTATCTTTTTTAAAACGGGATCACGAAGCCAATCCCGCCTTGGGGTGGCGAGCCATACGGATTGCTTTTGATAGACCCGCTTTGTTGCGGTATCAGGTTCGGGCGCTTTTGGAGGCTGCGGCGGATAAAGAGCTTAATATAATGTTCCCTATGATTTCTGATGTCTCTGAATTTAAAATGGCAAAAGAAATTTTGAATAAGGAAATTTCTCGCCATAAACTCCACCATGCAAATAATGCGGCAAATTTGCCCAAAAAAATTCAAGTGGGAACGATGTTAGAGGTGCCAGCACTCATCTGGCAACTTGATAATTTATTACCGTTGGTGGACTTTATTTCTATTGGCAGTAATGATTTAATGCAGTTCTTTTTTGCCTATGACCGTGAAAATTCAAAACTGTCCGGGCGGTATGATGCAATCTCGCCTGCGGCTCTATCAATGTTAAAATTTATTATTGATAAATGTAATGAGTATAATGTGCCAATAACCCTTTGTGGGGAAATTGGGGGAAAGCCCATTACGGCACTTGCTATGATAGCCATTGGTTTTAGACGCCTGTCCATTGCACCATCTTCTGTAGGGCCTGTAAAAATGATGATCCGTAGCATGGATTTATCCACAATAGAGGCTTATTTGGGGGGATTACTGAGTCGTTCTGATCACAGCCTTAGGGGCATGCTCATTGATTTTGCGAAAGATCACGACATCAAAATATAGCTTTTTTAGCCATTTTCTTCTTAAATTAGATGGATTTGTCGTTTTTTGTTGACTCTTTAAATGAGTTTGCAGTTCACTCATATTTGCAAAAAGCAAAAAACCAATCAGACAATATTAAACAAAAAATTAATTTTGATAAATCTTACCTATGGTTAATGGAAAAGTAAACATATAGGGATAGAATGCATCCAAGATATAAGGTGCGCAGGAAACGGCTTATTGAAGATATAGAACAAATTATAAACTTTGGTTACGTTATGTTATGGTAGATATATTATCAGTAGATCAAGAAATTTTATCGAAAAACAATGTCGATTATCGTTTGTTATCAACAAAATCTGATCAGCGGGATTTGACCGTGGGTCAGAAACTTTCCATTACCCGCCAAAATAGGCGGGGAAATTTTTCCAAGAATACGCTTGATGAAATTTCAGATGAGCTTTGCATACGGCCTCATTTGCTTGCGGCCTTAGAGCAAGATAATTTCGCTGATTTTCCTTCTGCCTGTTATGCGGCGGGCTTCTTAAAAAATTATGCGGCCTATCTTGACCTCAATGTTGAAGATATAGTTAGCCAGTATAAAAAAGAATTTGCAGGTAGCACGAAAAAGGTTGAACTGGTTTTTTTGGAAGGTGAAAAAAGGCATTCCCACTTTTATCAAATTATTATATCACTAGCCATGCTTAGCCTGCTTATCGCTTATGGTGTTTGGTACAATATGGGTGGCAATAAAAATATTATACTATCATCTTTACCTGATGTATCAGCCGTGACGTCAAATATTATGATTTCGGCCTTATCTGGTGATGAAATTCCTGTGTTAGAAAAAAATATCCCTGAAGAAAGTATCCCTGAAAAAAGTATCCCTGAAGAAAGTCATAAGGTTCAGATGTCTCTAGAAACACAGCAGTCCACAGTGAATGTACCGGTGAAGGCTCAGGCTCTTTTGGGTCAGGTTCATCTTAAAGTTACTGGTGACACATGGCTCAGGATCAAAAATGCGGATAATGAAATTCTTGCGGATCGTGTTTTTCGGGCTGGGGAGGAATTTTATTCTGAAGATGGCGGAGATATGAACTTAATGATCAGCAATGCGGGCGCCGTATCTGTCTTTGTTGGTGATGTTGCCCTTTCATCCTTAGGTGAGCTTGGGGAAATAAGACAGGACGTTAGCTTAAGCAAACAAGATTTATTGACAAAAATCGCTCAAACGGATCTTCAGATATCACATTGAGCCTATACTTTTTTAAGAAACATACCCTATAGTTATAATTCTCCTTGATATTGGTGGAAACATTTCGCATGTTTACGCCCGATAACAGCATGAATAGGAAATTGACGGCAAAATGAGCATTCGTCCTTACCGAGATATTATAAGACGGAAATCACGACAGATTATGGTGGGTAATGTTCCCGTGGGGGGGGACGCTCCAATTTCTGTGCAGTCGATGACCAATACCTTGACAACCGATGTGCAGGCCACCATTCGTCAGATCAGACAAATGGAGGAAGCCGGTGCCGATATAGTACGGGTCTCCTGCCCTGATAAAGAATCGACAGCGGCATTGAAAGAAATTATTGCAGGCGTTAATGTACCCGTCATTGCCGATATTCATTTTCATTATAAGCGGGCTATTGAGGCCGCCCTTGCGGGGGCGGCTTGTCTTCGGATTAATCCGGGTAATATTGGCTCGGCGGATCGGGTACGGGATGTGGTCAGAGCCGCCAAGGATTATGGTTGTTCAATGCGTATTGGGGTGAATGCGGGATCTTTGGAAAAACATTTGCTGGAACAATACGGCGAACCTTGTCCTGATGCCATGGTACAAAGCGCCATGGAACACGCCAAAATATTAGAAGACAATGATTTCTTTAACTTTAAGATCAGCGTGAAGGCATCGGATGTCTTTTTGGCCGTTGCCGCCTATCAGGGTTTGGCGGATGCTTGCGACTATCCGCTTCATTTGGGAATTACGGAGGCGGGGGCTTTGCGGGCTGGTACGGTGAAATCCTCCGTTGGTATGGGGATGTTGTTGTGGTCTGGCATTGGTGATACCATTCGGGTTTCTTTATCCGCAGACCCCGTAGAAGAAGTAAAAGTTGGTTTTGATCTGCTCAAAAGCCTTGATATTCGTCATCGTGGGGTGCGGATTGTATCCTGTCCGTCCTGTGCGCGTCAGGCGTACCCCGTGATTAAAACGGTGGAGACGTTGGAAAAAAGACTGGAACATATTGCTACTCCTTTAAGCTTGAGCATTATAGGTTGCGTGGTTAATGGCCCGGGCGAGGCACGGGAAACGGACATTGGTCTGACGGGTGGGGGCAACGGCACTCATATGGTTTATTTGAATGGCATGTCCGATCATAAGATAGGGGATGACAAGCTTGTTGATCATATTGTAAAGCTTGTAGAAGAAAAAGCGGCCATGATTGAAGCGGCAAAAAACAATAGTTAAAATTTAAGAATTTTTAAGGAGCAGACCAGTGGCGAAATCACAATCCGGGCCTAAATTACAACCGGTAAGGGGTACCCATGACATCATGGGTGATAAGGCACGGACATTTCGATATATTAATCAGGTATTTCAAGATATTGCCAAACGCTTTGGTCATGAAGAAATCAGCACACCCATTTTTGAATTTACCGAAATATTTAATCGAACACTTGGGGAAACCTCGGATGTGGTGTCAAAGGAAATGTACACCTTTGAGGATAGGGGCGGCGAAAGCTTGACCTTGCGGCCCGAATATACGGCGGGCATCGCTCGTGCCTTTATTTCTAATGGGTTGCAGCAATCCCTGCCCTGTAAATTTTTTGCCTTTGGTCCCATGTTTCGTTATGAACGCCCACAAAAGGGACGGATGCGTCAATTCCACCAAATGGATATTGAAATATTGGGGGTGGCAGAACCACAGGCCGATATCGAGGTTTTGGCTATTGCGGTGACTTTGCTCACAGAGCTGAATTTGATGGATGATATCAGCCTTGAAATAAACAGTCTGGGTGATAAGGAAAGCCGCGATGCTTACCGTGATGCGCTTGTGGTTTATTTCACAGAGCATAAAGCTCGTTTAAGCGAAGACAGTTTGGCACGGTTAGAAAAAAATCCTATGCGGATTTTGGATAGCAAGGACGAAAATGATCGGGCTTTGGTGGAAAATGCACCCCGCATTTCTGATTATTATAATGTCGAAACAAGGCTATTTTTTGATACGGTTTTGGCGGGGCTTGATGCCCTTCAAATTAAATATGTTATTAATGAACGGCTTGTGCGGGGTCTTGATTATTATAGCCATACAGCCTTTGAATTTGTGACGTCAAAACTTGGCGCTCAAGGAACCGTTCTTGCGGGCGGGCGCTATGACGGATTGATTGAAAAAATGGGCGGCCAATCGACCGCAGGCATTGGTTGGGCGGCAGGCATGGAGAGACTTTCGGACCTTATATCGCCCGATTTGGTGACACAGGACACAAGACCCGTTTCCATAATTCCCGTGGGGGACGATTGCCAGACAGAGGCCTTAAAGCTGGCTTATAGGCTCCGTAAAGCAGATTATATCATTGATATGTCTTATCGGGGTAATATGGCAAAACGCATGAAACGGGCCAATAAAATATCGTCTATGGCAGCTATTATCATAGGTGAGGATGAATTAAAACGAGGCACTGTCATGATTAAAAATTTTGATGACGGTAGCCAAACAGAGATTGCTCTTGATCAGGTCATGACCCATTTAAACCATTATCGTTAGCAATTTAAACTATCGATATTAGAAAAATGGATAAATAGACCAACGAGATAAATCAAGATGATACCCAAAGAACGCCTATTACAACTTATTACCCGCCATGAAGAGTTAGAACATCGTATGATGACAGGGGCTGCGACCTTGTCGTCTCAGGATATTATTGCCCTTTCAAAGGAATATTCGGATTTGACACCCGTGGTTAAGGCCGCACATCAATATTTAGCCATGATCGACGAAATGACGGAAATGGAAGAAATTGTCAATGATCCTGACAGTGATCCA
Source organism: Emcibacter sp. (assembly GCA_021741205.1). Lineage (GTDB taxonomy): Bacteria > Pseudomonadota > Alphaproteobacteria > Sphingomonadales > Emcibacteraceae > Paremcibacter. Next base: position 514,512 of record JAIOYI010000001.1, read on the forward strand.
GAGATGATTGAGCTTGCGGAAATGGAACTTCCCGATTTAAAAAAACAATTGCCCGCCCTTGAGCGGGACGTGGAAATTATGCTGCTGCCTAAAGATGTGGATGATGACAAGAGTGCGTTACTGGAAATCAGGGCAGGCACAGGCGGCGATGAGGCGGCCTTGTTTGCGGGCGATTTATTTCGTATGTATCAGCGCTATGCTCAACTAGAAGGTTGGAAATTTGACGTTGTCAATTCATCGTCAAGTGATGTGGGCGGTTTTAAAGAGGTAATTATCTCGGTGGCGGGCAAGGGCGTTTTTGCGAAACTCAAATATGAATCAGGCGGTCATCGGGTGCAACGGGTGCCAGACACGGAAACAGGTGGCCGCATTCATACGTCAGCCGCGACCGTCGCGGTGATGCCAGAAGTGGAAGAGGTCGATATCAAGCTTGAAGACAAAGATATTCGGGTGGATATTTTTCGGGCAAGCGGCCCTGGTGGACAAAGCGTTAATACCACTGACAGCGCCGTTCGCCTTACCCATATTCCAACAGGTATTACCGTTCAGCAGCAAGATGAAAAATCCCAACTGAAAAACAAACAAAAGGCGATGAAGGTTTTGATGGCCCGTGTTTATGATGCGGAACGCTCAAAAAGGGATGCGGAACGGGCGGCAGAACGCAAGGAACAGGTGGGATCAGGCGACAGATCAGGCCGTATTCGCACCTATAACTTTCCCCAAGGCAGGGTTACCGACCACCGTATTAATCTGACCCTTTATAAATTGGATCAAATTTTGGCGGGCGATGGATTAGGCGAGGTTATCACAAGCCTTATTACGGAAAATCAGGCTGAAATGCTGGCGCAAATGAATGATTAAATGCTTTGCAACCCCTATAATATGAGCGGATTGACATGCCAACCATTCAAAATATTCGAAAATCAGCTATTGATAAGCTAAGGCTTGCGGATTTTGATACCGCAAAACTTGATGTGGATTTATTGCTCGGCGAAGCCTTTGGTCTGTCTACTCTGGACATTATTCTAAATACGGACCTAGAGGTTGATCTTGAGAGAGAAAGTATTTTTCAGGAATTTATTGTACGCCGTCTTGCTCATGAACCAGTGGCACAAATATTGGGCCGAAAAGATTTCTGGACCCATACATTTAAAATAAGTCGGAATTGTCTGACACCAAGACCCGACAGCGAAACATTGATCGAAACGGCACTTACACAAATTACGGATAAAAAGGCGGTTTTAAAAATTTTGGATCTTGGTACGGGAAGTGGTTGTTTGCTTTTATCATTACTATCCGAACTTCCAAACAGCTTGGGCGTTGGGGTTGATATTTCAAAAGACGCCCTTGCCTTGGCAAGGGATAATGCCGAACAGCTTAATCTATCAGCCAGATGTGACTTTGTTGTGAGCAATTGGGCCGAACAATTACCGCCAGATGAGAAATTTGATATTATTTTATGTAATCCCCCTTATATTGATGAAGATGACTTGGAAAGTCTCGCCCTAGACGTGGTGAAGTATGAACCTCATACAGCCCTGTTTGCCAAGGAAAATGGATTAAAGGAATATAAAAGCTTGAGCGAAATCATACCAAGCCTTGTTGCGGACAAGGGGCGGGTATTTTTAGAAATAGGTCATGATCAGGCCCAACAGGTAACAGATATTTTTATAAAGGTGGGGGCAAAGAATATGCGCACCATCGTCGATATAGCAGAAAGAGACCGTTGTGTTACCTTTGATTTTGCGTGATTTTTAAAAAAATACACAAATTTGAAAAATAAAGTTGGCATTTCGTTGCTATAAGGGTAGTGTGTACATGCTCTTTCGAGAGCATTAAGTGTCCGAATGGATTATAGCGTAATAATTTTTCGGCAACATAAACCTCAGAATTTAGATATTATAAAAGTAACCGCTGTCAGGCAGGATCGTTTTAGACATATTGTCAAGATTCCTCTCTCGATTGGCCATTATTTTAGCGTTGTTTTCATGAAGCCAAATCAAAATACCAGACAAAACCGACCAGCCCGCTCGAACCAAAATAACAATCAAAAACGCGCCGGCAGATCGCATCAGAATAATAATCGAAATGTGCAGTCTAATTCGTCGAACCGTCAACTTGACAGTTATGGACCCGCGGGAAACCAGCGCGGTAACGCAAAACAATTATATGAAAAATATAAAGCGCTTGCTCTTGATAAAAAGGCGGCTGATCGCATAGAGTCTGAAGCTCTTGATCAATATGCTGATCATTATTATCGTCTTTATGCCGAATCAGCAGCCGTTGAAGCTGCCGCTCAGCTCGTTCGGGAAAAAGAACGCGTTAGAAAAGAGCAGGAAGAAATAGAGCGGCGCGCCAATGCTAAAACAGAAGGACAAATCCCGCCATATGAGTCTTCAGATGAAATTTCTTCTGAAATGAAAAATGACGGGCAAATGGCCGATAGGGCAAAACCCAAAAGACCCAGAAGACAAAAAAAACCAGAAGTCCCTGATATTATAGAAACCTCTCATACATCCGAAACATCTCAAGTCACTGATAAGACAGAAGTCGTGGAGAAAGAGCCAGTCCGTAAACCGAGACGTAAAAAAATAATATCGATGCCAGAACTGCCAAACCTACCAAACTTAGAACCAGAGGCTTGAGTTTTGATTTATAATACTTTTTGCTATTTTCAGACCAAATAATAAAAAACATCTTTAGCCCCTTGAGTGGCATAAATACAACACTATATAGTGGATATATTATGTTGTGAGAAAGGGGTTTAAGGTTATGGACTTTGAAAAATATACAGACCGTACAAAAGGCTTTATCCAGTCAGCTCAAGGTTATGCCATTCGTGAAGGTCATCAGCGATTTACACCAGAACATATTTTAAAAGTTATATTGGAAGACGAAGAGGGTTTAGCCTCAAATCTTATTACATCTGCTGGGGCGGATGCCAAGGCTGCAATTCGTGCGGTTGAAAAAGAGGTTCTGTCTTATCCTAAAATAGAAGGAAGCGGTGCGGGTCAATTATATCTTGCGGCCGATACATCCCGTCTTTTTGAAAGTGCTGAAGAAATTGCCAAAAAAGCAGGTGATGATTATGTGACGGTAGAGCGCATGTTGCTTGCCCTTGTTTTGGCTAAGGGCACGAAATCTGCTGATATATTGAAGGCGGCGGGTTTGACGGCTCAGAATTTAAATGCGGCTATTAACGAAATTCGTAAAGGCCGCACCGCCTCTAGTGCATCGGCAGAAGACAGTTATGATGCCCTGAAAAAATATGCACAGGATTTGACACAAGCAGCACGGGACGGAAAACTTGATCCTGTTATCGGGCGGGACGAGGAAATTCGCCGCACCATACAGGTCTTGTCCAGACGACGGAAAAATAATCCCGTCCTTATTGGTGAGCCAGGCGTTGGTAAGACCGCCATTGTGGAAGGTTTAGCCTTGCGTATCGCTAATGGCGATGTACCAGACAGCCTAAAACATAAACGGGTGATGGCGCTTGATATGGGGTCGATGATTGCAGGGGCTAAATATCGCGGTGAATTTGAGGAACGTTTGAAATCAGTGCTGCAAGAAGTCTCCTCTTCGGATGGTAGTATTATTCTGTTTATTGATGAAATGCACACCATTGTTGGCGCGGGGGCAAGTGAGGGATCTATGGATGCCTCCAATCTTTTGAAACCAGCTCTTGCTCGGGGAGAACTTCATTGTATTGGGGCAACAACCCTCAATGAATACCGAAAATATGTGGAAAAAGATGCCGCACTTGAACGTCGTTTTCAACCTGTTATGGTGGTTGAGCCGACAGTGGAGGACACCATTTCAATTTTGCGGGGCCTAAAGGAAAAATACGAACTCCATCATGGTATACGAATCACGGACGGCGCAACCGTTGCGGCGGCTGTTTTGTCCAATCGTTATATCAATGACCGGTTTTTGCCCGATAAGGCCATTGACCTTATGGATGAGGCGGCGTCCCGCATTAAAATGGAAGTGGACAGTAAGCCCGTTGCCCTTGATGAACTCGATCGGCGCATTATTCAGTTAAAAATAGAAAAGGAAGCCCTCAGCAGGGAAAAGGACAAGGCGTCTGCAGAAAGACTTGAAAAGCTGGAAAAGGAGCTGCAAGAGCTTGAGCAAAAATCTGCGGCCCTTACGGCACAGTGGCAGCAAGAAAAAAGCCGTATAGCAGGTGATGTTAAGATTAAAGAACAACTTGACCAGGCGAGAATTGAGCTAGAACAGGCGCAACGGGCTGGTGATCTTACCCGTGCGGGGGAACTGGCTTATGGTATTATCCCTAAACTGGAAAAATCTTTGGAAGTTGCTACATCGGAATCAGAGGAAGTCGACACCGAAAATCATCTGTTGAGAGAAGAAGTGGGCGAAGAAGATATCGCCGCGGTGGTTAGTCGATGGACAGGAATTCCCGTCGATAAGATGTTGGAAGGTGAACGGGAAAAACTGGTTCAAATGGAAAAATATTTGGGCCGGCGTGTTATCGGACAACAAGAGGCAGTTCAAGCCGTCTCGGCGGCGGTGCGTCGTGCCCGTGCGGGACTACAAGATCAAAATCGCCCCATTGGGTCGTTTTTATTTCTCGGACCCACGGGGGTTGGTAAAACCGAGCTGACCAAGGCTTTGGCACAATTTATGTTTGATGACGAACATGCCATGGTGCGGATTGACATGTCGGAATTTATGGAAAAACATGCGGTATCCCGTCTAGTGGGGGCACCTCCTGGTTATGTGGGATATGAAGAGGGCGGTGTTTTGACCGAAGCCGTACGCCGCAGACCCTATCAGGTGGTTTTATTTGACGAGGTGGAAAAGGCTCATCCCGATGTGTTTAATATTCTGCTTCAGGTGTTGGATGATGGTCGCCTGACGGACGGCCAGGGTCGCACCGTGGATTTCACCAATACCATCATTATTCTGACCAGTAATCTGGGTAGCGATGTGCTGGCGGGTCTTGAGGATGATCAGGATGTGGAAATGGTACGACCGCAGGTTATGGAATATGTGCGTGCCGCCTTCCGGCCAGAATTTCTTAATCGTTTGGACGAGGTAACGCTGTTTCATCGTTTGGCAAGATCGGATATGCACGGTATTGTGGATATTCAGCTTCGGTATCTAGAAAAACTTTTAGAAAGCAGAAAACTATCCCTTGAGTTGGATATTAGCGCCAAAGACTGGCTGGCCCATGCGGGGTATGATCCTGTTTATGGTGCACGTCCTCTAAAACGTGTTATCCAGAGATCCTTGCAAGATAAGCTTGCCAATATGATTTTAGCGGGCGAGGTTCATGACGGCGACAAGGTAAAGGTTACCGCAGGACCGAATGGGTTGGAAATTACGGTTTAAGATTATGCCGTCATTCCGCCTTTTCTGATTTCTTCAATGACCGCCCATCAAGAATTTTTTGCAATGATTCTGTCATGGCCTCATCGGGAAATGCTGTGAAGATATTGTCTTTAATATTCCAATTAAACAGGTGGAAGGGATCATGTTGGTCAAATTCGCCGTTTTGATCAAAATCCATACGACCCAAAATCATAGGATTTGGCAGATCATCTTCTAGGATAAAGGTAACATTGCTTAATTTTGGCACATTGAGTTTTGTTAAAACGTCCTTTTCAAACGCATAGAGATAATATTCTTCGTCATTACTTTTTTGACCCGATAAGTTTTCAGTTTGCAAAATGAGAAAATATTCATCTTTGTATTTCTGCACGAAATTGTTATTGATCACAAGGCGATGATCAAATAGTTTTTTGAGGTGGTTTTTTGGCACATCATAAATCAGAATATTGTTAAAATTCTGTCCGTAATTTCGGCGCAACTTCATTTCTGAGACGGCGAAACCGCCACGCGTTTGTGGCAGGTTCTGTTCATTTTCCAATGTTGTTTGGGCAACGGGTATAATATAATAAGGACTGTTTTTGGTCTTATTGCTACCATCTTTTATGGTGATATTTTCCGACCACGCCCAATAACCAGAATTATAGGATATGGTTTGAATGAATTTATTATCTTTGACAAGGTCAATAACCTCTTTATTGGGAAGAGGTCTATAGACTTCCTCCTTTTTAAACCATTCTGAAACCATTCTATATATCTCGGGAGATAGAGAAAAAATAATAACAATAGCAAGAACAGCAAAAAGAAGGTTGTTGAGTTTTTGTAATTTGGTCATGTTAATTCCCCTTATATATAAAGCATTAAGGCTAGCATAATATCTATTTCGTTTATAGAAGATATGGTATAAATTGTTTTAAAATATAAACTTGAACCAAGGAAAATAAAAATGTCGATTTTTACACATTGTTGTTTAGGAACCAATGATCTTAAGAAATCCGCTAAATTTTACGATGCGGCTTTAGGCGCACTCGGGATTAGTAATATGGGCCCTTTGGGCGATCGGGGTATTATGTATGGGGCAGAGACGCCTGAATTTATCATCTTAAAACCAGCCGATGGTAATGATGCAACACCCGCTAATGGTGGCACACTGGGCTTTGTCGCTAAAAACCGTGACGCTGTTCATAAATTTCATGCGGCGGGATTGGCTAATGGTGGAACGGATGAGGGCTTGCCCGGCCCCCGTACCTTTTCTCCGACCGCTTATGCGGCCTATTTGCGGGATCCTTATGGTAATAAGGTTTGTGCTTATTGTTTTGCGGCAGAATAATAAACCGCTGTGAAATTCTAGAATTATAGCATTTCTATGACAAAGGCCATAAAAACACATAAGGCGATGAGGCTTGCCAGAAGCACAGCCCCCGCTAGTGTGTCTTTGACTATTCCGATGACGGCATGTTGATCGGGGTGCATATGGTCAATCAGTTTTTCTAGGGCTGTGTTGATCAATTCCAAGGTCAACACCAAACCACTGACCAGCAGCAAGATCGCCCACCAAAGGGGATCAGGCCTTGTGACAATCAACATAATAAGAACCAATAGCGTGGCCATAATATGAAGACGAAAGTTCATTTCGCTCAGAAAGCTCGCCCTGATACCTTGTCCTGCGTTATAAAGCCGTTTTAGGAGAGATTGGTTTTTCATGATGTAACTCTTTAATTCAACGTGGAAAATAAGTCTGGATATTATCTTGGCAATCATCCTATAAGCTTAAGGGAAAGAATGAAATAATCAATTTGCAAATTTTTTGGAGCAAAAAATGTTTAGTGCCTTGAAGAAAAAATCCCAGCTGTTGTTTATTGGTCTATTTTTATGTGGTTCGGGCTTGTTGGCGCAAAATGCTTTGGCAAAAAGCGATACGGAAAAACTTGGCGATGCCTTAGCGGTTCTAATTCCTGCGGTGGGGCTTGGTACAACATTTTTCTATGAGGACGGTGATGACGGCACAATACAATTTGTGGAGTCACTTGTAACGTCGCAAGTCATGACCTTTGGTTTGAAAAAGGCCATTAATAAGACCCGTCCTAACGGCGAATGCTGTGACAGCTTTCCTTCAGGGCATAGTTCTGTGGCCTTTATGGGGGCAAGCTTTATACAAAAACGTTATGGCTGGGCCTATGGCATACCGGCCTATTTGGGGGCGAGTCTTGTGGCTTATAGTAGGGTTCATTCCGACAAACATTATACCGAAGATGTGGTTGCTGGGGCGGCCATTGGTATTATCAGTAGCTATATTTTCACCAAACCTTACAAAGGTTTTCACGTTACCGCCCTTGCCAGTAACGGCGTTTATGGAATTAATATCACAAAGAACTGGTAAGCGGCTTTTATATAAAGAAAAATAATTTCAGTGTGTGGCCATAATCGGGGGTATTGATTCTGATGGTGTTGTATTCAATGTTGTATTTAGGGCAATTTCTTGCTTCCAAGTGAACAGGATATTCTGTTTTTGCTGGATAACCTGATCATTGACATCGCTTGCAAGGGTTAGGAATTTTGTTTTATCGTCCCCAGCAAGAGTTATTCCCGTGGGTATTTTTAGGCGCAGGGGATTGACTTGTTTATCGTTTATCATCACCTCATAATGAAGGTGCCGTCCTGTTACCCGACCCGTGGCTCCTACATAGCCTATGATCTGTCCCTGTTTTACCCGCTTACCTTCTTTGATGCCGCGACCATATTTGCTCAGATGGGCATAGGCGGTTTTATAGGTGCCGTTGTGACGAATGCGGACATAATTGCCATAAGATCCGTATCGTGAGGAGCGTTCTACAACGCCGTCGCCCGCCGCCATGATGGGGGTTCCTGTCGGGGCGCTAAAGTCTAGCCCTTTATGGAGGCGGGTATAACCAAGTACAGGATGTTTTCTCGTGCCATAGCCCGAAGATAACCGTGCACCTTCAATAGGGGTTCTCATCAATGCCTTTTTTGCGCTTTGCCCATTTTCATGAAAATAATCCGCAAATGCCTCGTCTTTTGCCTGATAGCGATAAAGATTTATGGGTTTGCCACTTAATATAAGCTTTGCAAATAAGATATTGCCCTCTTCTACACGGCTGCCGTCTTCGGATATTTTGCGTTCATAAAATATTTCAAAGGCATCACCTTTGCGAGTCTCTCTTTGAAAATCTACATCAAAACTGAAAATACGAATCATTTCAGCAATGACATTGTTGGGCAATCCTTCTTTATAGGCCGATAAAAACAGACTATCATCAATGATGCCTTGAACATGGCGGTTTATGGTCAGGATGGGTTGTTCTTCTAGGGTGGCGACGAAATTTTCATCTATGCGTTGAATGCTTATCCTATGATCAAAGTCTTTTTGCATATATAGCCCGCTGAGGCGACCAGTATTATCATAGGCTGCTTGTAATTCTTGTCCAATTTGAAGTTTACGCATATCAAAATGTTTGGATAAGGATTTAATGGCGTTATAGGCATCGGTGCGTGTGGCACCGCTTTTGACCAATATATCCATCATGCCCTGACCCCCTTTTATCCGAATCTCTCTTATGTCAAGCTCGGGCTCCTCTGCTTGGGACGAATCGAGGGCGATGTCATCAGAAGGGATGTAATTTGCTTCGTCTAGATATTCTTCTTTAAGGGTAATGATCTGCTCTGCTGCGGCTATGGGGTTTTCATCCTTTTTATTTTCATAGGATAGATCAAATAAATTTCCAACCGCAGCACCAAAAATGAATAATAAGGCGCCCGCATATAAATGCTGTCGTTTTTTAAATGGATAATGGCGTAAAATCATATGTTTTACCTTCTTGAGGTCCGATTTTTTCATGTATATATATCACTGCCATAAATTAGAAAATATAAGGTTAAAATGCCTGTAGGCTTAGTATTTGTCAAATCTATATTTGTTATAGATGGGATAAAGCCTTTCCTTTAATTTTTAAAAAACCAGAGAGTTACGGGAAAAAATAAAAAATTCATAAAAATATAATTTTCTTATTTACAAGTAAGTATGAAGTGCCTATAACCCGCTTCACGAACACGGCGGAGGCCGCTGATTGAAATCTGAGAGGATTGATGGATCGGGCCTTTGTGGTGTTTTTTTGTTCTTTGACATTGT